>NZ_CP077089.1:1047500-2282500 GCF_014268445.2 Pseudomonas tensinigenes
GGGTATGGCTGTTCGCCATTTAAAGTGGTACGCGAGCTGGGTTTAGAACGTCGTGAGACAGTTCGGTCCCTATCTGCCGTGGACGTTTGAGATTTGAGAGGGGCTGCTCCTAGTACGAGAGGACCGGAGTGGACGAACCTCTGGTGTTCCGGTTGTCACGCCAGTGGCATTGCCGGGTAGCTATGTTCGGGAAAGATAACCGCTGAAAGCATCTAAGCGGGAAACTTGCCTCAAGATGAGATCTCACTGGAACCTTGAGTTCCCTGAAGGGCCGTCGAAGACTACGACGTTGATAGGTTGGGTGTGTAAGCGCTGTGAGGCGTTGAGCTAACCAATACTAATTGCCCGTGAGGCTTGACCATATAACACCCAAGCAATTTGCTGACCTGAAAAGGCACCAGATTGCGGTGTGTGAAGACGAAACGAACCGAAAGTTCGACTGCACTTAAAAAAGCAGCACAAAACACCGAAAGCCATCACATACCCAATTTGCTGAAGCGAGGCCACTTGGCCACGACTCAGTACCCGAATTTCTTGACGACCATAGAGCGTTGGAACCACCTGATCCCATCCCGAACTCAGCAGTGAAACGATGCATCGCCGATGGTAGTGTGGGGTTTCCCCATGTGAGAGTAGGTCATCGTCAAGATTAAATTCCGAAACCCCAATTGCGAAAGCAGTTGGGGTTTTGTTTTGCCCGCAGGAAAGTTCTTACAGCATTCACAGGCGCCGTCCGGCTGTCACAACCTGCCGACAATGCTAAGGTTCTGCCCTGGCTTTCGTACTTTCCAAGGAATCCTTTATGCCGGACGCTCAGTCCCTCAACGCTGCATTCATGGTGGTCCAGAGCAACAGCCTGGACGAACTGCGCAGCCTTGTGATCAGCATCATGCGGCGTTATCCGCTGGCTCCCCTGGAAAACGAAATAGCTCTGGTGCAGAGCAACGGCATTGCCCAATGGCTAAAATTGGCCTTGGCCGAAGATCCTGAGGAAGACGACCTTGGCGGTTGCGGTATTGCCGCAGCGATTGATGTGCAACTGCCGGGCAGTTTCATGTGGCAGTTGTACCGCATGGTACTGGGGCGAGATGAAATCCCTCCCAAATCCCTGCTCGATAAAGCCCCGCTGACCTGGCGCCTCATGCGCCTGCTCCCTCAGGTCATTGATCGCCCGCATTTCGAGCCGTTGCAACGCTTCCTTACCCATGACACCGACCTGCGCAAGCGTTATCAATTGTCCGAACGATTGGCGGATCTGTTCGACCAGTATCAGGTGTACCGGGCTGACTGGCTTGAAGACTGGGCCGAAGGTCGGCATCAGTTGCGCAATGTCAGAGGTGAAGTAAAACCATTGCCCCCGACCAGTTGCTGGCAGGCGGAACTGTGGCGTGCGCTGCTGGATGACGTTGGCGAACAGGGGATGGCACAGAGTCGTGCCGGCGTTCACCAACGGTTCATCGAGCGCATCAACAATCTTGCCGAAGCTCCTGCGGGATTGCCTTCGCGAGTGATCGTTTTCGGTATTTCTTCGCTGCCAGCCCAGGTGCTTGAAGCACTGGCCGGGCTTGCGCGTTTCAGTCAGGTCCTGCTGTGTGTTCACAACCCGTGCCGCCACCACTGGGCCGATATTGTCGCCGACAAGGATTTGCTGCGGCACCAATACAAGCGGCAATCGCGCAAGACTGGAATGCCCACAGTGCTGGACCCTGATGCACTGCATCAACACGCTCATCCACTGTTGGCTGCATGGGGTAAACAAGGTCGGGACTACATCAACCTGCTCGACAGTTATGACGATCCCAATAGCTATCGGGCGGCTTTCCGCGACGGCCGCATAGACCTGTTCAGCGAAACTCAACCACACAATCTGCTCAATCAACTCCAGGACGACATTCTCGAGTTGCGCCCACTCAATGAGACTCGCGAACACTGGCCTGTAGTCGATCTGGTACAAGACGAGTCGATCCGTTTCCACATTGCCCACAGCGCTCAGCGTGAAGTCGAAATACTGCATGACCAGCTTCTGGCGCGGTTCAGTGCCAACCCGGATTTGCGTCCTCGCGATGTGATCGTAATGGTGCCTGACATCGATAGCTACGCCCCGCATATCCGCGCGGTGTTTGGTCAGCTTGACCGGCAGGACGAGCGGTTCATCCCCTTCACATTGGCGGATCAAGGGCAACGTGGTCGTGATCCACTGCTGATCGCAGTCGAACACCTGCTTAAGCTTCCCGAAAGCCGTTTTCCGGTCAGTGAAATCCTCGATTTGCTTGACGTTCCTGCACTTCGCGCTCGTTTCGGTGTGGAAGAACGCGACCTGCCAACACTGCACCACTGGATCGAGGGTGCCGGCGTGCGCTGGGGGATGAACGCCGAGCAGCGCGCGGGTCTGGGTTTACCTGACGAGCTTGAGCAGAACAGCTGGCATTTCGGTCTGCGCCGCATGCTCCTGGGCTATGCCGTTGGCAGCGCCAGAGCGTGTGAAGGGATCGAACCTTATGATGAAATCGGCGGTCTCGACGCCGCACTGATCGGGCCGTTGGTGGCTCTGCTCGATGCCTTGGAACTCGCCCATCAACAGCTCACTCAGCCTGCTCAACCCAAGGAGTGGGGGTATCGATTGCAAGCGCTGATGCAACTGTTCTTCAAAGCCAGCAACGAGCATGACGACTACTTGTTGACCCAACTCGAAGAGCTACGTGAGACCTGGCTGGAAACGTGCGAGGCAGTAGGCCTGGCGGATGAGCTACCACTGACTGTGGTTCGTGAAGCCTGGCTCGCGGGTCTGGATCAGGGGCGCTTGTCTCAGCGCTTTTTGGCCGGCGCCGTGAATTTTTGTACGCTGATGCCCATGCGCGCCATTCCATTCAAACTGGTCTGCCTGCTGGGTATGAACGACGGCGATTATCCCCGCGCGCAGCCGCCGCTGGATTTCGACCTCATGGGTAGCGACTACCGCCCGGGAGATCGTTCCCGGCGCGAAGACGACCGCTATCTTTTGCTTGAAGCGCTTTTGTCTGCGCGCAACCAGTTGTACATCAGTTGGGTTGGTCGCAGCATCCGCGATAACAGTGAGCGACCGGCTTCAGTGTTGATCGGCCAATTGCGCGATCACCTCGCAAGTGGCTGGCGATTGCTCGACGAAAATCGCGATCTGCTGAGTGCCATTACGCAAGAGCATCCACTGCAGCCATTCAGTGCGCGCTATTTTCATGAAGGAGATCACCTGTTCAGCTATGCCAGTGAATGGCAGGTTCTGCATCAACCGCATGAGTCTCAAAGCGAAGCACAGTTACTCAGCCCTTATGTACAAGAGGAGCCGCTGAGCCTGGCTTTGTTGCAGGACTTTTTACGCAACCCGGTCCGGCACTTTTTCACCCAGCGCCTCAAGGTTTATTTCGAGGCTGCCGAAGCGCCGCTAGCCGACGAAGAACCCTTCGTGCTGGATGCATTACAGCGTTACACGCTCAGCGACAGCTTGCTCGAAGCCGCTCTCAGGCAACCGGACAATGTCGATCAAGCACTGACAGCCCAGGCCCGGCGTCTGCAAAACAGTGGTCTGTTGCCAATGGCCGGGTTTGGCGAGTGCCTGCAACGTGAGCTGATCGAACCTTTGCCGGACTTGCTACAGCGTTATCAACAACTGCTGGCACTCTGGCCTACCCCTTTGAGCAGTGCGATGCCGGTCAACCTTGAATTGCAGGGCTTGCGTCTTGAAGGCTGGCTCGCGGGTTTGCACCAGCGCGCTGACGCAGGCCTGTTGTCGATCACGACCATTCCCAACAGTATCGGCTCAATCAAAAGCCGCAAATGGCATCGGCTGACCAAACCTTGGGTTAATCATTTGGTGGCCTGCGCCAGCGGACTTTCGCTGACGACAGCATTGGTCGCCAGCGACGATACATTGCTGCTTGAACCCATGGAGCCAGCACGAGCGATACGTTTCCTTGGTGACTTGCTCCTCGCTTGGCAGGCAGGCATGCGACAGCCACTGCCGATCGCGGTAAAAACCGCTTTTGCGTGGCTTTCCCAAACCGATCCGCTGAAGGCCGAAGCGGCAGCGCGTAAAGCCTATGAAGGTGACGGCCAGACCAGCGAAGGCGAGCGCCGTGAGAGCCCCGCGTTGTCCCGGCAATACGCCGACTTCGATGCATTGCTTGCAGATGAAACATTCTCCGGTTGGTGCGACGCGTTGTATCGCCCTCTGCTTGAAGCACCATGGCGTTCACTGTCCACTGAAGGGGCTCGCGCATGAGCACAAAAACACCCCTCGCACTGGCCTTTCCGCTACAGGGCAGTCAGTTGATCGAAGCCAGTGCCGGTACCGGCAAAACATTCACCATCTCAGCTTTGTATCTGCGACTTATTCTTGGGCACGGTGGCGAGTCGAGCGGCTTTGGTCGTGAATTGCTGCCACCACAGATTCTCGTCGTGACCTTCACCGATGCCGCGACCAAGGAACTGCGTGAGCGCATACGCACGCGTCTGGCTGAGGCAGCTCGATTCTTTCGTGACGAAACACCTGCCCCTGACGGGCTGATTGCTGAGCTGCGCGATCAATTCGAACCACAGCAGTGGCCCGGTTGTGCCAACCGCCTCGATGTCGCTGCGCAATGGATGGACGAGGCCGCTGTTTCGACCATCCACAGTTGGTGTCAGCGCATGCTCCGTGAACATGCGTTCGACAGCGGCAGCTTGTTCACCCAAACACTGGAAACCGATCACAGCGACTTGCTCGGAGAAGTGTTGCGCGATTACTGGCGGCTGTTCTGTTACCCGATGCAGGGCGATGCCTTGAGTTGGGTTCGCAGCAACTGGGGTGGGCCAGCAGCGTTGTTGCCTCGCGTGCGCGGTCTGTTCGCCAGTGAGCGCGACAGTGACGAGGGCAAGGCTCCGGCAGAGTTGATCGAGGAGTGCCTGCAAGAGCGCCGTGCGGCATTGATCGAACTGAAAATGCCCTGGCGCCAATGGGCAGACGAGTTGCTCGCCATCTGTCATCAAGGCGTCACTAGCAAAACCGTCGACGGGCGCAAAATGCAGGCACGTTACTTCGAACCGTGGTTCGAAAAGCTCAAGGCATGGGCTGAAGACGAGTCTCTGGAGCAACTGGATATCGGCACCGGTTTCACCCGACTGACCCCCGACGGCATGGCCGAAGCGTGGAAAGGTGAGGCCCCGAGCCACCCGGGTCTGGATGCCATGCCGAAACTCAAGTCGAGCCTCGATGCACTGCCCACTCCTGATGCCGCTGTGCTGCAACATGCCGCCAAATGGGTAGGCGCACGCTTTGAAGAAGAGAAGCGGCGTCGCGCCGAGATGGGCTTCGACGACATGTTGTTGCGCCTTGATGCAGCTTTGCAATCCGACGGTGGAGAACGTCTTGCGACGTTGATTCGCGAGCAGTTCCCGGTCGCGCTGATCGATGAGTTCCAGGACACCGACCCGGTGCAGTACCGAATCTTCGAGAGCATCTATCGCATCGAAGACAATAGCCCCGAGACCGGCCTGTTTCTGATCGGTGATCCTAAGCAGGCGATCTACGCCTTCCGCGGTGCAGACATCTACACCTACCTGCGCGCACGTCAGGCTACCACTGGCCGACTGCATACACTGGGCACTAACTTCCGTTCCAGCCATGGCATGGTCAACGCGGTCAATCATGTATTCGCACGTGCCGAGTCCCGAGAGCAGGGACGCGGCGCGTTTTTGTTCCGCGAGAAAAACGGCGACAACCCGGTACCGTTTCTTCCTGTCGAATCTCAAGGTCGCAAGGAACAACTGCAAGTTGCCGGGCAAGATGTCGCGGCGCTGAATATCTGGCATTTGCCTGCCGACCAGCCACTGTCCGGCGTGGTCTATCGCCAGCAATTGGCAGCCGCGTGCGCCAGCGAAATCACCGCGCGGCTCAATGGCGGGCAAAGCGCTGACGCGGGGTTCGTGCAGGATGGCAAAGACTTCAGAGGTCTGAGGCCGTCCGACATTGCGATTCTCGTGCGCGACGGCAAAGAAGCCCAGGCCGTACGCAGTGAACTCGCCGCCCGCGGCGTGCGCAGTGTTTATCTGTCGGACAAGGATTCGGTTTTCGCGGCGCAAGAGGCTCATGACCTGCTGTCCTGGCTCAAGGCCTGTGCCGAGCCGGATGTCGAACGTTCCCTGAAAGCCGCGCTGGCCTGCATCACCCTGAACCTGCCATTGGCAGAGCTGGAACGTCTGAACCAGGACGAACTGGTGTGGGAAACCCGGGTCATGCAGTTCCGTGGCTATCGCGAGCTATGGCGCAAACAAGGTGTACTGCCGATGTTGCGCCGCCTGCTGCATGACTTCCACCTGCCGCAAACCTTGATGAGACGCACAGATGGTGAGCGTGTACTGACCAACCTTTTGCACCTGTCGGAATTGATGCAGCAAGCGGCTGCGGAGCTGGACGGGGAACAAGCGCTGATTCGTCATTTGGCCGAACTGCTGGCAGTGTCCGGTCAGGCTGGCGAAGAGCAGATTCTACGTCTGGAAAGCGACGAGCAACTGGTCAAAGTCGTGACCATCCACAAGTCTAAAGGTCTGGAATATCCATTGGTGTTCTTGCCGTTCATTTGTTCGGCGAAACCCGTGGATGGCAGTCGATTGCCACTGCATTATCACGACGCCGAGGGCAAGGCTCAGATTAGCCTCAAGCCGACTGCCGAGCTGATCGCGCAAGCCGACGATGAGCGTCTGGCTGAAGACCTGCGCTTGCTCTACGTTGCTCTGACTCGCGCGCAGCACGCCTGCTGGTTGGGCGTAACGGACCTCAAACGCGGCAATAACAACAGTTCGGTGCTGCACCTTTCGGCACTGGGTTATCTACTCGGCGGTGGTGTATCTCTGGGTGAGTCCAGCGAACTGAAGCGCTGGCTTCAAGACCTGCAACAAGACTGCCCGGCCATCCACATCGATGAAATGCCGCAACCCACCGACGAGCATTACCAGCCGCCACGCAATGACGCCGTGCTGAGCGCCACGCTGTTGCCCAAGCGCAAGGCCAGTGAAAACTGGTGGATCGCCTCCTACAGCGCATTGCGCATCAGCGACGTATTGAGTGTCGGCAGCGATGAAGCGCCGGACAGCCCGCAAGCGCAAAAACTATTCGATGATGAGCGCCTCGATCCCGACGCCCCGCGAGAAATTATTGCCGGTGGCGCCGATATCCATCGCTTTCCTCGTGGCCCCAATCCAGGAACGTTTCTTCACGGTTTGCTGGAATGGGCCGGAGATGACGGCTTTGCCGTTACCCGCGAGGCGTTGGAGGATGCGATTGCCCGACGCTGTAACCTGCGTGGCTGGGAAGGCTGGATCACCACCCTGAGCGACTGGCTGCAGCACCTGCTCAAATCGTCACTGCCGATTGCTGGCGGGCAACTACCGGTTGTTCTTGAGCAACTGAAGCAATATCGGGTCGAGATGGAGTTCTGGTTCGCCAGCCATAAAGTCGATGTCCTCAAACTCGACGAACTGGTGCGTCAGCACACTCACAGGGGCGTGGCCCGTGTGGCGGCAGAACCAGTGCAACTCAACGGCATGTTCAAAGGCTTCATCGACCTGACCTTTGAACACAATGGCCGTTACTACGTGGCCGATTACAAGTCCAACTGGCTCGGCGTGGATGATCTGGCCTATACCGAGCAGGCCATGGAGCAGTCGATCCTCGACAACCGTTATGACCTGCAATACGTGTTGTACCTGCTGGCGTTGCATCGCCAGCTCAAGGCCCGGCTGCCTGATTATGACTACGACCGGCATGTCGGCGGGGCGTTGTATCTGTTTCTGCGCGGTACTCGCGCCGATAGTCGCGGTGTCTATTTTGTACGTCCGCCCCGTGAGCTGATCGAGCGTCTCGACCGGATGTTCCAAGGCAAACCCGAACCCAAGACCGAGCCCGCCTGGGAACAGGGAGTCCTGCTATGAGCCGCACCTTTGCCGATCTGCTCCCTACGCCGCTGGCTGCTGACAGTCTGTCGAGGTTATCGCCCCTGACCAGCGCCGACGACCTGTTGATATTGCTGACCCGGTGGGTCGAGCGCGGCTGGTTGCGTGCGCTGGACAAAGCGTTTGTCGGGTTCCTGCACGAACTTGAACGCAACACGGATCCGCTGGTGTTGCTTGCTGCTGCCCTGACCAGTCATCAACTTGGCCACGGTCATGTCTGTCTCGATCTGTATGAAACCCTGAAAGCGCCCGACTTCGCTCTTTCGCTGCCCCCCGAAGGGGACGTGCAAGGTGGTGTCTTGTTGCTACCTTCGCAATTGCTCGAGGCGCTCGATGGTGCTCACTGGTGCAAGGTTCTAGCGGGCAGCTCTCTGATCGCGCTGGCGGCGGATAGCAGCGATTCAGCACAACAACGCCCGTTGGTGTTGGCGGGCAAACGCCTGTATCTGCGACGCTACTGGGCCTACGAGCGGCGCATCGATACGGCATTGCGTCAGCGTCTGCAGCAAGTCGAGCCGACGCCGGACGATCTGCCGCAGCGCTTGAACGAGCTGTTCGGATCAGCGAAAACGGGTGAGGTGATCGACTGGCAGAAACTCGCCTGCGCCCTCGCAACTCGTGGCGCTTTCAGCATCGTCACCGGCGGTCCGGGCACCGGCAAAACCACCACCGTGGTGCGTTTGCTGGCCCTGCTTCAAGCGCCTGCGGTTGCCACCGGTCATCCGCTGCGAATTCGTCTGGCGGCACCGACGGGCAAGGCCGCGGCGCGGCTGACCGAGTCCATCAGCCAGCAAGTGCAGTCGTTGGAAGTCAGCGAAGCGGTGCGGGCGAAAATCCCTTGCGACGTCACCACCGTGCATCGCCTGCTGGGCAGCCGTCCCGGCACCCGACACTTCCGTCACCACGCCGGCAATCGCTTGCCGCTGGATGTGCTGGTGGTCGACGAAGCCTCGATGATCGACCTGGAAATGATGGCCAACCTGCTGGATGCCTTGCCACCCCATGCACGACTGGTCTTGCTGGGCGACAAGGATCAACTGGCCTCCGTGGAAGCCGGCGCGGTGCTGGGGGATTTGTGTCGAGACGCCGAGAGTGGCTGGTACAACCCGCAGACCCGACGGTGGCTGGAGTCGGTCAGCGGTGAGTCGCTGCAGGACAGTGGCTTGCATGAAGACGTCGATGGCACCCACCCGCTGGCCCAGCAAGTGGTGATGCTGCGCCACTCCCGGCGCTTCGGCGAGGGCAGTGGGATTGGTCAGCTCGCGCGTCGGGTCAACCAACAGTTGCCGGATGAAGCGCGCCAGTTGCTCACGGCCGGGCACTATGACGATGTGTATTCGCTGCCGCTCAAGGGCGAGCACGATCACACGCTGGAGCGACTGTTGCTGGAGGGGCATGGCGACGGCCCACAAGGCTATCGCCATTATCTGAGCGTGCTGCGTGATCAGCGTCCACCCTCGGGCCGGCCACTCGAACATCCGGACTGGGTCATTTGGGCCCGTGAAGTCTTGCAGGCGTTCGACACTTTCCAGTTGCTGTGCGCCGTGCGCAAAGGGCCGTGGGGTGTCGAAGGTCTGAATCAACGCATCACCGCCGCGCTGCTCAAAGCACGTCTGATCGAAAATGATCAGCAATGGTACGAAGGCCGCCCGGTATTGATGACTCGCAACGACTACGGTCTGGGTTTGATGAACGGCGATATCGGCATCGCCCTCAAGCTGCCCGAGCGTGAAGGCCCTGACGCAGGCAAACCGGTGTTACGCGTGGCTTTCCCGCGCAACGACGGCCAGGGCGGCGTTCGCTTCGTATTGCCAAGCCGCCTCAACGATGTTGAAACCGTCTACGCCATGACGGTGCACAAGTCCCAGGGCTCGGAGTTTGCCCACACGGCGCTGATCCTGCCGGATGCCTTGAACCCGGTACTGAACAAAGAACTGATCTACACCGGCATTACCCGGGCTAAACATTGGTTCACCTTGATCGAATCCCGCTCCGGCGTGTTTGAAGAAGCGGTGCAGCGCAGGGTCAAACGCCTGAGCGGGCTGATGCTGGAACTGGAGGAGGGCGCCGCGCCTCGGGGGTGAAAATCCAGACGATTGGCGGCGTTTACTGACCAACCGGTCAGAGGTCGCTGTCTCGCTGGTGTTTCACTGCTGTGCTATCGTTGCGGCATCATTTCGCTACGATCCAAGAGAATCCTTGCATGAAGGTGTCTGTCTGGGCGACAGGGCGCGTAGTTGTCTGCAAGCACGCGTTGCTTGTTGTTCTGCTCTGGTTGTTGACGGGTGCGGCTTTCGCGCAACCACAAGCGCCGACAGGCATGGCCGAACAGCGGGCCAAATCTGTCACGCAGGTAGTTCTTGGCATTCTCAGCTACGCGCGCTGGCCGGTTGAGCCGGCGCAATTGCGCCTGTGCATCGTCGGCCCCACCGAATACACCGACGACCTGGTCAAAGGCACCACGCAAGCCACCGGCCGGCCGGTCGCCGTACGTCGCCTGCTGGCCGACAACCCGGCCATCGTCAGCGAATGCGATGCGGTGTACATCGGCAAACTCACGCCCGATGAACGCACTCGCTTGTTCGCTTCGCTGATTGGTCATCCAGTACTGAGCATCAGTGAAGGTGGCGATCAATGCACGGTCGGTAGCCTGTTCTGTCTGCGCGTTGGCGATGAGCAAGTGTCCTTCGAGGTCAATCTCGACTCCGTTGCCCGTAGCGGCGTGCGCATTCACCCCAGCGTGCTGCAATTGTCGCGTCGCAAATCGGCGGCGCCATGAACCTGTTCAGATCGAATAGCCGCCCAACGCTGGGTTCGGTCATTGGCCGAGGGCATTTGACGGTCGCGCTGGTGGGCGTGGCGATGGCCAGTGTTTCGCTGACGTTGCTCGGCGTACTGGCATTACGGGTGTACGCCGATCACAACCTGCACTTGATCGCCCGTTCGATCAGCTACACCGTGGAAGCCGCGGTGGTGTTCAACGACAAGTCGGCCGCCAATGAATCGCTGGCGCTGATTGCTTCCTCCGAAGAGGTCGCTGACGCCCAGGTGCTGGACAGCCAAGGGCAACTGCTCGCGCATTGGCAACGCCCGGAAAACGGTTTGTTCTCTGAGCTGGAAATGCAGATCACCCGCGCCCTCCTGGAAAAACCCATCAGCCTGCCGATCGAGCATCAGGACCGTGAAATCGGTCGTGTGCTGCTCACCGGCCATGGTGGCAGCCTGATGCGCTTTCTGCTCAGCGGTCTGGCGGGGATCATTCTCTGTACCGCTATCAGCGCCTGGGTGGCGCTCTACCTGGCGCGCCGGCAGTTACGCGCGATTACCGGTCCTCTGCGCAGTCTGGCGAATGTGGCCCACGCCGCGCGCAGCGAACGAGCGCTGGATCGCCGCGTGCCGCCAGCGCAGATCGCCGAACTCGACAACCTCGGCAATGACTTCAACGCCTTGCTCGATGAACTGGAGTCGTGGCAAACCCACCTGCAAAACGAAAACGAAACCCTCGCTCACCAGGCCAGTCACGACAGCCTGACCGGTCTGCCGAACCGAGCGTTTTTCGAAGGGCGCTTGATCCGCGCGTTGCGCAATGCCAGCAAACACGATGAACGTGTTGCCGTGTTGTTTCTCGACAGTGACCGCTTCAAAGGCATCAACGACAACTTTGGCCACGCGGCGGGTGATGCGGTGCTGGTGGCGGTGGCCAACCGCGTTCGTGCGCAATTGCGCGAAGAGGATCTGGTGGCGCGGCTGGGCGGTGACGAGTTCGCTGTTCTGCTCACGCCGCTGCACAAGGTCGAAGATGCCGAGCGCATTGCCGACAAGATCCTCGCCAGCATGGACATGCCCATCGCGCTGCCGGGCGACACCAGTGTCGTGACCTCGCTCAGTATCGGCATTGCGGTTTTTCCCGATCATGGTGTCACGCCGGGGGCCTTGCTCGATGCCGCCGATGCGGCGATGTATCAAGCCAAGCGTCTGTCGCGCGGCGCCCAATTCACGGCCGGGGCGGAGCACCTGGTCGATTCCGTTCAAACCAGGAGCTGACTCTCGTGTTCACACTGTCCATTCGATCTTTTTACGCTGTGCTGTTGATGGCCGTACTGGCCCTGACCGGTTGCCAGACCGCCCCGCAAAAAGGCCTGACCCCGGCGCAAGTCGCGGTCCTCAAACAACAGGGCTTTGAACTGACTGACGAGGGCTGGGAGTTTGGCCTGTCCGGCAAAGTGCTGTTTGGCAGCGACGTCGAAAGCCTGAACCAGCCAAGCACCGAGATCGTCGAACGCATCGGCAAGGCCCTGCTGGGTGTCGGCATCGAGCGCGTGCGCGTCGATGGCCACACCGACGCATCGGGCAAAGAGACGTACAACCAGCAACTGTCCCTGCGCCGTGCGAAAAGTGTCGCCAACGTGCTGGGCACGGTTGGTATGAAACAAGAGAACATCCAGTTGCAAGGCCTGGGTAGCAAAGAACCGGTGGCGTCCAACGATACGGCGGCCGGTCGCACCGAAAACCGCCGGGTTTCGATTGTGGTCAGCGCCGACTAGTCGGCGAACTGCATCTCGCGGGTTTGCCCCATTAGCAGACCCTGATTACGCTCGGTCACCTCACGAATGTAATCCCACAACAAAGTGATCCGTTTCAACTTCCTCAGATCCTCCCGGCAGTACATCCAGAACTGCCGGGTAATATCGATTTCCTCCGGCAACACGGGCAGCAGGCGCGGATCCTGCGCGGCGAGGAAGCACGGCAGAATCGCCAGTGAGCGCCCTTGCTGCGCCGCGACGAATTGCGCGATCACGCTGGTGCTGCGCAAGTTGGCGCTGGCGCCGGGCAGCACGTTCGCCAGGTAGAGCAGCTCCGAGCTGAACGCCAGGTCATCCACATAACTGATGAATTGATGCTTGCCCAAGTCTGCCGGGCGGCGGATCGGTGGGTGTTTGTCGAGATATTCCTGGGTCGCGTAGAGCTGCAAGCGGTAGTCGCAGAGTTTGCAGCACACGTACGGCCCGTGTTCCGGCCGTTCCAGGGCGATGACGATATCGGCCTCGCGCTTGGACAGGCTGATGAAGTGCGGCAGCGGCAGGATGTCCACCGAGATCGCCGGGTAGGCGTCGACGAAATGGCTTAGCTGCGGGGTGATGAAAAAACTGCCGAAACCTTCGGTGCAACCCATGCGCACATGCCCGGAGAGTGCCACACCGGAACCTGACACCTGCTCGCAGGCCATGTGCAATGTGCTTTCGATCGACTCGGCATAACCGAGCAAGCGCTGACCTTCGCTGGTCAGCACGAAACCGCTGGTGCGCGACTTTTCAAACAACAGCGTACCGAGTGCCGCTTCCAGCGAACTGATGCGCCGCGAAACGGTTGTGTAGTCGACAGCCAGCCGTTTGGCGGCGGTGCTGGCCTTGCGGGTGCGGGCGACTTCAAGGAAAAACTTGAGGTCGTCCCAGTTCAGCGAGCCTAGAGAGGTGATGTTTTTTTGCATGATGGACGGGCTTATATGTGCGTTCTTATTAGAAGTTTGCACATCTATACTCCAAAAACAGTCCGACAACCAATTCGTGACACACGCCTCATCTCAAGGCGAACCTTTCGCCTTGGCTCCTACGATAAAAACAAGTTTCGGAGACCAGCATGAACGCATCGCTTACGCCCAACGACACCACGGTCCAGAAGGTCAAGCTGCTGATCGACGGCGAATGGGTCGAGTCGCAGACCACCGAATGGCACGACATCGTCAACCCGGCGACCCAGCAAGTGCTGGCCAAAGTCCCGTTCGCTACCGCCGCTGAAGTCGATGCTGCCGTCAGCGCCGCCCAGCGCGCCTTCCAGGCCTGGAAACTGACCCCGATCGGCGCACGCATGCGCATCATGCTCAAGCTGCAAGCGCTGATCCGCGAACACTCCAAACGCATTGCCGTGGTCCTCAGTGCCGAGCAGGGCAAAACCATTGCCGACGCCGAGGGCGATATTTTCCGTGGCCTGGAAGTGGTCGAGCACGCCTGCTCCATCGGCAGCCTGCAAATGGGCGAATTTGCCGAAAACGTCGCCGGCGGCGTTGATACTTACACCCTGCGCCAGCCGATCGGCGTATGCGCCGGCATCACGCCGTTCAACTTCCCGGCGATGATTCCGCTGTGGATGTTCCCGATGGCCATCGCCTGCGGCAACACCTTCGTCTTGAAGCCTTCGGAACAGGATCCGCTGTCGACCATGTTGCTGGTCGAACTGGCGATCGAGGCCGGCGTTCCGGCGGGCGTGTTGAACGTGGTTCACGGCGGTAAAGACGTGGTCGATGGCCTGTGCACGCACAAGGACATCAAAGCCGTGTCCTTCGTCGGCTCGACTGCGGTTGGCACCCACGTTTATGACCTGGCCGGCAAGCACGGCAAACGCGTGCAATCGATGATGGGCGCGAAGAACCACGCCGTGGTGCTGGCCGATGCCAATCGCGAACAAGCGCTGAATGCGCTGGTCGGCGCCGGTTTCGGTGCGGCCGGGCAACGTTGCATGGCCACTTCGGTGGTGGTGTTGGTCGGCGCGGCGAAACAATGGCTGCCGGATCTGAAAGCGCTGGCGCAGAAACTCACCGTCAACGCCGGTAACGAGCCGGGCACCGATGTCGGCCCGGTGATCTCGAAGAAAGCCAAGGCACGAATTCTCGATCTGATCGAAAGCGGCATCAAGGAAGGCGCCAAGCTGGAACTGGACGGTCGCGACATCAAGGTGCCGGGTTACGAGCAAGGCAACTTTGTCGGCCCGACCCTGTTCTCGGGCGTGACCACCGACATGCAGATCTATACCCAGGAAATCTTCGGCCCGGTGCTGGTGGTGCTGGAAGTCGACACCCTTGATCAGGCGATTGCGCTGGTCAACGCCAACCCGTTCGGCAACGGCACCGGCCTGTTCACCCAGAGCGGTGCAGCGGCGCGCAAGTTCCAGACTGAAATCGACGTTGGCCAGGTCGGCATCAATATCCCGATTCCAGTGCCGGTGCCGTTCTTCAGCTTCACCGGTTCGCGCGGTTCGAAACTCGGCGACCTCGGCCCGTACGGCAAGCAAGTGGTGCAGTTCTACACGCAGACCAAAACGGTCACGGCGCGCTGGTTCGATGATGACAGCGTCAACGACGGCGTGAACACCACCATCAACCTGCGCTGAGGAATCGATCATGAAAATCGCATTTATCGGTCTGGGCAACATGGGCGCGCCGATGGCGCGCAACCTGATCAAGGCTGGCCACTCGCTGAATCTGGTCGATCTGAATAAAACCGTGCTGGCAGAACTGGAGCAACTGGGTGGCAACATTCGCGCTTCGGCCCGTGAAGCCGCCGAAGACGCCGAACTGGTAATCACCATGCTGCCGGCGGCTGTGCATGTGCGCAGCGTCTGGCTCGGTGAGGACGGTGTGCTGGCTGGCATTCGCCAAGCTGTTCCAGCGGTGGATTGCAGCACCATCGATCCGCAGACGGCCCGCGATGTAGCGGCCGCTGCGGCGAAACAAGGCGTGGCCATGGCCGATGCACCGGTCTCCGGCGGCACGGGCGGTGCGACCGCCGGCACGCTGACCTTTATGGTTGGCGCCACCCCGGAACTGTTCGCCACCCTGCAACCGGTGCTGGCGCAGATGGGTCGCAACATTGTGCATTGCGGTGAAGTCGGCACCGGGCAGATCGCCAAGATCTGCAACAACCTGCTGCTGGCGATCTCGATGGTCGGCGTCAGCGAGGCGATGGCACTGGGTGATGCGCTGGGTATCGACACGACTGTGCTGGCCGGGATCATCAACAGCTCGACCGGGCGTTGCTGGAGTTCGGAGATGTACAATCCGTGGCCGGGGATTGTTGAAACGGCGCCGGCATCGCGCGGTTATACCGGTGGTTTTGGTGCCGAGCTGATGCTCAAGGATCTGGGCTTGGCGACCGAAGCGGCGCGTCAGGCGCATCAACCGGTGGTGCTCGGCGCGGTGGCGCAGCAGTTGTATCAGGCGATGAGTCAGCGTGGGGATGGCGGGAAGGATTTCTCGGCGATCATCAACAGCTATCGCAAGCCTGCAATAGAAGGACAGCGCTGAACAAATTGTGGGAGCGAGCCTGCCCGCGATGACGGCGGTCGCTTCAACTACGAAGTGACTGACCGTACGCTTTCGCGAGCAGGCTCGCTCCCACAGGGGATTTGCGTATATCAGACATTGTTTGCCGGGAAATCACGTCGGGTGATCTCCCGGCTTTTTTGCATCAGGCAAACACGAAATATTTGCGCACGGTCTCGACCACTTCCCACGTGCCCTTCATGCCCGGCTCAATCACGAAGATATCGCCAGCACGCAGATGAATCGGCGCCATGCCGTCCGGGGTGATTACGCAGTAGCCTTCCTGGAAATGGCAGTATTCCCACTTCACGTATTCAACGCGCCACTTGCCCGGCGTGCAGATCCACGTGCCCATGATCTTGCTGCCGTCTTCGCTGGTGTAGGCGTTGAGGTTGACGGTGTGCGGGTCGCCTTCGAGTTTTTCCCATTTGCAGGCATCGAGTACCGGCAGCGGATGGGTGTCGCGTAGAACGGTGATAGGGGCGGTCATGTGTCGGCTCCAGACAAGGCGATCAAACGGAAGCTGCACCCTATAGCGCCGCGCCTTGGCCCAGATGTCTGTGTTCGACATTCAGATATCCATAAACGCTGCCAGGTTTTACGGATGGGGGAGTAAACCTTCCAGCAAATTCAATTAACGTCAGTACTGACCTAAAACAAAGGTTATGAAGTTATAACTATTTTACTTGTCTGGTTTTTACTTTTAGTACGTCTGTTCCGTTGCTTCCTTAGTTGCTTTCGATAGTCGGCCTGCCTGATACCGCGGGCGCCCCACCTTACCCCGTCTTTGTTAAGTAAATAAGTCGTTCACCGCACCAAGGAGGTGCGGCGTCTGTGGGGTTTTGCAGACTTTTTTCGACTTGTAAAAAAACCTTGAATAGTTCGTTGACTCTCCCCTTAAGGGCAGAGTTTAGATTCCCGCCGCGTGAGAAGTTGCTGTGGGAAAAGTTACTTTTCATAAGTCGAATTCATGAAGTAGTCACGACATATAGGGAGATAGAAATGAACAATCCATTGGACTTGGAACATGTCGTTGCCAGCACTCGCGAAATCCTCGCACAGCTGTTGGTGATGGATGCGAATGACATCGAAGAAAACAGCAGCATTGTCGAAGACCTCGGTGCCGACTCGCTGGACATCGTCGACCTGAGCTTCCAGCTGGGCCGCCAATATGGCTGCACACTGCCGAAAACCAGCGTGCTCGACCATGCAGTGGCGGTTTGCGGTGATGCCAGCGAATTTCTCGCCAACGGTCGCATTACCGAAAGCGGCAAAAGCCTGCTTGAGCAAAGCCTGAGCGCCTACACCCCGGATCAACTGAAGGCGGGCATGCAACCGGCTCAGGTGTTCGCCGCGACCACCGTGCGTAACTGGGCCAACCAGTGCCGCAATCTCTTCAACTACCTGCCGGCAACGTGCCCTGATTGCAATGCTCATCAGGCGATTCTGAACGAGCGCCAACAAGTGGTCTGCGGCGTGTGCAGTGCGCGTCTGGTGCCGGCGGATGGCGATGAAGTGTCGCGTCAATTGGTTGAGCAGTTTGTCGCCACTCACGCCAAAGAAGCGGTGTAGGAGTTCTCATGCGGGCACGAGAAGTCTATGTGAGCGGGTTCGGTCTGGTGGCGCCCATGGCGCTGGACGCTGCCACGTTGTTCGAGCGGATTTGCCGGAAGCAATCCTGTGTCCGCGAACATCCTCGGTTCAAGGCGTTGGGATTCAGCAACAGCGCTGCCGGGTTTATTGATGACGCGCAGTGGCAGCAGATCGGTGCCGGTTTCGGCGGCAATGCGGCGCTGCACCCGCGACAAAGTGTGCTGGCCGAGTACGTCGCCCGGCAGGCGCTGGAGCACGCCGGCCTGACGCCGGCAGACTTTGCCCACAGTCGCAGCGGTCTGTTTCTGGGCGCCAACAAGTACTGTGCCGACAGCCATGATCTGCAGCGGCTCAGCCGTTGCATGGATAAGGCCGGACGCGTCGACCTCGACCGTCTGCTGGACAGTCCGGCACCTTCCAGCGCGACCTTCACCCGGCGGGTCGATCAACAGACGCAACACCTGGCCGATCGGCTCGGCATTCGCGATCACATCTCGACCCATTCCGATGCCTGTGCCGCCGGCACCATGGCCATCGGCAGTGCTTACCGGGCCATCGAGCGCGGAGAGATCGATCTGGCTATTTGCGGCGCCGTCGAACTGATGGCCAACGAACTGCCTTATTACATGTTCAACAGCCTCGGCGCGCTCTGTCAGGCCGACTTGCCGGCGAGCGAACAGAGCCGCCCGTTCATGCCCGACCGTAGCGGTTTTGTCCTCAGCGAAGGCTCGGCGATGGTCATTCTCGAATCCGCTGAACACGCGCAGCGGCGCAAGGCTGCGCCACTGGGCCGAGTGTTGGGTTACGCGAATGTCTGCGAGGCGCAGAAAATGACCTCCAGCAGTCGCGACGGCAGTAAATACGAGGAATGCATGGAAGCAGCAATCGAAGACGCCGGGCTGCTGCGCAGCGCCGTGCAACACGTCAACACCCACGGCACCTCCACACAGGCCAATGACAGTTGTGAAGCGTTGGCGCTGCAGCGGTTGTTTGGCGGCTGCCAAGATTTCATGACCTTCACCGCCAACAAGTCCGCCATCGGTCATTCCCTGGCAGGCAGTGGCGCGATCGAAGCGGTGCTGTCGCTGATGAGTCTGCGTGACGGTGTGCTGTTGCCCACCCTGAATTACGACCCCGAGCGTGCCGAATACCCTTCGCTGAAGTTCTTGAGCGAGCCGGTGCGCCAGTCGATCAACGTGGTGATGTCCAACTCGTTCGGCTTTGGCGGCATCAACAGCTCGCTGGTTTTGGGGAGGGCATGAGATGAACCGAGCCATCTATCTCAATGCCGCAGCGGTGCTGAATGTGGCAGGCAGTGAATGCGCTGACTTGCTCGGCACACCCTGTGCGGCGCAACCGCTGGCATTTGACGCACAGCGTCAGGCGTTTGCATTACCGGTGCCGCGACTGGCCAGTGACCTGTTTGATCGCAAGATCCAGCGCAGCGTCGAACCGCAGGGCTTGCGCCTGTTGCATTGCGCCGCACGGCTGGCGCCAGCGCTGTCGGCGCTGCAATTGCCCGCGTCACGCATTGCCCTGACAGCGGCCATTCCTGAAGTCGACGCGCCGAGTCCTTGCTGGGATGCGGTGCAGGCGATCATCGAACAGCCGCAAAAACAACTGGCGCAGTTATTGGCCAACACACCGCCCCTGCATGCGCTGACCCTGCTCAACAGCAGCGTCATGGCCTATGTGGCTGAAGCATTGAATTGCCATGGGCCAATGGGTGGATTTTGTTCTCAGGACAACGCCGGGCTGGATGCGCTGATCGAAGCTTGCCAGCAGATTGGCGAGCGACATGCCGACGCCGCGTTGGTGGTCAGCAGCAGCCCGAACCTGACCCCGGCCCTGTATCTGCGCGAGCCCGATCAGGCGAACGAAGCGATTTTCGGTGAGGGCGCCGCCGCGCTGTTGCTGGCGTCGACACCGCCGCCGGGTGCGGCACACGCCGTGCGCATCGCCGGGTTTGCCCGTGGTTACAGCACCGATCCGCAACGGTCTGTGGCGGTGGGTCGGCGCGTGATCGACCAAGTCCTGAGTGTCGAGAAACTGCGGGTCGGCGACGTCGAGCATATCGTCGGCAATTGCGCTGACGGGCAAGTGATGAAGCTGCTCGAAGCCTTCCCGCGCGAGATTCGCAGCACCCGCGCCATGACCGGTGAACTGGGCGCCAGCGGTTTGCTGACAGAAGTCGCACTGACACTGCACCTGAGCTGTGAAGTCGCGGCGACGCCGGGCTACACGTTGCTTGTCAGCCACACTCGCGCCGGTCACTGGGGCGCATTGCTGTTGGCCAGTGAAACCATGGAGAAGCACGCATGAGTGCGACACGGATTGTGATCACCGGCATGGGCGCCGTCACCGGTTTCGGTTTCGAATGGCAGACCCTCTGGGAAAAAATGCTCGGCGCCGAACATTGCGTGCGGCCATGGCAGCCGGACGACGTGCAAGAGGCGTCGTTCGCGGTGCGTTATGCAGCGCCTGTCGACATGCGCCTGTTGCCGGAAAAACTGCACAGCCATCCGGCCTGGACGATGCCGCTGGAAAAGCGCAGCCGCTTTGGCTGGGTCGCCGCCACGCAAGCCGTCAACGACAGCGGCTTGCAGCCTGAACAGTTGCTGGGCGCAGCGGTGCTGTGTGCCTCGGGCGCACCGCAGCACATGCTCGCCGACATGCTGCTGACCGAAGCCCCGAATGGCGGCACCCCGAGCTGGTCATACCTGATGTCGCGGGCCGGGCAAGTGAATGCCGATGGCTCGCTACGCCAGAGCAACGACCGTCTGGCGCGGGTAATCGCCGACGACCTGGGCTGTGAAGGGCCGGTGATCAACATCAGCAGTGCCTGTGCCGGTGCTTCGCAAGCCATTGGCAATGCCTTTCAGATGATTCGTCGCGGAGAAGTCAGCGTTGCGCTGGCGGGTGGCGCCGACTCGGTGCTCAACCTCGACACCATGGCGGCGTTGTATCTGTTGGGTGCCGCTTCGGGCGAGCAACGCTGGGGCGCGGATCTGTGTCGCCCGTTCGATCGTGATCGCAGCGGTCTGATTGCCGGCGAGGGCGGTGGTTTCGTCGTGCTGGAAAGCCTCGAACATGCCTTGGCCCGTGGCGCCACGCCGTATGCCGAGGTGTTGGGTTTCGGCAGCAGTCTGGACGCCTACAAAGTCACCGCACCGCAACCCGAAGGACGCGGTGCGGCACTGGCGATGCAGGCCGCGCTCGACGACGCCGGGCTACGCCCGCAGCAGATCGATCTGATCAACGCCCACGGCACTTCGACACCGCTCAACGACGTTGCCGAAACCCTGGCGATCAAAAGTGTGTTCGCCGAGCACAAGCATTATCAAGCCTTGGCGGTCAGCGCCAACAAATCACAGTTCGGTCACCTGATCGCAGCCGCTGGCGCCCCTGAATGCATCGTCACCGCGTTGGCCTGCCTCAACGATCTGGTCACGCCAACGGTGAACCTGCATGACGCCGACGAACAGTGCGATCTGGATTACTGCGCCGGTCAGGCGGTCAGCCGCCGAGTGGATTACGCGCTGAGTAATTCCTTCGGTTTCGGTGGCCTCAATACCTCGCTGGCCCTTGGCAAATATCGGGAGCACGGACAATGACTGTTGCCACTGTACCTGTCGCGATCGCCGGCAGCGGCTGTGTGTTGCCCACCGGCTGGGGCGTTGAGGGTTTCTGGTCGGCGGCCCGCGAAGGGCGTAGCGCGATCTCGCCCCTGAACTCGTCGTTGTTCCACAGCGAGCGGGTCACTGCATTCGGACACATCGCTGATCGAGATCATCAACGTAGCCGTCAGGACGTTGCGCAAAACCTCCAGCGTTACTGTCCGCCGGCGGTGATCTGGGGTGTCAGTGCGGTGCGCCAGGCGTTGGCAGAAGCCGGGCTTGAACCGGGCCGCGACAGCGTGCGTTTTGGTCTCTATTGCTGCCAGGGCGGTTACACCCATCCGTCGCTCGCGTCTTACGGCGAACTGCTGCACGAGTGTCAGACCGAGACTGGTGCCGACATGCAGCGTCTGGCCAAACGCGTGTTGCAGGAGCGCGCACTCGATCCGTTCCTGGTGCTCAAGAGCCTGAGCAACGGTTTGCTCGGCGTCGTCAGTCTGGCCTTGAAGCTTGAGTGCGAATGCAACGCCTACATGCAAGGCGTGGCCGGCAATTTGGCGGCGCTGCGCGAGGCCTGCGCGGCGTTGCAAAGCGGTCGGATCGACGCAGCCATTGTGGTGGGCGCCGGCAGTGAACTGGATCCGCTGGCGCTTGCCGCACTGGCCGAGGCGGGGGTGATCAGCACCGACGGTTCGCCAAGCCTGCGTGCCTTTGATCGCCAAGGCAGTGGCGGCATTGCCGGCGAAGGTGCGGCGGCGCTGGTACTGCGCCGCGCCGATGATCTGCCGGCGGGCCCGAAAACCTGCCTGACAGCACTGTTCGCCCACCCTCGTCTGGATTCGCTGAACCTGCCGGATAAACAAGTGGATCTGCTGGTCAGCAGCGCCACTGGCGATCCGCACAAGGATGCCGATCTGGCTCGCACCCTGGCACGAACCGGCGCCGCACACATCACCAGCAGCACAGCACTGACCGGCATTCTCAGCGGTGCGCCGAGCCTGGTTGATCTGATTCTCGCCAGGCAGGCGTTGCAGGCGCAAAGCATCCCGCCGGTCAGTGGTCTGGAACAACCTGTGGCTGCGCACCTGCCGTTCGTGATCGGCGGGCCGCGCGATGCCGTGCTCCACGATTGCCTGGTGATCAACCGCGACGACAACGGTTTCAGCACCGGTTACCAACTCGAATTTCACGCGGCCGACTGACCGTCGGCATGCAACGAAACGCAGCTGATTTTTTACTCAAGGGATAGAACTGTCATGGATTACCGCGATTACGTACGGCCGAAATTCGTTGAATTGATGCAGGCCCTGGGCCTCGAATGCCAGTTCCACAGAGCGCTGGGTAGCAAACTGTTTTACCGCGACCGCCAGGGCGATGAAGTGACCGTCACCGACTTCCTCGGCGGTTACGGCGCTGCGCTGTATGGCCACAACGATCCGCAATTTGTCGAGCAACTCGTCGACCTGTTGCGCGCCGATGTGCCGTTTAACGCGCAGATGTCGGTGCGCGGTGCGGCGGGGCAGTTGGGGCGTGAACTCAGTGAAGCGTTCAACCGTGAACTGAACAACAGCGAACGCTACATTTCGACCTTCTCCAACAGTGGCGCCGAGTCGGTGGAAATCGCCGTCAAGCACGCCGAATACCGTCGTCAGAAAAACCTGCAGAAGCAATTCGACGAGCGCGATTTCGCCCTCGCCAATCTGGTCGCCAGCGACAAGGCTTACGTCGAACTGGACATCGACGATCTCGATTTGCCAGCCGGTCTGCTGCCGCAGAATCTGTCCTGCGTCACCGTGCGCCAAGTGGCCGAAGCGGTGCGTCAGCACAACCTGGCGCAGTTGCATGTCGAGCCGGTATTCCTCGCTGTGCGCGGCAGCTTCCACGGCAAACTGGTGAACACCGTTCAACTGACGTACGGCAAGCAGTACCGCAAGCCGTTCGCCCGTTTCGGCCTCAACGTCGAGTTCATCGACCCACAACAGCCACAGCAATTGCAGGAGCTGCCGGCCCGTCATATTCGTCACTGGCTGAGCCTGGAATGGAGCGGCGAAACCCTGCAGGTGCGCCGCGAAGCATTCAGTGCGATCACGGCGGTATTGCTCGAACCGATTCAGGGCGAGGGCGGGATCAACGAGTTCGCCAATGAGTTTTATCTGGGCCTGCGGCGTCTGTGCAACGAACAGCAATGCCCGCTGATCATCGACGAAGTGCAATCGGGCTTCGGCCGCACCGGCACTTTGCTGGGTGCCAGCCATTTCAACTTGCAGGGCGATTACTACTGCCTGTCGAAAGCGCTGGGCGGTGGCTTGATGAAAATCGCCGCGACGGTAATCCGCGCCAGCCACTACGAAAACGATTTCAGCTACATCCACAGTTCGACCTTTGCCGAAGATGATGCGTCCTGCCATATCGCCCTGTCGGCCTTGCGCCGTCTGTTCGAAAACGACAGCGCGATGCTCAAGGACGTGAACAAAAAGGGCGAGTACCTCAAGGCTTCGCTGCTGGAACTCAAAGCGGCCTATCCGGACGTCATCGCCGACGTGCGTGGGCGCGGCTTGCTGCTGGGCTTCGAACTGCACGACCTGACCGGCACCAGTTCGCTGGTTCAGGCATCGGCGCAGTACAACGATGCGCTGGGCTACATCATCGCCGGCTACCTGCTGCAATTCGAATCCCTGCGCGTGGCGCCGTCGGGCAGCAACGCCAATGTGATCCGACTGGAACCGCCGGTGTGCATCACCTTCGAAGAGATCGATGGACTGATCGCGTCCTTGCAGAAAGTCTGCGACATGCTGCGCCGCCGCGACGCCTTCCCGCTGGCCGCCGGAGTGTGCGCCGACAGCATCGCTGACGTGCCGGCGCGCGAGGTCAGCTTCAAGGAGAGCGAAACCCGCCCAAAGTCTGACGAGAACGTGCGTGTGGTGGCTCGCGTGGCGTTCATCAACCATCTGATTGATTCGGACATGCTCAGCGACGTCGATCCTTCATTGTCGACCCTGAGCGCTGAACAGAAACGCGAGTTCATCAAACGCATGGCCCCCGAGCGCCGTGCCGCGCCCATCGGCCCGGTGCAGATTCGCTCGAAACTCGGCACTGCCGTGGAGTTCACCCTGTACCCGCTGTGCATGGATTCCGATGCCATGGCGGCGTATATCGCCAGCGGCGATCTGCAGACCATCCGCGAAGAAGTCGGCAATCGCATCAAGGATGCCCGCGCCGATGGCTACACCGTCGCTGGGCTGGGCATGTACACCTCGATCGTCACCAACAACTGCCAGGCCTTGCAGATTCCTGACATGGCGCTGACCTCCGGTAACGCGCTGACCATCGGCATGGGCCTGGAAGCTATCGAGCAGGGCTGCAAGCAGCAAGGCCTTGAGCTGGGCGAGCAGACTGCCGCAGTGGTCGGTGCCGCCGGCAACATCGCCTCGACCTACGCCTCGCTGCTGTCGACCAGTGTCGAGCACCTGATCCTCATCGGCAGCGGCCGCGACGGTTCCCTGCGTCGTCTGGAAAAAACCGCGCAACAGATTTATGCCGAAGCCGCCCGCGCGATTCTCAAGGGCGTCGCCGAGCACGACCGTCTTGCCCGTCGCTTGCAGCAAATCGACGGTATTGATGCGCTGTTGCAGGCCCATGGCAGCAGTGCCGATCTAGGCGTGCGCGTGGCGAAACTGGTCGAAGAACGCTTGGGCGCGAACGCCTTCATCACCGTCAGCAACGATCTTGATGTGCTGAAACAGGCACGCATCGTGCTCTGCGCGGCGAACGCACCGCAGCCGTTTCTTTTTGCCGAGCACTTCGCCGAAAACAGTGTGATCTGCGACATCGCCGTTCCGCTGAACGTTGACCAGAACCTCGCCAGCCAACGCAGCGACGTGCTCTACATGCACGGCGGCATCGTGCAGACGCCGCTGGGTGATGGCCTGGTGAAAAACGTTCGCGCCTATCTCAAGCAAGGTCAGTTGTACGCGTGCATGGCCGAGTCGGTGCTGATGGGCCTGTCCGGGATGAAACAGCACTACTCCTACGGCGACATCAGCCGCGAGCAAGTGCAGCAGATTCGTGCACTGGCGGCGACTCACGGCTTCAGCCTCGCCCAGTTCAAAACCGACAACTCGCTCTAAGGAACGGTCATGCCGAATAAAGTAGCAGTGGTGACCGGTGGCAGTCGTGGCATCGGTCGGGCGATTGTCCAGACCCTGGCCGGGGCGGGTTATCAGATCGCGTTCAGTTACGTGCGCGATGAAGTCGCGGCAATGGCCTTGCGCGATGAGGTTCAGGCGTCGGGGATCGATTGCCTGGCGTTGCAGTGCGATGTCAGCAGCGGCGACAGCATCAAGGTGTTTTTTGAGCGGGTCGATCAGCATTTTCAGCGTATCGATCTGTTGGTCAATAACGCCGGCATCACCCGCGATGGTTTGCTGGCGACGATGTCAGCGCGCGACCTGGTCGAGGTGATCCAGACCAACCTGATTGGCACGATGCTTTGCTGTCAGCAGGTGGTGCCGGGCATGTTGCGCCAGCGCAGCGGTTGCATCGTCAACATCAGTTCGGTGGCGGCGCAGAAGCCCGGCAAAGGCCAAAGCAACTATGCCGCTGCCAAGGGCGGGGTCGAATCCTTGACCCGTGCCTTGGCGGTGGAGCTGGCGCCGCGCAACATTCGCGTCAACGCGGTCGCCCCGGGCATCGTCAAGACCGAGATGAGTACGGCGCTGATCGGCAGTCAGGAAGAAGAAATCCAGTCGCGCCTGCTGATCAAACGCTACGCCGAACCGGAGGAAATTGCCGAAGCGGTGCTGTACCTCGCCGATCGCGGTTTGTACCTGACCGGGGAGGTCCTGTCGGTCAACGGCGGGTTGAAAATGCCATGAGCCGAACCATTCTGATCACCGGTGCGGCCAAAGGCATCGGCCGCGCGGTCGCCGAGAACTTTGCCGCCGACGCCGACAATCGCCTGATCCTGCTGGATCTCGATCTGGCCGAACTGCAGCGCTGGGTCGACGAGCAGCAGGAGCAGATCAAGGCGCGGGTCGAAACCCATGCGGCGAACATTGCCGACCTGCCGGCCATGCAAGCGTTCTTTAAAACCCTCGGTTCGCAAGTCGATTACGTTGATGTGCTGGTCAACAGTGCCGGCATCTGCAACGAGAACGAGCCGGAGGATCTGCACAACTGGCACAAGGTGATTTCGGTCAATCTCAACGGTACGTTCTATGTGACCTCGTTGTGTCTGGCACTGATGCCCGACCGTGGGCGGATCATCAATATGTCGTCGATCCTCGGCCGTGCCGGCAAGGTGCGCAACACCGCGTACTGCGCGTCCAAGCACGGCATCGTCGGCATGACCAAGGCGCTGGCGCTGGATCTCGCTTCGCGGCAGATCACCGTCAATGCGATTCTGCCGGCGTGGATCGATACGCCGATGTTGCAGGGTGAACTGGCGACGCAAGCGGCGATTGCCGGTTTGACCCAGGAACAGATCGTGCGCAACGCGAAGAAGAAACTGCCGATGCGCCGTTTCATCCAGAGCGAAGAAGTGGCGGCGATGGTGCGTTACCTGGCCAGCCCCGAGGCTGGCGGGGTGACCGCGCAGAGTCTGGTGATTGATGGCGGTGTCGGGTTGGGAATGTAGCGATGCCTCGATTTCACAACAGTCACGTCGTGGGTGCGGTGTGGGCGTGCATGGCTGCGCCCACCGCGATGGCCGAATTTACCGTCGCTGATCTGAAGCCCGATTACGCCGACGGTGAAGTCGGCGTGGCCACGGCTTTGCGCCTGCACGGTGACGATCAGGTCACGCAGAAAGCCGTGTACTTCAAGGCCAACCTGGAAGACAACTGGGAGGGCGGTTACTACAAGGCCAAGGGCCGCGTGCGTTACGACGCGCGTTATGACGGCAACAATCCGTACAGCGAACGGGCGCGGGACAAGTACCGTTTCGACGCCGATTGGCGGCACCTCTACGTCGGCCATTCGCTGGGTGACGGTGAAGTGACAGTGGGCTGGCAGCAAGTGGTCTGGGGCCGCGCGGATGAATTGCGCGTGCTCGATCAGATCAACCCGCTGGACTATCGCGATGGCCTGACGCCGCTGCTCGAAGACAGTCGCATCGCCGTGCCCATGGTGCGTTTTGCACAACCGGTGGGCGAGTGGGAACTGGAGGCGCTGTGGATCACTGACTTCGTGAAAAACCGGGCGCCGGTTGAGGGCAGTGAGTTTGCCGCGCCACTGTTTGCTACGCCGGACCCGCAGTATTTCCTGGTCGATTCCAAACCCGGCTATGACGGCGACAAGGGCTATTCCTATGGCCTGAGCGCCAACGGCCGGATCGGCGCGGTGGACACCAGTTTTGTTGCCTTGAGCGCCCGTCAGCAAGACCCGGTGTACGCCGTCGAAGGCCTCGCCGATGACGGTCGCACGCGGCTGGAACGGCAGTTTCCCCGTTACACCATGGGCGGTGCCGGGCTGGCGATCGACGCCGGGCACAGCATCGTGGTGCGCAGCGAGGTCGCGTATTTCGACAACTGGCGAGTGACCAATCCGACGCGCGCCTACGGTGCCGACAGCACGCCGATGGTCAAGTCGCTGCTGGGCGTCGACTACCTGTTGCGCGACTGGCTGATCTCCGCGCAATGGCAGGAGCAGGTGTTGCTCGACTGGCAGGACGGCATGTTGCAGGACAAGCGCGAACCGCTGTTCACCCTGTCGGCCGAAGGCACCCATTGGCAGGATCGTCTCAAGAGTCGTCTGGTGGTCGCTGGCTCACCGCCGTTTCAGGACGACGCCTTGCTGCAAGGCATCTTCACCTACAAGCCGGTCGACTACATCAAGCTCGGCCTGGAAGTCGACGTGTTCTTCGGCAAGCCCGAGAAGACTTTCGGCGAGTACAGCAAGCGCGATCAAGTGCGGCTGTCGGCCGGTTATCTGTTCTGACCCATCACGCCTGCCGCTCTCGCGCAGGTGCACTCATCCAACGAAAAGGAAGTTGTTATGTTGCCGTTTTTGAAAAGTCTGACCACCGCCGCACTGATCCTCGGTAGCGCCTGCGCCAGTGCCGCCGAGGCTGGCAATGCCGATGAGATCATCCGTCAGGTACGCGATCGCAATGACGGGAACAGCTTCATGTCCCAGGTTTCGCTGATCCTGCATGACAAGAAAGGCAATACCCGGGTTCGCGAGTTCACCTACCTGCAAAAGGATTACCCGGACAGCGACAAGTTCAGCATGTACTTTTCCGCGCCGACTGACGTGCGTGACGTGGCCTTCCACATCGAAAACCCGCACGAAACCCTCGGCCTGGAAGACAGCCAGTGGATGTACCTGCCGGTCAGTCGCCAGACCCGCCGCATCTCCACCACCGACAAGCGCGGCTCGTTCATGGGCAGTGAGTACTCGTATGCCGATCTGGACAAGATCCGCGTCAAAGACTACTCGCAGAAACTCGTCGGCGAAGAACAGATCAAGGGCCGCGACTGCTACGTGATCGAGCGCGAACCAGCCTCCCCCGAGGTGCTGGCCAAGACCGGTTACAACAAGCTGAAGGTGTGGATCGACAAGCAGAATTTCCTGGTCATGCGTCAGGATTTCTTCGACGTCAAAGGTGTGCTGATCAAGCAGATGCGCACGCAGAAAGTCGCGACCATCGATTCGATCGACAGCATCGTGCTCAGTGAAACCGAGCATTTTATCGACGGCACGCGTTCGGAAATGCGCTTCAACCAGTTGCAGTACAACGTTTCTCTGGAAGACCGCCTGTTCACCCAGACCGCCATCAAGCGCGGGCTGAAAACCGGTGACCTGCCGGACTTTGCCGTGTCTGCCCGCTAAGCGCCGACCCCGACGACCTGGAACCGCATGATCATGGAAAGATATCTGAATTTCGTCGAGCGCTATGCGCGGGCGATTGTTTTCCTGCTGGTGGCGATTACGGCGTATTTCACTTATACGCTGGGCGCGCTGGTGTCCGACACCAACCCTTATCTGCTCAAGGAAAGCCACCCGGCGCGCAAGACCATCATCGATTTGCAGGGTGAATTCACCGGCACGTTCGACTCGGTCATGGTGGCGCTGAACAACCCGCAAACGGTATTCAACAAATCGACGCTCAACGCGCTGTTTTCGATGTCGCAATCAGTGCGCAAGATGATTCTGGCCAACGATGCCGACAAGGATCAGCTGGCGCAAATCGTCGCCCGCCATCCAGACGACAGCCGTGCGCAGTTGTTGACCCGGGACATTCTCGACGGCGGTTTTTCGCAGAACGATTACGCCAACGCCAAGGCTTTGCGTGATCATGCCCAGAGTCAGAACTGGGACTCCCATGATCAGCTGTTCCTGTCCTTTCTCGCCGAGCGGATCAACCCGATCCGCGAAATGGCCTCGATGGGCGACCTGGAAAACATCGTCTTGACCGACGACGGCGAACTGTTGATCCACAAAACCCTGAATGCCTATGACATGGATCCGGCGCTGGTCGAGTCGCAGATCATGGGCAACGAGTTGATGGTCGACGGGGTGGTGTCCAAGGACAAGAAAGTCGCGATGCTGGTGGCTGAGCTCGGCACCAAGCAGGACGACGCTCAGGCGCAACTGCGGGCTTATCAGATCGTGCGCGGCATCGTCGCGCAATATCAGGCCGAACACCCGGAGTACAAGGACGAAATCTTCATTGCCGGCATGCCGATCTTCATCGCCGCGCAACAGGAGATCATCGATCACGACCTGGCCGTGCTGTTTCCGATCGTGTTTCTGCTGATTACCTTGCTGCTGATTTTCTTCTTCCGCAAACCGCTGGGCGTGCTGCTGCCGCTGTTCAACATTCTGTTCTGCACCATCTGGACCTTGGGCCTGATGGCGCTGTTGCGGGTGCCGTTCGACCTGTTGACCAGTGTGCTGCCGGTGTTCCTGTTCACCATTTGCTGCTCGGATGCGATCCACGTGATGGCTGAGTATTACGAGCAGAAAAACGCCGGCAAGAGCAATCGCGAGGCCAACCGCGAAACCCAGCGCTTGATGGTGGTGCCGGTGGTGTTGACGACCGTGACGACCATCGCCACGTTCATGATTTCCACCACCAACAACATTGTCAGCATCCGTAATTTCGGCGTGTTCATGTCGATCGGTCTGACCGCGGCGCTGATCATTTCGCTGTTGCTGATTCCGGCGTGGATTTCCATCTGGGGCAAGGATCAGCCGCAGCAAGCCAAGGCTGTGGTGCACCAGGAATCGATCATCTCGCGCTATCTGGTGGCGTTCTGTGCCTGGATGATCCGCTTTCGCAAACCGATCCTGATGGTCATGCTGCCGCTGCTGGCGCTGGCCACCGTGTTCACCTTCCGCGTCGATATCGAAGACTCCGGCATTGCTTACTTCAAGCCGGAAAGCCACATTCGCGTGTCCGATCAGTTCATCAACCACGCCAAAGTAGCGGGCACGGCGCCGGGCTGGATCGCCATCGACAGCAAGGAGCCGCGCGGCGTGCTGACCACCGAAGTGGTGCAGTTCATCGACAAGCTCGACCACTTCATCAAACAGCAACCGAACGTCAGTTACGGCTACTCACTGGCCACGTACGTCAAGCGTATGAACCTGGTGCTCAACGACATGAACCCGGAGTATCTGCGGGTGCCGAATGCCGTGGAGAAGGTCACTTCGGTCAATGACGACGGGCAGGTCGAGCGTTTTGAAGTGCCGGGCAATTCGCTGATCGAGCAGCACGTGATGCTGTTCGAAAACGGTGGCGGTTCCGACCTGAACAACGTGCTCAACGCCGATTTCTCCAAGGCCTTGACCCTGTACACCATGACCTCGTCGGTCGCCAGCGACTATCAGGGCATGCTCGACCGCCTCGATGCCTGGCTGCTGGTGAACAAACCGGCCAACCTGGAAGTGACCCACGCCGGCACGCCGTTGATCTGGACCGGGGTGTTGCAGGAAATCACTCAGGGCCAGGTGCTGAGTTTTTCCCTGGCCTTGCTGGTCGTCACGCTGATGATGATGTACTGGCTCAAATCGGTGCGCCTCGGGGTGCTCGGCATGCTGACCTTGCTGACCACCTCGGTGACGGTCTACGGCTTCATGTTCCTGTTCGGCATCGAGCTGAACATCGGCACGACGCTGGTGACGTTCCTGGTGGTCGGTGTGGTCGATTACGCAGTGCACCTGCTGTCGCGCATCAAGTTGCTGGTGCAGCAGGGCATTGAGATCGACGCGGCTATTTTGCAGGCGATGCACAGCGTCGGTCGTTCGACGGTGATCAACGTGGTGATCTTCTCTGTCGGCTTCATGGCGCTGCTGTTTTCCGACTTCAAGCCGATTGTCGATCTCGGTGCACTGGTGGCGATGGCGCTGTTTTCCAGCGGGGTCATGACCATTGTCCTGGTGACGCTGGTGTCACCGTGGTTCTTTGCGGCGATTGCGCCGGTGCATGCGCCGGTTCCAGCACTGCATACAGAGGGAGAGACGGTGCCGGGCTGATTCGCCAACGACCGGGCGCGCCTGCCCTGAGGCGGCAGGCGAGCTTGGTCATGCGGCGCAGCAGGGTTTTCAGTTCAGAGTAGTGCCCGGGTTTTTTTCGCCATAACGGGCGATGCGTTCGAACTGACATTCCTGGCGGGCGTCGTTGAGGTTGTGTTCAAACGCCTCGAGGCCATCATGCAATTGCTGCAAATCGCCGATCTGGGTCACCAGTTCGGCTTTTTTTTCGGCGATGGCTCGTTGCGCCATGTCCCACGGGAATTCGTCGCCGCGGTAGTTGTTGAGGATCACCTGCAGCTCTTTGAGCTTGAAGCCCAGTTGCTGGGCGCACTTGATGAACGTCAACACCTCGACACTTTGCTGGCTGTAGATGCGGTATTTGCCTTCACGCTTGGGCTCGGGCAACAGGCCGATTTCTTCGTAATGGCGAATGCTTTTGACAGTGGTGCCCGACAGCTGGGCGGCTTTGCCGATATACATAAAGGTCCGTCTCGATGGTCAAACATAGCGTAGCGCGATCGGGCGTCATGCCGGATCGGCGGCGATTATATGTCCAATACCATCTGAAAATTGCAACTGCGCGTAAATGACGTGCACAGGCGACGGACGGGCTCGTGAAGGGAACCCGAAGAGGCACTGACGGCGGCAGGTGCGCCGTCAGTTGAGGCGGCTGGAAAACCTTAGACGGCGGCGGTCACGCGCGCCTTTTCCAGCCAGGCATCGCGCTGGTTTGGCTTGGAGCCAAGGATCGGCCCGAAGGTCAGCGTCTTCAGTGGCTTGATGCCGCAGAATTCCAGCGTGGTCTTGCGCATCTGATTCAGCCCCGGCATGCCATAGATCCATTTGTAGTACCAGTACGGCGTGTCCATGGTCACCAGCAAATGCGCGGTGCGGCCCTTGAGCAGCTTGTCGGGGAAGGCTTTGCCTTCGCGGTATTTGAAAGCGAAACCCGGCAGGAAAATCCGGTCGACGAAGCCTTTCAACAGTGCCGGAATCCCGCCCCACCAGATCGGATAGACGAATGTCAGGTGCTCGGCCCAGGTGATATCGGCCTGCGCTTGCAGCAGGTCCGGCTCCAGTGGCTGCACCTTGTTGTAGCCTTCGTGCAGGACCGGGTCGAACTCCAGTGCATCCAGACGCAACAGCCGCACCTCATGCCCGGCGTCCTTGGCGGCCTGAACGTAAGTCTCACTCAATGCCCCGCAAAAGCTGTCGGTGGAGGGGTGACCCAGAATCACGAGCATTCGTTTGCTCATTGTGTGTACTCCTGAAATGAAGCGCACAGGATAGAGTCTGCCCCTAGCGGTAGAGTCAAGGCACCAGCGCATCAAACAAGGCCCGGGCGTAACCGGGCAGGTGGTCGAAGTCGCGTGCGCACAGTTGCAAGGTGCGATGCGCCCAGACTTCGTCCAGCGGCCGGCACGTTACCGAGTGCACTGCCGCCCAGCGCTCGATGGCCACCTTGGGCACGATGGCCAGCCCCGCACCTCGCGCCACCATGCGCATGACGCCCTCGAAGCCATCGGCGCGGATCCGGATCGACATGCGCTGGCCGATGTGCAGCGCTTGTTCCTCCAGGTGAATCGCCAGCGCGCTGTGGCTGCCAAGCGCGACATAGTCGTGCGCCAGGGTTTCACCAAACGTCAGTGACGGCCGACTCGCCAGAGCATGGTCAGGGGGCAGGATCAGTACCAATGGATCGTCGCGAAAGGGCCGGGTTTGCAGGCCATGGGTGTCGACCGCATCGGAGACAATCCCGAGGTCCGCCGCGCCTTGGCGCAAGGCGTGGGTGATGCGCGCGCTGGGCAGTTCCTGCAAGTCGATGTCGAGATTGGGATGATCGCGCAGGAAGTCCGCGAGTACTTCCGGCAGGTATTCGGTGATCGCGGTCGTGTTGCACAGCAAGCGCACCTGACCTTTGACGCCTTGGGCATAGTCGGCCAGATCCTGCTGCAGGCGTTCGGCTTGTTGCAGAAGGATGCGCGCATGCTGGGCGAGGGCTTTGCCGGCCGGTGTCGGCGTGACGCCACGGCGCCCGCGCTCGAGAAAATCGACGCCAAGCGAGGCTTCCATGGCGCGGATTCTGGCGCTGGCAGCGGCCAGGGATAAATGGCTGCGGGCGGCGCCGGCGGTGATGTTGCCGGTGTCGAGGATGTGCAGGTAGAGGCGCAGGTCGGTGAGGTCGAATTGCATGATTGGCAGCCTCTGGTTTTTGTGGTGTCTGGGCTGGCCCTTTCGCGAGCAGGCTCGCTCCCACAGGGGATTTGGTACGACACCCATCCAATGTGGGAGCGAGCCTGCTCGCGAATGGGCCAGAAGCCTCAATGGAAAAATCAGCCTCTTGCTAAAAGAGAGGCAGCCTCAGTATATGGCAGATTTTCAGCCAACTCCGACTGGCGCACAGTAGCGCCATGAACACGCTCACAGATTTCTACCAGCACCTCGGCCTGGCCCTGTCCCTGCTGGTCATCATGACCTTCATCCTCGCCGGTCTGATCAAAGGCGTCATCGGCCTCGGCCTGCCCACCGTCGCCATGGGCTTGCTCGGTCTGGCTATGGCGCCGTCGCAGGCAGCCGCGTTGCTGATCATCCCGGCAACCCTGACCAATGTCTGGCAACTCGCCTTTGGTGGTCACCTCAAAGGACTGATCAAGCGCCTGTGGCCAATGCTGCTGATGATCTTCCTCGGCACCGCTATCGGCACGTTGTCGATCGGCATGACGGGCGGGCATTGGGTGGTGCGCGGGTTGGGCGCGGCGCTGTTGCTTTATGCGTTGAGCGGTTTGTTTCTGCCAACGCTGAGCGTCAATCCACGCCATGAAGGTTGGCTGGGGCCGGCGTGCGGTTTGATCACCGGTGTCATCACCTCGGCCACCGGCGTGTTTGTGATTCCGGCGGTGCCGTACCTGCAAGCGCTGGGCTTGAATCGCGATCAACTGGTGCAGGCGCTGGGCCTGTCTTTCACCGTTTCGACGTTGGCGCTGGCCGCTGGATTGCTCTGGCGTGGCGCCCTCGGTGGCGGCGAACTGAGTGCTTCGCTGCTGGCGCTGATCCCGGCCATTCTCGGTATGTTGCTGGGCCAATGGCTGCGCGAACGGATCAGCGCCGTGTTGTTCAAACGGGTGTTCTTTGTCGGTATGGGCGCGCTCGGCGCGCACTTGTTGATCAGCGGTTAGCCGAGGCTTCGCTGAGCATTTCGATCTGGCGGATATCGAAATCGCGCTCCAGATAGTCCATGCGCTGTTCAAAGAAAGCCTTCATGTGCGGCAAATTCGAATGCACGTCCAGGTGCGCCTGGGAGGCCCAGATCTCGTAGAAGATAAACAGCGTCGGATCTTCCTTATCACGCAGCATGTGGTACTCGATGCAACCTGGCTCGGCGCGGCTCGGTTCGACGTAGGCGCGAAACAGCGCTTCGAAAGCCTCGGACTGTTCCGGTCGGGTCTTGGCGTGCAGGATAAAACCCAAGCGTTCACTCATCACAACGACTCCTCACATTCAGAATGCTGCGGATGTTATTGCAACAATCGGCGATGGATTCGTGCTTTTTGATCAAATGTATTTTGCGCAATCGGGCCTTATTCCGCGCGAGGCGGATCGTTAATCTGCCGCCATTCCAGTTTCCCTTCTCCATCCAGCCCAATGGCTGCGCCGAGGCTTTCTCATGAAAAAAGTGCTGTTGCTCAATGGCGGTAAAAAATTCGCTCACTCCGACGGTCGCTACAACACCACCCTGCACGAAGCGGCGTTAAGCGTGCTCGATCGCGGCGGTGTCGACGTCAAGACCACCTTCATCGACGAGGGCTATGACGTCGCTGAAGAAGTGGCCAAATTTCTCTGGGCCGACGTGATCATTTATCAGATGCCCGGCTGGTGTATGGGCGCGCCGTGGACGGTGAAAAAGTACCTCGACGAAGTCTTCACCGAAGGCCACGGCAGCCTCTACGCCAGCGATGGCCGCACTCGTTCCGATGCTTCGCAGAAGTACGGCAGCGGTGGCCTGATTCAGGGTAAGCAATACATGCTGTCGCTGACCTGGAACGCACCGCAGCAGGCCTTCGATGACCCGACTGATTTCTTTGAGGCCAAAGGTGTTGATGCGGTGTACTTCCCGTTTCACAAGGCCAACGAGTTTCTCGGTATGACCGGGTTGCCGACGTTCCTCTGTGTCGACGTGATGAAACGGCCGAACATCGAGGCAGATGTGGCGCGTTATGAGCAGCATTTGACCGAGGTGTTTGGCCTCAAGGCTTGAGTGTTTCAAGCTACTATCGGTGGTAACAGCAAAAGATCGCAGCCTTCGGCAGCTCCTACAGGAACCCATTTCCATGTAGGAGCTGCCGAAGGCTGCGATCTTGGCGATCTCAAAGAGGACACCCGTGAAAGCCAGATCCGATGAGTTGCAGATTTTCGTCTGCGTGATCGAGTGCGGTTCGATCTCCGCCGCCGCCGAGCAGGTCGGGCAAACGCCTTCGGCGGTTAGCCGCACGTTGTCGAAGCTGGAAGCCAAGCTCGACACCACGCTGATCAACCGCACCACGCGGCGCATGGACCTGACCGAGGAGGGCAAGTATTTCTTCGAGCAAGCCAAGCTTATTCTCGATCAGATGGAGCAACTCGAAGAACGCCTGTCTTCGCGCCAGCAAACACCGTCCGGTCGCTTGCGAATCAACGCCGCATCACCGTTCATGCTCCATGCGGTGGTCCCGTACATCGACGAATTCCGTCGGCTCTATCCGGACATCCAGCTCGAACTCAACAGCAATGACCTGATCATTGACCTGCTGGAACAAAGCACCGACGTCGCCATCCGTATCGGCACCCTCGCTGACTCGACGCTGCACGCGCGCTCGCTCGGCTGCAGCCCGCTGCTGATCGTCGCCAGCCCCGCCTACCTGGAAAAACATGGCGCCCCGCAGCAAGTGGCCGATCTGAGCGAACACACCTTGCTCGGCTTCACCCAGAATGAAGGTCTCAACCAATGGCCGCTGCGCTATGTGCACGGCGACCGCTGGCCGATCACCCCGGCCATCAGCGCCTCCAGCGGCGAGACCGTGCGCCATCTGGCGCTGGAAGGGCAGGGCATCGCTTGCCTGTCGCACTTCATGACCATTGACGACATTCGTGCCGGGCGCCTGAAGGTCCTGCTCGGCGAATTCAACAGCGGTTATCGCCAGCCGATCAACGCCGTGTACTACCGTAACTCGCAACTGGCGCTGCGCATTCAGTGCTTCCTCGACTTTATCCAGAGCAAACTCGCTGCTTACGCCAGCGCCGATTTCAAGGGCTGATTCGTGACCTCTGCGCAAGAGTGAATTGGGCGAGGGCGGGTTTTTCCCTCCGACCCACAGGTCGATACTCGTCCCATCACTTACTCACGCAGGGAATTACTCCATGAACGTATTCGTCACCGGCGCTGCCGGTTTTATCGGCGGCTCGATCGCTACCGGTCTGGTCAAGGCCGGGCACAAAGTCACAGGCCTGGTGCGCAGCGCCGAACAGGCTGAAGAGCTGAAAGCCATCGGGATTACCCCGGTCATCGGCACTCTCGACGACAAGGCACTGCTCGCCGAACAGGCTCGCGCTGCCGACGCAGTGATCAACGCCGCCAGCAGTGACCATCGCGGTGCAGTCGAAGCCTTGCTCGACGCGTTGCGCGGCTCCAACAAAGTATTCCTGCACACCAGCGGTTCGAGCATCGTCGGTGATGCCTCGGGCGGTAAATCCAGCGATGTCATCTACTACGAGGACAATCTGCCGGAGCCGACCGTCGACAAGGCCGCCCGCGTGGCCATCGACAACCTGATCCTCGCGGCGGCGAAGGACGGCGTGAATTCCGCCGTTATCTGCAACACGCTGATCTACGGCCACAGCCTGGGCGTCAATCGCGACAGCGTGCAATTGCCACGACTGCTCAAGCAAGCACGCAAAAGCGGCGTGGTGCGCCACGTCGGTACCGGCCAGAACATCTGGTCCAACGTGCACATCGAAGACGTCGTCGCCCTCTACCTGCTGGCGCTGACCAAGAACGTACCGGGTACTTTCTACTTCGTCGAAAGCGGTGAAGCGTCGTTCATCGACATGACAACCGCCATGGCCGAAGCCCTCAATCTGGGCCAACCACAAGACTGGCCACTGAAAGACGCCGAAGCGGAATGGGGCTACGAAATGGCCAACTACGGCCTCGGCTCCAACAGCCGAGTGCGCGGCAAACACGCCCGCGAACTGCTGGGCTGGGTGCCGAAGCGCACGTCGGTGGTTGAATGGATTCGTAACGAAATGGTGTGATTGCCGTCTGGGCCGCGCTGGGCTTTGTGATCACCCTTTAGAACGGCTGCCATCGGGCAGCCGTTTTCGTTTCGGGCTTTGCGCTTGTGTCACGCCAGACCTATGGTGCTCTGAACATTGCCAGTTCAGCAGGTACAAGGATGATTGACCGTTATGACGCAGAAGGGGCGCAAAGCAGCTTTCAGCCCGGCTCGAATGAGCAAGTGCTGAGCAATAAACTGGGAATTATCGAACCCGAAGACATGGATGATGCAGAGCTGTTTTTGTTGGAAAAACTCTACCAATCTGTGCTCATCGAGCATTTGCCTGATCGATCAATCACTGTTCAGGATCTGAAGGATTGGCATCGACACTGGCTCGGGAACATCTATCCATGGGCGGGCGATGTCCGTGCGGTAAATTTGGGCAAGGATGGATTTTTCTTCGCTGCTGCGCCGCAGATTCCTCGATTGCTCGATGGATTTGAAAAGGACTGCCTGTCCAAATACACGCCATGTGGTCCCGATTTGGATGAGAACCTGATTCGCGCCATCGCTGTAACGCACGTCGAGTTCATCCTGATTCATCCCTTTCGTGAAGGTAACGGACGCTTGTCGCGATTACTGGCGGATGTCATGGCCGTACAGGCGGGCTACGTGCCGCTGGACTACAGCAGTTGGGAGCGAAACAAAGAGGCTTATTTTGCAGCCATCAACCAAGGGCTGAACTGCAACTACGAACCCATGGAGTATTGGGTCCGGCAGGCATTATGGACTTGAGGCGGGGCTACTTGGCCAAGGACAAGTGCAGGAACTTACTGGACCTGAGTTTGAGTTTGCGCTCAATGGTCTCCACGCTTTGACCCGTCTCGATGGCTGTCGAGCTGGCGATTGCGCGGATCAACGTTTCGGTTGTCAGTTTTTTTTTGGTGCGAGGCGTGGGGCTCATGGCAGGGACTCCGCGGAGGTTGTCAGGCGAGTATAGCGTTTGGCTGGATTTGAAAAATATAAGGTATGGCTGGACACCGAACCGGTGGGAGCTGGCTTGCCAGCGATAGCGGTCGGCCAGTCAGCATCTAAATTGAATGTGCAGCCATCATCGCTGGCAAGCCAGCTCCCACAGTTTTTGCACATTCTGTCTGACAGTGCGCGATCAAAACTGTGGGAGCGAGCCTGCTCGCGAAAGCGGTTTTTCAGTCGATAGAGATGTTGAATGTGAAGCCGCCTTCGCGAGCAGGCTCGCTCCCACATTGGTTTCTCGTTCACCGAAAAGCCATGTAAATCCCGCCCTACGATTTTCATTAATCACGACAAGACATATCCATTAGCGACACGTCTTGCCTCTCCACGAAAATTACTTTCATGCGGTTTGAAATCTCGATCTCGAAATGATTTATGAGTTTCACAACCCATTCGAACGTGACCCTTTCGAGGAGTACCGCATGACGCCTTCCTTCGGCTATTGGCTGCTGGTGTATGCCGCCGTTGCCATCATCGCGCTGATCGTGTTGATCGCCCGTTACCGGCTCAACCCGTTCATCGTCATCACCCTGATTTCCATTGGTCTTGCGCTGGTCGCGGGGATGCCGCCGTCGGGTGTGGTGGGGGCGTATGAGGCCGGGGTGGGCAAGACGCTGGGGCATATTGCGCTGGTGGTCGCGCTGGGGACGATGCTCGGCAAGATGATGGCCGAGTCCGGTGGTGCCGAGCAGATGGCGCGCACGCTGATCGATAAATTCGGCGAGAAGAACGCGCACTGGGCGATGGTCTGCATCGCCTTTCTGGTCGGGCTGCCGCTGTTCTTCGAGGTCGGTTTTGTGTTGCTGGTGCCGATTGCATTCACTGTGGCGCGGCGCGTTGGCGTGTCGATTCTGATGGTCGGTTTGCCGATGGTTGCCGGCCTCTCAGTGGTGCATGCGCTGGTGCCGCCACACCCGGCGGCGATGCTCGCGGTGCAGGCGTATCAGGCGTCGGTCGGGCAGACCTTGCTGTATGCGATCGCCATCGGCATTCCCACCGCGATCATTGCCGGGCCGCTGTACGCCAAATTCATCGTGCCGCGCATTCAGCTGCCGGCGGATAACCCGCTGGAAAAACAATTCCTCGACCGCGAACCGCGCGACAAACTACCGGGTTTCGGCATCACCATGGCGACCATTCTGTTGCCGGTGGTGTTGATGCTGATCGGTGGCTGGGCCAACCTGATTTCCACGCCGGGCAGCGGCTTCAACCAGTTCCTGTTGTTCATCGGCAACTCGGTGATTGCCTTGCTGCTGGCGACCTTGTTGAGTTTCTGGACACTGGGTATTGCTCAGGGTTTCAACCGCGAATCGATCCTCAAATTCACCAACGAATGCCTGGCGCCGACCGCCAGTATCACCCTGCTGGTGGGCGCTGGCGGTGGCTTGAACCGGATTCTGGTCGACGCTGGCGTCACCGATCAGATCGTCGGCCTCGCTCATGAATTTCACCTGTCGCCGCTGATCATGGGCTGGCTCTTCGCTGCGTTGATGCGCATCGCCACGGGTTCGGCGACCGTGGCCATGACCACCGCGTCCGGCGTGGTCGCGCCAGTGGCCATTGGTCTGGGTTATCCACACCCTGAACTGTTGGTGCTGGCGACCGGTGCTGGCTCGGTTATCTTTTCCCACGTCAACGACGGCGGCTTCTGGTTGATCAAGGAATACTTCAACATGACGGTCGCGCAGACGTTCAAGACCTGGACCGTGCTCGAGACGCTGATCTCGATAGTCGCGTTCGGCCTGACCGTCGGCCTTTCTTACCTGCTGTAACCGGAGCCCGCCGCCCATGGACATCCTCTACCAGATCCGCGCCCGTCAGGATTCCTTCAGCGCCGGTGAAGGCCGCATCGCCCGGCTGATGCTCGATGACGTTGGTTTCGCCGCCAGCGCCAGCCTCGAAGACCTCGCGCAACGCGCCGAAGTCAGCACCGCTACGCTGTCGCGTTTTGCCCGCACGGTCGGCTGTCGCGACCTGCGTGATCTGCGCCTGCAACTGGCTCAGGCCAGCGGCGTCGGCAGCCGTTTTCTCGACCCAGCGGGCACGCCTGAACAGTCGGCGTTCTATGGGCAGATTGTCGGCGACATCGAAACCACGCTGCGCCAGCATCTGGCCGGATTCGACGAGTCACGCTTTGCCGATGCGGTGAAGATGCTCGGCCAGGCACGAATGATTCACGCCTTCGGCCTGGGCGGTTGCTCGACCCTGTGTAGCGACGAATTGCAGGTTCGGCTGGTGCGCCTCGGCTACCCGATTGCCGTGTGCCATGACGCGGTGATGATGCGCGTCACCGCCGCCAGCCTGAACGCCGAGCAAGTGCTCATCGTTTGTTCGCTGACCGGCATCACTCCGGAGCTGCTCGAGACGGTCGAACTGGCGCGCAACTACGGCGCACGCATTCTAGCGATCACCCGCGCCGATTCGCCGCTGGCGCAACTGGCCGACATCGTCCTGCCGCTGCAAGGCGCAGAAACCTCGTTCATCTACAAACCGACGGCGGCGCGCTACGGCATGTTGCTCGCCATCGACGTGCTGGCGACCGAGCTGGCGCTGGCCAATCCTGAAGACAATCAAGAACGTCTGCGGCGGATCAAACTCGCCCTCGATGAATACCGTGGCGGCGACGATCACCTGCCGCTGGGAGACTGACATGCTGTACGACACCCTGATTCGCAATGCCCTGCTCATCGATGGCAGCAACATGCCCGGTTACCGCGCCGATGTTGCTATTCGCGCGGGCCGCATCGAGCGTATCGGCGACTTGCAAGATGCCACGGCGACCGAAGAAATCGACGCGGCCGGTCGTGTGCTGGCGCCGGGTTTCATCGATGTGCACACCCACGACGACACTGTGGTCATTCGCCAGCCGGAGATGTTGCCCAAACTCAGTCAAGGCGTGACCACGGTGATTGTCGGCAACTGCGGGATCAGCGCTTCGCCCGTGACACTGAAGGGCAATCCGCCGGATCCGATGAACCTGCTCGGTACAGCGGCGGCGTTTGTTTATCCACGCTTCAGTGATTATCGTGCGGCGGTGGAAGCGGCCAATACCACGTTGAACGTGGCTGCACTGATTGGCCATACGGCGCTGCGCAGCAATCATCTGGATGACCTGTTCCGCACAGCGACGCCAGAAGAAATCGCCGCGATGCGCGAGCAGTTACGCGAAAGCCTTGAGCACGGTGCGTTGGGTTTATCCACAGGTCTGGCGTACGCCAGCGCCTACAACGCCTCCACCGATGAAGTGATGCAACTGACCGAAGAACTGACGGCGTTCGGCGCGGTGTACACCACTCATTTACGCAGCGAATTCGCGCCGGTTCTGGAAGCGATGGATGAAGCGTTCAGCATCGGTCGACACTCGCGTTCACCGGTGATTATTTCCCACCTCAAATGTGCTGGCGTCGGTAATTGGGGGCGCAGTCCGCAATTGCTCGCCTCATTGGAGGAAGCAGCGAAAACTCACCCGGTCGGTTGCGATTGCTACCCGTATGCAGCGAGTTCATCGACGCTGGATTTGAAGCAAGTCACCGATGCGCATCGCATCACCATCACCTGGTCGACGCCGCACCCCGAGGTCAGCGGCCGTGACCTGATCGACATTGCCGCCGAATGGAACGTGCCACTGCTCGATGCCGCGAAATGCTTGCAACCGGCGGGTGCGGTGTATTACGGGATGGACGAGGCGGATGTCAGACGAATCCTCGCGCATCCGTTGTCGATGGTCGGTTCTGACGGACTGCCGGAAGACCCGTTCCCGCATCCGCGTCTGTGGGGCGCTTTCCCACGGGTGTTAGGACATTTCAGTCGCGACGTCGGCCTGTTTCCGCTGCACACCGCCGTGCACAAGATGACCGGGTTGTCGGCGGCGCGATTTGGGTTGAAGGAAAGAGGCGAGATTCGTGAAGGCTATTGGGCGGATCTGGTGTTGTTCAATCCGGCGACCGTGCGTGATGTCGCGGATTTCAATGATCCGCAACGGGCCGCGCAGGGGATTGATGGGGTTTGGATTAATGGCGTGTTGAGTTATCGCGACGGGCAGGCGAATGGTCGCAGGGAAGGGCGGTTTCTCGCACGCGATGGGAATTTACGCGACGGGTTTAAGTGATTCTGCTGACGTCAAAAGATCGCAGCCTTCGGCAGCTCCTACATGGGAATGCGACCTTCTGTAGGAGCTGCCGAAGGCTGCGATCTTTTGAACTGTGTCTCATAGTGGCACTGTGCAATTAAAGAAACGCCAGCCCAAGCCGAATTGCTGACATCCACCCCGTCTACACTGTGGGGCCAACCAGTCAGGGAGCACCCCATGAGCTTCGGCAAAACCACCCCGATCCTGCGGATCTTCGATGAAGCCAAGGCTGTCGAGTTTTACGTCGATTTTCTGGGTTTCAAGATCGACTGGCAGCATCGCTTCGAGGCGAATTTTCCGTTGTATCTGCAGGTGTCGCGCGGTGAATGTGTGCTGCATTTGTCCGAGCATCATGGCGATGCGTGCCCGGGTTCGGCGCTGCGTATCGAGACCGATGAGCTGGAGGCGTTTCAGCAACAGTTGGTGGCCAAGGATTACAAGTTTTCGCATCCGGGTATTCAGGCGATGCCGTGGGGGAGTCAGGACATGACCATCGTCGATCCGTTTGGTAATCGGTTGGTGTTCACCAATGCGATCAGCCTCTGAAGCGAAAAGCCCCTCACCCTAACCCTCTCCCAGAGGGAGAGGGGACTGACCGAGGTGTCTGGCGCTAGACATCGACCTGAAAGATCTGCATCGATTATGGATGGCCCTCACCCTAGCCCTCTCCCAGAGGGAGAGGGGACCGATTCGGGGATGCTTGAGAGATACACCGACCTGAACCTGCTCGGTCGAATCCATAATCGACTCGGTCATTCAGGTCGATGTCTAGCGCCAGACACCTCGGTCGGCCCCCTCTCCCTCCGGGAGAGGGCTGGGGTGAGGGGAAATGGCACACCGCAAAAAGAAGCCCGCCACCTAACCATCACAGTTGGGGTCGCGGGCTTTTTCGTTAGTCGGTCGGCACTAACCTGTCCAACACGCGATTGACGGCCATTTCCGCCACCATCACCACTTGCGCTGTGTTCCCTTTGTTGAGCGGCCACCCTTTGGCTACTAAACGAAAGGGTGGCAGCTGTACGCAGGTTAGTAGACCGGGGAACTCAGCTAAGCCGGCGCGCCGAAGCGCCCTGCGTACAGCCACCATCAAGCTCAGATACGCGAGTACCTGTGATGAATGTACGACCAGCAGAATTACCTCCGGGCTACTAAACCCGATCACTGGGAATCAGTGACGCAATCAAGTTACGCAGCATGCTCCGGGCGCACAAGCCGGCGGATTCTGGCGCAGGCGTAGGCAGTGGCGCAAGGATTTGTGGGCTGTTTCGCGTAACGCTGAGTGTCTTTAAACAACTGGGGTGCGGGATGTTTATTGCGCTCAAGTATCGAAGATTTACCTGTAGGAATTGGGTGCGGCAACTGGCGCATTCGCGAGCAGGCTCGCTCCCACAGTTGATCTCCGTTGTTCACAAAGTTGATGTTCACCGCCGACCCAATGTGGGAGCGAGCCTGCTCGCGAAGAGGCCCGAACATTCACCCCCGATGCATCTGCCGAAACTCCCCCGGCGGCATCCCTCGCCGACTCTTGAACGTGCGATGAAACGACCTCGGTTCGGTAAACCCCAGATACTGCGCAATGTCCTGAATCGGCAGCGTGCTGTTGAGCAAATAATGCTCAGCCAGTTCCTGGCGCAGATCATCGAGAATCTGCTGATACGACGTCCCCGCCTGATGCAACTGCCGCTGCAATGTGCGCACTGAAACGGCGAGCTGCTCGGCGACCTGCTCCTTGCGCGGCAAACCCTCCTTGAGCAACTGCCGCAGGATGTTCTTCACCTGCTGCTCAAGCGACGCATCCTCCAGCGTCGCCATCAATCCCAACGCATGTTCTTCCAGCGTGCGCAGCAACTGCGCATCCGCCTGACGCAACGGCAACTGCAAATACGCCAACGGCACGACCAGCGCTGAATACGGTTGATCAAACAACACCGGGCAATCGAAAAAAGCTTCGTACTGCGCCGGCGTGGCCTCGGCCGGGCATGAATGTTCCAGCCAGACCCCGGCCGGCGACATCTGCGTGTCGGCGATCCAGCGCGCGTATTGCAGCCACGAACCGAGGACATTCTCCACCAAGTGCCGACGAATCCGTGGGCGCTGATAGCGGCAGGTCCAGATCAGATGCACATGGCCGTCCTGCACCTCGGCGCGGCTGACGCCCATGTCGCCGACCAGTTTTTCGAACGGCATGATCCGGCTCATCGCATCGCCCAGCGTCGCGCAGTTCATGGTGATGTAACCGAGCACGCTCCACGAATTGGGCAGGACGAAATTCGCCGCGTTGAGGCCGAACAGCGGATCGCCCGAGTGTTCGCAGAAATAATCCAGCAAGCGTTCATGCGCCTCACCGGGCAAACGCAGGGTGTTGTCGCTCAACTGCTGCGCCTGCAAACCCGCCGCCGCCAATGCAGGTTCAATCGCCATGCCCAGGTGTTCGGCATGGCGCAGGTACTTGAGCAGCGGCGGAACCGAGGTGTAGCCAAGCGATTGCATGATCCCATTCCTTTGATCAATGGCGGCGGAGGCGGACGAATAGCCTGAAAGGTAATTTGAAACCCCGACTAAAGTAAATGGCTGACGCTTGCGCGACGTTTGACTCAATTGGCTACACGAACTGGCCGGATGCGACCGTGACACTTTGCGGCCGCTGGCTAGTATGGGGGCCTGAAATATCACTGATCTGACGGCAAAAAAGGACACACGCATGCGACGCTGGAACGGCTGGGGAGATGCAACCACGGTGGTCGAACTGCCGGCCCAGGGCGCGGAGTTTCTTCATGAGCGATTGGGCGAGGGGCGAGCGCTGCCCGACGCGACACTGGAGACCGCATTGGCCCGCGTGCCAGCCTCGCGATTGCCGGCGCACAGTTTGTACAGCGTCGATGCCCATGATCGTTTGCTGCATGCGCGGGGTCAGAGCCTGCCGGACTGGCTGGCGTTGCGCGAAGGTGCGCTGGGCAATTATCCGGATGCGGTGGCGTTCCCGGAGACGGCCGAACACATTCGCCAATTGCTGGCGCTCGCTCACGAACAGGACTTGTGCCTGATCCCGTACGGCGGCGGCACGTCGGTGGCCGGGCACATCAATCCGCCAGATTCGGCGCGGCCAGTGGTGACGGTGTCGCTGGCGCGGATGAATCGCCTGATCGACCTCGACGAACAAAGCCTGCTGGCAACGTTCGGCCCCGGCGCGAGTGGCCCGCAGGTGGAAAGTCAGTTGCGTGCGCGGGGCTACACGCTGGGGCATTTCCCGCAGTCGTGGGAGTTGTCGACGCTGGGCGGTTGGGTCGCCAGCCGTTCCAGTGGTCAGCAGTCGTTGCGCTATGGCCGGATCGAGCAATTGTTTGCGGGCGGAACCCTGGAAACCTTTGCCGGGCCTTTGGAAATTCCAACTTTCCCGGCCTCTGCCGCCGGGCCCGATCTGCGCGAAGTGGTGCTCGGTTGCGAGGGCCGTTTCGGGATCATTTCCGAGGTCAAGGTGCGGGTCAGCGCGCTGCCTGCCGATGAACGTTTTTACGGTGTGTTTCTCCCCGACTGGCCGCAAGCGCTAAGGGCGATCCGCCAATTGGCCCAGGCGCGCGTGCCGCTGTCGATGCTGCGCCTGTCCAACGCCGTGGAAACCGAAACGCAACTGGCGCTGGCCGGTCATCCGCAACAAATCGCCTGGCTGGAAAAGTACCTGAAGCTAAGGGGGGCGGCAGAGGGCAAATGCCTGCTGACCTTCGGCGTCACCGGCAATCGCCGACAAAATGCATTGTCGCTGACGCAGGCGCGGCAGCATCTGAAGGCCTTCGGCGGCGTATTCACCGGCACCTTGCTCGGCAAGAAATGGGCGCAGAACCGCTTCCGTTTCCCCTACCTGCGCGAGAACCTGTGGAACGCCGGTTACGTGGTCGACACCCTCGAAACCGCCACCGACTGGAGCAACGTCGACAACCTGCTCAACCTCATCGAAAACAGCCTGCGCGATGCCCTGGCCGCCGAAGGCGAACGCGTGCATGTGTTCACCCACCTGTCCCACGTCTACGGCGAAGGTTCGAGTATCTACACCACCTACGTGTTTCGCCCGTCGGCGGATTACCCCGCGACGCTGGCGCGCTGGAAAGCGCTCAAACATGCGGCCAGCCAGACCATCGTCGACAACCACGGCACCATCAGTCACCAACACGGTGTCGGCAAGGATCACGCGCCGTATCTGTTGCGTGAGAAGGGCGCGCTGGCGATGGATACCTTGCAGGCGCTGAGCAAACACTTCGATCCGGCCGGGCGCCTCAACCCCGGCACGCTGCTGCCGGAATGACGGCCATGAGTCAGGACTGGAACGCTGCGTGGCGCCAGCAGATTCTGCCGACGCTGGCCGAGGAAAGCTGGGATCTGATCGTCATCGGCGGCGGCATCAGCGGCGCCGGCATCCTGCGTGAAGCCGCACGTCGAGGTTGGCGCTGTCTGCTGCTGGAACAACGCGATTTCGCCTGGGGCACCTCAAGTCGATCATCGAAAATGGTCCATGGCGGTTTGCGTTACATCGCCAAGGGCCAGTGGCGCCTGACCCGTGATTCGGTGCGCGAACGTCAGCGCTTGCTCGACGAAGCGCCGGGGTTGGTCGAGCCGATGAGTTTCATGATGCCGCACTATCGTGGCGGCTTTCCCGGGCCTCGGGTGTTGGGTGGTTTGCTGAGCGTTTACGACGCTCTGGCCGGGCGTCGCAGCCATCGCTTTCATGATGCGCAACAGCTTCGATATCTGGCGCCGGGGGTGAAGGAAATCGACTTGCTCGGCGGCACCAGTTTTGTCGATGCGCTGACCGATGATGCGCGGCTGGTGATGCGTGTGTTGAGCGAGGCACGGGCGGATGGCGCTGTCGTGGTCAGTGGCGTTCGCGTCGAACATTTGCTGCGAGAAAACGGCCGTGTTTGCGGCGTTCAGATCGAAGATTGCGAGGCGGGCACAACCCTGAAATTGTGCTGCGACGTGCTCGCCGTGGCGACTGGCGCGTGGGCTGAACGCCTGCGGCCGACGGAGGCACCACGGCAATTGCGGCCGTTGCGCGGCAGTCATTTGTTACTGCCGGGTTGGCGTTTGCCGATGGCACAGGCGTTCACTTTTATGCATGAGCGTGATCGGCGACCGGTGTTTGTTTTCCCTTGGGAGGGCGCCACGGTGGTGGGCACCACGGACCTCGATCATCGCGAGGATCTGGATCAGAGCGCGAGCATCAGCGCTGAAGAACTCGACTATCTGCTGGCGGCCTGCACACAACAGTTTCCCGGTGCAGAAGTGACGGCGAATGATGTGCTGTCGACCTGGTCCGGCGTGCGTCCGGTGGTGGGCAGCGCAGGTGCGCATCACGACAAACCGTCGAATGAAACCCGCGAGCATGTGCTGTGGCAGGAACCCGGTTGCGTGACACTGGCCGGCGGCAAACTGACCACGTTTCGCCCTCAAGCCATCGAGGTGCTCAAGGCCTGCGCGAGCATGCTGGATCGTCCTTTCGTCGATGACGCCGCTCCAGTATTCGCCGCTGTACCTGCGTTGCCGATCCCGGCGCTGAGCAGCCATCAATGGCGACGTCTCGCCGGACGGCATGGCCGCGACCTGCCAAGGCTGGCGCAACTGCTCACGGAGATCGGCCACGCCACGGTCGGCGCCACGGACACTTTATGGGCGGAATTGGCCTTCGCCTGCGACGCAGAAATGGTCCTGCACCTCGACGATCTCCTGCTGCGCCGCACGCGGCTTGGCCTATTGTTGCCTCACGGTGGCGAAGAATACTTCAGCGCCATCCGCCAACTCTGCCAGCCACGACTGGCCTGGAGCGACGAACACTGGCAGCAGGAAGAACAGCGTTATCGGGCGTTGTGGCAACGCCATCATGGTTTGCCGGATGCCACGCCTTGATGCCCCTTGAAGAGAGCTCCATGGATAACCACCCGAACAAGCGTTACCTGCTGGCCATCGACAACGGCACCCAGAGCGTGCGCGCGCTGCTCTTCGATTTGCAGGGCAATCTGCTCGGCAAAGGCAAGGTTGAATTGCAGGCGTATTACTCGACGCAACCGGGCTGGGCCGAGCAGGATCCGGAGTATTACTGGGCGAAACTCGGCGAGGCTTGCCAGCAAGTGTGGGCGCAGACCGGCATCGACCGTTCGCAGATTGCCGGCGTTTCCCTGACCACGCAGCGCGGCACGGTGATCAATGTTGATGCCGAGGGTAAACCGTTGCGCCCGGCGATTCTGTGGCTCGATCAACGGCAGAGCGAAGTCGAGGGCGGGATCAAAGGGCCGTGGGGCTGGCTGTTCAAACTGGTCGGCGCCCAGGCGACTGTGGATTATTTTCGTGCCCAGGCTGAGGCGAACTGGATCGCCAAGCATCAGCCTGAAGTGTGGGCGGCAACAGACAAGTTTTTGCTGCTGTCCGGTTTTCTTACTCATCGACTGTGCGGGCGTTTTGTCGACTCCGTAGGCTGCTGCGTCGGCTATCTGCCGTTCGACTTCAAACGGCTGAAATGGGCCGCGCCGAGTGACTGGAAATGGCAGGCGCTGGCGGTGCGTCCCGAGCAATTGCCGAGCCTGCACAAACCCGGTGAAACCCTCGGCTACATCACCGCTGAAGCCGCTAGCCACACCGGCATTCCCGAGGGCTTGCCGCTGATTGCTGCCGGTGCCGACAAGGCTTGCGAAGTGGTCGGTGCCGGCGTGGTCGATGCGAGCACGGTGTGCCTGTCCTACGGCACCACGGCGACGATCACCAGCACCCGCTCGCGTTATCTGGAAATTGTCCCGTTGATCCCGCCATACCCCTCAGCGGTGCCCGATCAGTTCAACTGTGAGGTGATGATTTATCGCGGTTACTGGATGGTCAGCTGGTTCAAGAACGAGTTCGGTCTGCGCGAGATGCAGCAGGCCAAAGAGCAGGGCATCGAGCCGGAGCAGTTGTTCGATGCGCTGGTTGAGGCGGTGCCGCCTGGCTCGATGGGTTTGATGCTGCAACCGTACTGGTCGCCGGGGATTCGCGAGCCGGGTGTCGAGGCCAAAGGCGCGATGATCGGCTTCGGCGATGTGCACACTCGCGCGCATATTTACCGGGCGATTCTTGAGGGATTGGCGTATGCATTGCGCCAGGGCATGGAGAATATCGAGCGGCGTTCGAAGGTCTCGATCAAGCGGTTGCGCGTGGCCGGTGGTGGTTCGCAGAGTGATGCGGCGATGCAGCTGACGGCGAATATTTTCGGCCTGCCGGCGGAGCGTCCGCATGTGTATGAGGCGTCGGGTTTGGGGGCGGCGATTTGTTGTGCGGTGGGGTTGGGATTGCATGCGGATTTCCCTACGGCGATCGCGGCGATGACGCGGGTGGGTGCGGTTTTCATGCCGCAACCCGAGGCGCAGAAAATCTACGAGCAACTGTACAAAGAGGTCTACCTGCGCATGTACCGCCAGCTTAAACCGCTGTATCAAAGCATCCGCAAAATCACCGGTTATCCCGCCTGAAAGAACACTGTAGATCCCTGTGGGAGCGAGCCTGCTCGCGAATGCGGAGTGTCAGTCACCAATAATTTCACTGACCCACCGTATTCGCGAGCAGGCTCGCTCCCACAGGGGGACGGTGGCGTTTTTTATATTGCGTACTTGGCGCCATCGGAGAGCTTTTCTGGTGAGATCGGACAGTGTCAGCGGCGGGGTCGGTTGTTAGGCTCATCCCCCACGGCACCGCCAATAAGAACGAAAAGCAATGAAGCTGACTTTCCTCCTGTTGCTGCTTTGTGCAACGGCCCCGAGCGCCTGGGGCTGGTCGAACCATACGGTGGGCAGCTATCTGGCATTGCAGGAACTGCCGGCGTTGCGTGATGCACCGCAGGTTGAAGTAGAGCCATTGGAGCAGTTTCTCACCAAGCAATACCCGGCCGTGCTGGCGCTGCTGGAACAACAGGAAACCTTCGCCCGCGCGCACTTCGCTCAATACCCGCCACGCCCCGACAAGCTGAAATTGCCCGCAGTGCCAAGTGACAATCTGCGTCACGACTTCCTCACGGCGCTGCGCATCAATCCCGAGATTCATCTGGCGATGGTCATCCAGCCCTTGCCGGGTAAAGACCTGCCTGAGCGTGAGCACTTGCAGGCCAATCAGGTCATGGTCGAGCAAACCCTCTCTCCATGGAATCGCCAGCGCTTCATCGTTATCACCGAGCACGAAAAAGTCGCGCCTCTTGCGGTGCTCGCCAGCGCCGCCGACGAGCCGGATTACGGTCACGACATCAACCTGTTCAGCGACAACCCTGGCAATGTCGGTGCGCTGTACGGTTTCGGCCCGCAACCGTTCGGTGATGCGCGTTTCCAGTACAGCTCGCAGGCGCCGTTCCACATGGGCTTCTTCCACGAAAGCCCCGTGGTGTACGCCGCTGCCGGTTTCCTTGAACGCAGTTGGCCGGACTGGCGTGCGTATCAATACATGGGCCTGGCGCGATTGGCGTTTGCCAGCGGTCATCCGTATTGGGGTTATCGCTTTCTCGGCTGGGGCCTGCACCACATTCAGGACCTGACCCAGCCGTATCACGCCAAGCCGTTGCCCGGCGTCGACCTCGCCAGTCTTCTGTTGCTGGAAGGCAAGGCAATCGCCGGTTTCGCCGAGGATAAACAGGCCTCGATCGAGCGCGTCGCCACGCGGCACATGGAAGTGGAGAAGTACCAGTCGACCTGGCTGCGCCGATTGCTGCGCGCCGGCCAGCCGCATCCGATGCTTGCTGCCTACGTCGATGTAGCTCAGGACAAAACCTACCCGCCGTACTCGGTCGACTACCTGCGCGAAGTGGTCAGCGCCGAGTCCGTCAACGACTCCGCAGTCTTCGACGAGGCCATCGGGCAGTGGCTGGAAACCGCGCCGGTCAGCAGTGATTTCAGCAGCGGTAATCAGCTGCACCGAGAAGATTTCGACCATCCCGCACTCAACCAGCAACTGTTCAAGTTACTCGGGCATTTCGGCTCGCACAGCCGGATTTACGTCAGCGCGGGATTGGCGCCCTAGCCATCGCGGCAGGACAACAAAACAATAAAAAACAGGGAAGGAGGAAAACATGATCAACACTCGATTGCGCCTGACGGGCGCCGCGCTCCCCGGTGTCGGTCTGGCCGGGTTGCTGCAATTGTGCGCAGTCGATGCGGCGCACGCGGTGGAGTTCAGCTTCTTGGACAAACAGGTCACCGGTTCCCTCGACACGACCTTGTCCTACGGTCGTTTGTGGCGGGTGCAGGGCCGCGACAAGAGCAACGATGACGTCAACACCAACGACGGCAATCGCAACTTCGACACCGGGCTGGTTTCCGAGGTGTACAAGATCACCTCCGAGCTTGAAGCCAACTATCAGAACTACGGCGTGTTCGTGCGCGGCACCGCGTTTTACGACACGCAGCTGATGGACAAGCGCAACGACTACTACGACAACAACAGCCCGTCGCAACCGAGCCAGAGCTACCCGCAGGATGACCACTTCACCGGCCAGACTCGCGACATCGCCGGCAGCCGCATCGAGATGCTCGACGCCTATGTGCATGGCAGTTGGGACGTTGCGCAGATGCCGGTGACGGCGCGCGTCGGTCGGCAAGTGTTCAACTGGGGCGAGGGGATTTTCTATCGCGGCGGGATCAACACCACCAACCCGGTGGACGCCGCCAAGTACCGCTTGCCCGGCGCCGAAGTGAAGGAAGTGCTGGTGCCGGTCGAGGCGCTGAGCTTCAACATCGGCCTGACCGACTCGCTGACCATGGAGAGTTTCTACCAGACCAACTGGAAGGAAACCCGCATTGATCCGGTCGGCACCTTCTACTCGCAGACCGACCTGTTCGCCGACGGCGGCAACACCGGTTACAACAACTTTAGCGGCACGGCGCTTGATACCCCAGTGCCGGGGTTTGGCAACGTCATCGGTTTGTACAGCGCGCTGGGCAACAACCCGTTGCTGAGTTCGGCCCTGCAAAGCACCGGGTTGTACGCCAACGGCGTGACCCCGGCCTACGGCAATACGTTGAAAGTGGCGAGCATCGGCAAGGATTACAACGCGCGCAACGATGGGCAGTTTGGCTTTGCTTTTCGCTACATCGCCGAACAGCTCAACAGCACCGAGTTCGGGTTGTACATGGTCAATTACCACGCCAAGGAACCGACCATCGCTGCGGATCTGGGCGGGTACAAAGGCATCGACATGGATGCGCTGACCAATCTGCTGGCGGGGGTCGCTGGCAGTCAGGCCGGGGCGCTGGCCAATGGGTTGGCGACGGCCGACGTGATGGGCAATATCCAGGCGCATCGGCGTTACGCCGAAGACATTCGCATGTACGGCTTCAGCTTCAACACGACGTTGGGCGAGGCGTCGGTATTCGGTGAAATCGCTTATCGGCCGAACTTGCCGATCGGCGTCGCGGCCACCAATGATCTGATCGGTGACCTGGCCAACGGCGCAGCGGCAGCGGTCACCGGCAAGTCGATCAACGTCGGCGGGCAGATGGTGACGCTCGACAGCCAGATCAATAACGCCGAGCGCGTGGAAGCGTTCAACACCTCGCTGGGCACTATCTACAACTTCGGCCCCACGGCTTCGTTCGACTCGCTGTTCGGCATCTTCGAACTGGCCTCGGAGCACCTGCGCGGCAGCAGTCTGCAATACACCGCGTATGACGGTAGTCGTCGTTACTACGCCGGCACCGGTAACTATTCCTATGTGTCCGGCGGTGAGCGTGACGATCAGGTCAACCGCGATTCCTACAGCTACACGGCAATGCTCAACGGCACCTGGAACGACGTGTACGCCGGGGTCAACGTCTCGCCCTACATCGTTTACAAGGACGATTTCGAGGGCAACAGCTACCAGGCCGGCAACACCATCGAAGGTCGCAAGGCCTACACGCTGGGGATCAAGGCCAATTACCAGAACAAGCTCGAAGCCGAACTGCAATACACCGAGTTCTACGGCGGCGGGCAGAACAACGGCATCCGCGATCGCGACAACGTCGGGTTCAATCTCAAGTATTTCCTTTAAAGGCTACACACAGCTCCTGTGGGAGCGAGCCTGCTCGCGAAGAGGCCGGCACATTCAACATTGATGTCGACTGACCCACCGCTTTCGCGAGCAGGCTCGCTCCCACAGGTTTTGTATTTTTGGAGAAAGTCATGATTCACACTTCAAGACTGACAAAAACATCGCTAGCGCTGTTTCTGGGCCTGGCTGCCAGCACCGCTCTGGCCGCCATCACCCCGCAAAAAGCCGAACAACTGAAAACCACCCTGACCCCTATGGGCGCCGAGCGCGCGGGTAACTCAGCCGGCACCATCCCTGCGTGGACCGGCGGCATCACCCAGGTGCCCGCCGGCTACAAACCCGGCCAGCATCACCCCGATCCATACGCGGCCGACAAACCGCTGTTCACCATCACCAAAGCCAATCTCGACCAATACAAAGCCCACCTCAGCCCCGGCCAGATCGCCCTGTTCAACAGCTATCCCGACACCTTCCAGATGCCGATCTACCCATCCCGGCGATCTGGCTCGGCACCGCAGTGGCTGTACGACAACACCCTGAAAAACGCCACCTCGGCCAAGCTGCTCGAAGGCGGCAGCGGTTTCTCCGATGCCTACGGCGGCGTGCCGTTCCCGGTGCCCAAGGATGGCGTTGAAGTGCTGTGGAACCACATCACCCGCTACCGCGGCATCTACGTCGTGCGCCGCGCTTCCGAAGCACCGGTACAGCGCAACGGCAGCTTCGCGCTGGTGACCTCGCAGCAGGAAGCGCTGTTCAACTACTACCGCCCGAACGGCCAGTTCGCCGACCTGAAGAACATCCTGTTCTACTACCTCGCCTTCGTGAAGAGCCCCGCACGATTGGCCGGCGGTGCCGCCCTCGTGCACGAAACCCTCGACCAGCTCAAGGATGCGCGCCAGGCCTGGATCTACGACGCTGGCCAACGTCGCGTGCGCCGCGCACCGAATCTCGCCTACGACACGCCGATCGCATCCTCCGATGGCCTGCGCACCGCCGACGACACCGACCTGTTCAACGGCTCACCGGATCGCTACGAGTGGAAGCTCAAGGGCAAACAGGAAATCTACATCCCCTACAACAACTACAAAGTCGCCAGCCCTGACGTGAAATACGCGCAACTGCTCACCCCCGGCCACCTCAACCCGCAATACACCCGCTATGAACTGCACCGCGTGTGGGTGGTGGAAGGCAACTTGAAACCGGGTTCGCGGCATATCTATTCCAAGCGTGTGCTGTTTCTCGATGAAGACAGCTGGGGCGCGGCACTGGTCGATCAATACGATGGGCGAGGGGAGTTGTGGCGGGTGTCGATGGCCTACCTGAAAAACTTCTACGACCTGCCGACGACGTGGAGTGCGCTGGATGTTTTCCACGATTTGCAGGCGCGTCGTTATTACGTGCAGAACCTTGATAACGAAGAAGCGGAGACGGTGGATTTCGCGCAGCCGGTGCCGGAGGATGCTTACTTCATGCCGTCGGCGTTGCGGCAGCGTGGGACGCGCTAAGTGATTGCGCTGGCTGTTCTTGGGTGGATGGATGTTAGTCTCGATCAATGATTTTTGCTTGATAGCAGGAGGCATCATGGCCATCATCACAATTCGAAATGTTGATGGTCCGCTCATGGATCAGTTACGGATTAACGCGGCCCAGAACGGAAATTCCATCGAGGAAGAAGCTCGCATGATACTGGGGCGAGCATTGATTAGAAGGGATAGCGCTGGAGGCTTGGGTAGCCGGATTCGCCAGCGTTTTTCCTCGGTCGGAGGGATCGACCTTGCTCTGCCTTCACGGCAGGAAAAAGCCAGGATTATGGATTTTCCAGATTGCTGATGCTCGAAATGCGCACGCGCTGAAGAATACCTTCATGTAGGAGCTGCCGAAGGCTGCGATCTTTTGATCTGGCTTCTGATTTGTTCAAAAGCGAAGATCAAAAGATCGCAGCCTGCGGCAGCTCCTACATTAGGCGGAGTTTTTTCCGGGACATCGGGGTGATGGGGCGGACGCAATCGCGAGCAGGCTCACTCCTACAGGAGGATTGGCGTCGTTCACATAATCTGTGATCGACGCGTTACCTGTAGGCCTTCGCCTGCTCGCGATTCGCTTGTAGCTTCAGCGCGAAATCAAGATCAAACGCGGAAGTGGCTGACCATCTGCTGCAATTGACCACCCAGACGCGCCAGTTCAACACTCGACGCAGCCGTCTCATCACTCGCCGCAGCGGTCTGTTCCGACACGTCGCGCACGTTGATGATGCTGCGGCTGATCTCTTCGGCCACCGCGCTCTGCTGTTCGGCTGCGGCGGCGATCTGCTGGTTCATCGACTGGATGTTCGACACCGTGCGGGTGATGTTTTCCAGTGACGCGCCAGCCTTGCGCGTCAGCGCCACGCTGCTGTCGGTCAGGGCGCGGCTGTTGCTCATTACCGCCGAAACCTGCTGGGTGCCGTTCTGCAGACCGGCGACCAGGCCTTCGATTTCTTCGGTGGATTTCTGCGTACGCTGGGCCAGGCCACGAACTTCATCGGCAACCACGGCAAAACCACGACCGGCCTCACCGGCGCGCGCGGCTTCGATCGCAGCGTTGAGGGCCAGCAGGTTGGTCTGTTCGGCCACGGCTTTGATCACGTCCATGACGCTGCCGATCTTGTCGCTTTCCTGTTGCAGCACGCTCATGGCTTCGGTGGAACGCACCACTTCGCTGGCCAGACGCTCGATCTGCGCGATGGCTTCGTTGACCACTTTGTCGCCTTCACGGGCTTCGCCGTCAGCGGCGGCTGCGGCTTGCGAGGCTTCTTCGGCGTTGCGCGCGACTTCCTGCACGGTGGCAGTCATCTCGTGCATCGCGGTGGCAACCTGATCGGTTTCGACCTTCTGGCTGTTCACACCGGCGCTGGTCTGCTCGGTAACGGCGGACAGTTCTTCGGCAGCGCTGGCAATCTGGGTGACGCCGTCGCGGATGCCGCTGATCAAGTCGCGCAGGGTCACGCCCATGCGGGCGATGCCTTGTTGCAGCACGCCGAGTTCGTCGCGGCGGGTGACGGTGACGTTCTGGGTCAGGTCGCCGCTGGCGATGCGCTCGACCACAGCCAGGGTTTCTTGCAGCGGACGGGTGATCTGACGGGTGATGATCACCGCAGCAATCACGCCAACCAGCAATGCCAGCAGGGTGCTGATCAACTGGAAGGTGCGCGCCTGGGCACTTTCGATGTCGCGACGGTCGAGCTGGATCTGATACAGCTGCTCGCTCGTAGTGACGATGGCGGCGCCTTGATCAGTCATTTCCTTACGCGCCTGCACGGCGTCGGTGTTGGCATTTTTATACGCCATCAACGCGCTGCGATAGTTGACCAGTGCGGTTTCCAGCTGACGCAGGGCGTCTTGCTGCGAGTCAGCAAAATGCACGTTCAGTTGCTTGAGGCTGGCAATGGCGGCGTCAATCTGGCCGATGGCTTTCTGCTCGGTTTCGGCGTTGGTGGTGGCGGTGTAGCCGCGCACTTCATAGCGCGCGAGGATGAACGCTTCCTTGGCGGCGGTGATCGCTTGGAACTGCTCGAAACGCTGCTCGCTCATGTCCATCTGCTGCACGCGTTTGCTGATCGATTCGATCTGGTTGTACGCGGTCTCGGCACTCACGCTCATGCTGTCGCGGGCGCTATTACCGGTGCGATAGGCGTTGCGCATTTTGTTCAGCGACGTCTGGTATTCAGCGATGGTCGCGGCCTGCTCCTTGAGCAGTTTGACGTTTTCCGGGCTCTTGAAGCTGTTGATCAGCTTCTGTTGCTGCGCGGCGAAGCTTTCGAGGGTGGTCTGCACATTCTGCGCGGCGGTTTCATCGCCATTGGTCAGCATGTACTGCAGGCGCACTACGCGCAGTTTGGTCAGGCCGGCATTGAGCTGGGTGATGTCGCTCATCCAGTTGCTGCGGTCGATCAGGCCACCGAGGCTGGTCCAGCCCGTCAGGGCTAGCACGCAGGTCAGGGCCAGTACCAGGCCGAAGCCCAGGCCCAATTTCATGTTCACGCTGATGTTGCCGAACCAGCTATTCATCAAAAATCCTCCAGAAACGTTGGGTTTCTTGTCGTCAGTTAGGCTGGAAGATTGTTGTTTTTTTGAGCCAGCAAGGGTGTTAGCAGGTTTGTATCGGCCGCATTTCCCAGAGCTGAAAGGATTTTGTCCTACGGAATTTGTAACATCGGATCCCAAGACTTTTTTCACATGGGTTTCACTGGCTGCCCACGCGCGCCTCTGTACCTTCGCCGCATCGAATGAACCCGTGATGCAAAGTGGCGAGGCGGTTTTTGTGGAATTGAGACTGAGTCTGTTCGGCGTCAAACGCTCGATTGATCTGAGCTTTTTGGCGCGTTTTCGCAACACTTGGGTGGTGTTGGCGGCATCGGTGTTGGTGATCCCGCTTACCCTGTGGTTGCTCGCGCCGGCGGCGGTGCCGGATCTCGCCCATGGCAATGTCTCCGGTGCGCAGGCGCTGGCAGCCGGTTGGGCCAAGGGCGAAGTGATCGTGCTGGTGCGTCACGTCGAGCGCTGCGATCACTCCAAAGCTGCCTGCCTGAGTGGCAATGACGGCATCACCGATCGCTCACGCAGTGTCGCGGTGGCGGTCGGTGCCCGTTTCGAGCAACTGGGCCTGAACAACGCCGACATCTACAACAGCCCGTCGATGCGCACGGTGCAGACCGCCGGTTACATGTTCAACCATGCCGCCAGCGGCGACGACTGGTTGATCAACTGCCGGGGCCGCATGTTGCAGGATGCGCTGGCCCACAAGGTGCCCGGTCGCAATCTGGTGCTGGTGACCCACAGCGAGTGCATGGCGCAAATCGAGAAAGATCTCAAAGTACCGACTTCGGACGTGGGTTACGGCTCGTCATTATTTGTTTCCGCTGCCAGCCCGGCGGCTCCCAAGATGCTCGGCTTTATTGAAGCCTCCGACTGGCGCACGGTGAATACCCGATGAAATCACGCTTCTACGCTTATAATTTCGGCATTCCGCTGGCCTGTGCGGCGCTGGTGTTCCTGATGTTCGACATGACCCGAATCGACATCGCCTTCAGCAACCTGCTGTTCGATCCGATGACCCAGACCTTCCCGCTCGACAAAATCCACTTCTTTGAAAAGCTCACGCACAAATGGGCGCGGATCATTCCCAACTGGACGGCGGAAATCGCGTTGGTCGGCGCACTGCTGTCGCTGGTCTGGCCGTTGGTCAATCCGCACATGCGTCCGCGACTCGGTGCAATGCTGGATCGCAGCAAAGTCGCGCCAGTGCTGCGATTTGCCGCTGATCACCGTAGGGATTTTCTGTTTGTGGTGGTCGCATTCGCGCTCTGCACCGGGGTGATTCACTTCCTCAAATCCCACACCAGCGTTTACTGCCCCATCGAAACCACGCTGTACGGCGGAAAAATGGCCCACATTGAGTGGTACAGCAACTTTCAACTGTTCCATGAAGCGGGTAGTGGCCGGTGCTGGCCGGGTGGTCATGCGTCGGGTGGCTTCACCATGCTGGCGCTGTATTTCGTGGCGCGGCGCTATCAATGGCGTTTTTCCAGTGCAATCTTGTGGGGCTCACTGTTGCTGGGGTTCGTTTATGGCACTACTCGTGTCCTGCAAGGTTGGCACTACATGTCCCACACGTTCTGGGCCGGAATCTTCGTCTGGCTGGCGTGTTTGCTGACAGCGCTGGCCTTCTACGGACGGGCGCGGCTGGATGTGCCGGTGCTGAGCAAGCGCACGCAGAAAGCTTTCATTGCGCAGTCTGAGGTCTCTCTCTGAACCCGTCCGGATGAAATGAAAAAAACCGCCAATCATCGGCGGTTTTTTTATGCGGCTGCGCAGGCCTCAATAGCCGACGAAGTAATACGCCTGTCGTCCGACCATCATGGTCTTGAGTACTTTCAGTGGGGCGGCGGGTTCGCTGTCGCCGGCCATCACCACGACATGGGATGGCGAGGCCGCGAGGAAATCTCGCAGCTGCACTTCGGTATCCAGGCCTTTGAGTACCTGCTGGGTGTAGAAGACCGTGGCGCCACCGACCCGCTCGTTGGCCTCAAACAGTGCGACTTGATGCCCGGCAGTTTGCAGCGTCTGAATCTCTGCGCTCAACGGCAGGAACGAAAGCTTTTTGTCGGCGTGGGGCAGGGCCCACTGCGCGGCTGCGAGGTAACTGCCGATCACGAGCGTGAGCACACCCACTGCCAGTGTCTGACGCTGTCGGGCGATTCGGCCTACGAATCCATTGCCTGATTCGTACTGCTTCAAGCGCTCGAACAGCACGCTCGCATACTCCGCGGCGATCACTGCGGCGGCGGGTGTCATCGACATCAGGTACACCGTGCGCTTGCTCGACGCCAACGTCAGCATCACGAACTGCGCAACGATCCACAGGCTGAAAAACAGCAAGTAGCGGTTAGCCTTCAATTGTTTACGGAAATGCCAGAGCCCCAGGTACACCAGAATGTTCCACGGCAGGAAGGCTTCCGGCAGTTTGGCGAGGTAGTAATAGAACGGTTCGTAGTGCCCTGCCTCGACGAACGAACCGCTGAAGCGCCCGACACTGTTGGTCAGCAGCACCTCTTTGACGGCCTGCGCGCCGCCGTGCTGGAAGAGGATGACGAGCCAGATCAGCAGCGGAATCAAGCCGACCATGGTCAGTAAGCCGGGTCGTAGCCAGTCGGCGATTTTCAGGCGCTTGTCCATCAGGTTGTCCGCCAGCAGATAGGCAAAAATCACCACCCCCGGCATGGCCAGGCCCAGCACACCTTTGCTCAATGTGGCGATGGCGATCCCGACTACAAACAGCAGCGAGTTGCCGAGCGTCGGTGCCCGCTGCGCCTGGAAAAAGGCGAGCAACGCCGTGGCTACGCCGAGTGCGAGCAGCGCGTCTTCGCCGACGCCGCGCACATTGCTCCAGTAACTGGCCATGGTCGCGAGCAGAATGCCTGCGGTCCAGGCGACCATTTTCGGCCGCTCGAAACGCCGCAACATGCCGTACAGCAGCATCACGCTGAGCAACCCGGCAACCGCTGACGCCAGTCGTACGGCCCACGGTGAAACGCCGAATACGCGCATCGCGCCAGCATCCAGCCACAGGCTCAGTGGTGGTTTTTCCAGAAACGGTTCGCCGAACAGGCGCGGCGTCACCCAGTCGTTATCAAGGTGCATCTCCATGGCGATCCCGGCGACACGGGCCTCGGTGGAGCCTTGCAATTGGTGGCCACCCAGCGCGAAGAAAAACAGCAGGGCGGCAAGCAGAAACAGCGAAGTGGCGGCACGCGACATGGGGTTCAGGCAACCGGAAGGGGCGGGAGGCCTGAGCATACGTCGGCAATCCTGAACAAATTGTGAAGCTAGGCCAGTTGTCGTGACCAACGCTTGTCCGGCGTTTCGAACAGCGGATTGACCAGCGCCGTCAGCACATGATCCTGCCAGCGCCCGGCAATGTTCAGATACGCCTTGGCGTAACCCTCGCGCTCGAAGCCCAACCGCTCAAGCAAGCGCGCACTGCGCTCGTTGCCGGGGATGTAGTTGGCCATGATCCGGTGCAGATTCTGGGTATCGAACATGTAACCGATGCCAGCCTCCAGCGCCTCGTGCATCAAGCCTTGCCCCTGCAGGGACTCGTCTATGTGATAACCCAGATAACACGCCTGAAACGCTCCGCGAATAATGCCGCTGAAATTGCACGCGCCGATCATCTGCTGGCCGTCCGGCGTCAGTAGCGCGAAATGCATGGCCAGCCCGGCCTCGAACGCGCTGGCCTGTATTTCAAGACGTCGGCGAATCTGCTCGGTGGAAAAATATTCGGTGGTGCGGATTGGCGACCATGGCGCGAGGTGGCGCTGGTTGCGTCGGTAGAACTCGCTTTCAAGTTCGGCCTGATCCGGAGCGAGTATTGCGAGCGTCAGGCGTTGGCAGGGCAGGGTCAACAGCGGCATCGGGCGCTCCGAAGTGTGGGTTCTTCCAGCAGAGTCGCGCAATAAGCGGGGTCACGGCAAGTCGTGGCGAAGAAGGGGCTTTGTTTCAGGCAAAAAAAAGCCCGCAGGAGCGCGGGCGAACCGTAGTTTCTTGAATGAGCGAACGGACTGTACAAGGGTTGGCCGCGCCGCTGCAGTGAAGAAAAATTCATCTCGATGGGCGGCTCCAACCGTGTCCGATGCTTCAATAAACGTGCACAGACTTTGCCCGTCAATGGCAGGTTTCAGGCCTGGATGAGGGCGGCGCGCTCTGCGGATCAAGATTGTCCCGTGCCCGGCAGACCAGGATCTCGGCCAGCGCGCTTAATTGCTTCATTGCCACCGCCACATGGCGTTTCGAACCGTCGAACTCATCGGCAAAGTTGGCGCTGATGGCCGTCAGAGAGTCGAGAATCTCGCTGGCGTGGGTGAGCAGGGTCAGCGTGTCGACATCTTCCCGTACCCTGATGAGCTGATTGAGCGGCACACTACGCCGCCGCTTCGACGCCTCGCTGCGTGCGCTGGTGTTCGACTGGATTTGAGTGCTGGACGCTGGCGCATCGGAAGGTGCCGAGCCAACCAGCGAAAGTCGGGTGATTTTCTTCATGACGTAGCTCCGTGGAGTGAACATTCACTGCAATTGCGTCTGCCAATCGTCCGTTGGATGGCAGTGGTCGTGGAGGGTAACGCCTTGAAAAACGCTGCACCAGTTCATGGAAGTCGACGCGTGTTGCGGGAATTTTCCTAGGATGCTCGATGTGGGAAGGAACGCGTGGCGATAAAGCACTTTCTGGATTTATCCGCCGGCTTGAGTCCGGTGACGGAGCTCAATATTCCGCCACCTTTTCTTCGCGCAAAACCCACCCGGCTTCGCCCGCCATCAACGTGTATTGAACCTGGCGCATCTTCCCCGTGCGGCCTGCGCCTGCATCTGCGTTGTCATACACCGGGAAGCGCTGCACCAAGGCGTTTTCCACCACTGCAAACGAATCCTCGCCCTGATAGCCCGCGGCGATTTTCGGATTGTCGCTGACCGGCGGCAGGTAGATTTCGCTCAGGGATTTCTTGTTGTTGGCCGAATAGGCGATCAGCTCTCCCGGCATGCCGCGTCCGGGAACGCGGGTGAAGATGTAGATTTCGGGCGAACCGTCGTTGTTCAGGTCTGCAATTTCGGCGCGGACGATATCGCCCTTGAGCGGGCGGGTGATCGCGCTGTTATCGATTTCCAGGCCCTTGGGTTCAATGCGCAAAACGGATTGGCCATCGACCTGTTCACGGCTGACGTGAAAGCGGATGCCCTGCAATTCCAGTGTCTGTTCGAATGGCTTTGTCTGAGCCGCATCGGCGCCGGCGAGCCTCAGAGACAACGCATAGTTGGCGACTTCATTGCGCCGTGCCGCATTGCGCATGAGGTACACCTGAACGGTGTACTCCCCATCGGAAGGCAGTGAGCCAGAAAAGTGATTGCCCATGATCGAGCCGTTGAACAGCGCGTAATCCGCGCCCTTGGCGGTGATGTTGAAGTAGGCGGAGGTGTTGGACGGTTTGAAATCGATGGTGAGCATCTGGCCGGCCCTTCCTTTGAATCTGTACTCCGCCGTTTGGTCCCCCTTGATCGACTGTTTGCGCTCGACACTGTCCGCACTGGTTGTGAAAGCGATAGGCTCGACGCGCACAGCGCCATTATCTGCTGCGTGAACAGGCAGGGAAATCAGTGCAGCCAGTGTGGCGGCGATCCAGATCTTCATCTTCAACTCCATGCATCTCGATGTTCGCAGCATAGAGGCTGCGTCGAGGCAGCGCCCTGGATTGCGCGGATTAAATGTTGCTGGATTTGAGTGTGTGCTTGAAGGGGGAGCCAACGTTGGATGTTCGATCCTCAAGGGAAAACTGTTCACACAATTCTCACCTGAGTTTTGCCATGATTGTTGCCGGTATTTCATCGGCCCGAGCGAGTGATCCCGTCATGAATGTGAGCGTTCTCTACGCTTTGGTTGCGGCAGCATTGTTTGGCGCCAGTACGCCACTCGCCAAGCTGTTGGGGGTACAGATTTCACCGATTCTATTGGCCGGGTTGCTCTATCTGGGCAGCGGTCTGGGTCTGACCGTCCTGCGTTTTGCCCGCGATCGAGGCTGGCAGCGTTCCAGACTCGGCCCCGGCGAATGGCCGTGGCTGATCGGTGCCATCGGCTTCGGCGGTGTGCTGGCACCGGTGGCGTTGATGTTCGGTTTGACCAGAACGTCCGGCGCGAGCGCGTCACTGATGCTCAATCTGGAATCAGTGCTCACGGCGCTGCTGGCGTGGGTAGTGTTCAAGGAAAATGCCGATCGGCGAATCGTGATCGGTATGCTCGCCATCGTGGCCGGCGGTGTCGTGTTGTCATGGCCGCAAGAGGCCGTCTCGGCGCAAGACTGGACAGGCCCGCTGGCCGTCGCCTTCGCCTGCTTTTGCTGGGCCATCGACAACAACCTGACGCGTAAGGTGTCTGCCTCGGATGCACTGTTTATCGCGGGCAGCAAAGGTCTTGTGGCGGGGTTGGTTAACTGCAGCCTCGCCTTGTTCATCGGCAAGCAACTTCCCGCAGCCACCTCGCTGGTGCCCATCCTGCTGGTCGGGTTTCTCGGTTACGGCGTCAGCCTGGTGATGTTCGTCCTCGCCCTGCGCGGGCTGGGCAGTGCGCGAACTGGCGCGTACTTTTCCACAGCACCGTTTCTGGGCGCAGGTATCTCGATTCTGCTGCTGGGCGAGTCGGTATCGCTGATGTTCCTGGTCGCTGCAGCGTTAATGGCCGTGGGGGTATGGATTCACTTGATGGAGAACCATGCTCATGAGCATCAGCACGAACGGCTCGAGCATGATCATCGGCACACACATGACGAGCATCACCAGCATACGCACGGGTTTGAATGGGATGGAACGGAGCCGCACAGTCATCCGCATGTGCATACGCCGATGCGGCATCGGCATGCGCATTTTCCGGATGTGCATCATCGGCATGAGCATTGAGGTGTGTGGGCGGGGTTGGTTTTCGAAAGGGGCTGGACGAGGCGGCCAGATGCGACAAAGCCCGCACTTGGCGGGCTTTGTCGTTGAGAGTTGGTGGGCCGGGGTAATCTGAATCGGACTTTTATGCTATTGATTATTATCATTTATATTAGTTTTGTATTTTGATTGGAATACCAATTGGAATACCTCACAAAATTGCATTCCAGTGCCCCCCTTGTAATCGATTTGACAACCTTGCTTCGCATCCATGATAAGCGGTGATCTTCTTACAGCTGTCTGACAACAGGCCTCGATCCGAAGCTGAAGGTGACGACAGGCAGAGACCGGCTAAAAGCTGTCTCTCACTATTTAGGAGACATCGGGCGTTCATGTAAAAATAATCGAGCCCAGATGGAGGAACACTGTCAGCGGACCTACTATATAGGCGCTAGAACCTCTATTCACTGGCCTTATCTGCTAAGGAGCAACTCCGGTGGCAAAATTTTCATGGCCTGCCTACCCGAAGTCAAAAGCTGAGTTCGAACAGCTTATGGTTGCAATTGATAATCTTCTGGCGGCAGAGGAATTGAAGCCCTTTCAAAGACCTCTTCATGTAGGACGAAAGTTCTGGGAAGCGTTCGGTTGGGGCGGGTTAGCTTTCCCGGCGGGCGAATTGGCGGACCAGCCCGGATTTCAAGGTGATGTTCTGATGGCCAAGGCCCTTCGCTGGTATAAGGAGACGCTCGGAAATCGATTAAATTCCTATTTCGAATTAGGATATGTACCCGCACTACTTGGTCGTACAATTTGGCGCGTTCGGCTGGCAGGGTGGTATGGAACGGTAGATTTTTTTGCGGACAGAAATTTAAGTAATAAAGGTGTCAGTAAAGGAACTAAGATAGCTTTGCCCAGTATGAATATATTGACTCTTATTGAAGATCTACCTCAAGGGATGGTTGACCGTCTATCCAATTCTGAGATCGAAGCTCATTTTAAATTTCATATGTTTGCAGTAGAAAGCATTCAATGGCGAAATAATCTGCCCTGTACAAATATTTTGGCTGTCGCAAGAGACGACTATAATTGTTCCACGCAAGAGATCCTCGAAGATCGCTACGCCCAGGCAAGGTGGGCCGCACAGCAATGCGTTGAAAAGACGCTAAAAGGTATGCTAGAGATAGCTGGGTCGATCTATCCAAAGGGAGGGAGAGGTCATGATCTTAGCAATTTAGCGAAAATGCTCCATGAAGAGCATGGAGTAGTCATTAGTGATCATTTAATTAAAATGGCACATTGCTCGACGGGTGCCAGATACAAGGATGAGCCATCAACTCAGATTCAGGCGCTGCATGCAAATTTAGCAGCGCTGGGGATATACGATACTTTAAGTAAAAGCCCGCAAGTCGAGAAGCTACTGGCTAGCTACTATAAGGAACACCCTATCACCTAGTTTAATGGCTTTAAAAGCAATAGCACAATGTTTGTGATTTTCTTAGTCCTTTCGTCAATAAAAGAGTTTTTAGCTATGCAGAAGAGAGATGATGCTTTTTCTATGACAATTAATGATCCGGATTTGGTTGATGATTCTGGAATAATAGTAATGGAAAGCATTAATGATGTATTGCTTTTGATTTTTAAAGAAAACAGTATTTACAAGCTATTAACGGCTGATTCAACTGATCCACAAAAAACCCAGCCAGATACCGGGCATACTTATGAAAAAATAGCAGTATTTGGCTCTGCCTCTCCGTATGTGGCCCGGATATTTCTTCAATTTAAACGTATTATTGATCAAGTTTTTCCGGAAGACTCCATAAAACCAAAGCTTCTAGAGCGGGTTTGGAGTCTAAACGAACAACTACTGCTCTGTGCGCAGTTTGAGTCTAATATTCGGGAGCAGCTTGATGATGTAATGCACAAGTGCGATATTATCATTGAGCAGAACAAATCCAGTCGCGCTATCCCGCCGCTCGCTAAAGTAAAAAACTTAGAGAATGACGCGAAATCTTTTCTTTTGGTCGGGAAACAGTTTTTAATAGATTGCTTTAAACTCATAAGCCTGTTTACTGGCTTGCCTTTGGGGGCAAGAGACGAGGCGCATTTCGATAAGCATATAAAGTGGCTGGAGCAGAATCGACCTGCTTTAAACAAGCTATCCTTGACCATCGGTAATGACCTCCCTTGGATTCGTAGATTGTCGGAGTGTCGGAATGCTATTGAGCACCCTGGGCCTGGCCAGTCACTTACGATAGAAAATACAAAGCTTCATCCTGGTAATAAATTTTCACTACCGACTTGGAGCTACGATCTAACGAATAAAATAGACGTACAAGAATCGTCTATCTCTATTCACCAAGAGCTTGATGCTTATTTAAATAACATGCTTTATCTGTTGGAGGATATTCTTCTTTTCTGTATTTCCGAAAGCTTGCCAAGTGATGGGGTGTTTTCAATATATCAACACGCTGAAGCAGACATAAAGCCGAGCTGCCCTATTAAGTATTATGCAAGCCTAAGTGCCGAATTTTATTCAAAACTAAAACCAATTTAACTTTGCAGTGATCCAGATTGGTATCCGAGCGTGATCAATCTGTACGAAGTCTGCAAGATATATTCTTGTTGAAGTCAGCATCTATTTTCGGCCGATCCCCGTTCGCTGTGATCGGCAGAAAGCGACCAGAACCGGACGTTAAGCTGGACAGTTCACCGGCGAGCAGCCCCCCAAACAGACACAACGAATAGCTTGACGGTAGGGTCCTAGGCTGAGAGCTTGCGGGCTAACTCCCAACGGAATGGATGCCCATGTCGCGCAAAGACCTAGAAGCCAAGAAGCGTCACCATTACGTCTGGGCGAACTACCTGACCCGCTGGGGCAGCGGCACGAAGAATGTTTTCTACACCACGAAGACTGGGAAGATTGCCCACGACAGCGTGCGAGCCATAGTTGCTGACGACTATTTCTACAAGACCACCACGCTTACCGAGATGGATGTTCAGGTGATTAAAGGATTCTCCCGAAAAAGCCCCGACCATCTCCAACAGCAGCACATGTCGTACCTTAATGACTTTCTCAAGATGCAGCAGCTTGAGGCCATCTACCGTAAGTCAGGCATTAAGAATCAGAAAACCGAGCTGCATCTCCATGCAATAAAGTGCAACCTACTGGAAAATCTCCACGCGTCCCACGAAGAAAAGGCGCTGCCAGTGTTGGCGGCGCTTGCTGATGAACAACTCGATGTCCTGCAGGATAAACAGCACATGATCGAGTTTATGATGTTCTTCGGTCACCAGATTTCCCGCACGAAGCCTTTCCGAGATGGTCTGGTCCAGGTTCAACCCCGGAGTACTGCCTTGGAGATTGAAGTGGCCGATGCGATGGCGCATGCATGGTGGTTCATAAGCTACATGTTCGGGATGAGTATCGGCTTCAGCCTGTACACAAGTCGCCACGAAGATAGACATGCATTACTGGTGAATGACACGAGAGTGCCTTTCATCACGTCCGACCACCCTGTAGTCAATGTGCACTCTTGTGTCTCAGAGACGGAATTCGTCGCGCCTGAGCATGCCGACTTCTACTACCCGATCTCGCCAAGGATCGGCTACATCATCTGCAATTCCGAACGGTTCACGCCTGGCAGAAATGAGGTTGATGAGGCTACCGTCGCGGAGCTCAATACCAAGGTGGCGGCCCAATCTATGATGCACATCATAGGTGATAGCGAGACCGCCATTCGACCCTTCAAAAAGTACATCGGGCAACGCTACAAGAGAACTCCTGATGGCCATGTCATCGTCTGACTGACCAACCCGAACGCTCTCTACGACCCATCGTTACGACTCGACGACTCCTGCCAATCATGGCGCCAGTTACTCAAGGACGATACCCATGCCAGATAACTCTGAAGCCAACATTGCCACAGCGGACGCTCTCACACTGCTCCTGCACAACCAGCACGCCATTAGTGCGGCCATTGAAGAGGTTACAAAGTGGCTCTCTGAGAATGGAGTGGGGAGTGTCGCCGCTAACGCAATTGCGGCCATGGAAACGCTGGACACGAATGCTCAAGGCATCACGCCATCATGCGACTTCGGCAGTTATAGGCATCATCTAACGTCCCGCGGCCCCTCTTTCATGAGTGAGTCCCGGCTGTAAGCAGACCTTCGACATCGGCACCTCCTGCCATTAGCGAGCGCTCAAACAAGGCAGGTTTAGGCAAGCAGTGGATGTTTGGTACCCGACCGCTCATTTATGGATGAGAGAAAGGGCGATTGCCGCAGTTAGTATCTACAGTTCGTTTTCAGCTATGGACAAACAAATCCGTGGAATAGCAGATAGATTGATTAAAAATCAAAAAATGGACAAGTGATCTTTCGTGCACTAACTTTATTCATGCGCCATACATGATAAATATTGGCTAAACCTGAATCATTAAAATCTCGGAGGCGTCATGGATAACTATCATATAACAAAAAAAGGTGACAAATGGAATCTTACTAAGGAAGGCAATGAGCGTCCTTCTAAGAGTGCCGAAACAAAACAGGAGCTTATTGAGAAAACCAAAGAGTTCATGGCTGATAAAACAGGGTCTGTGAAAATCCATAAGGAAGATGGAAAGCTCCAAGAAGAGCGAACCTATCAGCGAAAAGATGACCCAAAAAACTCAAAAGGCTGACTGGCCTGGCCCGACTTGAATTTATTTTCGCAGTATTCAAGTCGGGTGACTTCGAGCAACAGCACCGTTACATCTGATGCATCGATTAGGATCAAACTCGCATTACTTTGTTCCAATCGATGTCATGTCCTGCAGCCTGCAGCTCTCTTCCGAGTGACTGCTTCCATCCATCCCCATCCATGGATTCGTAGACGACCCCGGCAAAGTCACTAGGAAGCTCGATCGAACCACGCTTAAGAGCGCAAACTCTGTCACGTCCTAGCAACGCTAAGAAGTACCCTAGTTCCAGCACTACGTTTTGCCGAGCGCGAGGTTGAAGTGTTCCTCCTTTCACTCCACCCTCATCATCCGGAGTCATGATCACGACAGCAAAACCAACGTCGCCATGCTTTTCGATTTTCTCAATAATGGTTCTCCCCTGATTAGCCTGTTCGTGAAGGATAATCGGCTCAAATTGAAGCCTTTCAAGGAAGCGTGCAACGGTTTCTCGAGCACCTTCATCATGGCCATGCACAACGAAAACCCGACGAGAAAGCGCTAATGAATTTGAAGTGGAGCGGACGATCTCGCCAGCAGAGTGCTGTAGATCACTAAGATCCTCCCCAAGGCTACGTTGGGCCTGGGCAAGTATCGAAATAGCACGTTGAATCCTATTGCGTATAGGCTCGGCATAATCAGGATCAGGTGCCCCAGAAACCCAAATTGCCGGATACCAACTCAGTTCGGAAGCGTTCTCGAATTGCCGGTAGGCCGTGGTGTCTTCTCCAAAAGCTCTCGTAAGAGTATCGGTAATTGCCAGCTCCAACCCTTTTAGCTCAGGTGTGGCTCCACGTCTGACGGTCTGTACATCGAATGTCTCAAGCTCGTTTATTCGATCCGAAATACGTATGAGTGAGCGCTCGATCTGATCTGCCGTCAGGATCAGTTTTGGTGCAGCTTTGCTAGGTACCTCAGCCTTTTTCCTTGCCATTTTTCTTGATTCCGAGTTTTGATATGCAGTTTTATACAATAAATCACTCATGTTTTTATAGCGAAAAGTTCGCTTGGCACTGGAAGCCTTCCGGCAGAGTTCGACCCGAACTGACGAGCTTCTCGATGTATTAAAGTTTGAGCTCATTTGAAAGCGATGTGTTTCTACATATACAACGCAAAATAGGGGGTAGAGAAAATGCCCCGCTCACCACTCATGGGGATAGTCTGGGTATGAATTGTTATGGCCAGAAGCCCTGGCCCGCACGCGATAAAAAATGCCATGTGAGCTCCTCCTTTTTTGAGTAGATATAGCGTTAACACTTAATCTATTCGTAAAAGGAGTGAGATTTATAATATAGCTCCATAGTTAGGTATTAGAAAATGCCGCGAGCATTTAGCTGGCTTAGGCGGGAGCCTTGGCATATTGCGTTACAACTCTGCTAACATGAATGTCCGCAAGGCGATAAATTTCATGGAGTTCGACGTCGAAAGCTTCTGACACATCCTTGAGTGTCGGCACCAGTCCGTGAATAGAAGATGCGCGCCATAACCGGTTTTTTACTTTCTCATAGATTTTTGTTAGTACTTGTTGAGCGTCGACATACTTCTTTAAGCTTGATAATTTATAGGGGTCAGAAAAGCTTTCAGCTGACACTGTAATCATTTCCTCATATTTTGACATGTCCACTGAAAATGCTGGCTCAGTGTAGAAGTGCTGAATACACACCTCGCGAACCTTTCTATCTAGTTCGTACGCCTGCTCTTCAATTTCTTCTCTTTCATGGTCAGCTTTTTCCTCGTCCTGGAGCATTCGAAGCACCTGCATCTCTACTTTTGACGAGATTGCGAGCAGCTCTAAATCATCTTGCTCATAAGCAATCTGCTTTAAGAAAGTTGCAACTCCCAGCAATTTATAGTCGAGAAAGAACTCATATTCTTCGTCAATCTCACTCGAATCCTGAGTTTCTAGACGGTTAATCCAAGCTTGCAAGTTAACCTTGATTAAGTCACGCATCTACAGAGCCTCTTGACAGTTCGATGCATGGTGGCTTAAACGCATTTCATCTGCAATACGCCCCTTAGGCGGGCCCAGGTAATCGCCCCGAATCCAGCAGGCTTTCATTTGCCTGCCCTGGCCGTCAGTAATCATACATGTATGTCCACTATTGGCTGGTTTCTGCCTGTCGGTACCCTCGGCCTCGGGCGGGCGTTCAGTTAGGCATCGATGCCATTACCGTAACTGAGGTTTAAGTGATCAATCGACACGAACCCTCCGGTTGGGCGACTCGCGGTAACAGCAAGCGATTCAATGCCAAATTAGAATGGCCGCTTACATCGATTTGACCGAAATAACTTCCACAAACTTGAATTTTTTTCTAGCCGTCTTTTTAGCTTCTTGCTCCGCAACTAGGGTGCTCAGTGTATCGACCTCATGTACTTCCTCGTGCATTTTGCCTTCAAACTCATTTCCCACCCGCAGCGTGACTCTCAGCCTGGGCGTAAAGGCTTTTGAGGCTTTCTTTTTCTTCGCTGCCTTTACCGGTTGCACGGTCACGACATCCGGAACAATGTCTTGCACGTGTGAGTTAATTGCCGGTGCAGGGGACTTAGACTCACCGAATAGCGCCCGGCGCATCTCTTCTTCCGTCAACACTGTATTCATATCATTTCTCAGAAGGATGTTATGTACAGCCTGACTGATTCTATCAGTGTGGCCGGACTCGGCGGTAAATCGTCGTTGGGTCAGACCTGAGGCGATAGAGGGCCACCAGATACCTGCGAGCATCAGCGTCTGGCCGGCAGCCTTCATCGCATGCATATCTTATTGATACTGCATGCTTGTGTTGTCACTGCTTCACATTTACGCTTTGTCCGTCGCGGTCAGTCCCGTGGCCGGGTGTCAGAACCTGAATTGTTCGAGGCGCATGGCGCCATAGCCAGCATTTAAGTGCTTACAGAGGCTTAGCTGCTGCTTTTCTATGGCGGTCCGTGCGGGGCAGGCTTTGGCCTGGCCGGTTCCCTCGGACGCCGGTTTCTGACCCCCGTACGGTCCGCCACCCATTTCGTGTCAGAACGGCTGGGTGGACGGTTCCTTAACTGTCCGAGGAGATAAGGAAAATGTCCTGTCCCCCTTTTAAGCTCGTGCGCCGCCCTAGCCGTTTGTTTCGTATTGCAAACTATCTCGGAGGATTCCGCGATGTTTGATCTCTCGCTTCTAATTAGCCTCCCCAAACCCAACACCATCGATACTGCATCGCTTCCCCCTGAAGATGCCGCGATTAAACTACGGCAGGCTGCCACTCTTCGGCTTAATGGAGCACAGAGTATTCTGCTTCATTTTCCGCAGGACGTTGAACTGGCTGTAGAGCTGCTGGATGACGCTGCAGTGTTGTTCGACAAGGCGTTCCGATATCTGACGGGTATGCCTGCTCAACGAGTTCATCAACAGATTGGTGAGTACTTTTCTGTCCCGTCCGCTGACGGCTGTCCTGGTATTCGAACGCCCTGGGGCAATGAATTCGGCCCAATGATTGAGGACGGCGTTCGTTGTGCTGAGACCTGGCTTGATGGCTCATCACTACCATTATGGTGGGCTCTGGCACAGAGTCGAAAACGTCATCGTCCGGGGGATCCCCAAGAAGCGTTCGAGGCCGGTTTTCTGCTGCGGTTGCAGCAGGCGCTGGTCACGGGGCGTAAAGATGCCACTTCCCAATCAACCAGCTTTGATGCTTGAGGCTGTATTTGACGTTTGAGATTTTGCTTTTCCCGCCAAACCCTCCGACCCAGCGATCTTTGATCGCGTCGGTCGGAGGGTTCACTCGCTTTTTTCGAAGCCACTTCATTCCACCATCTCGTTTTGAATTTCAATTAGCGTCACGCCCTCGTTTACCCATCTGAAATTACTTTTCGAGTGCCGCTCCAGTGTCAGAACGGATCTTGCCGTGGTCATGGCTAGATGAAGTGGCGACACCGGCGACATCGGCGACAACCCACGCCAGACGTGGCCTGGAGCGTGGCGACAAAAGCGGCGACAGTCGCCACTTTTTGCACGCTTTGGTCGTGACGCTTGACCGTCTTTTCTAGTGCGTATAAAAATTGGCGCACGGACCGTTGTCGTTGACAGCACCAGCCCAGGTAGCCAGAACCTTTAAGGCTACGCCCCTTGCGTGGTGGTTCTCCCGAAGTGCGATTAGCGTCCGGCGGCTCGCACGGTCACTCCGCAAAAGTGATGGATGCCTACTCGACTTATCTGCCCGCTGCGGCAGACGATGGACCTTCCTCGCTGCGTGCAGCAACCTCACCTCTCGACGCACTTCGGCTGCGCCAGTCCGCGCCCGTCTCTTTCTTCTGGAAAGAGACGGGCGCTCGTACCACTGCTGCGGGCCACGCCGTACAAGGCATTGCCGCAACTCTCCTCGTGACAATCGGCCTGACAAATCCGATTCGTCGCCATCCGCAACGACACATACATCGGTGCCGCAGCCCATGGAAGGGCTGCACCTGACTGACAGTCAGGCATGCCCCCAGGTGTCCAAGTCTTTGCCTTCTCCCACCCGGGATCTCCAGGTGCCGAACTCGTCAGTCGGCACAGCCTCCGCCCGCCCGCGTCTTCGGATGCGCCAAGGAGGTCAGGTTCATGGGTTCATGCCCTCGCTCCCGGTCGTAAGGAGCCGTTCGTTCCGCGTCAGTGAACACCTCACAGGCCGCAGGGGCCTTGATCCCTGATAACACTCAACCGCCGTGGCGGGACTACGTGAGGACAACCAGCAATTAACGAGGAGAGGGCCCATGCAGCAGTTAGATCCGAAGCTTGAACTCCCGCGATCCCCTCGACCGTTAATCGAGTCGAATCCCGCGGCCGAGCCTTATCCGGTCCGGGCACTAGGTGGCGTTCTTGGACCTGCGGTTGAGCGCATGGCCGAGGTCATCGGCGTGCCTCAGGCACTGGCCGCGCAATCGGTATTGGCTGCCTCGGCGCTGGCCGCTCAAGGTCATGTGGGCTTGCGGCTCGACGGGAGAAATTACCCCCTGTCGCTGTACCTGATCACTGTTGCCGCGTCAGGTGATCGCAAGACGGCGGCAGACCGATTTGCACTGCTCCCTGCACGGCAATGGGAGCGCGAACAGTGGCAGCGCTACCGCGAACAACTCGCCCGGTACCGTATCGCGCAGCGACAAGCGCAGCGTATCAACCCTGCCGAACCCGCCCCCACAATAAACGTACCGCTTGAAGCGGAACCCTCGGCCCCTCGGCTGATCACCACGGACCCGACTATCGAGGCCCTGATCAAGGGGCTCTGTCATGACTTGCCGAGTATGGGCCTGTTCTGTGATGAAGGCGGACAGTTCCTTGGCAGCAGCACCATGAATCGGGATAACCGTTTGAAAGCGATCACGACCTTGTCGTCGCTCTGGGACGGCAGCCCGATTGATCGCGCTCGCTCCATGGCCGGCGAAAGCCTTCGGGCTTATGACCGACGCTTGAGCCTGCACCTCATGCTGCAACCGTACTTGGCCATGCAGTTACTCAGTGACCCGTTGCTGCAGGGGCAAGGCATCCTCGGTCGCTGCCTAATGACCTGGCCCACGAGCCTGGCCGGACAACGCAGCTACCAAGCTGTTGACCTGTCCAAAGACGCCGCCCTAAAGCGCTATCACCACCGCCTTTCGGCTCTGTTTCATCAGCCTTGGTCACTTTCCGCTGACGGTGCTTTGCGCCTCTCACCGCTAAACCTTAGTCCTTTGGCGCGCCGCCGCTGGATTGATCTGCATGACGCCATCGAAGCCCAGTTGGGAGAGTTTGGGGAACTGGCCAGCGTACGGCCTAGTGGATCGAAGGCCGCCGACAACCTGCTGCGCGTCGCCGGCATCTTGGCCGTCGTGGAGGAGAATGGCGTGGTGGAGGTCGACCATATCCAACGGGCCTCCGCCTTAGTCGGTTACTACCTCACCGAGATCCAGCGCCTGACCGAGCAGGAGCCGGTGTGCCGGGTCAAGGAAGAGGCGGACCGCCTGCTGCGCTGGCTGCAGGTCAAGGAGTGGAAGCGCTTCAGTATTCGAGAGCTGAACCGCAACGGTCCCCGCTTTGCCCGTAAGAGCAGTCGTCATGCCGCCAAGTTGTTGGTCGAGTTGATTGATCATCAGTGGCTGGTCACCGATGGCCACACCTTCGAGGTGCGCCATGTTCAATCTTGATGAAGCGCTGCGCAACCATCTGGCTCAGCGCCAAAAGGAGCCAAAAACGAAGTTTGTCGCCGCTAGTGTCGCCACTTTGTCGCCACGCTCAACGCCAGGCAGGACAAGGGGTGTCGCCGCTGTCGCCGATGTCGCCACCACCCGTAAAGCTATCACCTCGACAACAGCCCTCATTCAATGGTTGGAAGAGGCGGGCGCGCATCTCTACGTCACCAATAACACGCTGTGTTTTCGCCCGACTGATGGGGTCCAGCTCGCCATCGTGAGTGCGCACTGGCGAGCCCTTTTGCATGATCTCGCGGCAGTCGATCAGGAACAGAAAAATGGCTCGGGTCGGTAAGCGAACTGGGCGTAATTTTGGCTTCGGTCGCCAGCTCAGCTATGCCGGCCCGCAAGCCCTGAACGATCTGTTTGGCGACGGCCATTTTGCTACCGTCAAAGCCCATAGCGATCGTTGGCTGGCCTTCGTGCGTTGGTGTCGATCCGAGGAGGGACCGGGAATCAACGACGCGCGACAGATCGACCGCGAGATCCTCATGCGGTACGCCTTCCATTTGCGCGAGCAGGTTAATCAGGGCAACGTTGGCATTGCCACCGCGCAGAACCGCCTGTCCAGCGTCAACCGAACCATGGCTGCGCTGCGCGGTGATCAGTACGTCAAAATTCCCAGTCCGAGCAAGGCGCTGGGCTTGCAGCGCTCAGGTGTGCGTAGTGAGCTCCCGCAAGGCCAGGACCGTGTGCAGGTCAGGCTGATTGCGCAAGCGCTGTCAGAGCGACAGCAATCGAGGGTGAGCGCCATTGTGCATCTGGCTCGGGAGACCGGCATGCGCCTGCGCGAAGCGATTTTGGCGGACTTGCCCCGGCTGCAACGTGAGGCTCGGCAAATGGGCAAGATCAACATCCAGGATGGTACCAAAGGCGGTCGGTCAGGCGCATCGGCACCGCGTTGGATCACGGTCACAGATCAAGTCCGCGATGCCCTGAAGATGGCCAGTGAAGCTTCACCCAAGGGCAGTCGAAACCTGTTAGCGCCAGACGAAAGCTACAAAGATTTTATTCAAGCAGTCGTGCGGCCGGCACGAGACCTCCTGCATGAGCATGGTTTGAAAGGCTTTCATGAGCTGCGAGCGGCTTTCGCCTGTGAGCGCTATGAGCAACTGACCGGTTTCTTCGCGCCGGTAAATGGCGGTCATGGTCATCGAGAGGATCGAGAACTCGATCAACATGCACGACAGCAGATCAGCCACGAGTTGGGACATAACCGCATCGATGTGGTGAGTGCCTACATCGGAGGCCGGCGATGACGTCCGAGTTTGATATGACGTTGTTTCTGAGCCCGGTGCTCAAAGGTGCACATGCCACGCGGCAGCGGCACATCAGACAGGCAGAAAGGATGCACGAGGCGATTCGAGAGCGCTGGGGTTGTGCGACCCCTTGGTCCTGGAAGGAAAAGCACACCAGATGGTTTTTAGAGCACTATCTGCGTTGCTCAGCACCGGCGACCGTTTACTACTATGCATTAACAGCAGGGTTGATTCGTCGCAGAAAGGCGTAATTCGTGGTTTGTCGCAAAGAATGCCAATAGTTTTTTTGAACTCACGGACGCTAAGAAAGGGCCGTTTGCATAATTCGGGCTTGTGCAGTTTTGCCTCCAAGCCGTTCAGGACGCTGTTCAAGAATAGCGTTATATCGAAGGGGGCATGGTCTCGCATAGGTATCTCCCTAGGCATCATCCTAGTAAGCAGCCCGGAAAAATTACTATCGCACCACTCAACTTTGCCGATATAGAACGCGTCGAGTGATCAATCGCCGTCGTCATACCGCCAGGAGCGGCATAGGCGGCTATCTGCATTACTCCCTTTTAGGTTAATGGAGTCAATTGCCCCTTTATGACAGCCCCACATGCAGCGCACTACGCACGTCCCGCAGACTGGAAGCAATTCGAACGTCTCTCAATAGCACTGATGAGTTGCGTATTCGGCAGCCGATTCGATCAGTATGGCCGTGAGGGACAACGGCAGGATGGTGTTGACTTGTACTGCCGCCTCAAGGACGGTTCCCTCATCGCAGTCCAGTGCAAAGGGCGAAACGAGAATCTCGGCAAGAAGCTGACAATTGCCCAGGTTAACCAGGCTGTTCTCGACACCCAGACCTTCCAGTTCAAAATTGATCGCTTCTTCATCCTCAGCACTAGCCCACATGACGCTTCCCTGACAAACCGTGCGCTGGAGCTTACTGCCGAGCGGAGCATTGTCGGAGAAGGTAGCGTGGAGGTCTGGGGGTGGGAGTCACTGGAAAACATCATACGAGAGAATGCCTCTCTGCAAGACTCGTTCTACTCCGAGTACAAGCCAAAAATTTCTCTTCGTGGATGGATCTTGAGAGTCGGGCTAGCGAGTAGTTTGGCATTCACTTGTTTCATCGGCGTTCACAAATACCTTGCTTACCAGGCGGACGCTGCTCAAACAAATGAGGCAACGATCGAGGGCTTGACTGAATACATGGCTCTGAACGACCGGCTGATCGACATCTATAGCGGCTGCCTGAGTACGCTGAACAAGGAAACGTTCACGTTCTCCTATTCCTTCCAACAGTTCTGCGTCGTACCCGTAGAGAAAACACTGGCGGCCATGGAGCATCAGGTTCAGCACGCAAGCCTAAGGATTGATACCGCAGCCATTAATCAGCTGGACGTCCTGCTCGATCTGCTGAAAGAAGATTTTCGCCAAGGGCTGATTGCCAACCAGATGGTGAGCTTTTTTGAAGACGGGATGGTGAGTAGCCAAAAAGCGTTATGTATACCTAATAATTCCGATAGATCAGCAGAGATATTGAAAGGGCTACGCAAGCCAGCTGTTGCGGCCATGAGTCAGCAGCTTGAGTTCTATTTCATCTTGCGCGACTTCATTCTGCCCGGCCTTCAATCAATGCAAGCTAACGTACTAATTGCAGTCCGGCATAGCAACAAACGCGGCGTATCGGATCAGATGTTGAGTGACGCTCGGGAGCTCAGTGAGCTTTTAACTGAGCGACATCAGTATCGCCTGAAAGAACCCCAGCAGCCATTCACGCTTTCGGCTGTCAAATCCATGACCTCGCGGGAAATCACTGTCTCGGGGGACATGGATACCACCGTCGAAGACGCAAGGTACGGTAACGTTTTGATTCAAAGCATCCAGGCATCGTTCTACGGGAGACATGCCGACGTACAGGAGCTAATCAGGTGTGGCGTATACAAGAAGGACGCGGCATCAATAATTGAACGTGAGGAAGATGCTATCAAAGCGTCAGCCGTGCGATCGACATGATGTTAAATCTCTATAAATAAGGAGCTGGCACCACCTACATGCGATTTGTTTCGTAGTCGAGATAGCCCGATTCGCTCCAGAAAACGAATTGATCGCCCTCTTTGTCGCGTCCCACAAAGTGCGGGTTCGGTACAGCTGAATCTGCATTACACTGCCCAGCAGCAAGGAAATCCAAGTGCTGTTCATCCGGCAACTTTCATGCAATTCTAGCCTCGGGTGGCCGAAGGCCATCCTCGCATGGATAAGCATTTAGGAGGCTGTATGGCAATTTATGTAGCTCCGGGCCATTTGGTTGGCCGAGATGGAGGCTCGTTTCAGGAAGTCACAATGAATACCTCGAATCATTCTGTTACTGCGCGGCATGGACGCTACAGTACGATTCGTGACAACGAACAGGCTCCGCCGACAAGTAAACCTGGACGCCATTGGTTACAGGTATTCAGGACACCCGATAACACAGAGTGAACTGCATAGCTTTGTAAGCGTGCGGTAAACACGCCTTCGTGAAGCCATCGCTTAAAGCGATGATGGTGTCCACCTATTTAAGTGGACATCATCTTTAGCCCAATAAGCGGATCGCCATGCGCCAACGACCTCTTATCCAAAGCCCCCAAGTCGACTAGGAGTGTATGCATCCGGGCTTACGTTTGGTCTACAGCACCACGCCGTATTCGGCACGCAAGACCGTGGTTTACGACTTCAGTCCAAGCCGAGCGGGCGAGCATGCACTTAACTTCCTTGGCCCAGGGAATGGCAAGTTGATTTGCGACGACTTTGCTGGCTACAAGCCGGTTTCGAGAAAGGCATCACTGAAATTGGTTAAATGGCCCACGCCCGCCGCAAGTTTAGATTTGTACGTGGCAAACAAAAGCCAGTTGGCCGAACAGGCACTGCACTCGATTATCGGCTTGATGGATGTAATTGAAAAAAATCCGCAGATCAATTTTCCGAGCATCGTTGTAGCCCGGTACTTCTTAATGTGAGCGTCTGCACTTGGGAAGGCTCCGCATTCCCATGTGCAGACGCTTGGCCAGAAAAGCCCAGAGCGAGCATGATGAGTATGATGTTGGTGACAGTCGCCACTTCTGTCGCCATGCTGCACATCACGGATTACGCTGGTTTCCGCCAGTGTCGCCAAAAGGACGGTCATTGCATCTGGGATGTCATTTGGGGCTGCTGGGGCTGCTCGGCGAGTGCTCAGCGTATAGGCACGACTTTGCGGTCCCTGGTTTGATTGATCGCGGATGCCGACAGGCTGCCCGTGGCCGCCTTCTGGATATGTTCACTCCACCAGGCCATCATCGGACGCCGGCGTTCGATGTAATCCGCACGGTTATAGGCGCTCCGAACCTCATCTTTATCGACATGCGCCAGCGCGACTTCGATTAGCTCGGGATCCCACCCATGCTCGTTCAGGATTGTGCTGGCCATGGAGCGCATACCGTGGCTGACCAAGCGGTCCTGAAATCCCATGCGTTTCAACGCCATGTTGGCTGTCTGGCTATTCGCGTGGGTGCGCGGGTTTCTATCTGACGGGAACACATATTCCCTGTGGCCGCTATGGGGCTTTAGCGTTTCCAATAACGAGAGTGCATGTTCGGTCAGCGGGATTGTGTGCGGACGACGCTTTTTCATTCGCTCCGGAGGGATGGTCCAGATGCGTTTGTCGAAGTCGATGTCTGCCCATCGGGTAGTCGCCGCTTCGACAGGGCGGGTCATGGTGTGTAGCTGCCATTCGATCAGGCAGCGGGTCGTCCGCTTGATGCTGGCATTCGCGATTTCCATCATGAGCTCCGGAAGCTCATCAGGTGGTAGCGCTGCCATGTTCTCTTTTTTAGGTTTCTTGAACACCGCTCGAATGCCGCTGAGAGGGTTGGCAAAGATCATTCCGGAATTGACCCCGTAGGTCATGATCTCGTTAAGGCGCTGGCTCACTCGCTTAACTGTCTCGAGGCTGCCTTTGGCCTCAATCGGACGAAGGAGCTTGATGACCATTGGGGCGCTGACTTCCGAGAGAGGCGTTGATTTCATGCTTGGAAATACATGCAGTGTGAGTGAGCGCCAGATGTCTTCGGCATACGCGGGCGTGACGGAATCCTTCTTCAGCTCGAACCAGGCGGTGGCCACGTTCTCGAAGGTGTGTTCCGTTTCTGCTCGTTTGGCTTCCTGCAGCTCATTGCGCTGAGCTTTTGGGTCGATGCCCTGTGCAAGCAGCTCTCTGGCCTCAACGGTTTTCTTCCTCGCTTGCGCAAGAGAAACCTCGGGATAAGAGCCGAGTGCCATGTTGATTCGATTCTTGGTGACGGGATGCCGGTAGTTGAAATTCCACTGCATCGAGCGATTGACCCTGACTCGCAGCTGGAGCCCGTCGCCATCCGTGAGGACGTAATCCTTGTCTTTCGGTTTGACCGCCTTTAGCTGGCGGTCGGAGAGGCGGGTGGTTTGAGCGCACATGAGAAGTACTCCATGACACCTTTTGGTATTCCCAAGATTAGCGCCGGGTAGCCGGGAATACCATTGGGAATACCAAACCGCCTGGAACTCAAAAAACCTGGAAAGCCCCCGGCAGCCCTGAAACCCCCGTATTCACTGGATTTCAGGCACAAAAAAAGACGTCCATGGACGTCTTTAGATGTTGAAGTGGTGGAGCCGGGGGGATTTGAACCCCCGTCCGCCAGTACTCCGCTGTCGGTACTACATGCGTAGCCGTGTCTATTAAGTTAACCCTCAGCGACCCGACGGGCAGGGTGCTTTGGGCGAGTTGTGTAAGTTTTAGCCGCTTCGTCCACAACGTACTGCACGGCGATTCTGTTCTATATGACAATCATTTTGGGTTTACAGACATCCCCTGATGATTGCTGGACCCGAAGGTACCAGGAGCATTGTCAGCTGCAATTAAGCAGCGAGAGCAACACCGTATTGGTCGTCATTGGCAACTATAAGTAGTTGCAACAGTGGATTTACGACTTCTGTTACCAAGTCGGCATGCACCTAAAGTTTCGCAACCGGCGTCGAATCCTAAACGGCCCCGAACTCATTGCTCTGTACATCTTGGTGAGCAACAAGCCTGCGCAGTGTACGCCAATCGGCGTGTAAGGCCAACCCGAAGGTTGGCCTTGAGGTCTGTCAGTTACGTGTTGGGTTACGGATCTGCATTTTAGTCATCAGGCCCGAAGTGATCTCAACGCAATCCTTGTCGTTGCCGGCCGCTTGAGCCGCCATGGCTTTCTCCTGATCCGCCTTGATGTTGTTCATGGAAGATTCAGGAAGGGATGGCTGACTGGTGACGAAGTCTTTGATGGCTTGAAGATTACCTGCACAAAGGTCTTTGTCTGCCGCGAACACCGGCGACGTCAGCAGGGCACCAGCGATGAACAATCCAGCAATTGCAGAAAGCTTCATGGGTATCTCCTTGAGCGATGGGAGCTCGGTGCTGCCGGACGGTCTGGCGGCGATGCCGAGGTCATGACAGGCTACGTTAGCGTAGGGCCTGTTTAATCGACCGCCGCGCTACGCAGGAATTCGGTTTTTTTTACATCTGGTATCAAAACGCCTGCTCACGATCACTTCTTGGTGTCACCCGAGGTTTTCTGGATTTCCAGAATTGTTTGCTGGGTTTCCGCGACGCAGTCGTCAATCTTGCCTTGAGCTTTGAGGGCCTGGGCTTTCGCCACACTGGCGGAGACGCGCGCGTTCAGCTCCGATGAAGTCTGATACTCCGATTTCGCGTTATTGATTTTTTGCAGATTAGCTTCGCACAGGCTGTCTGGCCCGGCGGCAAACGAAGTCGACGCCATCACCGAGGCAGTAAAGAACAGGCCGAGCAGTACAGAACGTTTCATGTGAATCTCCTTTCGCTGAGGGATCCAGACTTCGCTGACCATAAGAGCCGGTCACCGAAAGAAGGAACGGCCCCGAGTGTTCGAGGCCTGTTCTGTGGACTGCGGTCTCGCGCAAGGGTTCTGATTTTCTTCAGCAGGCCTTCGCCTGAGTGACTCGATCGACCAGATAAACCAGGCCGTGATAATCGATTCCGCCGTGTTGCGTCAGGCCGATTTCACACGTGCGACTGGTGGAAATCCCCTCGCTGCAATGCTGCACCGCGTCCTTGAGCGTGCGCAGCGAATGGCTGTTCAACTCCGGTGTGGTGAAGCCCTTGTCGCCGGCAAATCCGCAGCAATGAATCCCTTCCGGAATCACTACGGTTTTGCTGCACTTGCGCGCCAGATCAATCAGCGCCTGGCTTTCACCAAGGTGCTGAGTGCTGCAGGTCACGTGCACGGCAATCGGCGTCTCTTGCGGGGTGAATTCCAGTCGATCGAGAAGGTGCGTACGGATAAAGCGCACCGGGTCGTACAGATCCAGACGGGTTTCTCCTACGTTCTGCACCAGGCGCAACGTGCACGGACTGGTGTCGCAGTAGATCGGATCGAGCCCGCCGCGACTGGCGTGCAACAGTGCGCTGATCAGCTCTTGGCGCTTGTGCTCGGCCTGTTCGGCATAGCCCTTGGAAGCAAATGGCTGACCGCAGCAGAGATTGTCCAGATTGTCCGGGAAGACCACTTGATAACCGGCCTTTTCCAGCAGTCCACGGGTTTTGTCGTAGAGCGACATTTGCTCTTTATCACCCGCCGCCGGACCCATGACTCGCGAGACACACGCTGCGAGATACACCACACGCGGACGTTCGTCTGAGACGCTGGGGCTGAAGCGAATCGTTTTTTCAGGTTGCGGCATCGCATCCGTCCACAACGGCACCTGGCCTTTGGACAGGCGCGTAATTGTTGCCGAAAGCTTCGCCAGACGCGGTGCGCCAAGCATCATTCGCGCACCGTTGGCCACATGCAAAGTGAAGCGTGCACCTTGCAGGGTCTTGGCGAAATTTCCTTCGATCCAGTCAGCGGTTTTCTGATGCGTCGCGTGTCGGCCACGCAGCTTTTTCACCAGCTCACCGGTGTTGATACCTACAGGGCAACGTTGCGCGCACAGACCAGTGGCGGCGCAGGTTTCGATGCCTTGGTACTCGTAGGCTTTTTCCAGTTCGGTGGTGTCGACGCCGGCACGTTTTTTCGCCTGGATATCGCGCCAGATCACAATGCGCTGGCGCGGACTCAGGGTCAGTCCTTTAGATGGGCAGACCGGTTCGCAGAAACCGCATTCGATGCACTTATCCACAATCTCATCGGCTGCTGGCAGCGGTTTCAGGTGCTTGAGGTGGATCTGCGGATCTTCGCTGAGCACCACGTCCGGGTTGAGAATGCCGTTAGGATCGAGCAGCCGCTTGAGCTGCCACATCAACTGATAGGCGTCGCTGCCCCATTCCAGTTCCACGAATGGCGCCATGTTGCGGCCGGTGCCGTGTTCAGCCTTTAACGAGCCGCCGAACTCTACCGCCACCAGTTGCGCGACATCGTCCATGAACGCTTGATAGCGTGCGACTTCTTCCGGATTGTTGAAGCCTTGGGTGAAGACGAAGTGCAGATTGCCTTCCAGCGCGTGTCCGAAAAGGATCGCTTCGTCGTAGGCATGTTTGTCGAACAGTTCGATCAAGCGATTGACGCCTATGGCCAGTTGTTCGACCGGGAAGGTCACGTCTTCGATGATCACTGTCGTGCCGGTTTTACGCACGGCGCCGACGGCGGGGAAGGTGTCCTTGCGGATGGCCCAGAGCTTGGCGTTCTCGGCAGGGTCTTCGGTGAAGTCGACCTGCTTCTCCACCGGGAAACCTCTGAGCGACGCCATGATTTGCGCCAGTTGTTCCTGCAGAAGTGCGGAAGTCGCCGCGCGGGATTCGATCAGCAATGCGCAGGCATTGTTCGACAGCTGTTGTACGAAAGCGGGCATGCCCGGTTTATCCTGCACCGAGCGCAGACTGCGGCGATCCAGCAGCTCAACTGCAGACACCGGCTGGCTTTTCAGCACGGTGACCGCGTTGCAGCAGGTCTCCACATCCGGGAAGACGATCAGCGCCGAGGCTTTGTTCGGGTGATCGATCACTGTGTCGTAGGTCACTGCGCTGATAAAACCGAGGGTGCCTTCGGAGCCGACCAGCAAATGGCTCAAGATATCCACAGGCTCATCGAAATCCACCAGGGCATTCAGCGACAGGCCGGTGGTATTTTTCAGACGGTATTTGTGGCGGATTCTTGCAGCCAGTTCGGCGTTGGCGCGGGTCTCGCGGCCCAAGGTAGCCACGCGCTCCAGCAACTCGCCGTGACTGTTGCGAAACGCGGCGACACTGGCAGCGTCTTCGGTATCCAGACGTGTGCCATCGGCCAGCACCAGGCGAATCCCGGCCAGCGTGTGGTAGGTGTTTTGCGCGGTGCCGCAGCACATGCCGCTGGCGTTGTTGGCGACGATCCCGCCAATCTTGCAGGCGTTGATCGAAGCCGGATCCGGGCCGATCTTGCGCCCGAACGGTGCCAGCCATGCGTTGGCTTGCGCACCGATCACCCCCGGTTGCAGGCGGATTTGCATGCCTTGGCCACGAATCTCGCGCGCGTTCCAGTTATCTCCAAGCACGATCAAAACGGAATCGCTGATCGCCTGACCCGACAGACTGGTGCCCGCCGCACGGAAGGTCACTGGAACATGGTCGCGCTGAGCCAGTTTCAGCAGTGCCACGACTTCATCTTCAGACTCGACGCGGATCACCAGTTGCGGAATCAGCCGATAAAAACTGGCATCCGTACCAAAGGCCAGAGTCGATAACGGATCATCAAAGCGGCGCTCCGCCGGAATCAGTTGTTGCGCATCACGCAGGAAATTCACCGGAAGCGTCATTGGTCCTCCAGGATCAGAACCACCAGGTCTTTCGGGCCGTGGGCACCGTAAGCCAGCACTTGCTCGATGTCGGCAGTTTTCGACGGACCGGACACCAGCAATGCGTTGGTTGGCATGCCTTGCGCCCATTTGAATTCGTGTTGCACCTGATAGAAGTTGTCGCGGATTTCACTCGCCTTGAGCAGGGCGAAATGCACCGGCGGCACCAGGCTCATCAGTCGTGGTTCCTCGCGGGTTGGCCACATAATCAAACTGCCGGTAGCGGCGATGGCGCCGAGGGTGCCGGTGAGGCTGGCCGGGGTGTCGTTGAACAGTTCGGCTTTCCATTCTTCCATCGGCCGGTCGTAGGATTTCAGTGTCGGCAGATCAGGATTGTTCGCCCAATGCTGTGTGATTTTCTGCCCGTGTGCTGTCGTCGGCGCGATCAACAGACTCGGCAACTGGCGGTCGCGCAACAATTGCGCAAGCAGTGCCGGCCATTCTGCGCTCGAGGTCAGGTGGATTTCGGTGTGCACCGCTTCCATCAGTTTGCGCAGTTGCGGGATGCGTTGTTCGGCGCTGTAGGTGTAAGGCTGCGTCACCAGATCGACATCGAAGTTGTCGGCAATCGGCGTGGCGCCAGTCAGACTTTTCCGCAGCTTGCCGAGGATATTTTGCTTGGCGCTCATCAGCGGTCTCCCTGTTTGGCCAGATGCTCACGGGCCATGTCGTGCAGTGAGCGGGCGGCGGGTTTCGGCGCGCTGTGGTTTTGCGTCCACGGGCCGACGTTGCTCGGGGTCAGCGCACGCAGGCGCGTGGCGAAGAAACCGAACAATCGATACAAGGTCGGAGAGCTGTTCAGCCTAGCCCAGGCGTTCCAGATAAAGCGTTCCTTGCGCGAATACTTGCTGCCCTGACCGCGCATCACTTGATTCGGGCTGTCAGGGGCTTTGACGTTTTCTTCGCGCAGGCGACGCAGGATCGCCGGAATCGGAATTTTTACCGGGCAGACTTCACCGCAGGCACCGCACAGCGATGACGCGCTCGGGTGATCCGGAACCTTGGCCAGACCGACCATGTGCGGGGTGATGATTTTGCCGATCGGCCCGGGATACACCTCGCCATAGGTGTGGCCACCGACGCGGGTGTAGACCGGGCAATGATTCATGCAAGCGCCGCAGCGAATGCAGTTCAACGTCTGACGCAATTCACTGTCGGCGAAAGCCTGGCTGCGACCGTTGTCGAGCAGGACCAGATGCACTTCCTGCGGGCCGTCGAGTTCGTGCTCCTTGCGTGGGCCGGAGATCATGTTGACGTAAGTGGTGATCGGAATGCCCAGCGCCGAGCGCGTCAGCAGTGACAGCAGCGGCACCACGTCACGCAGGTTTTCCACAACCTTTTCGATGCCGGTGACGGCGATGTGCACCGGCGGCACGGTGGTGGTCATGCGCCCGTTGCCTTCGTTTTCCACCAGCAGCAGGGTGCCGGTTTCGGCGACGGCGAAGTTGACACCGGAGACGCCGATGTCCGCTTCGAAGAATTTCTGCCGCAGGACTCTGCGACCGATCTGAATGAGTTGGTCAACGTCCTTGGTGTATTCCACGCCAAGTTTGTCGTGGAACAAGGACGCGACCTGACCGGCATTCTTGTGGATCGCCGGCATAATGATGTGTGAAGGCTTCTCGTGGTCGAGCTGGACGATGTATTCCCCCATATCGGACTCCAGACATTCAATGTCCCGAGCCTCGAGGAAATGGTTCATCTCCATCTCTTCGCTGACCATCGATTTGCCCTTGATCACTTGCCGCGCCTCGTGAGCGCGGATGATCGACAAGACGATGCCATTGGCCTCGTCCACCGTTTCCGCCCAGTGCACTGTCACACCGTTGCGGGTCAGGTTCTGTTCCAGTTGCTCGAGCAGGTCGGGCAACTTGGACAGCGCGCGGGCCTTGATCGAATTGCCCAGTGCGCGCAAATGTTCTCTTTCGTGGGCATCACTGAAAGCGGCTGCCCGCTTGACCATCAGTGAGTCCATGGCAGTACGGAAGTTGTTCCGTAGCTGCTGATCGCCCAAGGCATTGTGTGCCCGGGTGCGGAAATCTTCTTCTACGGCGACCGTAGGAATAATCGCGGAAGTGCTCATTGCGCACCTCCGGTTCGTTGCCACAAGAAGCTGGCGAGATGTTGCCCGCGTAGCGCTTCTTTTTGTTTCTCCAATGCGCCGTTGATGTTCATCAAACAGCCACAGTCGGCGCTTAACACCTGATGCGCGCCGGAATCCTTCAGCGCTTTGGTCTTGTCAGCCACCATTGCGCCGGAAATGTCTGGCATACGGACGCTGAATGTTCCGCCGAAGCCACAGCATTCGCTTTCGTGGTCGTGGTTGACCCGTTCCACGTTGCTCAACTGCGCCAACAACTCGCGGCCGTGCAGGTGGGTGTTCATTTCGCGACGTGCCGAACACGAAGTGTGCAGCGCGACTTTGACCGGCTCGCCGCTGTCCTTGAGCTGCACTTTGCAGACGAACAGCAGAAACTCTGCCAGTTCATAGGTGCGGGCCGCGAGGGCCTGAACCTGTTTCAACGTGTCCGGCTCGTCCTTGAACAAGTCTGCGTAATGCTCACGCAGCATGCCCGCGCAGGAACCCGACGGCACCACCACCGGATAATCCCCGGCAAACAGGGCCAGTTGCGAGCGCGCTACCGTCCGCGCCTGCTCGGTGTAACCCGAGGTGTAGGCCGGTTGCCCGCAGCAACTCTGCCCTTGTGGATACTCGACCCGAATCCCTTCGCGCTCCAGCAAGTGGATCGCGTCCATCCCGGCTTCGGGGTAGAACAGATCGACCACGCACGTGCCGAACAGGTAGACCCGCGACGGTTTCTCGCTAGGGTATTGCCGAGGTTCGGGCAGTGGCGGTGCCACACGGGTCGCGTTTGGCACGGCGTTGTAAAAAAGCTCGCTCATCAGGCGTGTCTCCGGGTGGGCCCGGTTATCCGTCTGTTGCGGCTGCTGAATATAGAGAGAATTGCTTTCAGCAGCCTTACAGACCGGGTTGTGAATTGCTGAAGCCGAAATCACGGATCGGCGTCGGTTTTTTCCATGCTTCTTGTAGGTTTAGTGGACCAGCATGCCGGTGAACCAGTAGGCCTGAGCCAGAGTGATCAGACCGACAATCGTTGCAAAGAATAGGCTGTGCTTGAGCGTGAAGCGGAACAGATCCGATTCCTTGCCCACCAGACCGGTCGCTGCGCAGGCCACGGCGATCGATTGTGGCGAGATCATTTTTCCGGTCACGCCGCCGCTGGTGTTGGCCGCCACCAGCAGGGTGTCATTGACGCCGATCTGGTGCGCAGTGGTCGCTTGCAGCGAACTGAACAGGGCGTTGGACGAAGTATCCGAACCGGTGAGGAACACACCGAGCCAGCCAAGGAATGGCGAGAAGAACGGGAAAGCCGCGCCGGTTCCGGCCAATACCAGGGCCATGGTCGAGGACATGCCGGAATAGTTGGTGACGAAAGCGAACGCCAGCACCATGCCGATCGACAGGATTGGCCAGCGCAGTTCGTAGAAGGTCTCTTTCAAAGTGGTAAGACCAGTTTTGAAATTGATCTTCAAGACCAGCATCGAGATCAGCGCGGAGAAGAAAATCGCCGTGCCGGTCGCGGAAATCGGGTCGAGTTTGAACACCGCTGGAATGGCAGTCGGGACGGCTACTATCGGTGCGGTTTTGATCACTAATTGATCAAGGTGCGGAATCGCGAAGTTGAACACCCAGCTGTACATCGAGCCGCCCGCGGCGAACATCGCTTTGAAAGGCTTCAGCGTCCAGATGGTCACCAGCACGGTGAGGATCAGAAACGGCGACCAGGCTTTGAAAATTTCCCCAAGGCTGTAAGGCGACGCCACGGTGGTGCGCTTTTGGCCGAAACCACCGACGCTGGCGGTGATTGCTGCGCTGGAGGTGGCGCCAGCGATTTGCGCGCCGGCGGCGCGTTTTGGCTGCCAGATTTTCAGGAACAGAGTCAGCGAGATCAGGCTGGCCAGCGCCGAAGTGATGTCCGGCAATTCTGGCCCGATGAAGTTCGAGGTGAAGTATTGGGTGATGGCGAAGCTCAGGCCCGCGACCAGTGCAGCCGGCCAGGTTTCACGCACACCGCGCAGGCCGTCCATCATGAACACCAGCCAGAACGGCACGAACAGCGACAGCAGCGGCAGTTGGCGACCGGTCATGGCGCCGATCTTGAAGGCGTCGATACCGGTGACTTGGCCGGCAACAATGATCGGAATTCCCAGTGCGCCGAACGCAACCGGTGCGGTGTTGGCAATCAGGCACAGGCCGGCGGCGTACAGCGGGTTGAAGCCCAGTCCGACCAGCAGTGCGGCAGTAATCGCTACGGGCGCGCCGAAACCGGCGGCACCCTCCAGGAACGCACCGAAGCAGAAACCGATCAGCAGCACTTGCAGGCGCTGGTCGTCAGTAATCGATAACACCGAACTGCGGATGACCTCGAACTGACCACTTTTCACCGTCAGCTTGTAGAGGAACACCGCTGCGACAATGATCCAGGCAATCGGCCACAGACCGTAGGCGAAGCCATATCCGGCGGCGGCGAAAGCCATATCGACCGGCATCTGGAACGCGAAGATTGCCACGGCAATCGACAGCGCAAGGGTGATGCTCCCGGCCACGTGGCCTTTGAGGCGGAACACCGCCAATGCGAGGAAAAAGAACACGATGGGGATGACGGCCGCGAGTGCGGATACGCCGAGACTGCCGAGCGGGCTGTATAGCTGTTGCCAGGTTTGCATATGGGGTGGCCCCTAATTGTTGTTGGTCAGGCACTGTCAGCGTTCTTGGATAATTGGTAATACCAATTTACAATCGCTGTTGGCTAGGGTAAAAGCCTTGATGTCGGTGTGTCAATTTGCCGCGCTAAAACTTTTGTCGAACAAGCGGTGCAGATCGCATCTGATCTGGTTTGCGCAAGTGGCGTCTGGTAGGTGTCGGCAAGGCGCCGATAGGCCAGAATAGAGAGCCCGGCGAGCGGTCGGGATCGTGGAGAAATGAGTTATGGGGTTTGATCAGATACGTCAGCGCCGTTTGTCTGACGATATTGTCGAGCGACTTGAGGGGATGATCCTTGAGGGCACGCTGAAGTCCGGTGAGCGGCTGCCGGCGGAGCGCACGCTCGCCGAACAATTTGGCGTATCACGGCCGTCGCTGCGCGAAGCGATTCAGAAACTGGCGGCCAAAGGGCTGCTGGTCAGTCGCCAGGGCGGCGGCAATTATGTGGTGGAAAGCCTCGGGTCGACGTTCAGTGATCCGCTGTTGCAGCTGCTTGAAAGCAACCCCGAGGCACAACGCGATCTACTGGAATTTCGGCACACTCTGGAGGCATCGTGCGCCTATTACGCTGCATTGCGCGCTACTGATGTGGATCGCGAGCGCTTGACCGCAGCGTTCGAAGAACTACAGGACTGCTATTCGCGTCACGATGAAGTCAGCCGGGCGGAGGAGGGCGCGGCGGATGCGAAATTCCATCTGGCAATTGCCGAAGCCAGCCATAACGCGGTGTTGCTGCACACTATTCGCGGGCTGTTCGATCTGCTCAAACGTAATGTGGTCACCAACATCGGCGGCATGTACAAGCAGCGCACGGAAACCCGCGACATGCTGATCACCCAGCATCGGGAATTGTATCTGGCGATTATCGAAGGTCGTGCGGAGCAGGCGCGGGAAGTCTCCAGCCGACATATTTTGTATGTGCAGGAGGTGCTGGAAGAGGTGCGGCAGGAAGTTCAGCGCATGGCTCGGGCGGAGCGGCGCAAGGGGATGTGATCAGTTATTTCTGTGTTGATGCTGCAATAGCTTTCGCGAGCAGGCTCGCTCCCACATTTGAAATGCATTCCAAGGTGGGAGGGAGCTTGCTCGCGAATACGCTCTAAAGGCAGAAGAAATTAATCTTCCTTGCCCTTGTTGCGCACCGCACGCTGCAGTTCACGACCGGCGTCGCGTTCGCGCTCGGTGTCACGCTTGTCGTATTCCTTCTTGCCCTTGCCCAGAGCGATCTCGCACTTGACCATGTGCTTGCTCCAGTACCAGGACAGGCAGACGCAGGCGTAACCCTTTTGCTGCACCATCGCTGCAAGCTTTTCCAGCTCGCGGCGGTTGAGCAGCAATTTGCGTGTGCGCACCGGGTCGGCGATGACGTGGGTGCTTGCGGTCATCAGAGGCGTGATGTGGCTGCCGAGCAACCACGCTTCGCCATCCTTGAGCAGGACATAGCTGTCGACCAGCTGTAGCTTGCTTGCCCGCAGACTTTTTACTTCCCAGCCGGCCAGGACCAGACCAGCCTCGAACTTATGCTCGATGAAGTAATCGTGTCGCGCCTTTTTGTTCTGCGCGATGGTCCCTGTTGGGTGTTTCTTCTGTTTAGCCATAGGGGCGGCATTATATGGAGATAAACCGCTGTCGGCTACGGTGATGCTGCGTGCTTGAGCAGGTTGAGTGAATCCCGGACAATGCGGCCTCTTTTTCTAACGCTTGGGCGTGATAAACGATGTCGACAGACAAGGTTTCTGTCCACGGCAGTTGGGCTAGCCGCTGGGTATTCATACTCGCCGCGACCGGTTCGGCCGTGGGACTGGGTAGTATCTGGAAGTTCCCCTACATGGTCGGGGTCTACGGCGGCGGTGCCTTTGTGCTGATGTTTCTGGCGTGTATCGCGCTGATCGGCATACCGGTCATGCTCGCGGAAACCCTGATCGGCCGGCGCGCCCGGCAGAGTCCGGCGAACGCCTTGAAGGTGCTGGCGCTGGAAGCCGGGCACTCGGGCAAGTGGTCGTGGGGCGCATTTGCCGGGATGATCACGGCATTGCTGATCCTGTCTTTCTACAGTGTGGTCGGCGGCTGGTCGCTGGATTACATCGTCGACATGGGGCGCGGCGACTTCCAGGGCGCGACGGCCGATCAGGTCGGCGCCTATTTCGGCAATGTCATCTCTAATCCATGGCGCCTGACACTTTGGCATACGATTTTCATGCTGCTGTCGGCCTTCGTCATCGCCAAGGGCGTGGTCGCCGGGCTTGAGCGCAGCTTGCGCATCATGATGCCGCTGCTGTTCGTGATGATCCTGGTATTGCTGGGTTACAGCATGACCACCGGGCATTTCATGGAAGGCGTGCATTTCATGTTCGACTTTCACCCGGAAAAAGTCCTCGACGGCTTGCTGCCAGCGATGGGGCACGCGTTCTTCTCGCTGAGCGTCGGTGTCGGCTCGATCATGATCTACGGCGCTTACATGCCAAAGACCTCTTCGTTGTCCGGTACAGTTGTCGGCGTGGCACTGCTCGATACCTTCGTGTCGCTGGTCGCCGGTCTGGCGTTGTTCCCGATTGTGTTTGCTGGAGGCCTGAATCCTAGCGAGGGGCCTGGCCTGATGTTCGTCAGTCTGCCATTTGCCTTTGGTAACGTGGCCTTCGGCCAACTGATGGGTGTGGTGTTCTTTGTGCTGGTGGCGATTGCAGCCTGGAGTTCGGCAATCTCCCTGCTGGAACCAATGGTTGCCTATCTGGTTGAGCGCACCAAAGTCAGCCGCGCCTGGGTTACTTTCTGGCTGGCGTTCATCTGCTGGTTCGTTGGTCTGGGCACAGTGTTCTCCTTCAATATCTGGAAGGAAGCCAAATTTTTCGTGAACGAAGGCGGGATGTTCCATCTCTACCAATGGGGTGCGCAGAGCGGTCTGGACTTCTTTGGCGTGATCGATTTCTTTACCTCGCGGATCATGTTGCCGCTCGGTGGCCTGTGTTTTGTGCTGTTTGCCGGATGGGTGATGGGGCGTGAAGCGGTACGCGACGAGTTGTCGATCCGCAACCCGGCACTGTTCGCCCTGTCTTTGTTCTTGATGCGCTACGTGGCGCCCATCGGCATTCTTGTAGTGTTTGCCGCTCAGCTCTGGAAGTAACGCTCACATGACGACACATATTCAACGATCGGCATTGCTGCCGTACCCGGCGCAGTTTCTCTACGACCTGGTCAACGACGTCGCGCGCTACCCGGAGTTTCTGCCGTGGTGCTCCTCCGCTGAAGTGCTGGAAAGTTCGCCGGAACATATGCGCGCCAGTGTCGGCGTGGCCAAGGGCGGTCTCAGTCAGCATTTTGTGACGCGCAATACGCTGGTGCCGGGGCAGTCGATCGAGATGAACCTGGAAGAAGGGCCGTTCAACCAGTTGCACGGCGTCTGGGTGTTCAAGGTATTGAACGAGAAAGCCTGCAAGATCAGCCTGGATCTGTCGTTTGATTACGCCGGGCCACTGGTGCGCGCGACGTTGGGGCCGCTGTTCAATCAGGCCGCCAATACGCTGGTGGACGCGTTCTGTCAGCGTGCCAAGCAGATGCATGGTTGAGCCGGTGATCGAGATAGAGGTGGTGTACGCGGCCGTGGACCGTCAGGTTTTGCGCTCGGTTAGCGTAAATGACGGCGCAACGGTGCGGGCTGCGGTGCTTGCATCGGGTATTGGTAGCGAGTTTCCTGAGCTGAATCTGGCGGAGTGTCCATTGGGCATTTTTGGCAAAGTGGTTGCTGATCCGGATTCTCGGGTAATTCAGGCGGGGGAGCGCATCGAGATTTACCGCCCATTGCTGGCCGATCCAAAAGAGGTTCGCCGTTTGCGTGCTGCGAAAGCAGCTGAAGCCAAGGCTCGAAACGTGTAAAAAGCCAAATCGCAGACAATAAAAAACCCGGAATTTCCGGGTTTTTTATTGTCTCGCCAATTATTGCGGCGAGGTGTCCAGCGGCTCAGGTGTTGGAACCGGAACGGTTTCTACACCATCGACGTCCTTCTGGATCTGATCCAGCAAGGAACCTGGCTTCACCGGTTTTTCCGGTGTTGGCTTCTCGGCGTTTTCAGCAGGAGCGGTCACGGTGGTGCCACTGTCCTTGCCGAGAATGGCTTCGTCACGGCTTACGCCCGGCATGAAGTCACCGGACAGGCTGACAAGCTGGTCGTTTGAGTTGAAAATAACGCTGATGCGTTCCTGTTGGCGTTCACCGCCACCCGGTTGCAGGCTGTACAGATAATCCCAGCGATCGGCATGGAACGTGTCGACAAGCAGAGGGTTACCCATGATAAACCGTACTTGCGGCCGGGTCATTCCCGGGCGTAACTGGTCTATCATGTCCTGCGTGACGACATTGCCCTGCTGGATGTCGATTTTGTAAACCCCGGGGAATGAACAACCGGCGAGTGCGAGCAGTCCCACAAAGGTGAAACTGGTTAGCAAGAGCTTGGTGTTTTGCATCGGTGGGCGACTTCCACTATCTTGGCTGGGACAACGTAAACGCCGATCATACCCGCATTAAGAGAAGCTGCGAAGCAGCATCGCGAGAAAGCTGACCATGGTTGAAAATAGCGAACTACGCAAAGCCGGCCTTAAAGTGACCCTGCCACGGGTCAAGATCCTGCAAATGCTCGACTCCACCGAGCAGCGTCACATGAGTGCCGAGGACGTCTATAAGGCGTTGATGGAAGCTGGCGAGGACGTCGGTCTGGCCACGGTTTACCGTGTTCTGACCCAGTTCGAAGCAGCTGGCCTCGTGGTCCGTCACAATTTCGACGGTGGCCACGCGGTATTCGAATTGGCCGATGGTGGTCACCACGATCATATGGTCAACGTGGAGTCGGGTGAAGTCATCGAATTCTTCGACGAAGAAATCGAAAAACTTCAGAAGTCTATCGTCGAGAAGCATGGCTTCGAGATGGTTGATCACAACCTGGTGCTATACGTGCGCAAGAAAAAGTAAGCATGTCGCGCGAATTTCGGTTCGCGAAACGAGCGAAGGCGACCCAAGGGTCGCCTTCGTGCTTTCTGCCATCTTTAAACTTTTGCGGTGACGACCATTTTCTTGGCGTGGGCAAGGGACTCCTTGGTTAAGTCGATGCCGCCGAGCATTCGCGCGACTTCTTCTATACGGTCATTTTTGCTCAATTTGGATACGGCTGTGTGCGTTGCCTCTTCGCCCCGAACCTTGTGTACGAATAAATGTTGATGCCCTTGCGCCGCTACTTGGGGCAGGTGAGTCACTGTCAGTACCTGGCCGCGTTCGCCGAGGCGGCGCAATAACTGGCCGACGATTTCAGCGGTCGGGCCGCCGATGCCTACGTCGACTTCGTCGAATACCAGTGTTGGCACACGAGACGTTTGCGCGGTGATGACCTGAATAGCCAGGCTTATCCGTGACAACTCGCCACCGGATGCCACTTTCGCCAGCGCCTTCAGCGGTTGGCCGGGGTTAGCGCTGACCAGTAGTTCAACCTGTTCCAGTCCATTAGGTAGCAGTTCGTCGCTGCAGTTGGCGCGCAACTCAATGGTGAAGCGCCCACCGGGCATGCCCAGTCGCTGAATCTCCTGCTCCACCGCGCTGGCAAGACTGCCGGCAGCCTGATGCCGCAAATCGCTCAGTTCCCGTGCCTTCTCTTGATAGTGGCGGGCGTAGGAGGCCAGTTCTTCACCCAAGCGCTCGATGGATTCGTCATTGGCGTTGAGGGTTTCGATTTCATCGAGCAACTTCTGCTGCATCTCACCCACTTCGGTCGGCTGGATCCGGTGCTTGCGCGCCAGGGTGTAGATCGCGTCGAGGCGTTCTTCCAGATATTGCAGGCGTGCCGGATCGGCATCGAAGTTATCGAGGAAGCGATTGAGCTCGCCAACGGCCTCTTCGACCTGGATCTGTGCACTGGTCAGCAGGCTGCTGGCTTCGCCCAGTGCGCCGACGGAGTTATTCACGCTCGACAGACGATTAAGGCTGGCGGTCAGCGCGTTCAGCACATTGCCGGAATCGCTCTCGCTGCATTGCTCGACCACTTGCCGGCAAATGCCCAGCAGCGTCTCGGCGTTGGTCAGGTTTTTGTGTTCCTGCTCCAGTTGCTCCAGTTCGTTATCGCCGAGACCGAGGTTTTCCAGCTCTTCGAGTTGATAGCTCAGCAATTGGTGGCGCGCGCGTTGTTCGTCGCCGGAATTGGAGAGACGCTCCAGCTCCTGACGAGTCTGGCGCCAGCGCTGGGCGGCGAGCTGAACCTGGCGGGCCAGGTCGGTAGCGCCGGCGTACTCGTCCAGCAGGCGGCGATGAGTATCGGTTTTCAGTAGGGACTGGTGTTCATGCTGGCTGTGGATATCGATCAACAACTCGCCCAATGATTTGAGGTCGCCGAGCGGGCAGGGGGTGCCGTTGATGTAGCCGCGTGAACGACCTTCCGAGGTGATCACCCGGCGCAGAATGCACGGGCCATCGGTCTCCAGATCGCGCTCGGCCAGCCATGCGCTGGCTTCAGGGATGTCCGCCAGATCGAAGGTCGCGAGGATGTCGGCCTTGTCGGCGCCGGGGCGAACCACGCCGCTGTCGGCACGATCACCGAGGGTCAGGCCCAGGGCATCGAGCATGATCGACTTGCCGGCGCCGGTTTCACCCGTGATCACGCTCATCCCGCGATCAAGTTCGAGATCGAGATGTTCAACGATGGCGTAGTTATGTACGGACAGGTGCACCAGCATAAAGGCCGCTCCCAAGCTAAAGGTCTGGTTATTTATACAGTGTTTTGTTTCGCGCTGACAATGCCCTCCCTTAGGTCGATTTGCTTGAACCGAAAATCTGCTTAGCGCATTGAGGAATGAAGATTCGGCGCTTTTTTGTAGGGTTAATGTTTGAAGGCCCTTGAAGCCTGATTTTGCGGCCCCATATATCGGGGCAGAAGCGCGAGTCAGGCTCGCGGACGAAATTGAAAGGAGAATTCTATGGCTGACGAACAGACAGTAGATACGCAAAACCCAGAAGCCAATCAGGCGCCCGAAGGTTCGGGTGATGACCTGGCGACCCGTGTACAAGTGCTCGAAGAGCAATTGGCCGCCGCGCAGGATCAATCTCTGCGTGTTGCTGCCGATCTGCAGAACGTCCGTCGCCGTGCCGAGCAGGATGTCGAGAAGGCGCACAAGTTTGCCCTGGAAAAATTTGCTGGCGACCTGTTGCCGATCGTCGACAGCCTGGAGCGCGGCCTCGAGCTGTCGAACCCGGACGACGAAAGCATTCGTCCGATGCGTGAAGGCATCGAGCTGACGCTGAAAATGTTCCACGACACCCTCAAGCGTTATCAGCTGGAAGCGATCGACCCGCATGGCGAACCGTTCAACGCCGTTCAGCATCAGGCGATGGCCATGCAAGAAAGCGCCGACGTAGAACCGAACAGCGTTCTGAAAGTGTTCCAGAAGGGCTACCAGCTCAACGGTCGCCTGTTGCGTCCGGCCATGGTTGTGGTCAGCAAGGCGCCTGCGCCAATTTCGCCTTCGATTGACGAGAAGGCTTGAAATTAGCCGCAAGGCCCCCATTTAGAAGTCAAGCGTTTAAGTATTACCGCAGTCAGCCACCACTACTGCGGCAAAAAAATCCAAAGTTTCGGGAGAGTTAACATGGGCAAAATTATCGGTATCGACCTGGGGACTACCAACTCCTGCGTCTCCGTGCTGGAAAACGGCAAAGCAAAAGTTATTGAAAACGCTGAAGGCGCGCGTACCACGCCGTCGATCATCGCTTACGCCAACGATGGCGAAATCCTGGTAGGTCAGTCGGCCAAGCGTCAGGCTGTAACCAACCCGCACAACACCCTGTACGCAGTTAAGCGTCTGATCGGTCGTCGTTTCGACGAAGAAGTTGTGCAGAAAGACATCCAGATGGTCCCTTACAAGATCGTCAAGGCTGACAACAACGACGCCTGGGTTGAAGTGAACGGCCAGAAAATGGCACCGCCACAAATCTCGGCTGAAATTCTGAAGAAGATGAAGAAGACCGCCGAAGACTACCTCGGCGAGACCGTGACCGAAGCGGTGATCACCGTTCCGGCCTACTTCAACGACAGCCAGCGTCAGGCGACCAAGGACGCCGGCCGCATCGCCGGTCTGGACGTTAAACGTATCATCAACGAACCAACCGCGGCTGCTCTGGCTTACGGTATGGACAAGGCCAAGGGCGATCACACCGTGATCGTTTATGACCTGGGTGGCGGTACTTTCGACGTTTCCGTGATCGAGATCGCTGAAGTTGATGGCGAGCACCAGTTCGAAGTACTGGCCACCAACGGTGACACGTTCCTCGGCGGTGAAGACTTTGACATTCGTCTGATCGACTACCTCGTTGACGAATTCAAGAAAGAAAGCGGCATGAACCTCAAAGGTGATCCGCTGGCCATGCAGCGCCTGAAAGAAGCCGCTGAGAAAGCCAAGATCGAGCTGTCGTCCGCTCAGTCGACCGACGTCAACCTGCCGTACATCACTGCAGACGCGACCGGTCCTAAGCACCTGAACGTGAAGATCTCGCGTGCCAAGCTCGAAGCACTGGTTGAAGACCTGGTTCAGCGCACCATCGAACCTTGCCGCATCGCCATGAAAGATGCCGGTCTGGACGTTGGCGCGATCAACGACGTGATTCTGGTCGGTGGTCAGACCCGTATGCCGCTGGTACAGAAGCTGGTGACCGATTTCTTCGGTAAAGAAGCTCGCAAAGACGTTAACCCGGACGAAGCTGTTGCCATGGGTGCTGCGATTCAGGGTGCTGTTCTGGCCGGTGACGTGAAAGACGTTCTGCTGCTCGACGTCAGCCCGCTGACCCTGGGTATCGAAACCATGGGCGGCGTGATGACCGCGCTGATCGAGAAAAACACCACGATTCCTACCAAGAAATCGCAAGTGTTCTCGACTGCCGACGACAACCAGGGCGCTGTGACCATTCACGTGCTGCAGGGCGAGCGTAAGCAAGCCACTCAGAACAAGTCCTTGGGCAAGTTCGACCTGGCCGACATTCCACCTGCTCCACGTGGCGTGCCACAGATCGAAGTGACCTTCGACATCGACGCTAACGGCATCCTGCACGTTGGTGCGAAAGACAAGGCTACCGGCAAGACCCAGTCGATCGTGATCAAGGCCAACTCCGGTCTGTCCGACGAAGAAATCGAGCGCATGGTGCGTGACGCCGAAGCCAACGCTGAGGAAGACCGCAAGTTCGAAGAGCTGGCCGCTGCCCGTAACCAGGGTGACGCACTGGTTCACTCGACGCGCAAAATGATTGCTGACGCGGGCGACAAAGTCACCGCCGAAGAGAAGACTGCGATCGAAGCCGCTGTGGTTGCTCTGGAAGCCGCTGTCAAAGGCGACGACAAGGCTGCTATCGAAGCGAAGGTTGAAGAGCTGTCGAAAGTCTCCGCTCCGGTTGCTCAGAAGATGTACGCCGAACAGGCTCAGCCAGCTGATGGCGCAGCCCCGCAAGGCGAATCGGCTGAGAAGGCTGACGACGTTGTCGATGCAGAGTTCGAAGAAGTCAAAGACCACAAGTAAGTTGTTGGTCGGCCGGTTGACTGCCTTTAGGCAGTGACTGGTAGGATGTCGCCGCGCGGGAGCTAGCTCCCGCGTTGGCGTATCTGGAATACGCGAATTTTTACAGCATGCGACAAGGTTCGGATGTTGGCGGTATGGCCGGGAATGCTCCTGCTTTTCGTGCCGAAAGTACCGCAAGAAACAAAGACCAGGATCGTTGAATTGACGTGAGTTGGGTCCGGGCCTGTATTGGGGCTCAACGAGTTTGGCCATCCTCAGGAGGGGTTTGCCGAACGTCCTCAAGAGTGCAGAAGACTTATGGCAAAGCGTGACTATTACGAAGTGTTGGGTGTTGAGCGCGGCTCAAGCGATGCGGACCTGAAAAAGGCTTACCGTCGTCTGGCGATGAAGCACCACCCGGACCGTAATCCCGATGACAAAGCGTCGGAAGAAATGTTCAAAGAGGCCAATGAGGCCTATGAAGTGCTGTCCGACTCCAGCAAGCGCGCGGCGTACGACCAGTACGGTCATGCCGGTGTCGACCCGAGCATGGGCGGCGGCGGTGCCGGTTTCGGCGGTCAGAACTTCTCGGACATCTTTGGTGATGTCTTCAGTGACTTCTTCGGTGGCGGTCGCGGCGGTTCCCGTGGCGGCGCTCAGCGTGGCAGCGACTTGCGCTACACCCTGGAGCTGAATCTGGAAGAAGCGGTGCGCGGTACGTCGGTGAATATCCGCGTTCCGACACTGGTCAACTGCAAGCCGTGCGATGGTTCCGGCGCTAAGAAAGGCTCGTCGCCATCGACCTGCCCGACCTGCGGCGGCATCGGTCAGGTGCGCATGCAGCAGGGCTTCTTCTCGGTGCAGCAAACCTGCCCGCGTTGCCATGGCCAAGGCAAGATCATTTCCGATCCGTGCGACTCCTGCCACGGTGACGGTCGCGTTGAAGAGTACAAAACCCTCTCGGTCAAAGTGCCGGCCGGTGTTGATACCGGTGACCGCATTCGTCTGTCCGGCGAAGGCGAGGCGGGCACGCAGGGCGGTCCGACGGGCGACCTGTACGTGGTTATCAATGTCCGCGAGCACGACATCTTCCAGCGCGATGGCAAGCATCTGTTCTGCGAAGTGCCGATCAGCTTCGTTGATGCAGCCTTGGGCGGCGAGCTGGAAATTCCGACCCTCGACGGTCGCGTCAAACTGAAAATCCCTGAAGGCACCCAGACCGGCAAGCAGTTCCGTGTGCGCGGCAAAGGTGTGGCGCCGGTGCGTGGCGGTGGTGCGGGCGACTTGATGTGCCGTGTGGCAGTCGAGACGCCGGTCAATCTGAACCGTCGTCAGCGCGAACTGCTGGAAGAATTCCGCAGCTCGCTGGCGGACGACAATAGCCATTCGCCAAAAACCACCGGTTGGTTCGACGGTGTGAAGCGCTTCTTCGGCGATCTGTAAGGAGTCGGCATGCGACGTATAGCTGTGATGGGCGCTGCTGGGCGCATGGGTAAGATTCTGGTCGAGGCCGTGCAGCAGCGCGCGCCGCTGACCGGTTTGACTGCTGCCGTGGTGCGCCCGGGCAGCACGCTGATCGGCGTCGATGCCGGTGAGCTGGCGTCGCTGGGTCGTATTGGTGTGCCGCTCTCCGGGCACATTGAGGCAGTGGCTGAAGAGTTCGATGTATTGATCGACTTCACCCTGCCGGAAGTGATGCTGAAAAACCTCGCGTTCTGCCGCAAGGCCGGCAAGGCGATGGTCATCGGCACCACCGGGCTGGACGCGGCGCAGAAGCAGTTGCTGGTCGAGGCGGGCAAGGATATTCCGATCGTGTTTGCGGCCAATTTCAGTGTCGGCGTCAATCTGTCGCTGAAACTGCTGGATATGGCGGCGCGCGTGCTGGGTGATGAAGCGGATATCGAAATCATCGAAGCGCATCACCGGCACAAGATCGATGCGCCGTCGGGTACAGCGTTGCGCATGGGCGAAGTGATCGCCAGTGCGCTCGATCGTGATTTGCAGAAAGTCGCGGTCTACGGTCGTGAGGGTCACACCGGCGCTCGTGAGCGTGAAACTATCGGCTTCGCCACTGTTCGTGGTGGTGATGTGGTGGGTGATCACACCGTGCTGTTTGCCTGCGAAGGTGAGCGTCTGGAGATCACGCACAAGGCTTCGAGTCGTATGACGTTCGCCAAGGGCGCGGTTCGTGCTGCGCTGTGGCTGGATGGTCGCGAGCCGGGTCTGTATGACATGCAAGACGTGCTCGACCTGCGTTGATACACTGCTGAACCCGGCGCAAATGCCCTGTTTGCGCTGGTTTTTCTCCGCTTGGCGACGACCTGTCGCATTCTCCGGCCTTTTCGGCTCTTTAGCGGTGGACCAAAAAAGCCTTTTTCTGTAAGCTACAGCTTTAGTGTGTCCACTAAAAGCGCGCAGAATAATTCAGTGAAGAAGCGGGGTGACGTGTCCATACGTCACTCCGCTTTTTTACAACCTGCGATCGCCCTTTCATGCGTTATTTACGGGAGGTCTTCTTGACTAAGCCAGCCATACTTGCCCTTGCTGATGGCAGCATTTTTCGCGGCGAAGCCATTGGTGCCGACGGTCAAACCGTTGGTGAGGTGGTGTTCAACACCGCAATGACCGGCTATCAGGAAATCCTTACCGATCCTTCCTACGCCCAACAGATCGTTACCCTGACTTACCCGCACATCGGCAACACCGGCACCACGCCGGAAGATGCCGAGTCCGACCGCGTCTGGTCCGCTGGCCTGGTCATTCGTGATCTACCGCTGGTAGCGAGCAACTGGCGTAACACGATGTCCCTGTCCGATTACCTGAAAGCCAACAACGTTGTGGCCATCGCCGGTATCGACACCCGTCGCCTGACCCGCATCCTGCGTGAAAAAGGCGCTCAGAACGGCTGCATCATGGCCGGCGACAACATCTCCGAAGAAGCGGCCATCGCCGCTGCGCAAGGCTTCCCGGGCCTGAAGGGCATGGACCTGGCGAAAGTCGTCAGCACCAAGACCCAATACGAATGGCGCTCGACTGTCTGGGATCTGAAGACCGACAGCCACGCGACCATCGACGCTTCCGAGCTGCCTTACCACGTGGTTGCCTACGACTACGGCGTCAAGGTCAACATCCTGCGCATGCTGGTCGAGCGCGGCTGCCGCGTCACCGTGGTGCCTGCGCAGACGCCAGCCGCTGATGTGCTGGCACTGAAGCCGGACGGCGTGTTCCTGTCCAACGGCCCTGGTGATCCGGAGCCATGCGACTACGCGATCAAGGCGATCAAGGAAGTGCTGGAAACCGAAATTCCGGTATTCGGCATCTGCCTCGGTCACCAACTGCTGGCACTGGCCTCCGGCGCCAAGACCCTGAAAATGGGCCACGGCCACCACGGTGCCAACCACCCGGTGCAGGATCTGGACACTGGCGTCGTAATGATCACCAGCCAGAACCACGGTTTCGCGGTAGACGAAGAAACCCTGCCAGCCAACGTGCGTGCGATCCACAAATCGCTGTTCGACGGCACCCTGCAAGGCATCGAACGCACCGACAAGAGCGCGTTCAGCTTTCAGGGCCACCCTGAAGCGAGCCCGGGCCCGAACGATGTCGCGCCACTGTTCGACCGCTTCATCAACGAGATGGCCAAGCGACGCTAAGCGTTCGCCTTGAGACTGTAGAGAGAAGCCCTCGAGGGCGGCCCCGACACCGGCGGCCCCCTCGGGACTTCAGAAATCGATCAAGACGGCTTGCCGACTGACCTGCGGATTTGAGTGACAAACCCATGCCAAAACGTACAGACATTAAAAGCATCCTGATTCTCGGCGCTGGCCCGATCGTTATCGGCCAGGCCTGCGAATTCGACTACTCCGGCGCCCAGGCCTGTAAAGCCCTGCGCGAAGAGGGTTACCGCGTCATCCTGGTGAACTCCAACCCGGCCACCATCATGACCGACCCGGACATGGCCGACGCCACCTACATCGAACCGATCAAGTGGCAGACCGTTGCCAAGATCATCGAAAAAGAGCGTCCGGACGCCGTGCTGCCAACCATGGGCGGCCAGACTGCTCTGAACTGCGCCCTGGACCTGGAGCGCGAAGGCGTTCTGGAGAAGTTCGGCGTAGAAATGATCGGCGCCAACGCTGACACCATCGACAAGGCTGAAGACCGTTCGCGTTTCGACAAGGCGATGAAATCCATCGGCCTGGCGTGCCCGCGTTCCGGTATCGCGCACAGCATGGAAGAAGCCAACGCGGTTCTCGAAACCCTCGGCTTCCCGTGCATCATCCGTCCGTCCTTCACCATGGGCGGCACCGGTGGCGGTATCGCGTACAACCGTGAAGAGTTCGAAGAAATCTGCGCCCGTGGTCTGGACCTGTCGCCGACCAAAGAGCTGCTGATCGACGAATCGCTGATCGGCTGGAAAGAATATGAGATGGAAGTTGTCCGCGACAAAAAGGACAACTGCATCATCGTCTGCTCGATCGAAAACTTCGACCCGATGGGCGTGCACACCGGTGACTCGATCACCGTGGCTCCAGCACAAACCCTGACCGACAAGGAATACCAGATCCTGCGTAACGCCTCTCTGGCGGTATTGCGCGAGATCGGCGTCGAGACTGGCGGTTCCAACGTGCAATTCGGTATCTGCCCGAACACTGGCCGCATGGTCGTGATCGAAATGAACCCGCGTGTATCGCGTTCCTCGGCACTGGCCTCGAAAGCCACCGGTTTCCCGATCGCCAAAGTCGCGGCCAAACTGGCTGTGGGCTACACCCTCGACGAACTGTCGAACGACATCACCGGCGGCAAGACCCCGGCGTCCTTCGAGCCGTCGATCGACTACGTCGTCACCAAGTTGCCACGCTTTGCCTTCGAGAAATTCGCCAAGGCTGACGCACGCCTGACCACTCAGATGAAGTCGGTTGGTGAAGTCATGGCCATCGGCCGTACCTTCCAGGAATCCCTGCAGAAAGCTCTGCGCGGTCTGGAAGTGGGCGTTTGCGGTCTGGACGAGAAGCTCGACCTGAGCAACCCGGAAAGCATGAGCGTGCTCAAGCGCGAACTGACAGTGCCGGGCGCCGAGCGTATCTGGTACGTGGCGGACGCTTTCCGCGCCGGCATGACCGTCGAAGAAATCTTCGCCATGAACATGATCGACCCGTGGTTCCTGGTGCAGATCGAAGATCTGATCAAGGAAGAAGAGAAGGTCAAGACCCTTGGTCTGTCCGCGATCGACCGCGACCTGATGTTCAAGCTCAAGCGCAAAGGCTTCTCCGATCAGCGTCTGGCCAAGCTGCTGGGTGTGACCGAGAAGAACCTGCGGACTCACCGTCACAAGCTGGAAGTGTTCCCGGTTTACAAGCGCGTTGACACCTGCGCCGCCGAGTTCGCCACCGACACCGCATACCTCTACTCGACTTACGAGGAAGAGTGCGAAGCCGCGCCGTCGGGCCGCGACAAAATCATGATTCTGGGTGGCGGTCCGAACCGTATCGGCCAGGGCATCGAGTTCGACTACTGCTGCGTTCACGCTGCCCTTGCTCTGCGCGAAGACGGCTACGAAACCATCATGGTCAACTGCAACCCGGAAACCGTTTCCACCGACTACGACACTTCCGACCGTCTGTACTTCGAATCGGTAACCCTCGAAGACGTGCTGGAAATCTGCCGCGTCGAGAAGCCGAAAGGCGTGATCGTCCAGTACGGTGGTCAGACTCCGCTGAAACTGGCGCGAGCTCTGGAAGCGGCTGGCGTGCCAATCATCGGCACCAGCCCTGACGCCATCGACCGCGCCGAAGACCGTGAGCGTTTCCAGCAAATGGTTGAGCGTCTGAACCTGCGTCAGCCGCCAAACGCCACCGTGCGCAGCGAAGACGAAGCGATTCGTGCCGCCAGCAAGATCGGCTACCCACTGGTAGTGCGCCCATCCTATGTCCTGGGTGGTCGCGCGATGGAAATCGTTTACGAAGAAGAAGAGCTCAAGCGCTACCTGCGTGACGCGGTGAAAGTGTCCAACGACAGCCCGGTGCTGCTCGACCACTTCCTCAACTGCGCCATCGAAATGGACGTGGATGCGGTCTGTGACGGCAAAGACGTGGTGATCGGCGCAATCATGCAACACATCGAACAGGCTGGCGTTCACTCCGGTGACTCCGCGTGCTCGCTGCCGCCGTACTCGCTGCCGGCGCACATCCAGGACGAGATGCGCGAACAGGTCAAGAAAATGGCTCTGGAGCTGGGCGTTGTCGGCCTGATGAACGTGCAGTTGGCTTTGCAGGGCGAAGACATCTACGTCATCGAAGTCAACCCGCGCGCTTCCCGTACCGTACCGTTCGTATCGAAGTGCATCGGTGTTTCCCTGGCCATGATCGCTGCCCGCGTGATGGCCGGTAAGACCCTGAAAGAAATCGGCTTCACCAAAGAAATCATTCCGAACTTCTACAGCGTGAAAGAGGCGGTGTTCCCGTTCGCCAAATTCCCTGGCGTTGACCCGATCCTCGGCCCAGAGATGAAGTCGACCGGTGAAGTGATGGGTGTAGGTGACACCTTCGGTGAGGCATTCGCCAAAGCCCAGATGGGTGCCAGCGAAGTGCTGCCGACCGGCGGTACTGCGTTCATCAGCGTGCGCGACGACGACAAGCCATTGGTTGCAGGCGTGGCCCGTGATCTGATCAACTTGGGTTTCGAAGTGGTTGCCACTGCCGGTACTGCCAAGCTGATCGAAGCCGCAGGCCTGAAAGTGCGCCGTGTGAACAAGGTGACCGAGGGGCGTCCGCACGTGGTCGACATGATCAAGAATGACGAAGTCACCCTGATCATCAACACCACCGAAGGTCGTCAGTCGATCGCTGATTCGTACTCCATTCGTCGTAATGCCTTGCAGCACAAGATTTACTGCACCACCACCATTGCTGCTGGCGAAGCTATCTGTGAAGCGCTGAAGTTCGGTCCGGAAAAGACCGTGCGCCGCTTGCAGGATCTACACGCAGGATTGAAGGCATGATCAAATACCCAATGACCGTCCAGGGCGCTAAAGCCCTGGAAGAAGAACACGCTCACCTGACCAAGGTCGTTCGTCCGAAGCTCAGCCAGGACATCGGTACGGCCCGCGAGTTGGGTGACTTGAAAGAAAACGCTGAATACCATGCCGCACGCGAACAGCAAGGCATGGTCGAGGCGCGGATTCGCGACATCGAAGGCCGGATTCAGAATCAGGTCATCATTGACGTCACGTCGATTCCGCACACCGGCAAAGTGATTTTCGGTACTACCGTCGAAATCGCCAACGTCGAGACCGATGAAAGCGTCACTTACCACATCGTGGGTGAGGATGAGGCTGACTTCAAGCTCGGCAAGATTTCGGTTGGCTCGCCTTTGGCCCGTGCCTTGATCGGCAAGGAAGAGGGCGATGTGGTCGCCGTGAAAACGCCGAGCGGCGTGATCGAGTACGAGATTGTCGAAGTCCGTCACATCTGAAAAAGGGCGCCCGCTGCATGCGGGCGCCATGCTTTGGCAGCTGACCCAGATGCTTTGGGTCGGCGGTCTATGGCTGATACATCTCGGTTTGCAGCCGGCGCTGGGCAAGATTGGCCTGGCACCGTTGCTGATCGATGAAGTGGCCAGTGCATTTGAAGTGTTGGTGGTGGGATTTTCCGCCGCGTGCGTTACTTTTCAGGCTTTGGTGCTGGTACAGGCCGAGGGCCTTGCCAGTCTATGGCGAGATTTTCGCGGTCAGGTGCTGCTGATGGCGTTGTATGCGTGTGCGATGTTTGTCGCAGTGCGTGTCGGCTGGCCGGATGCGCAGCGCTGGCAGGTATTCAGTTATCTGGTTCTGGGGTTTTCCGGGCTGGTGCTGGTGATGCAGCCGGTGCCGGGATGGAGTGGCAGGGTGCGCCAGGCACACCCGTGACCCTTTTCATCACTTGAAGCGATGAACGTTCGACAGCTGCTTGTTGGCGCTGAAATTCTTGCGGTAAACCAGTGCCATCTTGCCGATGACCTGTACCAGATCCGCTTTGCCAACCTTGCACAGCTCTGCGATGTGCGCCAGGCGCGATTCGCGATCGAGGATATTGAGCTTGATTTTGATCAGCTCGTGATCCGCCAAAGCGCGTTCAAGTTCGGCTAAAACACCTTCAGTCAAACCGTTGTCAGCCACCGTCAAAACCGGTTTGAGGTGGTGGCCAATGGATTTGTACTGTTTCTTCTGCTCTGGAGTGAGCGGCATAATCTGACCCTTTCGTCTGGATTCTGTAAAATGGCGGCCATTTTACCCGAGGGCTCGTGGATCCGCCCAATTAATCACGACTCTTATTATCGAGGTGCCCAATGGCGCGTTCCAAGACAAGCCTTGGTTGGCTGAAGCGACATGTCAACGATCCCTATGTGAAGCAAGCGCAGAAGGATGGCTACCGCTCGCGTGCGAGTTACAAACTTCTGGAAGTCCAGGAGAAATACAAGCTGATCCGTCCTGGCATGAGCGTTGTCGACCTCGGTGCGGCACCTGGTGGCTGGTCGCAGGTCACCAGCCGTCTGATCGGCGGTCAGGGGCGTTTGATCGCTTCGGACATTCTGGAAATGGACAGCATCCCTGACGTGACCTTTATTCAGGGTGACTTCACCGAGGACGCAGTGCTCGCGCAGATTCTTGAAGCGGTGGGTAATTCGCAGGTGGACCTTGTGATTTCCGATATGGCCCCCAATATGAGTGGTACGCCTGAAGTGGATATGCCGAAGGCCATGTTCCTGTGCGAGCTGGCACTTGATCTGGCGGAGCGGATCCTCAAGCCGGGCGGTAATTTCGTGATCAAGATTTTTCAGGGCGAAGGGTTTGATGTTTACCTGAAGGATGCTCGCAAGAAGTTCGACAAGATCCAGATGATCAAGCCGGACTCCTCTCGTGGCAGCTCCCGCGAGCAATATATGCTGGCTTGGGGTTATCGCGGGCGTAGCGAGTAAAACGAGGTTTTTGTGCAGGGTGATAGGTTTTTAGTATTTCGCCCGGCGAGCATTAACGAATATTGTGTAGAAAGTGTTTCACAAAGGGTTACAGACGGCGCCTGCCAGAGTCGTAGGTAATGTAGTAAGTTAGGCCGGTGAATATCATGCGAAGCGCGCGCCAGTAGCGGAGCTTGCTTCAGAGGGTAGTTAATTGAACGATATGGCAAAGAATCTGATCCTGTGGTTGATCATCGCGGCTGTCCTGGTGACGGTGATGAACAACTTCTCCAGCCCTAACGAGCCGCAGACCCTCAACTATTCCGACTTCATCCAGCAGGTCAAGGATGGCAAGGTCGAGCGCGTAGCGGTTGATGGCTATGTAATCACCGGCAAACGCAATGATGGCGACAGTTTCAAGACCATTCGTCCGGCAATTCAGGACAATGGCCTGATCGGCGATCTGGTCGACAACCACGTTGTGGTTGAAGGCAAGCAGCCTGAACAGCAAAGCATCTGGACCCAGCTTCTGGTGGCCAGCTTCCCGATCCTGGTGATCATCGCGGTGTTCATGTTCTTCATGCGCCAGATGCAGGGCGGTGCCGGTGGCAAGGGCGGACCGATGAGCTTCGGCAAGAGCAAGGCGCGCCTGCTCTCCGAAGATCAGGTGAAAACCACATTGGCTGACGTTGCCGGTTGCGACGAAGCCAAGGAAGAAGTCGGCGAGCTGGTTGAATTCCTCCGTGACCCGGGCAAGTTCCAGCGCCTGGGCGGCCGCATTCCTCGCGGCGTGTTGATGGTCGGTCCTCCGGGTACCGGTAAAACCTTGCTGGCCAAGGCGATTGCCGGCGAAGCCAAGGTTCCGTTCTTCACCATTTCCGGTTCTGACTTCGTCGAAATGTTCGTCGGTGTTGGTGCCAGCCGTGTTCGTGACATGTTCGAACAGGCCAAGAAGCACGCGCCGTGCATCATTTTCATCGACGAAATCGACGCCGTCGGTCGCCATCGTGGCGCCGGCATGGGTGGCGGTCACGACGAGCGTGAGCAGACTCTCAACCAACTGCTGGTTGAGATGGACGGCTTCGAGATGAATGATGGCATCATTGTTATCGCTGCAACCAACCGTCCTGACGTACTCGACCCTGCGCTGCTGCGTCCGGGCCGTTTCGACCGTCAGGTTGTCGTCGGTCTGCCGGATATCCGTGGTCGCGAACAGATTCTCAAGGTTCACATGCGCAAAGTGCCAATGGGTGACGACGTTGCTCCGGCCGTTATCGCGCGTGGTACCCCGGGCTTCTCCGGTGCTGATCTGGCAAACCTGGTCAACGAAGCGTCGCTGTTCGCTGCACGCAGCGGCAAGCGCATCGTTGAGATGAAAGAGTTCGAACTGGCCAAAGACAAGATCATGATGGGCGCCGAGCGCAAATCGATGGTCATGTCCGAGAAAGAGAAGCAGAACACCGCTTATCACGAAGCAGGTCATGCCATCGTTGGTCGCGTCGTGCCTGAGCATGATCCGGTGTACAAGGTGTCGATCATTCCGCGCGGCCGTGCGCTGGGTGTGACCATGTTCCTGCCGGAAGAAGATCGCTACAGCCTGTCCAAGCGTGCGCTGATCAGCCAGATCTGCTCGCTGTACGGTGGCCGTATTGCTGAAGAAATGACCCTTGGCTTCGACGGTGTAACCACTGGCGCCTCTAACGACATCATGCGTGCCAGCCAGATTGCGCGGAACATGGTGACCAAGTGGGGTCTGTCGGAAAAACTCGGTCCGTTGATGTACGCCGAAGAAGAGGGTGAAGTATTCCTCGGTCGCGGCGGTGGCGGCCAGGCTGCCAGCTTCTCCGGTGAGACAGCCAAGCTGATCGACTCCGAGGTGCGCAGCATCATTGACCAGTGCTACGGCACGGCCAAGCAGATCCTTACGGACAACCGTGACAAGCTTGATGCCATGGCTGATGCCCTGATGAAGTACGAAACGATCGATGCTGAACAGATCGACGACATCATGGCAGGTCGTACACCTCGCGAGCCTCGTGACTGGTCAGGTGGCACCGGTACGCCGCCGCCACCAGTGGTTCGAGACGAGCGTCCGGAAACACCGATTGGCGGCCCGGCTGCTGACGTTTAAGGTTTGAAATGACTTCTGTACAGTCCCTGACCCGGTTGCCTTGCGGCAACCGGGTTCTTGATTTGGCCCAGACGCATGTCATGGGTATTCTCAATGTCACCCCTGATTCTTTCTCCGACGGCGGCCAATACAGCCAGCTGGATGCAGCCTTGCGTCACGCTGCCGCCATGGTTGCAGCCGGTGCGACGCTGATTGATGTTGGTGGCGAATCTACTCGTCCTGGCGCGCGAGCAGTGTCCCCGCTCGAAGAGCTTGAGCGTGTGGCGCCGATCGTCGAGCTGATCAATCGTGAGCTTGATGTGATCATTTCGGTGGATACCTCCACACCCGCCGTGATGCGCGAAACCGCGCGCTTGGGGGCCGGGTTGATCAACGATGTGCGTTCGCTGCAGCGCGACGGCGCACTGGATGCGGCGGCGGCTACCGGTTTGCCGGTGTGCCTCATGCATATGCTCGGCGAGCCCGGAGATATGCAGGATAATCCGCATTATCAGGATGTCACGCGCGAAGTGGGCGACTTTCTCGCTGAGCGCATGACGCAATGTGCGGCTGCCGGTATTCCTGCCGAGCGAATCATTCTCGATCCGGGTTTCGGTTTCGCCAAAACCCTGCAGCACAATCTAAGCTTGTTCAAGCACATGGAAGCCCTGCATGCGTTGGGCAGGCCCTTGTTAGTGGGTGTTTCTCGAAAGAGCATGATCGGGCAGGCCTTGAATCGTCCTGTCGGCGAGCGGCTGCATGGCGGACTTGCGCTGGCGGCTCTGGCGTCGGTGAAAGGTGCGCGTATATTGCGCGTCCATGATGTTGCGGAAACGGTAGACGTGGTGCGCATGATCGCAGCCGTGGAATCAGCCGAATAAGAATGACGGAGCACTTATGAGCAAGAAATACTTTGGTACTGACGGCATTCGTGGTCGCGTCGGTGAATACCCGATTACTCCAGACTTCATGCTCAAGCTAGGCTGGGCGGCCGGCATGGCCTTTCGCAAGATGGGTGCCTGCAAGGTGCTGGTCGGCAAAGACACGCGGATTTCCGGTTATATGTTCGAATCGGCGCTTGAGGCCGGCCTGACGTCGGCGGGTGCCGATGTGATGCTGCTGGGCCCTATGCCGACGCCGGCTATTGCCTATCTGTCGCGCACGTTCCAGGCTGAGGCCGGTATCGTGATCAGTGCTTCGCACAATCCGCATGACGATAACGGCATCAAATTCTTTTCCGGTAAAGGCACCAAGCTGCCGGATGAACTGGAGCTGATGATCGAAGAGCTGCTCGACACCCCGATGACCGTGGTCGAATCGAGCAAGATCGGCAAAGTATCGCGAATCAACGATGCGTCGGGGCGCTACATCGAGTTCTGCAAAAGCAGCGTGCCAACGGGGACCAGTTTTTCCGGCCTCAAGATCGTTATCGACTGTGCGCATGGCGCGACCTATAAGGTGGCTCCGAGCGTCTTCCGCGAGTTGGGGGCGGAGGTCGTCGTTCTGTCGGCGCAACCTAATGGTCTGAACATCAACGAAAATTGCGGCTCGACCCATATGGGACAGTTGCAGGCTGCGGTACTCGCTGAGCACGCCGACCTGGGTATTGCTTTTGATGGTGATGGCGACCGGGTTTTGATGGTCGACCATACGGGTGCCATTGTTGATGGCGACGAATTGTTGTACATCATCGCCCGAGACCTGCATGAGCGTGGCAAATTGCAGGGCGGCGTGGTTGGCACCTTGATGAGTAATCTGGGGTTGGAGCTCGCGCTTGCAGAGCTTTCGATTCCATTTATTCGTGCCAATGTCGGCGACCGTTACGTGATCGCCGAGTTGCTTGAGCGCAACTGGCTGGTAGGTGGCGAAAATTCGGGGCATATCGTTTGCTTCAATCACACCACGACCGGTGATGCGATCATTGCCGCACTGCAAGTGTTGATGGCGCTGAAGACCCGTAATGAAGGTTTGGCGCAAACGCGTCAGGCATTGCGCAAGTGCCCTCAGGTACTGATCAATGTACGTTTCGGTGGTGGCGAAAGTCCGCTCGAGCATCCGGCTGTCAAGGAAGCCAGTGCGCGAGTCACCCAGGCAATGGCGGGGCGCGGTCGCGTGCTTTTGCGCAAGTCCGGGACAGAGCCGTTGGTGCGCGTAATGGTCGAAGGCGAGGATGAAACTCAGGTTCGCAACTATGCCGAAGAGCTGGCAAAACTGGTAACTGAAGTTTCTGCCTGATTCGGCTTGCAAGCCATGATTGTGTTGGGTAACATCTGCGCCCACTTTGACCGACGAGGTACAGCATGCGTCGCCCTATGGTAGCTGGTAACTGGAAGATGCACGGTACCCGCGCCAGCGTCGCTGAGCTGATCAACGGCCTTCGTCATCTGGCCTTGCCAAGCGGTGTTGATGTCGCGGTATTCCCGCCTTGCTTGTATATCAATCAAGTGATTGATGGCTTGAAAGGCAAGTCGATTTCGATCGGCGCGCAGAACTCTGCGGTGGAATCCATGCAAGGTGCATTGACCGGTGAAATTGCTCCGAGTCAGTTGGTGGATGCAGGTTGTTCCCTGGTACTTGTCGGGCACTCCGAACGCCGCCAGATAATGGGCGAGCGAGACGGGATGCTGAATCGCAAGTTCGCAGCGGCACAGGCATGTGGCTTGATTCCGGTGCTGTGTATAGGGGAGACCCTTGAGCAGCGTGAAGCCGGGAAAACTCTTGAGGTTGTCGGGCGTCAGCTGGGCAGCATCATCGAGGAGCTGGGTGTCGGTGCTTTTGCCAAGGCAGTCATTGCTTACGAGCCTGTCTGGGCCATTGGTACCGGACTGACTGCAACGCCGCAACAAGCTCAGGATGTGCATAAAGCCATCCGCGAGCAGTTGGCGGCAGAGAATTCTGAAGTCGCACGAGGTGTGCGGCTTCTATACGGCGGCAGCGTGAAGGCGGCCAATGCGGTCGAACTGTTCGGCATGCCGGATATCGATGGGGGGCTCATTGGTGGAGCTTCCCTGAATGCAGATGAGTTCGGTGCGATCTGTCGCGCCGCGGGAAACTGAAAAAATGCTGGAAACAGTCGTAGTCGTTTTTCATCTGCTGGGTGCATTGGGCGTAGTTGCTCTGGTTTTGCTGCAGCAGGGTAAGGGTGCGGACGCTGGCGCGTCTTTCGGAGCAGGTGCTTCAAATACTGTGTTCGGAAGCCAAGGTTCCTCTACCTTTCTTAGTAAGTTTACTGCTATACTTGCCGCCGGTTTCTTCATAACCAGCTTGGGGTTAGGTTACTTTGCTAAAGAGAAGGCTCATCAGCTGACTCAGGCAGGTCTCCCAAATCCAGCAGTGTTGGAAGTACCTAAGCAACAACAACCGGCTTCTGATGATGTACCGGTGCTTCAAGAGCAAAAGTCGGCTACTCCAGCGACTGACGTACCTCCAGCTCAAGAGCAGAAGTAAGAAGGGTTTCAAACGTAGTTTTGCCGAGGTGGTGGAATTGGTAGACACGCAACCTTGAGGTGGTTGTGCCCATAGGGTGTAGGGGTTCGAGTCCCCTTCTCGGTACCAATTAGTCAGGAGAGCCCGCTGTTGCGGGCTTTCTTGCAGGTGGAAGGTTACATTGACCCTATAAGGGATCGGTCGTATACTTCCGCCCCAGCTTTGTCGCGGGGTGGAGCAGTCTGGTAGCTCGTCGGGCTCATAACCCGAAGGTCGTCGGTTCAAATCCGGCCCCCGCAACCAGTTTAAGGAGCCCCTTTTCAGGGGCTTTTTGTTAGCTGGACACTTTCAACGCCGCTGTTCGACGGCGTTTCAAGGATGGGCGTTATGCCCATTTTTTTATTTTGCAAAGCATGCACATATCATGCACTAGGGGGTTCAGGTGTCGAGCAAGCTAGAAGAGTTGCAGGCCTTGCTGGCCCCGGTGGTCGTGGCCCTGGGCTATGAATGCTGGGGTATCGAGTTTTCGGCTCAGGGTCGCCACTCGATGTTGCGCGTTTATATCGATAAAGAGGGCGGCGTGCTGGTGGACGATTGCGCCATTGTCAGCCGTCAGATCAGCGGTGTACTGGATGTTGAAGATCCGATCGCCGTTGAATACACCCTCGAAGTTTCCTCGCCTGGCATGGAGCGCCCACTGTTCACTCTTGAGCAGTTTGCAAAGTTTGCCGGTGAACAAGTGAAGATCAAGCTGCGCTCGCCTTTTGAAGGTCGACGCAACTTTCAGGGCCTTCTGCGCGGTGTAGAAGAACAGGACGTCGTGGTGCAGGTAGATGACCATGAGTTCCTGTTGCCGATCGATATGATCGACAAGGCCAACATTATTCCCAGTTTTGACTGAGACGCGGATCCCGCGGATCCAATGGCTTGCGAAAGGCGAGGCGTACGATGAGCAAAGAAGTACTGCTGGTTGTTGAGTCGGTATCCAATGAAAAGGGCGTACCGGCAAGCGTAATTTTTGAAGCGCTGGAGCTGGCTTTGGCCACTGCTACCAAAAAGCGTTTTGAAGACGAAGTTGACCTGCGTGTGGAAATTAACCGCCACACCGGGGCATACGAAACTTTCCGTCGCTGGACGGTCGTCGAAGAGAATGATCTCGACGATCCGGCCATCGAAACCTGGCCAAGCAAGGTTGCCGAAACGCATCCGGGTGCCAAGGTTGGCGACGTTGTCGAAGAAAAGATCGAATCCATCGAGTTCGGCCGCATTGCTGCGCAGACTGCCAAGCAAGTCATCGTGCAGAAAGTTCGCGAAGCCGAGCGCGCTCAAGTGGTTGACGCTTATCGCGAGCGCCTGGGAGAAATCATCTCCGGCACCGTGAAAAAAGTCACCCGCGACAACGTGATCGTCGATCTGGGTAACAATGCTGAAGCGTTGCTGGCCCGTGAAGACATCATTTCTCGCGAAACCTTCCGTGTCGGCGTGCGTCTGCGTGCGCTGCTCAAGGAAATCCGCACCGAGAACCGCGGCCCGCAGCTGATCCTGTCGCGTACTGCGCCGGAAATGCTGATCGAGCTGTTCCGCATCGAAGTGCCGGAAATTGCCGAAGGCCTGATCGAAGTAATGGCAGCGTCCCGTGATCCGGGTTCGCGCGCCAAGATCGCCGTTCGCTCGAAGGACAAACGCATCGACCCGCAAGGCGCTTGCATTGGTATGCGCGGTTCGCGCGTCCAGGCAGTGTCGGGTGAGTTGGGCGGTGAGCGTGTTGATATCGTCCTGTGGGATGACAACCCGGCTCAGTTCGTGATCAACGCCATGTCCCCGGCTGAGGTTGCGGCAATTATCGTTGACGAAGATGCCCACGCAATGGACATCGCCGTTGGCGCAGACAATCTGGCTCAGGCCATCGGTCGCGGTGGTCAGAACGTGCGTCTGGCGAGCCAGTTGACTGGCTGGACCCTGAACGTGATGACCGAATCGGACATCCAGGCTAAGCAGCAAGCAGAAACCGGCGACATCCTGCGCAACTTCATCGACGAGCTGGAAGTCGACGAAGACCTGGCACAGGTGCTGGTAGATGAAGGCTTCACCAGCCTGGAAGAGATTGCCTACGTACCGTTGGAAGAAATGCTCAACATCGACGGCTTTGACGAAGATACCGTCAACGAGCTTCGCGCTCGTGCCAAGGATCGTTTGTTGACCAAAGCCATCGCTACTGAGGAAAAGCTGGCAGACGCCCATCCGGCCGAAGACCTGCTCTCGCTTGAGGGTATGGACAAGGATTTGGCGATGGAACTGGCGGTGCGCGGCGTAATTACCCGCGAAGACCTGGCCGAGCAGTCTATTGACGACCTGCTCGACATCGACGGCATTGACGATGATCGTGCCGGCAAGTTGATCATGGCCGCCCGAGCCCACTGGTTCGAGTAATTAGGCGCGGCCTGAGGAGAGAAGTGCATGACGCAAGTCACGGTGAAACAACTGGCCGATGAGGTCAAAACACCGGTAGAGCGCCTGTTGCAGCAGATGCGTGAGGCAGGTCTGCCGCACACCGCCGCCGAAGAAAATGTGACTGACAGTGAGAAGCAGTCCCTGCTGACTCACTTGAAAAGCAGCCACAAGGCGAAAGTGGAAGAACCACGCAAGATCACGCTGCAGCGTAAAACCACCAGCACCCTGCGTGTTGCTGGCAGCAAAAGCATCAGCGTTGAAGTCCGCAAGAAGAAAGTTTTCGTACAGCGCAGCCCGGAAGAAATCGAAGCCGAGCGCAAGCGTGAACTGGATGAGCGTCGCGCAGTAGAAAATGCTGCCCGTCAGAAGGCTGAAGAAGAAGCCAAGCAACGCGCCGAAGTAGAAGCGCGTAATCAGCCTGCTGCTGCGCAGACCGCTACCAGCGACGCCGTTGCGGCGCCGGCTGCAGTTGCCGAACCTGTTCGCGAAAGCGCACCGGTAGTTGCCGCTGCTCCAGCTCCGTCTGCTGACGTTCGCAACAAGCAGAACGAACAGCGCCGTCCGGACAAGCCACGTGCCGACGACAACAATCGTCGCAGCGGTGGTGGTGATGGCGAGCGCAAAAACGCTCCGCATCGCGCCTCGGTCAAAGAAAAAGCGCCGGCTCCACGTGTGGCGCCACGCACTACCGACGAAGAAAGCGATGGCTTCCGTCGCGGTGGTCGCGGCAAGGCCAAGCTGAAGAAGCGCAACGCTCACGGTTTCCAGAGCCCAACCGGCCCTGTCGTGCGTGATGTGCAGATCGGCGAGACCATCACTGTTGGCGATCTCGCCAATCAGATGTCGGTCAAGGCTGCTGAAATCATCAAGTTCATGTTCAAACTGGGTACTCCAGCGACCATCAACCAGGTGCTTGATCAGGAAACTGCTCAACTGGTAGCCGAAGAACTGGGCCACAAAGTGACCCTGGTCAGCGACACCGCGCTGGAAGATTCCCTGGCCGAGTCACTGAAGTTTGAAGGTGAGTCGTTCTCCCGTGCGCCAGTCGTGACCGTAATGGGCCACGTTGACCACGGTAAAACTTCCCTGCTCGACTACATCCGTCGTGCCAAGGTAGCTGCTGGCGAAGCCGGCGGTATCACCCAGCACATCGGTGCATACCACGTTGAAACCGAACGCGGCATGGTCACCTTCCTCGATACCCCTGGTCACGCCGCGTTTACCGCAATGCGTGCTCGTGGTGCCAAGGCGACCGACATCGTGATCCTGGTGGTTGCAGCGGACGACGGCGTGATGCCGCAGACCATTGAAGCTGTTCAGCACGCAGTAGCGGCCGGCGTTCCACTGGTTGTAGCCGTGAACAAAATCGACAAGCCGGGCGCCGATCTCGATCGCATCCGTAGCGAACTGTCGGTTCACGGTGTGACTTCCGAAGAGTGGGGCGGTGATACGCCGTTCGTACCGGTTTCGGCGAAGGTCGGTACTGGCGTGGACGAGCTGCTTGAAGCCGTTCTGCTGCAAGCTGAAGTTCTCGAACTGAAAGCGACCCCATCGGCTCCTGGCCGTGGCGTTGTGGTTGAATCGCGTCTCGACAAAGGTCGTGGCCCGGTGGCAACCGTTCTGGTTCAAGACGGTACCCTGCGCCAAGGCGACATGGTGCTGGTCGGTTCGAACTATGGCCGCGTTCGCGCCATGCTCGACGAGAATGGCAAGCCAATCAAGGAAGCCGGTCCTTCCATCCCTGTCGAGATCCTCGGCCTGGACGGTACCCCGGACGCTGGCGACGAGATGAGCGTGGTTGCCGACGAGAAGAAAGCCCGTGAAGTGGCTCTGTTCCGTCAAGGCAAGTTCCGCGAAGTCAAACTGGCTCGCGCTCACGCTGGCAAGCTGGAAAACATCTTCGAAAACATGGGTCAGGCCGAGAAGAAGACGCTCAACATCGTCCTCAAATCCGACGTCCGTGGTTCGCTGGAAGCGTTGAACGGTGCCTTGAATGGCCTGGGCAACGACGAAGTACAAGTGCGCGTAGTTGGCGGCGGTGTCGGTGGTATCACCGAGTCCGACGCTAACCTGGCACTGGCTTCCAACGCTGTACTGTTCGGCTTCAACGTGCGTGCCGATGCTGGCGCACGGAAGATCGTCGAGCAGGAAGGTCTGGACATGCGTTACTACAACGTGATCTACGACATCATCGAAGACGTCAAGAAAGCCCTGACCGGCATGCTCGGCAGCGATGTTCGCGAGAACATCCTGGGTGTGGCGGAAGTGCGTGACGTGTTCCGTTCGCCGAAGTTTGGCGCGATCGCTGGCTGCATGGTGATCGAAGGTGTTGTGCACCGTAACCGTCCGATCCGTGTACTGCGTGAAGACATCGTTATCTTCGAAGGCGAGCTGGAATCCCTGCGCCGCTTCAAGGATGACGCTTCCGAAGTACGTGCCGGCATGGAATGCGGTATCGGCGTGAAGAGCTACAACGACGTCAAAGTCGGCGACAAGATCGAAGTCTTCGAGAAGGTTCAGGTTGCTCGCAGCCTCTAACTCGCGCACTTCAGGAGCCGTGATGGCCGGCCACACTCACCAGTGTGGCGCATCACCCGGACTCTAAACGCAACGCCCGGTCTGGCTTTTGTCAGGCCGGGCGTTTGCCGCTTTCAGACCTTGCGGGTTTCACCGCTGGGCAGTAACAGGTAACAAAATCATGGCAAAAGAATACAGCCGTACCCAACGTATCGGCGATCAGATGCAGCGTGAGCTGGCTCAACTGATCCGTCGCGAAGTCAAAGATCCACGTGTGGGTCTGGTCACCATTACCGCTGTTGAAGTCAGCCGTGACGTCGGTCACGCGAAGATTTTCATCACCGTAATGGGGCAGGACAACGCTGAAGACATCGCACAAAGCATCAAGGTGCTCAACGCCGCCGCAGGCTTCCTGCGTATGCAACTGGCCCGTGAAATGAAGCTGCGCAGCGTGCCGCAATTGCACTTCCACTACGACGAATCCGTCGTGCGTGGTGCGCACCTGTCGGCCCTGATCGAGCGTGCCGTGGCTGAAGACAATCAGCATCCGGTCGCTGCTGAACCTGAAGACACCAAGGAGTAATTCGGTGGCTCAGGTCAAACGTATCCGTCGTAACGTCAGCGGCATCATCCTGCTCGACAAGCCGTTGGGGTTCACCTCCAACGCCGCGTTGCAGAAGGTTCGCTGGCTGCTCAATGCCGAGAAGGCCGGTCACACCGGCAGCCTCGATCCATTGGCCACCGGTGTATTGCCGCTGTGCTTTGGTGAGGCCACCAAGTTCTCGCAATACCTGCTCGATTCTGACAAGGGTTACGAAACCCTGGCGCAGTTGGGCAAGACCACCACCACGGCAGATGCCGAAGGTGAGGTTTTGCAGGAGCGCCCGGTGACCGTTGGTCGCGCCGATGTCGAAGCGGCTCTGCCGAAATTTCGTGGGCAAATCAGTCAGATACCGCCGATGTACTCGGCGCTCAAGCGTGATGGCCAGCCGCTGTACAAGTTGGCTCGTGCAGGCGAAGTAGTGGAGCGCGAACCGCGTTCTGTTACTATTGCGCGCTTGGAATTACTGGCCTTCGAAGGCGATACTGCGCGTCTTGCGGTGGACTGCAGCAAAGGCACTTATATTCGCACCCTGGTGGAGGATATCGGTGAGCAACTCGGTTGTGGTGCATACGTCGCTGAATTGCGCCGTACCCAGGCCGGGCCTTTCACCCTGGCGCAGACGGTTACCCTCGAAGAGCTGGAAGCGGTACATGCCGAAGGCGGCAACGAAGCGGTCGATCGCTTCCTGATGCCATCGGACAGCGGCCTGCTGGATTGGCCGTTGCTGCACTTCTCCGAAGCGAGTGCGTTCTACTGGCTCAATGGCCAGCCGGTACGTGCCCCGGATGCTCCGAAGTTCGGCATGGTACGGGTACAGGATCACAATGGTCGCTTCATCGGTATCGGTGAAGTGAGCGAAGACGGGCGTATCGCGCCACGTCGTTTGATTCGGTCAGAATGACCGGAACCGGCCTGTGTAACAGCAGGTCGGCGAGTGTGGCTGTTAACAGGCACGGTCACGACTCATTTATAGATACAGGGATTTGTCCCTGGCCTGTTGAAGCTGTTTCCCTGAAACAGTTTCCTGATAAAAGGATTGCCTCATGGCTCTCGACGTTCAAGAAAAAGCTCAAATCGTTGCTGACTACCAGCAAGCTGTTGGTGACACTGGTTCGCCAGAAGTGCAAGTTGCACTGCTGACCCACAACATCAACAAACTGCAAGGTCACTTCAAGGCCAACGGTAAAGATCACCACTCCCGTCGTGGTCTGATCCGCATGGTAAACCAGCGTCGCAAGCTGCTGGACTACCTGAAAGGCAAGGACGTGAGCCGTTACAGCGCTCTGATCGCTCGCCTGGGTCTGCGTCGCTAATCAGCGATTGCGCTATGAGGTTGGTGGTCTGTCGGACGTCAGCGGTTTACCGCCGGCGTCTTGCAGGCTCCCAGCCTCAAGTTTTATCTGGATACACGTTTTACCCCGGACAACGGTTGGGCCGATTCCCGACATTGCCCAAGAATTCGCAAGAAACCAGTTCCCCCAAGAGCCACAAAGAAGGTAGGACACCGTGAACCCGGTAATCAAAAAATTCCAGTTCGGTCAATCGACCGTTACCCTCGAGACTGGCCGTATCGCCCGTCAGGCCTCCGGCGCAGTATTGGTCACCGTTGACGACGACGTCAGCGTATTGGTGACTGTAGTCGGTGCAAAACAAGCCGATCCGGGCAAGGGCTTCTTCCCTCTGTCCGTTCACTATCAGGAAAAGACTTACGCTGCCGGTAAGATCCCTGGCGGTTTCTTCAAGCGCGAAGGCCGTCCTTCCGAGAAAGAAACCCTGACTTCCCGACTGATCGACCGTCCGATCCGTCCGCTGTTCCCAGAAGGCTTCATGAACGAAGTGCAGGTAGTCTGCACCGTCGTTTCCACCAGCAAGAAGACCGATCCGGACATCGCTGCGATGATCGGTACCTCGGCTGCCCTGGCCATCTCGGGTATCCCGTTTGACGGTCCGATCGGCGCAGCTCGCGTTGCTTTCCACGAAAGCACTGGCTACCTGCTGAACCCGACTTACGAGCAGCAAGCTGCTTCGAGCCTGGACATGGTCGTTGCCGGTACTTCCGACGCTGTATTGATGGTTGAATCGGAAGCCAAAGAGCTGACCGAAGACCAGATGCTGGGCGCGGTACTGTTTGCTCACGACGAGTTCCAGGTTGTGATCAACGCCGTTAAAGAACTGGCCGCTGAAGCTGCCAAGCCAACCTGGAACTGGGCTCCGGCGCCAGAAGCCACCGAACTGCTGGGCGCTATCCGTGCCGAGTTCGGCGAAGCGATCTCCCAGGCTTACACCATCACCGTCAAGGCCGACCGTTACGCTCGCCTGGGTGAGCTGAAGGATCAGGTTGTTGCCAAGCTGTCCGGTGAAGAAGGCCAGCCTTCGTCCAGCGAAGTCAAAGCCGCTTTCGGCGAAATCGAATACCGCACCGTTCGCGAAAACATCGTAAACGGCAAGCCACGTATCGACGGTCGCGACACCAAAACCGTACGTCCGCTGAACATCGAAGTCGGCGTTCTGCCGAAGACTCACGGTTCGGCGCTGTTCACCCGTGGTGAAACCCAGGCTCTGGTCGTTGCAACATTGGGCACTGCCCGTGACGCACAGCTGCTGGACACCCTGGAAGGCGAGAAAAAAGACCCGTTCATGCTGCACTACAACTTCCCTCCGTTCTCGGTGGGTGAGTGTGGTCGCATGGGTGGCGCTGGTCGTCGTGAAATCGGTCACGGCCGTCTGGCCCGTCGTTCGGTTTCGGCCATGCTGCCAGCCGCTGACGTGTTCCCGTACACCATCCGTGTGGTTTCGGAAATCACCGAATCCAACGGTTCGAGCTCGATGGCTTCCGTTTGCGGCGCTTCCCTGGCCCTGATGGACGCTGGTGTGCCGATGAAGGCGCCGGTTGCCGGTATCGCCATGGGTCTGGTTAAAGAAGGCGAGAAGTTCGCCGTCCTGACCGACATCCTCGGTGACGAAGATCACCTGGGCGACATGGACTTCAAAGTAGCCGGTACCGCCAAAGGCGTTACTGCGCTGCAGATGGACATCAAGATCAAGGGCATCACCGAAGAAATCATGGAAATCGCTCTGGGCCAAGCCCTGGAAGCGCGCCTGAACATCCTCGGTCAGATGAACCAGATCATCGGCCAGTCGCGTACCGAACTGTCGGCCAACGCTCCGACCATGATCGCGATGAAAATCGACACCGACAAGATCCGTGACGTTATCGGTAAAGGTGGCGCGACCATCCGTGCGATCTGCGAAGAAACCAAGGCTTCGATCGACATCGAAGACGACGGTTCGATCAAGATCTTCGGCGAAACCAAGGAAGCCGCTGAAGCTGCACGTCAGCGCGTTCTGGGCATCACCGCTGAAGCCGAGATCGGCAAGATCTACGTCGGCAAGGTTGAGCGCATCGTCGACTTCGGCGCATTCGTCAACATCCTGCCGGGCAAGGACGGTCTGGTGCACATCTCGATGCTGAGCGACGCTCGCGTAGAGAAAGTGACCGACATCCTGAAAGAAGGCCAGGAAGTTGAAGTACTGGTACTGGACGTGGACAACCGCGGCCGTATCAAGCTGTCCATCAAAGACGTGGCAGCGGCCAAGGCTTCGGGCGTTTAATCACCCCCAGGCTTTGACGCAATAAAAATGCCCCGCCGTGAAAACTGCGGGGCATTTTTTTGTCTGCGAAATATCGAGACATTCTGCGAAGTTGCCGGACTTCAGAACCGGTGCTAGGTTTAGCCCACCGCCCGTGTAGCTCAGCCGGTAGAGCAGCGCACTCGTAACGCGAAGGTCGCAGGTTCGATTCCTGTCTCGGGCACCATCCTCGCTTATTTCACCTTGCGGCTCAGATCCTCGACGGTACGTTTGAGCTGATCCATGGCTCGATCCTGATCGTTGATCTTCTGTTTCAGATTCGAAATCTCGCTGCTGTTCGAGTTGGAACTGGAGCCACTGTTGCGCTTGAGGTCTTCGACCTGACGACCGAGCGTGTCCAGTTCACGGTCCTGGTCTTTGACCTTGTTTTTCAGATCATCGATTTCCTTGCCGCTGGAGCTTGAACTCGAACCGCTGTTGCGTTTCAGTTCTTCGATCTGGCGCGATTGCTCGCTCATGGTATCGCGCATTTTTCTCAGGTCATCGATGCTGACATCGCTTCTGATCACCACGTCTTTGCCGTAGTCGTTGTGAATCAGCGAAACCTTGTCGCCGTAGGAAGCGCTGCTGTTACTCAATTCAACAGCCATTGCACTGGCCGGCAGAACCAAAGCGGCGATCAGAGCGGTGGCAGACACAACAGAAGAAATTTTCGAGAAGCTGCGCATCACTGGGTATCCTTGTGAACAGCGAAGAAGTGCCGAAGTGGCACATCGCTATGACTCGAAAATCGTATTTATGTTCCGCAGGTCAGCTTTTTGTGGGAGAGATGTAAAGAGCCGTGTAATTCGTCATGCAAACGTCCTATATTCGGAGCCTGCATGAGCATCGCCCAGCAGTTTTCAGATGATCCCGAATGGTTCCGAAGGCCGGACAAATCCGCGTCAGAGAGATCCTTGATGATCCAGATCCATCCTCCATTCCTAAGATCAGCGAGAACGCCATGACCGAATTAACTCAAGAGCAACGTCACGAACAAGCGCTGGAAAAGTACATTCTGGACGTACCGGACCTGAAAGAAGAGATCAAGGACCTGAGTCCTGATGATCAGAAGGACCAGATCCAGTGGGCCTTCGAAGACGAAGCCGAAGCCCAGGGCTTGCAGCCGTGGGAACTGACGCTCAAGTACACGAGCACGCCGGAGGAGTTCGAGGCGCAGCGCCTTGTGCTGCACAAAGAGGCGGCCGAAGTGCTGGGTGTCGAGTGGGACGAGTACTGCGAGATGAATAATCTCGTCGTATAAGAGCAGCTACAAGCTTTAAGCGGCAAGCTGCAAGTCAACGCAAAAGCGCTGTGGCTTGCAGCTTGTAACTCGCATCTTGTCGCTGCTGTTTAAAGGCTGAGTCGCATCGACAGGTCGACCGCTTTGACATCCTTGGTCATTGCGCCAATCGAAATGTAATCCACCCCGGTTTCGGCGATCGGCAACAGCGTGCTTTCGTTGATGCCGCCGCTGGCTTCCAGCTTCGCCTTGCCGCCGTTCAGGCGCACGGCTTCGCGCATGTCGTCCAGGCTCAGTTCGTCGAGCATGATGATGTCGGCGCCGGCAGCCAGTGCTTCTTTCAGTTCATCCAGACTTTCCACTTCGATTTCCACCGGTTTACCCGGCGCAATCTTGTGCGCGGCGGCAATGGCTTGTGGAATGCCACCGCTGGCGGCGATGTGGTTTTCCTTGATCAGGAACGCGTCGTACAAACCGATGCGATGGTTGTGGCAGCCACCGCAGGTCACCGCGTATTTCTGTGCCAGACGCAGACCCGGCAGAGTCTTGCGGGTGTCGAGCAGTTTGACCTGAGTGGTGCCGACAAAATCGGCCAGGTACTGCGCGCGCGTCGCCACGCCGGAAAGCAATTGCAGAAAATTCAGCGCACTGCGCTCACCGGTCAGCAGCGAACGGGCCGGGCCTTCCAGATGAAATAACGGTTGATTGGGCTTTACCCGTTCGCCATCGACCACTTGCCAATGCACTGCCACTCGCGGATCGAGCTGACGAAACACGGCATCGACCCACGCCGTGCCACAGATGACGGCGGCGTCGCGAGTGATGATGGTGGCTTTGGCCAGACGTTCGGCCGGGATCAGTTGCGCGGTAATGTCGCCGCTGCCGATGTCTTCGAGCAACGCACGGCGCACGTTGGCTTCGATTTCGGCGGTCAAATCGGCGAGACGTAGATTCGGCATAACGGGCTCCACAAACAAAGTGGTTCGATTATAGGGGCATGGCGCGAGCCAACCCAAGGCGAGAACTCCGCTGGTTGCCTGCATCCGGTCGATTTTCTTTGAGCAAACCGTGTCCAGACATGGTCACTGAGAGGGCATAGGGGAAACCCTGACGGCTATGGCGCCGGGTACAAGTTATGAAAGATAATCCGCCTTGCATTTGACGTCATAGCTTTGACGTCCTGATTGGAGTTGTGGGAGCGAGCCTGCTCGCGAATGCATTCTTTCAGTGACATTGCTGCGGCTGACACACCGCTATCGCGAGCAGGCTCGCTCCCACAGGGATCCGGGTTGGCTTGACCGAACGAATCACCGTTTCAGGAGGCTTGGATGCACAACGACGGGAAAGTAGTGCCTTTGCACAAGGCTGCTACCGATCAGGCGAATCACTCGCCGCTCGCCCGCCTGCCTGTGATTCTGCTTCAGGTTCGCGACAAGGCTGCCCAGCAACTGCGCCACGGCTTGCAGGAGCTGTTCGATAACGCCGACGACACGTTGTTCGAAATGGCCGACCGGGCGCGTAACGACGTCGAGCAGAACATCTTCTTCGAAGCCATGCGCGACCTGCGTCTGAAGCGCAAAAACATCGAGCGCGGCTTTCTCGAGCAGTTTTTCGACGCCTTCGTCGGCCTGACTCAATACGATCCCACGCACAACGCACTACCGCACGCCCTCATGTACGACGAGTTCGCTCCGCGTAGCGACGACATGGAACGCAGTGTCGCGGTCGAGACCATGGTTGGTCGCGTACTCAAACGTGACGGCTTCGCCCTCGATCAATTGACAGCGCGGCTTAATGCGCTGCTCGGCAACCCGCTCGACGATCAGCACAACCCGCTCGGTCCGGCCATGCTCTGTGAGTTTTTCCTGCAGGCCGGGCGTAATCTGGGTGTGGAGATCAAGGTCAAGCTGATCCTGCTCAAACTCTTCGAGCGTTATGTCTTGGCCGACACCGAACAACTTTACGCCGAAGCCAATCAATTGCTGCTCGCCACCGGTGTGCTGCCGGAGTTGAAGCCAGCCCCGGCCCGCCGTGCGATTGATCGTGCGATCGCCAACGTGAGCAGCGAGGAAAGCGACGACACGCCGCCAGTCGACGAAAGCGTGCAGGAAGTTTTCGCCGCGCTGCAGCAATTGCTCGCACACGTGCGCGGCAGTGTCGCACCGACGCTGGAGTCCAGCGCTGCGGCGCAGCCGATTTCCACTCGCGATCTGTTGCGCCTGCTCTCGCACCTGCAGCAGTACGTGCCGGCGCTGGCGGCTCAGGATGACTTCGATCTGCGCAATCAGCTCGAACAACTGCTGACCCGGGTCAGCGTCAGAAGTGGCAAATCGCGGATCGTCGGCGATGCGGATGAAGACGTGATCAACCTGATCGCCATGGTGTTTGATTGCATTCTTGAAGACCGCAATGTGCCGGATTCGCTCAAGGCCTTGATCGCGCGGTTGCAGATCCCGATGCTCAAGGTCGCGGTGCTCGACAAGAGTTTCTTCAGCCGCAGCACCCATCCGGCGCGGCGCCTGCTCAACGAAATCGCCGAGGCAGCGATGGGCTGGGGCGACTGCGACGGTGAGGCGCGCGACAGCTTGTACCTGCGCATCGAGCAAGTGGTGCAGCGCCTGCTGACTGACTTTGTCGATGATCCGGCGATTTTCTCCGAGTTGCTGGCTGATTTTCTCGCGTTCACCAGCGATCAGCGCCGCCGCAGCGAGCTGCTTGAACAGCGCCTGCGTGACGCCGAAGAGGGGCGAGCGAAGACTGAACTGGCAAGGCGTCGGGTCGAGCGGGCGCTGAATCAAGCACTGCTGGGCAAAACCCTGCCGCCCTCGGTGGTCACCTTCGTCCAGGACGCCTGGAGCAAAGTACTCCTGCTGACCTGCCTCAAGCATGGCGATCAGTCAGCTGAATGGCAGGCCGATGTGCACACCATGGAGCAATTGATCTGGAGTGTGCAGCGTCATGACGACGCTGAGTCCAGCCTGCGCTTGCTGGCACTGGTGCCGGGATTGCTCAAGTCGCTGCGGGATGGCCTGACCAGTTCGGCGTTTGATCCCTTTGCCACCAGTGAATTTTTCAGTGAGCTGGAAGGCCTGCATGTGCGGGTACTGGAACGTTCCGATCCGGCTGATCAGGCTTCGCCAATGGTCGAGGTGTCGCAACAGATCATCCTGCAAACCGCCGACGAGGGCAGCGCGGCGTTGACGTCGGTACACTTGCCCCGCGATGCGGTCGGTCTGCGCCAGGTCGAGCAACTGCGCCTGGGCAGTTGGGTGGCGTTTCAGGAAGACGATGACCATAGCCTGCGCTGCAAGCTGGCGGCCATCATCGAAGCCACCGGCAAGTATGTGTTTGTCGATCGCACCGGGATGAAGGTGCTGGAGCGCAGCCGCGTTACGCTGGCCCTGGAATTCGAGCGCGGCGCGGTGCGTACGCTGGACGACACCTTACTGTTCGACCGTGCGCTGGAGTCGGTGCTGGGCAATCTGCGGCGACTCAATCGCGCCAAGTGATCGCGCGCCGGGGGCCGATCACGGCATACTGGGCGCCAACACAGTCGGCGTTGAAGGAATCGGTATGCAGTTGGATCCCGCTAGCGGGTGGTGTCACGGGGTGCAGGTGTGCCCATCGCCCAACTTCAATGAGCGCCCTGCGGGCGAAGTTTCCCTGTTGGTCATCCACAACATCAGCCTGCCGCCGGCGCAGTTCGCCACGGGCAAGGTGCAGGAATTTTTCCAGAATCGTCTGGATGTCACCGAACATCCCTACTTTGCAGGAATCGCTGACCTACGCGTCTCGGCGCATTTTCTGATTGAACGTGACGGCAAGATCACCCAGTTTGTCTCCTGTCTTGAGCGTGCGTGGCATGCCGGCGTGTCGGTCTTCGACGGACGGGAAACCTGTAACGATTTTTCCGTGGGCATCGAGCTCGAAGGCACCGATGATCTGCCGTTCACCGACGCGCAGTATCAGGCGTTGACGGCGCTGACCCGCCAGTTGCAAACAGCATTTCCGGCCATCACCGGCGCCCGCATTTGTGGGCACAGCGACATAGCACCCGGGCGTAAGACCGATCCTGGCCCGGCATTCGACTGGGCACGTTACCGCGCAGCCCTGGCACAAGAGGAAGGACAATGAGTTTTCTGGTGTTACTGCTGGCGCTGTGGATCGAGAAGTTTTCGGCTCTGCGTCATCGGGTTCAACGCGATGGCGGATGGATCCGCGAACTGAACAAACTCGAAAGCAGCGAGCGGCTGGCTAAGCAACCCTGGCTGGTGTTGACGATTCTGGTGGTGTTTCCGCTGGCCTTGCTGGCGCTGTTGCTGGTGGTGCTGGAACCGGTGGCCTATGGCTTGCTGGCGCTGCCGGTGCATTTGCTGGTGGTGATTTACAGTCTGGGACGCGGCGACTTGCTCGGCGGTCTCGGGCCGTTTCGCGATGCCTGGCGCCGTGAGGATCTGCAAGCCGCGGCGCACGTGGCCAAGCGTGATCTGAATATCTGCGCCGACAGTGGCGAGCAATTGCTCGATCGCGTGCAGGGGCATTTGTTGTGGGAGGCGTATCAAAGCTTCTTCGCGGTGATTTTCTGGTATTTCCTGCTCGGTCCGGTCGCGGCGCTGGCTTATCGATTGCTGGCGCTGGCCGAAGAGCATGGCAAGACCCCGGCACTGGTCGAGCGCGCCGCGCAAATGCGTCATGCCTTTGATTGGGTGCCAGTGCGTCTGCTGGCGGCGAGTCTGGCGCTGGTCGGCAACTTTGTCGCGGTCAGTCGGGTGATGCTGCATGAGTTGCTCAACTGGAACATCAGTGCTGCGCACTTGATCAACCGGGTCGGTTTGGCGGCGGGGGAGATTCCACCGCCCGTGGTCGGTCCGGACGGCATCAACACCCTCGATTGCCTGTGGGAACTGCTGCTGCGCGCGGCAGTGCTGTGGTATGCCGGCTTTGCCTTGTGGACAGTCCTGATCCACTGATTTAAAGAAAGATCAAAAGATCGCAGCCTGCGGCAGCTCCTACAGGGGGATGTGTGTTTCGCGGGCTGCGATGTCGTTAACCTTAAGTTACAAAACCTCCCTTCGATTTGAGCTATACAGAGATGGCGCCCGATAGTGGCTATCTGCTGTCGCCCCGCGCCTGCCAATAAAAACAAGAAAAACCAAGGGAGACTTCCAGTGAAGAGCTTGCTCTATCCCGCCGTCTCGCTGATGAACCGTCTGAGCTTCGGCATGAAGTTCAGCCTGATCAGCGTGTTGTTCCTGGTGCCGATGCTGGTGACCAATTTCTATCTGGTGCGCGATTCCTATCGCGAATTCCAGGGCACCCGCGTCGAGCTGCAAAGCCTTGATGTGCTGGGCAGCAGCCTGGCCCTGCGCCGGGATCTGGAAACCCTCAACAATCTGGTGCAGATCAACGTCACCCTCGGGCAGTCCGGCAAGGCCGGGAATGTCGAGGCGCAGATCACCACGCTCGAACAAGCGGTTCTGGCACGCCTGCAAGGACTGACGGCGATGACTGAAGATCCTGAGCAGGTCCAGGTCTTCGACGGCAAACGCGATGAAATGATCGCAGCGTTCAAGGCCCAGCAAGTGGAAAACTCGCTGCAGAGCAAAAGCGCGTTGATCGGCAAACTGCTGGCCAGTGCGCAGATTTTCAGCCAGATCATCAGCAGTCAGGCCGGACTCAGCCGCGATAATCAGAGCGACATTCGTCAGCTCAGCGAACTGGTCACCCTGATTACGCCGACTGTCACGCAAACCCTCGGCGAAGGCCGGGCCATGGGTTCGTATTCATTGGGCCAGGGTTTTCTCAACAGCGCCTCGAGCACACGTTTCGATGAGTTGATGGTGCAGATCGAAAAACTCCAGGCCGAATACGGCTTGAAACTGCAGGACGCCCTCGGCTCCAGCAAAGCCGCGCGGGAAAACCTCAGCGCGGCGGCTGACAGCAGCAAAGCCTCGCTGAAACAGGCCAGCGAACTGTTCGAAGAACAAGTGGTGATGGCCGACACGCTCGATGCGCCGTGGCAGGCGTTTTACGATCAGGTCACCGGGCTGATCGAGCGGACTTACCAGCTCAACGAAGCCACGTTGAAATTCCTCGACACTCAATTGCAGCAGCGTCTGGCGCAGAACCGCACGCACATGGTCTTGCAGGCGGTAGCGCTGTCGGTGGTGTTCGTGCTGATTTTCTATCTCTACGGTGGTTTCTACGCCTCGACCCGCACCACTCTGAAACGCTTGGGCGCGATGATGGACAAGGTCGCGGCCGGCGATATGACGGTCAACTTCAAGGCCAACAGTCGCGATGAACTGGGTGAGTTGGGCGAGGTGTTCAACGGCACGGTGCGCAAGATTCATGACTTGATCGAGCGCGTGGGGCAGACCGTCGGCGAAGTCGAGCGTCAGGCCGGGCAGGTTGAAAACGTCTCCGCGCAGAGCAATCAGGCGGTCGCCGGGCAACGCACGCAGATCGAGCAAGTGGCGACGGCGATGAACCAGATGTCGGCGACCTCTCTGGAGGTGGCGCGCAGTGCCGCCGCAGCGGTGAGCAGTGCCCACCGCGTGAATGACGAGACCATCAGTGGTCGTGGCCTGGTCGAATCGCAACAGGGCAGCATCGCCGCGCTGGCCAGCGAAATCGATCAGTCGGTGCTGGTGATCAACCAGTTGGCCAGCGACAGCCAGGCGATCAGTCGTGTACTGGAAGTGATCAAGAGCATCGCCGAACAAACCAACTTGCTCGCGCTCAACGCCGCGATCGAAGCAGCCCGTGCTGGCGAGCAGGGGCGCGGTTTTGCGGTGGTCGCCGACGAAGTGCGCACGCTGGCCAAACGCACCCAGCAATCGACCGAAGAAATCGAACAGATGATCGCCAAACTGCACGGCGGTGTCGGCGCGGCGGTGAAAGCCATGGGCGTCAGCCATCAGATGGCCAATGGCACGGTCGGGCAGTCGGAGAAGGTCCAGCAGGCGCTGGAAAACATCCTCGGTGCGGTGGGCATGATCGTCGATCAGAATCAGCAGATCGCCGCTGCGGTTGAACAGCAAACGGCGGTGGCCCATGACATCGATCAGAACATCGTCGAGATCAACCGCGCCGGCGAGCGCACGGCGCAGGGGGCGCACCAGACCGAAGATGCCAGCCGGGCGTTGTCTGCCCAAGTGGTAGAACTCAAACAGCTGATCAGCGCCTTCCGCGTCTGAGCTGTACACAAATCACCTGTAGGAGCTGCGGCACGCTGCGATCTTTTGATCTTGATTTCAAAGATCAAAAGATCGCAGCCTCGTTTCACTCGACAGCTCCTACAGGGGGAGATGTATTACCAGCCGAATACTTCGCAGCTGTTGGCGGTGCTGGTGGCGGCCAGTTGTTCGGGGGTGATATTCATCAGCTCGGCCAGCGCCGCGCAAATCGCTGGCAAGTGTGCCGGTGAATTGCGAACGCCGGGAAACATCGCAGGCGCCATGTCCGGGGAATCGGTTTCCAGCACGATCGACTCCAGCGGCAGTTCCGCAATCACTCGATGCATGCGCAACGCCTGTGGCCAGGTCGGCGCGCCGCCCAGACCCAGTTTGAAACCCAGTTTGATGTACTCCCGCGCTTCTTCACGGCTGCCGGCGAAGGCGTGGATGATTCCCGCGCGTTTGAGCTTGAAGCGTTTGAGCGTTGAGATCACTGCCGCATGACTACGGCGAACGTGGATTAATGCCGGTAATTCGAAATCCGCGGCCAGTTGTAGCTGCGCCTCAAACAGCGCCTGTTGCCGCTCGCGGTCGAGGGTTTCGATAAAGTAATCCAGACCGATCTCGCCCACCGCACACAACTGCCGATGACCGCGTAATCGAGTCAGCCAATCACCAAGCGCCGACAAATCTTCGGGACGATGCTGATCGAGATACACCGGGTGCAGACCAAACGCCGCGTACAAATCCGCATCGCTCTGCACCAGATCCCACACCCGTTGCCAGTTACCTTCATAGACACCCAACACCACCATCCGCCGCACCCCGAGCGCGCGGCTTTCGGCGAGCAACGCCGGGCGATCAGCGTCGAAGTCGGGGAAGTCGAGGTGGGTGTGGCTGTCGATCAGCTCCACGGCTCAGTCCTGGTAAATACGCTGCTTGAAGGTCCGCGCAATGGCCTGCACGCCGGGCCTGTACTCCGACTGCTCGACCGCAGCCAGCGCCAGTTCCAGCGCCTTGTCGGCGATCAATTGGTGTTGTTGAGCCATGGCGTTGACCGGCAGCGGCAGGAAATCCAGCAACTGCGTATCGCCGAAAGTGCCGAGGCGCAGCGGGCGCGATTTCAACGGGAAGTCATGCAGCGCATCGAACACGCCCTGCAACAGCACGTAGGAAGTTGTCACCAGTGCGTCGGGCAAATGCCCCAGACGTTGCAGGAGCTCTTCCATCAACTGCTTGCCGCATTCACGACTGAAAGACTCGGCGTGTTCGACCAGCACTTCGCCTTTGAAATCGACCAGCGCTTGTTTGAACCCGGCAGCCCGCTCCTGGCTGATGCTTAGTTCCGGACGCGCACCGAGCAGTACGATCTGCTTCGGTTGCGGGTCAAGCAAGCTCTGGGTCAGGTGCTGACTGGCTTCGCGGTCGTCACTGATCACCGAGCAGAAATGCTCGGGTTCCATGACCCGGTCGATGGCGATGATCGGCGTGCCTTTGGCCTGCAACTGACGATAACTGTCATCACCGGCCGGCAGGCAACTGGCAACGATCAGCGCATCGCAACGGCGCGCGCGGAACAGTTGCAGCAACTGGCGCTCGCTTTCAGGCGCATCGTCGGAGCTGGCTATCAGCAATTGATAGCCGCGCGCCCGCGCACCTTGCTCAAGTAGCTTGGCGATCCGCGCGTAACTGGGGTTTTCCAGATCCGGCAGAATAAAGCCCAACGTGCGCGTGTGCCGACTGCGCAGCCCGGCCGCTTGAGGGTTCGGCGTGAAGCCGTGCAGATCGACCACCGCCCGCACCCGCTCGACGGTCGCGGTGCTGATGCGCTGCTGTTCGGCCTTGCCGTTGATGACGTAGCTGGCGGTGGTCACGGACACTCCGGCCAACCGCGCGATATCACTGAGTTTCAACCCGGGATTTCCTTGTTTTTTCGAGCTTGCCGCGACATTTTCGCCAATCCTACCCGATTAGGGCAGGCGACTATTGTCGCAGCGCATCCGACAAGTTGGACTTCAAGGATGGGACATTATCGAGTAACGTGCCGATCAATCTAGATTAAACGTTTCAGCAAGCGTATTTTCTACGTTTTAGACGTCTTTGGCCGGTTCTGCCGTGAAACCGCCAAAACTGCCGCTGAAAAGCAAAGCGGTAAAGCGCCTAAGCTGCAAACCATCCAAAACAATACCTGGCACTCATGAAGCGCCAAAAAGGAGATCGCATGCTCGAGCTCACTATAGAGCAGATATCCATGGGCCAATCGGCTGTGGATAAACCCGCTGCCTTGCAACTGCTCGCCAATCACCTGGTGGCCGATGGTCTGGTTGCCGACGGTTACCTCGCTGGATTGCAGGCACGGGAAGCCCAGGGCTCGACCTTTCTCGGTCAAGGTATTGCCATTCCCCACGGCACTCCGGAAACCCGCGATCAGGTGTTCGCCACTGGCGTGCGCCTGATGCAGTTCCCGGAAGGCGTGGATTGGGGCGATGGCCAGATCGTTTATCTGGCGATTGGTATCGCTGCCAAATCCGACGAACACCTGCGCCTGCTGCAACTGCTGACCCGTGCCCTCGGCGAGACCGATCTGGGCCAGGCCCTGCGTCGCGCCAGTTCACCTGAGGCGCTGCTGAAACTGCTGCAAGGCGCGCCGCAGGAACTGGCGCTGGACGCGCAGATGATTGGCCTCGGTGTCTCCGCCGATGATTTCGAAGAACTGGTCTGGCGTGGCGCGCGTCTGTTGCGTCAGGCCGATTGTGTGAGCAACGGTTTTGCCGGTGTGTTGCAGCAGGTCGAAGCGCTGCCGCTGGGCGATGGTTTGTGGTGGCTGCACAGCGAGCAGACCGTGAAGCGTCCGGGGCTGGCATTCGTGACGCCGGACAAACCGATGCGCTACCTCGGTCAGCCGCTCAGCGGTCTGTTCTGCCTGGCCAGCCTTGGCGAAGCGCACCAAGCGCTGCTCGAACGTTTGTGTGCGTTGCTGATCGAAGGTCGCGGCCATGAATTGGGCCGCGCCACCAGCAGTCGCAAAGTTCTCGAAGTGCTCGGTGGTGAATTGCCCGCCGATTGGCCGAGCGCGCGTATTGCCCTGGCCAACGCCCATGGCTTGCACGCGCGGCCGGCGAAGATCCTCGCGCAACTGGCGAAGAGTTTTGACGGCGAAATTCGCGTGCGCATCGTCGACGGTCAGGACAGCGCCGTGTCGGTGAAGAGTTTGAGCAAACTGCTCAGCCTTGGCGCCCGTCGTGGTCAGGTGCTGGAGTTGATCGCCGAGCCGAGCATTGCCGCCGACGCTTTGCCGGCACTCTTGGCTGCCATCGAAGAAGGCCTCGGCGAAGAAGTCGAGCCGCTGCCAGCGGTGAGTCAACAGCGCGAGGTCATTGCCGACATCGCCGAAGTGCTGATCGCTCCGGCATCCGGCGCACAGTTGCAAGCAATCCCGGCAGCACCCGGCATCGCCATCGGGCCTGCGCATATTCAAGTTCAGCAAACCATCGATTACCCCTTGCGCGGCGAGTCCGCCGCCGTCGAGCGCGAACGTCTCAAGCAAGCGCTCAGCGATGTGCGCAGCGACATTCAGGGCCTGATCGAACGCAGCAAAGCCAAAGCCATCCGCGAGATTTTCATCACCCATCAGGAAATGCTCGACGACCCGGAACTCACCGATGAAGTCGACACCCGCCTCAAGCAGGGCGAAAGCGCCGAAGCGGCGTGGATGGCGGTGATCGAGGCGGCTGCCAAACAACAGGAATCGCTGCAAGACGCGTTGCTCGCAGAGCGCGCGGCGGACTTGCGTGACGTCGGTCGCCGCGTGCTGGCGCAACTGTGTGGCGTGCAAACGGCGAGCGAGCCTGAGCAACCGTACATTCTGGTGATGGACGAGGTCGGCCCGTCCGACGTCGCGCGGCTGGACCCGGCACGTGTCGCGGGGATTCTTACCGCACGCGGCGGCGCCACCGCGCACAGTGCAATTGTTGCGCGTGCCCTAGGGATTCCGGCGCTGGTCGGCGCTGGTGCGGCAGTGTTGCTGCTGAAACCGGGCACGCCGTTGCTGCTCGACGGTCAACGCGGTCGCCTGCACGTCGACGCCGATGCGGCGACGTTGCAACGCGCCACCGAAGAACGCGACAACCGCGAGCAACGCCTGAAGATTGCCGCTGAACAACGCCATCAACCGGCTCACACCACCGACGGTCACGCGGTCGAAGTGTTCGCCAACATCGGCGAAAGCGCGGGCGTGATCAGCGCGGTGGAGCAGGGCGCCGAAGGCATCGGTCTGCTGCGTACCGAACTGATTTTCATGGCCCATCCGCAAGCGCCGGACGAGGCGACGCAAGAAACCGAATATCGTCGTGTGCTCGACGGTCTCGCCGGTCGCCCGTTGGTGGTGCGCACGCTGGACGTCGGCGGCGACAAACCGCTGCCGTATTGGCCGATCGCCAAAGAAGAAAATCCGTTCCTCGGCGTGCGCGGCATTCGCCTGACCTTGCAGCGACCGCAGATCATGGAAGCGCAATTGCGCGCCCTGCTGCGTTCGGCGGATAACCGTCCGTTGCGAATCATGTTCCCGATGGTCGGCAGCGTTGAAGAGTGGCGTCAGGCCCGCGACATGACCGAACGTCTGCGCCTGGAAATCCCGGTTGCTGATCTGCAACTGGGGATCATGATCGAAGTGCCGTCCGCTGCTTTGCTCGCACCGGTATTGGCCAAGGAAGTCGACTTCTTCAGCGTCGGCACCAACGACCTCACGCAATACACTCTGGCCATCGACCGTGGTCACCCGACCCTGTCGGCGCAGGCGGATGGCTTGCACCCGGCGGTGCTGCAACTGATCGACATCACCGTGCGCGCGGCCCATGCCCATGGCAAATGGGTCGGTGTCTGCGGCGAGCTGGCAGCGGACCCGCTGGCCGTGCCGGTGTTGGTTGGCCTCGGCGTCGATGAACTCAGCGTGTCCGGGCGCAGCATTGCCGAAGTCAAGGCGCGCATCCGCGAACTCAGCCTGAACCAGGCGCAAACCCTTGCTCAACAGGCCCTGGCCGTGGGCAGCGCCAACGAAGTACGCGCACTAGTGGAGGCCCTGTAATGGCCAAGATTCTTACCCTGACCCTCAACCCGGCGCTCGACCTCACCGTTGAGTTGCCGCGACTGGAGGCCGGTCAGGTCAATCGCAGCGACGAGATGCACACTCACGCCGCCGGCAAAGGCGTGAACGTCGCGCAAGTGCTGGCCGACCTTGGTCATCAACTCACGGTCAGCGGGTTTCTCGGCGAAGACAACCTGCAAGCGTTCGAAACCCTGTTCGCCAAGCGCGGATTTGTCGACGCGTTTATCCGCGTGCCGGGTGAGACGCGCAGCAATGTCAAGGTAGCCGAACAGGATGGCCGCATCACCGACATCAACGGCCCGGGGCCGGTGGTCGACGCGGCTGCACAGCAAGCGTTGCTGGAGCGTCTGGTGCAGATTGCGCCGGGACATGACGCGGTGGTGGTCGCCGGCAGTTTGCCGCGTGGCGTAACCGCGCAGTGGTTGCGTGAACTGATCGAGCGGCTCAACCAGCTCGGTCTGAAAGTCGCTCTCGACTCCAGCGGCGAAGCGTTGCGCGAAGCTTTGAAAGCCAGTCCATGGTTGATCAAACCGAACACCGAAGAACTCGCCGACGCCCTCGGTTGCGACGTGGTTTCTCACACGGCGGAAGCGCAAGCAGCGGCGCGTTTGCATGCGCAAGGCATCGAGCACGTGGTGATTTCTCACGGTGCTGATGGCGTGAACTGGTTCAGCGTCGGTTCGGCACTGCATGCCACGCCGCCGAAGGTCAGCGTCGCCAGCACGGTCGGTGCCGGCGATTCCTTGCTGGCCGGCATGCTCCACGGTTTGCTCAGCGCCGACACGCCTGAACAAACTCTGCGCACGGCCACCGCAATTGCGGCGATGGCGGTGACCCAGATCGGTTTCGGCATCAACGACGCTGCGCAACTGGCGCAGCTCGAACAGGGCGTGCGCGTGCGTCCCCTGACAGAACAATAAGAGGGTTTGTCATGAAATTAGCCATTGTTACGGCTTGCCCGAACGGCATGGTCACCAGTGTGCTGTGCGCGCGTTTGCTCGATGCGGCGGCGCAGCGTCAGGGCTGGAGCACCAGCGTTGAAGTGGTCGATGCGGCGCACCCCGAACGCGAATTGTCGGCGGCGACCATTGCCGCGGCCGAGTGGGTTTTGCTGGTCGCCACCGGCGCGGTCGACATGACGCGTTTTGTCGGTAAACGTGTTTTCCAGATTGCCCCGGCGCAGGCGTTGCAGGATGTTGAAGCGGTGCTGCGTCGTGGTGCTGAAGAGGCTGAAGTTTACGTCGCCGGCGCTGTTGAACCGGTTGCTGATGCGCCGCGCGCGCCACGCCTCGTCGCCATCACCGCGTGCCCGACCGGTGTCGCCCACACCTTCATGGCCGCCGAAGCTTTGCAGCAAACTGCCAAGCGTCTGGGCTATGAATTGCAGGTCGAAACCCAAGGCTCGGTGGGCGCGAAAACCCCATTGAGCGCAGCGGCGATTGCCGAAGCCGACGTGGTGTTGCTGGCGGCGGATATCGAAGTCGCCACCGAGCGATTCGCCGGCAAGAAAATTTATCGCTGCGGCACTGGCATTGCGTTGAAACAGTCCGAGGCGACGCTGAAAAAAGCGCTGGCCGAAGGTGTTGTGGAAAGTGCTGCGGGTGACGGCAAGGCACCGGCCAAGCAAGAAAAAACCGGCGTCTACAAACACCTGCTGACCGGCGTGTCGTTCATGCTGCCGATGGTGGTGGCCGGCGGTTTGATGATCGCGCTGTCGTTTGTGTTCGGCATCACCGCGTTCAAGGAAGAAGGCACGCTGGCGGCCGCGCTGATGCAGATCGGCGGCGAGACCGCGTTCAAGTTGATGGTGCCGTTGCTGGCCGGTTACATCGCCTATTCGATTGCCGACCGTCCGGGCCTGGCGCCGGGGATGATCGGTGGTTTGCTGGCGAGCACGCTGGGCGCCGGGTTTATCGGCGGGATCGTCGCCGGTTTTATCGCCGGGTACGCGGCGAAGGCGATCAGCCGTTATGTCGCGTTGCCGCAAAGTCTCGAAGCGCTGAAACCGATTCTGATCATCCCGTTGTTCGCCAGTCTGTTTACCGGGCTGGTGATGATTTACGTGGTCGGCAAACCGGTCGCCGGCATGCTCGGGGCGCTAACGCATTTCCTCGATAGCATGGGCACCACCAACGCGATTCTGCTCGGTGTGTTGCTCGGCAGCATGATGTGCGTCGACCTCGGCGGGCCGATCAACAAAGCCGCGTATGCGTTCTCTGTGGGGCTGCTGGCGTCGCAGAGTTATGCGCCGATGGCGGCGACGATGGCGGCGGGCATGGTGCCACCGATTGGCTTGGGTATCGCTACGTTTATTGCGCGGAGAAAGTTTGCCCAGACTGAGCGCGAGGCCGGCAAAGCGGCGCTGGTGCTGGGGTTGTGCTTTATCTCCGAGGGGGCGATTCCGTTTGCCGCGAAAGACCCGTTGCGGGTGATCCCGGCGAGCATTGCCGGCGGTGCGTTGACCGGTGCGTTGTCGATGTACTTCGGCTGCAAACTGATGGCGCCGCACGGTGGCTTGTTTGTGCTGGCGATCCCGAATGCGATCAATCATGCGCTGCTGTATTTGCTGGCGATTGTCGCCGGTAGTTTGTTGACCGCTGTGGTCTATGCGACGGTCAAACGCCCGGAAGCCGTCGAGTTGGCCCTGGAACCCGCCAAGGCCTGACTGACAACACAAATCCCCTGTGGGAGCGAGCCTGCTCGCGAATGCAATCTGCCAGCGACATGTATGTTGACTGGCACACCGCTTTCGCGAGCAGGCTCGCTCCCACAATGGTTAGTGGTGTCATGGCGAGTTCATATAGGCGTGCTTAAGTTTTCCTTTTTTCAGGGAGAACACCATGAGCGATTTCAACCCCGGTCGCCGGCGTGTCATGCAAGTCGTCGGCGCCGGATTGCTGATGCCAGGCCTGGCGCCGGCGGTGATTGCTTCGGTCAAGGACCGCCCGCAACTGACCGATGGCGTGCAGTCCGGCGACCTGCAAGGCGACCGCGCGATGATCTGGAGCCGCAGCGATCGTCCCGCGCATATGGTGGTCGAGTGGGACACTCGCAGCCAGTTTCGTCACCCGCGCCGTGTGGTCTCGGCGCTCGCCGATGCCCGCAGCGACTTCACCGCCCGCGTTGAGCTCACCGGGCTGCCCGCCGATCAGGCGATTTTCTATCGCGTGTACTTCAAGGACGCCCGCACCGGTGTCGCCAGCGAACCGTGGCTCGGCCACCTGCGCAGCGCACCGACGGCACGGCGCAATATTCGTTTCGTCTGGAGCGGCGACACCGTCGGCCAGGGCTTCGGCATCAACCCGGACATCGGCGGCATGCGCATCTATGAAGCCATGCGTCTGCGCCTGCCGGACTTCTTTATCCACAGCGGCGACACCATCTACGCCGACGGCCCGGTGCCCGCGCAGCTCACCACCGAAAACGGTCGCATCTGGCGCAACCTTACCACCGAAGCCAAGAGCAAAGTCGCACAGACCCTCGACGACTATCGCGGCAACTACCGCTACAACCTGATGGACGAAAACATCCGCCGCTTCAACGCCGAAGTGCCGCAGATCTGGCAGTGGGACGACCATGAGGTGGTCAACAACTGGTCGCCGGGCAAGCAACTCGACGAGCGTTATCAGGAGAAAGATATCCACACCCTGGTCGGCCGTGCACGTAAGGCCTGGCTGGAATATTCACCGATGCGTTTGCAGGCCGCCGACGGTGGCGGGCGGATTTATCGCAAGCTCAGTTACGGGCCGATGCTCGATGTGTTCGTGCTCGACATGCGCAGTTACCGCGGCGCCAATGACGACAACCTTGGCGCGGCGAAACCGTTCCTGGGTCGCGAGCAACTGGACTGGCTCAAGCGCGGCTTGAAGAAATCCAAAGCGCAATGGAAGGTCATCGCCGCGGACATGCCGATTGGTCTGGGCGTGCCGGATGGCGAGGTCAGCCCGGGTGTGGCGCGTTGGGAAGCGGTGGCTAATGGTGACCCGGGACCGGCGCAGGGGCGCGAGGTGGAAATCGCCGAATTGCTCGGTTATCTGCGCGCGCAGCAGGTGCGCAATTTTGTCTTTCTAACGGCGGACGTGCATTACTGCGCGGCGCATCACTATCACCCTGATCGCGCGGCGTTTCAGGATTTCGAACCGTTCTGGGAGTTTGTCGCGGGGCCGCTGAACGCCGGGAGCTTTGGGCCTAATCCGCTGGATAAGACCTTTGGTCCGGAGGTGGTGTTCGAGAAGGCTCCGCCGGCGCAGAACACGTCACCGTTTGCCGGGTTTCAGTTTTTTGGCGAGGTGAATATTGACGGGGGGAGTGGGGAGATGAGTGTGGTGTTGCGGGATTTGAATGGGGTGGCGGTTTTTGAGAAGAAGTTGCAGCCCGCTTAAAGATCAAAAGCTGACCCTCACCCCAGCCCTCTCCCGGAGGGAGAGGGGGCTGACCGAGTTGTCTTGCGTCATACATCGACCTGTGAGATCGAGTCGATTATGAGATCAGCACAAAGCCTTTCTCGATTATGGATTCGGTAAAGCAGTCGCAGGTCGGCGTACATCTCAAGCATCCCCCAATCAGTCCCCTCTCCCTTTGGGAGAGGGTTAGGGTGAGGGGCTCTTTAATAGACGTCGCGGCGATAGCGGCCCTGCTCAATCAGGCGTTCGACTTCAGCGGCACCGAGGATGTCGTTGAGTGCCTGGTCCACGCCTGATGCCATCCCCTGCAAACTGCCGCAGATATAGATGACAGCACCGTCGGCCAGCCACTTCTTCAACTCCTCAGCCGACTCACGCAAACGATCCTGCACATAAACCTTCTCCGCCTGATCCCGCGAAAACGCCAGATCCAGCCGCTCCAGATCACCATTGATCAACCACTCTTCCAGCTCCGCACGGCAGAGGAAATCGTGTTCACGATTACGCTCGCCAAACAGCAACCACTGGCGCTGTTGACCATCGGCAATCCGCGCCTTGAGCAAGCTGCGCAGTCCTGCGATGCCGGTGCCGTTGCCCAAAAGAATCATCGGCACTGGTTCGTTCGGCAGATGGAAACCACTGTTGCGCCGCACCCGCAAACTGATGCTGCCCCCCACCGGCGCATGCTCGGTCAGCCAGCCGGAACCAATGCCGAGGCTGCCATCCGAATGCTGCTCCTGACGCACGATCAACTCCAGCACGCCGTCGGCGGCAATCGAGGCGATCGAGTACTCGCGCATGGCCAGCGGCACCATCGCATCGACCAGCGATTGCGCATGCAAACCGACCAGATGGGCGCGGTGCTCGGGCAATTGCCGCGACGCCAGCGCGACTTCCAGAGGTTCGTCGAGGCCGTTGATTTTCACTGTGGTCTCGCCACGAATGCCGAGGCCGTCGAGGAAGTTTTCGATGGCCCACGGGCAGTTGCGTGGCAGTACTTCGACCAGGTCGCCGGCCAGCCAACTGCTGGTGTTCGGTGCGCTCAAGCCCAACAGATAAACCGGTGAGCCGCTGCTGTCCGGGTTCATCAGCTCACGGCGCAGCAGCGTCCAGTTGTCGTAGCTTGGCGCTTGCCAAGTGTCGATCGGCGCTTGCCCGGTGAGCAGGCCCAATTGAGTCTGCCAGTGACGCAGGGCATACGGATCACCGCTGTCGACTTCCACTGGCGCAAACAGGGTCTTGCCGCCGTGCTCGCTTAGCCATTGATGCAGGCGCTTGGCGAAACCACAGAAGTGCTGATACTGACGATCGCCGAGACCGAGCACCGAGTAATTCAGGCTGTCGAGCGTTGCCGCCTTGCCGAGCACTTTGCGCTCAAATCCGCGCGCGCTGTCCGGTGCTTCGCCGTCGCCAAACGTGCTCACCACAAACAGCGCGTTGTTCGATTCACGCAGATCCTGCTCGCTGACATTGGCCAGTGGCTGCACCTTCACCGGCAATCCGGCGGCTTGCAATTGCCCGGCGGTCTGCCACGCCAGTTGCTCGGCAAAACCGCTCTGGCTGGCGAAACCGATCAGCCACGCCGAAGCATCGCCGGCCGGTTGAGCGAGGCCTTTGCGCGCATCCTTGATCTGCTTTTTCTTGCGCCGACGATCGAGGTACAGCAGCCATCCGGTGATGAAAAACAGCGGCATGCACACCGCTGCGAGCGTGATGATGATCCGCCCGACCAGGCCGAAGTAACTGCCGACGTGCAGCGCATAAATGCTGGTCAGCAGTTGCGCCTTGAAGCTCTTGTCGGCGTAGCGGTCGACACGTTTGACGATGCCGGTGGCCGGGTCGAGGGTGATCTGGTTAAGCGCGCGATCGTGCGGCGAAGTTTCCAGCAGATAGAAAACGATCGCCGGTTGACCGGCCACTGGCGGCATCCGAATGTTGTAGGCAGACAAGCCGGGACCGGCAGCGCTGTAAATGCTGCTCCACATTGCCGCATAGTCAGCGGTCGGCGCTGGACCTTCCGGCGCCGGGCCGCGACCGCCGCGCACGCGCTCGTTTTGCGGCGCGTCGGAGAGCAATTTGGTCAGGCCTTTGTTATACCACTCGTACGACCACGACAACCCGGTCAACGCCAGCAGCAGATAAACCAGCAGGCACCAGGTACCGGCCACCGAATGCAGATCCCAGTTGAAGGCGCGGCCCTTTTTCTTCCAGTCCAGCGTCAGCCAGACGCGCCAGCTGTTCCACTGACGCGGCCAGCGCAGGTACAGGCCGGAGAGGCAGAAGAACAACAGAATCAGCGTGCAGGCGCCGGTGATGTTGCGCCCGGTATCGCCCATCGCGAGGAAGCGGTGCAACTGCAGCATCAGGCCGAAGAAATCCTGGCCGACGGCATCGCCCATGAACTCGCCGGTGTAGGGATCGAAGTAGCGCATCTCGCCACGACGTTCGCCTTTGGGCGGGGTGAAGTAGACGCGCGCCGCGCTGCCGCTGTCGGTTTCAACCCAGAGCATCGAGACCTTTTTGCCGGACGTGGCTTCGATGCGCTCGACCAGCTCCACCGGTGGCAAGACACCGGCGACCTGTTTTTCTACTTGCAGGACGGACGGATTCAGCGCCCGCAGGATTTCGTCCTGAAACGAATAGGCCGCGCCGGTGATGCCCATCAACGCCAGCACCAGGCCTGCGGTGATGCCAAAAAACCAGTGCAACTGGAACAGGGTTTTCTTCAACACGTCACTCGCCGTCCATTCGGAAATTGTCTTCACGGCGCGCATTATGCCGTGGGTTATCGAGAAGCGTTCTTTCTTACGCACAAAAGCCCCGTTCAATTGAATGAACGGGGCTGAGCCTTGCGGCGCATACCTTGTGGGAGCGAGCCTGCTCGCGAAGGCGGCGTGTCAGTCAGCCTCGACTTGACTGACCCAGCGCTTTCGCGAGCAGGCTCGCCCCCACAGGTTTCCACATCGGTCAGAAGTGGAAGTTGGTGCTCAACAGTGCCGTACGGCCCGCCGCCTGGTTGGCGAAGTGGGTCGAGAAGGCTTTGTCGTAGTAGGTTTCGTTGGTCAGGTTTTGCACGTTGAGTTGCAGGTCGACGTTCTTGGTCAGCTTGTAAGCCGCCATCGCGTCGTAGCGAACATACGAGTCAACCATGGTGGTGTTGGCCACGCTGCCGTACACGTCGTCGACGTAGAACGCACCGCCACCGATGGTCAGCTTCGGCGTGACCTGGTAAGTGGTCCACAGGCTGGCGCTGTTTTTCGGCGTGTTAGGCAGTTCGTTGCCATCGTTGGCCTTGCCCAGCGGGCCGCCATCGACTTGTTCGCTGTCCATGAAGGCGTAACCGGCGAACACTTGCCACTTGTCAGTGATCTTGCCGCTGGCCGAGAGCTCGACACCTTGCACACGGGTCTTGCCGGCGTTTTCGTACGACGTGGTGTCGACTTGCACACGAGCGTTTTCTTTCTCGGTGCGGAAGATGTCAGCGGTCAGCGACAGGCGATCGTTGAGCAGATCCCACTTGGTGCCGATTTCATAGTTCTTGGTGGTTTCCGGCTCCATGTCGCTGCTCAGCAGGTTGCCGCTGCGATCCGGGGTGCCGCCCAAGGGGTTGCCTTCCTGACCCTCGCCCAAGGTGTTGCCCGGTGGCGTGGCCGAGGTGGCGTAGGAGGCGTAGATGCTGCCGTTTTCCGCCGGCTTGTAGACGACGCCGAACTGACCGGTGACGAACTCGCTGGTGTCATCACCCTTGGACGTGGTGGTGCCGGCAGCGTTGTAGGTCTTGTAGTCAGTGTCGAAGTGGTCGTAACGCAGCCCCATGTTCACCAGCCACTGCTCGTTCAGCTCCAGCGTATCGAATACATACAGCGCGTAGGTGTTGGCCTGGGTGTCGGTGCCGGCGTAGTTGCGCGAGATTGCGCCGTTCCACGGGTCGTTCGGGTTCGGGTTCGACAGCGAGGTGCAGTTGTAGTTACTCGACGCGCCGATCATCGACGGTGTGCAGTTGCTGCTCGCGGCCACATTAGTGGTGCGCGGCGTGGTGTCGGTGTTGACGTTATACGAGGACTTCTGGCTTTCCTCACGGGTGTATTCAACGCCGGTGGAAAAGCTGTTCTTGAAGCCGGCGACGTAGAAGTTACCGAACAGGTCAGTCTGGTTGGTGGTGGTCTCGGTATTGCTCACCCGAGTATTCGCCCGACGCCAGAGGCTGCCATTGTTGACGTTGCCCTTGCTGTCGTCCGGCTGGGTCAGGATGTAATCCTGCATGCTGGTGCCGTGGCGCAGGGTGTTCTTGATCGTCAGCGAGTCGCTCAGATCGTGTTCGATGGCGAAGGTTGCGGTGTCGGTGCGGCCCTTGCGGAAGTCGCGATCCAGACCGTAGAAGTTGCTGTGATCACCGCCGGCGTATGGCTTGTCCGGATTGGACTTGGTGCGTGCAGCGGAGCCGCCGGCCGGAATGGTGTACGGCACGCCCGAATCCGGGGTGTCGTTGCTTTCGAGATGGTAGTAGTCGAGGTTGACGCGGGTGTCGGTGCCCAGGCCAAACGCCAGGGACGGCGCGATACCCCAGCGGTCGTAATCGACCTTGTCGCGACCGGCGACATTGCTCTCGTGGCTCATCAGGTTCAGACGGCCAGCAGCGGTGTCGCTGAACTGGTAGTTGCCGTCGAGGGTGTAACGCTGGGTCTGGTCGGAGCCCCAGGTGAAGCCGCCATCGAACGAGTTGCCCAGGTGGGCTTTCTTGCTCACCAGGTTGATGCTGCCGCCTGCCGCGCCACGACCGCCGATGGCGGAGTTAGGGCCCTTGCTGACTTCGATGTTTTCCACGGCGAAGATCTCGCGGCTCTGCGAACCGGTGTCGCGCACGCCGTCGAGGTAGGTGTCGCCCTGGGCGTCGAAACCACGAATGAACGGACGGTCGCCCTGTGGGTTGCCGCCTTCACCGGCGCCGAAGGTGATGCCCGGCACGGTGCGCAGCGCGTCCTGCATGTTCAGGGCGCCGGTGTCTTTGAGTACTTGTTGCGGAATCACGGTGACCGAGCGCGGCGTGTCGACCAGCGGCGCGGTGTACTTGGGCGAGGAGGCTTTTTCGACCTGGTAGGACGTCGAGTCCTGGGCTTCGCCAGTGATGGCGGTTGCGTCCAGGGCGATGGCATTGCCGGCGGCTTTGCTGTCGGTTTTTTCCGCAGCGAAGACCATCTGGCCAGCGGAGCCGGCGGTGATTGCCACACCGATTGCAGAGGCGAGCAGACGTGGTGAACTGACCGGTAATTGTGCGTGTTGACGTGCCATTTTTATTCCCCTCCCCAAGGATTTGAGGCGGCGGAATATAGGGTAAACAGGTATTCGTATCAATTGCGAAACATTGTTATTCGCACTGAATTTACATTCTTTACAATTTAACCTTACGGTTTTTGCCAGTTCATTCGTCTCTCGGGTTTTACACAGTCAATAAGAATCAATACCATTGCCGCCTCTTTGCCATCAGGTGACATCGCCATGCTGCTGCACATCCCCGCACTGTTCGCGAAAGAAGAAGTGCAGCGCATTCGTGAGGCACTGGAGCAGGCCGATTGGGCCGATGGCAAGATCACCGCCGGCTTTCAATCGGCCAAGGCAAAGCACAATCTGCAACTGCCAGAAGGTCATCCGCTGGCCAAGGAAATCGGCGTGGCGATGCTTGAACGGCTGTGGAAAAATCCGCTGTTCATGTCCGCCGCGCTGCCGCACAAAGTCTTCCCGCCGTTAGTGAACTGTTACACGGCCGGTGGCAGCTTCGATTTCCACATCGACAACGCCGTGCGCCAGCCCAAGGGCAGCATCGAACGGGTACGTACCGATCTGTCGGCGACGCTGTTTTTCAGTGAGCCTGAGGATTACGACGGCGGCGAACTGGAAATCCAGGACACCTACGGCACCCAGCAGGTGAAACTGCCGGCCGGCGATATGGTGTTGTACCCCGGCACCAGCCTGCACAAGGTCAACGCGGTCACTCGTGGTGCGCGTTATGCGTCGTTTTTCTGGACGCAAAGTCTGGTGCGGGAAGACAGTCAGCGTGCGTTGCTGTTCGAGATGGACGGGGCGATTCAACAGCTCACGCAGGACATGCCTGATCACCCTTCGCTGATCCGCCTCACCGGTACGTATCACAACTTGCTGCGGCGCTGGGTCGAGGTATGAGTTTCCAACTGCGTCGCGCGGAAGTCCTCGACGGCGAACAACTCAGTGCCATGCTCGGCGAAAGCCCGGCACGCGCGGCGCAGGCAATTCTGCTGGCGGCGGGTGAGGGCGAAGTTGAGGCGCAGGCGTTGCTTGGACAGATCCTGCTGGATGGCCAGGGCATCGCACAGGACCAAGCCCTGGCGCTGCGCTGGTTTGGCATCGCCGCCGGGCGTGGGCATCTGATGGCGCGCAACATGCTCGGGCGTTGTCATGAGCATGGTTGGGGCATTGCGGCGGATGCGTCGGTTGCTGCGCAGCATTATCGGATTGCAGCGGAGGCGGGGCTGGATTGGGCGATGTACAACCTCGCCAATCTGCTCGCGACGGGGCGGGGGGTGGCGGTGGATCATCGGCAGGCGCTGGCGCTGTATCGGCGTGCGGCTGAGTTGGGCCATGCGAAATCGATGAATTTGTTTGGGCGGTATCTGGAGGACGGGCAGGTGTGCCCGGCGAATCCGTTAGCGGCGCGCGATTGGTATCGGCGTTCGGCCGAGGGTGGGGATTTTCGTGGGCAGTTCAGTTTCGCGGCGGTGTTGGCGGATGAAGGGCGGATTGATGAGGCGGTCGATTGGCTTGAGAAAGCATTGGCCGGCGGTAATCTGAATTTTCTGCGGGTGGCGAGTCAGACGTTGGCGAGTGCTGTAGATCCGAAAATTCAGGCGTTGGCTGGGCGGTATGCGCTTCGGTGCCAATAGCCCTCACCCTAACCCTCTCCCAGAGGGAGAGGGGACTGACCGAGTTGGATGTTCCAGGTACACCGACCTGAGATATCCAGTCGACCTCAGGTTTTGAAAAGCCCCCGATCTGCTCCCTTTCCCCCTCGCCCCCTTGGGGGAGAGGGCTGGGGTGAGGGGGATAGATCGAAAGCACACCACAAATCTCAAAGCCAGACACAAAAAAGCCCATGACACGTCATGGGCTTTTCACTTGCAGCTAGCAGCTGCTCTTACACGTAAAACGATTTCAACGGCGGAAAACCATTGAACTCAACCGCGCTGTAACTGGTGGTGTAAGCACCGGTCGACAACCAGTACAGACGATCACCAATCGCCAGGTTCAGCGGCAGACCGTACTTGTAGTTCTCGTACATGATGTCGGCGCTGTCGCAAGTCGGGCCGGCGATCACCACTTCTTCCATCTCGCCTTTTTTCTCGGTCCAGATCGGGAACTTGATCGCTTCGTCCATGGTTTCGATCAGGCCGGAGAACTTGCCCACATCGGTATACACCCAGCGCTCAACGGCAGTGCGCGACTTGCGTGCAACCAGCACCACTTCGCTGACCAGAATACCGGCATTGGCGATCAGCGAACGGCCCGGCTCAAGAATGATTTCCGGCAGATCATCACCGAAATCTTCCTTGAGGAAGCGGATGATTTCTTCGGCGTAGGTTTCCAGGCTGTTGGTGCGGGTGATGTAGTTGGCCGGGAAGCCACCGCCCATGTTGATCAGCTTCAGATGGATGCCGTCTTCTTCTTTCAGACGCTCGAAGATTACTTTGACCTTGGCGATCGCCGCGTCCCAGACGCTGATGTCGCGCTGTTGCGAACCGACGTGGAAGGAGATGCCGTAAGGCACCAGGCCGAGGTCGCGAGCGAGGATCAGCAGGTCCATGGCCATGTCGGTCTGGCAGCCGAATTTGCGCGACAGTGGCCAGTCAGCCGTGGTCGAGCCTTCGGTGAGAATACGTACATAGACTTTCGAACCCGGTGCAGCCTTGGCGATGTTGCGCAGGTCGGCTTCGGAGTCGGTGGAGAACAGGCGCACGCCCTTCTCGTAGAAGTAGCGGATGTCCTTGGATTTCTTGATGGTGTTGCCGTAGCTGATACGGTCGGCGCTGACGCCGCGATCCATCACCTTGTCCAGCTCGTAGATCGAGGCGATGTCGAAGCTCGAACCTTTCTCTTTGAGCAGGTCGATGATCTCGACGGCCGGGTTGGCCTTGACCGCGTAGTAGACCTTGGCGAATTCGAAACCGGCGCGCAGGTCATCGTAGGCCTGGCTGATCATCGCGGTGTCGATCACCACGAACGGGGTTTCCTGTTTGTCGGCGAACGCCTTCATTTTGTCGAATGTAGCGCGCGCGAAATAGTCTTCGACCTGGATCGACATGCTGGGAGCTCCTATGGGCAAACAAGTAAAAACAATGGGTGCAAATGAACGTCCTCCGTATCCCCACTTTGGTTCGCCTACTTCCCAAGGCATGTCGCCGAAAGCAAAAAGGCCATGGGAGGTGCTGCTTTCCCTTGGCCTTGCTGTCTCGTCGTCAGTACTTGAGCCGGATGGATCGTTTCCAGCATGGACGTTCGGCGCGAACTTTAGGGCGTGAGGGGCGTGAGATCAACTAAAAATGTCGCGTTTTTGCACGCTTCTGACGTGCGTCGCGTTCATCACTCTTTGTAGCCGACCGAGATGACGGGCAGATGTTCCCCGCGAATTTTCAAGTGTTAAAAATACCTGCACGTTCGCGGATTATGTCGGCGAAGTCGCGGGTAAGTATGATGGCGGCAATATCGGCGACGTTGGCCGCGAGAGGTGAGGGTGAGGGGGGATTTTGGCTGTTTCGCGGGTTGTCTCATACATGCTGTCCGATCCGCAGGTGTTGAGATTCTTTTCCGCTAGGCGAATGAAGAAAAAATCACGCAGATCCTGTGGGAGCGAGCCTGCTCGCGAAGGCATTTTCACAGCCAACATCATTGTTGACTGATATTGCGCTTTCGCGAGCAGGCTCGCTCCCACAGGTTTCGTGTTTTATGCGACTACGGCCTCAGCTGGCGAGACGATGCTGGTCTTGCCGCCGCGAGATTTGCCGGAGCTCAGATACTCGGCAATCGACTCCTGCGTGACCTCACCGAGGAACACCCGCTCGGCGTCCATCACCGGCAGCCACGAACGGTTGAACTCGTACATGCGCGACAGCAGGATGCGCAAATGCTCGTCGTACGCCGCCGTGGCGTTGAACTCACGCAGGAACTGCGCGCAAGTGCCAGTCTGACGGTGCAGATCACGACGACGCACATAGCCCAATGCCTTGTTCTCGGCACAGGTGACCACGACATAGCGGCGGTCATGCTCGTCCATCAATTCCAGCGCATCGGCCACCGGGGTTTCCGGGCTGACCGACGGCGCGTTGTCCGCCGCATCTTCTGCCTTCACCAACAACAGGCGCTTGAGCGTGCTGTCCTGGCCGACGAAATTGCTGACAAAGTCGTCCGCCGGGTGCGCGAGCAGCGTGTCCGGGTGATCGATCTGCAGCAGTTTGCCGGCGCGGAAGATTGCGATCTTGTCACCGAGTTTGATCGCTTCATCGATGTCGTGGCTGACCATGATCACGGTCTTGTTCAGCGCGCGCTGCATTTCGAAGAATTCGTTCTGAATCATCTCGCGGTTGATCGGGTCGACCGCACCGAACGGCTCGTCCATTAGCAGCAGCGGCGCATCAGCGGCCAGTGCGCGGATCACGCCGATGCGCTGTTGCTGGCCACCGGACAATTCGCGCGGATAACGATGCAGATACTGCTTGGGCTCCAGCTTGATCATGCTCATCAATTCGCGGGCGCGGTCGTGGCATTTCTGTTTGTCCCAGCCGAGCAGTTTCGGCACGACGACGATGTTCTCTTCGATGGTCATGTTCGGGAACAGGCCGATCTGCTGGATCACGTAGCCGATGTTGCGCCGCAGGGTCACTTCGTCGAGATCGGTGGTGTCTTCACCGTTGATGAGGATCTTGCCCGAGGTTGGTTTGATCAGGCGATTGATCATCTTCAGCGTGGTGCTTTTGCCGCAACCCGATGGCCCGAGGAACACGCAGATTTCGCCTTCATTGACGGTCAGGCTCACCGAGTCCACGGCTTTGACATCTTTGCCGTTGCTTTGGAAAGTTTTGCTGAGGTTTTGAAGTTCGATCATTTGAGCAGTCCTTTTGGAGTCAACGAGCGTTGCAGCCATTGGAGAAACAGGTCAGCGAAAATGGCCAGAAGACTGACCAGCAGCGCGCCGACGATGAGCATCGACATATCACTGCGGCTGATGGAGGCGAGGATCAACACACCGAGGCCGCCGGCGCCGATGGTCGCGGCGATGGTCATCACGCCGATGTTCATCACCACGGCGGTGCGCACACCGGCGAGGATCACCGGCACGGCGATCGGCAATTCGACCATGCGCAGGCGCTGGCCGAAGGTCATGCCGATGCCGCGCGCGGCTTCACGGATACCTGGTTCGACGCCAGTGAGGGCGAGGTAGGTGTTACGCATGATCGGCAGCAATGAATAGAGAAATACTGCGGTGATCGCCGGCATCGGCCCGAGGCCCTGGCCGAACTTGGAGTAGAACGGCAGCAGCAGGCCGAACAGGGCAATCGACGGCACGGTCAGCAGCACCGTGGCGCTGGCCTGCAAAGGGCCGGCGAGGGTCGGAAAGCGTGTCATCAGAATGCCCAGCGGCACGCCAACGACAATCGCCAGGGTCACGGCGATGCCGACCAGGGTGATGTGCTGCCAGGTCAGGTGCATCACCTGCTGCCAGTCGAGGTGGGAAAAGGCGTTCAGGAATTCCATGACTTTTCCTCCTTAGTTGAGTGGGTGCTGGCGCAGGAAATCGGCGGCCACTTTCGAAGGGCTTTCGTGATCGACGTCGACCCGCGCGTTGAGCTGGCGCATGGTTTCGTCATCGAACAGTTCGGCCAGCGGCTTGAGTTGCTCGGCCAGTTGCGGGTGCTTATCGAGATAGGCCTGACGCACCACCGGCGCGGCGGTGTAGTCGGGGAAGTAGTGCTTGTCGTCTTCCAGCAGTTTCAGGCCGAAGGCGTTGAGGCGACCGTCGGTGGTGTAAACCAGACCGGCAAACACCTGGCCGTTACGCAGCGCGGTGTAGACCAGGCCCGCGTCCATCTGGCGGATGTTCTTGCGGGTCAGGTTCATGCCGTAGAGATCGACCATGCCGATCAGGCCGTCGGAGCGGTTGGCAAACTCGGTGTCCAGCGCCACCAGGTGATTGGTCTTGGCTTCGGCGCGCAGCACTTCGTTCAACTGGCTGATGTTGTTGATCTGCGGGTACTCCTCGGCGACTTTTTTCGGCAGCGCGAGGGCGTAGGTGTTGCTGAATTTCGACGGGGTCAGCCAGACCAGGCCTTTTTTCGCGTCGAGTTCTTTCACCCGGGCGTAGGACTGGGCGCTGTCGAGTTTTTCAGTGACATGGTTGTAGGCCACCAGCGATACACCGGTGTATTCCCAGAGCATGTCCAGCTGCCCGCTTTCGTGGGCGCTGCGGGCGAGGTTGCTGCCCAGACCGCCGGTGATCTGCGCGTCGTAACCCTTGCTGCGCAGGTACTGCGCGGTGATTTCGGCGAGCAGGGTTTGCTCGGTGAAGACCCGGGCGCCGAGGCGGATAACGGGTTTTTCAGCGGCTTGCGCCAATCCTGCGAACAGCAGGACGCAACTTAAGATCAAGCTAAGTCGTTTCATATTCATTCCTTCGCAAAAGCCTTAAGACGGGCGCAAACCGCGTTCCAGCCAGAGGCGGCTGGCGAGGGTGACGACGCCATCGAGCAGCAAGGCCAGCAGCGCGGTGCACGCGGCGCCGAGCAGCAGTTGCGGCTGATTGTTCAGGGCGATGCCAGGGAAGATCAGGCTGCCAAGGCTGTTGGCGCCGATCAGGAAGGCCAGCGGCGCGGTGCCGACGTTGATCGCCAAAGCCACGCGCACACCGCCGACAATGATCGGCACGGCGTTGGGCAATTCGACTTTCCACAGCACCTGGCGCGGGGTCATGCCGATGCCGACGGCCGCCTCTTTCAGCGAGCCCTGGACATTTTTCAGGCCTTCGTAGGTGTTGCGCACAATCGGCAACAGGGAGGCGAGGAACAAAGCGAAGATTGCCGGGCCGCTGCCGATGCCGAGGACGCCCAGGGCAATCGCAAGCACGGCCAGCGGCGGCACGGTGTTACCGATATTGAAGATCTGCATGAAGCGTTCAGCGCGGCCGACCATGGTCGGGCGACTGAGGAAGATGCCGGCGGGGATGCCCACAACAAGGGCGGCCAGCATTGAAGCGAGGACGAGAATCAGATGAGCTTGCAGGTAAAACAACAAATCGTCGCGGTAGTGTTCGATCGTGTTGATGCCGATCCAGTGGACCAGCAGGGCCAGGAGCGCGATCACCACCGCACCTCCCATCAGCCCTTTGCCATAGCGGATAGCCACAGGCGGACTCCTTTTTTTGTAGTCGGCGAACGCCCTCCCGTGTGGCATGCCATACATGGCTGCCGGGAATAAACGTTCGCGAGAAGCAGCTCCCTCAGCACCGGCAAAAAGCGGTCTGAAAGCGAGCCATGAGCGCAGCCTCGTCAGGCTAACTTGCTGATTTTTCAGCCCCTGACGAAAATTCGTAACAGGGGATGGACGTCTCCGTGCTTTAAAAGGTTCCCATCTGCGGCAGCATTTGGCCACCCTTAATGTGCTCAACGGTTCGGTTATTGCATCGAGTTGGGCTATAATCGCGGCCCTTTTTTGAATCACCGCCAGGCGATTTCCCATGACCAACCAGGCCGCCGAAGTCGCGAAACGCCGCACTTTCGCCATTATTTCCCACCCCGATGCCGGTAAAACCACGATCACCGAAAAGCTCCTGTTGATGGGCAAGGCGATTGCAGTGGCCGGTACGGTGAAATCCCGTAAATCCGATCGCCATGCGACATCCGACTGGATGGAGATGGAGAAGCAACGGGGTATTTCCATTACCACGTCGGTCATGCAGTTCCCGTATCGCGAACACATGATCAACCTGCTCGACACCCCGGGCCACGAAGACTTCTCCGAAGATACTTACCGCACCCTGACGGCGGTGGACTCGGCATTGATGGTTCTCGACGGCGGTAAAGGTGTCGAGCCGCGTACGATTGCGCTGATGGACGTCTGCCGTCTGCGTGATACGCCGATCGTCAGCTTCATCAACAAACTCGACCGTGACATCCGCGACCCGATCGAACTGCTCGACGAGATCGAAGCCGTGCTGAAGATCAAGGCTGCGCCGATCACCTGGCCGATCGGTTGCTACCGCGACTTCAAGGGCGTGTACCACCTGGCGGATGACTACATCATTGTCTACACCGCCGGTCACGGTCACGAACGCACCGAAACCAAGATCATCGAGAAGCTCGACTCCGACGAAGCCCGCGCGCATCTGGGCGACGAGTACGAGCGTTTCATCGAGCAGCTGGAACTGGTTCAGGGCGCCTGCCACGAATTCAACCAGCAGGAATTCCTCGACGGTCAGCTGACCCCGGTGTTTTTCGGTACGGCACTGGGCAACTTCGGTGTTGACCACGTTCTCGATGCTGTTGTTGATTGGGCGCCGCGTCCGCTGGCCCGTGTGGCCAACGAGCGTACCGTCGAGCCGGTCGAAGAGAAGTTCTCGGGCTTCATCTTCAAGATCCAGGCGAACATGGACCCGAAACACCGCGACCGTATCGCCTTCATGCGCATTTGCTCCGGCAAGTACGAGAAAGGCATGAAGATGCGCCACGTGCGCACCGGCAAGGACGTGCGTATCGGCGATGCCCTGACGTTCTTCTCCTCCGAGCGTGAGCAGCTTGAAGAAGCCTTTGCCGGCGACATCATCGGTCTGCACAACCACGGTACGATCCAGATTGGCGACACCTTCAGTGAAGGTGAAACCCTCGGGTTTACCGGTATCCCGCACTTTGCGCCGGAGCTGTTCCGTCGTGTGCGTCTGCGTGATCCGCTGAAGTCCAAGCAGTTGCGTCAGGGTCTGCAGCAGTTGGCCGAAGAGGGCGCGACGCAGGTGTTTTTCCCGGAGCGCAGCAACGACATCATTCTGGGCGCCGTGGGTGTGCTGCAGTTTGATGTGGTCGCCAGCCGTTTGAAGGAGGAATACAAGGTTGAGTGCTCGTATGAGCCGATCACTGTGTATTCCGCGCGCTGGATTGAGTGCAGTGACAAGAAGAAGCTTGAGGAGTTTTCCAACAAGGCTGTGGAGAACCTGGCGGTCGATGGCGGGGGGCACCTGACCTATCTCGCGCCGACGCGGGTTAATCTGGCGTTGATGGAAGAGCGTTGGCCGGATGTGAAATTCCGGGCGACGCGTGAGCATCACTAAGCTTTTAGTTGGTTTGTTCGAAGCCCTCTAGGTGCATGCCTAGGGGGCTTTTTTTGTTTGGTTGGTTTTGGGGGTATATCCGTTTCTGCGGGTGTTGCTGATTACGGTTTCGCCCTTACGGCGACTCACTTTTTTGACAAACGCCTCAAAAAAGTAAGCAAAAAAACGCTCGCTCCTACGTGCGGCCCGCTCGCTGGGGCTCGGGGTTCCTTCGCTCCGGGATCGATCCGGGCGCAGCGTCTCCGGTTTGCTTCGCTGCACCTCCTCTCGCTGTGTTTGGCTGCGCCAAACGGTCGCTGCGCTCCCACGCCCGGATCAATCCCTCCACTCAGCCTTCCGACGTCGCCCTACAGATCAAGAGCTGCAGCCGAGCTAACGCTCATCCTGTTGAGTGGTGAAGAGCGGGGCGTGGTCGGCTTTGGATTTGTGGTGGATTCGCCCCTCACCCCAGCCCTCTCCCCAAGGAGAGGGAGCCGATTTGTGGGCTTTTCAGAATTTGAGTTCGACTCGGTATCGCACGTCGGCGTAGCTCTCCCAAACACCGCGATCAGTCCCCTCTCCCTCCGGGAGAGGGCTAGGGTGAGGGGCTTTTGATCTGATTCAGAATCCGAGTTCGACTCGGTAATTCACGTCGGCGTACTTCTCCCAAACACCTCGGTCAGTCCCCTCTCCCTCCGGGAGAGGGCTAGGGTGAGGGGCTTTTGATCTGTTTCAGAATCTGAGGGTCGACTCGGTATTTCACGTCGGCGTAGCTCTCCCAAACACCTCGGTCAGTTCCCTCTCCCTCCGGGAGAGGGTTAGGGTGAGGGGCTCTTGATCTTCGGCATGGTTTTATCGCGCGCAATGGCTGTAGGACGACTCGGTTTATCGTGATCTCGATGCACTTGAACGCGACATCCAGCCTGCTGACCGTTAGTGTTTCAGCTCCACCCAAGTCGCTCTGAGAGGTCAATGGAATGACGAGTCGCCTGACTCACTTGCTACGACTGGACGGCTATTTCGGCGTAATGGCCTGGGTGCTCGCGGCGCTGTTATTCATCAATCGCCTGAGCAGCATGGTCAAGCTGTTCATGGCGCTGTATCTGCGTCAGGAATTGGGGTTGGCGATCGAGACGGTTGGCTGGTTGCTCTCGGCCTATGGCGCGGGGTTGCTGGTCGGTTCGATGCTCGGTGGCTGGCTCAGTGATCATGTGCGCACGGCGCGGCTGACGGCGGCGTTGTTCTTTATTTCGGTGTGGGTGCTGATTCTGCTGGGGCTGGTGACGCAGGTGCCGTTGCTCGCTGCATTGCTGTTGCTCAGCGGAACCATCGATGGGGCTATTCGCACGCTGCACCAACGCCTGATCATGGAATATTGCGAAGTCGCTCAACGTTCGCGTGCGCAGGCCTTGAGCCGGGTGGCGCGCAACCTCGGCATGGCGGCCGCTGGCGTTGCGGGCGGGGTGTTGGCGCAGACCGATTTTCGCTGGGTGTTTTTCGGCAGCGCGGCGATGACGTTGTTGGCGCTGCTCTGGTTTGTTCGCACTACGTGGCGTCGACCGGTGCTGATCAATGACGAAAAGTCCACGGATGACGCAGGTTCCGGGGTGCCCTATCGCGACAAACCATTCCTCTGGTTGCTGGCTGCGACGGCCGTGCTTGGCATCGCGTTCGACACGGTCTACAGCACGCTGGGCAACTACCTGCGTGATTACTATCAGTTGAGCACCGAGGCGATCGGTTGGCAGTTCGGCCTCAATGCGTTGTTGGTGATCGCCCTGCAGATTCCGCTGTCGCATTGGGGCGAGCGTTGGGGCACGCGTCGGCAGATGCTCGCGGGTAGTTTGCTGCTGGCGTGCGGGCTGGGCATGTTGCCGTTCGGTTCCGGGCTGGCGTTCGTCTGTCTGTCGACGCTGATCTGGACGTTGGGCGAGGCGCTGTTCATGCCACCGCTGAATGTGCTGGCGATGCAATTTGCGCAGAGTGGCAAAAGCGGTCAGTACTTTGGCCTGTTCTTTATGAGCTGGAGTGCGAGCGCATTGTTGTCACCGGTGCTCAGCGGTCAGTTGTATGGTCAGTTTGGCGGCCATAGTGTCTGGCTGGCCAGCACGGTGTTAGTGCTGATGTCGATTCCCTTTACGTGGCAAGCCACTCGTCCACTTAGCTGATCCGGCAATAGACGTTATTCGAAACCCGTCTGTCTGCGAAGGGCATTTCTGCCTGCTCCTTAGCGTCCTATCTGGTGAACCCGATGGATCGGAACTAGATTTCACACAGCGCCAGTCAGGCACGAATGTCTCACCTGAAAAAGGATGGAGTCGGCTATGAAAAGCAGGTTGCTACGGGTTTTATTGCTGTTGAAAGTGATGGTCATGCTGTCCCTCGGCACCGCGACGGCCTGGGCCGAGTGCGAGGATCACGATTCTCAGGCGTTCAACGGCCAGGTCGGGCACAGCGGCTTGATGCTCGCCAAGTCCGAGTCCGAGCCGGGCGATCAGGGGCAGGGTGGCAGCGCCGATGATGACGACTCGACTACCGATGAGCCGGATACCGACGATGAGGGCGACAGCCAGACGTAAATCGCAGGCCAAAGAAAACCCCTTCTGCCTCGACTGATGCGCAATCGAGGTGGGAGGGGTTTGCTCAACTCAGGAATAACTCACATCCCCTGTGGGAGCGAGCCTGTTCGCGAAGGCGTCATCTCAGTCAACATTAATGGTGACTGATTCAGCGCTTTCGCGAGCAGGCTCGCTCCCACATTGTTTCAGGGCGGTTTTAGGCCGCGCCGTCGAGGAACTGCTCGGCGTAGTGGCAAGCCACCTGCCGGCTGTCGAGCTGGCGCAACGCCGGCTCTTCCGTGCTGCAACGCTCGGTCGCGTACGGGCAGCGCTTGTGGAAAGCACAGCCCGGTGGCGGGTTCAGCGGGTTAGGCAGTTCGCCGACGATCTTGATTTTCGGCTTGTTCGGGTCCGGGTGAATGGTCGGGGTTGCCGACAGCAGCGCCTGGGTATACGGGTGCAATGGACGCTCGTAAATGTCGTTCTTCGGCCCCAGCTCCACCGGGCGACCGAGGTACATCACCATCACGTCATCGGCCACGTGTTGCACCACCGCAAGGTTGTGCGAGATGAACACGTACGCGGTGTTGAACTCCTGCTGCAAATCCATGAACAGGTTGAGCACCTGCGCCTGAATCGACACGTCCAATGCCGAGGTCGGTTCATCCGCCACCAGCACTTTCGGTTGCAGCATCATGGCCCGGGCCAGGGCGATACGCTGGCGCTGTCCGCCGGAGAACATGTGCGGATAGCGCTGGTAGTGCTCAGGGCGCAAACCGACCTGCTTCATCATCGCCTGGACTTTCTCGCGACGTTCGGCAGCGGAGAGGTTGGTGTTGATCAGCAGCGGTTCGCCGAGCTGGTCACCGACTTTCTGCCGTGGGTTCAACGACGCGTATGGGCTTTGGAACACCATCTGCACGTCTTTGCGCAGTTGCTTGCGCTGGGCCTTGTCGGCACCGGCGACTTCCTGGCCGGCAATTTTCAAGGATCCGGACGACGGATCTTCGATCAGCGTCAAAGCGCGGGCGAGGGTGGATTTGCCGCAGCCCGATTCGCCTACAACAGCGAGGGTCTTGCCGGCTTCCAGTTCGAACGACACGCCATTCAGTGCGCGTACAGTCGCATGGCCCTTGAACAGGCCACGGGAGACTTCGTAGTGACGGGTCAGGTCGCGGGCGGTAAGTACGACGGCCATTACGCCACCTCCTGGTTCAGCGGGAAGAAGCAGCGGGCAAGGCTGTGGGCTTTCGGATCAAGGCCTGGACGCTGCGCGCGGCAGCTGTCCTGCACGTACGGGCAGCGCGGTGACAGCAGGCAACCTTGCGGACGGTCGTAGCGGCCCGGAACGATGCCCGGCAGGGTCGAAAGACGTGCGGCGCCGAGGCTGTGCTCGGGAATCGCCTTGAGCAATGCTTCGCTGTACGGGTGCGCCGGGACGTCGAACAGTTGCGGCACTTGGCCGACTTCAACGGCTTGCCCTGCGTACATCACGCAGACGCGCTGGGCGGTTTCCGCCACGACCGCGAGGTCGTGAGTGATCAGCACCAGGCCCATGTTCTGTTCTTTCTGCAACGCCAGCAGCAGATCCATGATCTGCGCCTGAATCGTCACGTCGAGTGCCGTGGTCGGTTCGTCGGCGATCAGCAGTTTCGGCTCGCCGGCAATCGCCATGGCGATCGCAACGCGCTGGCTCATACCGCCGGACAGTTGATGCGGGTAGGCGTCCATACGGCTGGCGGCGCCCGGGATTTCGACTTTTTCCAGCAGTTCGATCGCACGTTTGCGCGCTTGCTTGCCGGACATTTTCAGGTGCAGGCGCAGCACTTCTTCAATCTGGAAACCGACGGTGTAGCTCGGGTTCAGTGCGGTCATCGGATCCTGAAAGACCATCGACAGGTCTTTGCCGACGATCTGCCGACGCTGACGGTTGCTCAGCTTGAGCATGTCTTTGCCATCGAAGCTGAGCGAGTCGGCGGTGACGATGCCGGGATGCTCGATCAGGCCCATCAGCGCCATCATGGTCACGGATTTACCCGAGCCCGATTCGCCAACGATGGCCAGTACTTCGCCTTTGTCGACTTTCAGGTCGAGGCCATCGACCACCGGCGTCGCGGTCTTGTCGCCGAAGCGAACGTTGAGATTCTTGATTTCTAGCAGTGACATGGGAATCTCCTCAGGCGGCGTTCTTGAGTTTCGGGTCCAGCGCATCGCGCAGACCGTCGCCCATCAAGTTGATTGCCAGCACGCTGAGCAAAATGGTCAAACCAGGCAGACTTACCACCCACCAGGCGCGTTCGATGTAGTCGCGGGCCGAGGCCAGCATGGTGCCCCACTCAGGAGTTGGCGGTTGTACGCCAAGGCCGAGGAAGCCCAGTGCGGCGGCATCGAGAATCGCCGAGGAGAAGCTCAGAGTCGCCTGAACGATCAGCGGCGCCATGCAGTTCGGCAGCACGGTGATGAACATCAGACGCGGCAGACCGGCACCGGCGAGGCGAGCGGCGGTCACGTAGTCGCGGTTCAGTTCGCCCATCACCGCAGCGCGGGTCAGACGCACGTAGGACGGCAAGGACACCACAGCAATGGCGATCACGGTGTTGATCAGGCCAGGGCCGAGGATGGCGACGATCGCCACAGCCAGCAGCAGCGATGGCAGGGCCAGCATGATGTCCATCAGACGCATGATGGTCGGGCCGATCATCTTCGGAAAGAAGCCGGCGAACAGACCCAGCAGGATCCCCGGAATCAGCGACATCACCACCGACGACAAACCGATCAGCAGCGACAGGCGCGAACCCTGGATCAGGCGCGACAGCAGGTCGCGACCGAGTTCATCGGTGCCGAGCAGGAACTGCATCTGCCCGCCTTCCAGCCACGCCGGCGGCGTCAGCAGGAAGTCACGGTATTGCTCGCTCGGGTTATGCGGCGCGACCCACGGCGCGAACAGCGCGCAGAAAATCACCAGCAACATGAACAGCAGGCCGGCAACCGCGCCCTTGTTCTTCGAGAAGGCTTGCCAGAATTCTTTGTACGGCGACGGGTACAGCAGACTTTGATCCGCGTTGGCGGCGGTGGCTACTGAGGATGTTGGAGTGCTCATGGTATGGACCTCAGCGCTGATGACGGATGCGTGGGTTGGCAAAGCCGTAGAGGATGTCCACTACGAAGTTGACCAGAATCACCAGGCAGGCGATTAACAGGATGCCGTTTTGCACAACCGGATAGTCCCGGGCGCCGATGGCTTCGATCAGCCATTTACCGATACCGGGCCAGGAGAAGATGGTTTCGGTCAGAACCGCACCGGCCAGCAGCGTGCCGACTTGCAGGCCGACCACGGTGAGTACCGGAATCAGCGCGTTACGCAGACCGTGGACGAATACCACGCGCGACGGCGACAGGCCTTTGGCCTTGGCGGTGCGGATGTAGTCTTCGCGCAGCACTTCGAGCATCGACGAACGGGTCATCCGCGCGATCACCGCCAGCGGAATGGTGCCGAGTACGATGGCTGGCAGGATCAGGTGATGCAGAGCATCGAGGAACGCGCCCATGTCGTCGGCCAGCAGCGTGTCGATCAGCATGAAACCGGTGCGTGGCTCGATGTCGTAGAGCAGGTCGATCCGCCCGGAAACCGGGGTCCAGCCCAGGCTCACCGAGAAGAACATGATCAGGATCAGGCCCCACCAGAAGATCGGCATCGAATACCCCGCGAGGGAGATGCCCATCACCCCGTGGTCGAACAGCGATCCTCGTTTGAGTGCCGCGATTACCCCGGCCAGAAGCCCGAGAATGCCGGCGAACAACAGGGCGGCCATGGACAGTTCCAGAGTCGCCGGGAAGAGGGAGGTGAACTCGGTCCACACGCTTTCACGGGTACGCAGGGATTCGCCGAGATCGCCGTGGGCCAGTTTGCCGATGTAGTCCAGATATTGGGCATACAGTGGCTTGTTCAGACCTAGGCGTTCCATTGCCTGAGCGTGCATTTCGGGGTCGACCCGACGTTCGCCCATCATCACTTCCACGGGGTCGCCCGGAATCATGCGAATCAACGCGAAAGTCAGCAAGGTGATGCCGAAAAACGTGGGGATCAACAACCCCAGTCGGCGGGCAATAAAACTAAACATCTTGTGTGGTACCTCATCAGCCGGTTAGGCGTGCCCGGCGTCCCTGGGGTCAGGGGCACCGGGAGTTTCTTATCTACTTCACCTGGGTGGTGGCGAAGTTATTAGTGGTGAGAGGGCTGATGTGATAGCCCTCTACGTTGTTGCGCATTGCGGTAAACATCCTGGTGTGGGCCATGCTGATCCATGGCTGATCCTGATTAAACAATACTTGCGCCTGTTCGTAGAGCGCGGCGCGTTCGGCCGGATCTACTTTAGCCCGTGCTTCATCCAGCAGCGTCTGGAATTTCTCGTTGCACCAGCGCGCGTAGTTCTCGCCGTTTTTTGCCGCCTCGCAACTGAGCATAGGCGTCAGGAAGTTATCCGGGTCGCCGTTGTCGCCCGCCCATCCGGCCGAGACCATATCGTGCTCACCGGCCTTGGCGCGCTTGAGCATTTCCCCCCATTCCATCACGCGGATGTCGATCTTGATCCCGACTTTCGCCAGGTCAGCCTGCATCATTTGCGCGCCGAGCATCGGGTTGGGGTTGGTCGGACCGCCGCCGTTGCGGGTAAACAGAGTAAACACGGTGCCTTCCGGCACGCCGGCTTCCTTGAGCAGGGCGCGGGCCTTGTCGAGGTCACGTGGCGGGTTCTTCAGGTCGTGGTTGTAGCCCAGCAGCGTGTCCGGGTACGGGTTGACCGCAACGGTCGCATTGCCCGGGCCGAACAGCGCGTTGACGTAAGCCGCTTTGTCGAAGGCGATATCGATCGCCTTACGCACGCGCACGTCGCTCATGTATTTGTGCTGAGTGTTCATGGCGATGTACGAGACGGTCATCGCGTTCAGCTCTTCGACCTTAAGCTTGTCGTCTTTCTTGATGCTCGGGATGTCATCCGGTTTCGGATACAGGGCGATCTGGCACTCGTTGGCCTTGAGCTTCTGCAGGCGCACGTTGTTGTCGGTGGCGATCGCCAGAATCAACGCGTCGGCCGGCGGCTTGCCACGGAAGTAATCCGGGTTGGCCTTGAAGCGCACCTGAGCATCCTTGGCGTAGCGCTGGAAGATGAACGGGCCGGTGCCGACAGGCTTGTTGTTGAGGTCGCCGGTCTTGTTGGCCTTGAGCAACTGATCGGCGTATTCGGCGGAGTAGATGGCGGTGAACGGCATCGCGACGTCCGCCAGGAATGGCGCTTCGCGGCGGGTCAGGGTGAACCTGACCGTGTGGTCGTCGATTTTTTCGACGCTTTTGAGCAGTTCTTTGAAGCCCATGCTTTCAAAGTACGGGAAGCCCACGCTCGACAGCTTGTGCCACGGGTGATTTGGGTCCAGCTGACGCTGGAAGCTCCAGACCACGTCGTCGGCGTTCATGTCGCGGGTCGGCTTGAAGTATTCGGTGGTGTGAAACTTGACGCCTTTACGCAGGTGGAACGTGTAGGTCAGGCCGTCTTCACTGATTTCCCAGGTGTCTGCCAGGGCCGGAACGATTTCCGTCGTGCCAGGCTTGAAGTCCACCAGACGATTGAAGATGGTTTCGGCCACAGCGTCCGCCGTGACTGCAGTTGTGTACTGGACCATATCGAAGCCTTCCGGACTGGCTTCGGTGCAGACCACCAAGGGTTTGGCCGAGACGCCGACAGCGACACTCAGCAACGCAGCCGCGATGGCCGCACGTAGGGGAAGCATTTTCATCGATAACCCTCTGCAATCGGTTGAAGACAAAAAGCCGAACGGCCGACTCATCATGAGTCAGCCGTCGGCTGGCGTTTTTTACAGGATGTTGAACGGGATGGTCGTCACGAGACGGAACTCGTTGATGCTGCCGTCAGCCTGGTTTTCGCTGGCGCGGTGGGTGGTGTAGGTCGCGCGGATCGTGGTGGCCTTGAGCGGGCCGCTCTGCACGGCGTACGAAGAACCAATGCCGTATTCGTAATGGTGTTCGCCGTCCATGCTGCGCACGTCGTAAGCGGTGCCGACGTAGTGAGTACCGTCGATGCCCCAACCGCGAGCGCTGTAGGCGTTGAACTTCAGGCCCGGAATGCCGTACTCGGCCATGTTGATGCCGTAGGCGATCTGGAAGGATTTCTCGTTTGGTCCGTTGAAGTCCGACAACAGGGAGTTGGCCAGGTAGATGCCGTTGGTTTCGTGCAGGTAGTCGAAGTACTCGTTACCGTTCACTTCCTGGTACGAGAAGGTCAGGGTGTGTGCCTGGTGAGTCAGACCGAACGACAGCGAGTAGGTGTCGTTGTCGATCTCGCCCATCAACTTTTTGCCTTCGTCGACGGTCTTGTAGTAGTTCAGGCCGGTGGTCAGGCTCAGTACCGAGCTGTCGCCCAGTTCGTGAGTGGCGCCGAAGTAGTACTGGTTCCAGAAGTCTTCAGCCTGGGTCGCGTAGAGGCTGGTTTTCAGGCTCTTGAGCGGCTGATAGTTCACGCCGGCGGTGTTGACGTGGTCGGTTTCAACGCCGGTGTTGCTGTATTCGGTGCGGAATTTCGACAGGCTCTGTTCGGTACGTGGTGACACGCGGTCGAAGGTCGCGAGGTCGAACGACAGATTGTCGAATTCTTCACTGTGGATCGCCACACCTTCGAAGCTCGAAGGCAGCGGACGGTTGCCGATAACGTCGACGATCGGGCTGCTGAAGTTCATGCGGCCGGCGGTCAGGGTGGTGTTGGAGATACGCGCCTTGACGTTGGCCAGACCCAGTTTGCTCCACTGATCGACGGCGTCGCCGTTGGAGTGGGCGAGGGTACGGTTGGAACCGCCCTTGATGTCTTCGCGGCTGCGATCCAGTGCAATGGCGTTGTACGCCGCGACTTCAGTGCTGATCCCCACGGTGCCTTGGGTGAAGCCCGAGGTGTAGTTGAGGATGGTGCCCTGGACCCAGTTGATCCGGCGCGAACCGGTCAGGGTTTCGCCGTGGCGTTCATAGCTGAAAGTGCCGCCGCGCTTTTTTTCTTCGTTGGCGTACCAGTTACGGGTCGAGCCCGACAGGCTCTGGCCATCGATAAAACCCTTGGCTTCGGACTGGGCGCTGGTGCTGGCCAGTTGCGTCGGCATGAAGTCCTGGCTGACGCTTTCAGCATGGGCTCCGGCGGTGATGCTGCTGATGGCCAAGGCCAGTATCGCGGTGTTGCTCAGTTTCATGGGTGAAGCTCCTTTACTTTCTTTTTATGCCGGCTTTTTTTGGTATGCCGGTTATTGGTTTAGAACTCATTCACACATCGCAAACGTTTGCCAAAAGCCGGATTGGCGAATTTCGGCAAAGCGCTTGCGTGAGGGGCTAGACAGCGCCCCTCAGCGTTGCGGCTAATCGTCTGGTTTAATCGATACCGACACCCGAGAACACGTTGCGACCGAACGGGCTGACTTTGAACCCTTCGATCCTCGCGCTTAACGGCTGGTTGACCGTCGAGTGGGCGACAGGCGTGATCGGCACTTGCTGTTTAAGCAATTGCTGAGCCTGTTTGTAGAGCACGGTGCGCTGGTCGCGGTCAGTGACGACCTTGGCCTGTTTGATCAGCTTGTCGTAAGCCGGGTCGCACCACATGGAGTAGTTGTTGCCGCCGATGGCATCGCAGCTGTACAGCGTGCCGAGCCAGTTGTCCGGATCCCCGTTGTCACCGGTCCAGCCGATCAGGCTGATGTCGTGCTCGCCATTTTTGGTGCGCTTGATGTACTCGCCCCATTCGTAGCTGACGATCTTCACTTTCAGACCGATCTTGGCCCAGTCCGCCTGGAGCATTTCGGCCATCAGTTTGGCGTTCGGGTTGTATGGACGTTGCACCGGCATCGCCCACAGGGTGATCTCGGTGCCCTCCTTGACGCCGGCAGCCTTGAGCAGCTCTTTGGCTTTTTCCGGGTTGTAGGCGGCGTCTTTGATGCTGTCGTCGTAGGACCATTGGGTTGGCGGCATGGCGTTCACGGCCAGTTGGCCGGCGCCTTGATAAACAGCGTTGAGAATCCCCTGTTTATTCACCGCCATGTCCAGCGCCTGACGCACTTCGAGCTGGTCGAAGGGTTTGTGGCGCACGTTATAGGCGATGTAGCCGAGGTTGAAGCCCGGCTTGGAAATCAGTTGCAACTTCGGGTCAGCCTTCAACGCTTCAACATCGGCAGGGCGCGGATGCAGGGTGATCTGGCATTCGCCCGCCTTGAGCTTCTGTACGCGCACCGAGGCGTCGGTGTTGATCGCGAAGATCAGGTTGTCGAGTTTGACCCGGCTCGGATCCCAGTATTGTTTATTACCCGTGTAACGGATGTTCGAGTCTTTCTGATAACTCTTGAACACGAACGGCCCGGTGCCAATCGGTTTCTGGTTGATGTCGCTCGGCTTGCCTTCGGCCAGCAGTTTGTCGGCGTATTCGGCGGACAGGATGGCGGCGAAGCTCATGGCGATGTTCTGAATGAACGCGGCGTCGACGCTGTTGAGCGTGAACTCCACGGTCAGCGGCCCGGTCTTCTCGACCTTGGCGATGTTCTTGTTCAGGCTCATGCCGTTGAAATACGGGAACTCGGTCGGATAAGCCTTACGGAAAGGTTGCTGGGCATCCAGCATGCGATTAAACGTGAACAACACGTCATCGGCGTTGAAGTCGCGGGTCGGTTTGAAGTACGGCGTTGTATGAAACTTCACACCTTCACGCAGGTGAAAGGTGTACTTGAGACCATCCTCGGAAATATCCCACGTGGTCGCCAGACCAGGTACGACATTGGTCGCGCCTTTTTCGAACTCGACCAAACGGTTGTACAGCGGCTCGGCGGCGTCGTTATCGGTCGCTGTCGTGTATTGCGCGGTATCAAAACCCGCCGGGCTGCCTTCAGAGCAGAACACCAGGCTTTTGCTGGCGGCGAAACTGGCGGACGAGGCGGCCAACAGGCCGGCGCCCAGCAATGCGGAACAAATCAAGGTATGGCGCATGACGCTCCCTCTTTTTTTAGTGTTGTTCAATGCGCCGTCGTCTCATCCGGAGACGTTTTGGGCTGCATCGAGCTCAATCCAGTACGTACGGCAAACCGGTGGCCCACACAGACGCTGGTCAGTACCCGACGGTAGGGGCCGCGGTCCTGGCAGTAAATGCGTAAATGCCTTAAAGCTCGTAGGAAAAGGCGACACGTCCTATACCGCTGCGGTAATCCACAGTGGAATTGGCTGTAGGCAATTTCCTAAATTCCCGGCAGGTAAAATAGCGGCGACGTTAAAAACGTCGCCGCTGCAGTGCCTTATTTGCTGACGCTGACGCCGTAGAAGGAGTTCAAGCCAAATGGGCTGATCTTGAAATCCTGCACGTTGGCGCGCATGGGTTGGAACACCGTCGAGTGAGCGATAGGTGTGTAGGGAACAGCATCTTTAAGGACGTGTTGCGCCTGTTTGTACAGTTCGGTGCGCTTGGCCTGATCGGGGGTGCGCTTGGCATCCTTGACGAGACCGTCGTACTTCTTGTCGCACCACTTGGAGAAGTTGTTGCCGTTGAGCGAGTCGCAGCCGAACAGCACGTTCAGCCAGTTGTCCGGATCCCCATTGTCACCGCTCCAGCCAATGATCATGGCCTGGTTCTCGCCACCTTTGGAACGCTTGATGTACTCGCCCCACTCGTAGCTGGTGATCTTCACTTTCAAGCCGATCTTGGCCCAGTCGGACTGGAGCATTTCAGCCATCAGTTTAGCGTTCGGGTTGTATGGACGCTGTACCGGCATTGCCCACAGGACGATCTCGGTACCTTCCTTGACGCCGGCTTCCTTGAGCAGCTGTTTGGCTTTCTCAGGATCGTACTTGGCGTCCTTGATGGTGGTGTCGTAAGACCACTGAGTCGGCGGCATGGCATTGACGGCCAGTTGGCCTGCGCCCTGGTAAACCGAGTCGATGATCTGCGGCTTGTTCACCGCCATGTCCAGCGCCTGACGTACACGAAGGTCAGCCAGCGGGTTCGCCTCGTTGCTGCCTTTGACCTTGTCCATCACGTTGTAGGCGATGTAGCCCAGGTTGAAGCCAGCCTGATCAGGCATCTTCAGCGACTTGTCTTCTTTCAGCGCTTTCAGGTCGGCCGGACGCGGGAACAGGGTGACTTGGCACTCGTTCTTTTTCAGCTTCTGAATACGTACCGACGGGTCGGTGGTGATGGCGAAGATCAGGTTGTCGATCTTCACGTCATCAGGCTTCCAGTACTCTTTGTTCCCGGTGAAGCGGATGTTGGAGTCTTTCTGGTAGCTCTTGAACACGAACGGACCAGTGCCGACCGGCTTCTGGTTGATGTCGGCAGGCTTGCCTTCTTTCAACAGTTGCGCTGCGTATTCGGCGGACTGCACCGAGGCGAAGCTCATGGCCATGTTCTGGATGAACGCAGCATCCACTTCTTTCAGAGTGAACTTGACGGTGTGGTCGTCGACTTTATCGATCTTGGTGATGTTGGTGTCCATCCCCATGTCGGTGAAGTACGGGAATTCGGTCGGGTACGCCTTACGGAACGGGTCATCCTTGTTAATCATGCGATTGAAGGTGAACAGCACGTCGTCGGCGTTGAACTCACGAGTCGGCTTGAAATACGGGGTGGTGTGGAACTTGACGCCTTCACGCAGGTGGAAGGTGTACGTCAGGCCATCATCGGAAATGTCCCACTTGGTCGCCAGACCAGGAATCACGGCGGTGCCGCCGCGCTCGAACTGGGTCAGACGGTTGAACATGGTTTCGGCTGAGGCGTCGAAGTCGGTTCCGGTGGTGTACTGGCCTGGGTCGAAACCGGCCGGGCTGCCTTCGGAGCAGAACACCAGGTTAGTCGCAGCGGATGCGAAAGGTGCGGAGGCTAACAAGCCTGCGCCGACTAAAAACGGAATGACCGCGTGTTTAAGCATGTTGGCCTCATGATTTGTTGTCATTTTTTAGTTGTGAGGTACGACCTCGTGAGTCGTGCCTGCGGATACTTATGCAGGGGCCATACCCAATGCAAGATCCAGAGCGGTCGGCGGCCTCAAACGGTGGCACGAACGTACCTTAATGTCGCATCTGTATAACTTTTGACGCATTTGACCGTTTGCGAGTGGTTTTAACGGTGCAAATGGAGCCCCAAAACGGTGCGCTGGTCACCTTGTGCGCGCCGCCTTGGGGCTCGGTGTTACTTATTTATACCCACGCCATAGAAGGGGGTTAGACCGAACGGGCTGATACGGAAGTCGGTCACTTCCTTGCGCAGCGGCTGGAACACCGTGGAGTTGGCAATCGGCGTGATCGGTACTTGCTGTTTAAGGATCAGTTGCGCCTGTTGATACAGTTTTACCCGCTGCTCCTTGTCCGTGGACAACTTGGCCTGTTGCACCAGTTTGTCGTAAGCCGGATCGCACCATTTGGCGTAGTTGCTGCCTGTCACCGCCGCGCAGCTGTAGAGCACGCCAAGCCAGTTGTCCGGGTCGCCGTTGTCACCTGTCCAACCATAGATCATGGCGTCGTGCTCGCCATTTTTCGCACGTTTGATGTACTCGCCCCATTCGTAACTGACGATGTTGGCCTTGATGCCGATTTTCTCCCAATCCTGCTGGATCATCTGTGCCGACATGCGCGCATTCGGGTTCGATGCGCGTTGCACTGTCATCGCCCAGAGGTTGATGGTTGTACCTGGCGCAACCCCTGCTTCTTTCAGTAGCACCCGGGCTTTGACCGGGTCGTAAGGGGCATCCTTGATGGTCGGGTCATACGACCATTGCGCCGGCGGTAAAGCGTTTTGCGCCAGCTGGCCGGCGCTTTGGTAGACGGCTTTGATGATTGCCGGTTTGTCGATGGCCATGTCCAGCGCCTGCCGCACTTTGAGCTGGTCGAGAGGCGCATGGGTGGTGTTGTAGGCGAGGAAGCCGAGGTTGAATCCGGCCTGTTTGAGCACGCGCAGGTTCGGGTCTTTTTCCATCACTTCGATGTCGGCCGGACGCGGGTAGCCGCTGACCTGGCATTCGCCGGCCTTGAGCTTCTGCAGGCGCACGGCGGCGTCGGGAGTGATCGAGAAAATCAGGTTATCGATTTTGACGTCTTCGGGTTTCCAGTAGGCCTTGTTGGCGGTGTAGCGGATTTGTGAATCCTTCTGGTAGCGCTTGAACACGAACGGGCCGGTGCCGATCGGCTTCTGGTTGAGGTCGGCGGCTTTGCCTTCCTTCAACAGTTGCGCGGCGTATTCGGCTGATTGCACTGAGGCGAAGCTCATGGCGAGGTTTTGCACGAAGGCGGCGTCGACGTTGTTGAGGTTGAAGCGCACGGTGTTGTCGTCGAGTTTTTCGACCGATTTGATCGTGGTGTTGAGGCCCATGTCGGTGAAGTACGGGGACTCGGCGGGGTAGGCCTTGCGGAAGGCGTTGTCCGGGTCGAGCAGGCGCTGGAAGGTGAAGAGGACGTCGTCGGCGTTGAAGTCTCGGGTGGGTTTGAAGTAGTCGGTGGTGTGGAATTTTACGTTTTGTCGCAGGTGGAAGGTGTATTGCAGACCGTCCGGGGAGATGTCCCATTTTGTCGCCAGGCCGGGTTCGATGTCGGTGCCGCCGCGTTGGAATTGGGTGAGGCGGTTGAAGACGGTTTCGGCGGAGGCGTCGAAGTCGGTGCCGCTGGTGTATTGGCTGGGGTCGAAGCCTGCCGGGCTGGCTTCGGAGCAGTAGACCAGGGTGGTGGCGGCGTTGGCTAGCGGGGCGGTTGTGGCCAGGGCCAGGGAGATCAGGAGCGGTCTTAGGGTGGATCTTGGCATGGAGTCCCCTGGGAAATTGGAGGTGGTTGTTGGTTGAGGTTAGCGGGGAATAGCGGGGTATCGGAAATATCGTTTTTCTCGGGGGAGTGTCTATCTCGGTATATCTGGGCGTTTTTTATTGGGTGCATATCCGTTGCTTCGGTTATGGCTGCTTAGGGTTCCGCCCTTACTGCGGGTCACTTTTTCCAGACGCCGAAAAAGTAACCAAAAAGGCTTGCTCCTGCGTGCGGCCCGCTCGCTGGGGCTCGGGGTTCCTTCCGACGTCGCCCGTGGATCAAGATCAAGATCAAGAGCAGGCGAGCTGACACTCGGCCTATTGAGTGGTGAAGAGCGGGTGTTCGGCTTTGATTTTGTATTGGATTCGCCCCTCACCCCAGCCCTCTCCCGAGGGAGAGGGAGCCGATTGGTGGGCCTCTCAAAATTTGCGTTCGGCTCGGTATTTCACGTCGGCGTACCTCTCCCAAACACCACAGTCAGTCCCCTCTCCCTCCGGGAGAAGGCTAGGGTGAGGGGCTTTTGATCTGATTCAGCATCTGAGTTCAACTCGGTATTTCAAGTCGGCGTAGCTCTCCCAAACAACTCGGTCAGTCCCCTCTCCCTCCGGGAGAGGGCCAGGGTGAGGGTTGGCTTTTGACTGTTTAAATCTGTGTCAGATAACCAGAACCTTCCCACAAGGTTTTCAGGTTGTCCGTCGGACGTCGGCTCTCTAGGCTCTGGGTGTCGCTGAAAACTCAGCGATCGGGAGGTGAGATTCCCGGTTATTGAATTTGGAAACCTGCACAAGCCACCTCATAATCGCCGCCAGCTCATGCTGTCGGCAGTTTTTTATGGCGGCTATGTACGGGCGGACTTTGTCCGGCCGGGTTGGTTTCCTTACCGGTAATCTCACTCCGTACATAGTTGCCACCTCATTTCTCGAGTGAGATCGGAAATGAATGGCGTCAGTTCATAAGGAAATTTTCCATGGATAAATTGATACCTGACCCACCCCTTGATACCCCACTCGAAGACGCCATCCGCGCCGAAGACCAGATCAAAACCCGCGAAGCCATCAAACGCGCCCTCGATTTCTACCTCAGCCCCGACCCGGTCAAACCCCGGCAACCCAGCACGATGTTCCTGATCCAGCCGAACATCGACACCGAAAGCCTGCTGGCACATGCCTGTGAATCACTGGCGTCGGCGAACACGTTAACCGGTAACTTTGCCGATCAGTTGGGCCGGCCTGAGCGTAATACGGCGTTGGCGATTCAGCAGATCATCATGCTGGCCGAGTTGGCGGTGAATCGGGCGCTGGATCGGGTTGATCCGCAGACATAATCAGTCTGATCCACCGCGTTATCGTTCTTCGCGAGCAGGCTCGCTCCCACATTGGAATGCGTTCAACCTGTGGGAGTGAGCCTGCTCGCGAAGGCGGCGGATTGTTCGCTATAAATCCCAGGCACAAAAAAACCGCCAATCATTCACCGATCGGCGGTTTTTTATTCAGCCTAAATCAAATCACTGCATCAACACTTCAATCGAACCATCAGCGGTCATGCTGACCTGGCTCGTACCCGCTTCAACTTCCGGCGTAACCGGCGCCGAATCCATGGCCGCCGCTTTCATCATCATCGGCGCGCGCAGGTACGGTTGTGGATAACCGTTGCTGTTGAGGTTCAGATTGACGATTTTGTAGCCCTTGCCGCCCAGTGCATCGGTGGCCAGTTGGGCGCGGGCCTTGAAGGCGGTCACGGCTTCTTTGAGCAACTGGTCTTCGCTGGCCTTGCGGGTCGGGTCGGCGATGGCGAAGTCCATGCCGCCCATTTTCAGGTCGCCCAACAGTTCGCCGGTGAGTTTGGACAGGGCGGCGAAGTCGGCGCTTTCCAGGCGCAGTTCGGCGCGTTCACGCCAGCCGGTGATCTTCTGGCCTTTGGTGTCGTAGATCGGGTAGCTGTTGCGGCTGCCCTGGCGCAGGGTGATGTCTTTGACTTGCTTGGCCTGGGCCAAGGCCTTGTTCATGGTGGTGCTGACGTCGGCGGCGAGTTTCGCCGGGTCGGTGTTTTGCTCTTCGGTGTAGAGGGTGACGATCATCAGGTCGCGGGCCACTTCCGTGCTGACTTCGGCGCGCAGGGAAATCTGGTTGTAGTGCAGCTCGTCGGCGGCCAGGGCCGGAAGGCTGGCGATGCTGCCGACGGTCAGGGCGAGAAGGGCGGCGCTGCGGCGAAATGTATGCATGAAAGCTCCTTGATGAGGGCGCAGGTGATGGTTCGGGGCCTGCGTGAAACCATCAGACTCCAGAAAGCAGCTTCAAGTTGCAAGCCTCAAGCTGCAAGCCAAAAGCTTTTACTTGCCGCTTGCAGCTCGAAACTTGCAGCTTGTGCGGTGTGGTCGTTTGCCGCACTTTCGCCTCTCAAGGCCGTGCGTTGGTTATACTCCGTGCGATCCGCCTGGAGCGCTCATCAGGAGAGCTCATGCTCGCCCCCGTACAACTGACTTCCGCCACTCGCCAGAACCTCTGGCGGCTGACTTTCATCCGCACCCTGGTGCTCGCCGCGCAGGCTGGCTCGGTTGGCCTGGCCTACTGGCTGCAATTGTTGCCGTTGCCGTGGGTGCAACTGGCGATGACCCTCGGCTGCTCGACGCTGCTCTGCGTGTTCACCGCTGTGCGTCTGCGTACTTCGTGGCCGGTAACCGAGCTTGAATATGCGCTGCAACTGGCCTGTGATCTGGTGATCCACAGTGCGCTGCTGTACTTCTCCGGCGGTTCGACCAACCCGTTTGTTTCCTACTATCTGGTGCCGTTGACCATCGCCGCGGTGACGCTGCCATGGCGCTATTCGGTGATTCTGTCCGGCATCGCGCTGGCGTTGTACACAGTGATGCTGACGCGTTTCTATCCGCTGGAAACCCTGCCGGTCGCCCGCGAAAACCTGCAGATCTACGGCATGTGGCTGAGCTTCGCGCTGGCCGCTGCGGTGATCACCTTCTTCGCGGCACGCATGGCTGAGGAGCTGCGCCGTCAGGAAGAATTGCGCGCGATCCGCCGTGAAGAAGGCCTGCGCGATCAGCAATTGCTCGCCGTCGCCACCCAGGCTGCCGGCGCCGCCCATGAACTGGGCACACCGCTGGCGACCATGAGCGTATTGCTCAAGGAAATGCAGCAGGATCACCCCGACCCGATGCTGCAGGATGATCTGAAGGTCCTGCAAGATCAGGTCAAACTCTGCAAAGAAACCTTGCAGCAACTGGTGCGTGCCGCCGAAGCCAATCGTCGCTTGGCCGTGGAGATGCAGGACGTCACCGACTGGCTCGACGAAGCGCTGAACCGCTGGCACCTGATGCGTCCTGAGGCCAGTTATCGCTTCCACCGTCTCGGCCAAGGCACCGTGCCGCGCATGGCGCCGCCGCCGGACCTGACTCAGGCGCTGTTGAATCTGCTCAACAACGCCGCCGATGCCTGTCCGGAAAACCTCAAGGTGACCCTGGACTGGGACGCGGAAACGGTGACCATCAGCATTCGTGACCACGGCGCCGGTGTGCCGCTGGCCATCGCCGAACAGATCGGCAAACCGTTTTTTACCACCAAGGGCAAAGGTTTCGGCCTGGGCCTGTTTTTGAGCAAGGCCAGCGTGACACGCGCCGGCGGCTCAGTGAAACTCTATAGTCATGAGGAAGGCGGCACGCTCACCGAGCTGCGCCTGCCCCACGGCGCCCGAGGAGACCAACATGAGTGACGAAATCCAAGTCGAAGGCGAAGAACTGCCGCATTTGCTGCTTGTCGACGACGACGCAACGTTTACCCGAGTGATGGCCCGCGCGATGGCTCGCCGTGGCTTTCGCGTCAGCACCGCCGGCTCCGCCGAAGAAGGCCTGACCATCGCCCAGGCCGATCTGCCTGACTACGCTGCGCTCGACCTGAAAATGGACGGCGATTCCGGTCTGGTGTTGCTGCCCAAGTTGCTGGAACTGGACCCGGAAATGCGCGTGGTGATTCTCACCGGTTATTCGAGCATTGCTACCGCGGTCGAAGCGATCAAACGCGGCGCCTGCAACTACCTGTGCAAACCGGCCGACGCCGACGATGTGCTGGCGGCGTTGCTTTCGGAGCACGCTGACCTCGACAGTCTGGTGCCGGAAAACCCGATGTCGGTCGACCGCCTGCAGTGGGAGCACATTCAGCGTGTGCTGACCGAGCACGAAGGCAACATCTCCGCCACTGCCCGTGCCTTGGGCATGCACCGCCGCACCCTGCAGCGCAAACTGCAGAAGCGCCCGGTTCGTCGCTGAACCTGCGCTGAACGACTATCGCCAGCCCTCGCGATAAAACGCACCGATCATCTATGATCGGTGCGTGTCTGTTCTTTTCTATATTGAGCCTTATCCATGAATCAGAACGCTGAATATTCCGCGGTCAACGATGCTGTGCGCGGGCAGTTTTTCCGCAAAGTGTGGGCGATCATCACGCCTTATTGGCGCAGTGAAGAGAAGGGCAAGGCCTGGACGCTATTGATTGCGGTGATCGCCCTGTCGTTGCTCAGTGTGGGCATCTCGGTGTGGTTCAACACCTGGTACAAGGATTTTTACAACGCCCTGCAAAAGAAGGATGAAGCGGCGTTCTGGCGCTTGATTCTGTATTTCTGCGGCATTGCGGCGGTGGCCATTGTCGGTGCGGTGTATCGGCTCTACCTGACGCAGATGCTGACCATCCGCTGGCGGGCCTGGCTCACTGAAAAGCATTTCTCGCGTTGGCTTGCCGACAAGAATTACTACCAGCTGGAGCAGGGCGGTTACACCGATAACCCGGACCAGCGGATTTCCGAAGACCTTAACAACTTCACCTCCAATACCCTTGAGCTGGGGATCGGGCTGCTGCGCAATATCGTCAGTCTGGTGTCGTTCTCGATCATTTTGTGGGGCGTGTCGGGCAGTATCGAAGTCTATGGCATCACCATTCCCGGCTACATGTTCTGGTGTGTGCTGGTTTATGCGGTGGTGGGCAGTTGGCTGACGCATTTGATTGGTCGCCGCTTGATCGGTCTGAACAACCAACAACAACGCTTTGAAGCTGACCTGCGTTTTTCCATGGTGCGGATTCGCGAGAATGCCGAAAGCATCGCGTTGTACAACGGCGAACCGAATGAGAACCGCCGATTGAGCGCTCGCTTCGGGAATGTCTGGCACAACTTCTGGGACATCATGAAAGTGTCCAAGCGCCTGACCTTCTTCACCGCCGGTTACAGCCAGGCGGCCATTATCTTTCCGTTCATTGTGGCTTCGCCGCGTTACCTTTCCGGCAAGATCGAACTGGGTGAACTGATGCAGATCAGTTCGGCATTCGGCAACGTCCAGGAGAGTTTCAGCTGGTTCATCAGTGCGTACCAAAGCCTCGCGTCCTGGCGCGCCACCTGTGATCGTCTGCTGAGTTTCCGTCAGGCCATGACCGACAACGAAGAACGCACGCCAGCAATCGACGTGCAGAATCAGGGCAACGAATTGCAGGTGCACAACCTCGGTCTGGATCTGGCCGACGGTCGTCATCTGCTGACCAATGCCGATATGACTGTGGAACAAGGTGAGCGAGTGATGCTCAGCGGGCGTTCCGGCAGCGGCAAGTCGACGCTGCTACGGGCGATGGGGCATTTGTGGCCAGCGGGGCACGGCAACATTCGTTTGCCGGCAGCGCGCTATTTATTCCTGCCGCAGAAACCGTATCTGCCGATCGGCACCCTGCGTGAAGCCTTGAGTTATCCACAACCGGGCGACACCTACGCGTCGGAACGTTATGCACAAGTGTTGGAAACCTGTCGCTTGCCGCATCTGGTTGCGCGGCTGGACGAGGCCAATCACTGGCAACGCATGCTGTCGCCGGGCGAACAGCAGCGACTGGCCTTCGCTCGCGCGTTGCTGTACGCACCGCAGTGGCTGTACATGGACGAAGCCACTTCGGCGATGGATGAGGAAGACGAAGCGACGCTGTATCAGGCGTTGATTGATCAGATACCGGGGTTGAGCATTGTCAGCGTCGGCCATCGCAGCAGCTTGAAACGCTTCCACCCACGGCATGTGCGGATCGACAGCGGCCATTTGGTTGAACAAACCGTGACTGCCTGATCACCGCTAAACCCCTGTAGGAGTGAGCCTGCTCGCGATAGCGTAGGGTCAGTCACATTGATGCTGAATGTGCGGACGTCATCGCGAGCAGGCTCACTCCTACATAAAGCGATGTAAACCGGAAAGTGATCGTACAACCCGCTTGAGCTATCATGCCTCCAAGCCGAATTTTCGAGACTAGATGCACACCATGGAAAACCTGATCGAAACCCCGCGTCTTCCGCGCAAGCGCCGCAGCCTGGCCCAGGAACTGGTGACGGTGCTGAGCGAGCAGATCCGCGATGGCCTGCTCAAGCGCGGTGACAAACTGCCTACCGAGTCGGCGATCATGGAAGCCCATGGCGTCAGCCGCACTGTGGTGCGCGAGGCGATTTCCCGTTTGCAGGCTGCCGGTCAGGTTGAAACCCGCCACGGTATCGGCACCTTCGTACTCGACACGCCAAGCCCGAGCGGTTTCCGCATCGACCCGGCCACCGTCGTCACCCTGCGTGACGTACTGGCCATCCTTGAATTGCGCATCAGCCTCGAAGTCGAGTCTGCCGGCCTCGCCGCGCAACGTCGCAGCGCCGAACAACTGGCAACCATGCGCGCCGCCCTCGATGCGCTCAACGAAAGCGCCGCCCACGCCAGCGATGCTGTGGCTTCAGACTTTGCTTTCCACCTGGAAATCGCCCTGTCCACCGGCAATCGCTACTTCACCGACATCATGACCCACCTGGGCACCAGCATTATCCCGCGTACGCGGCTGAACTCGGCGCGACTGGCCCATGATGATCAGCAGCATTACATGAGCCGCCTGAGCCGTGAGCACGAAGAAATCTACGACGCGATTGCTCGTCAGGATTCCGATGCGGCGCGTGCGGCGATGCGTCTGCACCTGACCAACAGCCGTGAAAGACTGCGCCAGGCCCATGAAGAGGCGCAGGCGCAGGGGTGACGGGTAATTAAGGTTCGAGTCGAACTGTCAGCACTGGCGACGCGGAAACATTACTGGCGCGGGTAACGCTGTAGTGAAGCTTGGCGTTTGCACCTGGAACGAGGTTTTTCTCAAAAATAGTTTTGGGAATAACGAAGATGAGGGGCATTGACGTCGCTGAAGTCAATGTGACATGAGTCTCGAAGTCGTTGCCGGTAGAGGTTTTTACGTGCAGCGCAACGACGTCGCCGACAACCGAGTTTTCGTAAGTCACCAATCCGTGAGCGACGCCCTCTAACTTCCCAACAAAAAGAACGTCGTCTTTGGCCTCTTTGAGTACTGGTTTAGCGAGCGCGTTTACTTGTGCAGTCATGATCAAATTCCTTTTCGCTATCTGTTAAACCTTTGAATGAGCGCAAGCGACGGCATGCGGCGGATGCGCGGGCGGAGCCGGTTCGTTACTCCTCAGTCATTAAGCGAGTATTCGAAAATCGCTGGCACCTGTAAGAAATACCAGTTCCGACGAACGGTAACCTCTACCGCACGACGCGATTCAGCCCTCGATCCGCAACCTCAACACCTCCGAAAACGGCTCCATACTCGACTCATCACAAAACTTGTAGCGCAATTCGACCTCCCTGTTCAGGTACGGACGCAGCACCTCTTTGGGGATCTGCAACTCGATCCCCGTCAGTTTTTCCATCTCGTCCTCGGCATCGTCCCAGGTGCCAGTGTCCACTTCTTCGCCTGCCCATTCCGGCTCTTCCGGGTCATCACCGAGAATCGGGTAAACGCTCCAGTTCGCTGGAAAATCGCTGGAATCCGGGACCTGCATGATCAATACATCGGGTAGCGCGGACAGCTGAAGGGTGAGGGTGTCAGAGGCAGAAGAGGCGATTTGCGCGAGGGTCGGGGCAGCATAATTCACGAACATTTCGGTTTCCTTCGAAGGTCCGCCACGATCCTTCGTGGCAGTCGTCGCACCTTACCCGGCGTTTCTCCAACGCTCAGTAAACGAATCTTGACCAGACATTTCCGCGCCATAACCCTTTAAATACGGGCTTTTGCGACGAGTCATGCCAAGCCTTAAACAGTTTTGTCCGACAAAAAAACACCCACAACGATGAAATGCAGTTGACGGTTATTATTTAAGTTGTACGATGACCTACAACTTCAGCGAAGGCTGAACGGACCAATCACAAAAAACGTTGCTACCAGGGTGTTCGAATAATGAATCCACAAGAACTGAAGTCCATCCTCTCTGCCGGCCTGCTGTCTTTCCCGGTGACCGATTTCAACGCGCAGGGCGATTTCAACCGCGCCGGCTACATCAAACGCCTGGAATGGCTGGCTCCGTATGGTGCTTCAGCCTTGTTCGCCGCCGGCGGCACCGGTGAGTTCTTCTCCCTGGCCGCCAGCGAATACTCGGAAATCATCAAGACTGCCGTCGACACCTGTGAAACCAGCGTGCCGATCCTCGCCGGTGTCGGTGGTTCGACCCGTCAGGCCATCGAATACGCTCAGGAAGCCGAGCGTCTGGGCGCCAAAGGCCTATTGCTGCTGCCGCACTACCTGACCGAAGCGAGCCAGGACGGTGTTGCCGCTCACGTTGAAGCCGTGTGTAAATCGGTCAACATCGGCGTAGTCGTTTACAACCGCAACGTTTGCCGCCTGACCGCGCCGCTGCTGGAACGTCTGGCCGAGCGCTGCCCGAACCTGATCGGTTACAAGGATGGTCTGGGCGATATCGAGTTGATGGTGTCGATCCGTCGCCGCCTCGGTGATCGTTTCAGCTACTTGGGTGGCTTGCCGACCGCCGAAGTCTACGCCGCTGCCTACAAGGCGCTGGGCGTACCGGTTTACTCGTCGGCGGTGTTCAACTTCATCCCGAAAACCGCGATGGACTTCTACCACGCGATCGCTCGTGAAGATCACGCCACCGTCGGCAAGATCATCGACGACTTCTTCCTGCCGTACCTCGACATCCGCAACCGCAAGGCCGGTTATGCCGTGAGCATCGTCAAGGCAGGCGCGAAAATCGCCGGCTATGACGCAGGCCCGGTGCGGGCGCCGCTGACCGATCTGACTGGCGAAGAGTACGAAATGCTCGCTGCGCTGATCGACAAGCAAGGTGCGCAGTAACACCCGACAAAAACGCGGCCGCTGAGTAATCAGCGGCTTTTTGCGTAAAGGCTTTTAGTTTTGAGGGCTGCCCCTGTGACAAATGCAAAACGCTACGACAACTACATCAACGGTGAATGGGTTGCCGGTGCCGACTACTCGGCCAACATCAACCCGTCGGAACTGAGCGACACCATCGGCGATTACGCCAAGGCTGACCTGACTCAGGTTCACGCCGCCATCGACGCTGCCCGCGCCGCGTTCCCGGCCTATTCGACTTCGGGTATTCAGGCCCGTCACGACTCGCTGGATAAAGTCGGCACGGAAATTCTCGCTCGTCGCGAAGAACTCGGCACCCTGCTGGCCCGGGAAGAGGGCAAGACCCTGCCCGAAGCCATCGGCGAAGTGACCCGCGCCGGTAACATCTTCAAGTTCTTCGCCGGTGAATGCCTGCGTCTGTCCGGCGACTACGTGCCGTCGGTACGTCCGGGCGTCAATGTTGAAGTGACTCGCGAAGCACTGGGTGTGGTCGGTCTGATCACCCCGTGGAATTTCCCGATCGCCATTCCGGCATGGAAAATCGCTCCAGCGCTGGCCTACGGTAACTGCGTGGTGCTAAAACCCGCCGATCTGGTACCGGGTTGCGCCTGGGTACTGGCAGAAATCATCTCCCGCGCAGGCTTCCCGGCCGGCGTGTTCAACCTGGTGATGGGCAGCGGTCGCGTGGTTGGCGATGCGCTGGTGCAGAGCCCGAAAGTCGACGGCATCAGCTTCACCGGTTCGGTGGGTGTGGGTCGGCAGATCGCGGTCAACTGCGTTTCCCGTCAGGCCAAGGTTCAGCTGGAAATGGGCGGCAAGAACCCGCAGATCATTCTCGACGACGCCGACCTCAAGCAAGCGGTCGAGCTGTCGGTGCAGAGCGCGTTCTACTCAACCGGTCAGCGTTGCACTGCGTCGAGCCGTTTGATCGTCACCGCCGGGATTCACGACAAGTTCGTTGAAGCCATGGCCGAGCGCATGAAGTCGATCAAGGTCGGCCACGCGCTGAAATCCGGCACCGATATTGGTCCAGTGGTTTCCCAGGCTCAGCTTGAGCAGGACATGAAGTACATCGACATCGGCCAGTCCGAAGGTGCGCGTCTGGTCAGCGGCGGTGGATTGGTGACCTGCGACACCGAGGGTTACTTCCTCGCGCCAACGCTGTTTGCCGACAGTGAAGCGTCGATGCGCATCAGCCGCGAAGAGATCTTCGGCCCGGTGGCCAACATCGTTCGCGTGGCTGACTACGACGCGGCGCTGGCGATGGCCAACGACACCGAATTCGGTCTGTCGGCGGGTATTGCGACCACCTCGTTGAAGTACGCCAACCACTTCAAGCGCCATTCGCAAGCCGGGATGGTCATGGTCAATCTGCCGACCGCTGGCGTCGATTACCACGTTCCGTTCGGTGGCCGTAAAGGTTCATCCTATGGATCACGTGAGCAAGGCCGCTATGCGCAAGAGTTCTACACGGTCGTGAAGACCAGTTACATCGGTTCCTGATACACGCAATACCCCTGTAGGAGCTGCCGAAGGCTGCGATCTTTTGATCTCGATCTTAAAGATCGCAGCCTTCGGCAGCTCCTACAGGGAATACCAAAGAAGATTCACCCGCGCATAAAAATAATCAGTGGGAGTACATCTACATGCAATCGTCCAAGCCGACTCACGTCCGCTATTTGATCCTGCTCATGCTGTTTCTGGTGACCACGATCAACTACGCCGACCGTGCCACGATCGCCATTGCCGGCTCCAGCCTGCAAAAAGATCTGGGCATCGACGCAGTCACCCTCGGCTACATCTTCTCCGCATTCGGTTGGGCCTACGTGGCCGGGCAAATTCCCGGTGGCTGGCTGCTCGATCGCTTCGGCTCGAAAAAAGTCTATGCCCTGAGCATTTTCACCTGGTCGCTGTTCACCGTGCTGCAAGGCTTTGTCGGTGAGTTCGGCATGTCCACGGCCATCGTTGCGCTGTTCATGCTGCGCTTCCTCGTGGGCCTGGCTGAAGCGCCATCGTTCCCCGGTAACGCGCGCATCGTGGCGGCGTGGTTCCCGACCGCTGAACGCGGTACCGCTTCGGCGATCTTCAACTCGGCGCAGTACTTCGCCACCGTGTTGTTTGCACCGCTGATGGGCTGGATCGTTTACTCCTTTGGCTGGGAGCACGTGTTCATCGTCATGGGGATTCTCGGGATCATCTTCTCGCTGGTCTGGCTGAAAGTGATCTACAGCCCGCGTGAGCACCCGCGTATCAACGAAGCCGAGTTCAAACACATCGCTGAAAACGGCGGCATGGTTGACATGGATCAGAAGGGCAAAAAGTCCGACGGTCCGAAGTGGGATTACATCCGTCAACTGCTGACCAACCGCATGATGCTCGGCGTGTATCTGGGCCAGTACTGCATCAACGGCATCACCTATTTCTTCCTGACCTGGTTCCCGGTGTATCTGGTGCAAGAGCGTGGCATGACCATTCTCAAGGCTGGTTTCATCGCCTCGTTGCCGGCAATCTGCGGCTTTATTGGTGGTGTGCTTGGCGGGGTGATTTCCGATTACCTGCTGCGCAAGGGCCACTCGCTGACCTTCGCCCGCAAAGCGCCGATCATTGCCGGCCTGCTGGTTTCCAGCAGCATCGTTGCCTGCAACTATGTTGAAGTGGAATGGATGGTGGTTGGCTTCATGGCCTTGGCGTTCTTCGGCAAAGGCGTTGGCGCACTGGGCTGGGCGGTGGTTTCCGACACCTCGCCGAAACAGATTGCCGGCCTGAGCGGTGGCTTGTTCAACACCTTCGGCAACATCGCTTCGATCACCACGCCGATCGTGATTGGCTACATCATCAGCTCCACCGGTTCGTTCAAATGGGCGCTGGTGTTCGTCGGTGCCAACGCACTGGTCGCGGTGTTCAGCTATCTGGTCATCGTTGGCCCGATCAAACGTGTGGTCCTCAAAGAGCCGCCAACCAACGGCGGTGTTGAAGCCAGCGGTAAATTGTCCCAAGCGCATTCCTGAGGAGCGGCGTCATGCAGTTGATTGAACATTCCGACTCGCCGCGCCACATCCGCCTGCACGGGCGGGACAATGTGGTGGTCGTGGTCAACGACCAGGGCGCCCCGGCCGGCACTGAATTTGCCGATGGCCTGGTGACGCTGGAATTTGTGCCGCAGAGCCACAAGGTCACCCTTGAAGACATTCCCGAGGGCGGCCAGGTGATTCGCTACGGTCAGGTGATCGGCTACGCCTTGCAGCCGATTCGCCGTGGCAGTTGGGTCAAGGAAGATCAACTGCGCATGCCGACCGCGCCGCCGCTGGACAGCTTGCCGCTGTCCACCGAGGTGCCGGAAGCGCAGGCACCGCTGGAGGGCTTCACGTTCGAGGGTTATCGCAACGCTGACGGTACCGTCGGCACGCGTAATATTCTCGGCATCACTACGACCGTGCAGTGCGTCACCGGCGTGCTTGATCACGCGGTAAAACGCATCAAGGAAGAGCTGCTGCCGAAGTACCCTCACGTCGATGACGTGGTGGCGCTGACCCACAGTTACGGCTGCGGCGTGGCGATTACCGCCACCGACGCGTACATCCCGATTCGCACCGTGCGCAATCTGGCGCGCAATCCGAACCTCGGTGGCGAAGCGTTGGTGATCAGTCTGGGCTGCGAGAAATTGCAGGCCGGGCAGGTCATGCACGAAGACGATGCTTCGGTGGATCTCAGCGATCCGTGGCTGTATCGCCTGCAGGATTCCAGTCACGGCTTCACCGAGATGATCGAGCAGATCATGGAACTGGCCGAGGTGCGCCTGAAGAAACTCGACCAGCGCCGCCGCGAAACCGTGCCGGCGTCCGAGTTGATCCTCGGCATGCAGTGTGGTGGCAGCGATGCGTTCTCCGGAATCACCGCCAACCCGGCGCTGGGTTATGCCTCGGACTTGTTGTTGCGCGCGGGGGCGACGGTGATGTTTTCCGAAGTCACCGAAGTGCGCGATGCGATTTATTTGCTGACTTCACGCGCCGAAAGCAAAACCGTCGCCGAGGAACTGGTGCGTGAGATGGACTGGTACGACCGTTACCTGGCCAAGGGTGAAGCGGATCGCAGCGCCAACACCACGCCCGGCAACAAGAAGGGCGGGCTGTCGAACATTGTCGAGAAGTCGCTGGGTTCGATCGTCAAATCCGGTAGCAGTGCGATCAATGGCGTGCTCGGCCCGGGCGAGCGTTTCAAGCAGAAGGGTTTGATTTTCTGTGCGACGCCGGCCAGTGATTTTGTCTGCGGGACGTTGCAGTTGGCGGCGGGGATGAACCTGCATGTGTTCACCACCGGGCGTGGCACGCCTTATGGCTTGGCGATGGCGCCGGTGGTGAAGGTCTCGACGCGCACGGAGCTGGCGCAGCGCTGGCCGGATCTGATCGATATCGATGCCGGGCGCATTGCTACCGGGCGCGCGACGATCGAGGAATTGGGTTGGGAGTTGTTTCACTACTATCTGGATGTGGCGAGCGGCAAACAGCAGACGTGGGCGGAGAAGCACAAACTGCATAATGACATTACGTTGTTCAATCCGGCGCCAATTACCTGATGGTTTGGGGGCAGGTCAAAAGCTGCCCTCACCCCAGCCCTCTCCCGGAGGGAGAGGGGGCCGACCGAGTTGTCTTGCGCAATACATCGACCTGAAATACCGAGTTGATTATGGAATCAGCGAAGTCATTTCAGGTCGATGGATTTCTGCAATATCCCCCGATCGGTCCCCTCTCCCTCGGGAGAGGGTTAGGGTGAGGGGCTGACCGAGTTGTCAGGCGCTATACATCGACTTGAAATACCGAGTTGATTATGGAATCAGCGAAGTCATTTCAGGTCGATGGATTTCTGCAATATCCCCCGATCGGTTCCCTCTCCCTCCGGTAGAGGGCTAGGGTGAGGGGCTGACCGAGTTGTCAGGCGCCATACATCGACTTGAAATACCGAGTTGATTATGGAATCAGCGAAGTCATTTCAGGTCGATGGATTTCTGCAATATCCCCCGATCGGTTCCCTCTCCCTCGGGGAGAGGGTTAGGGTGAGGGGCTGACCGAGTTGTCAGGCGCTATACATCGACTTGAAATACCGAGTCGATTATGGATTCAGCGATGTCATTTCAGGTCGATGGATTTCTGCAATATCCCCCGATCGGTCCCCTCTCCCTCGGGGAGAGGGCTAGGGTGAGGGGCTTTTGCTTTATCATTGGCCACTAACGACGCTCACCCAAGGCTCCCCGGCATGCTGGCAATTTTCCTCGAAACCCTGAACATCACCGCGCCGGTGTTTGCCATGCTGTTTCTCGGTGTGCTGCTCAAGCGCATTGACTGGATCAACGACAACTTCATCCACACCGCCTCGTCGCTGGTGTTCAACGTGACCATGCCGGCGCTGCTGTTTCTCGGCATTCTGCATGCCGACCTGCACGCCGCGTTGCAACCGTCCCTGCTGATCTACTTCTCCCTCGCCACGCTGGTGAGCTTTGCCCTGGCCTGGGGTTGGGCGATTTTCAAATGCCCGCGTGAAGATCGCGGCATCTATACCCAAGGCGCGTTTCGCGGCAACAACGGCGTCATTGGCCTGGCACTGGCAGCGAGCATGTACGGCGATTACGGGATTTCCCTCGGGGCGATTCTCGCGGCGCTGGTGATCCTGTTCTACAACACGCTGTCGACCATCGTGCTCGCAGTTTACAGCCCGGTGATCAAGTCCGATCCGTGGAGCATCTGCAAAAGCGTGTTCAGCAATCCGCTGATCATTAGCGTGATTGCGGCGGCGCCGTTTGCCTATTTCAAGATCGGTTTGCCGGGATGGCTGGAGACGTCCGGTCAGTATCTGGCGCAGACCACGTTGCCACTGGCGCTGATCTGCATCGGCGGCACGCTGTCACTGGCGGCATTGCGCAAGAGCGGCAATATGGCGCTGAGTTCGAGCCTGGTGAAGATGGTCGGCTTGCCGGTGCTGGCAACGTTGGGGGCTTGGTTGTGGGGCTTTCGTGGGGCGGAGTTGGGGATACTGTTTCTGTATTTCGGCAGCCCGACGGCGGCGGCGAGTTTTGTCATGGCCCGTGCGGCACAGGGCAATCATGAACTGGCGGCGGCGATTATCGTGATGACCACGTTGATGGCGGCGGTGACCACCAATATCGGGATTTTTGTTTTGCAGTGGGGTGGGTGGATCTAGCCTGGGTCTTGGGTTGCTCTCCCGGGCCTCTTCGCGAGCAAGCTCGCTCCCACATTTGAAATGCAATCCAATGTGGGAGCGAGCCTGCTCGCGAAGGCGTCAGTTCAATCACTCAGGTTTCTGGTAGGTATCGATCACTTCCTGCGCCGCCCGGAACGCATCAATCGCCGCGGGTACCCCGGCATACACCGCGCAATGCAGCAGCGCCTCACGAATCTCATCCACGGTGCAGCCATTGTTCAGCGCACCGCGCACATGACCCTTCAGCTCTTGCGGGCACTTCAGCGCCGTCAGCGCAGCGAGGGTGATCAGGCTGCGGGTTTTCAGCGGCAGACCTTCGCGATTCCACACACCGCCCCAGGCATGTTCATTGACGAAATCCTGCAGCGGCTGGGTGAACTCGGTGGCGTTGCCCAAGGCGCGATCAACAAACGCATCGCCCATTACCTGGCGGCGGACTTCAACCCCGGACTTCTTCGATTCGGTCATGGTTTATCACTCTTGTGGTGTTGGCGGCGCCAGGCGCGTATCGACGTGAACAACAAGAACGTCAGCAGCGTTGGCAGGACATAAAACAACATCATTCGCTCAAGCTTGCCGGCCAGGGGCATGCCGGTGGTGAACGACACCACGTGCAGCCCATAGGCCAGATACAAACCGAGCAGCAACAAACCTTCTGCACGCGTCACGCGGTAGCCGGAATAGAACACCGGCAGGCACAGCGCGGCGACACCGAGCATCACCGGCAGGTCGAAATCCAGCGCGTTCGGCGACACCGACAGCGGCGTCGGTGCAATCAGCGCGGTGACGCCCAGCACGCCGAGCAGGTTGAACAGGTTGGCACCGATCACGTTGCCCACGGCGATATCGCGTTGCCCACGCAATGCGGCAATCAGCGAGGTCGCCAGTTCCGGCAGCGAAGTGCCGACGGCGACCACGGTCAGGCCGATTACCCGCTCGGAGAAACCAAGGTCGGTGGCCACCACGACGGCGGCGCCGAGCAATAGATGCCCGGCGAACACCAGCATCGCCAGACCGATAACGATCATCAGCAAACTGCCGATCCAGGAGGCCTGCGCAGCTTGAGGCTGTTCTGAATGTGGCCGCGTCGAATGCCGTGACTGGCGCAACAGTAGGCCGAGATACAGCGCCAGTGCGCCCAACAACAGAATGCCGTCGAAGCGTCCGATCTCCTCGTTCCACGCCAATATGAACACCAGCAGGCTGGCGCCGATCATCAGCGGAATATCCAGCCGCACCAATTGCCGCGAGACGCGCAGCGGAATGATCAGCGCCGACAGGCCGAGGGTGACGAGGATGTTGAAGATGCTGCTGCCAACCACGCTGCCGACCGCAATATCGGGGTTGTGCGCCAACGCCGCTTGCACGCTGACGGCCATTTGCGGTGCGCTGCTGCCGAGGGCGACGATGGTCAGGCCGATGATCAGCGGCCGTACATGCAGACGCGCCGCCAGACGCACTGCCGCGCGCACCATCAATTCGGCGCCAAAGATCAGCAGGCACAGACCGGCAAGCAGTTCGATCACGCTGATCAGCGGCAAATCGGCTAATCCGAAAATGGTCAGCGCTCCATCAGTCGAGGGCCTGCACGCGAACCCGTGCGGTGCCGCTGCGCAGCATGCCGAGCTGTTCGGCGGCCTCGCGGGAGACGTCGATCAGGCGTCCACGGGTATGCGGGCCACGATCATTGATACGGACCACGACGGATTCATCGTTTTTCAGATTGGTGACCTTCACCCGCGTGCCGAAGGGTAGCTGGCGATGGGCGGCGGTCAGGGAATTCTGGTTGAACGCTTCGCCACTGGCGGTGCGTTTACCGTGGTGCTTGGCACCGTAATAAGAAGCGACGCCGGTCTGGTCGTAACCGTGCGGGTCGATGGTGTCGGTGCTGGCGCAACCGGCCAACAAGGAGAGCAGGGCGCAGGCGCCGAGCAGACGTTTCATTCGAAAGCTCCCAAATAACAATGTGGGAGCGAGCCTGCTCGCGAAGAGGCCATCACATTCAATATCTCTATTGGATGTCATGACGCTTTCGCGAGCAGGCTCGCTCCCACAGGGAATAGAGCCAGGCTTTGGATCTGGCTCCATTGTGGTCAGCCTTCGAGCTTGCTTTTCAGCAGTTCGTTCACTTGCTGCGGGTTGGCCTTGCCTTTCGACGCTTTCATCGCCTGACCGACGAAGAAGCCGAACATCTTGCCGCGTTTGGCTTCATCAGCCGCACGGTACTGTTCAACTTGCTCGGCGTTGGCCGCGAGCATTTCGTCCAGCACCGCCGAGATCGCGCCGCTGTCGGTAACCTGCTTGAGGCCGCGTTTTTCGATGATATCGTCTGCGCTGCCTTCACCGTTGGCCATCGCTTCGAACACAACCTTGGCAATCTTGCCGGAGATGGTGTTGTCCTTGATGCGCAGCAGCATGCCGCCCAGCAGTTCAGCGGAAACCGGCGACTCGTCGATGTCCAGGCCTTGCTTGTTGAGCAGGCTGCCCAACTCGACCATTACCCAGTTCGCCGCCAGTTTGGCGTCGCCGCCGATGCTCGCGACTTTCTCGAAGTAGTCGGCTTGCTCGCGGCTGGTGGCCAGCACGCTAGCGTCATAGACCGACAGACCGAATTGCTCCTGGAAGCGCTCGCGTTTCTGCGGAGGCAGTTCCGGCAGGGTGGCACGCACTTCACCGAGGAACGACTCTTCGATGACCACCGGCAGCAGGTCCGGATCGGGGAAGTAACGGTAGTCGTTGGCTTCCTCTTTCGAACGCATCGGACGGGTTTCGTCCTTGTTCGGATCGTACAGACGGGTCTGCTGGATCACTTTGCCGCCGTCTTCGATCAGCTCGATCTGACGCTGGATCTCGGAGTTGATCGCCTTCTCGATGAAACGGAACGAGTTGACGTTCTTGATCTCGCAGCGCGTACCGAACTCAACCTGGCCTTTCGGACGGATCGACACGTTGCAGTCGCAACGCAGCGAACCTTCGGCCATGTTGCCGTCGCAGATGCCCAGATAACGTACCAACGCGTGGATCGCCTTGACGTAAGCCACGGCTTCCTTGGCGCTGCGCATGTCCGGCTCGGAAACGATTTCCAGCAGCGGCGTGCCGGCACGGTTCAGGTCGATGCCGGTGGCACCGTTGAATTCTTCGTGCAGGCTCTTGCCAGCGTCTTCTTCCAGGTGCGCGCGGGTGATGCCGACACGTTTGACGGTGCCGTCTTCCAAGGCGATATCCAGGTGGCCCTTGCCGACGATCGGCAACTCCATCTGACTGATCTGATAGCCCTTCGGCAGGTCCGGGTAGAAGTAGTTCTTGCGGGCGAACACGTTGTGCTGACCGATCTCGGCGTCAATCGCCAGACCGAACATCACCGCCATACGCACGGCTTCCTGGTTCAGCACCGGCAGCACGCCGGGCATGCCCAGGTCGATCAGGCTGGCCTGGGTGTTCGGCTCGGAACCGAATGTGGTGGAACTACCGGAAAAGATTTTCGACCGGGTAGTGAGCTGAGTGTGAATCTCCAGCCCGATCACGACTTCCCATTGCATGTGTGTCTCCTCAGAAGCCGGTTGGGGTGCGGGTGTGCCAGTCAGTGTTGAGCTGATACTGGTGGGCAACGTTCAACAGGCGACCTTCCTGGAAATACGGCGCGAGCAACTGCACGCCAACCGGCAAGCCGTCGACAAACCCGGCCGGCATCGACAGGCCCGGCAGGCCCGCGAGGTTGGCGGTGATGGTGTAGACGTCTTCCAGATAGGCAGCGACCGGGTCGCTGTTCTTGGCGCCGAGCTTCCAGGCCGGGTTCGGCGTGGTCGGGCCGAGGATGATGTCGACTTCATTAAAGGCAGCCATGAAGTCGTTCTTCACCAGACGACGGATCTTCTGCGCTTTCAGGTAGTAGGCGTCGTAGTAACCGGCGGACAGCGCGTACGCACCGACCATGATCCGGCGCTGCACTTCCGGGCCGAAGCCTTCGCCACGGGAGCGCTTGTACAGGTCGATCAGGTCTTTCGGTTGCTCGCAGCGATGGCCGAAACGCACGCCGTCGAAACGCGACAGGTTCGAGGAGGCCTCTGCCGGCGCGATCACGTAGTACGCAGGGATCGCGTGCTGCATGTTCGGCAGGCTGATTTCCTTGATCACGGCACCGAGCTTCTGCAGCTCTTTGATGCTGTTCTGGATCAGCTCGGCGATACGCGGGTCGAGACCGGCGCTGAAGTATTCCTTCGGTACACCGATGCGCAGGCCTTGCAGCGAGTCGCCGAGGCTGGCCGAGTAATCCGGCACCGGCTCATCGATGCTGGTGGAGTCGTTCTGATCGAAGCCAGCCATACCTTGCAACAAAATTGCGCAGTCTTCGGCCGTGCGCGCCAACGGGCCGCCCTGATCCAGGCTGGAGGCGTAAGCGATCATGCCCCAGCGCGAAACGCGACCGTAGGTCGGTTTCAGGCCGGTGAGGTTGGTGAAGGCCGCCGGCTGACGAATCGAACCGCCAGTGTCGGTGGCCGTCGCCGCTGGCAACAGACGAGCGGCAACCGCCGCCGCCGAACCGCCGGACGAACCGCCTGGTACGTGCTCCAGGTTCCACGGGTTTTTCACCGCGCCGTACCAGCTCGACTCGTTGGCCGAACCCATGGCGAATTCGTCCATGTTGGTCTTGCCCAGGGTCACCGCGCCGGCAGCCGCCAGTTTCGCGACCACGGTGGCGTCGTACGGGGCTTTGAAGTTGTCGAGCATCTTCGAGCCGCAGCTGGTGCGAATGCCCTGGGTGCAGAACAGGTCTTTGTGAGCGATCGGCGCGCCGAGCAGGGCGCCGCTCTCACCGTTGGCGCGGCGGGCATCGGCGGCTTTCGCCTGCTCGAGGGCCAGCGCTTCGGTGAGGCTGATAAAACTGTTGAGCTGCGGATCGAGCTGGGTAATGCGCGCCAGCAGGACTTTGGTCAGCTCTTCGGAGGAAAACTTTTTATCGGCGAGACCGCGGGCGATCTCGGCCAGAGTCATTTGATGCATTGCAGGCTCTTTCCCTTTAGTCGATGACTTTCGGAACCAGATACAGGCCGTTTTCGACCGCTGGTGCGATGGACTGGTAGGCCTCGCGGTGATTGGTCTCGGTCACAACGTCGGCGCGCAGGCGCTGACTGGCTTCCAGCGGGTGGGCCAGAGGCTCGATTCCGTCGGTATTAACAGCCTGCATTTCGTCGACCAGACCGAGAATGCTGTTGAGAGCGGAAGTAATGTGTGGAAGATCGGCATCATTGAGGCCAAGGCAGGCCAGATGAGCGATTTTTTCCACGTCGGAGCGTTCTAGCGCCATCGGGATTCTCCTGTGGAAAACAGAACGGACGGCGTCCGTGTGTTAGATTGTCGGAACACTACCGCACTTCTACGGTCATAAGGCCGCGATTGTGGGGCTTGGTGCACAGAAAAGCGGCCAATTTAACATATTGGCGCCTTGCCCAAAATCCCTGTCGTTGTTAGAGTTTGCCGCACTTTTTTACCCACGCGTTGCCTAGGGTCCCTTTCCCATGTTCAAGAAACTGCGTGGCATGTTTTCCAGCGATCTTTCCATTGACCTGGGCACTGCCAACACCCTTATTTACGTGCGCGAGCGCGGTATCGTCCTGAATGAGCCATCGGTTGTGGCCATTCGGACACACGGTAACCAGAAAAGTGTCGTTGCTGTCGGCACCGAGGCCAAGCGCATGCTCGGCCGTACGCCGGGCAACATTGCTGCCATTCGTCCGATGAAGGACGGCGTGATCGCCGACTTCAGCGTCTGCGAAAAGATGCTGCAATACTTTATTAACAAGGTTCACGAAAACAGCTTTCTGCAGCCTAGCCCTCGTGTGCTGATCTGCGTTCCATGCAAATCCACTCAGGTTGAGCGTCGTGCTATCCGTGAATCGGCCCTCGGTGCCGGTGCGCGTGAAGTGTTCCTGATCGAAGAGCCAATGGCTGCTGCGATCGGTGCCGGTCTGCCGGTCGAAGAAGCGCGCGGTTCGATGGTCGTGGATATCGGTGGTGGTACCACTGAAATCGCACTGATCTCCCTGAACGGTGTGGTCTATGCCGAATCCGTCCGCGTTGGCGGCGACCGCTTCGACGAAGCGATCATCACCTACGTGCGCCGTAACTACGGCAGCCTGATCGGTGAGTCCACCGCTGAGCGCATCAAACAGGAAATCGGTACGGCCTACCCGGGCGGCGAAGTTCGCGAAGTCGACGTTCGCGGTCGCAACCTGGCCGAAGGCGTTCCACGCGCATTCACCCTGAACTCCAACGAAGTACTGGAAGCTCTGCAAGAGTCTCTGGCGACCATCGTTCAGGCTGTGAAAAGCGCGCTGGAGCAATCGCCGCCGGAACTGGCTTCCGACATCGCCGAGCGTGGCCTGGTGCTGACCGGTGGTGGCGCATTGCTGCGTGACCTCGACAAGTTGCTGGCCCAGGAAACCGGTCTGCCAGTGATCGTTGCCGAAGATCCGCTGACCTGTGTTGCTCGCGGCGGTGGCCGTGCATTGGAAATGATGGATAAGCACACCATGGATCTGCTCTCGAGCGAATAAGTCGCCGGGTGCAATACGTGGGTGAGCGCGCAGGCAGCACTTTGCAGTGCTGCCTGTTGGCGTTTATCTTCTGTCAGTCTTCATCCAGGCCGGTTTGATGCCGTATGAATAAACAGAACATTTGCCTGGGAGGAGCGGCTTATTAAACCGCTTTTCGCCAAAGGCCCTTCGTTGGGTGTGCGCCTGTTGGTGCTGGCCGTGCTATCGGTCGCGCTGATGGTGGTCGATGCCCGCTTTGATCTGCTCAAGCCTGCACGCAAACAAGCGTCGCTAGTGCTGATGGATGCCTACTGGATCACTGACCTGCCCGGACGGCTGTGGGAAGGGATTGCCAGCCAGTTCGGCAGTCGCACCGAGCTCATCGCCGAAAACGAAAAGCTCAAGACCGAAAACCTGCTTTATCAAGGGCGTATGCAGAAATTGGCCGCCCTGACGGAGCAGAACGTTCGATTGCGCGAGTTGCTCAACTCTTCCGCACTGGTCAATGAGAAGGTCGAAGTGGCCGAGCTGATCGGCATGGATCCCAATCCCTTCACCCATCGAATCATCATCAATAAAGGTGAGCGCGACGGCGTGGTGCTCGGTCAGCCGGTGCTCGATGCTCGCGGTCTGATGGGGCAAGTGGTCGAGTTGATGCCGTACACCTCGCGTGTATTGCTGTTGACCGACACCACCCACAGCATTCCTGTGCAGGTGAACCGTAACGGACTACGGGCGATTGCCAGCGGTACCGGCAACCCGGAGCGCCTGGAATTGCGGCATGTCGCCGACACGGCGGATATCAAGGAAGGCGATCTGCTGGTCAGCTCCGGGCTCGGACAGCGTTTCCCGGCGGGTTATCCGGTGGCGACGGTCAAGGAAGTGATCCATGACTCTGGCCAGCCATTTGCGATCGTTCGCGCGGTACCGACCGCTGCGCTGAACCGCAGTCGCTACTTGCTGCTGGTGTTCAGTGACTCACGTACGGCTGAGGAACGCGCCAACGACGCTGCGCAGGCTCAGGAAATTCTGGATGCCCATGGCGGCGGTCCGATGATGCCTGCCAACGTTTCGAAACCTCTGGTCATGCCGGCGCCTGCCGCCCCTTCGACTCCCGAACAGGCGCCAGCAACCACAGCGCCCGCCGCGACGGCGGTCAAACCGGGTGCAAGCAAACCGCCAGCGACTGTACCGGCTGCGTCGAAGCCGCCGGCGTCTTCGCCAGCCGCCGGCAAACCACCCGCCAAACCACCGGTCACGGCGCCAGTCACCACCAGGGGACGAGAATAATGGTCGGTGTGAAAGCTTCTCGAAATGGCTGGATGGTCTGGCTGACATTTTTGATCGGCCTGTTGCTCAGCGTGTCACCGTTGCCGATCTTCATGGAAATCCTTCGCCCGCTGTGGCTGGCCTTGCTACTGACGTTCTGGGCGCTGTACATGCCGCAGACGGTCGGCATGGTCACCGCGTTCTGTCTGGGGTTGGCCGAAGACGTATTGCAAGGCGATCTGTTTGGGCAAAACGCGCTCATCCTCTCGCTGATTACGTTCCTGGTGCTGTCATTGCAGCAGCGCTTGCGGATGTTCCCGATGTGGCAGCAGTGTCTGGTGATCCTGGTGATCTTTGGCCTCGCGCAACTGGTGCAATTGTGGCTCAGCGCCCTGACTGGCAACCGCCAGCCGACTCTGGCGCTGGTACTGCCGGCGCTGGTCAGCGCATTGCTCTGGCCCTGGGTCAGCTTCGCCCTGCGTGGATTGCGCCGCCGCTACAAAATCAATTGAGCCGGTGAAGCAGGGCACTGAACAGGGAGATGTTTTGATGAAGCCGCTTTACCTCGCCTCCGGGTCGCCGCGTCGCCGTGAATTGCTCACGCAGATCGGCATTCCGTTCTCCGCCATCAGTGCGGATATCGACGAAACCCCGTTACCCGAAGAATCGCCGTCGACCTATGTCGAGCGTCTGGCGCGCGGCAAGGCCGAAGCCGGGCGTCGCAGCGTCGTGTCCGCTCAGCCATGCTGCGTGCTGGGTGCCGACACCGCCGTGGTGCTGGACGGCAAAATTCTTGGCAAACCGGTGGACGAAGCCGATGCATGCGCCATGCTGATGATGTTGTCCGGCAAGGAACATGAAGTGCTGACCGCCATTGCCGTGCTTGAAGACGAGCGCTGCGAATCACGGGTGGTGCGCAGTCTGGTGCGGTTCCGTCCGATCAGCGGTGAAGAAGCTGCTGCCTATTGGGCCAGCGGCGAGCCGCGGGACAAGGCCGGCGGTTATGGCATTCAGGGGCTCGGCGCGGTGTTTGTCGCCGGGCTCAATGGCAGTTACTCGGCGGTGGTCGGACTGCCAGTTTGCGAAACCGCAGAACTGTTAGGCCATTTCGGCATACCCTGTTGGCAAAACCTGAACGCGCAATAAGCGTCGTACGAATCCAGATGCGGCCATTATCGTGAACATGCCTGAACGAGATCCTGCCATGAGTGAAGAGATTCTGATCAACATCACGCCGATGGAGTCGCGCGTGGCGGTGGTCGAAAACGGTGTGCTGCAAGAAGTCCATGTTGAGCGCACGCAAAAGCGCGGGATCGTCGGCAACATCTATAAAGGCAAGATCGTCCGGGTACTGCCCGGGATGCAGGCGGCATTCGTCGACATCGGCCTGGACCGCGCCGCGTTCATTCATGCTGCCGAAATTTCTCTGCGTGAAGGCCCAGCGGTGGAAAGCATCAGCGCGCTGGTGCATGAAGGCCAAAGCCTTGTCGTGCAAGTCACCAAGGATCCGATCGGGTCGAAAGGCGCACGGTTGACCACGCAGCTGTCGATTCCGTCGCGCTATCTGGTGTACATGCCGCGCACCGCCCACGTTGGCATCTCGCTGAAAATTGAAGACGAAGCCGAGCGCGAACGCCTCAAGCAGGTGGTCAGCGATTGCGTGGCCAAAGAAGGCATCAAGGAGGCGGGCGGTTTCATTCTGCGCACCGCCGCCGAAGGCGCTGGCGCCGATGAAATCCTCATGGACATCCGTTACCTGCGGCGCCTGTGGGATCAGATCAACGAGCAGATCAAAACCATCTCCGCGCCTAGCGTGATTTACGAAGACCTCGGTCTGGCGTTGCGTACGCTGCGTGATCTGGTCAACCCGAAGATCGAGAAGATCCGCATCGATTCCCGGGAAACCTTTCAGAAAACCACGCAGTTCGTCGCCGAACTGATGCCGGAAATCGCCGATCGTCTGGAGCATTACCCGGGTGAGCGGCCGATTTTTGACCTGTATGGCGTCGAAGACGAAATCCAGAAAGCCCTCGAACGCAAGGTGCCGCTGAAATCCGGCGGTTATCTGGTGGTGGATCCGGCGGAAGCCATGACCACGATCGATGTGAATACGGGCGCGTTCGTCGGCCATCGCAACCTCGAAGAAACCATCTTCAAGACCAATCTCGAAGCGGCCACCGCGATCGCCCGGCAGATGCGCCTGCGCAACCTTGGCGGGATCATCATCATCGACTTCATCGACATGGAAGACGAAGAGCATCAGCGCCAAGTGCTGCGCACCCTGGAAAAACAACTGGAGCGCGATCACGCCAAGACCAACATCATCGGCATCACTGAGTTGGGCCTGGTGCAGATGACCCGCAAGCGTACCCGCGAAAGTCTCGAGCAAGTGCTGTGCGAACCGTGCAGCAGTTGCCAGGGCCGCGGCAAACTGAAAACCGCGGAAACCATCTGTTACGAGATTTTCCGCGAGATCCTCCGTGAAGCCCGGGCTTATCAGGCGGAGGGTTATCGGGTGCTGGCGAACCAGAAAGTGGTCGACCGCTTGCTCGATGAAGAGTCGGGTAACGTCGCCGAGCTTGAAGGTTTCATTGGTCGCACCATACGCTTCCAGGTGGAAACCATGTATTCCCAGGAACAATATGACGTGGTGTTGCTCTGATCCCCTGCGTCACTTTTATTCCACCGCGGCTGGCCTCAGCTTTTCGCAGTATTTTTGCCATGGGAGCCGACTGACATGGAGCGTCTGACACGCATTTTGGCCGCACTCACCCGCTGGGGGCTGGGCCTGTGCGCGTTGGTTCTGGTGTTGATGGCGTTGTATGTCAGTCTCGGCCGCGAACTGTCCCCGCTGGTGGCTGAGTACCGAGCCGACATCGAGGACAAGGCCAGTGCCGCCCTTGGCATGCCGTTGCAGATCGGCGAACTGGAAGGCAACTGGAGCGGTTTTGCCCCGATCCTGCTGGCCCACGACGTGATGGTCGGCAGTGGCGCCAATGCCTTGCGTCTGGATCGGGTGCGCGCGGTACCGGATTTGTGGGCCAGCCTGTTGGCGCGCGAAGTGCGCATTGCCCACCTGGAACTCAACGGCCTGAAAATCAGCCTCAAGGAAGCCGGGGACGGCACTTGGGCACTGGAAGGTCTGCCGGTGCAGAACGATCAGCCGCTCGATCCGCAGCAATTGTTCAATCGCTCGCAAATGATTCAGCAACTGTCGGTACTCGACAGTCAGGTGACCTTGCAGCCCCTCGATCACGCGCCACTGACGCTCACCTATGTCGGCCTCAATCTGAAAACCGGCGCCAGCCGTCAGCGCCTCGATGCCCGTTTGACGTTGCCGGATGGCCAGCCCGTTGCACTGAGCCTGCGCACGCGGATTCGCCCCGAGCAATGGCAGGACAGTGTGGTGGACGGTTACGCCAGCCTGCCGCAAAGCGACTGGTCGAAGTGGCTGCCGGAGCGTCTTACCCAGCAGTGGAATTTCTCCGAGATCAAGGCCGGCGGCGAACTCTGGGTCAATTGGGCCAAGGGCACGCTGCAAAGTGCCGCGTTACGCTTGAATGCACCACAACTGACCGGCGCCTACGCCGATCGCAAGCCGATCCAGATCAATAATCTGGCGCTTAACGCCTACTACGAGAACAGTGATGAGGGCGCGACCGTTACCCTCGATTCACTGGCGATGAATTTCGGCGAAAACCGCTGGGAGTCACATGTACAGGTGAAGCAGACGCGCGCGACCGACAAGGTCGAAGAACTCTGGCACTTGCAGGCGGATCGCCTCGATCTGACCCCGATCACTCCACTGCTCAATGCCTTGGGGCCGTTACCGCAAGGTTTCGCCACGGCCGTTGATCATCTGAAAGTCACCGGTGGCCTGCGTAACGTGTTGCTGGATTTCCGCCCCAATGCCACTGACGGCAACAAATTCAGTTTCGCCACCAATCTGGATAACGTCGGTTTCGATGCCTACCACGGCGCGCCGGCGGCTCGGAACGTCAGCGGCAGCCTCAGCGGCAACCTCGACGGTGGCGAGTTGCGCATGGACAGCAAGGATTTTGTCCTGCACCTCGACCCGATTTTCGCCAAGCCCTGGCAGTACATTCAGGCCAACGCACGCCTGACCTGGAAGCTCGATAAAGACGGCTTCACCCTGATCGCCCCGTATCTGAAGGTGCTCGGCGAGGAGGGCAAGATTGCCGGCGATTTCCTGATTCGCCTGCATTTCGATCATAGCCAGGAAGACTACATGGACCTGCGTGTCGGTCTGGTTGAGGGTGACGGTCGCTACACCGCCAAATACCTGCCCGAAGTCTTGAGTCCGGCGCTCGACGAGTGGCTGCGTACGGCAATCCTCAAAGGCGCAGTCGATCAGGGTTTCTTCCAGTATCAGGGTTCGCTGAGCAAGAATGCCGGTGAGGCCGACCGCAGCATCAGCCTGTTCTTCAAGGTGCACGATGCCGAACTGGCGTTCCAGCCGGGCTGGCCGCACGTGAGCAAGGTCAGTGGTGATGTGTTCATCGAAGACAGTGGCGTACGGATCTGGGCCAATAAAGGTCAGTTGCTCGACACTCAGGTCAGCGATGTCTTCGTCAATATTCCCCACGTACCGGCCGGGCAACACACGCACATGTATCTCGATGGCGCGTTTGCCGGTGGCCTCGGTGATGGCCTGAAAATCCTTCAGGACGCACCGATCGGTACCGGTGAGACCTTTGCCGGTTGGGAAGGCGCGGGCGATCTGCAAGGCAAGCTCAAGCTCGATATCCCGCTGGACAAGGGCGGCGACCAGCCGAAAATCCTCGTCGACTTCAAAACCGCCAATGCCCGGCTGAAACTGGCTGAGCCGAAACTGGAGCTGACTCAGCTCAAAGGCGATTTCCGCTTTGACAGTGCCAAAGGACTCAGCGGGCAGAACATTGCGGCGCGCGCGTTCGACAAACCGGTGACTGCGCAGATATTCGCCGATGGCAGCCCTGGCAAACTCAGGACTCGGGTCGCGGCATCCGGGCAGGTCGAAGTGAAGAAACTCACCGACTGGCTGGGCGTGACACAACCATTGCCGGTTTCCGGAACCATTCCTTATCAATTGCAATTGAATCTGGACGGCGCCGACAGCCAGTTGCTGGTCAGCTCCAGCATGAAAGGTGTGGCGGTGGACTTGCCCGCGCCGTTCGGCATGGCGGCGGACGTCGGGCGCGATACGGTGTTCCGCATGACCTTGCAGGGGCAGGAGCGGCGTTACTGGGTCAACTACGACCAACTGGCCAATTTCACTTTTGCGGCACCACCGACGAACTTCGCCGATGGCCGAGGCGAGCTGTTCCTCGGAGCCGGCGAAGCCGTGCTGCCGGGTGCCAAAGGCCTGCGGATTCGTGGAGTACTGTCGGAGCTCGACGTCGCACCGTGGCAGGACCTGGCCAACAAATACGCCGGGCAGGATCCGGGCGGCAGCGCCAAGCAGTTGCTCAACAGTGCTGATTTCAAGGTTGGCAAACTCACGGCATTCGGGACTACGCTGGATCAGGCGTCGGTTCAGGTCAATCGCAAACCAGGCGCGTGGAACCTGGCCCTCGACAGCCAGCAGGCGAAAGGATCGGCAAGTCTTCCTGACGCCAAGGGCGTACCGATTGCGGTCAATCTGCAATACGTGAAACTGCCGGCGCCGGACCCGACGGTACAGGCTGACGAAAATTCGCCAGACCCTTTGGTATCGGTCGACCCGACGAAAATTCCGGCACTGGATATCACCGTCAATCAGCTGTTTCTGGGGCCGGATCTGGTCGGCGGCTGGTCGTTGAAGGTTCGGCCGACTGCCAAAGGCATTGCCCTGAACAATCTCGACATGGGCCTCAAAGGCATCCTGTTGCAGGGTAACGGTGGCTGGGAAGGGCCGCCGGGCGCGACCACCAGTTGGTATAAGGGGCGCATTGGTGGCAAGAACCTCGCGGACGTCCTCAAGGGCTGGGGCTTTGCCCCGAGCGTGACCAGCGAAGAGTTTCACATGGACGTCGATGGCCGCTGGCCGGGCTCACCGGCATGGCTGGCGACCAAGCGCTTCTCCGGCACCCTCGACGCATCGCTGAACAAAGGCCAGTTTGTTGAAGTGGAGGGCGGCGCGCAGGCGTTGCGAGTGTTCGGTCTGCTCAACTTCAACTCCATCGGCCGCCGTTTGCGGCTGGACTTCTCCGATCTGTTCGGCAAAGGCTTGAGCTATGACCGGGTCAAAGGTTTGCTGGTCGCCACCAACGGTGTCTACGTGACCCGCGAACCGATCCGCCTGACCGGCCCTTCGAGCAATCTTGAACTCGACGGCACGCTGGATCTGGTCGGCGACAAGGTCGACGCCAAGTTGCTGGTGACGTTGCCGGTGACCAACAACCTGCCGATTGCGGCGCTGATCGTCGGCGCACCGGCGGTTGGCGGCGCGTTGTTCCTCATTGACAAGCTGATCGGCGACCGGGTGGCGCGCTTTGCCAGTGTGAAATACACCGTCAAAGGCCCATGGAAAGAGCCGAAAATCACCTTTGACAAGCCTTTTTGAGTAGCATGACTCTATTGCCGATGTAGGAGCTGCCGCAGGCTGCGATCTTTTGATTTTGCTTTCTAAGAGCCAGATCAAAAGATCGCAGCCTGCGGCAGCTCCTACACGGTTATGTGCAGATCCCGAGGAGTGGCCATGTCTTTAGCGGTGATTCAAATGGTCAGCCAGAGCGACGTGCTGGCCAATCTGGCTCAGGCCCGACGCCTGCTCGAACAGGCTGCAGCCGGCGGTGCGAAGCTCGCGGTGCTGCCGGAAAACTTCGCCGCCATGGGCCGTCGCGACGTCGCTGACATCGGCCGTGCCGAAGCATTGGGCGAAGGACCGATCCTGCCGTGGTTGAAACAGACCGCTCGCGACCTCAAGTTATGGATAGTGGCTGGCACTTTACCGTTGCCGCCGGTTGATCAACCGACGGCCAAGGCCAATGCCTGCTCGTTGCTGGTCGATGATCAGGGCGAAACCGTTGCCCGCTATGACAAGTTGCACCTGTTCGATGTCGATGTGGCGGACAATCGCGGCCGTTATCGCGAATCCGATGACTATGCTTATGGCAGTGGCGTCGTGGTTGCCGACACGCCGGTGGGCAAGCTCGGTCTGACTGTGTGTTATGACTTGCGCTTTCCCGAGTTGTACAGCGAATTGCGTGCCGCCGGTGCCGAGTTGATTACCGCACCGTCGGCCTTTACTGCGGTGACAGGCGCAGCGCACTGGGATGTCTTGATCCGTGCGCGGGCCATCGAGACACAGTGTTATGTACTGGCCGCAGCGCAAGGCGGAACCCATCCGGGACCGCGGGAAACCTTCGGCCATGCGGCGATTATCGACCCGTGGGGCCGTGTGCTGGCGAGTCAGGATCAAGGCGAAGCGGTGTTGTTGGCCGAACGCGACAGTATTGAACAAGCGTCCATCAGGGCGCGAATGCCGGTGGTGAGTCATCGGCGGTTTTTCTCGCAGGGCGCACAGCGGCCTGCTTCAGAACACGAATTTAAGGCGTAAACCTATGAGCGAGTTGTTGTCCTCAGTCAGTGATCACCTGTTGGCGCCCGGCGGCGTGACGATCGAGAGCCTGCAAGGCGTGCTCGGTGATCTGGCCGGTCCTGGCATCGATGCGGCCGACCTGTATTTCCAGGGCCAGATTTCCGAGTCCTGGGCGCTGGAAGACGGCATCGTCAAGGAAGGCAGCTTCAACCTCGACCAGGGTGTCGGCGTGCGCGCGCAGTCCGGTGAGAAAACCGGTTTTGCCTACAGCAACGCGATCACCCTCGAAGCGCTCGGCGCAGCGGCCCGTGCCGCGCGTTCGATCTCCCGGGCCGGGCAGAACGGCACGGTGCAGGCGTTCACCACTCAAGACGTCGCGCAACTGTACGCGCCGGATAATCCGCTTGAAGTATTGAGCCGGGCCGAGAAAGTCGAGCTGCTCAAACGCATCGACGTCGCCACCCGCGCGCTCGACCCGCGTATCCAGCAGGTCAGCGTCAGCATGGCCGGGGTCTGGGAGCGGATTCTGGTGGCGTCCACCGACGGCGGCCTGGCGGCGGATGTGCGGCCACTGGTGCGCTTCAACGTCAGCGTGATCGTTGAGCAGAATGGCCGTCGCGAGCGCGGCGGACATGGCGGCGGCGGGCGTACCGACTACCGTTATTTCCTCGCCGAAGACCGCGCCATGGGCTATGCCCGTGAAGCGCTGCGTCAGGCGCTGGTGAATCTGGAAGCGATTCCGGCACCGGCCGGTACCCTGCCGGTGGTGTTGGGTTCGGGCTGGTCTGGCGTGCTGTTGCACGAAGCGGTCGGCCACGGTCTGGAAGGTGATTTCAACCGTAAGGGCAGTTCGGCGTACAGCGGTCGTATGGGTGAAATGGTTGCGTCGAAACTCTGCACCATCGTCGATGACGGCACCTTGAGCGGTCGTCGCGGTTCGCTGAGTGTCGACGACGAAGGCACGCCGACCGAGTGCACCACGCTGATCGAAAACGGCGTACTCAAGGGCTATATGCAAGACAAGCTCAACGCGCGGTTGATGGGCGTGGCCCGCACCGGTAACGGTCGTCGTGAATCCTACGCACACCTGCCGATGCCGCGAATGACCAACACCTACATGCTCGGCGGCGAAAGCGATCCGGCGGAAATCATTGCTTCGGTGAAGAAGGGCATCTACTGCGCCAACCTCGGCGGCGGTCAGGTCGATATCACCAGCGGCAAGTTCGTGTTCTCCACCAGCGAGGCGTACCTGATCGAAGACGGCAAGATCACTGCGCCGGTCAAAGGCGCGACGTTGATCGGCAACGGCCCCGAGGCGATGAGCCGGGTGTCGATGGTCGGTAACGATCTGGCGCTGGACAGCGGTGTGGGCACGTGCGGCAAGGATGGGCAATCGGTGCCGGTAGGCGTCGGTCAGCCGACGTTGAAGATCGATGCGATCACCGTGGGTGGCACGGGCGCATAAATAAACGTGTGTAGGAGCTGCCGCAGGCTGCGATCTTTGCTCTTAAGATCAAAAGATCGCAGCCTGCGGCAGCTCCTACAGGGTCGAATATCAACGCAGACCGCGTTGAGTCTCGTCCAGCTCACGGATGTACTTGAAGATCTTGCGGCTGGAAGCAGGAGGTTTGTTTTGCGCAACCTCGTGCTGAGCCTGACGGATCAGGGAACGCAATTGCTGGCGATCGGCGTCCGGGTACTCGACGACGAATTTTTCCAGCACGGCATCGTCGCCTGCGATCAGGCGATCACGCCAGCGTTCGAGATTGTGGAAACGCTCGTTGTACTGACGAGTCGAGGCATCGAGTTGATCGAGCAAGGTCAGAATCGCGTCAGTGTCCTGATCGCGCATCAGTTTGCCGATGAACTGCAAGTGCCGTTTACGCGCGATGTTCGCGGTGTGCTTGGGCGCATCGGCCAGAGCCCGGCGCATGGCGTCGGTCAGCGGCAGTTTTGCGATCAAGTCTGGCTTGAGTGTTGTCAGGCGCTCGCCGAGGTCAACCAGAGCATGCAGCTCGCGTTTGACCTGAGATTTGCTTTTTTCTCCCGTATCGAGGGAGTCGTCGTAAGAATCAACCATGGTGGCAGTCCGCAAAGAAACGCCGCCATGATAACCAGTCGGGGGCCGCTTGTCCGGCCCGGTCGCTCGATGACCCTAGCCGAAAGCAGAATTTGAGTGGAGATGAGCATGAGTGCAGTTCAAAGCGTCGGCCCGCAGGCATTGCCGGCACTGCAGGAACAGGTCGAGCAGATCATCGCCGAAGCCAAGCGTCAGGGCGCCAGCGCCTGCGAAGTAGCCGTGTCGCTGGAGCAGGGACTGTCGACTTCAGTGCGTCAGCGCGAAGTCGAAACGGTCGAGTTCAATCGTGATCAGGGCTTTGGCATCACGCTGTATGTAGGTCAGCGCAAAGGCTCGGCCAGCACCTCTGCCACCGGACCGGACGCCATTCGCGAAACCGTCGCGGCGGCACTGGCTATCGCCAAACACACCTCCGAAGACGAGGCCTCGGGCCTGGCCGATGCGGCGTTGATGGCCAAGGAACAGCACGATTTCGATCTGTTCCACGAGTGGGACATCACGCCGGAGCAGGCCATCGAGAAGGCCTTGCTCTGTGAAGCAGCGGCATTCGACGCCGATGCGCGGATCAAGAACGCTGACGGCACCACCCTCAGCACTCATCAGGGCTGCCGTGTGTACGGCAACAGTCACGGTTTCATCGGTGGCTATGCATCGACCCGGCACAGCTTGAGTTGCGTGATGATCGCCGAGGCCGACGGCCAGATGCAGCGCGATTACTGGTACGACGTGAGCCGCCAGGGCGAATTGCTCGCCGATCCGGTCAGCATCGGTAAGCGTGCTGCGCAACGAGCCGCGAGTCGCCTGGGCGCGCGGCCGGTGCCGACCTGCGAAGTGCCAGTGCTGTTTTCTGCCGAACTGGCCGGTGGCCTGTTCGGCAGTTTTCTTTCCGCAGTGTCCGGCGGCAGTCTGTATCGCAAATCGTCGTTCCTTGAAGGCACTCTGGGGCAAAAATTGTTCCCGGAATGGCTGACCATCGATGAGCGTCCGCACCTGATGCGCGCAATGGGCAGTGCTTCGTATGACGGTGACGGCCTGGCGACGTACGCCAAACCGTTCGTCGAAAAGGGCGAATTGGTCTCGTACATTCTCGGCACTTACTCCGGACGCAAACTAGGCATGCCGAGCACCGCTAACGCGGGTGGCGTGCACAACCTGTTCGTCACTCATGGCGATGAGGATCAGGCCGCACTGTTGAAGCGCATGGGCCGTGGCTTGTTGGTCACCGAATTGATGGGCCATGGCTTGAACATGGTCACCGGCGACTATTCACGCGGGGCGGCAGGTTTCTGGGTCGAGAACGGCGAAATCCAGTTCGCGGTGCAGGAAGTGACCATTGCCGGCAACATGCGCGACATGTTCAAGCAGATCGTTGCCGTGGGTAATGACCTGGAACTGCGTAGCAACATTCGCACAGGTTCGGTGTTGATCGAACGGATGACCGTCGCGGGCAGCTAAACCCCAGCCGTCATACACAAAAGGCGCGCCACCTCATCGGGTGGCGCGCCTTTTTTATTGGCTCCACACAAAACCAATGTGGGAGCGAGCCTGCTCGCGAAAGCGATTTTACTGCCGACCGCCAAGGTGACTGACACGACGCCTTCGCGAGCAGGCTCGCTCCCACCTGAAATCTGCAGTGCTTGGCACTCTTGTTTTGGTTCTCATTATCATCTAATAATAAATCTCATTATCGGATGAGCCCCGGATCATGAGTTCTGCCTTGCACGAGCAGCCGTACCTCGAAAGCTGGCGCTGGATGAGTCGCCAGATCCGTTGCGCGATGGATCCCGACGAGCCGCGCCTGATCGAACACTATCTGGCCGAAGGCCGGTATCTGGCCTGTTGTACGGCAACTTCTCCCTGGACCATCGCTGAAACTTCCTTCCGTTTGCTGCTCGACACGGCCACCGACATCGCCTTGCCGTGGCACTGGCGCAGCCTCTGTCTCGATCAAGCCTGGCGCCCGCTGCGTGAAATGGAGCGCCTGTCCCTGTGCAAATGCCGGCTCAACCGCTGGCAGCGCTACACCTGGCAGCTCGCCACTTGCGAGTTGCTTCCCTCGATTCCTCTCATTGAATTAGTCCAAGGATTTACCGATGACCAAGACACGTATTGAGCGCGACAGCATGGGCGAACTGCAGGTGCCGGTGGACGCGCTCTACGGCGCGCAGACCCAGCGCGCAGTGGATAACTTCCCGATCAGCGGCAAACCGATGCCGACGCAATTCATCCGCGCGCTGATCCTCGCCAAAGCCGCCGCAGCCCGCGCCAACGTCGAACTCAACCAGATCACTGCCGCTCAGGGCAAAGCCATCAGCGACGCCGCGCAAGGTTTGCTCGAAGGCGATTTCATGCAGCATTTCCCGGTGGATATCTTCCAGACCGGCTCCGGCACCAGTTCCAACATGAACGCCAATGAAGTGATTGCCACCCTGGCCAGCCGTTTGCTCGACGAGCCGGTCAACGCCAACGATCACGTCAACTGCGGCCAAAGCAGCAACGACATTATCCCGACCACCATCCACGTCAGCGCTGCGCTGGCCCTGCACGAACAACTGCTGCCGGCACTGCTGCACCTGGTGCAAGTGATCGAGCAGAAAGCCGGGCAGGTGCATCATCACGTCAAAACCGGCCGCACACATTTGATGGACGCGATGCCGGTGCGCATGAGCCAGGTACTCAATGGCTGGGCGCAGCAGCTCAAAGCCAACATCGCGCATTTGCAGGATTTGCTGCCGAGCCTGCAATCGCTGGCGCAGGGCGGCACGGCGGTCGGCACCGGGATCAACGCGCATCCTGAGTTCGCCGCACGTTTCAGTCGTCAGTTGAGCCAGTTGACCGACGTGCAATTCACCCCGGGCAAGGATCTGTTTGCGCTGATCGGCTCGCAAGACACCGCCGTCGCCGTCTCCGGCCAGCTCAAGGCCATCGCGGTATCGCTGATGAAAATCGCCAACGACCTGCGCTGGATGAACTCCGGCCCGCTCGCCGGCCTCGGCGAAATCGAACTCGAAGCTTTGCAGCCGGGTTCGTCGATCATGCCGGGCAAGGTCAATCCGGTGATCCCCGAAGCCACCGCCATGGTCGCTGCGCAAGTGATCGGCAACGATTCGGTGATCACCATCGCCGGCCAGTCGGGCAACTTCGAATTGAACGTGATGCTGCCGATCATTGCGCAGAACCTGTTGAGCAGTATCGAACTGCTGGCCAATTCCAGCCGCCTGCTCGGCGACAAAGCCATTGCCACCTTCAAGGTCAACGAATCGCGCCTGAAGGAAGCGTTGTCGCGCAATCCGATTCTGGTCACTGCGCTCAACCCGATCATCGGTTACCAGAAAGCCGCCGAAATCGCCAAGCAGGCCTACAAGGAAGGCCGCGCGGTGATCGACGTCGCCCTCGAACATACCGACCTGTCGCGCAGCCAACTGGAAGAGTTGCTCAATCCCGAGAAACTCACCGCCGGCGGCGTGTAAAACCTGTAACCGCTTTGGAGGCTCACCATGGAGCACTGGAAACGCACGATCGAACGGGCCAATCGCTGCTTCATGCTCGGCGAATTGATCGACGCCCGTGAGGCTTACCTGCAGGCCCTGGCCCTGGCGCAAGTGTTGTTCGAACGCTGGGCAGATGCCGACGAAGCGGTGGCGGCCTGCGTCATCTCCCATCACAACCTGGCGGACTTGCACCTGCGCCTGAATCAGCCTGAGGAGAGCGCCGAGTATCTCTGCGCCATCCACCAACGGCTGTTGCAGACCATGCAGGACGAACGCCTGCGCCTGGCATTGCGTGAAGCGGCGCTGCGCCAGAGCAGCAAGACCTACGTCGAGCTGCTGAATTTCATCAGCGAACACGGCGAATACCCGCGTACCCAGCGCCTGCTGCACCCGGATACCGGCAATGCGCGCCGCGCGCCTGCCCCACATCACCATGGAGTCCATTGAAATGGCTTTTACCTTGCCTGCCTTGCCTTACGCCTACGACGCCCTCGAGCCGCATATCGATGCGCAGACCATGGAAATTCACTACACCAAGCATCACCAGACCTACATCAACAACCTCAACGCCGCCGTTGAAGGCACTGAATACGCCGAATGGCCAGTGGAAAAACTCGTCGCCAGCGTCCAGCAACTGCCGGAAAAACTCCGTGCAGCGGTGATCAATCAGGGCGGCGGTCACGCCAACCATTCGCTGTTCTGGGAAGTCATGGTGCCCAACGGTGGCGGCAAGCCGGATGGCGCGCTGGCCAAGGCCATCGATGAACATCTGGGCGGCCTCGACAGCTTCAAGGAATCCTTCACCAAAGCCGCACTGACCCGTTTCGGCAGCGGCTGGGCCTGGCTCAGCGTGACCCCGGAGAAAAAGCTGATCGTGGAAAGCAGCGGCAATCAGGACAGCCCGTTGATGAATGGCAACACGCCGATTCTCGGTCTCGACGTCTGGGAGCACGCCTATTACCTGCGTTATCAGAACCGTCGTCCGGAATACATCAATGCGTTCTACAACGTGATCAATTGGCCTGAAGTGGCTGCGCGCTATCAGGCCGCACTGGTTTAAGTCTTCTATAAAAACAATCCAAGGCTGACTATGGGCACTGAAACACTGGCGATCGGAAGTGGGCGTATGTTTCGTTACGCAGTGGGATCGCTGTTGCTGTTGGCGGGCATGACCTTGCTGGTCGCCCACGGGCTGGAATGGCTGAATCTCGAGCCGAGGCTGTCGCGGGCGTTGCAGGGCGGCGCGATCTGCGCCCTCGGCACGGCGCTTGGCGCTGTCCCGGTGCTGGTGATTCGGCGCATGCCGCAGGCACTCAGTGATACCTTGCTGGGTTTTGGCGCCGGGGTGATGCTGGCGGCGACGGCATTTTCGTTGATCGTGCCGGGCATTGCTGCTGCCGAAAGTCTCGGCCTGACGCCGTGGGGCGCCAGTGGCCTGATCTGTTTCGGCATCATGCTCGGGGCGTTTGGCCTGTATCTGGTTGATCGCAAGGTGTCGGGTGCGTCCCCGGAAATGCTCGTCGGCACCGTCGAGCATCCGGTGATACCGCCGCGGATCTGGCTGTTCGTGTTCGCCATCATTGCCCATAACATCCCTGAAGGCATGGCCGTCGGCGTTTCTGCTGGCGGTAGCATGCCGGATGCGGACAGTCTGGCCATGGGCATCGCTTTGCAGGATGTGCCGGAGGGCCTGGTGATTGCGCTGGTGTTGGCCGGGGCGGGGATGTCGCGGGTCAAGGCGTTTCTGATCGGCGCGGCGTCAGGTCTGGTCGAGCCGGTGTTTGCGCTGTTGTGCGCGTGGCTGGTCAGTCTGGCACAGGTGTTGTTGCCACTAGGACTAGCGCTCGCGGCGGGGGCCATGTTGCTGGTGGTGACCCACGAAGTGATTCCCGAGTCGCGACGCAATGGTCACGACAAACTGGCCAGTCTTGGCCTGTTGATCGGGTTTTGTCTGATGATGGTGATGGATACGGCGTTGGGTTGAAGTCGTGCAAAAGATCGCAGCCTGCGGCAGTGCCTATAGGGAACGCATTCCAATGTAGGAGCTGCCGCAGGCTGCGATCTTTTGACTTTGGCTGTCAGCCGCCTTCGTCGAAGTAGTTGTTGATCAACGCCACCAGCGCATCCAGCGCTTCCTGTTCCTGATGCCCTTCAGTACTCAGATAGATCTTGGTGCCCTTGCCTGCCGCCAGCATCATCATCGCCATGATGCTTTTACCGTCAACCGTGGTCTCTGGTGTACGACCCACTCTGATCGTGCAATCCGGATACTGCCCGGCCACCCCGACAAACTTGGCCGATGCGCGGGCATGCAGGCCCAGCTTGTTGATGATTTCGATTTCCAGAGCAGGCATCGCGGTGTGAATCCTTTAAGTGAGGTCGCGGTGGCGAACCTGGACGTTCTTCAGGGTTTTCTGCAGGGCCTGACCCAGACGTTCGGTCAGGTAGACGGAGCGGTGATGCCCGCCGGTGCAGCCAATGGCAATGGTGACGTAGGCACGGTTGCTCGCGGCGAAACGCGGCAGCCATTTGTGCAGGTAGGTGAAGATGTCCTGAAACATTTCTTCGACCTCCGGCTGTGCCGCCAGGTATTCAGCCACCGGCGCATCGAGACCCGATTGCGCGCGCAGTTCCGGCTTCCAGTACGGATTGGGCAGGCAGCGCACATCGAACACCAGATCTGCATCCACCGGCATGCCGCGCTTGAAGCCGAAGGACTCGACCAGAAACGCGGTGCCCGGCTCCGGCTGATTCAGCAGGCGCAGCTTGATGGAGTCGCGCAGCTGGTACAGGTTGAGGTTGGTGGTGTTGATTTTCAGGTCGGCGAGGTCGGCGATCGGGCCGAGCAGGGCGGTTTCATCCTGGATCGCTTCGGCCAGCGAGCGATTGGCGTTGCTCAGTGGATGGCGACGGCGGGTTTCGGAGAAACGCTTGAGCAGGGTTTCTTCGTCGGCGTCCAGATACAGGACATCGCACTGGATGTGCTTGGCCCGGACATCTTCAAGCAACTCGGGAAAGCGCGTCAGATGGCTCGGCAAGTTACGCGCATCGATCGACACGGCCACCAGCGGTTGCGCCAGCTCAGTGTGAATCAGCGCGCGTTCGGCCAGTTCCGGCAGCAAGCCTGCGGGCAGGTTGTCGATGCAGTAATAGCCGTTGTCCTCAAGGACATCCAGAGCCGTACTTTTACCCGAGCCGGAACGGCCGCTGACGATGATCAAACGCATGATTAATGCCCGTTCTGCTCGCTCAGGACGACCTGATACAAGGCTTCGCTACTCGGTGCGCTACGCAGCTTTTCGCGCACTTCCTTACGATCCAGCATGCTGGCGATCTGACGTAGCAACTCCAGATGCGCATCGGTGGCGGCTTCCGGGACCAGCAAAACAAACAGCAGGTCAACCGGAGCGCCGTCAATGGCGTCGAAATCGATCGGAGCGTCAAGGTGCATCAGCGCGCTGATCGGCGCTTGGCAACCCTTGAGGCGGCAATGGGGGATGGCGATGCCGTTACCAAAACCGGTGGAACCGAGTTTTTCACGGGCAATCAACGCCTCGAAGACATCCTGCATGGCCAGATCCGGCACTTCGCGGGCGATCAGGTTGGCAATTTGTTCGAGGGCTTTCTTTTTACTGCCACCCGGCACGTTCACGAGGGAACGGCCGGGGGTCAGGATACTTTCAAGTCGGATCATGGAATGGGGGGTTATCGACCTGTCGCGCCCTGGAGGAGGCTTTGGGTCTTTTCCTTATGCTTTTTGAGTTGGCGATCCAGCTTGTCGGTCAGCAGGTCAATGGCGGCATACATGTCGTCATGCTCGGCATTGGCAACCACTTCTCCGCCGGGAATATGCAAGGTGGCTTCGATTTTCTGCTTCAGCTTTTCGACGCACATCGTGACTTGCACGTTGGTGATCTTGTCGAAATGGCGCTCTAATCGGTCGAGTTTTTCGTTGATGTAGGTGCGCAGAGGTTCGGTCACTTCCAGTTGGTGTCCACTGATGTTGACTTGCATACAGCTTCTCCTTCGTTGCCAGTGCATAAAGCGGCAGGCTGGATAGCCTGCCACTGGAACGCTGTAACGTGGCTTACATCAACCGCTTGCGTTCGCTCGAAGGCGCGATCCCGAGGGATTCGCGGTACTTGGCGACGGTGCGGCGAGCCACCTGAATGCCTTGTGCCTCCAGTAAACCAGCGATCTTGCTGTCACTCAACGGCTTTTTCTGATTTTCCGCGGCAACCAGTTTTTTGATGATCGCGCGAATCGCCGTGGACGAGCATTCGCCGCCTTCAGAGGTGCTGACGTGGCTGGAGAAAAAGTATTTCAGTTCATAAATACCGCGCGGGGTATGCATGAATTTCTGCGTGGTCACCCGCGAAATCGTCGATTCGTGCATGCCCACGGCTTCGGCGATGTCATGCAGCACCAGCGGCTTCATGGCTTCGTCGCCGTACTCCAGAAAACCGCGCTGATGTTCGACGATCTGGGTAGCAACTTTCATCAGGGTTTCGTTGCGGCTCTGCAGGCTCTTGATGAACCAGCGAGCTTCCTGCAACTGATTGCGCATGAACGTATTGTCGGCGCTGGTGTCGGCGCGACGGACAAAACCGGCGTACTGGGCGTTGACGCGCAGGCGTGGTACCGATTCCTGATTCAGCTCGACCAGCCAGCGCTCGTTGTCCTTGCGCACGATGACATCAGGGACTACGTATTCGGCTTCAGTGGACTCGATCTGTGAGCCCGGACGCGGATTGAGGCTTTGCACCAGCTCGATGACCTGGCGCAACTCGTCTTCCTTGAGCTTCATGCGCCGCATCAACTGGCTGTAGTCGCGGCCGCCGAGCAGGTCGATGTAATCGCTGACCAGGCGCTTCGCTTCAGTCAGCCAAGGCGTCTTGGCTGGCAGCTGGCGCAATTGCAGCAGCAGGCACTCGCCAAGATTGCGGGCGCCGATGCCGGCCGGTTCAAACTGCTGGATGCGGTGCAGGACGGCTTCGATTTCGTCCAGTTCGATGTCCAGTTCCGGATCGAACGCCTCAAGGATCTCTTCGAGGGTTTCGTCCAGGTAGCCCTGATTGTTGATGCAGTCGATCAGGGTCACGGCGATCAGGCGATCGGTGTCGGACATCGGCGCGAGGTTCAGTTGCCACAGCAGGTGGCTTTGCAGGCTCTCGCCAGCGGAGGTGCGGGTGGTGAAGTCCCACTCGTCATCATCGCTGCTGGGCAGGCTGCTGGCGCTGGTCTGGTAAACGTCTTCCCAGGCGGTGTCGACCGGAAGCTCGTTGGGAATGCGCTCGTTCCATTCGCCGTCCTCGAGGTTGTCCACCGTCGGGGCGGTTTCCTGATAGGAGGGTTCCTGGATTTCGGTGGGTTTCTGTTCGGCGTTGTCGGCCATGGGGTCGGAATTGTCGAAGTCGTCGCCTTCTTCCTGGCGTTCGAGCATCGGATTGGATTCCAGAGCCTCCTGGATTTCCTGTTGCAGATCCAGGGTCGACAATTGGAGCAGGCGGATGGCCTGTTGCAGCTGCGGTGTCATCGTCAGCTGCTGGCCCATTCTCAAGACTAGCGATGGTTTCATGGCAGGGGCTTAACACCTTATTCGCCGGCGCTATGCGCCATCCACTACAGGGCGCCGGGGCGCCAAACTTAAGCAAATTATATGCCTGAAACTGAAGTGTTTGCCTAGAGCGCTGTAACAATTAAAGCGTATTAATTCCTGCTTGAATCGATACAGCGCCCGGGCGGCGCACCGGGCACTGTTACGCTTACAAGCGGAACTCGTGACCCAGATACACTTCCTTGACCAGATCGTTGGCCAGGATGGTTTCTGCATCGCCTTCAGCAATGAGTTGGCCATCGTTGACGATGTAAGCGGTTTCGCAGATGTCCAGCGTCTCACGGACGTTGTGGTCGGTGATCAATACACCGATGCCCTTGGCCTTGAGGTGGTGGATGATCTGCTTGATGTCGCCGACCGAAATCGGGTCGACACCGGCAAACGGTTCGTCGAGCAGGATGAATTTCGGTGCCGTTGCCAGCGCGCGAGCGATTTCCACCCGGCGGCGTTCACCACCGGACAGGCTCATGCCGAGGTTGTCGCGGATGTGGCTGATGTGGAATTCCTGCAGCAGGCTTTCCAGCTCTTTGCGGCGACCGGCCTTGTCGAGTTCCTGACGGGTCTCGAGGATGGCCATGATGTTGTCAGCCACCGACAGTTTGCGGAAGATCGACGCTTCTTGCGGCAGATAGCCGATGCCAGCCTTTGCACGGCCGTGCATCGGCTGGTGGCTGACGTCCAGATCATCGATCAGTACGCGGCCCTGATCGGCCTGCACCAGGCCGACGATCATGTAGAAACACGTGGTCTTGCCGGCACCGTTCGGGCCGAGCAGACCAACGATCTGGCCGCTGTCGATCGACAGGCTGACATCACGCACGACCTGGCGGCTTTTATAGGCCTTGGCCAGGTGCTGAGCTTTCAGAGTTGCCATTACTGGGTTTTCTCGTCGGTTTTCTTCTTCGGCTGGATCACCATGTCGATGCGCGGACGCGCCTCGGTGACCTTGCTTCCGGTAGCGCGACCGGCGCTGGCCAGTTTCTTCACGGTGTCATAGACGATTTTCTCGCCCTGAGTGACGTTGCCGTCTTTGTCGACGACCTTGGCCTTGTCGATCAGCACGACGCGGTTTTGCTGGGCGTGGTATTGAATCGTCACGCCGTAGCCCTGAACCGGTTTGGCGTCGCCCTGGGTCTGCAACTGCTCGAAGTAAGCCAGATTGCCCACGGAGGTCACTACGTCGATATCGCCATTCGGCGCGCGAGTCATGGTGACGGTGTTGCCTTTAACGATCATCGAGCCCTGGGTGATGATCACATCACCTTTATAGGTAGCGATGCCGTTCTTGTCATCCAGTTGGGCGTCGTCGGCCTGAATGCGGATAGGTTGCTGCTGATCGTTCGGCAGAGCCCAGGCGCTCACGCTTCCCAGTGCTGCGCCCAGACTGAGCAAAATAGGGAGGGTTTTAACGAGCCTCATACTGTCCTCTTACGTTCGATAGCAGGTGTATCCTGCTTTCCTTCAGGTACGCTTTCATTCCAACGCCAGTCGATACACCGCCAGCGCCGTCGATTCTAACGGGTTGCTCGGTCTGCGCATATTCCTGCTGCGGGAACACGGTCATGCGAGTGGAAGTGATCAGGATGTCACGCTTCTTTTCATCGGTGCGCGCAACGCGTACCGAATCGATCAGTTCGACTTCGGTGCCGCCTGAGTTCACTTCACCGCGCTCACTGGTCACGTGCCACGGAAATTCCGTTCCGCGATACATGTTCAGGTCGGGTTTGGTCACGAGCGTGACGTCAGTTGCCTTCACGTGCTCGGCTTTCTCGGACGTCATTTCATACTGCACCTTGCCATCCGGCAGGTATTGCAGGGTATGGGTGTTGGTTGCATACCAGTCGATAGGCGTTTCCACCGAGGTGACCGGTGGTTTGTCGAGAAAGCGTTCCGGGCTGATATTCCAGTAGCCGACCGCTGCGAAAATCGCAGCGATGCAGCCGAACAGCAGGAAGTTACGAAATTTTTTGCTGAACATGGTTTGGCTCACAGGTACGCGGCGTTGGCCGCATCGAGGCGGCCCTGGGCGCGCAGGATCAATTCACAGAATTCGCGGGCAGCACCTTCGCCCCCGCGAGCCCGGGTAACGCCATGGGCGTGTTCACGGACAAAATCAGCAGCGTTGGCTACGGCCATGCCCAGACCGACCCGGCGGATCACTGGCAGGTCGGGCAGGTCGTCACCGAGATAGGCGACCTGTTCATAGCTTAGGCCCAGTTGCTCAAGCAGGCCGTCGAGAACGACCAATTTGTCTTCGCGTCCCTGAAACAGGTGGGGGATGCCGAGGTTTTTCGCCCGGCGTTCGACCACTGGAGTCTTGCGACCACTGATGATGGCGGTCTGCACGCCGGCGTTCATCAGCATCTTGATGCCCTGACCGTCGAGGGTGTTGAAGGTCTTGAATTCGCTACCGTCTTCAAGGAAGTACAGGCGACCGTCGGTGAGAACGCCGTCGACGTCGAAAACCGCCAGTTTGATCGCTTTGCCGCGTTGCAGCAGATCGTTGCTCATTACATCACTCCTGCGCGCAGCAGATCGGAGAGGTTGAAGGCACCGACCGGGCGATCATCTTCATCCACAACGACCAGTGCGTTGATTCGGTGGTCTTCCATGATTTTCAGGGCTTCGGCGGCGAGCATTTCGGGCCGGGCAGTCTTGCCGTGGGCCGTCATTACCTGGTCGATGGTGGCGCTGCGAATGTCGATGCTGCGATCCAGGGTGCGGCGCAAATCGCCGTCGGTGAAGATCCCGGCGAGTTTGCCATCGGCTTCAAGGATGACGGTCATGCCCAGACCCTTGCGGGTCATTTCCATCAGCGCGTCCTTGAGCAGCGTACCGCGTTGTACTTGCGGCAACTCCTGCCCGGCGTGCATGACGTTCTCCACTTTCAACAGCAGGCGACGGCCAAGGGCGCCACCCGGATGAGAAAAGGCGAAGTCTTCGGCAGTGAAACCGCGCGCTTCCAGCAACGCGACGGCCAGCGCATCACCCATGACCAAAGCTGCGGTGGTCGAGGAGGTCGGCGCCAGGTTCAGCGGACAGGCTTCGTGCTCGACGTGAACGTTGAGATTGACCTCGGCCGCCTTGGCCAGCGGCGATAGCGGGTTGCCGGTGAGGCTGATCAACTGGATGCCCAGACGTTTGATCAGCGGCAGCAGGGTGACGATTTCGTTGGTCGAGCCGGAATTCGACAGGGCCAGAATCACGTCATCACGAGTGATCATGCCCATGTCGCCATGGCTGGCCTCGGCCGGGTGCACGAAAAAAGCCGGGGTGCCGGTGCTGGCCAGGGTCGCGGCAATCTTGTTGCCGATGTGCCCGGATTTGCCCATGCCGACCACAACTACACGGCCCTTGCTGGCCAGAATCATCTCGCAAGCGCGTACGAAATCGGCGTCGATATGGGGCAACAAGCCTTGTACGGCTTCCACTTCGAGTTGGATGGTGCGTTGTGCCGATTGAATCAGGTCGCTGGATTGGCTCATGTCAGAAATCGTATAGCCCGATGAAAAGGCGGCGATTATAGCGGTTATGTGGCAAAGCCTCACGCAAGTTCGTCGTGCTTTGTCATTACTCGTTACCAAAACCCGGTAAAAGAGCCTGCGCACCTGTCATATCGCCGAACTCAGGCTGGTACAAGCCTTGGGCGCGTAGCCTTTGCAGTGATATAGTTCGCCGCCAGTTCGGCCTGCCCGGGATGTACGTACTTTTTAAGTAAAGACAGGTGTCCGAGTGAGAGGCTGCATCGCAAGGAGTTTAGATGAGTGCCGATAACGCCTACGCGGTCGAGCTGAAGGGAGTCTCCTTCAAGCGCGGTGCGCGCAGCATTTTCAATAACGTCGATATTCGCATACCGCGCGGCAAGGTCACCGGCATCATGGGGCCTTCCGGGTGTGGCAAGACCACGCTGCTGCGATTGATGGGCGCACAATTGCGTCCTGCCAGCGGCGAAGTCTGGGTCAACGGCCAGAACCTGCCTGCGCTTTCGCGCAGCGATCTGTTCGATGCGCGAAAGCACATGGGTGTGCTGTTTCAAAGCGGCGCGCTGTTCACCGATCTCGATGTGTTCGAGAACGTGGCTTTCCCCCTGCGTGTTCATACCGATTTGCCGGAAGAAATGATCCGCGACATCGTCCTGCTCAAATTGCAGGCGGTCGGTCTGCGCGGTGCCATCGAGTTGATGCCGGATGAGCTGTCCGGTGGCATGAAGCGCCGCGTCGCACTGGCGCGGGCGATTGCGCTCGATCCGCAGATCCTCATGTACGACGAACCGTTCGTCGGGCAGGACCCGATCGCCATGGGCGTGCTGGTCCGTCTGATTCGCCTGCTCAACGATGCGCTGGGGATCACCAGTATCGTGGTGTCCCACGATCTGGCGGAAACCGCGAGCATCGCCGACTACATCTATGTCGTCGGTGATGGTCAGGTACTGGGGCAGGGTACGCCGGACGAGTTGATGAACTCGGACGAGCCGCGTATCCGTCAGTTCATGACCGGTGATCCCGATGGCCCGGTGCCGTACCATTTTCCAGCGACGGATTACCGCGCAGATCTTCTGGGGAAGCGCTGATGCGCAGAATTTCATTAATAGAACGCGTGCGCCGGTTCGGCGAGGCGGCGATCGACGCCGTCGCGGTGTTCGGTCGGGCGACGCTGTTCCTGTTTCATGCCTTGCTGGGGCGTGGCGGGATCAGCGGCGGTTTCGGCCTGTTGGTCAAACAACTGCATTCGGTCGGCGTGATGTCGCTGGTGATCATCGTCGTTTCCGGGATTTTCATCGGCATGGTGCTGGCGCTGCAGGGCTTCAGCATTCTGTCGAGCTACGGTTCGGAGCAGGCGGTGGGGCAGATGGTTGCGCTGACCTTGCTGCGTGAGCTGGGTCCGGTGGTGACGGCACTGTTGTTTGCCGGTCGTGCCGGGTCGGCGCTGACCGCAGAGATCGGCAACATGAAGTCGACCGAACAGCTTTCCAGTCTGGAAATGATCGGCGTCGATCCGCTCAAGTACATCATTGCCCCGCGCCTGTGGGCCGGCTTCATTTCCCTGCCGGTACTGGCAATGATTTTCAGCGTCGTGGGCATCTGGGGTGGTTCTTGGGTGGCCGTCGACTGGCTGGGTGTGTATGAAGGCTCTTATTGGGCGAACATGCAGAACAGCGTGAACTTCACCAGTGACGTGCTCAATGGCGTGATCAAAAGCATCGTTTTCGCCTTTGTAGTGACCTGGATCGCCGTATTCCAAGGCTATGACTGTGAGCCCACTTCCGAGGGCATCAGTCGCGCCACCACCAAGACTGTAGTGTTTGCCTCGCTGGCAGTGCTCGGCCTGGACTTTATTCTGACCGCTTTGATGTTTGGAGATTTCTGATGCAAAACCGCACCCTGGAAATCGGTGTCGGCCTGTTCCTGCTGGCAGGGATCCTGGCTTTGTTGCTGCTTGCTTTGCGGGTCAGTGGTCTGTCTCCGACGTCGACCACCGACACCTATAAACTGTATGCCTACTTCGACAATATCGCCGGTTTGACGGTCAGAGCCAAAGTGACCATGGCCGGTGTGACTATCGGCAAGGTCACGGCAATCGATCTGGATCGCGACAGCTTCACCGGTCGGGTAACCCTGCAAGTGGATAAAAAGGTCGACAACCTGCCGACCGACTCCACAGCGTCTATCCTGACCGCTGGTCTGCTGGGCGAGAAGTACATTGGTATCAGCGTAGGCGGGGAAGACAAGCCGCTGAAGGATGGTGGAACCATTCACGACACGCAGTCGTCACTGGTACTGGAAGACCTTATCGGTAAATTCCTGCTCAATACCGTTAGCAAAGACGCCAAATGAGGAGCTTTTGAATGATCTCTATCTTGCGACGTAGCCTGTTGGTGTTACTGGCGGCTCTGCCGTTGATGGGTAACGCCGTGGCTGCTGCAACTTCGGCACATGATCTGGTGCAGGACACGACCAGCCGGTTGCTGGCCGATCTGGCTGCCAACAAAGAGAAATACAAGCAGGACCCGACCGACTTCTACACAGCGCTCAACAACATCGTCGGGCCGGTGGTGGATGCCGAAGGCATTTCCAAGAGCATCATGACGGTCAAGTACTCGCGCAAGGCCACGCCAGCGCAGATGCAGACCTTCCAGGAAAACTTCAAGAAAGGTTTGTTCCAGTTCTACGGCAACGCCTTGCTCGAGTACAACAACCAGGGCATTACCGTTGACCCTGCCAAGGACGAATCGGGCGATCGCACCAGCGTCAACATGACCGTCAAGGGAAGCAGCGGCGCAATCTATCCTGTGCAATACACGCTGGAGAAGATCAACGGCGAGTGGAAACTGCGCAACGTGATCATCAACGGCATCAACATCGGCAAACTGTTCCGCGATCAGTTCGCTGACGCGATGCAGCGCAATGGCAACGATCTGGACAAGACCATCAATGGTTGGGCCGGTGAAGTGGCCAAGGCCAAGGAAGCCACCGAAAAGAATCCAGCACAATGAGTGAGGCCGCAGTTCGTATGAGTGATGTCGACGAGCTTCTGCTCAGCGGAGTGCTGGACTATCGCACCGGCGCCGACCTGCGCAAGCAAGGCCAGACGCTGATCAAGTCCAGCAAGGCTGCTTCGCTGGTGATCGACTGCTCGGCGGTGAAGAAGTCCAGCAGCGTCGGCTTGTCGTTGCTGCTGTGCTTCATGCGCGATGCGAATGCGGCCGGAAAGGCTGTCAGCATCCGCGCGATGCCCGAAGACATGCGCGAAATCGCTCAGGTCAGTGAACTGACCGAACTGTTGGCGCACCCCTGAAACAGCATCTATAAAGAAGCCCCCCGTCAGAGTCCTGCCATGCGGGGTTCGCAGGCGCGGGGCTTTTTTGTATGATGTCCGACCCGTGCGCACAGGGCGCCGATTGAGGTTGAGCATGCAGGCCGTAGAAGTGAAGAGCTTCCTTGAAGGAAAGCTGCCCGGAACGTTGGTAGAAGTTGAGGGCGAAGGCTGCAATTTCCAGCTGAACGTGATTAGCGATGAACTGGCGGCGTTGAGCCCGGTGAAGCGTCAGCAGCAGATCTATGCCCATTTGAACCCATGGATCACCGATGGCAGCATCCATGCGGTCACTATGAAATTTTTCAGCAGCGCGGCCTGGGCCGAGCGCACCTGAGCCTAAGGGCGTCGAGATTCTTATGGATAAATTGATTATTACCGGTGGCGCTCGTCTTGATGGCGAGATCCGCATTTCCGGCGCAAAAAACTCCGCCCTGCCGATCCTGGCTGCCACGCTGCTGTGCGATGGCCCGGTGACCGTTGGCAATCTGCCGCACCTGCACGACATCACCACCATGATCGAGCTGTTCGGTCGCATGGGCATCGAGCCGGTGATCGACGAGAAACTCAGCGTCGAAATCGATCCGCGCACCATCAAGACCCTGATCGCGCCGTACGAACTGGTGAAAACCATGCGTGCCTCGATCCTGGTACTGGGCCCGATGGTTGCCCGTTTCGGTGAAGCCGAAGTGGCACTGCCTGGCGGTTGCGCCATCGGTTCGCGTCCGGTTGACCTGCACATCCGTGGTCTCGAAGCCATGGGCGCGGTGATCGACGTCGAAGGCGGCTACATCAAGGCCAAGGCGCCGGAAGGCGGCCTGCGCGGTGCGCACTTCTTCTTCGATACCGTCAGCGTGACCGGTACCGAGAACATCATGATGGCCGCCGCTCTGGCCAAGGGCCGCAGCGTGTTGCAGAACGCCGCTCGCGAACCTGAAGTGGTTGACCTGGCGAACTTCCTCAACGCCATGGGCGCCAAGGTTTCCGGTGCTGGCACCGACACCATCACCATCGATGGCGTCGAGCGTCTGGGTTCGGCTTTCTATAAGGTCATGCCTGACCGTATCGAAACCGGCACCTACCTGGTTGCCGCTGCCGTGACAGGTGGTCGCGTCAAGGTCAAGGATACCGATCCGACCATCCTCGAAGCCGTTCTGGAAAAACTCCGTGAAGCCGGCGCAGAAATCACCTGCGGTGAAGACTGGATCGAGCTGAACATGCACGGCAAGCGTCCGAAAGCAGTCAACGTGCGCACCGCGCCGTACCCTGCATTCCCGACTGACATGCAAGCGCAGTTCATCTCGCTCAACGCCATTGCCGAAGGCACCGGTGCGGTGATCGAGACGATCTTCGAAAACCGTTTCATGCACGTGTACGAACTGCACCGCATGGGCGCCAAGATCCAGGTCGAAGGCAACACTGCCATCGTCACCGGTACTGAAGTCCTCAAGGGCGCGCCAGTGATGGCCACCGACCTGCGGGCTTCGGCCAGTCTGGTGATCTCGGCACTGGTTGCCGAAGGCGACACGCTGATCGACCGCATCTACCACATCGACCGTGGTTACGAGTGCATCGAAGAAAAACTGCAGATGCTGGGCGCCAAGATCCGTCGCGTTCCGGGCTGATAGCTGCATTGGGACACAGGGACGTGTCCACTGATTTTAAGAGTCGAGCCGGTTTCCGGCTCGATGTGTGTCCGGCGCCGATTGCGACCGGACATGAGTACCTTGATAAGGACTGACGTTTCCCATGTTGACCATCGCACTGTCCAAGGGCCGCATCCTTGACGACACCCTGCCGCTTCTCGCCGAAGCGGGCATTGTGCCGACCGAGAATCCGGACAAGAGCCGCAAGCTGATCATTCCCACGACGCAGGACGACGTTCGTCTGCTGATCGTGCGTGCCACCGATGTGCCGACTTACGTTGAGCATGGCGCGGCTGACCTCGGCGTTGCCGGTAAAGACGTGTTGATGGAATACACCGGCCAGGGCCTGTACGAGCCACTGGATCTGCAGATCGCCCAGTGCAAGCTGATGACCGCCGGCAAGATCGGCGCGCCTGAGCCCAAGGGCCGTCTGCGCGTGGCGACCAAGTTCGTCAACGTCGCCAAGCGTTATTACGCCGAGCAGGGCCGTCAGGTCGATATCATCAAGCTCTACGGCTCGATGGAGCTGGCGCCGCTGATCGGTCTGGCCGACAAGATCATCGACGTGGTCGACACCGGCAACACCCTGCGCGCCAACGGCCTGGAACCTCAGGAACTGATCGCCACGATCAGCTCGCGCCTGGTCGTCAATAAAGCTTCGATGAAAATGCAACACGCCCGAATCCAGGCGTTGATCGATACCCTGCGCAACGCAGTGGAATCGCGACACCGCGGCTGATTTACCTGCGCGCCGTTAAGTCGCGCCCGTCTATCCGCCTCATAGCCAGAATCTCAGGTGCCCAAGCGGAAACGACTGCTAAGTTAGGGCGCCTGAGTTTTTGCCATTCCTATGAGGCTCTCGCTATGACCGCAACGACTGCAATTCGCCGACTCAACGCTGCTGACCCGGATTTCGCGCATCATCTGGATCATCTGCTGAGCTGGGAAAGTGTGTCTGACGACTCGGTCAATCAGCGCGTGCTGGACATCATCAAGGCTGTGCGCGAACGCGGTGACGCGGCGTTGGTCGAGTTCACCCAGAAGTTCGACGGCCTCGAAGTCGCCTCGATGGCTGACCTGATCCTGCCGCGTGAACGTCTGGAACTGGCCCTGACCCGCATCACCGTGCCACAGCGCGAAGCACTGGAAAAAGCCGCCGCTCGCGTGCGCAGCTACCACGAAAAACAGAAGCAGGATTCCTGGAGCTACACCGAGGCTGACGGCACCGTGCTCGGCCAGAAGGTCACGCCGCTGGATCGCGCCGGCCTGTACGTGCCGGGTGGCAAGGCGTCGTATCCGTCGTCGGTGTTGATGAATGCGATTCCGGCCAAGGTCGCTGGCGTGACCGAAGTGGTCATGGTCGTGCCGACCCCGCGCGGTGAAATCAACGAGCTGGTGCTGGCGGCTGCGTGCATCGCTGGCGTTGACCGAGTGTTCACCATCGGTGGCGCACAAGCTGTCGCTGCCTTGGCTTACGGCACCGAAAGCGTGCCGAAAGTCGACAAAGTCGTTGGCCCGGGCAACATCTATGTCGCTACCGCCAAGCGTCACGTGTTCGGTCAGGTCGGCATCGACATGATCGCCGGCCCTTCGGAAATCCTCGTGGTGTGCGACGGCCAGACCGATCCGGACTGGATCGCCATGGACCTGTTCTCGCAAGCCGAGCACGACGAAGACGCGCAGGCGATTCTGGTCAGCCCGGACGCCGAGTTCCTCGACAAGGTCGCCGCGAGCATCGACAAATTGCTGCCGACCATGGACCGCGCGACCATCATCGAAACCTCGATCAATGGCCGTGGTGCGCTGATTCACGTGAAGGACATGGCGCAAGCCATCGAAGTCGCCAACCGTATCGCCCCGGAACACTTGGAGCTGTCGGTCGCTGACCCACAGGCCTGGCTGCCGCAGATCCGCCACGCCGGCGCGATCTTCATGGGCCGTCACACCTCCGAAGCGCTGGGCGACTACTGCGCAGGCCCGAACCACGTACTGCCGACGTCCGGCACTGCGCGCTTCTCTTCGCCGCTGGGCGTGTACGACTTCCAGAAGCGTTCGTCGATCATCTTTTGCTCCGAGGCCGGTGCTTCCGAGCTGGGCAAGACAGCGTCGGTTCTGGCCCGTGGCGAATCGCTGAGTGCGCACGCGCGCAGTGCCGAATACCGCATCAAAGACGAAGACTTTCTAAAAGGGCAGGGGAACTGAGCGATGAGTAAATTCTGGAGCCCGTTCGTCAAGGATCTGGTGCCGTACGTGCCGGGCGAACAGCCGAAGCTGACCAAACTGGTCAAGCTCAACACCAACGAAAACCCCTACGGCCCATCGCCAAAAGCCTTGGCGGCGATGCAGGTCGAGCTTAACGATAACCTGCGTCTGTACCCGGACCCGAACAGTGACCTGCTGAAAACTGCCGTCGCCCAGTATTACGGCGTGCAGAGCAATCAGGTGTTCCTCGGCAACGGTTCGGATGAAGTGCTCGCGCACATTTTCCATGGCTTGCTGCAACACGATCAGCCACTGCTGTTCCCGGACATCAGCTACAGCTTCTATCCGGTTTACTGCGGTCTGTATGGCATCAAGTTTGATGCAGTGCCGCTGGACGCGCAGTTCCAGATCAACCCGGCGGACTATGCCAAGCCGAATGGCGGGATCATTTTCCCTAACCCGAACGCGCCAACCGGTTGCCTGCTGGCACTGGACGCGGTCGAGCAAATCCTCAAGGCCAGCCCGGATTCGGTGGTGGTCGTAGACGAGGCCTATATCGACTTCGGCGGCGAAACCGCAATCAGTCTGGTGGACCGGTATCCGAACCTGCTGGTGACACAAACCCTGTCCAAGTCGCGTTCGCTGGCTGGTTTGCGCGTTGGTTTTGCGGTCGGCCATCCCGATCTCATCGAGGCGCTGGAGCGGATCAAGAACAGCTTCAACTCTTATCCACTCGATCGTCTGGCGATTGTCGGTGCGGCAGCGGCGTTCGAAGATCGTGAGTATTTCGACAAGACTTGCCGTCTGGTCATCGAGAGCCGTGAGTGGGTGATTGCGCAGTTGCAGACCAAGGGTTTTGAAGTGTTGCCGTCGGCGGCGAACTTCATCTTCGCCCGGCACCCGCAGCATGATGCGGCGGGGCTGGCGGCCAAACTGCGTGAGCAGGGCGTGATTGTGCGGCACTTCAAGCAGGAGCGGATTGCGCAATTTTTGCGGATTTCGATTGGTACGCCAGAGCAGAATCAGGCGCTTATCGATGGGCTTGGCGATCTCTAAAAGCAAAAGCCCCTCACCCTAACCCTCTCCCAGAGGGAGAGGGGACTGATTGGGGGATATTGCAGAGTTTCGCCGACGTGAAAGTGCCGTACCGAATCCATAATCGACTCGGTCTTTCAGGTCGACGTACTTCGCAAGACAACTCGGTCGGCCCCCTCTCCCAGAGGGAGAGGGGACTGATCGGGGGATGCTCCCGAGTTGCACCGACCTGAACTTGCTTTACCGAATCCATAATCGACTCGGTAATTCAGGTCGATGCATGACGCCTTACAACTCGGTCGGCTCCCTCTCCCTCCGGGAGAGGGCTGGGGTGGGTAAAGACCGGGTACATCCTTTACGTTTGAGACCGGGGACATGGTTTACAGGTATTAATCATGGTCAGGAGGTGCTGACCATGCCCTGGAATCAAGAGTCCCCAATGGATCAACGAGTGAAGTTAGTCAGTGACTGGCTTGGCGGCAGCTACACCAAGAGCCAATTAAGCCGGCGCTATGGCGTCAGCCGTCCAACCATCGACAAATGGCTGGAACGATATGCAGCGTTGGGCGTAGATGGCTTGAAAGAGCAATCGCGCAAGCCGTTGAACTGTCCTCATCAAACGCCCGACGAAATCATTGCCACGCTGCTGGCCAAGAAAAACGAACATCCCGATCGGGGACCCAAGCAGATCATTGGTCGCCTGCGCGATTCCGATCCGCATATCCAATGGCCGGCGGCGAGTACCGCCGGGGAGTGGTTGAAGAAAGCTGGTTTGGTGGTGGCGCGACGGCCCTATCCCCCGCGTCCCCGTGCTCCAACACATTTGCGTCCGGTCGACGCGCCCAACCAGACTTGGTGTGCTGATTACAAAGGGCAGTTCAAAATGCAGGACGGTAATTGGTGCTATCCGCTGACCATTACCGATCAGATGAGCCGTTTTTTATTCGTCTGTCGCGCTTTGCCCAGTACGCACGGAGCGCCTACGCGGGAAGGCTTCGAGTGGGCTTTTCGAGAATATGGGCTGCCGGATGTGATCCGCACTGACAATGGCGCTCCTTTTGCGTCGACAGGTCTGGCGCGACTTTCGAAGTTATCGGTTTGGTTCATCAGGCTTGGAATCCATGTCGAAACGATTACGCCTGGCCGTCCCGACCAAAATGGTCGACATGAACGGATGCATCGAACGCTAAAGGCAGCAGTGCCACCGGCGGAAAACCTGGTGCGCCAGCAGTTGGCTTTTCAGGACTTCATCCAAGACTTCAACCACCACCGACCGCACACCGCGCTGGGCATGAAACCGCCGGCATCTGTCTATAGCCCGTCGACACGCGCTTATCCCGGTTACTTGCCTGCGCTTGAATACGGTTCCGATGTTGAAGTGCGCAAGGTTCGGTCAAATGGGGAAATTAAATGGAAAGGACAGCTGATTTTTCTAGGAGAGGCTCTGATTGGAGAGGACATCGCGCTGAAGGAAGTGGCTGATGACGCTTGGGAACTGTACCTTTGCAGCCACTGTTTAGGCAGGCTTGAAAGCGGCGCAAAACGCGTTTCAAGCCTGTAAAGGTGTAAACGATGTCCCCGGTCTAATTTGTAAAGGATGTACCGGTCTCTACAGTGAGGGTGCGCTTTTACTCGTGATGCGCTTCGCCAAGGAACGTCAGTGAGGTGAACAAGCCGCGACTATCCACATCCGCGCTGCCCTTCACCGGCACCTCAACCTGTGCCGCAATCACATTCAACCCTTCATTCCTCACCAACACCTGCGCCCGACCATCCTTGTCAGTCTCGGTGCTCAACGTGTTCGGCGCACTGCGATAGTCGCCAATCAGCTTCACCCCTGCCGCCGGTTTGCCATCGAGCAACACCCGCACCGGCAATGACTTGCCCGGCCCAACCGTCAGCGGATCAACCTCCGGCAGAATCAGCAACTTGATCTGATCCAGCTTCGGCAACTTCGCCCCCGGCTGATAAATCGCCAGGCTGTACTTGAACGTCTCGGTGGCCTCAATGGCGCCCGGCACTTTGCTGCGACCTTGGTTGATCCATTTTTTGTCAGCCGTCTGCGACCACATGCCATTGTTCAATGCCACGGCCATCACCGCAGGCGCCTTCAAAGGTTTCAAACGAGCATGATCCGCCAGACGCTCGACGCTGACCGGAATCATCTTGCCGCCCGCATCGTAGGCCCAGGCACCGCTGACCTTCTGCGCTTTGAACGCGTTGTCCTCAGCGCCGTGACCGTAGACCACTTCGATATTGCCGCGCCGTTGCTCCGTCCACAGGCCATGGGCCGAGACCTGTCCCGTGAACAGCGCAGCGATGAGCACAAAGGTTTTGCCGTATTGCATGGTGACGTCCTTTTACAGGTTGAGTGTCAGGCTGACGGTGAAATTGCGCGGTTCGCCGGGGTTGACCCAGTAGTTGCTGTAGGAGCGCTCGTAATACTTTTCGTCGAAGAGATTGTTGAGGTTGAGGCCGACAGTGACGTTGTCGCTGGCCTTGTAATGCGCGAGCAGGTCGACGGTCTGGTAGGCCGGTAATTCGAAGTCGCTGCCGGATTCGCCTGAGCGATCACCGACATAGGTGAACGCCGCGCCGACGTCCGAGCCGCGCAAATGCCCATCCTGAAACTCATAAACGCCGAGCAGGCTGCCGCTACGCTTGGCCACGCCGAGGATGCGGCTGCCGGTGGCAATCACCGCGTCGCCCTTGGTCACTTCGGCGTCGATGTAGGCGAAGGCGCCGATGATTCGCACCGCATCGGTGACTTGCCCGGTGACCTGCCAATCGAAACCGCGACTGCGTGCCTTGCCCATGGCGCGGCTGGTGTCGGTGGCCGGGTCGAGGGCGAGGACGTTTTCCTTGTCGATGTGGAAGAAGGCGAGGGTGCTGCTCAGGCGCTCATCGAACAGTTCGTTCTTGATCCCGACTTCATAGCCGACGCCTTCTTCCGGATCGAAGGATTTGCCGGAGGCGTCGAGGCCATTGTTCGGTTTGAAAGAGGTCGAGGCGTTGGCGAACAACCCGGTTTCCGGCGTCAGTTGATACAGCAGGCCGACACGCTGCGTGAGGGCGTCGTGGCGCTGGTTGCTGGTGGCGTTGCGACTGTGATCATCGATGTGCTGATCGAAATGCTCGAAACGCGCACCGATCATCCCGCGCAGTTTGTCGGTGAAGATGATCTGATCCTGCAGGTTCAGTGCATGACTTTCGACCTGTTCGAAAAAATCAGTGCCCGAGCGTGCGCCGTTGGGTTTTGGCTGGCCGTAGACCGGCTTATAGATGTCGATGGCGTAAGGGCCACCGGCAATCGTGGTAACGCGCTCGTTCTTGCGGAAGTTTTCGTACTCTGTGCCGATCAGCAGTTCGTGCTGCCAAGGGCCGAGGTCGAACAGACCGCGCAGTTCCAGTTGGGTGATGCTGTCATGCCAGTTCGTGTCGCGTTCGCGATAGCGGCGGTTGACGGTGTGGCCATCGGCGTTCAGCGGGCGGGATTCGGAGGCGTCGCCCCAGAGTTTGCCTTCCTTGTAATGGCTGGCCAGGCGCAACTTCCAGTTGTCGTTGAGATGATGTTCCAGCGTGGCCTGCAGCAAATTGTTGTGGTTGTCGATGTTGCCGTCGTTGGGTTCGCCGAGGAAGGTCGAACGCGAGACGCCGCTCCATTTGTTGTTCGGCGCGACGATGCCGCGATCGAACGTGGAGCTGTGACGGACGATTTCGCTTTCCACCAACAGCGACGTGTCCGGGTTCAATTGCCAACTGATCGACGGCGCGACGAATACACGTTTGCTGTCAACGTGATCGCGAAAACTGTTGTTGTCTTCGACCGCGAGGTTGATCCGCGAGAGCACATTGCCCTGATCATCCAGCGGCGTGTTGACGTCCAGCGCGGTGCGATAGCGGTCCCAACTGCCGGCGCTGGTTTGCAACGTGGTGAAAGCTTCGGGCTGTGGTTTCTTGGTGACGATGTTAACCGTGCCGCCGGGATCGCCGCGACCGTAGAGGCTTGCGGCCGGGCCTTTGAGCACTTCGATGCGCTCGATATTGGCTGCATCCGGCGTGCTCGGATAACCCCGGTTGGCGCTGAAACCGTCCTTGTAGAACTCCGAAGTGGTGAAGCCGCGCACGCTGTACTCGTAAAGGGTCAGGCCGCCGAAGTTGTTTTGCTTGGATACGCCGCCGGCAAAATCCAGCGCGCGCTCGACACTGCTGCTGCCCAGATCCTTGAGCACGCTGGCCGGTACGACGCTGATGGCTTGAGGAATGTCGCGGATCGCGGTGTCGGTTTTGGTTGCGCTGGATGAGCGTGTGGCGCGATAGCCCTTGACCGGGCCGGTCGGCGATTCGTAGTCGGAGATGACGCTGATGGCGTCGAGTTCGAGGGGTTTGGGTTCTTCGGCGAAGGCTGGATCGACCAGCAAACCGAGGCTCAGGCCGAGCAGGGAGGCCTTTGTTCGAGACGACATGTTATGTTGTTCCAATTCTTAGAGTTGAAACAATATAACATGCCTGTTGAGAATGTCTTTTATTCGCGCGCTTGGCGCGAAAAAAGTTTTATTCTTCTTTTTCTTTCACCGGCGCCGGTGGTGGGCGCAGGCCGATTTCAGCCGTGAGCTTCAGCTCTTTGCCGTTGCGCATCACCTGAATCGTCACTTTGTCCGTCGGTTTGATCCGTGCAACCTGATTCATTGAACGACGGCCATCGCCCGCAGGCTCGCCATCAATGCTCAGAATCACGTCGCCCAATTGCAGGCCTGCCTTCTGTGCCGGGCCATCCCGGAAGATCCCCGCAACGACAATTCCCGGACGCCCGGACAGACCAAACGACTCAGCCAGTTCCTGGGTCAGCGGCTGCACTTCAATGCCCAGCCAGCCACGAATCACCTGACCGTGTTCGATGATCGACTTCATCACTTCCATCGCCAGTTTCACCGGGATCGCGAAGCCGATGCCTTGCGAGCCGCCGGACTTGGAGAAGATCGCCGTGTTGATGCCGGTCAGATTGCCGTTGGCATCGACCAGCGCACCACCGGAGTTGCCCGGGTTGATTGCCGCGTCGGTCTGGATAAAGTCTTCGTAGTTGTTCAGGCCCAACTGATTACGCCCGGTGGCGCTGATGATGCCCATGGTCACAGTCTGGCCAACGCCGAACGGGTTGCCGATGGCCAGTGCGACGTCGCCGATGCGAATGTTGTCGGAGCGGCCAACGGTGATCGCTGGCAGGGTTTTCAGATCGATTTTCAGAACCGCGAGGTCAGTTTCCGGATCGCTGCCGATGACGCGGGCGAGGGTTTCGCGGCCATCCTTCAACGCCACGACAATCTGATCAGCACCGCTGGTCACGTGGTTGTTGGTCAGGATGTAGCCTTCCGGGCTCATGATCACGCCGGAGCCGAGGCTCGATTCCATGCGTTTCTGCTTCGGCGAGTTGTCACCAAAGAAGCGGCGGAACTGCGGATCTTCAAACAGCGGATGCGCCGGTTTGTTGATGACTTTGGTGGTGTAGAGGTTGACCACCGAAGGCGCGGCAATGGTCACCGCGTCGGCATAGGACACCGGGCCCTGTTGCACGCTGGTGGTTTGCGGGGCCTGTTGCAGGTTGACGTCGAGGCTCGGAAGCCCGACCCACTGCGGGTAACGCTGAATAATCAACAGAGCGATAAGCACACCGGCCAACAACGGCCAGCCGAAAAAACGCAGCGCCTTGAGCATTAAGCACGTCCTGGAAGAGTTGCAGGCGGGGTCAGACCGCCCATAATGTCGCGCATTATACGAGGCCGCGCGTGCCTCTGAACGGGATATTTAGGAGTCTTTCATGGCCGTTGCCCTCAGCACCCTCGTCGAAGAAGCCGACCGTTACCTCGGCAGTGCGAAAATTGCCGATTATTGCCCGAATGGATTGCAGGTTGAGGGCCGTCCTCAGGTGATGCGGATCGTCAGCGGCGTCACGGCCAGTCAGGCCTTGCTCGACGCTGCTGTTGAGGCCGAAGCGGATCTGGTGCTGGTGCATCACGGTTACTTCTGGAAGGGCGAAAACCCGTGCATCACTGGCATGAAGCAGCGTCGATTGAAGACGTTGCTCAAGCACGATATCAGTCTGCTTGCCTATCACTTGCCGTTGGATCTGCACCCGGACGTTGGCAATAACGTGCAGCTTGCTCGGCAATTGGACATCACTGTTGAAGGCCCGCTGGACCCGGATAATCTGAAAATCGTCGGTCTGGTCGGTTCGCTGAAAGAACCGCTGACCGCTCGCGATTTCGCCCGCAAGGTGCAGGAAGTCATGGGCCGCGAACCCTTGCTGATTGAAGGTAATCCGATGATTCGTCGGGTTGGCTGGTGCACTGGCGGCGGTCAGGGCTATATCGATCAGGCCGTCGCGGCGGGCGTCGATCTGTACCTGAGCGGTGAAGCGTCCGAGCAGACCTTCCACAGCGCCCGTGAGAACGACATCAGCTTTATTGCCGCCGGCCACCACGCCACCGAACGCTATGGCGTGCAGGCGCTGGGCGACTACTTGGCAAAACGCTTCGCCGTCGAACACATCTTCATCGACTGCCCGAATCCGATCTGAATCCACCACAAATTCCTGTGGGAGCGAGCCTGCTCGCGAAGGCGTCAGACTTTCAATACAAAGGTGCCTGACACACCGCTTTCGCGAGCAGGCTCGCTCCCACAAGGGAACTGCTCGGCCGAACTGGCAGGCATATTCATATACCCTTTCGATCTAGTTGGCGTCCTGATTAGAAGAGGCCGCTGTGCTAGGATTTCCCGCTCGAACACGGCCCGCTGGCCGTTCATAAGAAAGTTTTCGTGAGTAGCCATGGTCGACAAACTGACGCATCTGAAACAGCTGGAGGCGGAAAGCATCCACATCATCCGCGAGGTGGCCGCCGAGTTCGATAACCCGGTGATGCTGTACTCCATCGGTAAAGACTCCGCCGTGATGCTGCACCTGGCACGCAAGGCGTTCTTCCCGGGCAAACTGCCGTTTCCGGTGATGCACGTCGACACCCGCTGGAAATTCCAGGAGATGTACAAGTTCCGCGACAAGATGGTCGAAGAACTGGGCCTGGACCTGATCACCCACATCAACCCCGATGGCGTGGCGCAGAACATCAACCCGTTCACCCACGGCAGCGCCAAGCACACCGACATCATGAAAACCGAGGGCCTGAAGCAGGCGCTCGACAAGCATGGTTTCGACGCAGCCTTCGGCGGTGCCCGTCGCGATGAAGAGAAATCCCGCGCCAAAGAGCGCGTGTACTCGTTCCGCGACAGCAAGCACCGCTGGGACCCGAAAAACCAGCGCCCGGAGCTGTGGAACGTCTACAACGGCAAGGTCAACAAGGGCGAATCCATTCGTGTGTTCCCGCTGTCGAACTGGACCGAACTGGACATCTGGCAGTACATCTACCTCGAAGGCATCCCGATTGTGCCGCTGTACTTCGCCGCCGAGCGCGAAGTGATCGAGAAGAACGGCACGCTGATCATGATCGACGACGAGCGCATCCTCGAGCACCTGTCCGACGAAGACAAAGCGCGCATCGTCAAAAAGAAAGTGCGTTTCCGTACCCTTGGCTGCTACCCGTTGACGGGTGCCGTGGAGTCCGAGGCCGAAAGCCTGACGGACATCATTCAGGAAATGCTCCTGACGCGAACTTCCGAGCGCCAGGGCCGAGTCATCGACCACGATGGTGCCGGCTCGATGGAAGACAAAAAACGTCAGGGGTACTTTTAAGCTTCGAGTTACAAGCGGCAAGCTGCAAGTTAAAGGCGGTATGCGTAACTTTGCGGTTTGGCGCTTGCGGCCGGTTGCTGCGAGCCGGAATCGGATGACTCGTAATGGATTTCGAGAAACTGGTTGTTTGGCAGCGAAGCAAATGCTTGGCGGTGGGGATTTTTAGAGAGTTTGCGCGATGCGGGGATTTTGGATTCAAGGATCAGATCACTCGCTCTGCACTGTCAGTGCCTTCCAATATTGCTGAAGGCATGGAGCGTCGGAGTTGCAAAGAAAAGGTTCACTTTCTTTGGATCGCGAAGGCTTCTTGCGGAGAGTTGCGCACCCAGATCCTGATAGGCCGAGATATCGCTTACATCGCAGAACCGCTGGCTGAAAATTGGATTATGGAAACCCGTGAGCTTTCTAGAATGCTGGGCGGGTTGATCAACAAAATTTCTGACTAGCTGTACGCCGACAAGCTTGCCGCTTGAAGCTTACAGCTCGGAGCTTGAATGCAATGAGCCACGTATCTGATTTGATCAGCGAGGACATCCTCGCCTACCTGGGCCAGCACGAACGTAAAGAGCTGCTGCGCTTTTTGACTTGCGGTAACGTCGATGACGGCAAGAGCACCCTGATCGGGCGCCTGCTGCACGACTCGAAGATGATCTACGAAGATCACCTCGAAGCGATCACTCGCGATTCGAAGAAAGTCGGCACCACCGGTGACGATATCGACCTGGCATTGCTGGTCGACGGTCTGCAGGCCGAGCGGGAGCAGGGCATCACCATCGATGTCGCCTACCGCTATTTCTCCACCGCCAAGCGCAAATTCATCATCGCCGACACCCCCGGCCATGAGCAGTACACCCGCAACATGGCCACCGGTGCGTCCACCTGTGACCTGGCGATCATTCTGGTCGACGCGCGTTACGGCGTGCAGACCCAGACCCGTCGCCACAGCTTCATCGCCTCCCTTTTGGGGATCAAACACATCGTCGTCGCCATCAACAAGATGGACCTGAAAGACTTCGATGAAGGCGTGTTCGAGTCGATCAAGGCTGACTACCTGAAGTTCGCTGAAGGCTTGAAGATGAAGCCGACCAGCATGCACTTCGTGCCGATGTCTGCCCTCAAGGGCGACAACGTGGTGAACAAGTCCGAGCGCTCGCCTTGGTACACAGGCCAGTCGCTGATGGAAATCCTCGAGACCGTGGAAGTCGCGGGTGACCGCAACTTCACCGATCTGCGTTTCCCGGTGCAGTACGTCAATCGTCCGAACCTGAACTTCCGTGGTTTCGCCGGTACCCTGGCCAGCGGCATCGTGCACAAGGGCGACGAAGTCGTGGTGCTGCCGTCGGGCAAGAGCAGCCGCGTGAAGTCCATCGTCACCTTCGAAGGTGAGCTGGAGCACGCCGGTCCAGGTCAGGCCGTGACGCTGACCATGGAAGACGAAATCGACATCTCCCGTGGCGACCTGCTGGTGCATGCCGACAACGTGCCGCCGGTTACCGACAGCTTTGAAGCGATGCTGGTGTGGATGGCTGAAGAGCCGATGCTGCCGGGCAAGAAATACGACATCAAACGCGCCACCAGTTACGTGCCGGGCTCGATCGCCAGCATCGTCAACAAGGTCGACGTCAACACGTTGGAAGAAGGCCCGGCGAGCGCTTTGCAGCTCAACGAAATCGGCAAGGTGAAGATCGCGCTCGACGCGCCGATCGCCCTCGACGGTTACGAGAGCAACCGCACCACCGGCGCGTTCATCGTCATTGACCGTTTGACCAACGGCACCGTTGGCGCCGGCATGATCGTCGCCCAGCCAGTGACCCATGGCACCGCCACGCATCACGGCAAACTGGCGCACGTGGCCACTGAAGAACGTGCCCAGCGTTTCGGCCAGCAACCGGCCACTGTGTTGTTCAGCGGCCTGTCGGGCGCGGGCAAGAGCACGCTGGCTTATGCGGTCGAGCGCAAGCTGTTCGACCTGGGCCGTGCGGTGTTTGTGCTGGATGGCCAGAACCTGCGTCACGACCTCAACAAAGGTCTGCCACAGGATCGCGCCGGGCGTACCGAGAACTGGCGTCGTGCCGCGCATGTTGCGCGTCAGTTCAACGAAGCCGGTCTACTGACATTGGCCGCGTTCGTCGCACCAAGTGCTGAAGGGCGCGAGCAGGCCAGGGAACTGATCGGCAAGGATCGTCTGCTGACGGTCTACGTGCAGGCGTCGCCGGCTGTTTGCGCCGAGCGTGATCCGCAAGGTCTGTATGCCGCCGCTGGCGACAACATCCCGGGCGAATCCTTCCCGTACGACGTGCCGCTGGATGCCGATCTGGTGATCGACACGCAGACGCTGAGTCTGGAGGACAGCGTCAAGCAAGTGCTGGATCTGCTGCGCAAGCGTGGCGCGATCTAAGCGTTAGCGATAAATAAAAAGCCCGCCGATGAGCAATCATCGGCGGGCTTTTTTATTCGGGCATAAGGCGATCAAAACTGTGGGAGCGAGCCTGCTCGCGAATGCGGTGGATCAGCTTGCATCAATGTTGAATGAAATGACGCTTTCGCGAGCAGGCTCGCTCCCACAGGGGTTAGTGGTGATCGGGGTATTCGCGGTGCATCTGTTCCAGCAACGCATCCTTGTCCAGCCACAGCTGATTGATCCAGCCCTGAAACTGCAGGCGATACTCGCCGTCCTGATCGTAATTCTTGCCGATGAACTGCTGCGGAATCTTCAGCTCTTCAAAGTGCACCACCACGTCGCGCACATTGCCGCAGAGCAAATCCCAGAACCCCGGACGCCCGGCCGGGTAGTGAATCGTCACGTTGACGATCGACTCCAGCTGTTCGCCCATTGCATCCAGTACAAAGGCAATGCCGCCAGCCTTGGGCTTGAGCAGGTATTTGAACGGTGACTGCTGCTGCGCATGCTTGCCTTCAGTGAAGCGCGTGCCCTCGACGAAGTTGAAAATCCCCACCGGATTATTGCGAAACTTCGCACACGTCTTGCGCGTGGTTTCCAGGTCTTTGCCTTTCTTCTCCGGGTGCTTGGCCAGGTACGCCTTGGAGTAACGCTTCATGAACGGAAAACCGAGCGCCCACCACGCCAGACCGATCACCGGCACCCAGATCAGCTCCTGCTTGAGGAAGAATTTCAACGGCTGAATCCGACGGTTGAGCACGTATTGCAGCACCAGAATATCGACCCAGCTCTGGTGGTTACTGGTGATCAGATACGAGTGCTGATAGTCGAGGCCTTGCAGGCCGCTAATGTGCCAGCGCGTGCGTCGCACCAGATTCATCCAGCCCTTGTTGTTGCTGATCCACGCTTCGTGGGTATGGCTCATCAGCCAGCCAGCGATGCGCTGGGTGAGCGCGAACGGCAAGGCCTTGACCAGCGCCACGCAGAACAGAAACGAGCAGAGCAGAATCGTGTTGAGCGCCAACAGCAGCGAAGCGATCACGCCGCGCACGGGTGCAGGTAGAAAATCCAGCATTTACACATCCATAGGTCGGTTGGCGGCTTGAATCGCGGTGAGGGCGATGGTGTAGACGATGTCATCGACTTGCGCACCACGCGGCAAGTCATTCACCGGTTTACGCAGTCCTTGCAGCATCGGCCCGAGGCTGACGCAATCGGCACTGCGTTGCACCGCTTTGTGGGTGGTGTTGCCGGTGTTCAGATCGGGGAACACAAACACCGTGGCGCGACCGGCCACCTGACTGTTCGGCGCCAGTTGCCGGGCGACTTCGGCGTTGGCCGCGGCGTCGTATTGCAGCGGGCCGTCGATCAGCAGCGAGTGCTGTTGTTCGTGGGCGAGGAGGGTGGCCTCGCGGACTTTCTCGACTTCTTCTCCGGTGGCCGATTCGCCGCTGGAGTAACTGATCATCGCCACGCGCGGGGTGATGCCGAACGCGGCCGCCGAGTCGGCGCTTTGCAGGGCAATCTCGGCCAGTTCGGTGGCGCTTGGGTGCGGGTTCATCACGCAGTCGCCGTAGACCAGCACTTCTTCCGGGAAGAGCATGAAGAACACCGATGACACCAGCGTGCAGCCCGGTGCAGTCTTGATCAGCTGCAGCGCCGGGCGGATGGTGTTGGCGGTGGTGTTGATCACGCCCGATACCAGGCCGTCGACTTCATCCAGTGCGAGCATCATGGTGCCGATCACCACGGTATCTTCCAGTTGTTGCTCGGCCATTGGCGCATTGAGACTTTTAGTTTTGCGCAGCGCGACCATCGGCTCGACGTAGCGCTCGCGGATCAGATCCGGATCGAGAATCTCCAGCCCCGGCGGCAGGACGATGCCTTGAGCGCGGGCGACGGCTTCGACGTCTTCCGGTTTCGCCAGCAACACGCAACGGGCGATCCCGCGCTCCTGACAGATCGCCGCCGCTTGCACAGTGAACGGCTCGCTGCCTTCGGGCAGGACGATGCGTTTGTTCGCCGCTTGCGCGCGTTGAATCAATTGATAGCGGAACACCGCCGGCGACAGGCGCATTTCCCGTGGCGTGCCGCAACGCTGGTGCAGCCATTTGGCGTCGAGATGGCTGGCGACGAAATCGGTGATGATCTCCGCGCGCTCGCGGTCGTCGATCGGGATTTCCTTGTTCAGGCCGTTGAGCAGGTTGGCGGTGTCGTAGGAACCGGTGCTCACTGACAGCACCGGCAAACCGGCCTGCAAGGCGCCGCGGCACAGATCCATGATGCGCGGATCCGGCAGGGTATCGCTGGTCAGCAGCAGGCCGGCCAGCGGCACGCCGTTGATCGCCGCGAGGCTGACGGCGAGGATGATGTCGTCGCGATCGCCCGGGGTCACTACCAACACGCCGGGCTTGAGCAACTCGACGGTGTTACGCATGGTCCGTGCGCAAATGATGATTTTGGTCATCCGCCGGGTTTCGTAGTCACCGGCATTGAGCACTTGCGCGCCCATCAGATCGGCGACATCGCGGGTGCGCGGTGCGTTGAGTTCCGGCTGATAGGGAATGCAGCCGAGCAAGCGGAAATCACCGCTGCGCAGCAACGGCGAATGTTCCTTCAGACGCGTGGCGAAGGCGTCCATGCTCTCGTCGGTCTTGACCTTGTTGAGGATCACCCCGAGGACTTTCGGGTCTTTCGGCCCGCCAAACAATTGCGCCTGCAATTCAACCCGGCCGGACAGTTCGGCGAGTACTTCGTTTTCCGGCGCCGAGACCAGAATCACCTCGGCATCGAGGCTCTTGGCCAGGTGCAGATTGACCCGCGCAGCGTAGCTGGCGCTGCGGGTCGGCACCATGCCTTCAACGACCAGCACGTCTTTGCCGATGGCGGCTTGCTGATAGAGGGTGATGATTTCTTCGAGCAGTTCATCGAGCTGACCGTCGCCGAGCATCCGCTCAACGTGGGCAAGGCCCAGTGGTTGCGGCGGTTTCAGACCGTGGGTGCGCGCCACCAGTTCGGTGGAACGCTCAGGGCCGGTGTCGCCCGGGTGCGGCTGGGCAATCGGTTTGAAGAAACCGACTTTGAGGCCGGCGCGCTCAAGCGTGCGCACCAGCCCGAGGCTGATGGAGGTCAGACCCACGCCAAAATCGGTGGGTGCGATAAAAAAAGTTTGCATGCGAATTCTCTAAAGTTGCATGGCAATGGTGTCAGCTTATGTCTGGCTGACTACCGAAATTCAGTCGCCAAGGTTATCGCTAACCGAGCCTTGTGCGCACCAACCGCAGGCAAAGGGTTGGCCTATTTTTTCAATACGTTGCGCCGGGTCCAGCACCCAGGCGCGCGATTGCCAGGGCGGCTGATGGCGCAGGTGCTGGGTGTGACCACAGGAAAGCTCGACGACCCAGTGACCGTCCTCGTCCTGATGAAAGCCTGCGATCGTCGAAACCCGTTTGTCCGGGTTGTGTTCGCTTTCGCGCGATTGCTTCGCTAAACTTGGCCTTTCTATATTCTTCTGCAAAAGGTCTCGCCCCATGCTGATCGCCGCCAATAAGGCTGTCTCCATCGACTATACCCTGACCAACGACGCTGGTGAGGTCATCGACAGCTCCGCCGGCGGCGCTCCGCTGGTCTACCTGCAAGGCGCAGGCAACATCATCCCGGGCCTGGAAAAAGCTCTGGAAGGCAAAGCTGTTGGTGACGAGCTGGAAGTTTCCGTTGAACCGGAAGACGCTTACGGCGAATACGCCGCTGAGCTGGTCAGCACCCTGAGCCGCAGCATGTTCGAAGGCGTTGACGAGCTGGAAGTCGGCATGCAGTTCCACGCTTCGGCGCCGGACGGCCAGATGCAAATCGTCACCATTCGTGACCTCGACGGCGACGACGTGACTGTCGACGGCAACCACCCACTGGCCGGTCAGCGCCTGAACTTCAAAGTGAAGATCGTTGACATCCGTGACGCCAGCCAGGAAGAAGTCGCTCATGGCCACGTCCATGGCGAAGGTGGCCATCACCACTGATTTTCTGCGCTAAGCTTCGAGTACTGGAGAGGCGCCTGCGGGCGCCTTTTTAGTCCGCGGCTGTCCTTGGTGACTTCGCCAAGTGGCTGTTTCGAGTAGAACACGGGAATCTTGGAGTTCGTCATGAGTGCTTTTCACGACCTTAAGTTGACAGCCCTGGATGGTCAGGAGCTACCGCTGGCGCCGTTCAAGGGCCAAGTCGTGCTGGTGGTCAACGTCGCCTCCAAATGCGGCTTGACCCCACAGTACGCGGCGCTGGAAAACCTCTATCAGCAATTCAAGGGCAAAGGCTTCAGTGTGCTGGGCCTGCCGTGCAACCAGTTTGCCGGTCAGGAACCTGGCAGCGAACAGGAAATTCAGGATTTCTGTAGCCTCAACTATGGCGTGACGTTTCCGTTGTCGAGCAAGCTCGAAGTCAACGGTCATGATCGTCATCAGCTCTACCGTCTGCTGGCGGGCGAGGGCGCGGAGTTTCCCGGTGACATCACCTGGAATTTCGAGAAGTTCCTGCTCGGCAAGGACGGCCGTGTGCTGGCCCGGTTCTCACCGCGCACGGCGCCGGATGACCCGACCATTGTGCATGCGATTGAAAAAGCGCTGAGCTGAAACAGCAAGATCAAAAGATCGCAGCCTTCGGCAGCTCCTACAGGTGACCTCAAAACCCCATGTAGGAGCTGCCGAAGGCTGCGATCTTTTGCTTTGCGTCTTTTAATCCTTAATCACCCAAATCAATAGTGCTGTTCAAAGGGTACGCGCCTCCATATTATCGCCGTCATAAAGCCTTCTCTGTGGAGCCCTTCGATGCCCGTTCAAGCCTTGTTCAAACCGTTCCACCTCGGTGCCCTCGAACTGCCGACCCGCGTGGTCATGGCACCGATGACTCGCTCGTTCTCCCCGGGCGGCGTACCGAATTCGAAAGTCATCGAGTACTACCGTCGTCGCGCAGCAGCCGGCGTTGGCCTGATCATCACCGAAGGCACCACCGTCGGCCACATTGCCTCCAACGGCTACCCGAACGTGCCGCAGTTCTTTGGTGACGCGCCATTGGCCGGCTGGAAGAAGGTCGTTGATGCGGTTCACGCCGAAGGCGGCAAGATCGTTCCGCAACTGTGGCATGTGGGTAGCGTGCGACGCATCGGCACCGAGCCGGACGCCAGCGTGCCGGCTTACGGCCCGTCGGAAAAACTCAAGGACGGTCAGGTCGTGGTGCACGGCATGACCAAGCAAGACATCCAGGACGTGATCGCAGCCTTCGCCCAGGCGGCCAAAGACGCACAAAGCATCGGCATGGACGGCGTGGAAATCCACGGCGCGCACGGTTACCTGATCGACCAGTTCTTCTGGGAAGGCAGCAACCAGCGCACCGACGAATACGGCGGCAGCCTGGCCAACCGTTCGCGTTTCGCCATCGAACTGATTCAAGCCGTACGTGCGGCCGTAGGCGAAGGCTTCCCGATCATCTTCCGTTTCTCGCAATGGAAGCAGCAGGATTACACCGCGCGTCTGGTGCAAACCCCAGAAGCACTGGGCGAATTCCTCAAGCCATTGTCCGACGCTGGCGTGGATATTTTCCATTGCTCGACGCGGCGTTTCTGGGAGCCGGAGTTCGATGGTTCCGAGCTGAACCTGGCAGGCTGGACCCGCAAGCTCACCGGCAAGCCGACCATCACCGTCGGTAGCGTCGGTCTCGATGGTGAGTTTCTGCAATTCATGGTCAACACCGACAAGGTCGCGCAACCGGCCAGTCTGGAAAACCTGCTGGAGCGTTTGAACAAAGAGGAATTCGATCTGGTCGCGGTGGGGCGTGCGCTGCTGGTCGATCCGGACTGGGCGCAGAAAGTCCGCGAAGGGCGTGAACAGGATATTCTGCCGTTCAGCCGTGAGGCGTTGATGACGCTGGTTTAAGCAGCGCTTTCACTGGCCCCTTCGCGAGCAGGCTCGCTCCCACAGGTTTCTCTGCTGTTCACAAAATGTGTGTTCACTGAAGATCCCCTGTGGGAGCGAGCCTGCTCGCGAAAGCGGTTCTAAGGTCAGCAAAGATTCAAGGCAATGTCTGCGCATTCGGGACAACCTGCTCCCCCACACAAGCCCCGCGCAAATGCTTTTCAAACTGCTCGATAACCGCCGGCCAGCCTTGGCGACTCGCATGCTGCCGCGCATTCAGGCGCACACAGCGCAGCCGCTCATCCTCTTCCAGTAACCATGCAGCGGCGTCGCAAAACGCCTGCTCATCTCCCGGCATCGCCAGCACGCCGTTGTAGCCATGGCGAATATGCTGCGCCGCCGCAGCCTGATCGTAAGCCACCACACCGAGGCCCGACGCCAAAGCTTCGAGCACGACATTGCCGAAGGTTTCGGTCAGGCTCGGAAACAGAAATACATCGCCTGATGCGTAGTGCGCCGCCAACGCCTCACCGCGCTGTGCGCCGCAGAAGATTGCCTCGGGCAATTCCTTTTCCAGCGCGAGCCGCTGCGGCCCGTCACCGACCACGATCAGTTTCAGATTACGCTGTGGATAAGTCTCGCGCAGGGTTGCAAAGCTGCGCTTGAGCAGGCCCAGGTTTTTCTCCGGAGCCAAACGTCCTACGTGAATCACGGCGACGTCGCGCTCGCTCAGTCCCCATTGCTCACGCAATGCATTCAGCCGTTTGCTTGGATGAAACAACTGACTGTCCACACCTCGCGATAGCAGTGCCAAGCGCTCGAAATGCCGCCGTTCCAGCTCCAGCCGCTGGCTGACGCTCGGCACCAACGTCAGCGCCGAGCGATTGTGAAACCAGCGCAGATAGTGCGTGAGCATCCGCGTCAGCAGACCGAGCCCATATTGACTGGTGTATTGCTGAAAGTTGGTGTGGAACCCGCTGACCACCGAAATGCCCAGACGCCGCGCCGCACGCAGGGCCGATAACCCGAGCGGTCCTTCCGTGGCGATATACAGCACATCCGGGCGCTGACGTTTCCAGCGCCGCAGCAGTTTGTGCATCGACGACTGACCCCATTGCAGCCCGGGATATCCCGGCAGCGGCCAGCCACGGCACAACAGAAGCGCATCATCTTCGCTGCGCTGCGGATCACCCGCCTGACGCGGTCGCACCAGTTCCACTTGGTGACCACGCGCGCGCAGTCCATCGCACAAGCGGCCAAGGGTATTGGCCACGCCGTTGATTTCCGGTGGGAAGGTTTCGCTGATCAGAGTGATGTTTAGAGCTGTCGTCATGGCCTCAGTGTCGGCTGAGGCCATGTCGTGCTTGTTACGTTCGGATGATGGATTTGTGACGTCGCGTTAGCGCTGAGTCACCAGATTCTCTGCGCCGCGCTCACGCACCCAGAACAACGTCGCCCCGGCCACCGCCGCCGGCATCATCAGGATGTTGACCACCGGAATCAGCAGCACCAGATAGACGATCCCGCCAAAACTCATGCTCTGCCAGCGCTTCTGGCGCAGCCAGGCGAGCATTTCGTTCCAGCCGAGTTTGTGGTTGTCCGCCGGGTAGTCGATGTACTGGATCGCCATCATCCACACGCCGAACAGCAGCCACAGCGGCGCGGCAATGATGTTCACCACCGGGATGAACGACAGGATGAACAGACCGATTGCGCGGGGCAGAAAGTAGCCGAGCTTGCGCATTTCCCGGGCGAGGGTGCGCGGGACCATCGCAATCAGTTCACCCCAGCTGAACGCCGGGAAATCATCGGTGCCACGCACCACCACTTCGACTTTTTCCGCAAGGAAGCCGTTGAACGGTGCGGCGATCACGTTGGCGAGCATGGTGAAGGTGAAAAACACCATCAACGCCACCAGCACCACGAACAAGGGCCAGAGGATGTAGCTGAGGAAACTCAGCCATTCGGGCAGCGACGGCATCAGCGTATCGACCCACAGGCTGAACTGGTGGCCGGCCAGATAGATCAATCCGACGAACAGCACCAGGTTGATCGCCAGCGGCAACAACACGAACAGGCGCAAGCCAGGGCTGAGAACCAGTTTCAGGCCTTCGCGCAGGTATTGCGGGCCAGACAGAACAGGGGCGGGCATAAGGTGCTCCGAGCAAGGGAAAACGCGCCGACCTTACCGACTTTGCAACGACGGCGAAAGCGCGGTAGAGCTATCGACATTCACTGTAACAAAGACGTCCATCTCGTCAGTGTGTCGGCATAGAGACCACCTATGAGCTGGATTGTTAAACCGTATTTCCTTAATCTTGCCCCCCTCGATACGCTGCACCCAACTTTTTACAGGACTGTCGAGCTCAAGCCTTCCCCAAGGTTTTCCACGGTCCTTTTTTATTCCCGCCGGCAGTCCGGCGATCCGGGCCTGTGTTTCAGCCCGGTCAACAGGAGCAGGTCATGTCTGAAGTCCGTCATTCGCGAGTGATTATTCTCGGTTCCGGCCCTGCCGGTTACAGCGCAGCGGTATACGCGGCCCGTGCCAACCTCAAGCCACTGCTGATCACCGGCATGCAGGCTGGCGGTCAACTGACCACCACCACTGAAGTCGACAACTGGCCGGGCGACGTCCACGGCCTGACTGGCCCGGTGCTGATGGAGCGCATGCGTGAACACGCCGAGCGTTTTGAAACCGAGATCGTCTTCGACCACATCAACGCTGTGGACTTCGCTTCCAAGCCGTACTCCTTGACCGGCGATAGCGCGACCTACACCTGCGACGCCCTGATCATCGCTACTGGCGCCAGCGCTCGTTACCTGGGCCTGCCGTCGGAAGAAGCGTTCATGGGTAAAGGTGTTTCCGCCTGCGCAACCTGCGACGGTTTCTTCTACCGCAACAAGCCGGTAGCTGTGGTCGGTGGTGGCAACACTGCGGTTGAAGAGGCACTGTACCTGGCCAACATCGCCAGCACTGTGACCCTGATCCACCGTCGCGAAACCTTCCGCGCCGAAAAGATCCTGATCGACAAGCTCAACGCTCGCGTCGCTGAAGGCAAGATCATCCTCAAGTTGAACGCCAACCTCGACGAAGTGCTGGGCGACAACATGGGCGTGACCGGTGCGCGTCTGAAGAACAACGACGGCAGCTTCGACGAAATCACCGTCGACGGCGTGTTCATCGCCATCGGCCACACCCCGAACACCTCGCTGTTCGAAGGCCAGTTGACCCTGAAAGACGGTTATCTGGTGGTGCACGGCGGCCGTGACGGCAACGCTACCGCGACCAGCGTCGAAGGCATCTTCGCCGCCGGTGACGTGGCTGACCACGTTTACCGCCAAGCCATCACCTCGGCCGGCGCCGGCTGCATGGCGGCACTGGACACCGAACGTTACCTGGACGGTCTGCAGAACGCTTCGTTCTAAGATCGCAGGCATAAAAAAACCGGCCAATTGGCCGGTTTTTTTGTGCCCGAGAAACACAGTCACCACAGATCAAATGTGGGAGCGAGCCTGCTCGCGAATGCGGTGTCTCCGTCGACATCAATGTTGAATGTCAGTCCGTATTCGCGAGCAGGCTCGCTCCCACAGGGATTTTGTGTGGATAGAGGAATCAGCGGCGGGTCAGGGGTTGTGTTTCGAACTTCACCCCGGCCAGACCATGCTTGATCAGCGCGCGAATATTGCCGTGATCACTGCCCTCAGGCGTCGCCACTACCGAGCGGTAATGCTCGCCGAACGCCAACAGCGCTTCTTCATCGCTCAGACCTTCCAGCAGCGCCAAGCCCAGGGTCTTGCACGAGCCTTCGTTCTGTCCGGCGGCGTTTTCCACGCCACCGTTGTTGAAGGCTTGCGGCTGGTAGTCGTAACCGGCGGCGATGAACGCCAGGGTGTCGGCGAAAGCGTGTTCGCCGCTCTTGAGGCTGGCGCGCAGGGTGTTCAGATCACTCATGGGTTTTTCCTTTGGCGAACGCCGCTTGCTGGTCGGCGTTGGCTTCTTGCTGATATTGGGCTTTCCACTCGGCGTACGGCATGCCGTAAACCACTTCGCGGGCGTCATCGAGGCTGACCTCGATCTGGCGCTCGTCGGCTTCGGCCTTGTACCACTTCGACAGGCAGTTGCGGCAGAACCCGGCGAGGTTCATCAGGTCGATGTTCTGCACGTCCTTGCGGCTGTCCAGGTGGGCGACCAGCCGGCGGAAAGCGGCGGCTTCGAGTTCGAGGCGTTGTTGATCAGTCATGGGGGTCTCTGCGAGACAGCTTTGAGCGGCAAGCTTCAAGCTGCAAGATTGGATCGGGGTCGGCCGTTAGCTTACCGCTTGCAGCTCGAAGCTTGAAGCTCAGCGGCTAGCCGCGAGCGTGATCGACACCGATTCGGCAAATCGCAGCGCATGCGGCTTGTCGACTTCGACTTCGGCGTACAGCACCGAACCATTACTCATCACCAGATCGAGCAATTCCTGAGTCAGCCGTTCGAGCAGCGCAAAGCGATTGCCCTCGACGTGCGCGATGATCGCTTTGGTGATGGTGCGGTAATTCAGCGCGTGGTCGATGTCGTTGTCACGCACGGCTTCCTGAGCGGCATACAGAATGGTCAGGTTGATCAGCACATCCTGTTTGTTGAGGATTTCGTCCTCGTTGATCCCAATAAAGGTGCGCAAGCGCAGATCCTTGACTCGGATGCGCGCCATTCCCGGTTGAAGTTGTGGCATTTACTTGCTCCGTCCAATCAATTGCAGGAACTCCTGACGGGTGTTGCTCGACTCGCGAAAGGCGCCGAGCATGACCGAGGTGTTCATGGTCGAATTCTGTTTTTCGACACCGCGCATCATCATGCACATGTGTCTGGCCTCGATGACCACCGCGACGCCGGCGGCATCGGTGACTTGTTGCACCGCATCGGCGATTTGCCGGGTGAGGTTTTCCTGAATCTGCAGGCGGCGGGCGAACATGTCCACCAAGCGCGCGATTTTCGACAGGCCCAACACCTTGCCCGTCGGAATATAAGCCACATGGGCCTTGCCGATGAAGGGCAGCAGGTGATGTTCGCACAAAGAGTACAACTCGATGTCGGCGACGATGATCATCTCGTCGCTGTCCGAGGCAAACAGCGCGCCATTGACGATCTCGTCGACGCTCTGCTCATAGCCATGACACAGGTATTGCATGGCCTTGGCCGCTCGTACCGGGGTGTCACGCAGTCCTTCACGGTCAGGGTCTTCACCGAGGCCGATGAGGATTTCGCGGTAGTTCTCGGGCAGTGAACGGGTCATGGAAATCCTCGCGAATCGGCTTATTTGACGTGCCGTCCGCCATTGACGGTCAGGGTCGTACCAGTGACATAAGGGTTGTCGAGCAGATAACGCAGGCTCTGATAGATCACTTCGCTGCCGGGTTCGATGCCCAGCGCGGATTTGGCCAGGGCCTTGGCGCGGTACGCCGCGTCGTCGTCGGGATTGAACAATAGCAGGGCCGGGGCGATGCCGTTGACCTTGATGGCCGGCGCATAGCGGGCGGCGAAGGACAGCGTCAGGTTGTCGAGCCCGGCCTTGGTGGCGCAATAACCGATGTGCTTGCTGCTGCCTTTGCGGGTGACATCGTCGCTGATATGGATGATGTCGGCGGGCGTCGAGCGCCTCAACAATTCACCGCAGTGCAGGTTGATCAGGTACGGCGCGAGCATGTGCAGATTGAACATGCGCGTGAAGGCTTCGGCCTCGCTGTCCGGGGTTTCGGCCAGCCACTCGGAAGCGTTGTGCACGATGGCGCGCAGGCTCTCGGTGTGGGTTTTCAGTGTTTCGATGAAGACGAGAATCCCGGCTTCGCTGGAGAAATCGGCGAACAGGCCGATGGCGCCCAGATCGCGCAGTGTCTGCACGCCGGGGCGTTCGCTGCGGTAGGTGAAGATGACGCGATGGCCTTCTTCGAGTAACCGCTGCGCGCAATGCAGACCGACACGCTGGCCGGCACCGGTGATGAGGATCGGGGCTGAGGAATCAGGCATGAACGGCTCGCATCGCGGTGGGAGCAAAAACTATAACAGCGACGCGCCTGAAAAGATCGCAGCCTGCGGCAGCTCCTACCCCGGTCTGTATTCAGTCCTGTAGGAGCTGTCGAGTGCAACGAGGATGCGATCTTTAATGTTTTTGAGGTGTCGCCGAAACAGGCAGGCGCACCGGGGGGCTGTTCAGCCAGTTCGCCAGCAGGCGCGTCGACAGCGGAATAAAGAAGTAGACCATCAGCGGCGTCAGGCACGCCGTGCTGATCAATACGCGCGGCAACAAACCCATGTCAGCGAGCAACGGGCCGAGGACAAAGTTGAACAACAGTGACACCGGAAAAAACGCCAGCCAGATCGCGACAGCCTGCTTCCAGCGCGGTGGACGCTGACCGGCCGCGCCGAACCAGCCTTCGATTCCACTGACCCGATGCTCTTTCGGGTGGGCGAAGAGATCGCTGCCGCGGCTCAACCACGCGGTACGGGATGCCGAATGCTCCCACGCATGCAACGTCTGCTCATCGACAAAGCGAAAAATGATCTGGAATTCGTTATCGCCGGGTGGCGGAGCGAGCACGCCAGAACCCAGGTAACCTGGGAAATCTGTGGCCAGTTGTTCGCCTTCGCGCAGCCAGGCGATCAGATCCTGATAGCGACCATCGGCGACGCGACGCGCTACCATCAGCGTGACGGGGGAAGTAGACATTTTGTATCTCCGTATTTCGAGTGCGTCACTCCGGGTAGGAATTTCGCCTGACGCAGGGCCGGGGTAGAGGCCTGCGTTTTCAACAAGCAAGGATTATTCCGTTTTTTCACGATTAAACCAGCGACTTTCGTCGCATTTCATCACTTGAATCCCATTGGGGCATAAGCGTTAGAATGGGATCCAATTGAATCGACATGGAAGTTGAACGCCATATGCCTGTCATAACGGACGCAAGCCCAGCTACGCAGGCCTCTGTTGCGCTCGAACGCGCTGATCTGTTCCCGATCCGTGAGGTCGCACGCCTCACCGGTGTAAACCCGGTGACGTTGCGCGCCTGGGAGCGACGCTATGGTTTGATTCAGCCGACACGCACCGAAAGCGGGCATCGGCTCTATTCGATGACCGATATCGAGCGGGTGCGCAGCATCGTCGACTGGATTGATCGCGGTGTCGCCGTGAGCAAAGTCGGCAAGATCCTCGCCAAGACCGAACCGATGAAAGTGCTGGCGCACATCATCCCCGATGATCTGGTGCAGGCTGATTACCTGCAGTGGCAGGAACAGATTCAGCAGGCGGTCAGCGCATTCGATGATCAGCAACTGGACCGCGTCTATGGCCAGATTTTCTCTTCTTACTCATTGCCGGTGGTGTTTCAGGACATCCTCATGCCGCTGTGGCTGCAATTGTTGCAGCGTCAGGAGGCGTTCGGGCAAACCAGCGAATGGCTGTTTTTCGATGGCTTCCTGCGGGCGCGGGTGTTGCAACGGATCGTCATGCTGCGTGGCACCCAACCGCGCCGCGTGATCGTCAGCGCGCTGGCCGGGCAATGTCGAGAGCTGGAGTTGCTGGTGGCGGCGCTGTTTCTCAGCGACAGCAATTCCGGTGTTCGCGTGCTGACGACAGGTCAGCCGTTCGATGAGCTGACGTTGGTGTGCGAAAAGATCAAACCTGATGCACTCGTGCTGTTTTCCAATCACGCGCCCAGTATCGAGTTGCCTCGGCGTCTGAACCGGTTGGCGTTGAGCCTCGATTGTCAGTTGATGCTGGCGGGCGATGCTTCAGATCTGGCGCAGGACAGCCTGGCCGGATCCTCTGTTGCCTGTCTGGGCAATGAAGGGGCGAACATGCGTCAGCGCATGCTGCAGTTTCTGGCCGGGAAGCTGGATACCTGAAACTCAGGTGTGAAGCGCAGGATGGGTGAGGCGATGTTGCTGCAGGATGAACTGACGCAGGCGTTCGGTTTCGTCGGTGTCGGTCTGGCTCAGTTCGTAGGCATAGAAACCACTTTCGGTTTCCCGTTCGAAATTGCCACGCAATGAAATCCGCTCGTAACCCGAAGGGCTGAACCACAACGCGAAATGCTTGGGAGGTTTGGTCTTGTTGCGCACTTCCAGTAGCACACCTTTGTGCGAAACCTCGTGGACCCACAACGTGCCCGGCTGACCTTTGGCGTTCTCCAGGGCTACTGGCTCTTCGAGAGTCAACCGCCATGGCCGCACCATCGGGCCGTCTTCATAAATGCTCGGTACGCCGAGGCGCAGATGCAGCGCGTGAAACTCGTCCTCCACCAGATGCAACGGGAAGGTCATCTGCTGATTTTCGAAGTTGGCCTGAATGGTCACTTGCTCGTGAGCGGCCAGGCGCGTGAGCAAATCACGGATCTGCGAACCGCCATTAACCAGCAGACTCGACGTCGCATCCCGCACGTTCAGTTGCGGGTTGTGCTGCATGGTCTGGATGAAATCCAGCTCATCCTGAGTGAGGAGGGCGTCGCGCTGCATGGCTAACTCGAAAGATATAGATACAAAGTCATTGGTGATTGTAGTTAATGACACTTAGTTCGCGATTTTGTTTTGACCGTTTGTCGCTTTCAGTGCAGCCAATTCTGCTTTGAGGGCAGCGACTTCAGCTTCCAGTTGAACAACGCGCTGTTGCGCCTTGACCTGAACGGTGACGTCCTTCTGCACGCCAACGAAATATGTTTGCCCGTCTTCGACGTTTTTCACCGTCGAAATCGACAGTTCATTCCAGAACGGCGTACCGTCCTTGCGATAGTTGCGCAGGATTTCCCGGCACGAGCCGCCGTTATCCAGCGTTTCGCGAATCAGTTTCAGGCTGTCCTGATCTCGGTCTCCAGACTGCAGAAAGCGGCAGTCCTGATAGAGGATTTCCTCACTGGTGTAGCCGGTCAGTCGTTCAAAGGCCGGGTTCACATAGATCAGGATATCGTTCTGTTCACCTTCCTTTTCGGCGACCACGATGCCGTCGTTCGACGCGTTGATTACCATTTGCAGCAGGCTGGCGTTGATCATCTTTGAATCCTTTCAGAGTTGTCAGTGGCTCGCATTCTAGAAGAACCGTAGGCGCTGTCTACTGGCCATTACCGCCAATTGAGATCCAATCGCAGCTTTGCGTCGGAGGCTGTTACTATCGCCGCTCTTTTTTTCAGTTTCAGGATCAGATTGATGAAAGTCGCCATCCTCTCCGGTTCGGTCTACGGCACCGCCGAAGAAGTCGCCCGTCACGCCCAGAACCTGTTGAAAGCCGCGGGCTTTGAAACCTTCTACAACTCGCGCGCCAGCCTCGCCGACATTCAGACGTTCGGCCCCGAAGCATTGCTCGCAGTGACCTCGACCACCGGCATGGGCGAATTGCCCGACAACCTGCAACCGCTGTATTCGGCGATTCGCGACCAATTGCCAGCGGCATTGCTCGGTTTGCCGGGCGCAGTGATCGCCTTGGGCGACGCCAGTTATGGCGACACTTTCTGCGGCGGTGGCGAGCAAATGCGTGAACTGTTCGGCGAGCTGGGTGTGCGCGAAGTGCAAGAGATGCTGCGCATCGACGCCAGCGAAAGCGTCACCCCGGAAACCGACGCCGAGCCTTGGCTGGCGCAGTTGATCGAAGCCCTCAAGGACTGATTCCGCGTTCGCGCAACAGCGCCAGCCATGCCTGCGCCGCTCTCGACAGATAGGCGCCGCGACGCCAGATGAAGGCGATATCCCAACGCAGATAGTCCGGCGCGCGCAAGGTCAGGCGAACCACGCCTGGCCGTACCAGACCGCGCGCGACCACGCTGGGCAATAGCACCACGCCTTGCCCGGCGGCGACCAGCGCCGCAAGAAAATCGGCCTGACCGCTGCGTCCGCCTTCCTTCGGCGTGAAGCCCATTTGCTGGCATGCCTGCAGCAAGCGGTCGTTGAGCACGAAGCTGCGCTGATAGAGCAGAAAGGGCGTCTCGGCCAATTCCTCCAGACCGATCTCACCCCGCTCGGCCAGTGGATGATCCACCGGCAGCAAGGCGTCGAGTTGTTCATCGCAAAACGGCTGCCAGTCGAATTGCGGATCCTTTGGCAACAGACTGCCGCCCAACTCCAGTTCACCGCTCAGCACAGCCTGCTCGATATTGCGGCTACCACCCTCGAGCAACTGGATGCTGATATTCGGATAGCGCCGCCGGTATTCCGCAAACAGTTCGGCGAATAGCGCGTCGCTGCCGAGTAATGGCAGGCCGAGGCGCAGCTCTCCACGTGCCATATGACTGAGGTCGTCCAGCTCCGCGAGCAGTTCGTTGCGCAAACGCAGCATGCCCTCGGCCCGTTGCAGCACGACGCTGCCAGCGGCGGTCAGGCGCAATTGCGAGCCGAGCCGTTCGAGCAAGGGCGTGCCGAGACTCTGCTCCAGTTGTGCGATCTGTTTGCTGACCGCTGACTGGCTGATGTGCAGGGTTTTTGCGGCCTGGGTGAAACCGCCCTGATGCATGACTTCGACGAAACTGCGCAGCTGTTTGAATTCCATTGCCTGATTCCATTTTGGAATGGCTTTGAGTCTAACAATTCGCTTCGGCGATGGCAGGGCGCTTCGTAAAATAAGCGCCTGTCAGGAGCAAAATCATGAACGCCGTCACCCTCAAGCATCTCTCTCGTCTTCTCGCCGAACTCGCCGTATTGCTCGGTCTCTACCTGCTCGGCTGCCAATTGGCGGCATGGTTGGCGTGGCCAATCCCCGGCGGCGTCATCGGTATGGCGTTGTTGCTGCTGGCATTTGCCTTTGGCTGGGTCAAACCGGCAGCGCTGCAATTGGGCGCGGGACTGCTGATGGCCGAGATGTTGTTGTTCTTCATCCCGGCGCTGATGAGTCTGCTCGACTACGGCGCGCTGTTGCGCAATGACGGCTGGCGGATCCTGCTGGTCATCGCTGCCAGCACCTTGATGGTGATGCTGGTGACGGCTTTCACCGTAGAACTGGCCGTGCGCATGAGGCGGTCCCATGAAGCTTGAATGGATGCCCATGTTCTGGCTGGCCTTCACCCTGTTGGCGTATCTGGTCAGCCGCTGGTTGTATCGGCGCACCGGGCGTTACGTCTTGTCACCGCTGATTCTGGTGCCAGCGTTGCTGCTGGCGCTCGCCGTGCCCCTGCACACCGCCTATGCCGAATATTCCAGCAACACCCACTGGCTGATGCTGGTGCTCGGCCCGGTCACCGTGGCTTTCGCCGTGCCGATCTGGCAGCAACGCCGTTTGTTGATGCGGCACTGGTCGGCGCTGCTATTGGGCATGGTTGCCGGCAGTGCGGCGTCGATCGGCACCTCATTCGGATTGGCCAGGGCGCTGGCGCTCGACAGCTCGGTGACGATGTCACTGGTGCCGCGCTCGATCACCACTCCGTTCGCCATGCCGCTGGCGCAGAACCTCGGCGGCGTGCCGGAGTTGACCGCGGTCTTCGTGATGTTCACCGGTGTGTTCGGCGCGATGCTCGGCGGGGTGCTGTTGAAGTGGCTGCCGTTGCGCAGTGCCTTGGCCCGCGGTGCGCTGTTCGGGGTTGGCGCGCACGGTGCCGGGGTCAGCCGGGCCCATGAAGTGGGCGGGGAAGAAGGCTCAGTCGCCGGGCTGGTGATGGTCTTGACCGGGTTGCTCAATCTGTTTGCCGCGCCTTTGTTGGCGTCGTTGCTTTGACATGGATCCAGACTGTTTGCATCGCTGACTCGGTCAGTCATCAAGCTGGCTGCCAATGCAACTACGCGATGCTCTGCGCCTGACTAGACTGGTCGTACGTGCAGAACAATAAGAACGCAGAGGTGCATACAGTGAGCGTAGCCTCCGTCCAATCGTCCCTTAATGTCAAAGACCAGGTCAGTGCTGCGGAATGGCAGACCCGAGTCGATCTCGCCGCTTGTTATCGTCTGGTCGCGCTGCATGGCTGGGACGATCTGATCTTTACGCATATTTCCGCCAAGGTGCCGGGCACCGAAGATTTCCTGATCAACCCGTTCGGTCTGATGTTCCATGAGATCACCGCGTCGAGCCTGGTGAAAGTCGATCAGGCCGGCAACAAACTCATGGACAGCCCTTACGAAATCAACCCCGCCGGCTATACCATCCACAGCGCCGTGCACGAAGTGCGGCACGATGTGGTTTGCGTGCTGCATACCCACACCGCTTCCGGTGTCGCGGTGTCGGCGCAAAAGCAGGGTGTGTTGCCGATCAGTCAGCAGTCGCTGTTCGTGCTCTCGAGCCTGGCTTATCACGGCTACGAAGGCGTGGCGCTGAACCACGAAGAGAAAGCGCGCCTGCAGGCCGACCTTGGCGAGAACAATTTCCTGATGTTGCACAACCACGGTCTGCTGACCTGTGGCGGCACCATCGCCGATACGTTTCTGATGATGTTCACCTTCCAGCGCGCCTGCGACATCCAGGTCATGGCGCAAACCGGTGGTGCTGAACTCATCGCCATCGAACCGCAAATTCTGGCGGGCGCCAAAGCGATGATCGCCGGCGTCACCAAAAGTGCTCAAGGCATGGGTGGTGCGCTGGCCTGGCCGGCGTTGCTGCGCAAACTCGATAAACAAGACCCCGGATATAAACTCTAATGCCACTTGCCGAGATTCCTCTGTGTGTCTGGCGCAAACGCAGCCAGACGTTTGTCTTTCGTGGCCAGCCGATCCGTTACTGGGCGGCGGGGCAGGGTGAGCCACTGCTACTGATCCACGGCTTCCCGACCGCCAGTTGGGATTGGCATTACCTCTGGCAACCACTGGCCCAGCGTTATCGGGTGATCGCCTGTGACATGCTCGGCTTTGGCGATTCGGCCAAACCGATCAATCACACCTACAGTTTGCTTGAGCAGGCGGATTTGCAGCAGGCGTTGCTCGCGCATCTGCAGATCGACCAGCCGGTGCATGTGCTTGCGCACGATTACGGTGACAGCGTTGCGCAGGAACTGCTCGCCCGGCACTACGAAGACAAGATCGAAGTGGCCAGTTGTGTGTTTCTCAACGGTGGATTGTTCCCGGAAACCCATCGTCCGGTGTTGATGCAGAAACTGCTGCTCAGCCCGTTGGGCTGGATGATCGGCCGCGCATTCACCCGCGATGCTCTGGTGAAAAGCTTCCGGCAGATCTTCGGCCCGCAAACGCGGCCGAGCGAAAGCGAGCTGGACGATTTCTGGAGCCTGATCGACAGCAATCGCGGGCCGCGGATCATGCACAAGTTGATCAGCTACATCCCCGAGCGTCGGGTGCAGCGTGATCGCTGGGTGATGGCGATGCAGCGCGGTGAAATTCCGTTGCGGGTGATCGATGGCGAGGTCGATCCGATTTCCGGGGCGCACATGGTCGAGCGTTACCGCGAATTGATTCCCGACGCGGACACGGTGTTGTTGCCGGGCATCGGTCACTATCCACAGACCGAGGCGCCAGTGCAGGTGCTCAAGCACTACCTAGCGTTTCGTGAGCGTTTTGTGCTGCCGCCGCGCAAAGTCGCCTGCTCCTGAAAATCAAAAGATCGCAGCCTGCGGCAGCTCCTACACAAATCTAATGTAGGAGCTGCCGCAGGCTGCGATCTTTTGATCTTCACTATCCCCCAACCTTATCGCACACCATTCAGCCTCAGCCGTATTCATTGTGACCAAAAGCTGTCTGCCTGAAACTCTGGCTCAATACTGGCCTGCTGGAGTTGCTGCGATGAATGAGTCTGTGCGTTTCGAAGATAAAGTCGTCATCGTCACCGGAGCCGGTGGTGGCCTCGGACGCGCCCACGCATTGTTGTTTGCCAAGCAGGGTGCCAGGGTGTTGGTTAATGATCTCGGCGGCTCGACGCAGGGCGAAGGCGCCAACGCCTCCGCCGCCGACCGCGTAGTGGCGGAAATCCGCGAGGCCGGCGGCATTGCCGAAGCCAACCACGACTCGGTCACCGACGGCGACAAACTGGTGCAGAACGCTCTCGATGCCTTCGGCCGTGTCGACGTCGTCGTCAACAACGCCGGGATCCTGCGCGACAAGACTTTCCACAAAATGGACGATGCCGACTGGGATCTGGTTTACCGCGTCCACGTCGAAGGTGCCTACAAAGTCACCCGCGCCGCGTGGCCGCACCTGCGCGAGCAAAACTACGGCCGGGTGATCTTCACCGCCTCGACCTCAGGCATCTACGGCAACTTCGGCCAGTCCAACTACGGCATGGCCAAACTGGGCCTCTACGGCCTGACCCGCACGCTGGCCATCGAAGGCCGCAAGAACAACATTCTCGTCAATGCCATCGCGCCAACCGGCGGCACGCGCATGACCGAAGGCTTGATCCCGCCGCAAGTGTTCGAGCAACTGAAACCGGAACTGGTCAGTCCGTTGGTGGTGTATCTGGCCAGTGAACAATGCCAGGAAACGTCCGGGTTGTTCGAAGTAGGTGGCGGCTGGATGGGCAAGGTGCGTTGGGAACGCAGCCTCGGTGCCGGCTTCGACCCTCGCGAAGGGTTCTCGCCGGAAGATGTCGCGGCGCACTGGCAGCAGATTTGTGATTTCGAAGGGGCGGCGCATCCGAAGGACAACATTGAGGCGCTGAAAGAGATGATGGCGAATTTGCAGAAGTATTCGCTTTAAGGGGTGAGGCCACCAAGCTTGGGCTTGGTGGCCTGCATTGCTACTTAAGAATACGTGTTGTCAGTCATAAACCTAGGCGCTCGCCAGTTAGGCCCTTTGACGGCAACTGGTCCGCTGCCATTGGCCAAAACGCCTTGCTCGAAGAGTCGTGCATAGGTTTCAAGAAGTTCGCCGCTTGCAATAACTTCGTACCTGTAGCGCCCAAACATTCTGTCTAGGGAAGGGATGGCGGAGCCGAGTGCGAACACGGTTAGTACATCTTCTACAGATTCATTTTTTACTATTTGCTCGACGATGCTCATTGCTTACCTCCTTTCAACAGATTCTTGAAAAACAGTTCATCTTGCTTGTCTGCAGCGGCAATGGCGTCTTGGGAATAGAGCAAAGACTCATCGTCGCGAAGCTTGAAATCTTCTAGCGTAGCCGTATGCGCATTGTTCCAAAGAGGCGACTCCCTGTCTGGCTTGAAATCGTCACCCAGTCCCAGCGCGCGAAACCTCTCGAGCTCGCGTACTTCATGAGTGTAATAGCGTAAATCCGTATCGGTGAACTCCCAGTGCCCGCATAGAATTTTTTCCAAGCGTTGAATCATGATTTCGTTGGCATCTGATTGGTCAAGCCTCGCGATATGCAGTTTCACAGCATCAATTCCGGTTTGAGTGATAACCGCCGTTCGCCAATCCAGGTCAAGTATTGGCCCACCAGCCTGCTCTGGATTGAAATCGCGGCCACTGTATTCACCCTTGGTGGTTGCCCCCGCATAAGGACTGCTAAACACCACATAAAGCGGTGCAATCCCCGAGTCATCGGGAAACACGATGATGAATCGTTCCCAGCCTTCGACCAGAATCGGATTCAGGTCCAGCCGTCCTTCGATCGGAACAATCGGAGCGCCCGTATACGCCGGGGAGTCGGTATCTACCATGGGCGATTCGGTCGAGTTGTCACCCGGCGAGATAGCGGGCGTCCAGGTCAGAAAGTCCGTCGGCGAATCTGGCAGCGCTACTTCATAAACATCATTCAGCAAGTCATAGGCCGCATTCAGAACCAGCACACTCGAGCGGATATGGAAGTCATCGCTTGTGGCGACGAAGACTTCCGCGCCAGCCCCGAGCCGCCTTACGCCCAAGCCCACAGGCAGCTCCAGCGTGCCTTGCCGATCGGCTGTTTCACGCAGTGTCTGTGCAGACTCCGACGACAACTCGGCAAGCGGCACGCTCATGGAAAAGCGCTCGCCATTGCCCAGGCGTGAAGGCATCAGCAGCGCCGCAAAACCTACCAATACCGGACCGCTGATCAGCGCAGTGGCTGCCGCTTTCACGGTCAGTAATCCCACCCTCAGCGAATCAAGAATTGCCGATGCTGCCGAGGAAGGAAGACGAATGGCTGTCGAGGAGAAGGAGAGGTGCGGTCTGGTGGAAGCCACAACACCTGAGGCAGGGTAAACCTGTTGAATTTCTGGAGGTTGACGTTTCTGCTTTAGGGCTTCCTCCTCTTGTTTGGAAACCGCTTGAAGCTCATGCAGATGTCGTTGGTTTTCGTGTTGTTGCTGGATTTTCAGCGTCGCCAGTCGCGCTTGTCTTTTGGCAACGTTAGTCGCGGTCTCGATCACCTTGCGACGAATTTCCAGGCTTTGCTCCTCTGCTAGAACCTGACTTTGAATTGCCTCGATACGCTGTTCCATTTCAGCGTTAAGACGAGCCTGTTCCGCAGCGAACGCCTGTGCAGCCGCTTCCATGTTGAATTGCGCTTCTGCCAATGCTGCTTTCAATGTTGCGACGCGTTTTTTTTCCTGAGCTTCAGCTTCAGCGTTGATGCGAGCCACTTCGCTAGCCAAGCTAGCCAGATGGGCGTCCTGACGCTGTTTTTCAGCTAACGCAGCGATTCGCGCCTGTTCCCGTACGCGGACCTGTTCCTGTTCAAGACGAGCGGCCTCGGCAATGTCACTCTGGCGTTGTTGCTCGGCGGCGATGCGGGTACGTTCTTCAGCCAAGCGCTGAGTCTGTGCCAGAGCCGCAAGTCTTGCTTGCTCCAGGCGCGCGGCTTCGGCGAGTTCTCTTTGACGTTGCTGTTCTTGGGCAATCCGTGCACGTTCTGCCGCTACTCGCTGAGCATCTGCCGCCGCTTGTGCTTGCGCCTGAACAGTTGCCAGCCACTTGTGCACATCGATTTGCTGTTGATTAAGCAACTGAATGGTTTGCGACAGTAAATTTGCTTCGTGTGCCGCCCTGTACGATACGACCCAGGCATCTGCAATACCCAGAACATAAGTTCGTCTGCTGTGGCTGACTTTTACGTAATAATCATGAAAGTTTTTATTAAGCGGTGTGTCCCCAAAAAACTGATTGGCTACTGCTGTTTTCTGATGATGCTCGGCTGTTTTTCTGGCGATTAACGTGTGGCGAACTTGCAGTTCCCGCATGATTGCCTGCGCGGGAGGAAGTGGGTGAGTCGTGCCTTCCAGGCGTGTCGCGGCCAGCTCCTGTTCAATTGAATGGGGTATTTGCTCTGTGCGAGTTTTAAACTCATGAGTGATTTGCGCCGTGCGTTCGTTAAATTCAGCAATATTGGCTCGAGTGGCGCTGACCGAATCGAACGCTCCGCTGTTCGGAATGTTCTTAATAGTTGCAGGTATTATGGGTATTCCGGCGGGTGCTATTGCCGTTGTATGGACAGCTTCGGTCAATTCCCATGGTGGAGGCTTTTGCATATTCATATCCTTTTGAATGTGCGCGATAAGTCGCCGGCAAGTCAGTGCGGCCAATAGTGACGTCCATGTCACCGGCGAGTGTTTGAGGCGTTTCAAGTTACAACAGATTTCAGGTTACAAAATCTGAGAACTTCGTAAGTAAACAGGTTTTGTTTTGGAAGAACTTTCCAGGACTTTCAATTTGTCGGTCATCGTTCTCCTGCGAACAGAGAAACGTCCGACATTGTTCTCGGAAGTTTTTCGCTGAGTGAGGCGTTTAACTTTTCATCAGGCATAAAAAAGGCCGCTGCAAACGCAGCGGCCAAGGTAAGACGTTGGATCAAGGAGCTACAAATCAACGTCAGTGAACACCGGGGCGATAAACCGAACCTTCGATTTATCTGAAATCTGTTGCCAATCGCTTCAGTCATTCAGCGGAGCTGGCTTCGTGCTTTGCGGCGTGTCACGTGAAAGCGCGTTCAGAATAAGGTCTTGAACGCGTAGGAAAAATACCGATTCCGGACATGCACTGTTGCGGGGCATGCAACAGTCCCGTGATCCGATGTGCACCATGCGCGGCACTGATGATCCTTCATCCAGCCGATCCATGAGCGGCGCAAAGTCCCGCCCCGCAAGGCCATTCATCCTTTCGAGCGACAACACGAATACCTCCTTGGTGCGCTTATCGACGCGGTTGCCCGGCAGTAGGGTGGGGCCTTCTGTCACTCACCGGGGAAGACGCATGACAACAAAAACAATGCGCGCCATCTTCACACCGCAGGCGCTGGCAGCCGCGGTGGCTTTGGGTTGCTGCGCCCAGGCGCAAGCGGTCGCGTTCAACATTGGCGAGATTGAAGGTACCTTCGATTCGTCGCTGTCGATCGGTGCGAGCTGGGGCCTGCGCGATGCCGACAAGTCGCTGGTCGGCACAGTCAATGGTGGTACCGGGCAATCCTCGACGGGTGATGACGGGCGTTTGAATTTCAAGAAGGGCGAGACCTTCTCGAAAATCGTCAAAGGCATTCACGACCTCGAACTCAAGTACGGCGACACCGGCGTCTTCGTGCGCGGCAAGTACTGGTACGACTTCGAACTGAAGGACGAGGACCGCGAGTTCAAACCGATCAGCGACAGTGGCCGCAAGGAAGGCGCGAAATCTTCCGGCGCACAAATCCTTGATGCGTTCGTCTACCACAACTATTCCATCGCCGACCTGCCGGGCACTGTGCGTGCGGGCAAACAGGTGGTGAGCTGGGGCGAAAGTACTTTCATCGGCAACTCGATCAACAGCATCAACCCGATCGACGTTTCCGCATTTCGCCGTCCCGGTGCCGAGATCAAGGAAGGCCTGATTCCGGTGAACATGTTGTTTGGATCGCAAGGCCTGACCGATCAACTGACTGTCGAAGGTTTCTATCAACTGGAATGGGACCAGACCGTTCTCGACAACTGCGGCACCTTCTTCGGTGTCGATGTGGCGGCGGACGGTTGCAACAATGGCTACACCGTCGGTAACCCGGCGATTGCGCCGTTTGTCCCGTTGACTCAGGCCTTCGGCCAAGGCATTCAAGTCACCCGCGAAGGCGTGGTGATCCCGCGTGGCGGCGACCGTGATGCGCGGGATTCCGGGCAGTGGGGTACGGCGTTGCGCTGGCTCGGTGATGACACTGAGTACGGTCTCTACTTCATGAACTACCACAGTCGTACGCCGACGGTAGGCACTACCACGGCCGGGCTTTCGACATTGGCGGCGTTGCCGGGCATGGTCGGTATCGCCAATGGTCTGGCGCCCGGCAGCGGTTCCGGTCTGGCGCAGAGCGTGATGCTCGGGCGCGGCCAGTACTACCTTGAGTATCCGGAAGACATTCGCCTGTACGGCGCGAGTTTCTCCACCACTTTGCCCACCGGTACCGCGTGGACCGGCGAGATCAGCTACCGGCCGAATGCCCCGGTGCAGGTCAACACCAACGACCTGACGCTGGCGCTGCTCAATCCGATTGCCGGTGGCACGGCGTCGCCACTTGCGACGTCACCGGGAGCGGACAACAAAGGCTATCGGCGCAAGGAAGTCACGCAAATCCAGAGCACCCTCACGCACTTCTTCGATCAGGTCTGGGGCGCTCAACGCCTGACCCTGGTCGGTGAAGCGGCGGTGGTGCGGGTTGGCGGCCTGGAGTCGCGCGACAAGCTGCGTTATGGCCGTGACTCGGTGTACGGCCAGTACGGTTTCGGTGGCGACACCGACGGCTTCGTCACGTCGACCTCGTGGGGCTACCGCGCCCGGGCGATCCTCGATTACGCCAACGTGATCGGCGGGATCAACCTCAAACCCAACCTGTCGTGGTCGCACGACGTCGCCGGTTACGGGCCCAACGGGCTGTTCAACGAAGGCGCGAAAGCGATCAGCCTCGGCGTCGATGCCGACTACCGCAACACCTACACCGCGAGCCTCAGTTACACCGACTTTTTCGGTGGCGACTACAACGTCCTCGAAGACCGTGACTTCGTCGCACTGAGCTTCGGCGTGAACTTCTGATCTGCCCGAGAAGGATGACTGCAATGCGCAAAATGATTCTGCAATGTGGTGTGCTGGCCCTGAGTTTTCTGGCGGCCAACGTAATGGCGGCGGTGTCGCCGGAAGAGGCCAACAAACTCGGCACCAGCCTGACCCCGCTCGGCGCCGAGAAGGCCGGCAACGCTGACGGTTCGATTCCGGCATGGACCGGCGGCATCCCGAAAAATGCCGCCGCGGTGGACAGCAAAGGCTTTCTCGCTGACCCGTTCGCCAATGAAAAACCGTTGTTCACCATCACCGCGTCCAATGTCGACAAGTACAAGGACAAACTTTCCGATGGCCAGGTAGCGATGTTCAAACGCTATCCGGAAACCTACAAGATCCCGGTCTACCCGACTCACCGCACCGTCGCCGCACCGGCGCAAATCTACGAATCGGCCAAGCGCAGCGCGCTCAACGTCACCACCATCAATGACGGTAACGGCCTGGCCAATTTCACCGGCAATCGCTACTACGCGTTCCCGATTCCGAAGAACGGCGTCGAGGTGTTGTGGAATCACATCACCCGTTACCACGGCGGCAACGTCAAACGCATCATCACTCAGGTCACCCCGCAGACCAACGGCAGCTACACGCCGATCCGCTTCGAAGAAGAGATCGCCGTGCCGCAACTGATCAAGGATATCGACCCGGAAAAAGCCGCCAACGTGCTGACCTTCTTCAAACAATCAGTGACCGCGCCGGCACGTCTGGCGGGTAACGTGCTGCTGGTCCATGAAACCCTCGATCAGGTGAAGGAACCGCGTCTGGCATGGATCTACAACGCCGGCCAGCGTCGCGTGCGTCGTGCTCCACAAGTGGCCTATGACGGCCCGGGCACCGCCGCCGATGGCCTGCGTACCTCGGATAACTTCGACATGTTCTCCGGCGCACCGGATCGCTACGACTGGAAACTGGTCGGCAAAAAGGAAATGTACATTCCGTACAACAGCTACAAACTCGATTCGCCGAGTCTCAAGTACGACGACATCGTCAAGGCGGGGCACATCAATCAGGATCTGACCCGTTACGAACTGCACCGGGTGTGGGAAGTGATCGGCACGGTGAAACCGAACGAGCGGCACATCTACGCCAAGCGTCACATGTACATCGACGAAGACAGTTGGCAGGTGGCGCTCGCGGACCACTATGACGGTCGCGGACAGCTGTGGCGCGTCGCCGAAGGTCACTCTGAATATCACTACGAGCATCAGGCACAGGCTTACACACTCGAAGCGCTCTACGACATCATCGCCGGTCGCTACATTGCCTTGGGGATGAAGAACGAAGAGAAGCACAGTTATATATTCGACTTCGAAGCCAAGGCTGCCGACTACACCCCAGCGGCCTTGCGTGCAGAGGGTGTGCGGTAACGGTTCTGATACATCAGTGGACAAAAGGCGACCGCTCGGTCGCCTTTTTTATGGCTGCCAATCAGCGCGCTGAATACTCGTCAACAAGTCCATGGGAGAGGGCTAGGGTGAAGGCACAACGATAAAAAGGCTCACCCGATGACCGCCATGACTGCCTGTCTGGATCGCCCCGGATTTCTGCCCAGACTTTCTTCTCATCATCAGCCTCGCCCTCGCTTGAGCGAGCCACTGCTTGAGTCGGTGGCGCGGGTCAGGTTGATCTGCGCACCTGCCGGCAGTGGCAAGAGTGCGCTGCTTGCCGAGTGCCTGCTGCAGGCACCGCCACGCTGCGAAGTAGGTTGGTTGCCGCTGGCGGGCGCGGCATTGAGTACCAGTGACTTTTGTCTGCGCCTGGCGCAGGCGTTGGGACTGGTCGAAGCAACGGAGTCCGCTCTGGTCACTGCGCTGAGTCGCTGGTCGAGGCCGACCTGGCTGTTTATCGATGACTACTGCCGTTTGCCGGATCCGTCGCTGGACGCGCTGCTTGATCGGTTATTGACGGTCAGCAGTCCCGCGTGTGTCTGGTGGATCGGCGCGCGTAGACGTCCGCAATGCAACTGGCCCCGTCTGCTGCTCGATGATGAACTGTACGAGTGCGAAAGCTCGACGCTGGCGCTCACCCAAACAGAAATCGCCCATGCGCTGAAGCACTTGCCCGCCGAGCAGGCGAGGGACGTGGCTGCGCGAATCTACCAGCGAACCGCTGGCTGGTGTGCCGGCGTCCGCATGGCGCTATTGCGCAAATGCGATTGGTCGCAGACAACTGAACCACAACAACGCGTCGATACGCTGCTCGATTACCTGCAACATGAACTCTTCAGTGGCCTCACGCCGGAACTCATCGAAGTCTGGCGCGTGCTTGCACAAATGCCGCGCTTCAATGCGCAACTATGCGAGCATCTGTTCGGCGCCGGGGAGGGGGCTGTACACCTGCGTACATTGCAAATGCTTGGCTGCTTTATTGAGCCTTGGAATGATTCCGGGGACTGGTTGCACATCTTTCCGCCCCTGTCTCGCGTCGTGTGCGAGAAGCAATTACCGTCGCGCTGCACATGGCATCGACGTGCCTGTCAGTGGTTCAGTGCCGCACGGGATTGGCGCTCGGCATTTGAACAGGCGTTATTGGCAGAAGAATATGAAGCGGCAGTCAGCCTGCTGCAGCACTTTAGTTTCGAACAGTTGTTTGAAGAGCAAACGGTCGTGTTATTGGTGCGATTGCACGAGCAACAAGGTGGGGAGTTGACCCTGAGCACTCCGCAACTGGTCGAGCTGTTTACCGCTGCGTTGCTCTTTGCCGGTCGTTTTGAACAGGCAGCGAAATGCATCGGGCACCTGGGGGTATTCATTCCCCAGCCTTCGCCAGCGCTTGAGCGGCAGTTGATTTCGCGTTGGCAAACATTGCAAGGCTGGTTACTGCATCTGGAAGGGCGAATGGTGGCCGCTCATGAACACTTTTCGCAAGCGCTGGAAGTACTCGATCCCGATAAGTGGATCGCTCGGGTGATGTGTCTGTCAGGGTTGACCCAACAGGCTCTGTTGCGCGGGGAACTGGATTTGGCCCACACGCTGAATCGCCAGGCGCTGTGTCTGGCGCGGGCGCAAGGTTCGCTGGTTGTCGAAGCTCTGCTTGAACTCGATCACGGGCAACTACTCGAGCAGCGCGGCGCGGCGCCTCGGGCTGAAAGTCTGCTGGCGAGCGTGCATGATCTGCTCGCCCGGCAGTCGAACCGCCTGAGTCCTTTGCTGGGGCGAATAGCCTTGCGCCGTGGGCGCATTGCACTGAGTCAGGGCCAGGATGCCTCGGCGGCTGTGTTTTTTCAGTCGGGGATGGACGATTGCAAGCGCAATCAAGACAAGCGGGTGTTGTATGGCTATCTGGGATTGGCGCAGCTGGCCGCCAATGAGGCGGATTATCAAAAGGCATTCGTATGGCTGCGTGACGCGGAGCGTCTGATGCAACAAAGGTTGATTCCGGAAACAGTGTACCGGGGCGTGCTGTTGCAAGTCAGCAGCCTGTTCTGGTTACAGCAGGGACGTCCCGAGCTGGTATGCGAGGCCATGACACGTCTGCTGCGACACTACCAAGGACCGAATGCTTTGCAAGCGCCACCCGCGACAGTTGAGTTGATTCCGCGCATTGAATACTTGTTGATCCTTGCGCAAGTTGGCTTGCGCAAAGCGCACAATCCGCTCGGCCGCCTCCAGCTTTTGCTGGAGGCGGCGCAACAACGCAAAATGTTGTGGCTGGAAACCGACCTTCATCTGGTGTTGGCCGAATCTGCCTACATTCAAGGCGATCTGACTTCGGCACGTCGTCACTTGCAGAAGGGGTTGGAAATGTCCAGTCACCATGGTTTGCACCAGGCATTAAATGAACTGAAACTGCGTCAACCTGATTTGTTGAGTACATTCAATAACAAGGTCGTCGAATCGCCTGGTAACAAGGCCATAAGTGACAGCGGTCTGCTCAGTCTACGAGAGTTGGAAGTTTTAGGTCTGATTGCCAAGGGATACTCAAATCAACAAATTGCGGATCAACTGTTTATTTCTCTGCATACGGTAAAGACGCACGCCAGACGCATACATGGGAAGTTAGGTGTTGCGCGACGAACTCAGGCCGTGGCGAGTGCCAAGTCAATGGGTATGGTGTTTTAGTGTTTTTTATTTGTGTTCTTTAGGGAGTAAGTGGCTGGGTTTCTTGTGATGAGTTTCTTGAGTGTAAGTGTCAATGTCTGGTGGTTGGCGCGTTTAAGTTTCTGGAGGTGTCGGTATGGGTAAATAAGTAATTCGTATTGTTTGTGCGGAATGTTAAATTTTACTCGAGTACAAGATTGGAAAAGTATTCCGAGTGTCTTTTCGAGAACTTCCTGGTTTAGTTTGAATTGGCGAAGCAAATGTCATTTGGATATTTGTAAGTTCAGACTGAAAAGGTTTTTTGCAATGGAAGTTCGTAGTCTTGAGGATACCGGGTTCACGGGATTGGGTGAGGCACTGGCCGCACTGTCGGATCACTTGAAGGGCATGCCTGTATTTGATTTTATCTTGCGTGCTTGTCTAAAGCGTGCACTTGACGAATTCGCGCCAGGCGTTGATGACCGTCTTGTCAATATTAATGTTCGTAGCAATGTCAAACTGAAGCAAATGGAGCCGGTAGGCGGCTTGTTTCAAGTTTTGAATGACTGCCTTCACCGCGGCAGGGCGCCAACATACGATGCACAGTATTACGCGATTTATGATCGCCCGCTTTCTACCGATTATCGAGATATCTATTCTGCGGTCTCTCTGGCGGCTGTGGAGAAGTTGCTGCTGCATCTGTTTCGAAAATTGCCGGACTACTATGTTGCGGCGCTGCAAGAGTACTGGGCGGGAAAAGACGAAAGTTATGGACGGTTTTCCCTTTCGCGAAAAATGACCCTGAGCGAGCTTCAAGCCAGTCTCTTTCTGCATGAGCTTGAGGTGCTTTCTAATGAGGGCGGTATTAGCCGGGCCGAACTTCAGCGTATCCGTTTTATGATTCAGCCGGGTTCGCGTGGGGAGTGGTATGGCGTATTTATCGGCAGTCGAGGAGACGCTTATAGCGAGCAACGTTCAATGTTCGCCATCCCACTCGAAGCGCCAGTCATGAATGAACTCGTTCCGCGGGCCGATACAGCGATAGTGCTCTATTCCCCGACCCATGGAGTCGAAAAGTTCTCCTCCTCTGCTGAGTTGCATCAGACGCTGGAGCAACGCTTGATGTCAGGTGACAGTCGTGAGGTTTTCTTGCAGTCACTTGCGATCAATGAGCGAGAAAATTTCCCGACGCTACCTGAGTTCCGTTACTTGAAAGTTGAGGCCGATCTGTTTGCACGCGTCAGCGATAACGGGATTGAGAAGTCCTGTGGTGATGTTGTGAAACAGCTGGCCCGGTTCGCTGATCCGGATTCGGATTCGGATTCGGATTTTGCTTCGGTAGTCGCGTCGGTGACCTCTGCTCAGGCTCTACCGGATATTCCTGGCCAGGCGAAGGCTCGCCAGGTAGCACTTCTGCGAAGAGCGCAAAAAAACAGGTGGCCGGCCTGGTTGAAAAATGCCGGTTCGACGAATCAGGAGATTTATGAGGCATTGCAACAGCGCCTGCTGGAAAGTGAGGTTCAATACCATGAAGTGACCAAGGGGTTTGCATCGCTCAAGGACTTTGCAAAAAATGAAGTGGAAGAATTCATTTCGCCGGGTAAGGACGTTCGGATTGACCCCGATAGCGTCTTCGTCAATGTTCGACATTTATTGAAAGTAACAAACGGCCAACAGATTGAGACACGGGAGCGCAAAACGCTCACCCAGGCGTTCATGTACGGCGTACATGATCAAGAAGGTCAGTATGAGATTGCTGTGGAAAATCAGCCTTACAATCCCAAACTAACGCCTTCGAATCTGATCAATTCGATCATTTCGCTGAATGTACGGAACCGTTATAACGACGTGCGGCAAGCGGTCTATTCCAGCCGTGAAGTTTTAGAAGCGCTTCGAGATCTGGAAGGCAAGAGGACGGCGCTGTCGATATTTAGCGCGGTGCTGCAGAAACATCTGACTTCGCCTGCCAATGACATGGTCAATCGCTATAATCTTGGTGATTTGTCTTTTATGTCCGGAGAGATCAAACTCGGTCAGCAGTATCAAGCATTCAAGGATTTAAGGTATTTTACAAGAAAGCTTGATCGAGAAGGTTTCATCGTGTTGTATGCGCCGGGTTTTCCATCCGGACAAGAGTGGTTTGAGTTTCTCACTCCCAAACAGTTAAGGAATAAGTTATTAGAATGGGTTCAGGATGATGAAAGTTGGGAGTATTTGAAGTCTCAGGCCGTTCTGTCTGATGTAACCAGAATGGTGGCTGAAGTCACAGGAGATAGTTGGGCTCCACGGTGGATTGGCCAGTTGAGCTTTGAGTTTCCGTTTGCTACTGAAGACTATCCGCTGGAAAATGCGGTAAAAAATATCCTCAGTTGGGAAACCAAGCAGATAGAAGCCTACACACCTCAATGGTTCAGAAAAGCCTCGCTGGAGGAACAAGGGTTATCTGTTCGATTGCATACAGAGTTCAAAGCTATTCAGAACGTTGCAAAAGACGATCTGAAAATCGTGCCTTTCAAGGAGTTTTCTCGTGATCTGGTGATGAAGACATTCACCCGATATTGGGAGCTTAAGGGACTTAAAGTTCCTGTCTTCGATCCGAATGATGTAATGGTCAAAATTCATAATGTTCCAGAAATGACGCTCACTAATCTGTTCATTCAGTGGCAGATTTGGCGTAGTGATGTCACGATTTTTGAAAAAATCGTGAGTGCCGTCGTTCCAGGCGTTTCCATAGCAATAAATGAGTTGAGAGATTATCTTCGAACTGCCAGATTCAGCGGTACCGGTGTAGTACGGGCATTAAATGTACAGGCCATCAATGATCTTATCGATTTGAAACCCGGTGAACATTACGAGGTGTATCTTGAAAAACAATTCATCTCGAACCCACGTCGGGTTCTGAAGGAAGTTTTTTACCGAGAGTTGAAGCAGAACGAAATGCTCACCGCAGCCCTGGCCCAGAAAATCCGGCGCACGATATCCAGTGAGGATTTCAATTGGCTGAAAACGCTTATTGAAGGTCTTGATAGCAACATCCGCTGGGGCGGGTATACAAGCGTACCAAACGTGGGCGTTTATCATTTCACCTTGGAAGGCAGAAGAATTCACGGTGCTTATGTTCTTAGTCGCCAATTTAACGGGCGTCTGCAGTCTGTTGTCTATGTACCGGGGACCCATGACGGGAATGATTTCTTCCCGGTCGAACAATTGTCGGCGCGGCTTAAAAGTTCCGCCTTTAAAAGCCATGTTTTACGAATGGTCAGTCTTGAGGATCAAAAGGCGGTCAACAAACTCACATCCAAGTACGATTTCGGGGGGGCGCCCGAAGCACTACCCAGGCTGTACAACGCCTACAAGGTGGGCAACGAGTTCAAAGACGAATACGAGGCCATGATCAAGCGTTTCAGGGCTGACGTGGATTATCAAACCACCAGCACTTGGGAGGCGGTCTGGGTCGATGCCAAGATTCTGATCGGTATCGCTTTGGATGTTGTCTCGTTGTTTGTGCCTCCGGTAGGGGCGGTAGTGAGTGTGCTGCGAATCGCCTACACGATCGTTGAGGGCATTTCTGCCTCGCTGGACGGCGATAAGGCAGTAGCCAATGCTTACTTTGCCAGTGCCTGGAGGGCGGCCATCATGTTTTATATCGGCAATATCGCCGGCGTCGGCAGCTCTGTCAGCGCGATCGGACTGTTGTCTCGGGTCAATGATTACGCAGGCCTGCTCTCGGCGGTAACCGGTGTCCCCGTTGGCATCAGTTATGTCAGTGCAGTTGCCGTCCCGCCTCACAGGGTGGAAAGCACCACGCGACTGATCGGTTGATCCATTAATCGAGGCGCCGGCCTACCCGTTCAGGACGCAGGCATTTCGAACCCCATCCGCCAACTCACGGCCCGCGTCGCCGCCAGCAACCGCTGCGCCGCCGGGCCGTTTTCGTCGGCGTGGAACAGTGAGGTCGGGCCAACGATGGTCAACACGGCGGCGACCTGGCCAACGGCGTTGAATACCGGTGCGGACAACGCATCGACACCCGGCATCAGCAAACCATGCACATGATGCAGACCGCGTTCGCGGATCTGTTCGCACAGCGTTGCATACGTCTTCTCGTCCTTCAGCGGATGATCGGCAGCGGCGATCTCCTGCTCGCGCAACTCACCGGTTTCCCGATGCGGCAGATAGGCACTGAACACCAGACCCGTCGATGAACTGAGCAGCGGCAACACTGAACCCAATTGCGTCACCACCGTCACCGCACGCACCGCCGGTTCAATGTGCACCACAGTCGCGCCCTGATTGCCCCACACCGCCAGAAAGCAGGTTTCGTTGAGTTCGTCGCGCAGTTCGGCCAGCGGCAGGGCGGCGACTTTCAACACGTCCATACTGTTGAGGGCGGCCAGGCCCACGCGCAACGCTTCACGGCCGAGACCGTAATGGTTGGTGGCGGCGTTCTGCTCGGCAAAACCCGAGGCAATCAACGCCTGTAGATAGCGATGCACTTTGCTCGCCGGCATCTGCACATGTTCGGCCAGCCGCGACAACGAAGTCGACGGCGACAACTCGGCCAGGGCCTTGAGGATGTCGGTGCCGACTTCGGCGGAGCGGACTTTCTGTTTGCCGTTGCTGTCGCTGGTTTTTTCCATGGTGCGGCCGGGTTCCGAAACGAATGGGCGTCTTTATAGCTTGACGCTGGATAGCGAGCAAATTACGTTATGCGTAATCGAATTACGATAATAACAACCCCGGCGTGCCGAAACCTCTGAGCCAGAGCGATGGGCCACTGCCGACTCCCTGTTCAGGAGGCTCCATGAACCTCGATTCAACCGCGCAGGCCTTGGCTTATCAGTCCGGTTTCGGCAACGAATTCAGCACTGAAGCGTTGCCCGGCGCGCTGCCCGTCGGCCAGAACTCCCCGCAAAAAGCCCCGTACGGCCTCTACACCGAATTGTTTTCCGGCACCGCGTTCACCATGACCCGCAGTGAAGCGCGGCGCACCTGGATGTACCGGATTCAGCCGTCGGCCAACCACCCGGCCTTCGTCAAACTGGAGCGGCAACTGGCCGGTGGGCCGTTGGGTGATGTGACCCCCAATCGCCTGCGCTGGAACCCGCTGGAGATCCCGGCCGAACCGACCGATTTCATCGATGGTCTGGTGAGCATGGTGGCCAACTCCGCCGCCGAAAAACCGTCCGGTATTAGCGTTTACAACTATGCCGCCAACCGTTCGATGGAGCGGGTGTTTTTCAACGCCGACGGTGAACTGCTGCTGGTGCCGCAACTTGGGCGTCTGCGCATTGTTACCGAATTGGGTGTGCTGGAAGTGGCGCCGCTGGAAATCGTCGTGCTGCCACGTGGCCTGAAATTCCGTGTTGAATTGCTCGACCCGCAAGCCCGTGGTTACGTCGCCGAGAACCACGGCGCACCGCTGCGCCTGCCGGATCTGGGGCCGATCGGCAGCAACGGTCTGGCCAATCCGCGCGACTTCCTGACCCCGGTTGCCGCTTACGAAAACCTCCAGCAACCAACTACGCTGGTGCAGAAATTCCTCGGCCAGTTGTGGGCCACCGAACTCAATCACTCGCCCCTGAACGTGGTCGCCTGGCACGGTAACAACGTGCCTTACAAATACGATCTGCGCCGTTTCAATACCATCGGCACGGTCAGCTTCGATCACCCGGACCCGTCGATTTTCACCGTATTGACCTCGCCGACCAGCGTCCACGGTCTGGCCAACCTCGATTTCGTGATCTTCCCGCCGCGCTGGATGGTCGCCGAAAACACCTTCAGGCCACCATGGTTCCACCGCAACCTGATGAACGAATTCATGGGCCTGATCCAGGGCGAATACGACGCCAAGGCTGAAGGTTTTGTGCCCGGCGGTGCCTCGCTGCACAGCTGCATGAGCGCCCACGGCCCGGATGGCGAGACCTGCACCAAAGCGATCAACGCCGAACTCAAACCGGCGAAAATCGATAACACCATGGCCTTCATGTTCGAGACCAGTCAGGTGCTGCGTCCAAGCCGTTTCGCCCTCGACTGCCCGCAACTGCAATCCACTTACGACGCTTGCTGGGCCACTCTGCCCGCGACGTTCGACCCGACCCGGAGATAACCCATGACGCAGAATTCCATCACCCGCAGCTGGGTTGTATCGGCCAATGGCCACGCTGATTTCCCGCTGCAGAACCTGCCGCTCGGTGTGTTCAGCAGCAACGATGCGGCGCCGCGCGCTGGCGTGGCGATTGGCGAACACATCTTCGATCTGCAAGTGGCGCTGGAAGCCGGGCTGTTCGACGGTGTCGCGCGCAGTGCGGTCGAAGCCATGCACGGCGGCCAGTTGAACGCGTTCTTCGAACTCGGTCGCGAAGCACGTGTGGCGCTGCGCACACGCCTGCTGGAACTGTTCAGCGAAGGCAGCACTCACCGTGGCAACATCGAAGCCCAAGGCGCGAAACTGCTGCCACTGGCCGCCGATTGCCAGTTGCATCTGCCGGCGCGCATCAGCGATTACACCGATTTCTATGTCGGCATTGAACACGCACAAAACGTCGGCAAACTGTTCCGTCCGGATAACCCGCTGCTGCCGAACTACAAGCACGTGCCGATCGGTTATCACGGTCGCGCTTCCACTGTGCGCGCCTCCGGCACCGACGTGCGTCGTCCGAAAGGCCAGACCTTGCCAGCCGGTCAGACCGAGCCGACGTTTGGTCCGTGCGCACGCCTGGACTATGAGCTGGAACTGGGCATCTGGATCGGCCAGGGCAACGAGATGGGCGATTCGATCGCCATCGGTGACGCCGCTGATCATATCGCCGGTTTCTGCCTGCTCAACGATTGGTCGGCACGCGATATCCAGGCTTGGGAATACCAGCCGCTGGGGCCGTTCCTGTCGAAAAGCTTTATCACCAGCGTCTCGCCATGGGTTGTAACTGCTGAAGCCTTGGAACCGTTCCGCACCGCGCAACCGAAGCGTCCTGAAGGTGATCCGCAGCCGCTACCGTACCTGTTCGACAAACGCGATCAGGACGGCGGTGCCTTCGACATCGAACTGGAAGTGTTGCTGCTGACCGAAGGCATGCGCGAGCAGAACCTGCCGGCCCATCGCCTGACCCTGAGCAACACGCGCTACATGTACTGGACCGTCGCGCAAATGGTCGCGCACCACAGCGTCAACGGTTGCCAGTTGCAGGCCGGTGACCTGTTCGGTTCGGGCACCTTGTCCGGCCCTGAAAACGGTCAGTTCGGCAGCCTGCTGGAAATCACCGAGGGCGGTAAAAAACCGATCGAACTGGCCACTGGCGAGGTGCGTAAATTCCTCGAGGACGGTGACGAAATCATTCTGCGCGCACGTTGTGCCCGTGATGGTTTTGCTTCGATCGGATTCGGCGAGTGCCGCGGCAAAGTGTTGCCGGCGCGCTGACAGGAGCGGCTTATGGATCTCTATACCTACTATCGTTCGACCTCGTCGTACCGGGTGCGGATCGCGCTGGCGCTCAAAGGTCTGGACTACCAGGCGCTGCCGGTCAACCTGATCGCACCGCCGGGTGGCGAGCATCGGCAAGCGGCGTATCTGGCGATCAATCCACAGGGGCGGGTGCCGGCGCTGCGCACTGACGAAGGCGGTTTGCTGATTCAGTCGCCGGCGATCATCGAGTATCTGGAGGAACGTTATCCACAGGTGCCGTTGCTGCCTGAAGATCTGCTCGCCCGCGCGCAGGTGCGCGGTGTGGCAGCGGTCATCGGTTGCGACGTGCATCCGCTGCACAACGTCAGCGTGCTTAATCGCCTGCGCCAATTGGGGCACGACGAGCCACAGGTGGTCGAGTGGATCAGTCACTGGATCAGCCAAGGGCTGGCGACAGTGGAGCAGTTGATTGGCGACGAGGGTTTCTGTTTTGGTGAGTGGCCGTGTGTGGCGGATGTGTACCTGATTCCGCAGTTGTATGCGGCTGAGCGGTTCAACGTCAGCCTTGAGGCGTATCCGAAAACTCGTCGGGTCGCCGCATTGGCGGCTGAACATCCAGCGTTCATCAAGGCTCATCCGGCCAATCAACCAGACACCCCATAACCCTGTAGGAGTGAGCCTGCTCGCGATGAGGGAGTGTCAGTCACTGATGTTCTGACTGACCCACCGCTATCGCGAGCAGGCTCACTCCTACAAGGGAATATCGCCATTCGCATAATCATAAAAACAAAACAGGTACCTTGCGATGCACAACCAGATTGCCAGCTTTCGCGCGGCACTCGACGCCCGTCCTGTGTCCCGCTATCAGTGGTTGCTCTTGATCCTGCTCGCCTTGCTGCTGGTCACCGACGGCTATGACGCCCAGGTGCTCGGTTATGTGGTGCCCGCGCTGGCGCAGGACTGGGGGCTGGAAAAGTCGGCGTTCGGGCCGGTTTTCAGTGCCAACTTGCTTGGCCTGACCATTGGTTCATTGGCGGTCACGCCGCTGGCTGACCGCTTTGGCGTGCGGCGGATTCTGCTCGCCTGCGTACTGATCTACGCCACGCTGACGGTGCTGATGGTCTTCGCCGATTCGCTGAACACACTGATGATCGCGCGCTTCATCTGCGGCATCGGCATGGGTGGAGCGATGCCCAGTGCCATGGCGTTGATGTCGGAATACTCGCCACCGCGTTTGCGCACCTTGATGGTGACGCTGGCGGCCTGTGGCTTCTCGTTCGGCGGGGCGGCGGGTGGTTTTGTCGCCGCCGGGTTCATCGACCAATTCGGCTGGCAAGCGGTATTCCTTGCCGGAGGCGTCACGCCGTTGCTGCTGTTTCCGTTTCTGTGGTGGATGCTGCCGGAGTCGCTGCCACGCCTGCTGCGTGATGCACCGCCGTATGTACGACTGCGCAAAGTTACCGCAAGGATGCTGCCGGATTGGCAACCGCCCGTTGCCAGTGTCGAGCAGAACGAGCGCGAGCAGGGCAGCAAACTGACCGTGGTCGAGTTGTTCCGCAACGGCTACGCACGGCCGACCTTGCTGATCTGGGCGACTTTTTTCGTCAGCCTGATTCTGCTGTATTTCATGATCAGTTGGCTGCCGACGCTGCTGCTGGAAAGTGGCCTGAAACTCAACGAGGCGAATCTGGTGACGTCGATGTTCCTGTTCGCCGGTACCCTGGGTGCGATCTGCATGGCGTGGTTCGCCGACCGCTTGAAGCGCAAGGTGCGGTTGTTGTCCGGCGTGTTGGCGGGCGCAGCGCTGTGCACGATTCTGCTGGGGCTCAATCACGACAATCCGCGTTATCTGGTGGCCTGCGTCTTCGCCGCCGGGTTCTGCATCATCGGCGGGCAACTGACGCTGAATGCGTTTGCCAGTAACTTCTACCCGGCGCATGTGCGCGCGACCGGCACCGGTTGGGCATTGGGCGTGGGGCGCTTCGGTTCGATTCTCGGGCCGCTGTTTGGCAGCCTGTTGTTGGCGATGCACATTCCGGTGGCGCAGATTTTCTTCTTCTGTGCGATCCCGGCGGTGATTGCCGCGCTGCTGATCATCCAGGTGCGCTCACCCTCCGAAGGCAGTTCGGCAGTTGGAGTGGGGATGTCTGTCAAATCCTGAAGAGTAAAAGATCGCAGCCTTCGGCAGCTCCTACAGGGAAATACATAATTCAATGTAGGAGCTGCCGAAGGCTGCGATCTTTTGCTTTTAATGGACGACTGAGTTGGGCGGGAGATGGCCGAGGCGCTCGGTCAGGCGCAGTCGCTGGATCGGATCGTCGCTGAGCAGCAAGGCGTGCTCCAGATCGAAGCGCTCGGCATTCGGGCAGTCGAGCCGCTGATACAGACTGGCCCGGGCCAGATAATCGGCGGCGCCAGCGTCGCCCAGTTCAAGCACGCGTTCGGCGTCGATCAGCGCGGCAATGAAGTCGTCGTGGGTCAGATGCAGTTGCCGCAGATTGCGCGACAGCCGCTGCAGCATCTGCACGGGCGTCGCCGTAGCCAAGTGCTCGGCGTTGAGCTTCATGTTCGGCCCATATTGGCGCTGCAACAGCTCACGACAATCGTTGGGGTACAAGCGTCGCCCGCCGCACGGATCAAGGAGATGATCGGCACCGGGCACCTTCAACAGGAAGTGCCCGGGGAAATTGACGCCTACCAGCGGAATCTCCAGGCCGCGCGCCAGCTCAAGCGCAATCAACGCCAGCGCCAAAGGCTGGCCGCGATGGGTTTGCAAGACTTTATGCAACAACGCCGCCTGCGGACGCAGCGGCAGAAAATCGTCCTGGGCAAAGCCCAATTCAATCATGCGCCGTAACAGCGGCTGTGCCAGCTCGCTCACCGGCAGCATCGGCAAACCGTAACTGACCCGCTGTTGCAGCTCCTTGAAGTCTTGCAGGAGTGCCGCTGGATCCACGTCTTTTTCGTGTTCAGCCGCCATCCACAGCGCAGCTTCCAACAGCGCAGGCGGTGAACGGTGCAGGCATTCGAAAAAACGTTGGCGCGGACTCATTGAAATCTCCGGGGAATGCCTCGTTTTAGCCCCGTCCGCGAGATTCGTCCAGTGCCCTGCAGCGCAGGTTCGGGGTTATGCCGCAAAGCCGTTGTCCCAGCAGGTGCTTATTCCGGTGCGCTCCAGCAATTTTCAGGCGCAGGCCTATACTGGCGTTCTACAAGAAGTGATTCGGGAGCCCAACGATGTTTGCGCTCATGCAAAGCACTCGCCTGGAATCGCTGCACCTTAGCGTTGACCCGGTCACCGGGTTGAAGGCGGTCATTGCCATCCACAACAGTCGCCTCGGGCCAGCCTTGGGCGGATGTCGTTATCTTGCCTATCCCAATGACGAATCTGCCGTCGAGGACGCCATTCGCCTGGCCCAAGGCATGAGTTACAAGGCCGCTTTGGCGGGGCTGCCGCAGGGCGGTGGTGTGGCAGTGATCGTGCGTCCGGTGCACGTGGAAAACCGTGGCGCGCTGTTCGAAGCTTTTGGCCGCTGCATCGATCAGCTCGACGGTCGCTATATCACCGCGATCGACAGCGGCACCTCGGTCGCCGACATGGATTGCATCGCCCAGCAGACCCAACATGTCACCAGCACCACGTCTGCCGGCGATCCGGCACCGCACGCGGCGATGGGCGTGTTCACCGGCATTCGCGCGACGGCCATGGCACGGTTGGGCAGCGATAACCTCGAAGGCTTGCGCATCGCGATTCAGGGCTTGGGCAATGTCGGTTATGCATTGGCCGAGCAACTGCACGCCGCCGGGGCTGAACTGCTGGTCAGCGATATTGACCACGGCAAGGTGCAACTGGCGATGGAGCAACTCAACGCGCATCCAATCGCCAACGACGCGTTACTCAGCACCCCGTGCGACATTCTCGCACCGTGCGGTCTGGGCGGAGTTCTGAACAGCCACAGCGTCACGCAACTGCGGTGTTCGGCCGTGGCGGGTTCGGCGAACAATCAACTGACGCATCTGGATGTCGCCGATCAACTGGAGCGACGCGGAATTCTGTATGCGCCGGATTATGTGATCAACGCAGGTGGGCTGATTTACGTCTCGCTGAAACATCGTGGCGAGGAATTGCCGACGATTACCGCGCATCTGTCGAAGATCAGTTCGCGGTTGACCGAGGTGTTCGGCCATGCGCAGGCGGAAAAACGTTCGCCGGCGCGGGTGGCGGATGAGTTGGCGGAGAAAGTTTTGTATCGTTGAGTTTCACAGGCATGAAAAAGGCCCTGAGCCATTCGACTCAGGGCCTATTCAATTCGGGCTGGATTACTTCGCAGCCTTCGCCGCTTTTGCTGGCTTGGCCGGTGCTTCAGCAGGTTCCGCCGCCTCAGCTTGTTCAACTGGTTCTGCCGGTGCATTGAGCAGTTCGGACAGTGCATCCGGCTGGCTCTTGAACGCCCGGGCGAACACATCGCGATTCTTCGCCATGTAGATCCCGGCTTCTTCCACTTGCTGTTCAGTCAGGGACGGAACGGCTTTTTGCAGGACATCGGCCAGATATTCGGCCAGTTCGAGCATTTTGTCATGACGGTCAGCTTCGGCTTTATCCATGAACAAGCGCTCCAGATCTCGGCTGCTGCGGTATACCACTTCGACGGCCATTCACCACCTCACATGCCTTCACATTAAGTTGTCTTGACGACTACTGTATCCATATACAGCGAAAAGGATAAGCGAATCCCTGCGCCATGGGTAGTGGCTTTTCAATGTAGACCGGATTTCGGGTTTGTCAGGCCGACCGTGTCGCTGCATTCGCGAGCAGGCTCGCTCCCACAAAAGCACAGCGGTGCGACCAAACGCCACGGCGCGGGTTTGGCGGCGTCTCGCCATGATGGCGTGGCCTCTTTTCTGCATGAAAACCGTTACGTGCAGAAAACCGTCACGTCCAACACGCATCATCCGCTCGCATTCGAGCTAAGGAACATCATCGTGAAAATAAACTGGGCCGAGAAACTGCGGCAAAACGTGCATCAACTGGCCGAGTCCCTGGGCAACCTGTTTGTCGAGACCTTCCACTATCTGGCGTTGTTCGCCATCGGGGCGGTGACGGCATACGCGGCGGTGATGGAGTTTCTCGGGATGCTCGAGGAAGGCCACATCAAGATCGATGACATTCTGTTGCTGTTCATCTATCTCGAACTGGGGGCGATGGTCGGGATTTACTTCAAGACCAACCACATGCCGGTGCGCTTTCTGATCTATGTGGCGATCACCGCGCTGACCCGTCTGCTGATCTCCAATGTCTCGCACCACAACCCGCCGGACATGGGCATCATTTACCTGTGCGGCGGGATTCTGCTGCTGGCGCTGGCGATTCTGGTGGTGCGTTACGCTTCGTCGCAATTTCCGTCGGTGAAGATCGAAAAACCACAGCGCACGCTGGGCACGGGTTCCAGCGAACATCCTGAAGTCGAGAAGGGTGAGCTTTAAAGCCCGGCCGCAGGTTGGGGCTGGCTGCTGACGAGGGGCGGTGGCGGGGTCAGCCCGTTGCCGCTGGTCATGGCTTCGAGGATCGCCATGGCGCTGTGGCCCTGTTCGATGGCGATGCCGAACTGAATGCTTTGCACCAGGCGCTTGAGACGCGCGGGGTCGTTGCGCTGCTCGGCGCTGATCATGCGTTTGGCCACGATCCGGCCGCTATTGGACAGGGTCAGCATGATGCTGCCGTCCAGGCCCTGAATGCTCAGGTTGATCTGATAGTCCGGCGCGAAGGCATCGGTAATGATCTGAAAAGGATTGTCCATGATGCGTCACCGCCTGATTGAACGTGCAGTTGTTGACCGGCCGTGATCGGGTTGGTTCGCCAAACCGGATCATCGGCCATTCCGTGGCCTGTATTTGTTGCTTCATCTAGGAGCAGCTGCAGGCTGCGATCTTTTGCTCTTCAGTGTTTTGATTTCGGTCATCAAGAGCAAAAGATCGCAGCCTGCGGCCGCTCCCGTAGGGACGTAGCAAAGGCTGTGCCGGGAAAATTGTCGAACAATGAACACGGGCATAAAAAAGGCGAGCTACGCGGCTCGCCTTTTTTAATGGCCCGTTTTCAGGGCAGAACCAGGTAGATGATCGCTGACAGTGCAATCAGACCGATCAACACCACAAATACGTTGGACGCTTGCCCCGAATACTGGCGCAAGGCTGGCACGCGGCGGATGGCGTACATCGGCATCAAGAACAGCAGGCAGGCAATCACCGGCCCACCGAAAGCCTCGATCATCCCGAGGATACTCGGGTTGAAAGTCGCCACGGCCCAGCAACTGAGGATCATGAACACGGCGGTCGCGCGGTTCAGCCAGCTCGCTGACATGACCCGGCCACGGCTGCGCAGGCTTTTCACGATCATGCCTTGAAAGCCTTCGCTGGCGCCGATGTAGTGGCCGAGGAAGGATTTGGTGATCGCCACCAGCGCAATCAGCGGCGCGGCGTAAGCGATGACCGGGGTCTGGAAGTGGTTGGCCAGGTACGACAGGATCGAAATGTTCTGCGCCTTGGCCGCCGCCAGATCCGCCGGCGACAACGCCAGTACACAGCTGAAGCAGAAGAACATCACCGTCACCACCATCATGCCGTGGGCCATGGCGAGGATGCCGCTGCTCTTGCGTTCTGCCTGTTCGCCGTAGCGCTGTTTTTGATCAACGGCAAACGCGGAAATGATCGGAGAATGGTTGAACGAGAACACCATCACCGGGATTGCCAGCCACAGCGTCTTGAGAAATACGGACATTGGCATGGCTTCTTGAGCACTGGCGAAAAACGCGCCGTTCCAGTTCGGAATCAGGCTGACCGCGAGCAGCAGCAACGCGGCGACGAATGGATACACCAACACGCTCATGGCTTTGACGATCACGCTCTGACCGCAACGAACAATCGCCATCAATCCGAGGATCAGCACCAGCGAGAGAATCGCCCGTGGTGGCGGGGCGATGTGCAATTGGTGTTCGAGAAAGCTGCTCAGGGTGTTGGTCAGCGCCACGCTGTACACCAGCAGGATCGGGAAGATCGCAAAGAAATACAGCAGCGTGATCAGCTTGCCGGCACCGATGCCGAAGTGTTCTTCGACCACTTCGGTGATGTCCCCGGAACGCCCGGACAGCACGAATCGGGTCAGGCCACGGTGGGCAAAAAACGTCATCGGGAAGGCCAGCACGGCGAGAATCAGCAACGGCCAGAAACCACCGACACCGGCATTGATCGGCAGGAACAACGTACCGGCACCGATGGCGGTGCCGTACAGACCAAGCATCCAGGTGGTGTCGAATTTGTTCCAGCCCTTGTGGGCCGTTTCTGCATTGCGGGTGCGGTCTACAGCGGGATTTTCGGCAGCAGGTGTACGTACATCGGTCATCGGTATCGCCTCGTTATTATTTTTGCTCGGGCTCACGGTTGGCAGGCCGCACTGGGCGGCCTGCCGGGGCGGTCAGGGAATGCGCGTCAGCACTCCACCCAGTTCACAGCCAGGCCGCCCCGTGAAGTCTCTTTGTATTTGTCATGCATGTCGGCACCGGTATCGCGCATGGTGCGGATCACCCGGTCGAGGGAAATGAAATGGTTGCCGTCGCCGCGCAGGGCCATTTGTGTGGCGTTGATGGCTTTCACCGCAGCGATGGCGTTGCGCTCGATGCACGGCACTTGCACCAGACCGCCGACCGGGTCGCAGGTCAGGCCAAGGTTGTGTTCCAGGCCGATTTCGGCGGCGTTTTCCAATTGCTCCGGGGTGGCGCCGAGCACATCGGCCAGGCCGGCAGCCGCCATTGCGCAGGCCGAACCGACTTCACCCTGGCAGCCGACTTCGGCGCCGGAGATCGAGGCATTTTTCTTACAGAGAATGCCGACGGCGGCCGCGCCCAGGAAGAAAGCGACGACATCATCGTCAGGCGCGTCCGGATTGAATTTCATGTAGTAGTGCAGAACCGCCGGGATGATCCCGGCTGCGCCGTTGGTCGGCGCGGTGACCATGCGCCCGCCAGCAGCGTTTTCTTCGTTGACGGCGAGGGCGAACAGGTTGACCCATTCCATTGCCGACAGCGTTGAACTGATCACGTTGGGCTTGCCGATTTCCAACAGGCTGCGATGCAATTTCGCCGCGCGGCGTGGCACATTCAGACCGCCGGGCAGGATGCCTTCGTGGCGCAGGCCCTGCTCCACACATTCACGCATCACCGACCAGATGTGCAGCAGACCTTGGCGGATTTCCACGTCGCTACGCCAGGCGCGCTCGTTGGCCATCATCAGTTCGGAGACGCGCAGGTTGTGCTGTTTGCACAATGACAACAGTTCGGCGGCGCTGGAGAAATCGTACGGCAACACCACGTCACCGGCCGGCGCCACACCGGACTCGGCTTCCGCTGCTTCGATGATGAAACCGCCGCCAACCGAGTAGTACGTCTGCTCGAACAACTCGGCAGTTTCGCCAAAGGCTGTCAGCGACATGGCGTTGGGGTGGTAGGGCAGGCTCTCGTCGAGCAGCAGGAGATCACGCTGCCAGTCGAAGGCAATTTCTCTCTGGCCGGCGAGGGTCAGTTGGCCTGTCTCGCGCAGTTGCTGGATACGTGGATCGATGGTCGCCGGATCGATGCTGTCCGGCCATTCGCCCATCAGGCCCATGACCGTGGCACGGTCGGTGGCATGACCGACGCCGGTGGCTGACAGCGAGCCGTATAAACAGATTTCCACACGGCATATGTCGTTCAGCAAACACTGATCAATCAGCGCCTGAGCGAAGGTCGCCGCCGCGCGCATCGGACCGACGGTGTGGGAGCTGGACGGGCCGATACCGACTTTGAATAGATCGAAAACACTGATAGCCATGCTAAACCCTTACAAGCAATGGAGTACGAATCGCTGCCATTTTTTGTAGGACAAGCGCAATGTCGGCGATACTGCCTACCTCGGTCCGACGTGACTAACGAAACTTCCTAAGTAAGCCTTTAGCAGGACTAAACGATGAGTCGTCAATTGCATGCCCAGACCTACGTCTGGCTGCAGGTGTTTTCCTGTGCCGCGCGGCACCTGTCGTTCACCCGTTGTGCCGAAGAACTGCACATCACCCCGGGGGCGGTCAGTCAGCAGATTCGTCAGTTGGAAGAGCGCCTGGGTTTTCGCCTGTTTCACCGGCGCGCACGGGGCGTTGAGTTGAGCGCAGAAGGGCAGCGGTTGGCGATCACCGTCAACGAGGCCTACGGCAGCATCGATGCCGAATTGCGTCGACTGGATGCCGGAATGATCAGCGGGATTTTGCGCGTACGTTCGATTCCGTCGTTTCTCAGCAAGTGGCTGACGCCGCGCTTGCCGCGGCTGCAACAGCGCTATCCGGACATTCAGCTTCGCCTGGTCGCCGAGGACAGTAGCGTGCCGTTGCATGAAGGCGACTTTGATCTGGCGATCGACTTGAACGACGGCAGTTACCCGGGCCTGTTATCCACAGCCTTGCTCGATGAGCAGATTTTCCCGGTGTGTGCACCGAGCCTGCTACGCGGACGACCACCGCTACATGGGCCGGCGGATCTGGTGCATTTTCCGTTATTGCACGACATCACCGCCTGGCGTGGCAGTTATGAATACGCGGAGTGGGAGTTCTATTTAAACGCGATCGGTTTTGAAGGCGCCGACGTACGGCGTGGGCATACCTTCAATCGCAATCACCTGACCATCGAAGCGGCGATTGCCGGCATGGGCGTGGCGATTGCCCGTCGTACATTGCTCAACGATGAGCTGGAGCGGGGGACGTTGATTGTGCCGTTTGGTCTGGCGGTACCCAATCACAAACGCTACGTGTTGCTGTATGCGCCGGGGGCATTGAGCCATCCGGGCGTGCGTGCGGTGCATGACTGGCTGGTGGAGGAAGCGGGGATTTTTCGCAGCTTGCACCCGTTGAATGACGGGCAATTATGAACAAAAGTTGCTGGGTCGCGAGGCGACCCAACTCCCGACCTTATCAGTGCTTTGCTCGGTTGTCCGGCTTTTTTTGCGAATGAAAATTTATCTTTTTTCAGGGGTTGAAATGTTCGCCGGTCGGGCCGATTGTTGTAACCAAGGGGTCAGGAAATTCAATTCAAGGCCCCTCGCGAGCTAGCTGAAATAAGGGATGAACTATGCAAATCCAAGTCAACAGCGATAACCATATTCAAAGTAGTCAACGACTGGAGGAGTGGGTACGTACAACCATTGAGAGCACGCTCGAACGTTATGAAGAAGACCTGACCCGCGTCGAAGTCCATCTGGCCGACGAGAACGGTGACAAACCAGGTCCCCATGACTTGCGCTGCCAACTGGAAGCGCGGCCAAAAGGCCATCAACCGATTTCCGTGACCCACAAGGCCGATTCGCTGGAACAGGCGATCGACGGTGCAGCCGAAAAACTCGAGCATGCTCTGGAGCACCTTTTCGGCAAACTGCGAGGTAAGCCACGTGCCGCTGTGGTGCCATTTAGCAAGGCGAATGACGCACTGCTGGAGGAAGAATTCCTTGAGAACGAACAGGCAGCGATCAACAGTTGATGCGCTGATTTCATAAGCCACCCAATGAGAACGGGCCTGCGAATGCAGGCCCGTTTTTGTTTGTGGCGGTTTTTGCGCAGGGCACAAGATCGTGGCCCCTCACCCCAGCCCTCTCCCTCCGGGAGAGGGGGCCGACCGAGGGGTATCGCGGGGTACATCGACCTGGAAGACCGCGTTGATTATGGATTCGATTAAGCAGAATCAGGTCGGCGTACCTCGCAAGCGTCCCCCTCTTTCCGGGAGAAGGCCGGTCGAGGTGTTTGAAGAGGTACGTCGACCTGAACGACCGAGTCGATTATGGATTCGGCTCAGTTCTTTCACGTCGGCGTAGCTCGCAAGCATCCCACGGTCAGTCCCCTCTCCCTCTGGGAGAGGGTTAGGGTGAGGGCATTTTTCGATTCGCCGCAATTCTTATGATCTGCTCCAGTACGTCATCCATCTGCTGAGCTACCTCAAGATTACTGAAACGCACGACTTCAATGCCCTTTTGGTTCAGATAGCGTGTCCGGCGCTGGTCATGAATCAATCCCGCTGTTTCATAGTGCTGACCACCGTCCAGTTCAATCGCCAATTTCAGTTCGGCACAGTAAAAATCCAGCACGTAAGGCGGACACGGAAACTGCCGACGAAATTTCAGATTGGCGATTTGGCGGGAGCGGAGTTTTTGCCAGAGCAGCTGTTCGCAATCGGTTGGGTTGACGCGTAACTGGCGGGCGAATTGGGCGAGGGTGGGACGGGTTTGCATGCTTCACGATCCTTGTGAAGTTGGTTTGAAGTTTTACTGTAGACCATGACCTGTTGACCCTCACCCCAGCCCTCTCCCGGAGGGAGAGGGGGCCGACCGAGGTGTCTTGCGGGGTACATCGACCTGAAAGACCGAGTCGATTATAGATTCGGCAAAGCGGTTTCAGGTCGAGTCGATTATAGATTCGGCAAAGTGGTTTCAGGTCGAGTCGATTATGGATTCGGCAAAGCAGAATCAGGTCGGCGTACCTCGCAAGCATCCCACGATCAGTCCCCTCTCCCTTTGGGAGAGGGTTAGGGTGAGGGGCTTTTCAACCCTCAGAACGCCACAGAAGTCTGCACATAAACTGTCCGTGGCTCACCCACATACTTACCCTTGTTGTTGTCATCAAACGAACGTGTGAAGTACTGCGTGTTGAAGATGTTCTTCACGCCTACCGCCACATTCAAATCCGCCAACTGCGGCCCGAAGTCGTAACCCGCACGGCTGCTGAACAGCATGTACCCCGGGATCTTGCCGGTGCTGCCATCGGCACTTTCTTTCGAGGTGTTGGCGTTGTCGGCGAACTGATCGCTCTGGAAGCTGCTATCCAGATTCAACTTCCAAGGGCCTTCGGTGTAACCCACGCCAATCGTGCCTTTGTGTTTCGACGAGAACGGCACGCGATTGCCCTTGTTCGGCCCGTCTTCGCGGATAGTCGCGTCAACATAAGCGTAGCTGGCGTAGACATCGAAACCGGCGAGCGCAGGGCTCAAGTCATCCAGTGCGTAATTGACGCTGGTCTCGATACCCTGATGACGGGTTTCACCACGGGCGATCACCGAGTCGTTGGTCTGGTTGCTTTCGTACTGGTTGTCGAAGTTGATCAGGAACGCGCCGATCTCCGCGCGCAACGCGCCATTGTCATAACGCGTGCCGAGTTCCCAGGTGCGCGCCTTCTCCGGTTTCACTTCACCGCTGGTTACACGGTTGGGCATCTGACTGTACTGCACGCTGCCGAACGAGCCTTCGGTGTTGGCGTACAGGTTCCAGCTGTCGGTCAGGTGATAGAGCACGTTCAGCGCCGGCAACGCGGTGTTGTAATCGCCCTTGTATTTGACGTTGGTCAGGTTGTTGGTCTGCTGCGACTCGATCATCTCGTAGCGCACGCCCGGGGTGATTGTCCATTTGCCGATGTCGATGCGGTCGTCGACGAAGAACGCATTGGCTTCGGTGCCGCCACGGGTATCACGGTCATTGCGGCTGGCGGTGGTCGGGTATTCGTTGCTGATCGGCGTGCGATAGCGCAGTTCGTGGCCAGCCTCGTTGATGTAGCGATAGCCGACGCCGACTTCATGGCTGGTCGGGCCGAGGTCGAAGCCTTGGGCGAAACGGGTTTCCAGGCCGCGCACCCAGTACTCGCGCGGCGACAGCGAGAGGAACGTGCCCTGATCCAGATAACCGCTGCGCAGGGTTTTGGTGAAGAAGGTGTTGGCGGTGAATTCGCGGCGATCTTCCTGATAGCGATAGCCGAAATTGAACATCGTCCGACGGCCCCAGAACTGGTCTTTCGGTCGTGTCGACTGGTACGGATCGGCGTCGTAATCAGCGACGTTCAAACCGCCGGGCATGTCAGCCTTGCCTTCGTAATACTGGGCCATGGCGTTGAAGCTGTTGGCGTCGTCGAGTTGGTATTTGCCCTTGAGGATCAGGTCGTCGATCTCGGTGTCGCTGTGTTCACGCCAGTCGCCGCCGCGCGTCCCGGAGTAGAGCAACGCGCCGCCGAGACCATTGGCGTTGGTGCCGCCGGCCAGCAGGTTGGCGCTGGTCTTGAAGCCATCGTGGCTCGAAGAAGGGCTGGTTTCCGTCTGGAAGCCACCCTTGACCGTTGGCTCGTCAGGAATCGCCCGGGTCACGAAGTTGACCACGCCGCCGACGTTCTGCGGGCCGTAACGCACCGCGCCACCGCCGCGTACCACGTCCACGGCATCCATGTTGCCCATGCTGATCGGCGCGAACGACAACTGTGGTTGACCGTAAGGTGCGAATGGCACCGGGATGCCGTCCATCAACACCGTCGAGCGCGCGGCCAGGCGCGGATTCAAACCACGAATGCCGAAGTTCAGCGCCATGTCGTGGCTGCCGGTGCCGTTGTTTTCCGGGGCATTGACGCCGGGGATACGGTTGAGCACATCACGGGCCTGCGTTGCGCCCTGACGTTCGAACTCTTCGCGACGGATCACATCACGGGCACCGGGATGTTCGAAGACGTTGATTTGCGCAGCATCGCCGAGCCAGTCGCCGACGACTTTCGAGGTGTCCAGCTCAAGCGCGGCATCCGCCACCGGTTGCAGGCTGAACGCATTGTTGCCTTCGGCGCGCGCTTGCAGACCGGTGCCTTCAAGCAATGCATTCAAACCCTGCTCAGGTGTGTAACTGCCTTCCAGGCCACGGCTTTGCACACCGCTGGTGACTTGCGAACCAAACGAAATCAGCACGCCCGCTTCACGACCAAACTGGTTCAGGGCATTTTCCAGCGACGACGGCGCGATGTGATAAGCCTTGGCATCAGCGGCCAGCGCGGCGGGCAGGGCACTGAAACTCAGGCTGGCGCCGAGGACAAGATTGCGCAGGCTGCGAGCCAGTGGCGTGAGGCGGGTGGGGTGCATGTGGATGATCCTGAGAAGGTTGAATCAAGGGGGCTTTCCTTCTCTGTCACGCCAGATCTGAAAAACGGCTCATTTATTTTTCAAGATCAAAAGATCGTCCGATCGCGGCCCGAGCCTTCGGCAGCTCCTACAGGAAGTCGAACTCCATCCAATGTAGGAGCTGCCGAAGGCTGCGATCTTTTGATTCTGCTGCTTTAAACCCGCGCTTCGACGCTCACCCAGTAACGGGTAAAGCGCCTCACCTTCACCGGCAAACTGATTTCCAGCAGGTCGAGAATCCGCTCGCTGTCGTCCAGTGGATACGTCCCGGAGATCAGCAGGTCGGCGACGTTCCTGTCGCAATTGAGCTGGCCGCGACGGTAGCGAGCCAGTTCATCGAGGAAGTCGCCCAGACGCATATGTGCCGCCACTAGCATGCCGTCGGCCCAGGCGCCGCTGTTGGCGTCCAAAGGCTTGGCTTCGGCGACTGAAGCAGAGGTAAAACTCAACTGACGCGCGAGCGGCAGCAGCATCGGCGCGCGTCCATTGCTGCCCAGCTCGACCCGGCCTTCAAACAGCGCAACCTGTGTGCGATCGGCAAATTGCCGCACATTGAGGCGTGCGCCGTGAGTTTTCAGAGTGCCTTGGGCCGTGCGCACTTCGAACGGTTGCGCGGCAGTCAGGAGGATTTCGCCTTCGAGCAAGCGGATCAGTCGCGCCGAGGTGTCGACATCCGCAGCACTGGCGGTGTTGAGTTGCAACTGATCGCCGGCACCGAGTGCCACCTTGCGCCGTTGCCCGATCGGGCTGCGGTAATCGGCGAACAGCGACGGCAGCGGGGTGTGTTCGCGCATGCCCCAGGTGACAGCCGAACCGGCACCGAGAATCAGCAGCAGTTTCAGCGCCTGACGACGGCTGCCGGACTTTGGTCCGTTCAACGCCGCGTGTGCCAGCGGCGAAGACACACCGCGCAAGCGCTGATTGACCCGTTGAATATGTTCCCACGCCCGCCGATGTTCGCTGTGCGCGTCCAGCCATTGTTGCCAGGCGTGTTGCTGGCGCGGGGAGAGCGTGCCTTGCTGCATTTCCATCAACCAATACACGGCCTGTTCAGCCACTTGGGAGGAGAAATCCGGCGCGCGGTTCATAGGGCGAAGTAGCAGCGCATCGCCGCTTTGTTCAAATGACGTTTGACCGTGGCCACAGAGATGTCGAGTTCAGCGGCGATCTGTGGATACGTCAGGCCATCGACCTGCGCCAGCAAAAAGGCGCGTTTGACTTGGCGCGGCAAACCATCGAGCAACTCATCCAGTTCCATCAGGGTTTGCAGGATGATCGCTTTGTCTTCTTCCGACGGCGCGACCATGTCCGGCATCTGCGCCAAGGTGTCGAGGTAAGCGCGTTCGACATCCTGACGGCGGTAATGATTGAACAGAACGCGCTTGGCCAACGTCGTCAGAAAGGCGCGCGGCTCGATGATCACCGGCGGTTCGCGGGCGGTCAGCACCTTGATAAACGTGTCCTGGGCCAGATCCGCCGCGCTGTCCGGGCAGCCGAGTTTGCGCCGCAGCCAGCCAGTCAGCCAACTGTGATGAGCCTGATAGAGCGATTCGACGGGATGGGCGGACGACAACGGTATTACTCCGGGCGCTTGATGGCGCGGTAGAGAGTATGCGTTAGAGAACAAGAACTGTTCGCATTGTAAGGGGCGAAACGCTAAACCGGCAATCAGATGCTTTTGCGTATGAGAATATTTATCATTAATATTGCTCGCCTGTAAGTTCGGCTGATCGGCCGGACGTTTTTCGTTTCAGGGTCGAAACATGAAAGGCAAACTCGCCACACTTCCCATGTCCTATCGTCTGGCCGTCACTTCTCGGGTGCTGGCGGCGGTGTTTGGCGGCTATCTCGTTGCGGCGCTGGCCAGTGTCACCCTGACGCTGTGGCTGCCGTTGAGTCGCGCCGAAGCGGTGGTGACCGGCATGACTATTTCCTTTCTGGTCTATCTGGTGGCGGTGCTGTGGTGTTTCGCCTGCCGTACGGCGTGGTCAGCCTGGGTCGGTTTGCTGGTGCCGAGCGTGATTCTGGCAACCATCTCCGGCGCAGCACGCGGATTGGGCCTGGCATGAAAGAGGGCTTTCGTCAGGCGATGGCCTGGCTGCACACCTGGGCCGGACTGCTGTTCGGCTGGTTGCTGTTCGCGATTTTTCTGACCGGGACGCTGGCCTATTTCAAGGATGAGATCAGCCACTGGATGCAGCCGGAAATCCCCGCGCGATCGGTGACTGCCGAAACCAGCCTGACGCTGGCCCAGGATTATCTGCAGCAACACGCGGCGGGCGCGTCACGCTGGCTCATCGATTTGCCCGATGCCCGTGATCCCGGCCTGACCGTGCGTTGGCAGCAAGCACCGGCAAAACCGGGTGAGCGCGGACGTTTCGAAGCGAAAACCCTTGATGCGCAAACCGGCGCCGAAGTGCAGGGCCGCGACAGCATGGGCGGCGAGTTCTTTTATCGCTTCCACTTTCAGCTGCAAATGCCTTACCCGTGGGGCCGTTGGCTGTCGACCATCGCCGCGATGGTGATGTTTGTCGCGCTGATCAGCGGGATCATCACCCACAAGAAAATCTTCAAGGACTTCTTCACCTTCCGCCCGCGCAAGGGTCAGCGCTCCTGGCTCGACGGGCATAACGCGGTCGGCGTATTGGTGTTGCCGTTTCACTTGATGATCACTTACAGCAGCCTGGTGATTTTCATGTCGATGGTCATGCCGGCGAGCATCGTCGCGTCGTATGGCAGTGACGTGCGCACGTTCTATGACGAAGTTTTCCCCGCTTCGAAGACCCCGGAGCGCGCCGATGTAGCGGCACCGTTGGCGGCCATGGCGCCGCTGTTGAGCAAGGCCAGCGAGCAATGGTCGGGCGGCCATACGGCGCGTCTGTCGGTGAGCAATCCGGGGGATGCCAATGCCACGGTGGTGCTGTCCCGTGCGGGGGATCGTGTGGTGCATGATTTCGGCCGCGCCGTGACCTTCAACGGTGTGACCGGGCAGATGCTCGGCAGCACACCGGAGCAACCGCTGGCGATGGCGGTGGGGGGCGCGTTCTATGGTTTGCACATGGGCCACTTCGCCGGGCCGCTCTTGCGCTGGCTGTATTTCATCTGTGGGCTGGCCGGCACCGCGATGATCGGCACCGGGCTGGTGATCTGGCTCGGCAAGCGTCAGCTCAAACACGCCAAGAGCGGCGTGATGCCGTTTGAATTGCGGCTGGTCGAAGTGCTGAACATTGCCAGTATGGCCGGGCTGGTGTCGGCGGTGGCGGTGTTCTTCCTGGCCAATCGTCTGTTGCCGGTGAGCCTTGCCGGGCGTGCCGATTGGGAGGTGAACGCATTCTTTATTGCCTGGGGCTTGAGCGTGGCACACGCGATGTTGCGGCCGGGGCGCAAAGCCTGGATTGAACAGCTTGTGCTCGGTGCCGCGCTGTTTGTCGCGGTGCCGCTGATCAATGCGCTGACCACCCCTTGGAACCTCGGCGTGGCTTTGATGCAGAGCGATTGGGCGTTGGCCGGTTTTGATCTGACCTGCCTCGCCACAGGTCTGTTTCTGGCGTGGGCCGCATGGAAAATGCAGCGCGCCGGCAGCACCGTCAGCGTTAAAAAGCCACGTCGCGAAACGCCTTGGCCGATCACTCTTGAGCAAGGGGCTAACTGATGCTGCTGGCACTGTTGCTCACATACGCCGGATTCACCGCGTTGTGCCTGTCGATGCCTCGGCACCACGATGAATTGCTCAGCCGCAAGTCTTCCACGCGTCGCCGTCAGGGCCTGAAACTGGCCGGGTGGTTTTTGTTGGGCTTGTCGCTGTGGGCCGCCGTTTCTGCCAATGGCTGGAGCTTCGGTCTGGTCGACTGGTTCGCCGTGCTGATGCTCAGCGCCCTGGCGTTGGTATTGCTGCTGCCGTATCGCCCGCGTTTCGCATTGGCACTGGCCGGTGTCAGTCTGCTGGCCAGCCCGGTCGCCGCATGGGCGCAGTGCTGAAGTGCTGATCGATCATCCGCCGGAATCGCGCGACGACGAGCCGCGCGGGGCGCGTGCGCATTTTCTTCAGGTGTTTTTGTCCCAGCGTTCGCAAATGGAAGCGCTGGTGAGCCGGCGCGTCGGTTGCCGGGCGACGGCGGCGGATCTGGTGCAGGATCTGTTTCTGCGTTTCTGGCGGCGACCGCTGGTGCAGGTCGAAGAACTCAGCACCTATCTTTTGCGCTGCGCCGGCAACATCGCCATCGACCATCTTCGCAGCGAAGGCACGCGCACGCGCGTCAACGAGGGTTGGCAACCGGACGCGCCGGACAGCCACGGCAGCGAACCGCAAGCGGCGCTGGAAGCGGGCAATGATCTGAAGCATGTCGAAGCAGCGTTGCGTGCGTTGCCCGAGCGTACCCGGCAGATCTTTTTGCTCAATCGCATCCACGGCCGCAAGTACGCGGAAATCGCCAAAGCCATGGGCCTGTCACAAAGTGCCGTGGAAAAACATATGATGCGCGCCCTCGAGGCCTGCAAGGCCAGCCTGCGCGAACCCGCGCCACGCCTGCCAGGGAAAGCACCGTGAAGCCATCCGACTCCATCACCCCAACGCCCGCTCAGGAGCAGGCCGCGTTTGCCTGGTTGAGCCTGCTGCATGACCGGCCGAGCGCGGGTGATCAACTGACCTTCAGCCAATGGCTGCGTGCCGATCCTGCGCATGCCGAGGCGTATGCGCAGGCGCAAGTGCTCTGGGAACTGAGCGAAGGCCCGGCGCGAACGCTGGCCGATGAAGAGGCTGTGGCGTTGCAGGGCTATCTCGATGCGATGGATCGCCCGCGTCGTCCAGCGCTGTTGCAATGGTCGGGGGCGCTGGCGATGGCGGCGTGTCTGTTGTTGATGGTCAGCCTCGGCACCGGCTGGCAGCCGCAGCGCTGGATCGATGATCTGGGCGCGGATTACGTTTCAGCGCCGGGGGAAATACGCACCGTGACCTTGGCTGATCAATCGCAAGTAACGCTGGATGCTGACAGTGCGATTGCCGTGGATTTCAGCCGTGGCGAGCGGCATGTCCAGTTGCGTCGCGGTGCCGGATTTTTCACGGTGACGCACACCGGCGAGCCGTTTGTGGTCGAGGCCGAGAAAGGTCAGGCGCGGGTGCTCGGCACGCAATTCGAAGTGCGACTGCAACCGCATGGCGCACAGGTGACGGTGTTGTCCGGGCGCGTTGGGGTGACGGCGGATCGTGGTGGTGAACAGCAGATTCTCAGCGCCGGCCAGCAAGTTGCTTATGCTGAAGGCACGGCAGAAAAACTCCATGCGGTGGACAGTGAGGCGCAGTTGGCCTGGCGTCAGGGCTGGCTGACTTACTACAAGTCGACGCTGGCCGATGTGGTGGAGGATCTGCGCCGTTACTACCCGGGACGGATTGTGTTGCTCAACGATGAGCTGGCGGCGCGCAAGGTCAGTGGCAGTTTTCCGAGCAAGGATCCGCAGGCGGTGCTCAGTTCCCTGCAAGGGGTGATGGGGTTTGAGCAGCATCAGGTGTTGGGGCATCTGATAATTTTGCGTTGAGGCTTATGGCCTCTTCGCGAGCAGGCTCGCTCCCACAGGTAACGCATTCCAAAATGTGGGAGCGAGCCTGCTCGCGAAGGCGTCGGCCGAAACAACACACCTGCAAAAATATTTTCAGATTTGTGGTGAGGTAAACCCGAGCCCAATCCGTGTAGTGACTGAAACTGCGATTCATTCGCATCCGTTGCGTTTCTACACAGGTCATTGAGCAATGAAGTCCAGGGCAAAATCGGGTTCGGTCAAACAGTGGTTGGGCGTGTCGGCACTGAGTTTGTCGGCATTGGCATTGCTGCCGAAAAGCGTGTCTCTGGCCGCTGAAACCGTCAGCAGCCAGGCGCAAAAGCAGTTCAATTTTTCCCTGGCCGCCAAACCGCTGCCGCAAGCCTTGAGCGACTTCAGCCGCGTCACCGGGCAGAGCGTGGTCTACACCGACGAAGCGCCGTACGGCCTCACCGCACCGGCCGTCAATGGCCAGATGAGTGCCGAACAGGCCCTGCAACGTCTGCTCAGCGGTTCCGGCCTCAACTTCCGTCGCACCGATAGTCACACGCTGGCACTGGAACCCAAACCCACCGAAGGCGCGTTGAACCTCGGCGCCACCACCATCACCTCGACCCGCGACGAGTCGATGAGTTACCAACCACCGGAAACCAGTTCGGTGATGCGTTCCTCAGCGTCGTTGCAGGAAGTCCCGCAGACCATCAACGTCATCCCGGCGCAAGTGATCCGCGATCAGGCGCCGCGCAATCTGGATGACGCGCTGGCCAATGTCAGCGGCATTACCCAAGGCAACACCTTGGGCAGCACGCAGGATTCGGTGATGACCCGCGGTTTCGGTGACAACCGCAACGGCTCGATCATGCGCGACGGCATGCCGATCGTGCAGGGCCGTGGCATGAACGCCACGGTTGATCGCGTCGAAGTGCTCAAAGGTCCGGCCTCTTTGCTGTACGGCATTCAAGACCCCGGTGGTGTGGTCAACATGGTCAGCAAGAAGCCCGAACTGACGCAATACAATGCGCTGACCTTGCGCGGGTCGACTTACGGCGAGGACAAGAACGGCAGCGGCGGCACCTTCGACAGCACCGGCCCGTTGGGCGATTCCGGGCTGGCCTATCGCATGGTGCTCGACCACGAAGACGAAGATTACTGGCGCAACTTCGGCACCCATCGTGAAACCCTGATCGCCCCGTCGCTGGCCTGGTTCGGCGAAAGCACCAAGCTGTTGTTCGCCTATGAACATCGCGAATTTCTCACGCCGTTCGACCGTGGCACGCTGATCGATCCGCGCACCAATCACCCGCTGGATATCTCGCGCAAGGAGCGTCTGGACGAACCGTTCAACAACATGGAAGGCCGCTCGGACCTGTATCACTTTGAAGCCGACCACGACCTCAATGACGACTGGAAAGCGCATTTCGGCTACAGCTGGAACCGCGAAACCTACGACGCCAGCCAGGTTCGTGTCACCGCCATCGACACCAAAAAAGGCACGCTGACCCGCAGCATGGACGGCACCCAGAACGCGATCAGCACCGACCGTTTCACCACCGCCAGTCTCGAAGGCAAGGTCAACGTGCTGGGCATGCAGCATGATCTGGTGTTCGGCGTCGATGACGAGTACCGCAAGATCTACCGCGAGGACTTGATCCGGCAGAAAAGCCTGACCACGTTCAGCTACCTCAATCCGGTGTATGGCCGCGAAGTCGCCGGCACGACCGTCAGCGCCCCCGACAGTGCGCAGACCGATGAACTGCGCAGCGATTCGGTGTTCATGCAGGACTCGATTCACCTCAATGACCAGTGGATTCTGGTCGCCGGCGGGCGCTTCCAGGAGTACGACCAGCACGCCGGCAAAGGCGTGCCGTTCAATGCCAACACCGACAGCAATGGGCAGAAGTGGGTGCCGCGCGCCGGTCTGGTGTACCGCTACACCGACGCCTTGTCGTTCTACGGCAGCTACACCGAATCGTTCAAACCCAACTCGACCATCGCCCCGCTGAGCGGCAGCAGCACCGTGCTCGACGGCAGCATCGCGCCGGAAGAAGCCAAGTCATGGGAGCTGGGTGCGCGCCTGGATCTGCCGGGGCGCGTCACTGGCAACATTGCGTTGTTCGACATCAAAAAACGTAATGTGCTGGTGGCCAACTCTGAAGGCCCGACGACGATTTACAGCGCGGCCGGCGAGGTGCGTTCGCGCGGTCTGGAAATGGACCTGACCGGGCAGTTGAGCGATCACTGGAGCATGATCGGCAGCTACGCCTACACCGATGCCGAAGTGACCGAAGACCCGGACTACAAAGGCAAGCGCCTGCAAAACGTGGCGAAGAATTCCGGCTCGTTGTCGGCGGTGTATGACTTCGGCAGCGTGATCGGCGGCGATCAATTGCGCGTCGGCGCCGGGGCACGTTATGTCGGGGAACGTGCGGGTAACGCGGTGAATGATTTTGATCTGCCCAGCTATACCGTGGCCGATGCGTTTGCCACTTACGACACCAAAGTCGAGGGGCAGAAGGTCAAGTTTCAGCTCAATGTGAAGAACCTGTTTGATCGCACTTACTACACTTCGGCGGCGAGCCGGTTCTTTGTGTCGATGGGCGATTCGCGGCAGGTATCGCTGTCCAGCACCCTAGAGTTTTAAGGCAAGATCAGAAGCCCCTCACCCTAACCCTCTCCCGGAGGGAGAGGGGACTGACCGTGGGATATTCCAGAGGTACACCGACTTGAACGTGATGCTTTGAATCCATAATCGATTCGGTGTTTCAGGTCGATGTACAACGCCAGACAGCTCGGTCGGCTCCCTCTCCCTCCGAGAGAGGGCTGGGGTGAGGGGAAAAGGGCTCAACGCAAAAACGCCTGCCGATACTCTCCCGGCGTCCCGCCCAACACCTGCTTGAACCGATTAGTGAAATGACTGGCACTGGCAAACCCGCACGCCAGCGCAATCTCGCCCAACGGCAACGCCGTCCCGCGCAACAACTCCCGCGCGCGGCTCAAGCGCCGCGCCAGCACATATTGATGCGGCGGCAGGCCGAAACTCGTGCGAAACATTCGCGCAAAGTGGTATTCCGACAGGGCACACATCCCGGCCAGTTGCCCCAGGCTAATCGGCTCGGCCAACTGAGTGTCGATGAACTCCACCAATTGCCGACGCTGATGCGGTGCGAGCCCGCCCTTCAAACGCAAACCCTGACGTGCGCCGACCTGGCTGAGCAAGGTGTGGCTGATCAATTCATGGGCGAGGCTGCTGGTCAGCAAGCGTTCGGCGGGTTCATCCCAATTCAGCGTCAGCAACTGCCGGAAGCGTTGTGCCTGTTGTGGGTCTTCGAGGAAGGTCTGCTCGCGCAATTGCATCTCACGGGGTTCGCGATCCAGCAGCGTGACGCAACCGAGGGCAAATTGTTCGGCGCTGAAATACAGGTGCGCCAAGCGGATATCGCCGTTGATCACCCAGCCTGACTCGTGATCGGCCGGCAGGATGCACAGCTTGTCCGGCCCGCCTTTTTGACCGGGTTGATCGCGACGGAATGTGCCGGTACCACCGGCGATGTAGCAGGACAGGGTGTGGTGGCTCGGCGCTTCATAATCCTGCGCATCGTGGTGGTTGGTCCACAAAGCGGCAGACAAGCCGTCACCGAGCTCGGCGCTGTGCACAAGGCGTGCGTTCGGCGAGCTGTTTAACGCTTGAAAGACTTGCAGGGTATCGATGGCGGCCATGGTCGGTTCTCTTCAACGCCTTGCATCCTACTCCGTGGGCGCCGCGCTGCCAGCCTGCCGCCAGACAAAAGCGCAAGAATCTGCAAGCGCGCAACGCCCGCCCGGGCAGACACTCAAGGCCTATCGAGGAGTGTGTGCCATGAACCTGTCGTTGTATTTGCTGACCGTGCTGATCTGGGGCACCACGTGGATTGCCCTGAAATGGCAACTGGGCGTGGTGGCAATTCCGGTGTCGATCGTCTATCGCTTCGGCCTCGCCGCGTTGGTGCTGTTTGTGCTGTTGCTGCTCAGCCGGCGCCTGCAACCGATGAACCGCCGTGGGCATTTGATCTGCGTGGCGCAGGGGTTGTGTCTGTTCTGCGTCAACTTCATGTGCTTCCTGACCGCCAGTCAGTGGATCCCCAGCGGTCTGGTTGCAGTGGTGTTCTCTACTGCGACGTTGTGGAACGCGCTGAATGCGCGAGTGTTCTTTGGCCAGCGCATCGCACGCAATGTGCTGATGGGCGGTGCGCTTGGGTTGTTTGGGTTGGGCATGTTGTTCTGGCCGGAATTGGCCGGGCATCAGGCCAGCCCGCAAACCTTGCTCGGTCTGGGCCTGGCGTTGTGCGGCACCTTGTGTTTCTCGGCGGGCAACATGCTTTCGAGTCTGCAGCAGAAGGCCGGTCTCAGACCGCTGACCACCAACGCCTGGGGCATGGCCTATGGGGCGGCGATGTTGTCGGTGTGGTGCCTGGTCAAGGGCATTCCGTTCGACATGGACTGGAGCCCGCGTTACGTCGGTGCGCTGCTGTATCTGGTAATCCCGGGTTCAGTGATCGGTTTTACTGCGTATCTGACGCTGGTCGGACGCATGGGCCCGGAGCGCGCGGCTTACTGCACCGTGCTGTTCCCGGTCGTGGCGCTGAACGTCTCGGCATTTGCTGAAGGTTATCAGTGGACAGCGCCGGCGCTGGTCGGTCTGGTGTTAGTGATGCTGGGCAACGTACTAGTGTTTCGTAAACCGAAAGCGGTGGTGGCGCCGGTACAGGGAAAGTTGGCTTGAAATAAACGAGCGCTGAACTTCAGCGCTCGACTTTCAATGTGATGTAAATCATTGCCGGGAAGATGAAGTCAACGATATGTCGCGCCCAATCCTTGGCATTCCAAGATTGCGAAGTGTCCATGTCAAACCATTCCACACCCACGGTTTGCAGGCACACGTAATAAATGAAAATGGCTGCCAATATGCCCATGATCGAGAACTTTTTTGCCTCGTGGAATATCTCTGCGGAAGCATCGATGTGGCGATATAACTGATAAGTGCCTATCAGGCACAGGACGGTATACGTGACTTCCAGCGTGATGATGAACCAGTAGATCCGGTGATGAATCATCGGTGATTCAATGGCTCGGTACTTGATGGATTCACTGGCGGTGGTGGTGTCCATACTCAGGATATGAGCCACGTAGGTGTAGTTTGAATTGTAGTCGGTAAAGTTGTGGATCATCACCAGCACGCCAAAGAAGCTGATGTAAGCCATCAATATGACTTTGCTGTAACGAATGAGTTTTTCGGTTGTCAGGGTGTTCAAGGTATTGGCTCTCCATAGCGTTTGTCGATTATTCGACAGGCAGGCAGAGCTTATAATGCTGTTGTTTAATTGGCTTTGTTGTTCAATTTCAAGTTGTGTAAGGCATAACTAACGGGCAAGTGCGATAACGCACTTGCCCGTGTTTTTTTATCCGCGCCAGACTTGCGGGTTGACCAGATCCTGCGGGCGTTCGCCGAGCAGGGCGCTGCGCAGGTTGGCCAGTGCACGATTGGCCATGGCTTCACGGGTTTCATTCGTCGCCGAGCCGATGTGCGGCAGAGTCACGGCATTGCTGAGCTGGAACAGCGGCGACTCGGCCAGAGGTTCTTTTTCGTAGACGTCGAGGCCGGCGCCGCGAATGCGCTTGGTTTGCAGGGCCTCGATCAAGGCCGGTTCATCGACGACCGGGCCACGCGATATGTTCACCAAAATGGCGTCCGGTTTCATCAGGGCCAGTTCGTGATGGCTGATCAGGTGGCGGGTCTTGTCGCTGAGCGGCACGACCAGGCAGACGAAATCGGCTTCGGCGAGCAGTTGATCGAGGCTGCGAAATTGTGCGCCGAGTTCTTGTTCCAGGTCGGTCTTGCGGCTGTTGCCGCTGTAGATGATTGGCATATTGAAGCCGAAGCGGCCACGACGGGCGACGGCGGCGCCGATGTTGCCCATGCCGACGATGCCGAGGGTTTTGCCGTGCACGTCACAGCCGAACAGCGGGGCGCCGACGCTGGCTTGCCATTGGCCGGCCTTGGTCCAGGCGTCGAGTTCGGCGACGCGGCGGGCGCTGCTCATGATCAGGGCGAAGGCGAGGTCTGCGGTGCTTTCGGTGAGCACATCCGGGGTGTTGGTGAGCATGATTCCGCGTTGGTTGAAGTAGGCGAGGTCGTAGTTGTCGTAGCCGACGGAGACGCTTGAGACCACTTCCAGTTTTGTCGCGGTTTCGAGTTGGGCCTGGCCGAGTTTGCGGCCGACGCCGATGAGGCCGTGGGCGTGGGGCAGGGCTTCGTTGAATTGGGCGTTGATGTCGCCGGCTTTTGGGTTGGGGACGATGACGTCGAATTCTTGCTGGAGGCGTTCGATCATGGGTGGGGTGATGCGGCTGAAGGCCAGGACAGTCTTTTTCATCGTTTTTGGCTCTTGTTCGGGCTTGATACCAAGCACGCTAACATTTCTGGCTTGGGGTTGTCTTGGCGGCCTCTGGGCCGACCATGTTGTGGTTGTTCGGTGTGTATATCCGTTTCTTCGGTAACGGCGGCTTAGGGTTTCGCCCTGACGGCGACTCACTTTTTTTACAAACGCCTAAAAAAAGTAAGCAAAAAAACGCTTGCTCCTACGTGCGGCCCGCTCGCTGGGGCTCGGGGTTCCTTCGCTCCGGGATCGATCCGGGCGCAGCGCCTACGGTTTGCTTCGCTGCACCTCCTCTCGCTGTGTTTGGCTTCGCCAAACGGTCGCTGCGCTCCCACGCCCGGATCAATCCCTCCACTCAGCCTTCCGACGTCGCCCGTGGATCAAGATCAAGAGCTGCAGCCGAGCTAACGCTCATCCTGTTGAGTGGTGAAGAGCACGGGTGTTCGGCTTTTGATTTGCGTTGTTGCTGCCCCTCACCCCAGCCCTCTCCCCTGGGAGAGGGAGCCGATTTGTGGTCTTATCAAGGCCGGAGTTCAACGCGGTATTGCACGTCGGCGTAACTCTCGCAATCACCTCGGTCAGTCCCCTCTCCCTCCGGGAGAGGGCTAGGGTGAGGGGCTTTTGATCTGATTCAAAATCTGAGGGTCGACTCGGTATTTCACGTCGGCGTATCTCTCGCAATCACCTCGGTCAGTCCCCTCTCCCTCCGGGAGAGGGCTAGGGTGAGGGGATTTTGATCTGTTTCAGAATCTGAGTTCGACTCGGTATTTCACGTCGGCGTATCTCTCGCAATCACCTCGGTCAGTCCCCTCTCCCTCCGGGAGAGGGCTAGGGTGAGGGGCTTTTGATCTGTTTCAGAACCTGAGTTCGACTCGGTATTTCACGTCGGCGTAACTCGCCCAAACACCACGGTCAGTCCCCTCTCCCTCCGGGAGAGGGTTAGGGTGAGGGGCTTTTAGTTGTGTGCCGGGGATTGCGGGATTTCGTGATTATCCAGCACCCGGTTCACCGCCAGTTCGGCAAGCATGATGATCTGCTGAATCGCCAGAATCGTCCGCCGTTGCGGCAGGTCGATGTAGGCGGCGATGTCGCTGGTCATCAGGCTGGCCTGTGCCAGTGATTCGCAGGCGTGGACCAGCAGGCTTTCGCTGTCCTGTTCCGGGGCGACCTGGAACATGGTGCTCGGTTTGTGGAAGCGCAGGGTGAGGGCGTTGGGTTTGAGGTAGTGATCGAGGGCGCGTTCGGCGGCTTCGTGGAATTTCTTTGAGCCGGGGAATTCGTAGGGGGTAGTGTCGTCGGTTTCGGGTGGATTAGGTGTTGGTTTGAACATGGCAAAGATCCTTTTAAGAAAATGGAGCTGCCACTTTTCGTTTTCCAGACGAAGAGGGTGGCAGCTGTACGCGGACTGGAAAAACCGGCAAAAGGATCAACCCCGGCAGACCCGAAGGTCTCCCACGTACAGCCGCCATAACAAAACTTCGGCGCCGAAAAAGCGCGGCATTATGTCATGTGCTGTGATCCTGCGGGTTTTCCAGACCCGGTCGCTGATGCGTCAGCGACACCCAAATCCTAGCCACCGCACTTCCGACGGACAACCGTCAAAACCTGTCGGAAAGATCCGCGAAACCCTGATTTCTGTAGGCTCTGCCGTAGGCTGCGATCTTTTGATTTTTAAACATCAAGATCAAAAGATCGCAGCCTGCGGCAGCTCCTACACGTTTCGTGGTGTGTTGAAAATCAGTTAGCGACGCGCGCGCCGGCGAGGCTGCCGCTCAGTTCGTAGGCGGCCAATTCCGCCTGGTGCGCCGCCAGAATCTCCGGCAACGACCCACGCAGATACTCGACCCACGTCTTGATCTTCGCATCCAGATATTGCCGCGACGGGTAGATCGCATACAGGTTCAGCTCTTGCGAGCGGTAGTTCGGCATGACCCGCACCAGTGTGCCGTTACGCAAACCTTCGATCGCCGCATACACCGGCAGCACGCCCACGCCCATGCCGCTGGTGATCGCGGTTTTCATCGCGTCGGCGGAGTTCACCAGAAACGGCGAACTGTTGATGGTGACCATTTCCTGGCCTTCCGGGCCGTCGAAGGCCCACTTCTCCAACGGAATCACCGGGCTGACCAGGCGCAGGCAGGCGTGGTTGAGCAGGTCGCTGGGCTTTTGCGCGGCGCCGTTGGCTTTCACGTAGGCCGGCGAGGCGCAGACGATGCTGTAGGTGATGCCCAGCCGTTGCGAGACGAAACCCGAATCCGGCAGTTCGCTGGCGAGCACGATGGACACGTCGTAGCCCTCGTCGAGCAGGTCTGGCACGCGGTTGGCCAGGGTCAGGTCGAAGGTCACGTCGGGGTGGGTCTTGCGGTAGCGGGCGATGGCGTCGATGACGAAGTGCTGGCCGATGCCGGTCATGGTGTGCACTTTCAATTGCCCGGCCGGGCGCGCGTGGGCGTCGCTGGCTTCGGCTTCGGCTTCTTCGACGTAGGCCAGAATCTGTTCGCAGCGCAGCAGGTAGCGTTTGCCCGCTTCGGTGAGGGCGATGCGCCGCGTGGTGCGGTTGAGCAAGCGGGTTTGCAGGTGGGCTTCCAGGTTGGAGACCGCGCGCGATACGTTGGCGGTGGTGGTGTCGAGTTGCACGGCGGCGGCGGTGAAGCTGCCGGCTTCGGCCACGCAACTGAAGGCGCGCATGTTTTGCAAAGTGTCCATGGGGTGCTCTCAAGGGAGATGGCAAATTGTGACACGAAGTTTCCGGGGCGAGACCCCCGACTTAGGGATTATCTCGTTAACCGTAACAAAGATTCACAGAAATCCCAGCTTATCGCCGTACAGGGCCTTCCATAGAATTGCGCCGATCCCTGTAGGAGCTGCCGCAGGCTGCGATCTTTTGATTTTGTTTTAAGGGAATCAAGATCAAAGGATCGCAGCCTGCGGCAGTTCCTGCACGGGTCCTCGATCTACCCCTCTCTCAGGAATTCGCAGCTGTGCCGCGTCGCATCAACAGAGCGCTTTTGCCGCTCAGTGTTCTGGCTTTTACCCTGGGTCTTGGCGGCTGCATCTCAACGGACGGAATTGCTCCACAGGGCAAGGCGCTGGAGGCCAATTCACTGGCCACCGACGACGCCATCGCCCACGCCGCCCGTGACGCCAATTGGCCCACCGCGCAATGGTGGCAAGCCTACGGCGACCCACAACTCAATCGCTGGATCGACCTCGCCGTGCAGGGCAGCCCGAGCATGGCCATGGCCGCCGCACGAGTCCGCCAAGCCAAAGCCATGGCCGGCGTCGCCGAGGCGGCTGAGTCGTTGCAGATCAATGGCGAGTCGACCCTCAAACGCCACAACTGGCCGACCGATCAGTTCTATGGCCCTGGCGAGCTGGCCAACACCACCACCTGGGACAACAACGCTGCGCTGGGTTTCAGCTACGCCCTCGACCTCTGGGGCCGTGAAAGCAATGCCAGCGAGCGGGCAGTGGATCTGGCGCACATGAGTGCGGCCGAGGCGCGATTGGCGCAGCTCGAATTGCAGAACAACATCGTCCGCGCCTACATCGAACTGTCGCTGCATTACGCCCAGCGCGACATCGTCGGCGCGACGCTCAAACAGCAACAGCAGATTCTCGATCTGGCGCAGAAGCGTTTGAATGGCGGCATTGGTACGCACTTCGAAGTCAGTCAGGCGGAAACGCCGCTGCCGGAAACCCATCGGCAAATCGATGCGCTGGATGAGGAAATTGCCCTCAGTCGCAATCAACTTGCAGCGCTGGCGGGGAAAGGGCCGGGGGAGGGCGCGCAGTTGCAGCGTCCGACCTTGTCCCTCGGTGCGGCGTTGAAACTGCCGTCGGCATTACCCGCCGAGTTGCTCGGCCAGCGTCCGGATGTGGTCGCCAGTCGCTGGCAAGTCGCGGCGCAGGCGCGTGGGATTGATGTGGCGCACGCCGGGTTTTATCCCAACGTCGATCTGGTCGGCAGCCTTGGTTACATGGCCACCGGCGGTGGCGCGCTGGAGTTTTTGACCGGCAAGAAACTCAACTACAACGTCGGCCCGGCGATCTCGCTGCCTATCTTTGACGGTGGCCGACTGCGCGCCGAGTTGGGTGAAGCCTCCGCCGGTTACGACATCGCTGTCGCGCATTACAACCAGACGCTGGTGAATGCGTTGAAGAACATTTCCGACCAGTTGATCCGCCGCGAGTCGATGGACAAGCAGCAAGGTTTTGCCGCCGAGTCGGTCGCCACGGCGCAGAAGACTTACGACATCGCGATGATCGCCTATCAACGCGGCCTCACCGATTACCTCAACGTGCTCAATGCGCAGACGTTGCTGTTCAAGCAGCAGCAAGTGCAGCAGCAGGTGCAGGCGGCACGGTTGAGTGCGCATGCCGAGTTGGTGACTGCGCTGGGCGGTGGCCTCGGTGCCGGCAACGACGTGCCGACTGCCGAGAAAACCCAGGCCCCGAAAACCCCGGTTCTCCTGCGTTGAACACACAACCCAATGTGGGAGCGAGCCTGCTCGCGAAAGCGGTTTATCAGTCGACGTCAACGTTGAATATGAAAACGCATTCGCGAGCAGGCTCGCTCCCACAGGTTCTGCGACCAGACCGAATCTCTTTGAGCACAATTAAATGACCCCCTTGCCCGCACCTCTGCGCTGGCTCTACTCCCTGGAATGGCGCCGTGGTTTTTTCGACTGGGCGCGCAGCGATGGCGTGACCTGGGTCTACATCTTCAAGGTGCTGATCGCGGCATTCCTCACCCTGTGGCTGGCCATGCGCCTGGAATTGCCGCAGCCGCGCACGGCGATGATCACCGTGTTCATCGTCATGCAGCCGCAGAGCGGCCAGGTGTTCGCCAAGAGTTTCTATCGCTTCCTCGGCACGCTGGCCGGGTCGGCGATGATGGTCACGCTGATCGCGTTGTTTGCGCAGAACACCGAACTGTTCCTCGGCTCACTGGCGATTTGGGTCGGCATCTGCTCGGCCGGTGCCGCGCGTTGCCGCAACTTCCGCGCTTACGGTTTTGTCCTCGCCGGTTACACTGCCGCGATGGTCGGTTTACCGGCATTGGCGCACCCGGACGGCGCATTCATGGCAGCGGTGTGGCGGGTGCTGGAGATCTCGCTGGGGATTCTCTGCTCGACTCTGGTCAGCGCCGCGATCCTGCCGCAAACCGCCAGCGCCGCCATGCGCAATGCCTTGTATCAGCGCTTCGGCGTGTTCGCGCTGTTCGTCACCGATGGCCTGCGCGGGCGCAGCAAAGCCGAGTCCTTTGAAGCCAGCAACGTGCGCTTCATTGCCGAAGCTGTAGGCCTTGAAGGCTTGCGCAGCGTGACCGTATTCGAAGACCCGCACATGCGTCGGCGCAACGGCCGACTGAGCCGTTTGAACAGCGAATTCATGGGCATCACCACACGCTTTAACGCCTTGCATCAGTTGCTTGAACGCTTGCGCGGCAATGGCGAAGAACATGTGGTCGCGGCGATCAGACCGGGCTTGCAGGACTTGGCCGAAGTACTCGACGGCTTCAGTGGCCGCGCCCTGACCACCCCCGATGCCGCGCGCTTGGCGACAGCGCTGGCGAGCTACAAGGAAGGCCTGCCGGCACGCGTGCGCAGCCTGCGCGCTATCTTCCAGGAAACCGAGCCGAGCGACGCCGAGCAACTGGATTTCCACACCGCTTACGAACTGCTTTATCGCTTCGTTGACGATCTGCACAGTTATGCACAGACCCACGCATCCTTGGCCGATCACCGCCACGAACGCGAGCGCTGGGACGAACCGTTCACCCCGCAAACCAACTGGTGGGCCGCCGCTGCGTCGGGCATTCGCGCTTCGTTCATTCTCATCGTGCTGGGCAGTTATTGGGTCGCTACCGCTTGGCCAAGTGGCGCGACGATGACGTTGATTGCGGCCGCCACCGTGGGCCTTTCGGCCGCCACGCCGAACCCGAAGCGCATGGCATTCCAAATGGCTTGCGGCACTTTTCTCGGTGCCCTGATCGGCTTCGTCGAGATGTTTTTCATCTTCCCGTGGATCGACGGTTTCCCGCTGCTGTGCGTGATGCTCGCGCCGGTGATCGTGCTCGGCTCATTCCTGACGTCGCGGCCGCAATACGCCGGTGTCGGCCTCGGTTTGCTGATCTTTTTCAGCACCGGTTCGGTGCCGGATAACCTGACCATCTACAACCCCTATACCTTCATCAACGACTACATCGCCATGGTCATGGGCATGCTCGTTTGCGCCGCCGCCGGGGCAATTATTCTGCCGCCGAACAGTCGCTGGTTGTGGAAGCGTCTGGAGCAGGATCTGCGTGGGCAAGTGGTTTACGCGATCAGCGGCAAACTCAAAGGCCTCGCCTCGAGTTTCGAGAGCCGCACTCGCGATTTGCTGCATCAGGCTTATGGCCTCGCCGCTGGTGAACCGAAGGTGCAGAAAAACCTGCTGCGCTGGATGTTCGTGGTGCTGGAAGTTGGCCACGCGATCATCGAGCTGCGCAAGGAGCAGGCGATCTTGCCGGTGCACCCGGCCTATGCCGAATCGCAGCCGTGGCGGCAGGCAATCCGCGTGATGGGCCGCGCGCTGGTGCGACTGTTCCTGCAACCGAACTCCAGCAATCTCGAGCGCGCACTGGTCGCGGTCGATCATGCGATCAGCCGTGTGGCGGCCACCGATGAGCCGTTCGCGCCGCACTTCGATACCTCGGCGTTGCGTCGGGTGAAGAGCTATCTGCACTTCATCCGTACCTCGTTGCTCGACCCGCAATCACCACTCGCTGCCTACGCCATCGCCAAGCCCGAAGGACTTGCCCATGCCTCGTGAAATCGCCTTCCACGGCGTGTACATGCCGACCATGACCCTGATGTTTTTCATCGCTGCGGCACTGGCCTGGGCGGTGGACCGGTTCTTGTCCGGGTTCGACCTGTACCGCTTTTTCTGGCACCCGGCGCTGCTGCGCCTGAGTCTGTTTACCTGTCTGTTCGGCGCCATGGCGCTGACTGTCTACCGTTGAGAACGATCTGATGAAAAAGTTTTTCAGCCTGCTCGCGACCCTGCTGGTGCTGGCCCTGGCGTTGTGGATCGGCCGCACGTTGTGGGAGCACTACATGAATACGCCGTGGACCCGCGATGGCCGGGTGCGCGCCGACATTATCAACGTTGCCGCCGATGTTACCGGTGAAGTGATCGACGTGCCGGTGCGTGACAACCAACTGGTCAAGAAAGGCGATTTGCTCATGCAGATCGACCCCGAGCACTACCGCATCGCAGTGAAACAGGCGCAGTCGCTGGTTGCCTCGCGCAAGTCGACCTGGGAGATGCGCAAGGTCAACGCCCATCGCCGCGCCGATCTGGACAACCTGGTGATCTCCAAGGAAAACCGCGACGACGCCAGCAACATCGCCGACGCCGCACTGGCCGATTATCAACATGCGCAAGCGCAACTGGAAGCGGCCGAACTCAACCTGAAACGCACCGAAGTGCGTGCGGCCGTCGACGGCTACGTGACCAACCTCAACGTGCATCGCGGTGATTACGCGCGTATCGGCGAGGCGAAAATGGCCGTGGTCGACATGAATTCGTTCTGGGTTTACGGCTTCTTCGAGGAGACCAAACTGCCTCACGTGAAAGTCGGTGACAAAGCCGACATGCAGTTGATGAGCGGCGAAGTCTTGAAGGGCCACGTGGAGAGCATCTCGCGCGGCATTTATGACCGCGACAACCCGGAAAGCCGCGAGCTGATCGCCGATGTGAACCCGACGTTCAACTGGGTGCGGTTGGCCCAGCGGGTGCCGGTGCGGATTCACATTGATGAAGTGCCGGAGGGCGTGCTGCTGGCGGCGGGGATTACTTGCACGGTAGTTGTTGATGGTTTGAACTAATAGCAAGCATGTCGCGAGAGGTAAGTACTTTCGCGACTTGTGCTTTTAGTTGTGCTTGTTAGTGGGTTGTTTGCTGTTTTTTGAATTGTAAGTATCCGTTGTTTTTTGGTTCCTGACTTTATTCCCGTGTTAGTGTTTTTTCGTCGTCTGGAAAAGGCGCTATCTCGTTAATTTTAATATTGCCGATTGCAATCAGGCATTGGCAGCTATTGCTTTTTAAAAGGAAGTTTTAAGTTATGGAGCTGATTGATATCAGTATGGATGATTTTGTCAGTCATATAGTCAGCGGGGAACCGGTGACATTGGGCTTTACAATGTTGACCGATGGTACGCCACCCCCCGTTGGCTCGCGTATGCAGTTTCGGGCCTACAACGGCGCGGCATTTGTGCACGCTTCGATGCCCGCCAGCGGTGCGCAGATGAGCTATTCCGAAGCGTCAAACTCCGCCACTTTGACCATTACCGAAGATCAACTTGAAGGGTGGAATCCACGGCGCACGCTGACGTTTACAACACCTGCAAACATGAATCCTTCAGAAGTGCGCGAGATGTTAGGTATTGTTTATTATCAGCCCCGATATGAGGCTGGGTACTTTTCCGTACTCGTTCAGTCGGATGGAGAACAGGCCATTTCGTCCCGACAGGTATTAGCTGCAAAATGGCAGGACACTGTGACCGGCGGCTGGATATACAGTTACGACGTTATGGTTAAAGCAAATAATCAATCGTTTGCCCAATGGAAGTTTTCAAGTGCAGGGTTGCCGGTGGGAACGAAAATTCACACCAATCCGTGGCTTGACGTCGTTCATGATGCAAAAGAAGGCATTGTCGAACTGGCTACACCACCGGGAGACAGGTATTTGCTGACCCCGGGCCAGGAAGTCGCCATTTCGATCCAGCTCTTATACCCAGCCGCATCGGGACAATCTCCAGCGTTTGAATCCTTGCCTAATCTGATGGCCTTCCCGCGCTGACGCTAAGGGCAACCAGGTAGTGATGGTTTGAGCTCGCTGATGGCGAGCTCAAATCTCTGGATCAGAGCTTCCCGCGCAGCCCGAAGCGCTTCATTAACGTCGACTCCAGCAAGCCCTTGGGCAACAACGCCGCCAGCAACGGCAAAGCGCGGCTGCCGTTGCCGATGCGGATCAAGCGCGGCGGTTTGTTCTGCTGCACAGCCTTCAACAGTTCAGCAGCAAACTCCCTGGCCGGCGTCGGCTTGTCCTGCGACGCCTTGGCCCGCGCGCGAATGCCCTCACGCAGCGGAAACCACGGCGATTGTTCATTGATCAACTGCTCGGCTTCATGCCCGGCATTTTTGGCAAAACTCGATTGAATCGCCCCCGGCTGCACTTCCATCACGCGAATACCGAACGGTGCCAGTTCCATACGCAAGGCATCGCTCAACGCATGCACTGCCGCCTTCGATGCGCAATAGGCACCAGCGAACGGCGTGACCAAAATCCCGGACACACTGCCGATATTCACCACCAGTCCCTTGGCCCGGCGCAATACAGGAAACAGTGCGCGCGTAACGCCGACGATCGAAAACACATTGGTCTCGAACTGCCGTTGCATCGCCGCCACACCGCCATCGAGCAGCGGCCCCATGGCGCCATACCCCGCGTTGTTGATCAGCACATCGAGGCCGCCGTGTTGCTGGTTGATCCGCTCACCCAGTTGCTCCAGCGCCGCGCTGTCATTGACATCGAGTTGCACGGCGGTGAACCCGGCTGACGCCAGCAGCGCCACGTCTTCAGCCTTGCGCGCACTGGCCCAGACTTCGAAGCCGGCGGCTTTGAACGCATCGGCGAGGGCGCGGCCGATGCCGCTGGAACAACCGGTAATCAACGCAACGGGCATGGCGCATTCCTTGTGCAAATAGAGTGGGGAAGGGGATCAGTCGGAGAAACTACCCTGCAAGCGCTCGGCGCGAAATTCCAAGGTTTGCGGGCGATAACCGGGGCGCAGCGGTGGCATCGGCAGACAGTCTTCCCATTCGCCGCCGGCTTGCAGTTCGCCGGGGCCGCGATAGCGCGGGGCAGTGTATTGGTTGTCGGCCAGATTGACTGTGTCGCCCGGCGCATAGGCTGCGATGCGCCAGCGCAGTTCGGTCAGGGGCACGTCGTTGGCGTTTTTCATTTTCAGTTGCAGCGGACGATCAGCCGGGCATTGTTCCGGGGCGTAAGCGATACGCATCTCAAGACGCGCCAGTTGCTTGACCTCGCGGTTGTCCAGCCACACCACCCACATGGCCACAAAACCCAGGCCAATCGCCGCCGCCACCGAGACCGGCAAGGCCTTGGCCGGGTAGCGCAACAGCAGGATCAACCAGGTGATGACCAGCAGAATGCCGATGAACATGTCCACAACCTCGACGAGAGAGAGGGTCATCCTACCTAAGCGTAGGTGAGGTTGGCGATGGGCAGGGCAAAGTCAAAAGATCGCAGCCTGCGGCAGCTCCTACAGTTGGAACGCGTTTGTCCTGTAGGAGCTGCCGCAGGCTGCGATCTTCTGATTCTAAAAAAAAGCCCCCACCCAACCCGCTGCGGATAGGGGACGCAGCGGGCTGGACGAGGGCTTCTTATTGCAGATCGATCACTGCGCGATGGTTTTCACCGACACGCCGCGTTCGATCGGGGTGGAGCGGCCGTAGATATCTTCGAAGCGCTCGATATCGTCTTCACCCAAGTACGAACCCGACTGAACTTCGATGATTTCCAGCGGGATCTTGCCCGGGTTGCGCAGGCGGTGCACCGAGGCGATCGGGATGTAGGTCGACTGGTTTTCGCAGAGCAGGAACACGTTTTCATCGCAGGTCACTTCGGCAGTGCCGCTGACCACGATCCAGTGTTCGGCGCGGTGGTGGTGCATCTGCAGCGACAGGCACGCGCCCGGTTTCACCGAGATGTGCTTGACCTGGAAACGCCCGCCCATGTCCACCGAGTCGTACGAGCCCCACGGACGATAGACTTCGCAGTGGTTCTGGGTTTCGCTGCGGCCCTGCTCATTGAGCGTGTTGACCATCTGCTTGACGCCCTGAACCTTGTCTTTGTGGGCAATCATCATGGCGTCTTTGGTTTCGACCACAACGATGTTTTCCAGGCCGATCACCGACACCAGTTTGCCGTTGCCGTGGATCATGCAGTTCTTGCTGTCCTGAATCACCACATCGCCTTTGGTGACGTTGCCGTTGGCGTCTTTCGCGTTGACTTCCCACAGCGACGACCAGCAACCGACATCGCTCCAGCCAGCGGTCAACGGCACGACGCAGGCGCGCTGGGTTTTTTCCATGACGGAGTAGTCAATGGAGTTGTCCGGGCAGCAGGCGAAGGTGGCTTCGTCGAAGGTGATGGTGTCGGCGTCTTGCTGGCTGCGCTCGAGGGTCAGCAGGCAGGTGTCGTAGATGTCCGGATCGTGCTTTTTCAGCTCTTCGAGGAAGCGGCTGGCGCGGAACAGGAACATGCCGCTGTTCCAGTAGTAACCGCCGGATTCGACGTACTCGGTGGCACGTTTGACGTCAGGTTTTTCGACGAAGTGCAAAACGCGGCTGACGCCTTCGGGCAGCAGCGAATCGCCGGTGGATTTGATGTAGCCATAACCGGTTTCCGGTTTGGTCGCCGGCACGCCGAACAGGACCATTTCGCCGTTTTCGGCAGCGACGGTGGCCAGGGCGAGGGCGCGTTGCAGGGCTTTCTGGTCTTCCAGTACGTGGTCGGCCGGCAGCACCAGCATCAACTCGTCACGGCCTTCATTGACCAGCATCATCGCGGTCAGCGCCACGGCCGGCGCGGTGTTGCGGCCGAACGGTTCCATGAGGATGCGCTGGCATTCCAGTTTGCGATTGGCCAACTGCTCGTTGACGATGAAGCGGTGATCCTTGTTGCAGACCACGATCGGGGTGTCCATGCCTTCGAACACCAGACGCTCGAGGGTCTGCTGGAATAGAGTGTGTTCGCCGGTCAGGGCGAGGAACTGTTTAGGGAACTGCTTACGCGAAAGCGGCCAGAGACGCGAACCGCTACCACCTGACAAGATCACCGGAATCATATTGTTTACTCCATAAAATGCAGTTGAGAGCTGCAAGCTGCAAGTGGCGAGTTAGAAGCACTTCACTTGCAGCTTGAGGCTTGTAGCTGATAGCTCGAGCGATTAGCGAGTCGACACCGGGCGTTTTACCCAGACTGGCGACAGGCTGCTGCCGCTGCCGGTGACGTACAGCACTGCGGCTTCACCGCGCTCAAGGGCGACCGGTTTGACGTCGCCGACTTTCTTGTCACCTTCGTACAGCGCCAGGCTGACTTTCACCGGGTTGATTTCACGTTCGCCACGGCCCTTGGCTGCCACGTTCGGCACCACGTCGGTCTTGCCGTCGGCGGTCTTCAGGGTCAGCGGTTTGTCGCTGAGGTTCTGCACGCGTACCAGGGATTTCTGCTTGTTCTTGAACGGCGGCTCTTCGATCAGTTGCGGCGCGCCGGAAGCGTTGTTGACCAGGGTGTAGTAGTGGTCACCAGCCAGTTTCACCGGCAGGGTCTGGCTGCCAACTTTGGCGCTGTAATCACCGCCCGGCATGAAGCTGAAGTCACTGCTGGCCAGTGGCGCAACGTCGCTCAGGTTGGTGCTGCCGACAGTCGCGCTGACTTCAGCGTTGCTGGCGTTGTAGACACGCACAAAGGTCGAGCCTTTCGGTGCGGTCGGGCCGTACAGCGCGGCGTCGCCACCGGCGAAGGCAGGGACGGAAAGCACGCTGAGGCCAGCAACCAGTGCGAAGCTTTTAGCGAGACGACGAGGAGTAGTCGTGAAAGTCATGGTGTACCTCTCTTTCAGTTTTGCGCCCGATCGGGCGTCTCGGATTTAGTGTTTACAGCTACGTTTTGTTGGCGCGCGCCGGCTTGTTTAAGCTCTGCGACCCACTGCGGGTCGGCGTCGCCGATTTCGTTGTTCACAGGCAGATATCGTTCAGGGAACTCCCAGATCAGCACCTGTGGCGGGCTGTTCTTGAAGTCATCGCTTTTCAGGTAGCTGAGCATCGGCAGGATCGGGCCGTGGCCGTCTTCGGCGTAGCTCACCACGTCGCTGTGCAGCGCTTGTTTCAGTGCACCGACGAAGTTCCAGTTAGGGTTGGCGCTATAGCTGGTGCCGACCAGTGCCACTGGTACTTCATTGCTGGCGAACAGTGCGTCGTCACTGGCAGGCTGTTCGCCAGCCGCGACGGTGTTGCGCTTTTGCAGCGGCTCTTGCGCCGGCATCAGGTTTTCGAACAGCGGATCGAGCGGCAGGAACAAGCGCAGATCGCCCTTGTGCGTGACCTTCTCCGCCGGGGTGGTGACGAAGCGCTGCGGCTCACCGCTGAGCGGGAACTTGTCAGCGATGGTTTTCGCCAGGGTGTTCGCCGCGATCTCCGCGCCTTCCGGCGTCCAGTGGGTGTCGGTGCGCAGGAACACTTGCTGACCGTTTTGCTTGGCCTGTTGCAATGGCTTGAGCAGGTCAGGGGCGAGGATCTTGTCGGCCGCAACACGGGCGTGGAAATCCTCATAAAGGTTTTCGTGAATGCTCGCCGGTTTCACTTCACCCAGATGTTCCGGGTACAAACGAACCTTGGCCGGCACGATCGCCATCACCAGTTTCACGCCTTTGTCTTTGAGGGTCTGGCGCACGCCTTCGACCAGCGCGTAGTTGCCTTGCAGGTTCAGCTCTTCGTTGACGATCGGGTTGAATTCCTCATCGCTGTACAACCACTGATCGCGACCGAGCACGACGCCCGGACGACCTTCGTTGAACAGTTTGAAATCCAGCGCGGCCCAGAGATTGGTGCCCAGACGCTTGATCGGGAATTCATCGTCGTAGTGGGTTTCCACAGCCTTGGTCCAGCGGCCGTTGAGCACTGTCGCATCGGCGTTGGTGCTGAAGCCGAAGAAGCTGCGAACCGACCACAGACCGAGGACCAACAGCGTCACCAGGAACAGGGCGATGTAGAAGATGCGTAATGAGCGGGTCATGTCAGATCCCTCAGAACTGGAAGTAAAGGAACGGCGAGAAGCTTTGCGCCGAGAGTTTGAGAATCGAGGCGATGAACAGCAGCAGGATCAGGCCGCGCATCACATAGCGGGACCAGTCCGCGCTCCAGTAGGCCGGTTGCACCTGGGCTTCGACGCCGACGGTGTAGCCAGGCTCGTGGATGCTCGCCGGGTTTTCGCCAGGCGCTGCTTTGATCATTCCCGGGGTCGCGGTGGCAGGGCCGTTGGCCTCGACGTTGACTTCAGGCTTGGTCTTGGCTGGCGGCTGGTTGGTGTAGAGATCGCGCAGACCGAAAAAGGCCAGCGTCACGTACGCCACGACCAGAGTCGCCACTTGCAGACCGGTGAGGCTGGCCTGATTGAGTTCCGACAGCGACCAGTCGCCGAAGCTGAACATCGCGCCGTACATGCGCCCGGCAACGTGCAGGTTTTCCGCGCGGAAGATCACCCAGCCCATGACCACGAGCAGGAAGGTCAGCGCCCAGCGGATCGGGTTGAGGCTGCGCGGCGAAGTGTTCAGGCCCAGCGCTTTTTCAATCGCCAGCCACATGCCGTGCCAGGCGCCCCAGACGATGTAGGTGATGTTCGCGCCGTGCCACAGACCACCGAGGAGCATGGTCAGGAACAGGTTGCGATAGGTCATCAGCGTGCCTTTACGGTTACCGCCGAGGGTGATGTACAGATAGTCACGCAGCCAGGTCGACAGGCTGATGTGCCAGCGACGCCAGAACTCGGTGATCGACTGGCTGATGTACGGCTGTTTGAAGTTTTCCATGAAACGGAAACCCATCATCAAGCCCAGACCGATGGCCATGTCGCTGTAACCGGAGAAGTCGAAATACAGCTGCGCGGTGTACGCCAGCGCGCCGAGCCAGGCATCACCGGTAGTCGGGTTTTGCAGGGCGAAGCAATGGTCAGCGACCACCGCGAGGGTGTCGGCGATAAAGACTTTCTTGATGAAACCCTGCATGAACCGCGTGCAGCCCTCGGAGAACTTGTCGAGGGTGTGCGTGCGGTTGTTGAACTGGTCGGCGAGGTCGCGGAAACGCAGAACCGGGCCGGCAATCAAGTGCGGGAAGATCGCCACGAACGCCGCGAAGTCGATCAGGTTGCGCGTGGCCGGGGTGTCGCCGCGATACACGTCGATGATGTAGCTGATCGATTCGAAGATGTAGAACGAGATCCCGATCGGCAGCAGCACGTGGGTGAGGATGAACGGCTCAAGACCGACCGACGTCATCATCGCGTTGATGCTGTCGACGCCGAAGTTGGCGTACTTGAAGTAGCCGAGGATGCACAGGTCGACTGCTACGCCGAGCAACAGCCAGCGCTGCGCCGGTTTGGTCCGCACACCGGCGGCACCGACTTTGAGGCCGATCCAGTAGTTCCACAATGTGACGGCGGCGAACAGCGCGAGGAAGTCCACACGCCACCAGGCATAGAACACGTAGCTGGCGATCAGCAGCAGCAGGTTGCGATAGCGTTGCCCGCTCAAGTAGTACAAGCCGAGAAAGATCGGCAAGAACAGAAACAGGAACACGTTGGATGAAAATACCATCCCGATCTCTCCATGTTTGAACCAACAGTCAAGGGCCAAAGCCCCCCCAACCCCCCCGTGGTAGTGGAGGGGTGATGCGTGTTTGCTTGAGGTTTCGGGGAGGCCTTCAGACCGCGCCCCTCACCCCCCGCCCTCTCCCGGAGGGAGAGGGAGCCTGATCTCCATGGTTTTCAAAAATGGAGATCGACTCGGTATTTCCTTACAGCCTGATCTCAGATGTTTTTCAAAGCCTGAGATCGACTCGGTATTTCTGTGCAGCCTGATCTCGATTGTTTTTCAACACCTAAGATCGACTCGATGTATCAGGTCGGCGGATTTCTCAAAAGCACCTCGGTCAGTCCCCTCTCCCTTTGGGAGAGGGTTAGGGTGAGGGGCTTTTGCTGTTCGCCTTTCATGAACCCTTGTTGCCCTTCTCATGGGACGGGTCGTAGACCTTGGTCAGATCCCCACCCAGGCGGAAGGTCTTGAACGGCTGCATGCCGCGCTTCTTCTCGATCACATCCGGCGCACAGGTGTAGAGCGTGCAAAACGGTTCGAGCCAGGCGAATTTCATGTCCTCTTTCAGATCGGTCATGTCCTGCTCTTTGCCGTTCTTCTTCTCGAACTCATCCGGGTCTTTCACCCCCGCCAACACCCGATCACCAAGACGCTTCAGCGCACCGTTGTTTTCCTGACGCAAATCAACCCCGTTGACCTGGGCAAAACTGGCGATCATCGCCAGCGGCGGCAGGGCGTAGTTGTGATAGGCGAGAGCGCGTTGCTGACGCTTGAGTTCGTTCGGCAGGAAGCCGTCGGCATCGACTTGATTGACGCCGACCTTGTATTCCTTCACTGCCCAGTCAAACAGGTCGCGGCGGTTGGTCGCGACCGACGTCGCCATCACCGACCACGCTGCCCAGTACGAGTGGTTGTTGGTTTTTTCCAGCGGCAGGTTGTCCCAGTCGCTGACGACCTGATCGGCCATTTTGCTGAACCACGCCTCGATCAACTGCGCTTCCTGCTGATGCTGGGCCAGCGGGTGCGAGTCGGAGAACTTCAGACGAATGTACGAAGAGGCCATGCTGCCCAACGCCCATTTGCGCATCGACTTGCCGGTGTGGTTGAAGTCTTTCGACATCAACGCATCGGCCTTGGCCCACGCGGTCAGCCAGTTCAGCGTGCAGTCGAGCTGTTCCGGGCGACCGTCGCGCATGAACTGCATCACCCGTTTTGCAGTGCCGCGTTCCAGCGTGGTGATGTCTTTGGTGGTGTCGCGGAAGGCTTTTTCCGACTGCACGTTCAGCGTTGCGCGGGCCTTGTCCGAACCTTCGTATTTGCTGCGAAATTGCAGCGGCCCGGTATACGGCGTCGGCATCGCATCGCAGCCTTCGCTTTTGTCACCGGTCTTGAATTTATCCACAGGCGCGAAATAGCCCTGAGGTGGACGCAGTGGCGCGGCGGCCTGAGTCGCCCCGGCGAACATCGCCAGCCCGAGCAGCGTCGGCGCTAAAAGAGTTTTCAGTTTCGAGTTTCGCATAGCAGACCTCATTGCCCGACCTGAGCGGTTTGTTGCCCAGCGCCCGGGAATACGTTGCGTTTGCAGATTTTCGCTTCGACTTTCTGTGGCGCGGTGCCCGCTTCCGGGCCCTGGACTTCGACCGCCAGCAGGTTTTGCGAGGCCCAGTCTTCGTCCGTGCGCAACTCAAAGGCGAAACGACCGTCGGTGTCGGAGGTTTCCGGTTTCTCGATCTTGATGTCCTCGTGGCGACCGTTCATGTACCAGAGGGTGGCTTGCAGGGTTTTCACCGAAGGGTCGGCGAAGCGGATGTCGACCTGATGGCTGCTGTTCTGCAGGTTCAGGTTCTTGCTGTTGACCAGCAGTTCTTGTTTGCTGCCCGGCTTGAGCGTAGTGCTCGCGGACATTTGCGCGTCTTTGCCTTCGCAGCCGTTGTCGAGAAGAGACATCATCTGGCGATAGATGGTTTCCTGATCGAGGCGGTACAGCGGCGAGAATTCCCAGATGAGAATTTTCGGCGGAGTCTTCTGGAATTCGTCGCTGCCGAGGTACTGCAACATCGAACCTTCCAGACCACCGCCGGGGAAGGCGACGTTGAGAATGTCGGCGCCAATGGCTTCTTCGAGGAAGCCGGCGAAGTTGTAGTTCTTGCCGCTGTGCGAAGTACCGACGAGGGTAATTTGCGGGTTGCCGGAATCACCGAACAGGTCGCCGCCACCCGCTTCGCCCTTAGGCTCGGTGGTGAATTGATCCATGTACTGGATCGCGTAACTGGTGCCACAGAGTTGCCCGGCCATGTTGTGCAGGGTGCCGGTCTTGCCCATGCGCCCGGAGCGCTTGGTCTCGAATTCACGCTTGGGAATGTCGGCGAACGCCGGGATCTGCTTGACCTTCTCGGCGACGATTTTCGCTGTGCGCTGCGCACCGTATGGCGTCCAGTGCTGATCGCCACGGAAGTAGAAATCGTGGGCGGGCAGGGTGTCCGGCAGCGACTCGTTGGTCAGCGGCGACAGGTCCGGCACCACGTAACCCATCTTGGCAAAACGGCCGAGCATGGTCTTGTAGTTGCCCAGCGCTTTCTCGTAATCGAACGCGGCTTTTTCCTGCGGGTTGAGCTTGTTGCGGTTCACCAGGCCACGGGTTGGCTGATAGACGATCACCAGCTCAACGCCTTTGGCCTTGAACGCATCGTGCAGTTGTTGCAGGCGTTTGTAGCCGGCCGGGGTGGTGTTGAACTCGGTACGCAGATCTTCCTGAGTCCGGAACAACCAGTCGCCCTGGGCCTGCACCAGCGTGGTGAAGTTCTGCTGATAACGCGTGGTGTAGTTCTTCGCGTCATGGGCGGCCGGGCACAGGTTGCAGCACGGTTCGGCGCTGAATTTTGGCGGCGTGGCAGCGGCGCCTTCATCGGCGCGGGCGCCGTTGCTGGCCGCGAGAATGCCCACGGTCAGGGCCGACAGGCTGAGTAATCTGATCAAGTGTGGGTGCATAAAATTATCCTCAGTCCCGCATTTCGGTCTGGCGTTCGACAGGGTCGATCAGCACGGCTTTCTGCTGGCGCACCAGCAGGTCGAGAATTTCATCCTGGCGCTCGCCGAGGATGCCGTTGAAGCTGATGCCACTGGATTTGGTCGGCGCCAGCATCGACACGCGATACAGCTCGACACTCAAAGGCGAATCGATCGACAGCGGGCCGCTGCCATTGGCCGCCAGCTCACCGCCAACGACGATCAGCGACACCTGCGCATCGAACGGGTCGAGCTTGATGTCACGGTCGGTGTCGGTGAGGTCCTTGATGTGGCCGTAGACGCCGGTCAAACCGTTGGCCATGGCGACGTTTTCGTAGAGGCGGATGTTCACGCTGTTACGAATGCGGATGCCGTGGCGCTTGTTGCTGATGACCTTGTTGCCCCACAGCAGGTTGTCGGCAGACTCGTAGAGGGTGATGCCGTCGGTGTGGTTCTTGTAGATCTCGTTGTAGGCAATGATGTTGTTGACGCTGTTACGGTCGATCACCAGGCCCGAGAGGTGGTTGTCGAAGCTCTTGTTGTTGAAGATGAAGCTGTCGTTGACCTCACGGGAAATAATGATCCCGTGCTTCTTCTTCGTACCGTAAACGGTGTTCTCGGCAATGATCAGACCGTGGGAACGGTCGTGCGGGTCGATGCCGTAGACGATGTTGTCTTTGTAGGTGTTGCCCTTGACCACGAAGTCGCGGGTCTCGTAGCAGTAGAAGCCGTACCACATGTCGGAGAACTCGGAGCCGACGATCCAGCCAGTCGGTTCAGGACGCTTGAGGACCTTGGCCATGTTCGGCGTGTACTGGGAAATACTCACGCCGTACGACTTACTGTTGGCGTAGCCGAAACTGGCCATCTTGCTGTTGACGATGTAGGTCTCGGTGCCACCCCAGGCGAGCAGGAACGGACGGAATTCCTTCGGCGAACGGAAGGTCGCCGGGCCGTTTTCCTTCTCGCGCCAGCCGGTGACTTTGGTGTCACGCACGAACAGCTGGCCGTCGTTGACCATGAACGCACCGGCCTCTTGCGACAGGCGCAGTTCCTGGGTCTGGCCGTCGATTTCGAGGATGCCTTTACGGCCAACCACGATCGGCAGCTTCGACAGGTACACGCCCGGCGCGGTCTCGCTGAAATACTGCTTGGGCAGTTTCTGCGCCAGATCCTTGAGGTTCATATAGCCGTCATCGACGAAGATCGCTTGCGGGATACCGTGCTGACGCACCACCCATTCGGCCATCTTGTTGTCGCCGCCGATAAAGTCCTTCAGCGCATCTTCCTGCATCATCCGGCGCACGCTGATCTTGCCCGCTTTGCTGCGGTTGATCTTCGCCGCAGCGGCTTCGGCGGTGTTGCCGGAAATGTCCGGCAGTTTCGGCGCGGCCAGATTCAGCGCTTCGGTCGGCGCGCTGCTGACGGTGTAGGTCTTGGCTTGTTGCAGCTCTTTAGCCATGGTGGCCGGCTTGGCCGGTTGTGGCACCGTCGGCTCCACGTTGGCGAAGGCGCCAGCGCTGGCCAGCAGCATCGCGCCGGCCAGCAGGCTGAGTGAGCCTATCCTGGTGCTGATCATGTCGGGCACTCCCTTGGCGGTTTGCATCAGAAGCGCCAGATCACGTCGATGAACGCGCGGTGCATGTACGAATCAACCTGCTTGCCGTAGGCATCGCCCGGTTTGAACACACCGCCACGGAAGCGCACCAGGGCCGAAGGCTCGTCGATCGACTGGCTCAACGCCGCCGGCAACAGGCCTTGCTTGAAGTACTTGGTGACGACCAGGTCCATCTCCTGACCCAGATCCTTGTTGCCGTCTTCAAGCGGCAGCGAGGTGCTGGAGAGGATCGCGCCGGTGGCGTCGTCGGTGTTGTTTTCCACGGCGTTGATACCGTTGCTGCCCACCGGCTTGTTGCCGTCGACACGCCAGAACTTGTGGTAGATCAGGCTGGCGTCGTACTCGTCGTTTACCATCCACGAACCGAACAGGGTCGCGGTCTGCATGTTGTTCATTTCGCCACGGAACGCTTCGCCGAAACGGTGCACACGCGAGCGCGTACCGGTGTAGTTGGAGCGGTTGCTCTCCAGACCGGTCTGCTCGTAATCGGCGCTGGCACGGGCATAGGCACCGCCGACTTGCCATTGCGGATCGAGGCGCAGGCGCACACCGATGTCGGTGGCCCAGCCGTTGACGTCATCGCTGCGCTTGGCTTGCGCCGGGCGCGAACCATCGGCGTTCAGCGCGTTGACCGTGTCGCGGTCACCGCTCATGCCGGTGATGCTGCCCCAGTAGTTGACGGTGTTGGTGTTGCGCCAGTTGTAGGCGTCGCTGTCAGCGGTCAGGCCGATCCAGCTGATGTCGCCGTTCTCGGTTTTGTCCAGCGAGTCGCGCGGCACGCCCGGTTCGGCGTAATCGAGTTTGCCGTCATCGTGGGTGTGATGACCGCGAATACCGACCCAGTTGCCCGGCGTCCACTGGTAAGCGGCGTCGGCGTAGGCGTGCAGGCGATCCTTGTCTTTTGGCGCCAGCTCTTTGAGGTCGGTGCGGTATTCGCTGAAGCGTTCGGCAACACCGGCGTTGGCACGCAACAGGGTGGTGTCGAAGGTCCAGTTCAGCGCTTCGATGTTGGTGTCGCGCCACTGGCCATCGTCATTGCGCAAACGCTGACGACCGAACTTGAGCATCTCGCCCGGGTACGGGGTGAGGCCGCTGTAACCGACCCAGAACTCGCGCATCGCCAGGTAGTTTTTCTTGGTTTTGCGATCACTGTTGTCGGTGGCTTGTTCGCCGTCGGATTGTTGCAGGGTGTCGGTTTCGATGATGTCGGTCGAGGTCACGGCCTGGCCCATGGCGTAGGCGCTCCACGCGCCGCTTTCGCCGTAGATCCATGGACGCAGGTCGAGGCCGACGCCGTTGACGTCGCCGCCGCTGGCAGTGCCGAGGTCACGGTCATCTTCGGACTGGCCGGTGACTTTCACTTCGAGGCCGAAGTTCTTGGTTTCAGTCATCGCGGCCAGTGTCGGGCAAGACCAGATCAGCGCGAACGAAAGGCCAATGCCGGCCTTCACGAATGGATTCAGCTTCATAGTTTTTCCTCGCCGTCTTCTTCTTGCAGGGCGTGCAGTTGCAGCGTGTTCGGGTTCAGAGCGCCACGGCTGGCTTGCTCTTGTTGCAGCAGACGTTGCGCTTCGGCGAGACGCTCGGGCGGCAGTTGCGCGGCGAGGGTGGTCGCCAGCTCATCGGCTTGCGGAGTGTTTTGTGCCTTGGCCAATTGGCTGAACACGTAGGCGTTGAGCGGGTCGGGTTTGGTGCCCTTGCCTTGGGAGAACAGCTGGGCGATGGCGAAATCGGCGCTGTTCTGGCCGTTGCGCGCGGCGGTCAGCAAGTGGTCGAGAGCCTTCTGCGGATAGACCTTGCCGAGGTAGCCACGGCGATAGATCTGGCCGAGGTAGTAGTCGGCGGCGACTTCACGGCCAACGGCTTTCTGGAAATGTTCTTCGGCGACTTTGGCGTCGGCCGGGACCATTTTGCCTTCGTAGTAGAGCTTGCCCAGCAACAGCTCGGCGCGCGGCTGGTCGGCGGCGCGGCCGTTGTCGAGGTACTTCATCATCTGATCGACGTCGCCCAGTTCCGGGTAGTCGTAAAGCAGTTGTGCGAGGGTCACCCACGACGCCGGGTAGCCCGGAGCGATCGGCTCCAGCAGCGACTGCGCGGTTTTCTCGTCGGTCTTGCCGAGGGTCGAGTCGGCCAGTACGCGGGCGACGGAATCGACGCGCTGTGCAGTGACGGTGCCACGGCTGTAACCGGCCTGCATCTGCTCGATCAGCTCGGCTTGCTGTTCTGGCTGGGCACGTTTCTGATAAACCGTGGCCAGTTCGACGTAGCAGATGTCGGTGGTGTTGAGCGCGGCTTTGCAGATCTTTTCCACGTCATCCAGGTGCTGGTCGTAAGTGCCCTGAGTGCGATACAGCAGCACTTGCGCCAGACCCGCTTCCGGGTAACCGGATTTGCGCCACTGATCGATCTGCTGCTGCGCGTTGATGTTGGGGAAGCTGTGCGGGTATTGCAGATAGAGCATCGCCAGCGGGATCAACGTGTTGCCTTCGCCATTGGCGGCGGCTTTTTTCAACAGGGTTTCGGCTTCGTGGTGCTCGGCTTCGGTGGAACCCGGTTTGGCCACCAGCAAACGGCCGAGACGGGCCTGAGCGCGCGGCGAAACACTGGCGGCGGCACGGTAAGTCGCCTCGGCCTGTTTCATTTGCGCAGGGTCGCGGCTGTCGACCTGGATATCGGCTAGGCCGACTTGCGCCTCGCTGTAACCGAGATCGGCCAGTTGCTGATAATTCTGCGCGGCGGTGGCGGTGTCGCCACGCTTGAGCGCTTCGTTGGCCAGACGCTGATCGGGCAGGCCGGCGCAACCGGCCAGACTGACCGCCAATGCCAAGGCACACACCGTCCCCATGTAGGAGTGAGCCTGCTCGCGATGCAGGCGATGCGGTACATCAGACACACCGCGCTGATCCAATCGCTGGCAGGCCAGCTCCCACAGGGATCGCGGTGTTTTCAGGATGGGTGGAGTAGTCACAGGCATGTCCTCGACTTAAAGACCAGCAGCCATGGCTTTGTCGATCAGCCAGTTCAGGTTCGGGCCACGGTCGCTGTTCACTTCCACCGGGCGGCCGGCGAGGCTGCTGTCGAGCGGCTCGTCAGGCTGGATCTGCACGCGGATGTCGGAGGACAGGTCGGCGCTCTTCAGGCTGGTGCTGCTGACGATCTTGCCGGTGCGGGTCTTGTCTTCGCCTGCGATCTGGAAGCTCACTGGGGTACCCGGACGCACGTCGCCGAACTGGCGATAGGAGAAGCGCGCATCGACGGTGGCCTGGGTGTTGCGCGGCACCAACTGGAAGATCACGTCGCCCTTGCTCGCGTACTGACCGTCAGCCACCAGTTGCTGGGCCACGGTGCAATCGCACGGCGAGGTCAGGGTGCCGGTCATTTGCTTGCCGAACAGTTCTTCAACCTTGGCCGGCGACAGTTGATCTTCTTCCAGATGGCCCTTGAGCACGTCGAGCATGCTGGTGCTGAAGGTCGCCAGTGGCGCGCCTTTCGCCGCAACGCCGTCGGACTTGACCAGACTCTGCACGGTGCCGTCACGCGGCATGGTGATGTTCATCCCCGGCACGCTGACCAGACCGGCCTGCGCGTGGCTGACGAAGTACATGCCGTATACCGATTTGAAAATGAACCCCGCCGCGACCAGGCCGACCGCGAAGATACCGGCGCTGAACGTAACTGCTTTCAGGCGCCCGAACGGGGTCATGCCGGAGCCGCCGTCCTTGACCTTGCGTGCCTTGGTGAAGTTGTCGCGCTGCAGGGTAGCCAGCACTTCGCCGATGCTGACGATGTCGCCAGCCAAGTGCGAAGTGATCAAGTGGCGCAGGGTGGAAATGTCCTGCTGCTCGAGGTTCTGGAACTGGCAGCCGACGCGGCCAGTCTGGCGGTCGTAGGAGCGCACTTGCAGTTCAACGTCCATGGCCAGGCCGAGGTTGTCGATGACGAATTGCAGGCGCGCCTTGTACACCTCGCCGATGGTCAGTGGCATTTGCCCGGCGTTGAACGCCAGACCACCGGCCGAGAGGTCCAGGACCCGCGCTTCGACCGGCGTCCGGTCGGGACCGAAGAAGCGCAGTTTGGCCGGGATTTTCACGCGGGCGTGTTGGCGCTGGGCTTCGGATTCATGCACTACGTTGGCGTTGACGGCGGTATTCATAGGGGCGATTTCCTTGTTAATTCAATAGGGGCGGGTCAGACCATCATCAGCAGCACGGCGACGAAAATGCTGCCGGCGGAGAAGGTCATGGTCCGAGACGACCAGGTGTTGAACCAACGTTGAAAGCTGGCGAGATCACGGGTCAGGGATGTGGGTTGGCGAGTCCAGGATTGTTGGTCGAGGCGGAAGAACACGTAGATCTTCACCAGCGCACCGACGATCTGGTTGTAATACAGAATCGCTGGGTAAGCCGGGCCGATGCGGTGACCGGAGCACGACAACAGCAGGGTCAGAATCAGGCGGGTGATGCCGATCCACAGCAGGTAAACCAGGATGAACGCGGTGCCGTATTTGAAGCTGGCGATCATCGCCACGGTCAGGCCGAGCAAGGAGGTCCACATCGATACGCGTTGATCGAACAGCACCACCGAGGTGAACGCGCCAAGGCGTTTCACACCCAGGCCCAGTGCTCGCGAGTTCTGCCGCAGGTTGTTGCCGTACCAGCGGAACATCAGTTTGCGGCTGGCCTTGATGAAGCTTTTTTCCGGCGGGTGTTCAACGGTGTTGATCGCCGCGTCAGGCACGTAGAAGGTGTCGTAACCGAGGCGCATCAGGCTGAACCAGCTCGACTTGTCGTCGCCGGTCAAGAATTTGAAGCGGCCCAGACGCCAGTGTTGCAGCGAGTCGCTTTCAACGTCGGCGATGAATTCCGGGTTGGTCACCACGGTGGCGCGGAACACCGACATACGACCGGTCATGGTCAGTACGCGTTTGGACAGGGCCATCGAGCACATGTTGATGTGGCGCTGGGCGAAACGCAGCTTGTGCCATTCGCTCATGATGTAGCCGCCGCGCACTTCGCAGAATTCGTTGGTGGTCAGGCCGCCGACGTTGCCGAACAGCTGGAACCACGGCACGGTCTTGCGCACGGTGCCTTCGCCGAGCACGGTGTCGCCATCGATCACGGCCACCACGGCGCGGTCGTCCGGCAGGTGACGGGAGATCGCGCGGAAACCGTAGGCCAGGCCATCGCGTTTGCCGGTGCCGGGAATGCGCACGAAGTCGAGCTTCACGCGATCGGGCGGATTCATCCGTGCCCACAGCGCCTTGACCAGCAGCTCATCGGACATTTCCACGATCGAGCAAACCACGGTGGTCGGCAGTTCGCAGTCGATGGCTTCACGGATCACCGAGCTGTAGACCTGCGCGGTGGTGAGCGCGTCGATACGGAAACTGGTGACCATCAGAAACACATGCGACGGGTCCGCCGCTTTACCCAGCTTGCGCACTTTGCGGCGCAGGTGCGGGTAAACGATGTAGAGAAAAATCATGCCGCGCACAAAGTGCGTTGCACCCATCGAGTAGCGCCAGATACCCACGGCGCCAATCAGGAAAATGAAGTCCTTCGACTCGGAGTCGAATGTGGACGTGGGCAGCATCAAGGCCAGGCCCATCAGCAGACTGAGATAAAAAAGCCAGCCGGCTGATTGCAGAAAAAAATGTTTGAGCTTGGTCATCAACGTCATCCGAAGGTGAGAAGGCTTCAAGCCGCAAGCTTCGAGCTGCAAGCGGAACGCTTTGGCTTGCAGCTCGAGGCTTGTCGCTTAGGGCTGCTTTACCAGCAGATACCTTCGGTGCGAGTACCGGCGTCGGTGGCTTTGGCCATGAAGCCCACCAGGTCGATGACCTGTTTGCCGTGCGGCGCTTGCTGCGCCAACGGGCGGAACTTCTCGTCGCGGTTGCCGAGGATGATCACGTCGGAGTTGTCGATCACCGAATCGAAGTCCGCGTTGAGCAGGGACGAAACGTGCGGGATCTTCGACTCGATGTAGTCCTTGTTCGCGCCGTGAACACGGGCGTACTCGACGTTGCTGTCGTAGATGCTCAGGTCGTAACCCTTGCCGATCAGCATCTCGGCCAGCTCTACCAGCGGGCTTTCGCGCAGGTCGTCGGTACCGGCCTTGAAGCTCAGACCGAGCAGGGCGACTTTGCGTTTGTCGTGGCTTTCAACGATGTCGAAGGCGTTCTGCACTTGCGATTCGTTGCTGCGCATCAGCGAGTTGAGCAGCGGCGCTTCGACGTCCAGCGAACCGGCGCGGTAGGTCAGGGCGCGCACGTCTTTCGGCAGGCACGAACCGCCGAAGGCGAAGCCCGGGCGCATGTAGTACTGGGACAGGTTGAGGGTCTTGTCCTGGCAGACCACGTCCATCACTTCACGGCCATCGACGCCGACGGCTTTGGCGATGTTGCCGATCTCGTTGGCGAAGGTCACTTTGGTCGCGTGCCAGACGTTGCAGGTGTACTTGATCATCTCGGCAACGGCGATGTCCTTGCGGATGATCGGTGCGTCGAGTTCTTCGTACAGCGATTGCAGAACGTCGCCCGAGGCCTTGTCGAACTCGCCGATGACGGTCATCGGTGGCAGGTCGTAATCGGCAATCGCGGTGGATTCACGCAGGAATTCCGGGTTGACCGCAACGCCGAAGTCGACACCGGCCTTCTTGCCCGAGCAGTCTTCGAGAATCGGGATCACCACGTTGGCGACGGTGCCCGGCAGCACGGTGCTGCGCACGACGATGGTGTGGCGAGTGGTTTTTTCACGCAGAACAAAACCGATCTCGCGGCATACCGCTTCGATGTAGTTCAGTTCGAGGTCGCCGTTCTTCTTGCTCGGCGTGCCAACGCAGATCATCGACAGGTCGGTGTCACGAATCGCTTCGGCGAAGTTGGTCGTGCCACGCAGACGACCGGTCTGGATACCCTGTTGCAGAAGTTCGCCCAGGCCCGGTTCAACAATTGGCGACTTGCCGGCGTTGATCATGTCGATCTTGTCTTTGGCAACATCGACGCCAACTACGTCATGGCCCCGTGCAGACAGGCAACCGGCACATACTGCGCCAACGTAACCCAAACCAAATATGCTGATGCGCATCGCAATTACCTCTGTATATATCAGGCCTTAGAAGGCCGGAGTTAATGGTGTTCAGCGTTCATTAGTGCACTCGAAAGTGCGGCATACAGGCGCCACAATGCCGTGTGCAGGCATACTAAGTTCCGAGTGTCTAAATAAGTGCACTCAAGATGTGCGCAACCAGGCCTTGTTGTTATGACTTGCCCTGTTATGCAGCCGATCTTCTTTGGAGAAGACTCTTGTGCAATCGTCTTGCGCGCTCGATGTCAGGATTAAAGTCCCGTGAATCAAGCGGTTGGGTGCTCAGGCGAGCACGTTTATAAGGGCGCGGCCATGGCCTTTGTAGGGGATATAAATGGTGCGTATCTCCTGTTCATCGTCTGTTTTGAGACTAGTTAGTCATCTAGGCAAGTTGCTGTGACAACTTGGTTACATGGCTATCTGCTCTGCGTAAGTTATCTCGTACAAACTCGGCGAGAATCGTTACCGGTGGTATGAGCTATGCATTCGGACGAAGTTCCTGCCCGCTCATCGCGAAAGTTGAAATTTCTTGAAATATTGTCAGAGATGGCACTAGTCTCAATTTGATAGCACTTTCGTTTTCGACCTTTAATAACAGGCGAAAAATCACGTTAGATAGTTTTGTGCCACTACGGTGAAAAAATTTAGGTGCCACTACTGAAAAAAATGATCAGTGTCGAGTGAAACTAATCTTAGAAAAGACAGGGAGGTTTTTCTGGCGCCAGTAAAATGGCGAAATGTAGCGAGGGTTTTTTGACATCGTGCGAGCTGCACGACTCTTTATAGAAAGAGTCGTGCATTGGGCATGCTTTATTCGGGGGCGTGGTCGCGCAAAAACACCAGATTGTCCGGTTTCGACTGTTCGGCGCTGTAGCGATAACCCTGCACATCGAACTGCTTGAGCAGGGCCGGATCGTTGATCTTTTCCTGAATCACGAAACGGCTCATCAGGCCCCGCGCTTTCTTCGCGTAGAAACTGATGATCTTGTACTGGCCGTTCTTCTGATCCTTGAACTCTGTATTGATGATCCGCGCGTTCAGAGCTGTGCGCTTGACCGCCGAGAAGTACTCGTTGGAAGCGAGGTTGAGCAGCACGTCATCGCCCTGATCGGCCAGTGCTTCGTTCAACCACTCGCTGATGCGCGTGCCCCAGAAGGCGTACAGATCTTTGCCACGGGCGTTGGCCAGTTTGGTGCCCATTTCCAGACGGTACGGCTGCATCAGGTCGAGCGGGCGCAGCAGGCCATAGAGGCCGGAGAGCATACGCAAGTGTTTTTGCGCGTAGTCGAAGTTGGCTTCGCTGAAGGATTGCGCGTCGAGACCGGTATAGACGTCGCCCTTGAAGGCGAGCAGCGCCTGTTTGGCGTTGTCCGGGGTGAACGCAGGCGTCCAGCTGCCGAAACGCGCGGCGTTGAGCCCGCCGATCTTGTCTGACACGTGCATCAGTTCGCTGATCTGCGCCGGCGTCAGCTCGCGCAATTGCTGGATCAGTTCCTGCGAGTGGTCGAGGTATTGCGGCTGGGTGAAGCGCTGGGTCGCCGGCGGTGTTTCGTAATCGAGGGTCTTGGCGGGGGAAATCACCATCAGCATGAAGTCGTCTCCTTTAATCGTGGGGGCGATTCTAGGGGGTTGTCGGTGTTGACTCCAGCTATCAAGCCCATAGGTGATCGACGGCTTAACTCAACACCCCTGTGGGAGCGAGCCTGCTCGCGAAAGCGGATTCAGATTCACTATAAATATCGACTGATACACCGCATTCGCGAGCAGGCTCGCTCCCACAGGGGATATGTGTTGCTGCGGGAAATGGGGCAGGATCAGCTATAGTGCCGCGCGGGTTTTGTTATGGAGACATCCCTTTTGCGCATTGTTCTTTTATTCACCGCGTGGCTGTTGAGCTTCGGTGCCATCGCGGCGCCGGGTGATGTGGCGACGCTGGATCGCAGCACCTGGCCGGAGCAGCTCAGCAATCCGACGCTGTTTGATGTGGCTTCACGGGCAGAAATCCTCATGTTCGCCCGTGGCCTGCTCGGTACCGAATCGATGGACGAAGCCGCTTTGGCTCAGCGTCTGGGCCTGCGCACGATCAACATCGACGCGATCAACAGCCTGCGCCAGCGTCTCTGGCAGCGGCTGTTGGCCAACTACAACTACGCCCAGCAAAGCTGCGATCAGGACGCCTCGTTCTGTTTCCTCGTCGAAGACCTGCCGACCCTGCGTGAGCAAGCTGCCAAGTTCGTGGTCAGCGATGACAGCTATTACACCAAGTGGGCCGAGCCGAGCCGGATCTTCCATTTGCAGTATCTGGATGAACTGATGCGCAAGGCGGCGCTGTCACCGCAGACCAGCAGCGAAATCGATCGTTTCGGCGACTACGAGCGTAACGGCGACGAGATGCATGACCGGCTGTTTTTGCTGACCTTCGACAGCGCCGCCAACCTGCAACCGGACAACACTGACTGGCTCACCGAATACCTGCGCAAGTCCAACCTGAGCGGCACGTTCTTTGTGTTGGGCAAGGATATTCAGGCGCGGCTGGCCGATCGTTCGGTCAGCAGCCTGCAAGCCGGGTTCTCGAAACAGTGCGTCGGCGTGCAGGGTTGGGAGTTCCGTTCCCACAGCCACTGGCAGGACTGGCAGGATTCGGTGCGACGCAGTGCTGATCTGGTGAAGAGCAAGTTGCCGGAGAACTACGTGCCGCTGTTCCGTCCGCCGGAAGGGCAGCGTCGCAGCGATGCGCAAGGTTTTTTCAATACCCAGGGCCTGCAAGTGGCGCTGTGGGACATCGACGCCCAGGACGGCGCCGGCAAACTCAAGGGCTCAGCGAGCGCGCAGCGGGTACTGACGCTGATGCTGTTGTGGCGCCATGGGGTGATCAATTTCAACATGAAGCAGGACGCGGTGAAGACTTCGTTGCCGTGGCTGATCACGCAAACCGCGCAGAGCGGCATCGGTTGGGAAGACTGTCAGGATGCGTTTCGCTGAGAAACGGCAAAAGCCCGGAAACATTGGGCTTGGGGTGATTTTTTACGGGATTTCGGTGCAGGCGGACTTCCGACTTTAGCGGGCTATGGACAGTCCGCCAAGGGCTTTTCGTCACTCTGCAAAATAAACTTAAAAAAACCGTCAAAGTACTTTTTTATGTCATCGGTTTTGGAGTATTACGAAGACAGACCGCCGAAACCTGCAACACAGGTGGCGTCTTCCAAGACCCGTTTGTTTGCAGTCACTTGAATCTCCGCAGGTGAGATTTCGGCAGTCACTTCGAGGCGCAGCACCGCTCAGGTATTGCGTCTACTGGCTCTGACAAAGGTGACCGAGTATGGATGATCACGGACGTAGCCCTTCCTCCAACCAGCCAATCCTTTATGTACTCGATACCAACGTATTGATTCACGATCCAAACGCCCTGCTGAATTTCGAAGAACACCACGTCGCGATCCCGATGACCGTGCTTGAAGAGCTGGACAAGCTCAAGAGCGGGCATCACAGCGTGGCTGCTGAATGCCGTCAGGCCATCCGGTTGATCGACAAGACCCTGGGCGATGCGTCCCCGGAAGACGTCGAACTGGGTGTGCCGATCCAGCGCGGCAAGGGCGGACCGAAGGGCTTGCTGTCAATTCTGATGAGCAAGCAGGCCGAATCGAACCTGATTCTGCCCGAGCATCTGAACGACAACAAAATCATCAACCAACTGATCGACCTGCACACCCGCGACCCGAAAAAACCGGTGGTGCTGGTCACCAAAGACATCAACATGCGCCTCAAGGCGCGCGCCTGCGGTATTGCCTCCGAGGACTACAGCACCGACCAACTGGTCGACGACGTGTCCCTGTTGCCCAACGGCTACCACAACATGACCGGCTCCTTCTGGGACCGCGTGAGCAAGGTCGACACCCGTCAGGATCACGGCCGCACCTGGCATCAAGTGCAACTGATCGACAACTTGCCGGCAGTGCACATCAACGAGTTCATCATTGATGAACAGGGCTTTGTCGGCTGGATCAAGGAGATTGACGAGGCCAAACTGCTGATCCTCGACCTGCATCAGGAACCGCTGCTGCACCAAGAGGCGTGGGGGCTCAAACCGCGCGACATCTATCAGAGCCTGGCGCTGTATGCGCTGCTGGATCCGGACATCCATCTGGTCAACCTGTCCGGCGCCGCCGGTTCCGGTAAGACCATTCTGGCGCTGGCCGCTGCGATCGAGCAGACCATGGTCAGCAAACGTTATCGCCGAATCATCGCCACTCGCAGCGTGCAGGGCCTTGACCAGGAGATCGGTTTCCTGCCCGGCACCGAAGCGGAAAAAATGGAGCCTTGGCTGGGCGCCATCACCGACAACCTCGAAGCCTTGCACATGGATGACGAAAACACCCATGGCAGCGTCGATTACATCCTCAGCAAAGTGCCGTTGCAGTTCAAATCGCTCAACTACATTCGCGGTCGCAGCTTCCAGCAGAGCCTGATCCTGATCGACGAATGCCAGAACCTCACGCCGCACCAGATGAAAACCATCATCACCCGTGCCGGCGCCGGTTCCAAAGTGGTGTGCCTGGGCAACCTCGCACAGATCGACACCCCTTACCTGTCCGCGACCAGCTCCGGGCTGACCTACCTGACCGAACGCTTCAAGGATTTCCCCAACGGTGTGCACATCACCCTGCAAGGGGTGCCTCGCTCGATTCTGGCTGAATACGCCGAAACCCATCTGTAACCCTTCATCCAAAACCGGGCGGCCAAAAAGCCGCCCGGTTTTTTTATGGATAAATGCATATCCCCTGTGGGAGCGAGCCTGCTCGCGAATACGGTGTATCAGTCGACATTTATAGTGAATCTGAATCCGCTTTCGCGAGCAGGCTCGCTCCCACAGGGGGCAACGGTGATTTCATAATCAGTGATGCGGAATTTTGACCCGCAGGTTTACAATCCACGCTCCTGATCAGGAGTAATCCCGTGCTGACTCATCTCGATTCCCAAGGTCGCGCCAACATGGTCGACGTCACCGAAAAAGCCGTGACGTTCCGTGAAGCGACGGCCCAAGCGCTGGTGCGCATGCTCCCCGCAACGCTGCAGATGATCGTCAGCGGCGGCCATCCCAAGGGCGACGTGTTCGCCGTGGCGCGCATTGCCGGCATTCAAGCGGCGAAGAAAACCAGCGATCTGATTCCCCTGTGCCATCCGCTGATGCTCACCGGCGTCAAAGTCGAACTCAGCGCGGATGGCGATGACACCGTGCGCATCGTCGCCCGTTGCAAATTGTCCGGGCAGACCGGTGTGGAAATGGAAGCATTGACCGCCGCCAGCGTTGCCGCCCTGACCATTTATGACATGTGCAAAGCCGTCGATCGTGGCATGACCATCGAAAGCGTGCGCTTGCTGGAGAAGGTCGGCGGCAAGAGCGGGCACTTTCAAGCGGAGCAGCCATGAACCTGACCGTGAAATTTTTTGCCCGTTACCGTGAAGCTTTGGGCGTGGATTCGCTGAAGATTGAGGGTGATTTCGCTACCGTCGACGACGTGCGTGTGCTGTTGGCGCAACGTGATGGCGCTGAAGTGCTGAGCGAACAGAACCTGATGTGCGCACGTAACGAAGACCTCTGCCAGCTCGATGAACCAGTGGTCGATGGCGACGAAGTGGCGTTTTTCCCCACCGTGACCGGAGGCTGAGCCATGGCGATTCGTGTGCAGGCCACGCCGTTCGACCCAGGCGCTGAAGTCAACGCGATGCACGCGGCTAATGTCGGCGTCGGCGCAGTGGTGAGTTTTGTCGGCTACGTGCGCGACTTCAACGATGGGCTGGATGTGGCCGGGATGTTCCTTGAACACTACCCAGGCATGACCGAAAAGGCCCTTGGCAAGATCGCCATCGAAGCCGAACAGCGCTGGCCGCTGTTGAAGCTGGAAGTGCTGCACCGCATCGGCGCGCTGGAGCCGGGTGAGCCGATCGTGTTTGTCGGCGCCGCCAGTGCCCATCGCCAGGCCGCATTCGATGCCTGCGCTTTCGTCATGGACTACCTGAAAACCCGTGCACCGTTCTGGAAGAAAGAAAACACCAGCGATGGCCCGCGTTGGGTTGAAGGGCGGGACAGTGATCATGCCGCGGCGGATCGCTGGAAAAAGTAAGTCTTGTAGCGCCCTTCAGTAAGCCTTCGCGAGCAAGCTCGCTCCCACATTGGATCTTCATGAACGCAGATATTGTGTTCGCTACAGATCCCCTGTGGGAGCGAGCCTGCTCGCGAAGGCGTCATCTGCATCACCACAATCCTCCCGCCTGGCCCGATTGACGGCATGTACATATAAGTCCAGTATGGATTTCCAAGTACAAAAAATCCCATCTGTTTTTCAGCTCTTTCTTCTGTCTTGCCAAACCAACAACAACCTGCGAGAGAACGAACATGAAGAAACTCCCCCTCATCACCGGTCTGGTCCTCAGCCTGTTAGCCTCAGCCAGCGCGTTCGCCGCCGAACAAACCCTGCGCATCGGCATCGAAGCCGCTTACCCGCCATTTGCGTCGAAAACCGATAAAGGCGAAATCGTCGGTTTCGACTACGACATCGGCAACGCCCTGTGCGCGCAGATGAAGGTCAAGTGCGTGTGGGTCGAAGGTGAGTTTGATGGTCTGATCCCTTCGCTGAAAGTGAAGAAAATCGACATGGCGCTGTCATCGATGACCATCAACGAAGACCGCAAGAAGTCGGTGGATTTCACCCACAAGTACTACTTCACTTCGTCGCGACTGGTGATGAAGGAAGGCGCAACGGTCGATGACCAGTACGCCAGCCTCAAGGGCAAGAACGTCGGCGTGCAGCGCGCAACGACTACTGACCGTTATGCCACCGAGGTGTTCGAGCCGAAGGGCATCAACGTCAAGCGCTACAGCAACAACGAAGAGATCTACATGGATCTGGCGGCGGGGCGGCTGGATGCGATTTTTGCCGACACTATTCCGCTCAATGACTTTCTGTCGATGCCGCGGGGCAAGGGTTATGCGTTTGTCGGGCCTGAGTTGAAGGATCCGAAGTACGTGGGCGAGGGCGCGGGGATTGCGGTGCGCAAGGGTAATGCCGAACTGGTCAGCCAGTTGAATGGCGCGATTGATGGCATTCGTGCGAGTGGCGAGTACCAGAAGATTTCCGAGAAGTATTTCAAGTCCGATATCTACGGCGACTGATAGTCCGCTATCGCGAGCAGGCTCACTCCTACATTTGGAATGCGTTCCCCCTGTAGGAGTGAGCCTGCTCGCGATGGCGTCAGAGAAATCACCGCAAATCTCTAGCCCTTCATTTCCTTCAAATGCTTGTACACCGTCGCCCGCCCCATGTTCAGCACATTGGCCACATAGTTCGAGGCGCTCTTGCCTTTGAACGCGCCTTCGGCGTGCAGTGCCAGCACCAGTTCACGCTTGTGATCGCGGGTCAGCACATTCAGGCTCAGTTGCCGCTCACGCAGCCAGGCGTGGAGGAAAGTGTTGATGCGCTCCTGCCAGTCATCACGAAACAGTGAGTCCGGTTGTGGAATCAGCTTGCTCGGCGAGAGGAACAGGTCCAGCGCCGCCTTGGCATTTTCGAACAGCGAAATATTCAGATTGATGCACAGCACCGCCAGCGGCAGGCCTTCGCTGTCGCGCAGGACGCTGCTCAGGCTGCGAATCTTCTGGCCGTCCCAATTGAGCTTTTCGTACGGACCGATATTGCGGTCACTGACATCCTCACTGAGCATGTCTTCCAGCGACGAGTCGTCGCCGATCTCGCGTTTGGACAGGTTGTTGGCGATGTAATCGACCTTCTGCGTGCGCAGGTCGTGCAGCACTACTTCGGCGTGCGGAAAGAACAGTGTGGCGATGGCATCGGCGATGGCGCGGAAGTTATCCAGCGCCGGGTCGAACTCAGGGGCGGTCATGACAGTGGAGCTCCAGGCAGCGTCAACGCCCCCGTGATCAGGAGGCGCTGCGAGTGTGCCGCAATCCGTTGTGCGCGTCATCCGGGTGGACGATCAGGCGAGGCGGGCAGGGGAGAGCATGGCGCTGCTCAGGCCGAAGTTGCGCAAGTGCTCGGGCAACGGCTCGCCGCGCACCAATGCCGCACTGGCCTGGCCCATCGCTGGCGAAGTCTGGATGCCGTAGCCGCCTTGCGCGGCGACCCAGAACAGCCCCGGCACCTGCGGATCGAAACCGCTGAGCAGATCACCATCGCCGACGAAACTGCGCAGCCCGGCCCAGGTGCGGGTCGGGCGGCGGATGGTCAGCGTCGTGGCTTCTTCGATCTGGTAGATGCCCATGGCGATGTCCAGTTCTTCCGGCTGCACATCGTGAGGTTCGACCGGGTCGGCGTTGGCCGGCGAGCCGAGGAACATGCCGGCGTCAGGCTTCATATAGAAGGATTCGTCGAGGCTGACCAGCATTGGCCAGTGATGAATATCGAGGCCTTCGGGGCCGGCGAAAATAAATGCGGCGCGGCGTTTCGGTTGCAGGCCCAGCGGCTTGGCGCCGGCCAGTGCGCCGATTTTGTCGGCCCAGGCGCCGGCGGCGTTGATGATTACCGGTGCGCTGAAGGTCTGGCCGTTGGTTTGCACGTGCCAGAGGCCGTCGGCGTCGCGGTTCAGGCCGAGTACTTCGCAATCGGTGTGCACTTCGCCGTGGTTACGGCGGATGCCGCGCAGGTAACCTTGGTGCAGGGCGTCGGTGTCGATGTCACTGGCGCTCGGGTCGTAGATCGCGCCGTGGACTTTTTCCCGGCGCAGGATCGGCAGTCGCGCACAGGCTTCGTCGGCGCTGAGCAATTGCATCTCCGGCACGGTGGCTTTGGCGCTGAGGTATTGGTTGTTCAGTTCGGCAGAGTCGCCGGTGAAATCCACGGTCATCTCGCCGCGTGGGGTCAGCAGCGGGTGTTCGCAGAAACCGGCCGGCGGATGATCGAAAAACGCACGACTGGCCTGGGTCAGGGCGCGTACTTGTGGTGTGCCGTACGCGGCGGTGAACAGCGCGGCGGAGCGTCCGGTGGAGTGATAGGCCGGGTGCGATTCACGTTCGAGCACGATCACTTTGCCGTGGGGCGACAGCCAGAAACCGCTGGAAGCGCCGGCAATCCCGCCGCCGATGATGATGAAATCTGCCTGGCTCATGAAGGTCTCCAGTGGATACGCAATATCAAAGCGTTCGCTAGTCCCTTGTGGGAGCGAGCCTGCTCGCGAAAGCGGTGTGTCAGTCGACATCTTCGGTGAATATCAGACCGCATTCGCGAGCAGGCTCGCTCCCACAGGGGATTCGTGCTGTTAGTGGGTCAAGCGATAAATCGCATTGGCGAGGGCGATGTCTTCCAGGCCCAAGCCGATTGAGCGGAAAAACACGTGACGATCGTAATCCGGGCGCTGCACTTTTTCGCTGAGCAGATCGGCGAGATCACCAACAATTAAATCCTTGCTCCAGCCATGTTGTTCACTGGCAATCAACATCTCCCCGGCCGACCCCGGCGTGGTCAGACGATAGTCGCAGAACACCTGCATGTCGTTGAGGCTCTGCGGCGGGACTTCGTGGGCACGTGGGGCGTTGGTGCTGATCGAGGTGATCAGGGCCGGTTTGCTCAGCGCGGCAGGATCGATCACCTGGCCGGGGGACGAGGTGCACAGCATGATCACATCAGCCTCGGCAATGGCCGCTTCACGGCTATCGGCAATTTTCAGATTGGGCGTGATGGCTTTCAACAATGCCTGGGTTTGCGCGTCGGCGGACAGGCTAGGCGAATACAGGCTGATGCTCTGCCAGTCACGCAGCGATTTCACGTAGTGCAAATGCGCCTGGGCAACCTTGCCGCTGCCGATGATCGCCAGTCGCGTGGCATTGACCGGAGCGAGGGCGTCGACCGCAACGGCGGTGGTCGCGGCGGTGCGCGCGGTGGTCAGTTCACCGGCATCGCAGAGCAGCAGCGGTTGGCCGGTTTTCATCGACATCAGCAGCGTCCACGCCGTCACCAGCGGGCCTTGCTCACGAACGATGTAGGGCGAGGTCTTCACACCGTACACGCCGTCTTCAGCCAGTACGCCCAAGTAGTTGATGAAGTCGCCGGCACCTTGAGGAAATTCCACCAGTTGTTGCGCCGGTTGCACGGCATTACCCGCTGCAAGATCGCGAAACAGTTTGCGCAGAATCTGCGGCACGTCGATGCGCACCAGAAGCTCGCGGGCCTGATGCTGGTCGATCACGTAGGGCGTACTGGACATGTCAGGCTCCGGAGTCTTATTTAAACTAATTTGTCCATTATGGACTTTTAGTTTTCTCCCGCAAGCACCTCATGAAACGCCGGGCGAAAAAAAAGCGCAGTCCGTTGCCGGCTGCGCTTTTCTTTTAAACGTCGCTTACTGCGGACGCTTGCGCTCAACCGCACGCAACAGATGCGTCGGCGGCGTTTCACAGCTGATCTTGCGACCGAGCTTTTCTTCGATGGACGGCAACTGGTAGGAGTCGTCCTCACCGGCGAAGCTGATCGACACGCCGTCGGCGCCAGCACGACCGGTCCGGCCGATGCGGTGCACGTAGTCGTCCGGGACTTCCGGCAGGGTGAAGTTGATCACGTGGCTGATGCCGTCGATGTGGATGCCGCGACCGGCCACATCGGTGGCGACCAGTACGCGAATCTTGCCTTCGCGGAAACCTTCCAGAGTCTTGATGCGCTTGTGCTGCGGCACGTCGCCGGACAACTGCGCCGCATTCACACCGTCGCGCACCAGACGTTCTTCAATGCGGCGCACTTCGTCCTTGCGGTTGGCGAAGACCATCACCCGCTCCCAGCCATTATCGTTGACCAGGTTGTAGAGCAATTTGTACTTGTCGGCACCGGCCACGGCGTAGATGTGTTGCTCGACGTTTTCGCTGGCGACGTTGGTGACTTCGATTTCGACGATGGACGGATCGGTCGTCCATTGCTTTGCGAGGTTCATCACGTCTTCAGTGAAGGTCGCGGAGAACAGCAAGGTCTGGCGCTCGGACTTCGGCGGCGTCTGGCGAATGATCTGGCGTACTTGCGGGATGAAGCCCATGTCGAGCATGCGGTCGGCTTCGTCCAGCACCATCACTTCGACCATGTCCAGATGCACGTCGCCGCGCTGGTTGAAGTCGAGCAGGCGGCCCGGGGTTGCCACGAGAATGTCGCAGTGGCGCGCTTCGAGGTGCTTGAGCTGCTTGTCAAAGTCCATGCCGCCAACAAACGTCATGACGTTGAGGCCGGTGTACTTGGTCAGGTCGGCGGCGTCCTTGGCGATCTGCACCACCAGCTCACGGGTCGGCGCGATGATCAGCGCACGGGGTTCGCCCATGTAGCGTTCTTTCGGCGGCGGCGTTTGCAACAGTTGGGTGATGATCGAAATCAGAAACGCGGCGGTTTTGCCGGTGCCGGTCTGTGCGCGACCAATGGCGTCTTTGCCGGCGAGGGTGAAACCCAGCACCTGCGCCTGGATCGGCGTGCAATACGGGAAGCCCAGATCCTGAATGGCGTGCATCAGTTCTGGCGACAGTTTGAAATCATGGAAGCGGGTTTTGCCTTCCTGTGGCTCGACGACGAAATCTTCGAGTTTCCACGGAATAACCGGTGCCTTGGGCTTCGGTTCGCGGCGCGGTCTGGCCGGTTTCGGCGCTTCGCTGCGGGCAGGTTCGGCGGCGATTGACGCGGCCGGTGCAGGTTGCGGTTCTGCCTTCGGTGCCGCTACGTGAGCGGGGCGGTCGGCCTGTGGGGCATCGCTGCGATGACCGGGGGCGTGCGACGGCGCACTGGGAACTGGCGCGAGCTGCTCAGCCTCGCTTTTACCGAACATCTTCTTGAGTGCTTTGAGCACGGTCATCTCATCAATTGGTTAAGGAATGTACGCCGGCCAGTGTAATGCAAGAAACGGGCGCGGCGTAGGGGGAGGGATCAAAGGGCGATTTTAATCTCGACGCTTAGCGCAGACGTTCGCTCAACCAGACGCCGATGTCGCGAATTTCCTCGGGTAACACTTCGTGCTCCATTGGGTATTCCTGCCATGTCACGGTGACACCATGCTTCACCAAATGCTCGTAGGCACTGCGGCCCATCGAGTTCTGCACCACGCCATCGAACTGACCGTGCAGACACAGCGCGGGAATCCGCTGCTGACTGGCTGAAAGCTGCATGTCATCGCTGAACGTCGGCGCATAAGTCGACAGAGCAAGTACACCACCCAGTGCGCCTTGCCATTTCACAAAAGCGGTGTGCAAAACGACAGCGCCACCTTGGGAAAAACCGGCAAGGAAAATCCGCGAGGCGTCTATTCCGCTGGCGCGCTCGTTTTCGATCAATTCGATGATGCGATCCGCCGATGCTTCCAACTGGTCACGGTCAATCGCCCGCGCCGGGCTCATGGCTTTAATGTCGTACCAGCTCGGCATGGCATATCCGCCATTTATCGTCACTGGAAGTGTGGGCGCCTGCGGCAGCACGAAGCGTGTGCTCAGCAAGCTTTCTTGCAGCGCTTCGGCCACTGGCAAAAAGTCATAGCGATCGGCGCCGAGGCCGTGCAGCCAGATCACGCAGGCGTCTGCGGGCTTAACAGGCTGAAGAATCAAGGGCTCGGTCATGTCTGCTCCAAATATGTGCGGGCGCTCTCATTGAGTGCGTGATTCGAGTGCGCGTCCGGTTGATCCGTTAAGAAGATGTCGCAAGGTTACAAGTTTTGCTATTGACCTGTCGCCGAATCGATTCGGCGAGCGGTGTGGTACGGGCTTTGCTATGGAAGGTTCTGTACGAAGCATCCTACGCGTGGCGGTAACACTATCAGTGTACGACCCGCGACGGGATGGCAAAGAATCCGGTGATGGATGTTCGCCAATGGCCGCTACGGGCGCAGCGAACGTGAAAGGGCTACAGCCCGTTCGGCCGATTGGTGAGAAGTGAGTTGTCCATGATGTGGATTTTCTCCTACTAGACTCATAGCGAAGGTCTTACGTCGGTTGACCCCAAAAAAAGCCAACACGGGTCAACAACGCCTCAAAAGGGTGCGACTGGACTCAAGCTCCGACACAACAAGAGCAAAACTGGAGGTTTGAATGAAGATGTTGAAATCCACCCTGGCCATCGTGACTGCAGCAACAGTACTCGGTGTCAGCGGGTTCGCTCAGGCGGGTGCAACCCTGGATGCAGTGCAGAAGAAAGGTTTCGTGCAGTGTGGCGTGAGCGACGGTCTGCCGGGCTTCTCGGTACCGGACGCAACCGGCAAGATCCTCGGGATCGACGCTGACGTCTGCCGCGCTGTGGCCGCTGCCGTATTCGGCGACGCGACCAAGGTCAAGTTCAGTCAGTTGAACGCCAAGGAGCGCTTCACCGCGCTGCAATCGGGCGAGATCGACATCCTGTCGCGCAACACCACCATGACCAGTTCGCGTGACGCGGGCATGGGCCTGAAATTCCCGGGCTTCATTACCTACTACGACGGCATCGGCTTCCTGGTGAATAACAAACTGGGCGTGAAGAGTGCCAAAGAGCTGGACGGTGCAACCATCTGCATCCAGGCTGGCACCACCACCGAGCTGAACGTTTCCGACTACTTCCGTGGCAACGGTCTGAAATACACCCCGATCACTTTCGACACCTCCGATGAAAGCGCCAAGTCGCTGGAATCCGGTCGTTGCGACGTGCTGACCTCCGACAAGTCCCAACTGTTCGCCCAGCGCTCCAAGCTGGCATCGCCGAAGGACTACGTGGTTCTGCCGGAAACCATTTCCAAAGAACCGCTGGGCCCGGTCGTGCGTAACGGCGACGACGAGTGGCTGGCCATCGTCCGTTGGGTCGGCTACGCGCTGCTCAACACCGAAGAAGCCGGCATCACTTCGAAAAACGTCGAAGCTGAAGCCAAGTCGACCAAGAACCCGGACGTTGCCCGTATGCTCGGCGCTGACGGCGAGTACGGCAAAGACCTGAAACTGCCGAAAGACTGGGTTGTGCAGATCGTCAAACAAGTCGGCAACTACGGCGAAATCTTCGAGAAAAACCTCGGCAAGAGCACTCCGCTGGAAATCGACCGCGGCTTGAACGCCCTGTGGAACAACGGCGGCATTCAGTACGCACCACCAGTGCGCTAATGGTTCTATCACCCGGCGGGCCAACCGCCGGGTGATGTTCTTGTTCCATTTTTTCCGGGGCACTTCATGCAAAATTCAATCGGCGCACCAAAGCAGAGGCTCAGCCTCAGCGATCCACGAGTGCGTGCGTGGCTATTCCAGATCATCACCGTTGTGGCGGTGGTCTCGCTGGGCTGGTACTTGTTCGACAACACGCAAACCAACCTTCAGCACCGGGGCATTACCTCCGGTTTCGGCTTTCTGGAGCGCAGTGCCGGGTTCGGCATCGCTCAACACCTGATCGACTACACCGAAGCGGACAGCTATGCCCGCGTCTTTGTCATCGGTCTGCTTAACACTTTGTTGGTGACGGTGATCGGCGTGGTTCTGGCGACGATCCTCGGTTTCATCATCGGTGTGGCGCGGCTGTCGCAGAACTGGATCATCAGCAAACTGGCGACTGTGTATGTGGAAGTGTTCCGCAACATTCCGCCGCTGCTGCAAATCCTGTTCTGGTACTTCGCGGTATTCCTGACCATGCCGGGGCCGCGCAACAGCCACAACTTCGGCGACACCTTCTTCGTCAGCAGCCGTGGCCTGAACATGCCGGCCGCGCTGGCGGCTGATGGTTTCTGGGCGTTCGTGATCAGCATCGTGGTGGCCATTGTCGGCATCGTGCTGATGACGCGCTGGGCCAACAAACGCTTTGAAGAAACCGGCGTGCCGTTCCACAAGTTCTGGGTAGGCCTGGCGATTCTGCTGGTGATCCCGACCTTGTGCGCACTGATCTTCGGCGCTCCGCTGCATTGGGAAATGCCCGAGCTCAAAGGCTTCAACTTTGTTGGCGGCTGGGTGCTGATCCCGGAGCTGCTTGCCTTGACCTTGGCCCTGACCGTGTACACCGCGGCGTTCATTGCCGAGATCGTGCGTTCCGGGATCAAGTCGGTCAGCCATGGTCAGACCGAAGCGGCGCGTTCCCTCGGCCTGCGCAACGGTCCGACCCTGCGCAAGGTGATCATTCCGCAAGCCCTGCGCGTGATCATTCCGCCGCTGACCAGCCAATACCTCAACCTGGCGAAAAACTCTTCGCTGGCCGCCGGTATCGGTTACCCGGAAATGGTGTCGCTGTTCGCCGGCACGGTGCTTAACCAGACCGGTCAGGCGATCGAGGTGATTGCCATCACCATGAGCGTGTACCTGGCGATCAGTATCAGCATTTCCCTGCTGATGAACTGGTACAACAAGCGCATTGCGCTGATCGAGCGGTAAGGAAAAGCGCATGAGTACTCATACTTTCAAACCCGACATGCCCCCACCGAACAGCAGCATCGGCGTGGTGGCGTGGATGCGCGCGAACATGTTCTCCAGCTGGCTCAATACCCTGCTGACGCTGTTTGCGTTCTACCTGATCTACCTCGTGGTGCCACCGATCCTCAGTTGGGCGATTGTCGATGCCAACTGGGTCGGCACCACCCGCGCCGACTGCACCAAGGAGGGCGCCTGCTGGGTGTTCATTCAGCAGCGTTTCGGCCAGTTCATGTACGGCTACTACCCGACGGAACTGCGCTGGCGCGTCGACCTGACCGTGTGGCTGGCGGTGATCGGCGCGGCGCCATTGTTCATCTCGCGTGTGCCGCGTAAAGCGATCTACGGGCTGAGCTTCCTGGTGTTGTACCCGATCATTGCGTTCACCCTGCTGCACGGCGGTTTCGGTCTGACCCCGGTGGCAACCAGCCAGTGGGGCGGCCTGATGCTGACCCTGGTGATCGCCACTGTCGGTATTGCCGGTGCTTTGCCGCTGGGGATTGTGCTGGCGTTGGGTCGTCGCTCGAACATGCCGGCGATTCGTGTGGTCTGCGTGACCTTCATCGAGTTCTGGCGCGGCGTGCCGTTGATTACCGTGCTGTTCATGTCTTCGGTGATGCTGCCGCTGTTCCTGCCGGAAGGCATGAACTTTGACAAGCTGCTGCGGGCGCTGATCGGCGTGATCCTGTTCCAGTCGGCCTATGTCGCCGAAGTGGTGCGCGGCGGTCTGCAAGCGATTCCCAAAGGTCAGTACGAAGCGGCTGCGGCGATGGGCCTCGGTTACTGGCGCTCGATGGGCCTGGTGATTCTGCCGCAAGCCCTGAAGCTGGTGATTCCCGGCATCGTCAACACCTTCATTGCGCTGTTCAAGGACACCAGCCTTGTGATCATCATCGGCCTGTTTGACCTGCTCAACAGCGTCAAGCAAGCCGCTGCCGATCCGAAATGGCTGGGCATGGCCACCGAAGGCTACGTGTTCGCCGCCCTGGTGTTCTGGATTTTCTGTTTTGGTATGTCGCGCTATTCCATGCATCTGGAACGCAAGCTCGACACTGGCCACAAGCGTTAGGAGTTCTCTGTAAATGAGCGAAGCAATCAAAAAGCCTGCAGGTCCTGAAGGCATTATTCAGATGCAGGGCGTCAACAAGTGGTACGGCCAGTTCCACGTGCTGAAAGACATCAACCTCAACGTCAAACAGGGCGAGCGTATCGTCCTGTGCGGCCCGTCGGGTTCCGGCAAATCGACGACGATTCGTTGCCTCAATCGTCTGGAAGAACACCAGCAGGGCCGCATCGTTGTTGATGGCGTGGAACTGACCAACGACCTCAAGCAGATCGAAGCGATCCGCCGCGAAGTCGGCATGGTGTTCCAGCACTTCAACCTGTTCCCGCACCTGACCATTTTGCAGAACTGCACCCTGGCGCCGATGTGGGTGCGCAAGATGCCCAAGCGCAAGGCCGAGGAAATCGCCATGCATTATCTGGAGCGCGTACGCATTCCGGAGCAGGCGCACAAATTCCCGGGGCAACTGTCCGGTGGTCAGCAGCAGCGTGTGGCGATTGCTCGCGCGCTGTGCATGAAACCGAAAATCATGCTGTTCGATGAACCGACTTCAGCGCTCGATCCGGAGATGGTGAAAGAGGTTCTGGACACCATGATCGGTCTGGCCGAAGACGGCATGACCATGCTCTGCGTGACTCACGAAATGGGCTTTGCCCGCACCGTGGCGAACCGTGTGATCTTCATGGATAAAGGTGAAATCGTTGAGCAGGCGGCGCCGAATGACTTCTTCGATAATCCGCAGAATGAGCGGACGAAGTTGTTCTTGAGTCAGATTTTGCATTGATGGTTTGTGTGTAAAAACAACCCGGCCTTGTGCCGGGTTTGTTTTTTGTGGGTCAGGAGGCGGTGAGAGGTTCTTGTTCTTTGTGCTCAGTGAACTTGAACGCGCCTCTTAAATCAGCCCCTTCAGCCAAGACTCTCGCGTCGGCAAGCAAGTGTGGATAGCGATCCAGCAGACGCATAAGCAGCATCAATGCTTTCGGCGGAAGTACCTCGCCGCGCTCGTATCGTGAAAATGCGTTGTGCCCGCCCCCTGAAAGCAATTGCACCGTTTCCTTTTGCGTCAGGTGCAGTTTGCGACGGATCTTTTTCATTTCGTCACCTACCATTTTTCTACAGGCGATAACGAGTTCATCGCATGCGTCGGAATACCGCTGCCCGCACTCATCGTCCAATTCGACCTCACCGCACTTCTGGCACTCCCAGCCCGACAAATCGTCGATCCGACGCTCCATTCCCTTGGCGCTCACGGTTTCGCCTCGACCCTTGAAATGCACCATGCCTTCCGGAGCGCCGCAACTGACACACTGCTGCGTATTCATGAATGGTTCTCCTTGAAAGAGATCACGGGTGGGCGCCTGTCGTAGTGATATGACACCTTGATGTAAATCTCCAAACCATGTGATTGGATGTGATAGACGTCTTGCCAAATACGGTGATCGTCATAAGTCGTCATCGATTTGTACAACATGCTGCGCTGCAGCTTGAGAACGATTTCTTGCATCTCTTCGAGAGTGAGTTTGAGTGCAGTGCCCGTTTTTCTTGCCGTGTGCGTGAAAGCCCTCCAGCCAAGTCACCTGACATCCGCCTTGATCACCGCCAAGTCGTAATGGGGTGTGTTCTTTTCCATAAGAAACCAAAACCCTGTCCCTGAAATTACCCTTAAAGGGTAATTTTGACCAATCGAAAATACCGCTTCATGTGTCTCCGATTGACCCTAGGTGGTTGCCGTCCTACACGGGTCTGACTAACATGTCAGAAAATTCATCCTATGATTGGATGAAAGGGCGAATCCTATGTCAGACATTTCTCCACTCATCAAACGATCCCTGGTCGATCAGGCCTTGGATCAACTCCGTCAGCGCATCAACAGTGGTGCCTGGCAGGTTGGCGAGCGGTTGCCGACCGAACCCGAGCTCTGCGCCGAGCTGGGCATCAGCCGCAACACCGTGCGCGAAGCCATGCGCGTGCTGGCGTTTTCCGGACTTATCGAAATTCGCCAGGGCGACGGCAGTTATTTGCGCGCGGTGGTCGATCCGCTCGACACGTTGAAAGCGCTGTCGCGCTGCTCGCTCGATCAGGCACGGGAAACCCGGCACATCCTCGAAGTCGAGGCCATCGGCTTGGCAGCGCTACGCCGCACCGACGAAGACCTCGTCGCATTGCGCGAGGCGCTCGGCACCAGCGGCACTCACTACCACGGCGATCTCGACACCTACATCGCCTGCGATCTGGTGTTCCACCGTCGCTTGGTCGACGCCGCGCACAACCCGACCCTCAGCGAGTTGTATCGCTATTTCTCCAGCATCGTCGGCGCGCAGTTGCGCCAGACGCTGAACATCGTCCCGCGCCGTCAGGAAGTGTTCGACCTGCACATCGCGTTGCTCGATGCGGTCGAGCAACGCGACCCGGAACGGGCCAAAGCCTTGTCGAGGCAGTTGATCAATGAACCTTGAAACCGAGAAAACCATGTCCCGCAGTAAGATATCCACAGCCCCGAAGCGCACGGCAGAGCTTGAAGAACTGCTGATCGACGCCGAGGCCGATGACGAACAAGTGCAACAAAGCCATCCGCTGGTGCGCCGGCCGTGGCTGTTGCTGCTGGGGCTGATTCTGGTGGCGCTGAACTTGCGTCCGGCGTTGTCGAGCATGGCGCCGTTGCTCAGCGACGTTTCCAAAAGCCTCGGCTTGTCGGCGGCTCAGGCCGGTTTGCTGACCACGTTGCCGGTGCTTTGCCTCGGTTTGTTTGCGCCACTGGCACCGATTCTGGCGCGGCGTTTTGGCGCTGAGCGGGTGGTGCTGGGGATTCTGCTGACACTGGCAGGCGGAATCATTTTGCGCAGCAACTTTGGCGAGATCGGCTTGTTCGCCGGCAGCGTATTGGGCGGCGCCAGCATCGGCATCATCGGTGTTCTGCTGCCGGGGATCGTCAAGCGCGACTTCGCCAAACACGCCGGCACCATGACCGGCGTCTACACCATGGCGCTGTGCCTGGGCGCGGCTATGGCAGCGGGCTCCAGTGTGCCGCTCAGTGAGCACTTCGGAGGTGGCTGGGCGATGGGCCTGGGTTTCTGGGTGATTCCGGCGCTGGTTGCGGCGGTGTTCTGGTTGCCGCAAGTCGGGCAAAAGCATGGCGCGCACAATGTCGCTTACCGTGTGCGCGGTCTGCTGCGTGATCCGCTGGCCTGGCAGGTGACCTTGTACATGGGCCTGCAATCGTCGCTGGCCTACATCGTCTTTGGCTGGTTGCCGTCGATCCTGATTGGTCGCGGCCTGACGCCAACCCAGGCCGGCCTGGTGTTGTCCGGTTCGGTGATCATTCAACTGGCCAGCTCGTTGGCCGCACCATGGCTGGCCACTCGCGGCAAGGATCAGCGTCTGGCCATCGTCGTGGTCATGGCGCTGACCCTTGGCGGTCTGTTCGGCTGCCTGTACGCGCCGATCGAAGGCCTGTGGGGCTGGGCGATTTTGCTGGGTCTGGGGCAGGGCGGTACGTTCAGTCTGGCGTTGACGTTGATTGTGCTGCGTTCGCGCGATTCCCATGTTGCGGCGAACCTGTCGAGCATGTCTCAGGGCTTCGGCTACACGCTGGCGTCGATGGGGCCGTTCGCGGTCGGCGTGGTGCATGACTGGACCGGCGGCTGGAATGCGGTGGGCTGGATCTTCGGCATCATTGGTACAGGCGCGATCATTGCCGGGCTTGGCGCCGGGCGTGCGCTGTACGTGCAAGTGCAAAGCGAAAGAATCTGACACCGCTCAAACTGTAGGAGTGAGCCTGCTCGCGATAGCGGTGTGTCCGTTTGCGCATTGTGGGCTGGAAGAACGCAATCGCGAGCAGGCTCACTCCTACAGTGGTTTTGTGTACTTCGGGAATTCGGTTTACGAATGCCGATAGTGTTTCTGCGCATTGCGGATTATCGTGCTGGCACTCTGTACCTATTTTGGAGTTTGCCCATGAGTGAAGCCCACGCCGCGTTGATCACCCGTTTCTATCAGGCTTTCCAGCGCCTGGATGCCGAAGCCATGGCCGCCTGCTACACCGACGACGTAGTATTCAGCGATCCGGCCTTCGGTGAACTGCGCGGGCGCGATGCCGGCGACATGTGGCGCATGCTCACCACACGCGCCAAGGACTTCTCCCTGACCTTCGACAACGTCCGCGCCGACGAGCGCAGCGGCGGCGCACATTGGGTCGCGACCTACCTGTTCAGCCAGACCGGCAACATCGTCATCAACGATATCCAGGCCCGTTTTGTCTTTCGTGACGGCAAGATCTGCGAGCACCACGACCACTTCGATCTGTGGCGCTGGTCGCGTCAGGCGCTGGGTTTCAAAGGCCTGCTGCTCGGCTGGACACCGCTGGTGCGCAACGCCGTACGCGCTCAGGCGCTGAAGGGACTGAAGGCATTCCAGGCCGGTCGCTGATAAGATCGCCGCCTGTTTCCTACACGTCTTGATCCCGAAGTGACCAGCCTTAGCGAAAAATCTGTCGATGTCGCCGAACCGGTGAGCAAATCCTGGTTCGTCTACCTCGTTCGCGCCGCCAATGGCTCGTTGTACTGCGGGATCAGCGATGATCCGGTGCGTCGCTTCGCCAAGCATCAAAGCGGCAAAGGCGCGCGGTTCTTCCTTTCCAGCCCGGCCATGGCGCTGGTTTATACCGAACTGTGCCGCGATAAAAGCGATGCGTTGCGCCAGGAACGGTTAATCAAAAAACTCAGGAAGAGCGCGAAGGAGTGTCTGGTCGCGTCTTATCAATCTGACTGATCAGTTCCCATCAGGCAGATCTGTAGGCTGCTAAGCAAATGCACGCTAAGCTGCTGGCTCACTATCTGAGCGGCGGAGCCGAGCATGTCCGAGTTGATTCTCCACCATTACCCGACCTCTCCATTTGCCGAGAAGGCCCGCTTGCTGCTGGGCTTCAAAGGCTTGTCGTGGCGCTCGGTGCACATCTCGCCGGTGATGCCGAAACCGGATCTGACCGCGCTGACTGGTGGCTACCGCAAGACCCCGGTGCTGCAGATTGGCGCTGATATCTATTGCGACACATCGCTGATCGCCCGTCGCCTGGAGCAGGAAAAAGCCTTGCCGGCGTTCTTCCCCGAAGGTCAGGAATTCACCGCAGCGAGTTTTGCCACATGGGCTGATTCGGTGGTGTTTCAGCATGCGGTGAGCCTGGTGTTTCAGCCGGAATCGGTGGCCGTGCGCTTCGCCAAGTTGCCGCCGGAAGCGATCAAGGCTTTTATCGCCGATCGCGCCGGCTTGTTCTCCGGTGGCAGCGCCACGCGTTTGTCTGCCGAACAAGCCAAGCACCAGTGGCCGACGATCATGGCGCGACTGGAGCAGCAGTTGCAGCGCGAGCAGGGCGACTTCCTCTTTGGTGAACCGTCGATTGCTGACTTCGCATTGGCGCATCCGCTGTGGTTCCTCAAGGCCACTCACGTCACTGCACCGCTAGTGGATGAGTATCCGGCAGTTGCGGCCTGGTTGGGCCGAGTGCTGGGCTTTGGCCATGGCGCAGCCAGTGCGATGACGTCGGAAGAGGCGCTTGAGGTTGCACGCAACGCGACACCGGCGGCATTGCCTGGCGAGCAGTTTGTAGATCCGAACGGCTTCAAGGCTGGGCAGCAGGTGGCGATCTCTGCGACCGATTACGGGGTTGATCCGGTGGTGGGTGAGTTGCTGTTTGCCGGTCGCGAAGAGTTGATCATTCGTCGCGAAGACGAGCGTGGCGGTGTGGTGCATGTGCACTTCCCGCGTTTCGGTTTTCGTATCGAAGCCCGCTAAAGATCCATTGTGGGAGCGAGCCTGCTCGCGAAAGCGCTGTGTCAGACAACAACAGTGTTGAATGATCAGCCGTCTTCGCGAGCAGGCTCGCTCCCACATTGTTTACTTCAGGGCCGCGAGGATTTCGTCCGGGTCGAATCCGCGAATCAACGTGCCGTTCACATCAATCAGCGGAATCCTGCGCCCACCCAATGCCTCATACGCCTTGCGCGCTTCGGCATCCTTCTCGATATCGAACTCCTTGAACGCAATCCCCTTGCTGTCGAGAAAACGTTTCGTCTGCTTGCAGTAGCCGCACCAGTCGGTGGCGTAGAGCACGACGTTGGCTTGCGCGCGCGTCTGCTCTGCAACCATCTGCGACGGATTGAACACCCGCTCGATCTTGCCCCAGTTCTGATAGACCACGACCACCAGCAGAGCCAGTGCAACTTTCTTCAGCACATTGCCGAGCATCAGTTACGCCGCTTCAACTGATCGGTGAGCGACGTTGGCAGGCCTTTGATCACCAGCGTGCCAGCCTCTTCGTCGTACTCGATCTTCGAGCCCAGCAGGTGCGCTTCGAAGCTGATCGACAGGCCTTCGGCGCGTCCGGTGAAGCGACGGAATTGATTCAAGGTGCGTTTGTCCGCCGGAATCTCTGGCGACAGACCGTAATCCTTGTTGCGGATGTGATCGTAGAAGGCTTTCGGCCGTTCTTCGTCGATCAGCTCGGACAACTCTTCCAGGCCCATCGGTTCGCCGAGCTTGGCCTGGCTGCTGGCATAGTCCACCAACGTCTTGGTCTTCTCGCGGGCGGATTCTTCCGGCAGGTCTTCGCTTTCTACGAAGTCGCTGAAAGCCTTGAGCAGCGTGCGCGTCTCGCCCGGGCCGTCGACGCCTTCCTGGCAGCCGATGAAGTCGCGGAAGTATTCCGAAACCTTTTTGCCGTTCTTGCCCTTGATGAACGAGATGTACTGCTTGGACTGCTTGTTGTTCTGCCACTCGGAAACGTTGATGCGCGCCGCCAGGTGCAGTTGACCGAGGTCGAGGTGGCGCGACGGGGTCACGTCCAGCTCGTCGGTCACCGCCACGCCTTCGCTGTGGTGCAGCAGGGCGATCGCCAGGTAATCGGTCATGCCTTGCTGATAGTGAGCGAACAGCACGTGGCCACCCACGGACAGGTTCGATTCTTCCATCAGCTTTTGCAGGTGCTCGACCGCGACTTTGCTGAACGCGGTGAAGTCCTTGCCGCCTTCCATGTATTCCTTCAGCCAGCCGCTGAAGGGGAATGCGCCGGACTCCGGATGGAACAGACCCCAGGCTTTGCCCTGTTTGGCGTTATAGCTCTCGTTGAGGTCGGCGAGCATGTTCTCGATGGCTGCAGACTCGGCCAGTTCCGTGTCACGGGCGTGCAGAACTGCGGGTGTGCCGTCGGGTTTTTTGTCGATCAGGTGGACGATGCAATGACGGATCGGCATGGGCTTCTCGGCTGTTGGAAGGGAGGAGGGCAGGCTCCCCCGAAAAAGCGCTAAGTGTACCGCAACCACTGGTTTTGGCGCGGGTTGTAGGGCGAAACCGGGGCGCACGACCGGCCTTATGCAGTTTTTTACCGATTTAGAGCAATAAAGCTGACCAAATGGGTAGCTAGAGGCGGATATTTCCCCGTCTCTGTGCTAGTTTTGCCCGGTCTTACGCGAAGTCACTGCGTTAAGCGTGCAATCAGCATTTGTCAGGTCGAACCAAACCCTGATTTCGGTATCTATAACCCGACTCGTCGTGGTTATCGCCGAGGGTGCCAGATCCAGAAGATCGGGCTCGATGGCTGACACTGCACTCTGCAATCCATATGAATTTGATAGGGAAGGAACACTACATGGCTCTTACTAAAGACCAACTGATCGCCGACATCGCTGAAGCTATCGACGCGCCGAAAACCACCGCGCGTAACGCTCTGGACCAACTGGGCCAAATCGTTGCCGATCAGCTGGAAAACGGCGGCGAAATCACCTTGCCAGGTATCGGCAAGCTGAAAGTGACCGAGCGTCCTGCCCGCACTGGCCGTAACCCTTCGACTGGCGCTGCCATCGAAATCCCTGCGAAGAAAGTGATCAAGCTGGTTGTGGCCAAAGGCCTGACCGACGCTGTGAACAAGTAAGACGCGGCAATAAAAAACCGTGCACCGGAGTGATCCGGGCACGGTTTTTTTGTGTTTGCGATTTGGTGGCTGAATCGCAGGGCCAATGTGGGAGCGAGCCTGCTCGCGAATGCGGTGGATCAGTCGATATTGAAGCTAACTGACACGCCGCCTTCGCGAGCAGGCTCGCTCCCACAGGGGATCTTCGGTGTCTTAGCGTACCCAGCGCTCGCGGCGCCAGATCTGCTGCTCGGACTTGGTCTGAAAAGTCCAGGCCACAAAGCGGCTCTGCTTCTGGCCCTGAGACATCTCGACGACCTGGCTTTCCAGCACGCCGGCCTTTTTCAGCGCGGTTTCGATGGCTGGCAGGTTCGAAGCTTTCGACACCAGCGTGCTGAACCACAGCACCTTATGCTGGAAATTCGCGCTTTCGGCGATCAATTGCGTCACGAAACGTGCTTCGCCACCTTCACACCACAGCTCGGCCGACTGGCCACCGAAGTTCAGCACTGGCAGTTTGCGTTTCGGGTCGGCCTTGCCCAGTGCGCGCCATTTGCGCTCGCTGCCCTTGGTCGCTTCATCCATCGAAGCGTGGAACGGCGGGTTGCACATGGTCAGGTCAAAGCGCTCACCCGGCTCCAGCAAGCCGATCAGGATGTGCCTGCGGTTTTCCTGCTGGCGCAGTTGGATAACCTTGTTCAGATCGTTGGACTGAACGATGGCTCGCGCGGCAGCCACGGCGGTCGGATCGATCTCCGAGCCGAGGAAGTGCCAGCGGTATTCGCTGTTACCGATCAGCGGATACACGCAGTTGGCGCCCATGCCGATGTCCAGCACGTTGACGATCGCGCCGCGCGGGACCTTGCCGTCGTTCATGCTCGCCAGCAAATCCGCGAGGAAGTGCACGTAATCGGCGCGGCCAGGCACTGGTGGGCAGAGGTAGTCGGCCGGGATGTCCCAATGCTGAATGCCGTAAAACGACTTGAGCAACGCCCGGTTGAACACACGCACCGCATCGGGGCTGGCGAAGTCGATGCTTTCCTTGCCGTACGGGTTGGTGATCACGAACTTCGCCAGTTCCGGCGTGGTTTTGATCAGCGCCGGGAAGTCGTAACGACCCTGATGGCGATTGCGCGGGTGCAGGCTGGCCTTTTCACGCGGCTCGACGGTCTTGGCCGGGGTCGCGGAGTCAGGCTTCTTGCGCGCAGGTTTGGGTGTGCGGGGGGCGTTCATGGGCGTGGTCGATTCGGGTATGGCTGAAAGTGGCGGGTATTGTCCCACATCTAAAGGCAACACCGTTCAAACTGTGGGAGCGAGCCTGCTCGCGAAGGCGGTTTCACATCCGGCAGATTTGTCGACTGACACACCGCTTTCGCGAGCAGGCTCGCTCCCACAGGGGATTTGTGGTGTTGCAGGAATAAAAAAGGGAGGCCACCTGGGCCTCCCTTTTTTATTGCGATTTGCCGTTACAGGCTGGCAATCCGCGCGTGTTGCTCGGCCAGTTTGCCCAAGGCTTGTTCAGCCTCGGCCAGTTTGGCGCGTTCCTTCTCGATGACTTCGGCCGGGGCCTTGTCGACGAAACCGGCGTTGGACAGTTTGCCGCCAACGCGCTGGACTTCGCCCTGCAGACGCAGGATTTCCTTGTCCAGACGCGCCAGTTCAGCGCCCTTGTCGATCAGGCCGGCCATTGGCACCAGCACTTCCATCTCGCCAACCAGTGCGGTGGCGGACAGCGGTGCTTCTTCGCCAGCCTTCAGAACAGTGATCGATTCCAGACGTGCCAGCTTCTTCAGCAGCGCTTCGTTCTCGGTCAGACGGCGCTGGTCTTCAGCGCTGACGTTCTTCAGGTAGATCGGCAGTGGCTTGCCCGGGCCGATGTTCATTTCGCCACGGATGTTACGCGTGCCGAGCATCAGTTCCTTGAGCCATTCGATGTCGTCTTCGGCGGCCGGATCGATGCGCTCTTCGTTGGCCACTGGCCACGCTTGCAGCATGATCGTCTTGCCCTGGATACCGGCCAGCGGCGCGATGCGCTGCCAGATTTCTTCAGTGATGAACGGCATGAACGGATGCGCCAGACGCAGCGCCACTTCCAGTACGCGAACCAGCGTACGACGGGTGCCGCGCTGACGTTCAACCGGCGCGTTCTCGTCCCACAGCACAGGCTTGGACAGTTCCAGGTACCAGTCGCAGTACTGGTTCCAGATGAACTCGTACAGCGCTTGTGCCGCCAGGTCGAAACGGAACTGATCGAGTTGACGGGTCACTTCGGCTTCGGTGCGTTGCAACTGCGAGATGATCCAGCGATCCGCCAGCGACAGCTCGTAGGCTTCGCCGTTCTGGCCGCAGTCTTCGCCCTTGTCCAGAACGTAACGTGCGGCGTTCCAGATCTTGTTGCAGAAGTTGCGATAGCCTTCAACACGGCCCATGTCGAATTTGATGTCGCGACCGGTGGAGGCCAGCGAGCAGAAGGTGAAGCGCAGGGCGTCGGTGCCGTAGCTGGCGATGCCGTCGGCGAACTCGTCGCGGGTCTGCTTCTCGATCTTCTTCGCCAGTTTCGGCTGCATCATGCCGGAGGTGCGTTTCTGCACCAGTTCTTCCAGCTCGATACCGTCGATGATGTCCAGCGGGTCAAGGACGTTGCCCTTGGACTTGGACATTTTCTGGCCCTGGCCATCGCGCACCAGGCCGTGCACATAAACGGTCTTGAACGGAACCTGCGGGGTGCCGTCTTCGTTCTTGATCAGGTGCATGGTCAGCATGATCATCCGGGCAACCCAGAAGAAAATGATGTCGAAGCCCGTCACCAGTACGTCGGTGGAGTGGAATTTCTTCAGGAATTCGGTCTTTTCCGGCCAGCCCAGAGTGGAGAACGTCCACAAGCCGGAACTGAACCAGGTGTCGAGTACGTCATTGTCCTGTTGCAGCGCCACGTCCGGGCCGAGGTTGTGCTTGGCGCGCACTTCGGCTTCGTCGCGACCGACGTAGACCTTGCCCGACTCGTCGTACCAGGCCGGAATCCGGTGGCCCCACCACAGCTGACGGCTGATGCACCAATCCTGAATGTCGCGCATCCACGAAAAGTACATGTTTTCGTACTGCTTCGGCACGAACTGGATACGACCGTCTTCAACCGCGGCAATCGCAGGCTCGGCCAACGGTTTGGTCGACACGTACCACTGGTCGGTCAGCCACGGCTCGATGATGGTTCCGGAGCGGTCACCTTTCGGCACTTTCAGGCCGTGGTCGTTGACGCTGACCAACAGGCCGGCGGCGTCGAACGCAGCAACGATTTGCTTGCGCGCTTCGAAACGCTCAAGACCGGCGTATTCAGCCGGAATCGCGCCATCGACGCTGTCGTTCAGCGTGCCGTCGAGGTTGAACACCTGGGCTGCCGGCAGCACGTTGGCATTCTTGTCGAAGATGTTCAGCAGCGGCAGATTGTGGCGCTTGCCGACTTCGTAGTCGTTGAAATCGTGGGCCGGGGTGATTTTCACGCAACCGGTGCCGAATTCAGGATCGCAGTAATCGTCGGCGATGATCGGGATGCGGCGGCCAACCAGTGGCAGCTCGACAAACTTGCCGATCAGGGCCTGGTAGCGCTCATCGTTCGGGTTCACCGCGACGGCGGAGTCGCCGAGCATGGTTTCCGGACGGGTGGTTGCGACGATCAGGAAATCGTTGCCATCAGCGGTTTTCGCGCCGTCGGCCAGCGGGTACTTCAGGTTCCACAGGAAACCTTTCTCGTCGTGGTTCTCCACTTCGAGGTCGGAAATCGCCGTGTGCAGTTTGGTGTCCCAGTTGACCAGACGCTTGCCGCGGTAGATCAGACCGTCTTCGTGCAGGCGCACGAACGCTTCTTTAACCGCTTCCGAAAGGCCGTCGTCCATGGTGAAGCGCTCGCGGCTCCAGTCAACGGACGAGCCGAGGCGGCGGATCTGACGGCTGATGTTGCCGCCGGACTGATCCTTCCACTCCCAGACTTTCTCGAGGAATTTTTCGCGGCCCAGATCATGGCGATTCTGGCCCTGGGCTTCGAGTTGACGCTCCACCAGCATTTGCGTGGCGATACCGGCGTGGTCGGTGCCCGGCTGCCACAGGGTGTTGCGACCCTGCATGCGGCGGAAACGGATCAGGGCGTCCATGATCGCGTTGTTGAAACCGTGACCCATGTGCAGGCTGCCGGTGACGTTCGGCGGCGGGATCATGATGGTGTAGGAGTCGCCCGCGCCTTGCGGGGCGAAGTAGTTCTCGGACTCCCAGGTGTTGTACCAGGAAGTTTCAATGGCGTGCGGCTGGTAGGTCTTATCCATGCGCGGCGGGACCCTATTGGCATTAATTCAGGAAAAGCCGACGAGTATAGCCGCGGGGACAGCTGCAAGCTACAAGCCACAAGCTGCAAGAAGAGAGTGGCAGGTTTGTTTCAGCTCTGGCTTGCAGCTTAAAGCTTACCGCTCGTAGCTGCGGCGAGTAGCCGTTCCATGCGCGCATCGAGGCGGCGTTTGATTTCGGTTTCGATGTGCGGGGCGAAGTCGTCGATCACGTCTTGCATGATCAATTGCGCGGCGGCGCGCAGTTCGCTGTCGAGGTGGAGCAGGGCGTCCGGGCCTTTATCCACAGGTGCCGCCCGTTGTACGGCGGGTGTCGGAGCTGGCGCGGGTGGTGGTTCGACAGCGGCCGGCTCGTTGCCAACCGAATCGAACAACATCGGAATCTGTTCCTGTTCGCCGTCATCGACCGTATCGGTCAGCAGTGGCGGTTGCAGGTTGTCATCGCCGAGCAACTGGCGGATCGATTCGAGATCGTCCAGCAGATGTGCGGACTTTTGCTGCGGTTTCGGAGTGTCCATTGGAATGCTCAGAGTCGCTGTAAACGGTGATCTTGCAGAGGATAGCCCTGTTCGCGGTAGAAACGGAAACTCTCCCGCGCGGCCGCCCGAATCGTCGGATCTTCGACCACCACTTCCGCCACTCGGGCGAATTTGCTGGCGAAGGCCGGGACTTTCAGGTAGAGATTGACCAGTAAATCCTGATGCTGACCGCAGTCGTCACCCAGGCCCAAAACGATCAAACCGTCCGGCTCACTGTCGGCAGGGCCATGCGGCACGAACGTTTCGCCCTTGAATGCCCAAAGGCGCGCATCGAGATCATCGCGCTGAGCCGCATCACTGCAATGCAGGTAGATGCGGTGCCCCATGCGCCAGGCTTTCTCGGTGAGCTTGCAGGCAAAGTCCAGGCGAGCCGAAGGGTCGGCGCTGGGCAAAATATAAAAGTCGACTTTGGTCATTGCGGTTCCAGAGCAGCAGGCGGCGTCACCCGAAAGTGACGCCGCCCGTCAGCGGGTTCAGGCTTTGGCGCGATCCAGCAGGTACTGGGTCAACAGAGGCACCGGACGGCCGGTTGCGCCCTTGTCCTTGCCGCCGCTGGTCCACGCGGTGCCGGCGATGTCCAGGTGCGCCCAGTTGAGGTTTTTGGTGAAGCGCGACAGGAAGCATGCAGCCGTGATGGTGCCGGCTTTCGGCCCGCCAATGTTGGCGATGTCGGCGAACGGGCTGTCCAGTTGCTCCTGGTATTCGTCGAACAGCGGCAATTGCCAGGCACGGTCATCAGCGGCTTTACCGGCGCTGAGCAGTTGGTCGATCAGTTCGTCGTTGTTGCCCAGCAGGCCCGAAGTGTGGGCGCCCAAGGCAACGACGCAAGCGCCGGTCAGGGTGGCGATGTCGATCACCGCTTGAGGCTTGAAGCGCTCGGAGTAGGTCAGCGCGTCGCACAGCACCAGTCGGCCTTCGGCGTCGGTGTTGAGGATTTCCACGGTCTGGCCGCTCATGGTGGTGACGATATCGCCCGGACGGGTCGCGTTGCCGCTAGGCATGTTCTCGGCGCAGGCGAGGATACACACCAGGTTGATCGGCAATTTCAGTTCAAGCACGGCACGCAGGGTACCGAACACGGAGGCCGCGCCGCCCATGTCGTACTTCATTTCGTCCATGCCGGCGCCTGGTTTCAGGCTGATGCCGCCGGTGTCGAAGGTGATGCCTTTACCAACCAGCGCGTACGGCTTCTCGGATTTCTTGCCGCCGTTGTATTGCATGACGATCAGGCGCGGCGGTTGCTCGCTGCCTTGGCCGACGGCGTAGAACGAGCCCATGCCCAGGGATTTGATCTTCTTCTCGTCGAGGACTTCGACTTTCAGATCCTTGAACTCTTTGCCCAGATTCTTGGCCTGTTCGCCGAGGAAGGTCGGGTGGCAGATGTTCGGCGGCAGGTTGCCCAGGTCGCGGGTGAACGCCATGCCGTTGGCGATTGCAGTGGCGTGGTTCACCGCGCGCTGCACTTCAGCTTGTGCAGCCTTGATGGTCAGCAGGGTGATTTTCTTCAGGGCGCGCGGTTCGGCTTTCTGGCTCTTGAACTGGTCGAAAGTGTATTCACCATCGACCAAGGTTTCCGCCAGCAGACGGGTTTTGCCGTAGCTGTCACGATTTTTGACAATGACTTCATCCAGCGCCAGCACGGCGTCGCTGCCGCCCAGACCCTTCAGGGTGTTGAGGATGCCAGCCACGATTTTACGGAACGGACGGTCGCCCAGTTCTTCATCCTTGCCCACGCCGACCAGCAGCACGCGCTCGGCTTTGAGGTTCGGCAGGCTGTGCAGCAGCAGGCTTTGACCGACTTTACCAGCCAGATCGCCACGCTTGAGTACGGCGCTGATCGCGCCACCGCTCAGTTCGTCGACTTGTTTGGCGGCGACACCGAGTTTGCGGCCTTCGCCGACGGCAACCACCAGGGTGGCGGTTTTCAACGTTTCTGGGCTAACGCTTTTTACAACCAGTTCCATGTGCGGATCCCTGAATGAATGGTCAACACGCAGGCGTTCGACGGTGTCCGCAGTCGCCTGCTTATAGATAGAAGAGGCGCAGGCCAAAGCCTGCGACAAGGGCCGCAGTTTGAACCTCGCTCCCCGCACCTGACAACCCTAGGGGGTGTTCTCAATTAGTTTTCACACCGCGTTGTCGCCTTAAAGCCAGCCAGGCAAGGCGCAGGCCGCAGGGAATGGTTGTTCCCTTTCCAAGGCCTGCAACGCAGACTGGCCGGCTTTAAGGCACAACCCGAAGGGCCGGGCCTGCTGTTGTGCAGGGCTGCGTTGCTCGAAGCTTATTTGGAATGACCAAACCACGCTTCTCGCGCCTTGCCCTGCACAACAGCAGACCCGGCGCGGTGTGAAAACTAATTGAGAACGCCCCCTAGGTTGTACGATCTGCAAAGGATTACAACGATGGATGAGTGTGCGCAGTGACATGCGCCCTCAATCACAGGATAATGCCGCATCTTTTTTCGACGGCTCTGCGTTGCGGGCCGGTCGATGTGTTTGCTTGTTTGGCCGCCTTAGCCTGACAACCCTGGAGTGTCTGGTTTGATCGTCTTCCGTTATCTGTCCCGCGAAGTCCTGTTGACCCTCAGCGCCGTGAGTGCCGTGCTGTTGGTTATCATCATGAGCGGTCGCTTCATCAAATATCTGGCACAGGCCGCTGCCGGCCAGCTCGATCCGGGCTCGCTGTTCCTGATCATGGGCTTTCGTCTGCCGGGTTTTCTGCAACTGATTCTGCCGCTGGGCCTGTTCCTCGGGATCCTGCTGGCGTACGGTCGCCTGTACCTGGAAAGCGAGATGACTGTGCTCTCGGCCACCGGCATGAGCCAGCAGAAGCTGTTTCGCATGACCTTGTTTCCAGCGACCCTGGTTGCGCTGGTGGTGGCGTGGCTGAGCCTGGGCCTGGCCCCGCAAGGCGCCAACCAGTTCCAGTTGCTGCTGAACAAGCAGGACGCGCTGACCGAATTCGATACCCTCGAACCAGGGCGTTTCCAGGCGCTGCGTGACGGTACTCGGGTGACCTACACCGAAACCCTGAGTGATGATCGCGTCAATCTGGGCAGCGTATTCATTTCGCAGAAGAACCTCGGTGCCGATCAAAAGGATCGCGGGATTTCCGTGCTGGTTGCCGAAAGCGGTCGCCAGGAAGTGCGCCCCGACGGCAACCGCTATTTGATCCTCGATAACGGCTACCGCTACGACGGCAGCCCGGGTCAGGCCGATTACCGTGCCATTCATTACGAAACCTACGGCGTGCTGTTGCCCAAGCCGGACGTCAGCGAAGAAGTCACCGACCGTGACGCCATGCCGACCTCGTCCCTGCTGGGCAGCGATGACATCCGCTCGAAAACCGAACTGCAATGGCGTTTGTCCCTGCCGCTGCTGGTATTTATCGTGACCCTGATGGCGGTGCCGCTGTCGCGCGTCAATCCCCGCCAAGGGCGTTTCCTCAAGCTGCTGCCGGCGATTCTTCTTTATATGGCTTACCTGACCATCCTGATTGCCGCCCGCGGCGCCCTTGAAAAAGGCAAGATCCCGCCGGCCCTCGGTCTGTGGTGGGTGCATGCGATCTTCCTTGTCATCGGTCTCGGCCTGCTCTATTGGGAGCCGCTACGCCTGAAGATGGCCAGCCGTCGCTCCGCAGCGCTGGAGGTGGCCCGTGGTTAAACTCGACCGCTACATCGGCAGCAGCGTATTCATGGCGATTATTGCCGTGCTGGCAATCATTCTCGGTCTGGCGACCTTGTTTGCCTTTATCGATGAGATGGGCGACGTCAGCGATACCTACACGCTGGTCGATGTTCTGAGCTTTGTATTGCTGACCGCGCCGCGCCGTCTCTACGAAATGTTGCCAATGGCCGCATTGATCGGCTGCCTGATCGGTCTCGGCAGTCTGGCCAGCAGCAGTGAACTGACGGTCATGCGCGCTGCGGGCGTGTCCATCGGCCGTATCGTCTGGGCTGTCATGAAGCCAATGCTGGTGCTGATGCTGGCTGGCGTGCTTATCGGCGAATACGTTGCTCCGGCGACCGAAAGCATGGCCCAGGCCAACCGCTCGCTGGCGCAGGGCAGCGGCGACGCGCAAAGCGCCAAGCACGGTATGTGGCACCGTCAGGGTGAAGAGTTTATCCACATCAACGCCGTGCAACCGAACGGCCTGCTGTATGGCGTGACCCGTTATCACTTCGACAAGGAGCGCCATCTGCTCAGTTCGAGCTTCGCCAAAAAGGCTGAGTTCGATGGCAATCATTGGCAGCTCACCGATGTGGCGACGACCAAATTCAATGAGCGCAGCACTGAAGTCGTGAATACGCCTACCGAGCGCTGGGACGTGTCCCTGAGCCCGCAACTGCTCAGCACCGTGGTCATGGCTCCGGAATCGCTGTCGATCAGCGGTCTGTGGGGCTATATCCACTATTTGTCCGAGCAAGGCTTGAGCAATGGTCGCTACTGGCTGGCATTTTGGGTCAAGGTGTTGCAACCGCTGGTCACCGCCGCGCTGGTGCTGATGGCCATCTCCTTCATCTTCGGCCCGCTGCGCTCGGTGACCCTCGGCCAGCGGGTGTTCACCGGCGTGCTGGTGGGCTTCACCTTCCGTATCGTCCAGGATTTGCTCGGCCCGTCGAGCCTGGTGTTCGGTTTCTCGCCGCTGTTCGCGGTGCTGGTGCCGGCCGGTGTCTGTGCGCTGGCGGGTGTCTGGCTGCTGCGAAGAGCCGGTTGATGACAGCCGATTGACCTGTGCTTCAAACCTTGAAAACGCCTCGGTCGCCAGATCGGGGCGTTTTTGCATGCAATCCGGGTGACAGGTGAGCGTGACGCTTGCGCCGTGTATCAGGTACAATTCCCGGCTATTTTTCGGCGGGCTATGCCTGCAGCCTTTTTGAGTGTTGATCCGTGAGTGATTTGAGTCATATCCGCAATTTCTCCATCATCGCCCACATTGACCATGGCAAGTCGACGCTGGCCGATCGCTTCATCCAGATGTGCGGCGGCCTGGCCGAGCGTGAAATGGAAGCCCAGGTACTGGACTCCATGGATCTGGAGCGTGAACGCGGGATCACCATCAAGGCCCACAGCGTCACCCTTTATTACACGGCCAAAGATGGCATCAAGTATCAGCTGAACTTCATTGACACCCCGGGTCACGTCGACTTCACCTACGAAGTCAGCCGTTCCCTGGCTGCTTGTGAAGGCGCTTTGCTGGTGGTCGACGCCGGTCAAGGCGTAGAAGCCCAGTCCGTAGCCAACTGCTACACCGCCATCGAGCAGGGCCTTGAGGTCATGCCGGTGCTGAACAAGATCGACCTGCCACAGGCCGATCCCGATCGCGTCAAGGACGAGATCGAGAAGATCATCGGCATCGACGCCACCGACGCCGTCACCTGCAGCGCCAAGACCGGCCTGGGTGTTGACGAGGTGCTCGAGCGTCTGGTGCACACCATTCCTGCGCCGACCGGCAACATCGAAGATCCGCTGCAAGCGTTGATCATCGACTCCTGGTTCGACAACTACCTGGGCGTTGTCTCCCTGGTGCGCGTGCGTCATGGCCGCGTGAAGAAGGGCGACAAGATCCTCGTCAAGTCCACCGGCAAGATCCATCTGGTCGACAGCGTTGGGGTGTTCAACCCGAAGCACACCGCTACTTCAGATCTGAAGGCCGGCGAAGTGGGCTTCATCATCGCCAGTATCAAGGACATTCACGGTGCACCGGTCGGTGACACCCTGACCCTGAGCTCGACCCCGGACGTTGAAGTGCTGCCCGGCTTCAAACGCATCCAGCCACAGGTTTACGCCGGTCTGTTCCCGGTCAGCTCCGACGACTTCGAGGATTTCCGCGAAGCGCTGCAGAAGCTGACCCTCAACGACTCGTCGCTGCAATACACCCCGGAAAGCTCCGACGCGCTGGGCTTCGGCTTCCGTTGCGGCTTCCTCGGCATGCTGCACATGGAGATCATCCAGGAGCGCCTCGAGCGCGAGTACGACCTGGACCTGATCACCACGGCGCCTACGGTGATTTTCGAGCTGGTGCTGAAAACCGGTGAAACGATTTACGTCGACAACCCATCCAAGCTTCCGGATGTGTCGTCGATCGAAGACATGCGCGAGCCGATCGTGCGCGCCAACATTCTGGTGCCGCAGGAACACTTGGGCAACGTCATCACCCTGTGCATCGAGAAGCGCGGCGTTCAAGTCGACATGCTGTTCCTCGGCAATCAGGTGCAAGTCACTTACGACCTGCCGATGAACGAAGTGGTCCTGGACTTCTTCGATCGTCTCAAATCCACCAGCCGCGGCTATGCTTCGCTGGATTACCATTTCGACCGTTACCAATCGGCTAATCTGGTGAAACTGGACGTGCTGATCAACGGCGACAAGGTCGATGCCCTCGCATTGATCGTGCACCGTGACAACTCGCACTACAAAGGTCGCCAGTTGACCGAGAAGATGAAAGAACTGATTCCTCGTCAGATGTTCGACGTAGCCATTCAGGCCGCCATCGGTGGTCAGATCGTTGCCCGGACAACCGTCAAGGCGCTCAGAAAGAACGTATTGGCCAAATGCTACGGTGGTGACGTCAGCCGTAAGAAGAAACTGCTCGAGAAGCAAAAGGCCGGTAAGAAACGCATGAAGCAGGTCGGCAACGTGGAAATTCCACAAGAAGCCTTCCTTGCAGTGCTCAGGTTGGATAGTTAGGTCCTATGTCACTAAATTTCCCGCTGTTGCTGGTCATCGCCGTGTTCGTCTGCGGCCTGTTGGCGTTGCTTGATCTGTTGATCCTGGCGCCGCGTCGCCGGGCGGCCATTGCCTCTTATCAAGGCAGTGTCAGCCAGCCCGATGTCGTGGTAGTCGAGAAACTCAACAAAGAGCCGCTGCTGGTTGAATATGGCAAGTCGTTCTTCCCGGTGTTGTTCATCGTACTGGTGCTGCGTTCGTTCCTCGTGGAGCCGTTCCAGATTCCGTCCGGCTCGATGAAACCGACCCTGGACGTCGGCGACTTCATTCTGGTGAGCAAGTTTTCTTACGGGATCCGCCTGCCGGTGATCGACAAGAAAATCATCGAAGTCGGTGACCCCCAGCGTGGCGATGTAATGGTGTTCCGTTACCCGAGCGACCCGAGCGTCAACTACATCAAACGTGTAGTCGGCCTACCGGGCGACACGGTGCGTTATACCGCTGACAAACGTCTGTTTGTGAATGGCGAATCGATTGCCGAGCAGATGGTCGGTGCCGAACCGGGCACGCTCGGCAGCGCCGAGCTGTACAAAGAGAAACTGGGCGCCGCCGAGCATCTGATCCGCAAGGAAATGAGCCGCTACCGCGCCACGCCGGACCGCTCGTGGACAGTCCCCGCCGGGCACTACTTCATGATGGGCGACAACCGCGACAACTCGAACGACAGTCGCTACTGGGATGATCCGAACATTCCCAAGGATCTGCTGGGCATGGTTCCCGACCAGAATATCGTCGGCAAGGCCTTCGCGGTCTGGATGAGCTGGCCGGAACCGAAACTCAGTCACCTGCCGAATTTTTCGCGGGTTGGCCTGATCAAGTAATCACACACGGCGCTGTTGACCACAGCGCCGAATGCATTTCTGGAGCCGGCACAATCGGCTTCGCAATCGCCAGGATTTAATTTTTGAACACAGCGTTAATTGTCCCAGGCCTGCGCCGCATCCCGGCGATGGCAGTGGAATCCAGCCACGAACTCAGCGTGGGTAAACCGTGAGCGTTTCTCTAAGCCGTCTCGAGCGCCAGCTCGGTTACACCTTCAAGGATCAGGAGCTGATGCTGCTGGCCCTGACGCACCGCAGTTTTGCCGGGCGCAACAACGAACGCCTGGAATTCCTCGGTGATGCCATCCTCAACTTCGTTGCTGGCGAGGCGCTGTTCGATCGCTTCCCGCTGGCCCGCGAAGGCCAGTTGTCGCGTTTGCGCGCACGTTTGGTAAAAGGTGAGACGCTGGCCGTACTGGCGCGCGGTTTCGACCTTGGCGATTACCTGCGACTGGGTTCCGGCGAGTTGAAAAGCGGCGGTTTCCGTCGCGAATCGATTCTGGCCGATGCCCTCGAAGCGTTGATCGGTGCGATCTATCTCGATGCCGGCATGGACATGGCGCGCGAACGCGTTCTGGCCTGGCTGGCGGGCGAGTTCGAAGGCCTGACCCTGGTCGACACCAACAAGGATCCGAAAACCCGTTTGCAGGAACACTTGCAATCGCGCGGTTGCGATCTGCCACGCTATGAAGTGGTGGATATCCAGGGCGAGCCGCACTGCCGAACCTTCTTCGTCGAGTGCGAAGTTGTCTTACTGAATGAAAAAAGCCGAGGTCAGGGTGTGAGCCGTCGTATTGCCGAACAGGTAGCGGCCGCCGCAGCACTGATTGCCCTGGGCGTGGAGAATGGCAATGACTGATACAAACGCAACTCGCTGTGGCTATGTTGCCATCGTCGGCCGTCCCAACGTTGGCAAGTCCACGTTGCTGAACCACATCCTTGGCCAGAAGCTCGCGATCACTTCGCGCAAGCCGCAGACCACTCGCCACAATATGCTCGGGATCAAAACCGAAGGTGACGTGCAGGCGATCTACGTCGACACCCCCGGCATGCACAAGGGTGGCGAAAAGGCCCTGAACCGCTACATGAACAAAACCGCTTCGGCGGCGTTGAAAGACGTCGACGTGGTGATCTTCGTCGTTGACCGCACCAAGTGGACCGACGAAGACCAGATGGTTCTCGAGCGCGTGCAGTACGTGACCGGCCCGCTGATCGTCGCGCTGAACAAGACCGACCGCATCGAAGACAAAGCCGAGCTGATGCCGCACCTGAGCTGGTTGCAGGAACAACTGCCGAACGCGCAGATCATTCCGATTTCCGCGCAGCACGGGCACAATCTCGAAGCGTTGGAAAAGGTTATCGCTGATCATCTGCCGGAGAACGATCACTTCTTCCCGGAAGACCAGATCACCGACCGCAGCAGCCGTTTCCTCGCCGCTGAACTGGTGCGCGAGAAAATCATGCGCCAAATGGGCGCCGAGCTGCCGTACCAGATCACCGTCGAAATCGAAGAGTTCAAGCAGCAGGGCAAAACCCTGCACATCCACGCCTTGATCCTCGTTGAACGTGACGGCCAGAAGAAGATCATCATTGGCGACAAGGGCGAGCGCATCAAGCGCATTGGCACCGAAGCGCGCAAGGATATGGAGCTGCTGTTCGACTCCAAGATCATGCTCAACCTGTGGGTCAAGGTGAAGGGCGGCTGGTCCGACGACGAGCGTGCGCTGCGTTCGCTGGGTTACGGCGACCTGTAATCACCGTTCCAGAGAACGCCGATACCCACTGTGGGAGCGAGCCTGCTCGCGAAGAGGACGTAACATTCAGCCTTGATGTTGACTGTCACTCCGCTTTCGCGAGCAGGCTCGCTCCCACATTTGGTTCTTGGGTTGTGTGTAAATCTGCGTTTCTTCATCGAGAACTCAATGTCGCAAAACCCGCCTCCCGCCCAACCTGCCTACGTCCTGCACAGTCGCGCCTACCGCGAAACCAGCGCGTTGGTGGACTTCCTCACGCCGCAAGGGCGGCTGCGGGCGGTGTTGCGCAGTGCGCGGGGCAAGGCCGGGACATTGGCGCGGCCGTTCGTGTCGCTGGAAGTGGAGTTCCGCGGCAAGGGTGAGTTGAAGAATGTCGGGCGCATGGAGAGTTCTGGCACTTCGGCTTGGCTCAATGGTGAAGCGTTGTTCAGCGGTCTCTATCTCAATGAGTTGCTGATCCGTTTGCTGCCCGCTGAAGATCCGCACCCGGGGGTATTCGATCACTACGCCGCGACCTTGCTGGCACTGGCTGAAGGCCGTCCACTGGAGCCGTTGCTACGTTCGTTCGAATGGCGACTGCTGGACGATCTCGGTTATGGCTTCTCGCTGAACACCGATATCCACGGCGAGCCCGTCGAGGCAGATGGTCTCTATCGTCTGCAAGTGGATGCCGGTCTTGAGCGGGTCTTTCTACTGCAACCCGGCCTGTTCAACGGCGTCGAATTGCTGGCCATGGCCGAAGCCGACTGGACCGCTCCCGGCGCTCTCTCTGCTGCCAAGCGCTTGATGCGTCAGGCACTGGCTGTTCACTTGGGCGGTCGGCCTCTCGTCAGTCGCGAGCTGTTTCGCAAGCCCTGATATGCTGTGCGCCGAATCTCTCAATTCAGGAGCGCATCCGTGACCACCAGCAATCGCATTCTTCTTGGCGTGAACATCGACCACGTCGCCACCCTGCGTCAGGCCCGTGGCACGCGCTACCCGGATCCGGTCAAGGCTGCACTGGACGCGGAAGAGGCGGGCGCCGATGGCATCACCGTGCACCTGCGTGAAGACCGTCGGCACATTCAAGAACGTGACGTACTGCTGCTCAAGGATGTGCTGCAAACCCGCATGAACTTCGAAATGGGCGTCACCGAAGAAATGATGGCGTTCGCCGAGCGTATCCGCCCGGCGCACATTTGTCTGGTCCCGGAAACCCGTCAGGAGCTGACCACTGAAGGTGGTCTGGATGTCGCCGGGCAGGAAGAACGCATCAAGGCCGCGGTCGAGCGTCTGTCGAAGATCGGCAGCGAAGTGTCGCTGTTCATCGATGCCGACGAGCGTCAGATCGCTGCATCGAAGCGTGTTGGCGCTCCAGCCATCGAGTTGCACACCGGTCGTTATGCCGACGCCGAAACCCCGACTGAAGTGGCTGAAGAATTGAAGCGTGTGGCGGACGGTGTGGCGTTTGGTCTGGCCCAAGGTCTGATCGTCAATGCCGGTCATGGCCTGCACTATCACAACGTTGAAGCCGTAGCGGCGATCAAAGGCATCAACGAACTGAACATCGGCCATGCGCTGGTGGCGCATGCGTTGTTCGTCGGCTTCAAGTCTGCGGTATCGGAAATGAAGGCGCTGATTCTGGCTGCTGCCAAGAACTAAAGGTCACCGCATAACAACTGTGGGAGCGAGCCTGCTCGCGAAAGCGGTGTATCAGTCAAAGATGATGTTGACTGACACGACGCCTTCGCGAGCAGGCTCACTCCTACATTTGATTTGGGGTGTTGGTTAGAGCGGGGCAGGCTCTTGAGTGGGCTTTGATTTGTCGATGCCGGGCACATGCAAATTGCCCTCAGCGACTTGATCGCCCTCAAGTTGCGGCTGCGTCACCCAGGTCAAAATGTCGTAGTAGCGACGAATGTTCGCCACAAAATGCACCGGCTCGCCGCCCCGGGCGTAGCCATAACGCGTCTTGCTGTACCACTGCTTCTGCGACAGACGCGGCAGAATCTTTTTCACGTCCAGCCATTTGTCCGGGTTCAACCCTTCCTTGGCCGTCAGTTTGCGCGCGTCATCCAGGTGACCGCTGCCGACGTTATAGGCTGCCAGGGCAAACCAGGTGCGATCCGGTTCCTTGATCGAGTCGTCGAGCTGATCCTTCATATAAGCCAGGTATTTCGCCCCGCCCATGATGCTTTGCTTCGGATCGAGACGGTTGGATACGCCCATCGCTTGCGCGGTGTTCTGGGTCAGCATCATCAACCCGCGCACGCCGGTCTTCGAGGTAACCGTCGGCTGCCACAGCGATTCCTGATAACCAATGGCCGCCAGCAGGCGCCAATCGACTTTCTCTTTCTTCGCGTAGTTCTTGAAGTGTTGTTCGTATTTCGGCAGGCGCTGCTGCAAGTGCTGGGCGAAGGTCGTGGCGCCCATGTAGCCAAGCACGTCGACGTGGCCGTAATAGCGGTCTTTCAAGCGTTGCAGGGTGCCGTTTTTCTGCACCTTGTCCAGATACGCGTTGATTTCGTTGAGCAGGCTGTTGTCTTCGCCCGGGCCAACCGCCCAGCTCTGGCTGCGCGCATCGCCGAGGTCGAAGGCCACGCGAATATTGGTGAAGTACACCTGATTCATCGCCACTTCGTTGGAGTCGACCAGGGTCAGGTCAATCTGCCCTTCATCGACCATGCGCAGTAGGTCGACCACTTCAACCGCGTCGGACTCTTCGTATTCGATGCCGGGGAATTTCTTTTTCAGCTCCGCCAGTTGTTCAGCGTGGGTGCTGCCTTTAAGCACCATGATCTTCTTGCCGACCAGATCACCCGGATCGGTCGGCCGCGACTGGCCGTTGCGATAGATGATCTGCGGGGTGACTTCAAGGTAGGAGTGCGAGAAGCGCACCTGCTGCTTGCGCTGATCGCTGCTGACCAGACCGGCGGCGGCCAGCACCGGGCCGTTGGGTTTGCCGATCTGGTTGAAGAGGTCGTCGAGGTTGTCGGCGGTCTCGATCTTCAGCTCGACACCCAAATCGTCGGCGAAACGCTTCACCAGCTCGTATTCGAAGCCGGTTTCACCGCTGCGATCCTGAAAGTAGGTGGCGGGGCTGTTACGGGTAATCACCCGCAGCACACCATCCTCCTTTACGCGCTCGAGTGTGTTGGGTTTATCAACACAGCCACCGAGCATCAGGAAGAGTCCGGTTGCGATCAGCCATTTGGCGTACCGCGGACGCAAAGCCGTTGGGAAAAACATCTGCGCAGTATACGCAAACGGCCACGGGCGCCATATCTCGACAGTGCAGAGCGAGTCTGCTAGCGATCACAAAACCGAGCGAAACCCCATAGAAACGGGCCTTTACGGCTTTTTGTTACAGTAAAAATAAGCGGCCTCTGAATAGCTGATTTACCTGACTCTGAAGTCGGAAACACAGATTGATACCCGAGTGCAACCGTGCGTAGCGTTTCGGGTGATGTTGAGGGCGGTTTAGGCTAGAATGCACGGCCTCAAAGCACACCCCTTCCCGAGGCTGTCCCGAAGATGTTGATCCTGCGCGGCGCTCCTGCCCTTTCTGCCTTTCGCCACAGCAAACTCCTTGAGCAACTGAGCCAGAAGGTTCCGGCTGTCAGTGGCTTGTATGCTGAATTCGCTCACTTCGCCGAAGTCACCGGCGTCCTGACCGGCGACGAACAGCAGGTGCTTGCGCGCCTTCTGAAGTACGGTCCAAGTGTTCCGGTTCAAGAGCCGACCGGCCGTCTGTTTCTGGTGTTGCCGCGTTTCGGCACCATCTCGCCATGGTCGAGCAAGGCCAGCGACATCGCCCGCAACTGCGGCCTGAGCAAGATCCAGCGTCTGGAGCGCGGTATCGCCTTCTACGTGGCTGGTCAGTTCAGCGAAGCCGAAGCCCAGCAGATTGCCGACGTGCTGCATGACCGCATGACCCAGATCGTCCTGGCCAACCTCGAACAGGCCGCCGGTCTGTTCAGCCACGCCGAGCCGAAGCCGCTGACCGCGATCGACATCCTCGGTGGCGGTCGTGCCGCGCTGGAAAAAGCCAACACCGAGCTGGGCCTCGCCCTGGCCGAAGACGAAATCGACTACCTGGTCAACGCCTTCAACGGTTTGAAGCGCAACCCGCACGACATTGAACTGATGATGTTCGCCCAGGCCAACTCCGAGCACTGCCGCCACAAGATCTTCAACGCCAGTTGGGATATTGATGGTGAGAACCAGGAAAAAAGCCTGTTCGGCATGATCAAGAACACCTACGTGATGCACAGCGAAGGCGTTCTGTCGGCTTATAAGGACAACGCCTCGGTGATCGTCGGCAACGTTGCCGGCCGTTTCTTCCCGAACCCTGAAACCCGCCAGTACGGCGCGGTGCAGGAGCCGGTGCACATCCTGATGAAGGTTGAAACCCACAACCACCCGACCGCGATCGCTCCGTTCCCGGGCGCGTCTACCGGTTCCGGTGGCGAGATCCGTGACGAAGGTGCCACCGGCCGTGGCGCCAAGCCAAAGGCTGGCCTGACCGGTTTCACCGTATCGAACCTGCAGATCCCGGGCTTCGAACAGCCGTGGGAAGTGCCGTACGGCAAGCCTGAGCGCATCGTTACTGCACTGGACATCATGATCGAAGGCCCGCTCGGCGGCGCCGCGTTCAACAACGAATTCGGTCGTCCGGCCCTGACCGGCTACTTCCGTACCTTCGAACAATCGATCACCACCCCGCACGGTGACGAAGTTCGCGGTTACCACAAGCCGATCATGCTCGCTGGCGGCATGGGCAACATCCGCGAAGAACACGTCAAGAAAGGCGAGATCGTCGTTGGCTCCAAGCTGATCGTCCTCGGCGGCCCGGCGATGTTGATCGGTCTGGGCGGCGGCGCCGCTTCCTCGATGGCCACCGGCACCAGTTCGGCGGATCTCGACTTCGCTTCCGTACAGCGTGAAAACCCTGAAATGGAGCGTCGTTGCCAGGAAGTCATCGACCGTTGCTGGCAACTGGGCGACAAGAACCCGATCAGCTTCATCCACGACGTGGGTGCGGGCGGTCTGTCCAACGCCTTCCCGGAACTGGTCAACGACGGCGACCGCGGTGGCCGTTTCGAACTGCGCAACATTCCCAACGACGAGCCGGGCATGGCCCCGCACGAAATCTGGTCCAACGAATCCCAGGAACGTTACGTTCTGGCGGTCGGCCCGGAAGACTTCGAGCGCTTCCAGGCGATCTGCGAACGTGAGCGTTGCCCGTTTGCCGTTGTTGGTGAAGCCACCGCTGAACCGCAACTGACCGTGACCGACAGCCACTTCGGCAACAACCCGGTGGACATGCCACTGGAAGTGTTGCTGGGCAAAGCCCCGCGCATGCACCGTTCGGTGGTTCGCGAAGCGGAACTGGGTGATGACTTCGATCCGTCGAACCTCGACATCAGTGAGTCCATCGAGCGCGTTCTGCATCACCCGGCCGTGGCGAGCAAAAGCTTCCTGATCACCATCGGCGACCGCACCATCACCGGCCTCGTGGCCCGTGACCAAATGGTCGGCCCATGGCAGGTTCCGGTGGCCGACGTTGCCGTCACCGCCACCAGTTTCGATGTCTACACCGGTGAAGCGATGGCGATGGGCGAGCGTACTCCGCTGGCATTGCTGGACGCTCCGGCGTCGGGTCGCATGGCCATCGGCGAAACCCTGACCAACATCGCTGCTTCGCGCATCAACAAGATCTCCGACATCAAACTGTCGGCGAACTGGATGTCGGCTGCCGGCCATCCGGGCGAAGATGCACGTCTGTACGACACCGTGAAAGCGGTCGGTATGGAACTGTGCCCTGAGCTGGGCATCACCATTCCGGTGGGCAAGGACTCGATGTCCATGGCCACCCGTTGGAGCGATAACGGCGAAGAAAAAACCGTGACCTCGCCGATGTCGCTGATCGTGACCGGTTTCGCGCCAGTGGCTGACATCCGTCAGACCCTGACCCCGGAACTGCGCATGGACAAGGGCACCACCGATCTGATCCTGATCGACCTCGGTCGCGGTCAGAACCGTATGGGTGCTTCGATCCTTGCTCAGACACACGGCAAGCTCGGCAAACACGCACCGGACGTCGATGACGCCGAAGACCTGAAAGCCTTCTTCGCCGTGATCCAGGGCCTCAACGCCGATGGTCATCTGCTGGCTTACCACGACCGTTCCGACGGTGGTCTGCTGACCTCCGTGGTGGAAATGGCCTTCGCCGGCCACTGCGGTCTGAGCCTGAACCTCGACAGCGTTGCCGAGTCCTCGGCAGAAATCGCTGCGATTCTGTTCAACGAAGAACTGGGCGCAGTGATCCAGGTTCGTCAGGACGCCACACCAGACATCCTCGCGCAATTCAGCGCGGCCGGTCTGGGCGACTGCGTGTCGGTGATCGGTCAGCCGATCAACAATGGCCAGATCAACATCACCTTCAACGGTGACACCGTGTTCGAAGGCCAGCGTCGTCTGCTGCAACGTACCTGGGCTGAAACCAGCTACCAGATCCAGCGTCTGCGCGACAACGCCGACTGCGCCGAGCAAGAGTTCGACGTGCTGCTGGAAGAAGACAACCCGGGCCTGAGCGTCAAGCTCAGCTACGACGTCAACCAGGACATCGCTGCGCCTTACATCAAGAAAGGCATCCGCCCACAGGTTGCCGTGCTGCGCGAGCAGGGCGTCAACGGTCAGGTGGAAATGGCCGCTGCGTTCGACCGCGCCGGTTTCAACGCAATCGACGTGCACATGAGCGACATTCTGGCCGGCCGTGTCGACCTGAACGAGTTCAAAGGTCTGGTGGCCTGCGGTGGTTTCTCCTACGGCGACGTGCTCGGCGCCGGTGAGGGCTGGGCCAAGTCGGCGCTGTTCAACAGCCGTGCCCGCGATGCGTTCCAGGGCTTCTTCGAGCGTAACGACAGCTTCACCCTCGGCGTGTGCAACGGTTGCCAGATGATGTCCAACCTGCACGAGCTGATTCCGGGCAGCGAGTTCTGGCCGCACTTCGTGCGCAACCGCTCCGAGCAGTTCGAAGCCCGTGTGGCGATGGTGCAGATCCAGGAATCGAACTCGATCTTCCTGCAAGGCATGGCCGGTTCGCGTATGCCGATCGCCATTGCTCACGGTGAAGGTCACGCCGAGTTCTCCAGCGAAGAGGCACTGCTGGAAGCCGATCTGTCGGGTTGCGTGGCGATGCGTTTCGTCGACAACCATGGCAAGGTCACCGAGCGTTATCCGGCCAACCCGAACGGTTCGCCGCGCGGGATTACCGGTCTCACCAGCCGTGATGGCCGTGTGACGATCATGATGCCGCACCCGGAGCGGGTGTTCCGTGCCGTGCAGAACTCGTGGCGTTCGGAAGACTGGAACGAAGATGCACCTTGGATGCGTATGTTCCGTAATGCGCGGGTCTGGGTAAACTAAAAGCGGGTGAACTAAGGCCTGTGTACAAGCTGGCGTTTTTTGTTCCTGACAGTCATGTCGAGGTGGTCAAAGGGGCTGTGTTCGCTGCCGGTGGTGGGCGGATCGGTGACTATGACCACTGTGCTTGGCAGGTGCTCGGTTTGGGCCAGTTTCGACCTTTGGACGGCAGTCAGCCGTTCATTGGCGAGGCGGGGCAGGTTGAGCGGGTTGAGGAATGGAAGGTTGAGCTGGTGGTGGCGGATGAGTTGATCGTGGCTGTTGTGGCGGCGTTGAAGCTCAGTCATCCGTACGAGACGCCGGCTTATGAGGTGTGGCGGCTGGAAGATTTCTGATCTTTCTTGCTGCTTAAACAGGAAACCCGCAGATGAGTGATTGTCTGCGGGTTTTTTGTTGCCTGCGATTTTGTGGGCGATGGGGTTCCAATGTGGGAGCGAGTCTGCTCGCGAAGGAGTCGGATCAGGCAATGATGTTCTGACTGATCGGGTACATATCCGTTGCTGCGGTAACGGCTTCTTAGGGTTCCGCCCTTACGGCGGGTCACTTTTTACAAACGCCTAAAAAGTAACCAAAAACGCTTGCCCCAACGTTCGGCCCACTCGCTAAAGCTCGGGGTTCCTTCGCTCCGGGATCCATCCGGGCGCATCGCCTCCGGTTTGCTGCGCTGCACCTCCTCTCGATGCATTTGGCTACGCCAAACGGTCGCTGCGCTCCCACCCCCGGATAAATCCCTCCACTCAGCCTGCCGACGGGGCCGGTGGATCAAGATCAAAAGCAGGCGAGCTGACACTCGGCCTATTGAGTGGTGACGAGCACGGGGTGTTCGGCTTTGGTTTTGTGGTGGATTCGCCCCTCAACGCCGCCCGCACAGCCCTCTCCCGAGGGAGAGGGAGTCGATTTTTGGGCTTTTCAAGATCTGAATTCGACTCGGTCTTTCACGTCAGCGTAGATCCACCAAACACCCCGGTCAGTCCCCTCTCCCTCTGGGAGAGGGCTAGGGTGAGGGGCTTTTGATCTGTTTCAGAATCTGAATTCGACTCGGTCTTTCACGTCGGCGTACATCCACCAAACACCTCGGTCGGTCCCCTCGCTCTCTGGGTGAGGGGAAGGTAATGGCTTTTGATCTGTTTCAGAATCTGAATTCGACTCGGTATTTCACGTCGGCGTACATCCACCAAACACCTCGGTCGGTCCCCTCGCTCTCTGGGTGAGGGGAGGGTGAGGGGCTTTTGATCTGTTTCAGAATCTGAATTCGACTCGGTATTTCACGTCGGCGTACATCCACCAAACACCTTGGTCGGTCCCCTCTCCCTTTGGGAGAGGGCTAGGGTGAGGGTTTGCTTTTGGCTGTTTAATGATGTGTCGAATAGCCAGAACCTTCCCACAAGGTTTTCAGGTTGTCCGTCGGACGCCCGCTCTCTAGTCTTTGCCTGTCGCTGCCAATTCAGCGACCGGGCGTGAGATCCCCGGAATGCTTGCAACTAGCGCCAACACTACGATAATTGGCGCCAGCTCAATCTGCTGCCTGTTTTATGGCGGCTGTGTGCGGGCAGACTTCGGTCTGGCCGGTTGCCTGCTCCGGTGGATCTCACCCTGCACATAGCTGCCACCTCTTCGCCGCGTGAGATCCGGCGAACGATGGCATCCCCACTTGCAGTAGCAGGAGTTGAACTTTGGACAAGCTGATCCCCGACCCACCCCACGAAACCAAAACCCCACTCGAAGAAGCCCTCCGCGCCGAAGACCAGGCCCGAAACCGCGAAGCCATCAAGCGTGCCCTCGACTTCTACCTGTGCCCCGAGCCCGCAAAGCCACGCCGGCCTAGCACCATGTTCATGGTCTGTCCGCAGGTCGACACCGAAAGCCTGCTCGCCCACGCTTGCGAGTCATTAGCCTCTGCAAGTACCGCGGCCGGCAACTTCGCCAATGAGCTAAACGGTTCTCAGCGCAGCACCGTATTGGGCATCCAGCAAATCGTCATGCTCGCCGAACTGGCGGTAAATCGCGCACTGGATCGGGTAGACCCGCAAACCTGATCCATACGGGGACATCGCAAACAGGCTGGCCCCATTGGGATAGGGGCGAGCCTGCTCAAGCGCATGACTTTGTAGATTGACGTTCGCGGCTCAACTCAGTGGCAGATGTGGCATTGACCGTTCATCGGAAACACCCCTTAACCTGTAATTTCTGACAGTGGCGCGATACCTCCAACTCCTGTCAGATAAGCCTTCCATCCAAACGGGTAAGAAGGAACTTGACTATGTCTGCTGAAAAAAATGTTGTGCCAGTCATCACCTCTGTGAGAGACGATAAGGGAGTGATTGACAACGGTGGCACCACCTCGGCAACTTCTGTGCAATTGAGCGGGGTTGCAGATGCTGGAGAAAAAGTTGAAATTTTCGACGGTGCTGTTTTGAGGGGGCAAGTAGTCGTCGGCGCTGCAGGACTCTGGGATTCGCACCTAACGAGTCTGATGGTGGGTGCTCATTCGGTTACGGCCAGAGGAAGCGCTGGTACGTCACCGGTTCGCACGTTTATCGTTGTTCCAGCGAAGTAACACGATATAAAAAGCCGCAGCGCTTCCTGGCACGGCGGCTTTTCATGGGTCAGTAAGGCTGTTGGACTTTTATTGCGGTTAAAACCTTCGCACTTGGCTCAATGCGATTGAGCAGAGCTTCAAGTGCTCCACTCAAACTCGCAGCTTTGTCACCCACCAACAAGTGCCAAACACCACCCTCCAACTGGCTGACACCCTGACAACCCAGCTCTTTTAACTGCGCGTCGGACAGAGCCTTGCCATCTGCCAGCAACAAGCGAATCCGGCTCATGGCAATGCAATCCAGTTGCAGCACGTTGTCGCCGCCACCCAGTGCATTCAGCCATTGCTGCGCTTCCGAACTCGCGACCACAAAAGCTTTCGGCTCATCAGCAATAACAGCTGTTTCAACCAGAACCGCACGCCCCAGTGAAGGCATGGCGAGGCGAATCTCATCCGCAATACTGTCCGCCATCGGCCCGACAACCACCTGCAAACTTCCACCCTTGCCCGGACGCACAACCGCCATCGCACCCAACGCTTTCAAATCAGCATCGGACGCCTTGTTGCGATCGACCATTTCCAAGCGCAACCGCGTAGTGCAGGCGCCGACCGTCAGTAGATTTTCAGCACCACCCAATGCCTTGATATAAGCGCTGGCGCGTTCGTTCTCGGTCAGAACCACTTTCTCTGCCGTTGCGACATCCTCACGCCCCGGCGTCTTCAAGTTGAAGCGACGAATACAGAAATCAAACACCGCGTAATACACCACGGCGTAAGCCAGCCCGACCGGAATCACCAGCCAGCCATTGGTCGAGCGCCCCCAGCCCAGCACCATGTCGATGAAACCGCCGGAGAAGGTGAAGCCGAGGTGAATGTTCAGCGCATTGGTAATCGCCATCGACAACCCGGTCAGCAACGCATGCAGCAGATACAACAGCGGCGCCAAAAACATGAAGGCGAATTCGATCGGCTCAGTTACCCCGGTTAGGAATGACGTCAGCGCCATCGACAGAAAGATCCCGCCCATCACCTTGCGCCGCTCCGGCAGGGCATTGCGATACATCGCCAAACATGCGGCAGGCAGACCGAAGATCATCATCGGGAACATGCCGGTCATGAACTGGCCGCCCTTCGGATCACCGGCGAAGTAACGCGAGAGATCCCCTGTCACCAGAGCACCTGTTGTTGGATCGGTGAAATTGCCGAACACGAACCACGCCATGTTGTTGAGGATATGGTGCAGGCCAGTGACGATCAGCAGGCGGTTGAACACGCCAAACACGAACGCGCCGAGGCTGCCGCTTTCCATCATCAACGCACCGAAGGCGTTGATGCCGTGCTGGATCGGCGGCCAGATATAGCCGAACACTACGCCGAGTCCGACCGCTGCAAACCCGGTGACAATCGGCACGAACCGCCGGCCGCCGAAGAACGCCAGATACTCCGGCAGCTTGATGTCCTTGAAGCGGTTGTACAGCGCGCCGGCCATCAGGCCGCTGACGATCCCGGCGAGCATGCCCATGTTGATGCTCGCATCGAGCACCTTGAGCGTGGAGATCATCACCAGATAACCGATCACCCCGGCGAGGCCGGCGGTGCCGTTGTTGTCCTTGGCGAAACCGACGGCGATGCCGATGGCGAAGATCATCGCCAGGTTGGCGAAGATCACTTGGCCGGCGTCGTGGATGATCGCGATGTTCAGCAGATCGGTATCACCCAGACGCAGCAGCAGGCCGGCAATCGGCAGGATCGCGATCGGCAGCATCAGCGCGCGGCCGAGGCGTTGCAGGCCTTCGATGAAGAGTTGGTACATGGCGTTTGTCCTTGTTGTTTTTGTTAGCGCAGAGGCCAATGTTGATGACAGGCGTGGCGCACGGCGGCGGCGCTGCTCAGCTTGAGCAGGTCACGAGCGAGGCGCTGGCATTCGGCTTCGTGCACCTGGCGCACGCGATCCTTGATTTCACCGATCTGCACCGGGCTGACCGACAGTTCGGTAACGCCCAGACCAATCAACACCGGCGTCGCCAGCGGATCGGAGGCGAGGGCGCCGCAGACGCCGACCCAGCGCTTGTGCACCGCCGCGCCTTCGCAGGTCATGGCGATCAAACGCAGCAGCGCCGGATGCAAGGCATCGACGCGGGCTGCCAAACCTGCGTGATCGCGATCCATGGCCAAGGTGTATTGCGACAAATCGTTGGTGCCGATCGAAAGGAAGTCGGCGTGTTCGGCGAGTTGTTCGGCCTGCAGCGCGGCGGCGGGGACTTCGATCATCACGCCGATTTCCGGGCGTTGCGTGATGCCCATCTCCAGGCACAGCGCATCGACGCGCTGGCGGATGTGCAGCAGCTCATCCACTTCGGTGACCATCGGCAGCAGGATTCGGCAGCGGCGCAGCGGGCTGACTTGCAGCAGCGCGCGCAATTGTTGATCGAGAATTTCCGGACGCGCCTGAGCCAGGCGAATGCCACGCAAACCGAGCACCGGGTTGGCTTCGATCGGCAGCGGCAGGTAATCGAGTTGCTTGTCGCCGCCGACATCGATGGTGCGGATGATCACCGAGTGGTCGCCCATCGCATCCAGCACGCCTTGATAGGCCGCACGCTGTTCTTCGATATCCGGCGCGGTCTGGCGATCAACGAAGAGGAACTCGGTGCGTAGCAAACCGACCCCATCGGCGCCGTTGGCAAAGGCCTCCACCGCTTCAGCGCTGGAGGCAACGTTGGCAACGACTTCGATGTCCACGCCATTGCGGGTTTCGGCCGGCAAATGGGCCTTGGCTTGTTGCGCGTCGCGGCGTTGCTGGCGGTCGATTTGCGCCTGTTGCACTTCAGCCAGACGTTCAGCGTTGGGCGTCAGTTCCAGACGACCACCGTCGGCATCGAGCACAACCGATTGACCTTGCGGCTGATCAAGCAGCGTCGAACCCAGCGCCACCATGCACGGCAAGCCTTTGCCGCGCGCCAGAATCGCCACGTGTGAAGTCGCGCCACCCTCGGCCATGCACAACCCGGCGACACCTTGCGCGCTGAGTTGCAGCAGATCCGACGGCGTCAATTCATGTGCAGCAACGATGGCACCGGCGGGTACATCGTAATTCCACGCCTCGCCGAGCAATGCGCGCAGCACGCGTTGTTTAAGGTCGCGCAGATCATTGGCGCGTTCGGCCAACAGCGCGCTGCCGGTGTGTTGCAGGACTTCGCACTGCACATCGATCGACTGGCTCCAGGCGTGAGTCGCCGCCGTGCCTTGTTCGATGGATTGCTGTGCAGCATCGAGCAGTGCCGGATCTTCCAGCAGTGCTAAGTGCGCGGCAAAGATCGCTTCTTCGTCGGCATGCTTGTGCTTTTTCGCTTGGGCGAGGGTACCGTCTATTTCACTGCGCACCTGATTCAATGCAGTGTCGAGCGCCTGCAGTTGTTGCAACGGATCATGATTGCCCGTATCCACCGGCAAACTGATCGCGTTCAAACGAAACAGCGGCCCGCCGACCAATCCCGGTGCGGCGCAGACACCGTGCAACACACCTGCTTCGGCCGGACGTTTAAGAGGCGCAACATGGATCGGTGCAGCAGCGTGATGATCATCCGGCAGCGCCGTGGCCAACGCCGTGAGCAACGCCTGCAGCGCCGCTTCAGCATCCGGCCCCTGACAGCTGACCTGCACTTCATCCTGCTCGCCAACCGCCAGGCCCATCAGACCGATCAGGCTGTTGCACGGCGCCGATTTGCCGGCGAAGTGCAGTTGCGACTGGCTCTTGAAACCTTGCGCAGTCTGCCGAATCAATGCGGCTGGGCGCGCATGCAAACCACCGCGATGAGCCACCAGCACATGACCATGAACCTCCGGCCCGCCGACGACTTCAGCGCTCGCTGCCGAACCGTTGCGCGCAACAATGTGCAGCAGCGGCTCGCCGACTTTCACCGCTTTCAACGTGATCGGCCGTACCTGGAAATCCTGGCTGTTGGTCAGGATCAACAAGCTGACGAGGCTTTTGCACTGTTGGCCGACCTTGTCGAGGTCATAGCGCAACAACGGCTGGCCCTTGCTGACGCGCGTGCCATCCTTGACCAGCATCGAGAAGCCTTCGCCGTTCAACTCAACGGTGTCGAGCCCCAGGTGCAGGAGGATTTCCGCGCCGTTGTCGGCACGCACCGTGAGTGCATGGCCGGTGCGCGCGACGTGAATGATCACCCCGGCGCACGGCGAGTACAGGGTGTCGTTGATCGGGTCGATGGCAATGCCGTCGCCCATCGCGCCGCTGGCGAACACCGCGTCCGGGACTTTGGCGAGCGTGAGCACCGGGCCGCTGAGCGGGGCGCTGAGGGTCAGCTCTTTATTGTTGTTGTGCATGGCTCGGTCTCATCGGTTAAATCTCGGGTTCGATGTCCCCTGTAGGAGCTGCCGAAGGCTGCGATCTTTTGATCTTGTTTTTTTGGATCAAAATCAAAAGATCGCAGCCTTCGGCAGCTCCTACAGGTTTGCTTCAATTAGTGCGTGCGGGTCACTTTGCTCAAGTGGCGCGGCTGATCCGGGTCCATGCCACGGGCCACGGCCAGACCGGCAGCCATCACATAGAAACTCTGAATTGCCAGAATCGGATCGAGGGCCGGGTGCTCGGCGCGGGTCAGGGTCAGATCGCGTTCGCTCACGTCGTCCGGCGCGGCCAGCAACACGCGAGCGCCGCGTTGACGCATTTCTGCCGCCAGACTCAACAGACCAGCCTGCTCGGCGCCGCGAGGGGCGAAGACCAGCAACGGATAGTGTTCGTCGATCAGCGCCATCGGGCCGTGACGCACTTCGGCGCTGCTGAACGCTTCGGCCTGAATCGCCGAGGTTTCCTTGAATTTCAGCGCTGCTTCCTGAGCAATGGCAAAACCGGCACCACGGCCGATGACCATCAAGCGCTCGCAATCGCGCAGCGCTTCGATGGCTACGCTCCAGTCCTGTTTGGCGGCTTCGCGCAGGCCTTCGGGCAGGGCGTTGCCGGCTTCGAGCAATTCGCTGTCCTCTTTCCAGTGCGCGATCAACCGGGCGCTGGCGCTGAGGGTGGCGATAAAACTCTTGGTCGCGGCGACGCTGCTTTCAGTGCCGGCGAGCAGCGGCACGCTGAATTCACACGCCGCTTCCAGTGGCGAATCGGCGGCGTTGACCATCGACACACTGAGCGCGCCACGCTTGCGCAGCAAACGCAGGCTGTTGACCAGATCCGGGCTCTGCCCCGATTGCGAAAAGGCGAACGCGACCTGACCGCTGACCTTCAACGGCGCCTGCTGCATGGTCACCACCGACATCGGCAACGACGCCACCGGCACGCCCAGTTGCTGCATGGTCAGGTAGGCGAAGTAGCTCGCCGCGTGGTCGGAGCTGCCGCGCGCCACCGTCATCGCCACTTGCGGCGGCTGACGGCGCAGACGCCCGGCGATCTCGATCAGTTGCGGGTCGAGCTGTTGCAGTTGGGCTTGCACGGCCTCGAACGAGGACAGCGCCTCCTCAAGCATTTTTGAAGTCAATGTCTTCTCCTTCGACCATGACGGCGGTCAGTGTGAGTGAGCGATCGAGCCGCACGCAGTCGGCCCAGGCCCCGGGTTGCAGGCGCCCGCGTTCAGTAATGCCGAGGTAGTCGGCGGGGAATTGCGAAAGACGTTGTGAGGCTTCGGCGATCGGCAGACCGATCTTCACCAGATTGCGCAGGGCTTGATCCATGGTCAGCGTGCTGCCGGCCAAAGTGCCGTCGGGCAGGCGCACGCCGCCCAGGCATTTGGTCACGGTGTGGCTGCCGAGCTTGTATTCACCGTCGGGCATGCCGGCGGCAGCGGTCGAATCGGTGACGCAATACAGGCACGGGATCGAACGCAGGGCCACGCGAATGGCACCGGGATGCACGTGCAACAAATCCGGAATCAGTTCGGCGAATTTGGCGTGGGCCAGTGCGGCGCCGACGATGCCCGGCTCGCGGTGATGCAGCGGGCTCATGGCGTTGTAGAGATGGGTGAAACTGGTCGCGCCGGCATCGAGTGCGGCGACGCCTTCTTCGTAACTGCCGAGGGTGTGGCCGATCTGCATGCGCACGCCACGGCTGCTCAGTTCACGAATCAAAGCGTCGTGGCCGGCGATTTCCGGGGCGATAGTGATCACGCGGATCGGCGCCAGTGCCAGGTATTCTTCGACTTCGGCCATCAACGCGGTGTGGGCGAAGTTCGGTTGCGCGCCGAGTTTGCCGGGGTTGATGTACGGGCCTTCGAGGTGGACGCCGAGGACGCGCGCGGCGCCTTTCGGACGCTTTTCGCAGAATTCTCCTACTTCCTTCAACACGCTGGAGATCTCGGCACTCGGCGCGGTCATGGTGGTGGCCAGCAGCGAGGTGGTGCCGAAACGCACGTGGGTTCTGGTGATGGTTTCGAAAGCGCTGGCGCCTTCCATGATGTCTTTGCCGCCACCGCCGTGGACGTGCAGATCGATGAAACCGGGCAGCAGATACGGCAGATCATTAGTTGCCGGATCACAGGGTACGCCTTCGATCGACACGACTTTGCCGTGTTCGTGGATCAGCCGGCCGCGAACCCAGCCGCTGGCGGTGAGGATGTTGTCTTCGGACATTTTGATTCTCGCTTTGGGCCGCCTAGCGGCGCAGCTCTGCAACAAAGTCGTAATAGTCGTTGCGGCAATAGGTGTCGGTGACTTCGATCGGTGTGTTGTCTTCCAGATAGCCGACGCGGGTCATCAGCAGCATCGCGGTGCCGGGGGCGATGCCGACCAGTGCGGCGAACTCGTCGGAGGCGTTGATCGCCTGGATGTGCTGCAGGGCTCGGACGATCGGCTTGCCGATGCCGTCGAGGTATTCGTAGAGCGAATCGCCGACCAGTTGCGGCTTGGGCATGATCGAGGCGGGCAGGGTGCTCATTTCGATGGCCATCACCGTGTCATCGGCTTTGCGCAGACGCTTCATGCGCGCAACCTTGTCGTTCGGCGACAGGCTGAGGCGGATCAGTTCTTCGTGGGTCGGCAGGGTGATTTCCCGCTCCAGCCATTGCGAGCTGGGCACGAAGCCCTTGAGGCGGAGCATTTCGCTGAAGCCGGAGAGGCGCGATAGCGGTTGTTCGAGGCGTGGGGTGATGAACGTGCCGGAACCTTGCAGGCGACGGATCAGGCCTTGATCGAGGAGGACTTCCAATGCCTTGCGGGCAGTCACCCGGGAAATGCCCAGTTGCTCGCTGAGGTTGCGTTCCGAGGGCATCGCCTGCTCGGACTTCCACTGCCCGGCATGAATCGCAGCTTCCAGATTGCGTGCCAGCTGCAGGTACAGCGGCGTCGGCTGGGAGTCATCGGGACGTAGGGCGTGGAGGTCGTTCATGTAGGGCATTTCCGTCGCGAGTATAGGATTGTTGTGGCTCGCTTGTGAGGCGGAAATTAATACCACTTGAATACCATGTCAACGCAGGCAATGGGCGGTTAATCCAATGAAATGGCGATTTTTAGAGGGGTTGGTTTGAAGTGGTATTAAAGGTGGGCTGTAAAAAGCAAAAGATCGCAGCCTGCGGCAGCTCCTACAGTTGAGAGTGGTATCACCCTTGTAGGCGCTGCCGCAGGCTGCGATCTTTTGATTTATTTTTTTGCGGGTGACCAGCGGTCGCTGGTTAAGGGCGGATTTCGACCATCGTGCCGTCCGGCACCAGATTCCACACTTCGCGCATATCAACGTTGCGCATGGCGACGCAGCCATCAGTCCAGTCGAGGGTGTGGAACAGGTCTTCCGGGGTTTCTTCCGAATCCGGCGTGCCGTGGATCATGATCATCCCGCCGGGCTCGACGCCTTCACGCCGGGCGCGGGCCGAGTCGCTGATATTCGGGTAGGAAATGTGCATCGACAGATTGAATTTGTCGCTGGTCTTGCGCCAGTCGATCCAATAGAAACCTTCCGGCGTGCGTTTGTCGCCTTCAATCAGTTTCGGACCTTTTTTAGCGCCCTTGCCCAAGGAAATGCGATAGGTCTTGAGTGGCTTGCCGTCGGCGATCAGCTGCAATTGATGCGCCGATTTGAGCACCAGGACTTTTTCGATAAGCGGGGTATTCGCAGGCGTCACGGTGGTCACGAATGACGCTTGGGAGACGGTAACGAACGACAGGCAGAACAGGGCAAGCAACCAGCGCATTGAAACGATTCCCCAGGAATGACGCAGATATATGATTTATAGGTGTTGTGCAGACGTGCTCGAGTTATCGGCTGGCCGGCGACGAAATCAAGTAATGGCAGGCTGAGCAAGCGGCGGAATCGATTCCGAACGAACCGGATACACCTCAACACGCCGATCAGCAAAGAAGCATTCTAAGGTACGCCCCACCGTGCGGAAAGCCAGCTCGTCCCAGGGAATGTCGGCTTCGTCGAATAGTTGCACTTCGAGGCTCTCGGGGCCCGCAGCAAAGTCCAGATCCACCAGTTCAGCGCGGAAGAACACATGCACCTGACTGATGTGCGGCACGTCGATCAGCGTATAGATGCTCAAGTTACGCACCCGGGCGCAGGCTTCTTCGGCAGTTTCGCGCACGGCGGCCTGCTCGATGGTCTCGCCGTTCTCCATGAAACCGGCGGGCAAGGTCCAGTAACCGAGGCGCGGCTCGATGGCGCGGCGACAGAGCAACACTTTCGTGCCCCAGGTCGGCACGCAGCCGGCAACGATATTGGGATTTTGATAGTGAATGGTCTGACAGCTGTCACAGACAAATCGCAGCCGCGAATCGCCTTCGGGAATGCGCTGGGTGACCGGGTTACCGCAGTGGCTGCAAAATTTCATGCTGGGCTTCCTGAATGCTGCGCCTATCTTGGCGTGCAGCGGTGCCGGTCGGCAAGTTGTCGTTTCGCGACACGGCGGGTTTCGGGGGCTTGGGCGGCTGCAATGATTGGTGCATGATGCAGGGTAAGGCACTGATCGAGAACACTCATGCTGGACGAGCTACTGCATAGGGTAAGCAACCACACACCGCGCGCGCTGGAGACCGACACACGTTTCCCCGAGGCCGCCGTTCTGGTGCCGATCACCCGCAGTGACGAGCCGGAACTGGTGCTGACCCTGCGCGCCAGCGGGCTCTCGACGCACGGTGGCGAAGTCGCCTTCCCAGGGGGGCGCCGTGATCCGGAAGACCCGGATTTGATCTTCACCGCACTACGTGAGGCCGAAGAAGAAATCGGCCTGCCGCCGGGCCTGGTAGAAGTCATTGGTCCACTCAGCCCCCTGATTTCTCTGCACGGCATCAAGGTCACACCGTATGTCGGCGTCATCCCCGATTTTGTCGAGTACCGCGCCAACGATGCCGAAATCGCAGCCGTGTTCAGTGTGCCGCTGGAGTTCTTCCGCAAAGACCCTCGCGAACACACGCACCGCATCGACTATCAGGGCCGCAGTTGGTACGTGCCGAGCTATCGGTTTGGCGAATACAAGATCTGGGGGCTGACCGCGATCATGATCGTCGAGTTGATCAATCTGCTCTATGACGCCAAGATCAGTCTGCACCAACCGCCGAAAAGCTTTATTGATACGTAAGCCATCGTTCGAATGGCCATCACCGTGAGCCCTGAGGAAAACAAGATGAAATACCGCTTGGGCGACGCCCGTGTCGAGACCCATCCACAAAGCTGGGTCGCCCCCAATGCCGTGCTGGTGGGCAAGGTCAAACTCGAAGAGGGCGCCAACGTCTGGTTCAACGCCGTGCTGCGCGGCGACAACGAACTGATCCTGATCGGCAAGAACAGCAATGTGCAGGATGGCACTGTGATGCACACCGACATGGGCTACCCGCTGACCATCGGCACCGGCGTGACCATTGGCCACAATGCCATGCTGCATGGTTGCACCGTCGGCGATTACAGCCTGATCGGCATTAATGCGGTCATTCTCAACGGCGCGAAAATCGGCAAGAACTGCATCATCGGCGCCAACTCGCTGATCGGCGAAGGCAAGGAAATTCCTGACGGTTCGCTGGTGATGGGCTCGCCGGGCAAAGTCGTGCGTGAGCTGACCGAGGCGCAGAAGAAGATGCTCGAGGCCAGCGCCGCCCACTATGTGCATAACTCCCAGCGTTATGCGCGCGATCTGGTTGAGCAGGAAGAATGAACACGCCCGAAAGACCTGTCGCCTCGCCGTGCGTGAATATCTGTGCGCTGGATGAGGCTGATATCTGCACTGGCTGCCAGCGTACGGTCGAGGAGATCACGCGCTGGGGCCGCATGAGCAATGACGAGCGCCGTGTGGTGTTGGGGGTGTGTCATGAGCGAGCGAAGGCGAGTGGGCTGGTGTGGATGATCCCTTCGAAGTCGTGATCGGCTTGAGAGTGCCCTCACCCTAACCCTCTCCCAGGGGGAGAGGGGACTGACCGAAGTGTCTTTCGCTATACGCCGACCTGACATGTCGAGTCGGACTCAAGATTTGAAAGGCCCCCAACAGGCTCCCTTCCCTTCGTTTGAAGGGGGAGGGAATGACCGGGTTGATTGTTCGGTCCGTACCGGCCTGCGTTCTCCAGTCGAACTCGGGATTTGATTCAACGAAGATCTGCTCCCTTTTCCCCTCGCCCCCCATGGGGGAGAGGGCTGGGGTGAGGGGGTGGCTCTTGATCTGCGGGTCCAGTAATCTGTGCGCCAATCTGCCAGGTCGCCTCCATGATTTTCCTCATCGCCTACATCAGCAGCGTCGTGCTGATCAACTTCGCCTTCTCCACCGCGCCACACCTGGACATCATCTGGTCGGCCTGGGGCGGTTTGGTCTTCGTGTTGCGCGATATGGTGCAAACCCGCTTCGGCCACGGCGCCATCGTGGCAATGCTGGCGGCGCTGGTGCTGTCCTACGTCACCTCCGATCCCTCCATCGCGCTGGCCAGCGCCACGGCGTTCGCGGTTTCCGAGTGCATCGACTGGCTGGTGTTCAGCATCACCAAACGGCCATTGCGCGACCGCTTGTGGATAAGTTCGGCACTGAGCATCCCCCTCGACACCTTCATCTTTTTCGGCATGATCGACCTGCTGACACCACCGGTGATCATCACCGCGCTGGCCTCGAAATTCGCCGGTGTCACCGCCGTCTGGCTGATCATGGCCTGGCGTGAGCGCAAACAGGCCGTCGCCGGCTGAAGCCAAACCCTCAGGTTCATGTAAAATGCCGCGCTTTCTCCCCATGGAAAGCGCGTCAGGCGTTGCTTTCCTCGATGATCCGCTTCTTTGAGGACCTGAGATGACCCGTATCGGAACTCCATTGTCGCCAACCGCGACCCGCGTATTGCTGTGTGGCTGTGGTGAGTTGGGCAAGGAAGTGGTGATCGAGCTGCAACGCCTGGGCGTTGAAGTGATCGCTGTTGACCGTTACGCCAACGCGCCGGCCATGCAAGTTGCGCATCGCAGCCACGTGATCAACATGCTGGACGGCGCCGCCCTGCGTGCCGTGATCGAAGCCGAGAAGCCGCACTTCATCGTGCCGGAAATCGAGGCCATCGCCACCGCCACCCTGGTCGAACTGGAAGCCGAAGGCTTCACCGTGATCCCGACCGCACGCGCAGCGCAACTGACCATGAACCGTGAAGGCATCCGTCGTCTGGCCGCTGAAGAGCTGGACCTGCCGACCTCGCCGTACCACTTTGCCGACACTTTCGAGGACTACAGCAAAGCCGTTGAGGACCTGGGCTTCCCATGCGTCGTCAAACCGGTGATGAGCTCGTCGGGCAAAGGCCAGAGTCTGCTGCGCAGCGCCGATGACGTGCAGAAAGCCTGGGATTACGCGCAAGAGGGCGGTCGCGCCGGCAAAGGTCGGGTGATCATCGAAGGCTTTATCGATTTCGACTACGAAATCACTCTGCTGACCGTTCGCCACATCGGCGGCACCACGTTCTGTGCGCCAGTTGGCCACCGTCAGGAGAAGGGCGACTATCAGGAATCGTGGCAGCCACAAGCCATGAGCCCGATTGCCCTGGCTGAGTCCGAGCGTGTTGCCAAAGCCGTGACCGAGGCGCTGGGTGGCCGTGGTCTGTTCGGCGTCGAGCTGTTCATCAAAGGTGATCAGGTGTGGTTCAGCGAAGTCTCGCCGCGTCCGCATGACACCGGTCTGGTGACACTGATTTCGCAGGACCTGTCGCAGTTCGCCCTGCACGCTCGCGCGATTCTGGGCTTGCCGGTGCCATTGATCCGTCAGTTCGGGCCATCGGCTTCGGCGGTGATTCTGGTGGAAGGGCAGTCGACTCAGACCGCTTTCGCCAACCTCGGCGCGGCGTTGAGCGAGCCGGACACGGCGCTGCGTCTGTTTGGCAAGCCGGAAGTGAATGGTCAGCGTCGCATGGGTGTGGCGCTGGCGCGGGATGAGTCGATCGAGGCTGCTCGTGCCAAGGCGACTCGTGCTGCTCAGGCTGTTGTCGTAGAACTCTAAACCGAGTTGCGACATTCGCGAGCAGGCTCGCTCCCACATGGGATTGGGTTAACACAGAATCTGTGACCAACCCTAAAACACTGTGGGAGCGAGCCTGCTCGCGAAGCTTTTGATCTTCTGTCAGGCAATCTGATTCAGGTCGCTATTGCGGGTTTCCTTCAAACACAGCACCGCAATCAAACTCAGCACCGCCGCTGCCGACACATAGCCGCCGACATAACTCAAACCACCCATCGCCACCAGTTTTTGCGCAAAGAACGGCGCCGCCGAGGCCCCGACAATGCCGCCCAGGTTATACGCCGCCGAAGCACCGGTATAACGCACGTGGGTTGGAAACAGCTCCGGCAACAACGCGCCCATCGGCGCGAACGTCACGCCCATCAAAAACAGCTCGATGCATAGAAACAGCGCTACGCCCCAAGTGGAGCCCTGAGTCAGTAACGGCTCCATCAGAAACCCGGAAAGAATCGCCAACACACCGCCAATGATCAGCACCGGTTTGCGCCCGTAACGGTCGCTGGCCCACGCGGACAATGGCGTAGCGGCGGCCATGAACAGCACAGCGAAGCACAGCAACCCAAGGAACGTCTCACGGCTATAGCCGAGTGTGGCAACCCCGTAACTCAGGGAAAACACCGTCGAGATATAGAACAGCGCATAGCAGACCACCATTGCCGCCGCGCCCAGCAGTGTCGGCGCCCAGTACTGGCTGAACAGCTCGACCAGCGGCACTTTCACCCGTTCCTGACGGGCGATGGCGTTGGCGAACACCGGTGTTTCATGCAGTTTCAATCGCACATACAGACCGACCATCACCAGTGCTGCGCTGAGCAGAAACGGAATCCGCCAGCCCCAACTGCGGAATTGCTCATCATCGAGCGTCATGGCCAAGGTCAGAAACAAACCGTTGGCGGCGAGAAAACCAATCGAAGGGCCGAGCTGCGGGAACATGCCAAACCAGGCACGTTTGCCTTTCGGCGCGTTTTCCGTGGCGAGCAGGGCGGCACCGCCCCATTCGCCGCCCAATCCCAGCCCCTGCCCGAAGCGCAGCACGCACAGCAGAATCGGCGCCCATGCGCCGATGGTGGCGTACCCCGGCAGCACGCCAATCAGCGTTGTGCACACACCCATCAATAGCAAGGATGCGACCAGCGTCGATTTGCGCCCGATACGGTCACCAAAATGGCCGAACAACGCCGAGCCCAGCGGTCGGGCGAGGAAGGCAATGCCAAAGGTCAGAAACGCCGAAAGCATCTGTGCGGTGCCGGAGGTCTGTGGAAAGAACACTGGCCCGATCACCAAAGCGGCCGCCGTGGCGTAAACATAGAAGTCGTAGAACTCGATGGCGGTGCCGATAAAACTCGCCGTCGCCACGCGGGTGGCGGAATTCGTCGGTTGGGCAGGCGCGGTGTCGCTATAAGCGGTACTGGTCGTCATGCGGTGATCCCTGACAGTCATGAGCTCCGTTGGAGCGAATTATTATGGTCGAACACCCAGGGATGTGGGATGAGGCGCGGTCGCTGTTTCAGGTAGGAACAGTCGCCGGAGTACAGCGGAAATAGCCGAAACCTGTTGGGTGCGGGGTAAGCACGCGGTTTGGCGGGGCTTGGGTAAGCTGATTTGATTATAGGAAGGGGGCTAACGATCAAACAAGAGCAAAGATCGCAGCCTGCGGCAGCTCCTACATGGGAACGCATTTCAAATGTAGGAGCTGCCGCAGGCTGCGATCTTTTGATCTTTCTATCGGGCAGGCACCAAAGCAGGCACAGAAGAGGTATGCCAAATCAGCACTTTGCTAACCCGGTTCTCTTCAGTCTCAAGAATCTCCAGCCGATAACGCCCGATCTTTAGGCAAACCGAACTCTCGGGAATCGTCTCCAACGCTTCAGTCACCAGTCCATTCAGCGTTTTCGGCCCATCGCTCGGCAAATGCCAGCCCAAACACTTGTTCAATTCGCGGATCGACGCGGCACCGTCAATGACCATGCGGCCATCGCCCTGCGGATGAATATGCGGATTATCCAGGCTGTGCTCGCTTTCAAATTCGCCGACTATTTCTTCGAGAATGTCTTCCAGAGTGACGATGCCAAGCACTTCGCCGTACTCGTCGACCACCATGCCGAGGCGGCGTTGTTGCTTGTGGAAGTTCAGCAGTTGCAGTTGCAGCGGCGTGCTTTCCGGCACGAAGTACGGCTCGTAACTGGCGGCCAGCAAGGCTTCGAGCGTCAGATCTCCGTTGCTCAGCAGATGGCGGATCTGCCGGGTGTTGAGCACCGCTTCAACCTGATTGATGTCGCTGTGAAAAACCGGCAGGCGCGTACGTTTGTTGTGACGCAGTTGCTCAATGATCTCTTCGAGAGAATCGTCGAGGTTGATGCCGTCGACGTCACTGCGCGGCACCAGAATGTCGTTGACCGTGATGTTGTCCAGCGCATGAATGCCTGAAACCGGGTGCGCGCGCACTGGATGCTCTGGATCGTCGTAGCGATCGGCGGGCGAGTCATCTTCGCTTTGCTGCACGACCTGAACTTTGCGAGCAAACGGGCTCATCAGCAAACCGCTGATACGGCTGAACAGCCAGGCAAACGGATAAACAATCTTCAACGGCACGGCCAGCAAGGTATTGCCGAACGCCAGCACCGCATCGGGGTAGCGCTGGGCGACGGTGCGCGGGAAGTAATCGGCAAACACCAGCAGGATTGCCCCGGCACCGAGGCACGCAGCCCACGGGCCATTTTCCTCGCAGAGGAAGATCGCCAGCAGCGTCGCGATGATCACGGCGAGGGCACGGCAAAGGGTATTGCAGAGAATCAGGCTGTCGAGCGGGAAGCTCAGCTTCGCCAGCGGTTTATCGCTGGCGCGCGAGGCGGTGCGTTGCGCGAGCAAGTGTTGCTGCGCGATTTCGACGGCGGTAAACAGCCCTGACCACAAAATCAGCAGGACAAATACCGCGAGCATCGGCCCTATGGGCAAAGCGTCCATTTATGCCGCCCGTCAGATGTGCAGGATGTATTCACGAACCAGTTTGCTGCCGAAGTACGCCAACATCAGCAGGCAGAAACCGGCGAGGGTCCAGCGAATCGCCTTGTGGCCGCGCCAGCCGAGGCGATTGCGGCCCCACAGCAGTACGCTGAACACGATCCAGGCGAGGCACGCCAGCAGGGTCTTGTGCACCAGATGCTGAGCGAACAGGTTCTCGACGAACAGCCAGCCGGAAATCAGCGACAGCGACAACAGCGTCCAGCCGGCCCAGAGGAAACCGAACAACAGGCTTTCCATGGTTTGCAGCGGCGGAAAGTTCTTGATCAGCCCGGACGGGTGCTTGTGCTTGAGCTGGTGGTCTTGCACCAGCAGCAGCAAGGCCTGGAACACCGCGATGGTGAACATGCCGTAGGCGAGGATCGACAACAGAATGTGCGCGAGGATACCCGGCTCTTCATCGATGATCTGCACCGTGCCGGTTGGCGCGAACTGCGCCAGCAGCACGGTCACCGCACCGAGCGGGAACAGCAGCACCAGCAGGTTTTCCACCGGAATGCGCGAGCAGGCGATCAGCGTCAGCGCGATCACTGCCGCTGCAATCAGGCTGGAGGCGCTGAAGAAATCCAGGCCCAGGCCGATCGGGGTCAGCAAATGCGTGAGCAGGCTGGCAGCGTGGGCCACCACGGCGAGCGCGCCGAGGCTAACCAGCAGGCGCTTGTTCGCCTTGGCGCCGGTGGCCAGACGGGTGCTCTGATAAAGGGTCGCAGCGGCATATAGAAGGGCGGCGGCGAGGGTGGTCAGCAAACTCGGTGACAAGGGGAGCATAAATCCTGTTAGGCAAGCCCGAAAGGGGCTGAGTTTGGCATAGAACCGCCACGACACGAAAGACTCAGGAAGCTGACAGCGAGGTGTCCGCCAGCCGCAGTCTTCGCTATAATCCGCGACCTGCCCACGCCGCAGGCTCGCCGAGCACATGTTGATTCCGGTCTGGGCCGCCATTATCCCGGTCTACACAGGGCCTGAAAGGATCGCGCAATGTTTGAAAACTTAACCGACCGTCTCTCGCAGACGCTGCGCCATGTCACTGGCAAGGCGAAGCTGACCGAGGACAACATCAAAGACACCCTGCGTGAAGTGCGCATGGCGTTGCTCGAAGCCGACGTCGCCCTGCCGGTGGTCAAGGACTTCGTCAATTCGGTCAAGGAGCGCGCTGTCGGCACCGAGGTGTCGCGCAGCCTGACGCCGGGCCAGGCGTTCGTGAAGATCGTCCAGGCTGAGCTCGAAAGCCTGATGGGCGCGGCCAACGAAGATTTGAACCTGAGCGCCGTACCGCCAGCCGTCATTCTGATGGCCGGTCTGCAGGGCGCCGGTAAAACCACCACCGCCGGCAAACTGGCGCGCTTCCTTAAAGAGCGCAAGAAGAAGTCGGTCATGGTCGTGTCGGCGGACGTTTACCGCCCGGCCGCTATTAAACAGCTGGAAACCCTGGCCAACGACATCGGCGTGACGTTCTTTCCGTCCGATCTGAGCCAGAAACCGGTGGACATCGCCACCGCTGCTATTAAAGAAGCCAAACTGAAATTTATCGACGTGGTCATCGTCGACACCGCCGGTCGTCTGCACATCGACGAAGAAATGATGGGCGAGATCAAGGCGCTGCATGCCGCGATCAACCCGGTCGAAACCCTGTTCGTGGTCGACGCCATGACCGGTCAGGATGCGGCCAACACGGCCAAGGCCTTCGGTGATGCGCTGCCGCTGACCGGTGTGATTCTGACCAAGGTCGACGGCGACGCCCGTGGCGGTGCCGCCCTGTCGGTACGCGCCATCACCGGCAAGCCGATCAAGTTCATCGGTATGGGCGAGAAGAGCGAAGCGCTCGATCCGTTCCACCCTGAGCGTATCGCTTCGCGGATTCTCGGCATGGGCGACGTGCTCAGCCTGATCGAACAGGCCGAAGCGACCCTCGATAAAGACAAAGCCGACAAACTGGCCAAGAAGCTGAAGAAGGGCAAGGGCTTCGACCTCGAAGACTTCCGTGATCAGCTGCAACAAATGAAGAACATGGGCGGCCTCGGCGGGCTCATGGACAAGCTGCCGAGCATCGGCGGCGTCAACCTGTCGCAAATGGGCAATGCCCAGAACGCTGCAGAAAAACAATTCAAACAGATGGAAGCCATCATCAATTCCATGACCCCGGCCGAGCGCCGCGACCCTGAGCTGATCAGCGGTTCGCGCAAGCGCCGGATCGCCATGGGTTCCGGTACTCAGGTGCAGGACATCGGTCGCTTGATCAAGCAGCACAAGCAGATGCAGAAGATGATGAAGAAATTCTCCGCCAAAGGCGGAATGGCGAAAATGATGCGCGGTATGGGCGGAATGTTGCCCGGCGGCGGCATGCCGAAAATGTAAGGTGTCCCGTCTCGCCCATTCTGCTCGCCAAAAGTGAGCGAAAAGGGTGAGACAGGACACTAAGACTTCGCCGGTCGTCGCACCGGCGCAGACCCTGCAAGGACGCAGGATCAACAGCAAACCCGCACTCGGCGGGAGCTGACTGGCCGTTTTCATCGACGGCTCTATATGCAAATCCGCACGGCATGCCATAGGCGCCGGAAAAAGTCATTTGCAAAAGTCCGGATATTCCTTAGAATATGCGGCCTTTCGGGCACCCATGCCCGCTGTGCATTTAGATTTGCAGCACCGACTACAGGAACGATGTTCACATGCTAACAATCCGTCTTGCCCTTGGCGGCTCCAAAAAGCGCCCGTTTTACCACCTGACCGTAACCGACTCGCGTAACCCGCGTGACGGCTCCCACAAAGAACAGGTTGGTTTCTTCAACCCTGTTGCCCGTGGTCAGGAAACCCGTCTGTCCGTGAACCAAGAGCGCGTAGCCTACTGGCTGAGCGTTGGTGCACAGCCTTCTGAGCGTGTTGCTCAGTTGCTGAAGGAATCTGCAAAGGCTGCGGCCTGAGCAATATGAACGCGACGCCTGCTGTTGCCGATGATTTGATCGTTATTGGCAAAATTTATTCTGTTCATGGCGTTCGCGGCGAAGTGAAGGTTTATTCCTTTACTGATCCGACTGAAAACCTGTTGCAGTACAAAACCTGGACGCTCAAGCGCGAAGGCAATGTCAAACAGGTCGAGCTGGTCAGTGGACGCGGGAACGACAAGTTCCTGGTCGCAAAGCTCAAGGGTCTTGATGATCGTGAAGAAGCTCGTCTTCTGGCCGGTTACGAGATCTGCGTGCCGCGTAATCTGTTCGCTGAATTGACCGACGGTGAGTACTACTGGTACCAGCTGGAAGGTCTGAAGGTCATCGACACACTTGGGCAATTGCTCGGGAAAATCGATCATCTTCTGGAAACCGGCGCCAATGATGTAATGGTCGTCAAGCCTTGCGCTGGCAGCCTGGATGATCGCGAACGCCTGTTGCCCTATACGGAGCAATGCGTGTTGGCTATCGACCTCGCAGCGGGCGAGATGAAGGTGGATTGGGACGCGGACTTCTAAACGTGGCTAATTTGCGCGTAGAAGTGATCAGTTTGTTTCCCGAGATGTTTTCCGCCATCAGCGACTACGGCATCACCAGTCGTGCGGTCAAACAGGGGCTCTTGCAGCTGACCTGTTGGAATCCGCGGAACTACACGACGGATCGGCATCACACTGTGGACGATCGCCCGTTTGGCGGTGGTCCGGGCATGGTGATGAAGATCAAGCCCCTGGAAGATGCTCTGGTTCAGGCCAAGGCAGCAGCCGGGGAGGCGGCGAAGGTGATTTACCTGTCCCCCCAAGGCCGTCAACTGACTCAGTCGGCGGTACGCGAGCTGGCACAATCGGATGCATTGATCCTGATTGCCGGCCGCTATGAAGGCATTGACGAGCGCTTTATTGAGGCTCATGTCGATGAAGAGTGGTCGATTGGCGACTATGTACTGTCTGGCGGCGAGCTGCCGGCGATGGTCCTGATCGATGCGGTTACACGACTGCTGCCTGGAGCTTTAGGGCATGCGGATTCCGCTGAGGAAGATTCCTTTACGGATGGTCTGCTGGATTGCCCGCACTACACCCGACCTGAGGTGTATGCGGATCAGCGTGTTCCCGACGTGTTGCTGAGTGGCAATCACGCGCATATCCGGCGTTGGCGTTTACAGCAGTCCCTTGGTAGGACCTTTGAACGACGCGCCGATCTTCTGGAAAGCCGCTCGCTTTCTGGAGAAGAGAAGAAGCTGCTCGAGGAATACATCCGCGAGCGGGACGATAGTTAACAACGTATCGATGGTAGATCGAACGATTTACCTTAGGAGCACAGCATGACCAACAAAATCATCCTTGCACTCGAAGCAGAGCAGATGACCAAAGAAATCCCTACCTTCGCCCCAGGCGACACTATTGTCGTTCAGGTGAAAGTGAAGGAAGGCGATCGTTCCCGTCTGCAAGCGTTCGAAGGCGTTGTAATCGCCAAGCGTAACCGCGGCGTGAACAGTGCGTTCACCGTTCGTAAAATCTCCAACGGTGTTGGCGTAGAACGTACTTTCCAGACCTACTCCCCGCAGATCGACAGCATGGCTGTTAAACGTCGCGGTGACGTACGTAAAGCCAAGCTGTACTACCTGCGCGACCTGTCGGGTAAAGCAGCTCGCATCAAGGAAAAACTGGCTTAAGCCCAGCTTCCGATGCAGAAAAAAGCAGCCTACGGGCTGCTTTTTTGTTGCCCGAAATTCCCCCCCTTTGTAGGAGCTGCCGAAGGCTGCGATCTTTTGATCTTGCTTTCGATCCGCGATCCACTGTTTACGAGCTGTCCGACATGACCCCCCGCGACCAGGAAATCCAACGCCGCACCGAACTCTCGGTGACCCGCGTGACCAAGGCTGTCTTCCCGCCGACCACCAACCACCACAACACGCTGTTCGGCGGCACTGCGCTGGCATGGATGGACGAAGTGTCGTTCATCACCGCCACACGCTTCTGCCGCTTGCCACTGGTGACCGTGTCCACTGATCGCATCGATTTCAATCACGCGATTCCGGCCGGTTCCATCGCCGAGTTGGTCGGGAAGGTGATCAAGGTCGGTAATACCAGCCTCAAGGTCGAGGTGGAAGTGTTTGTCGAGAGCATGAACTGTGATGGCCGCGAGAAGGCGATTCATGGCCAGTTCAGCTTCGTTGCCATTGATGATGACAAGCGGCCGGTACCGGTGTTGCCGGGTTTTGCGGCTTGATCTGATACCGAGTCGCGCCATTCGCGAGCAGGCTCGCTCCCACAGTGATCGGGTGAACACAACATTTGTGTCCGTCACAGAACCTGTGGGAGCGAGCCTGCTCGCGAAGGCGTCAGCTCAGGCGCCGCTGGCCTCCGGCTGAATCAACGCCAGCAACGTCCACCCCGACCCAGGTTTCACGGTAGTCTCCGGCGTCACCACATGCACCCAACCGCTGTCATCGCGCATGAACAGCAAGGTCGCACGATTACCATGCAGCGCCCGGTAATCCTCCCAGCCGAAACCATCCGTCAACGTCGTGCTGTACAGCTCGGCACCTTGGCCCATCTGACTGGCCAGTTTCGCGTAGGTAAACGCCTCGCTACCGAGTTGATTGCCACGATGCTCCAGGCTCGCACGGTGCTTGTCGCTACGACGGCTTTCATGACCGCTGGCCAATCCGAATAATCGCTGATGGCCGAAGTCATGCCGAAAGCGCATCGCCGCCAAGGTATTCAGTTCACCCGACGGTGACAGCGCCAGCAAATGCCCCAGCCCAACCAGATCCAGATGCGCATCGGCATGTTGCGAGGCCGGATTGCCAAAGTATGTCGGCAACCCTTCCATGCGCGCCGCACGAATATTCTCCCAGCTCGAATCGGTCAGCAACACGCGGCTGCCCAGTTGCTGCAGCGACTTGCCCAGCTCCCGCGCCGGGCCGTTCGCGCCGACGATCAAGAATCCGCTTGGCGCCGGTTCTGCAACCTTCAACAGGCGAGCCAACGGTCGTGCCGTGGCGCTCTGCAGCACAACGGTGCCGATAATCACCGCGAAGGTCAGCGGCACCAGCAGCAACGCGCCCTCGTGCCCGGCCTCATGCAGACGAATCGCAAAAATCGCCGACACCGCCGCCGCGACAATCCCGCGTGGCGCAATCCAGCACAACAATGCACGCTCGCGCCAGCTCAGACTGGACCCCGCTGTACTGAGCAACACGTTCAACGGCCGGGCGATCAGTTGAATCACCAGCAGCAGAATCAGCACCAACGGGCCCAGTCCGATCAAGGCATACAAGTCCAGACGCGCCGCCAACAAAATGAACAGGCCGGAAATCAGCAGCACGCTGAGGTTTTCCTTGAAGTGCAGGATATGCCGCACATCCACGCCTTTCATGTTGGCCAGCCACATGCCCATCAACGTCACGGCCAGCAGACCGGACTCGTGCATCACTTCGTTGGCGGCAATGAAAATCCCCAGCACCGCCGCCAGCGAGGCGAGATTATGCAGATATTCCGGCAGCCACTGCCGGCGGATCACCGTGCCGAGCAGCCAGCCGCCCACAACGCCGAACACTGCGCCGCAGAGAATCACTCCACCAAAAGTAAACAGGCTCTGCTTGAGGCCATGACCTTCAGCGCTGGCAATAATGAAGCTGTAAACCACCACGGCGAGCAGGGCGCCGATCGGGTCGATGACGATGCCTTCCCAGCGCAAAATATTGGCAATCGAGGCTTTCGGTCGCACCACTCGCAGCATCGGCACGATCACCGTCGGGCCGGTGACCAGCGTCAGGCTGCCGAACAGGATGGCCAGCATCCAGTCGAAGCCCAGCAGAAAATGCGTGGCAACCGCGATGACAATCCAGGTCGAGATCGCACCAAGGGTCACCAAACGATGGACGACGCTGCCGATCTCCTTCCACTCCGACAGGTGCAGGGTCAGGCTGCCTTCGAACAGAATCAGCGCGACGGCCAGCGAAACCAGCGGCATCAGCAGCGGCCCGAACATTTCCTGCGGATCGAGCCAGCCCAGCACTGGGCCGACCAGAATGCCGGTCAGCAACAAAAACAGAATCGCCGGCAGCTTCAGGCGCCAAGCCAGCCATTGGCAACCCAGCGCCGCCGCGCCAATCCCGCCAAATGCCAGTAGAATTTGCTGCTCGTTCATTGATGCTCCCTGTTCCTTGAAATAGCCGGCTATGAAAGACTAGCGGCCATTCCTACAGTTCACTCTACATTTGCGCACAGTCCATGAAGCTGTGTGTCTTGAGCGCCCATGTCTGCCATCGACCATCCATTGATTGACCAATTCCTCGACGCTTTATGGTTGGAGAAAGGCCTGTCCGACAATACGCGCGATGCTTATCGCAGCGATCTGGCGCTGTTCAATGGCTGGTTGCATGAGAAAAATCTCGAGCTGATCAATGCAGGCCGCGAGCTGATCCTTGATCATCTGGCCTGGCGTCTGGAGCAGAACTACAAACCGCGTTCCACGGCGAGATTTCTCTCCGGTGTGCGTGGCTTTTATCGCTATCTGTTGCGGGAAAAGATGATCAGCGTCGACCCGACATTGCGCGTCGACATGCCGCAACTCGGTAGGCCACTGCCCAAGTCCTTGTCGGAAGCCGACGTCGAGGCGCTGCTCAAGGCGCCGGACCTGAGCGAAGCCATCGGCCAGCGTGACCGCGCCATGCTTGAAGTGCTTTACGCCTGCGGCCTACGGGTAACTGAACTGGTCAGCCTGACACTGGAACAGGTCAACCTGCGTCAGGGTGTGTTGCGGGTGATGGGCAAGGGCAGCAAGGAGCGCCTGGTGCCAATGGGCGAGGAGGCAATTGTCTGGGTCGAGCGTTATATGCGCGACGGGCGCGGCGAACTGCTCGGTGGCCGGCCCAGCGATGTGCTGTTCCCCAGCCAGCGCGGCGAGCAGATGACCCGCCAGACCTTTTGGCACCGCATCAAGCATCAGGCCAAGGTTGCCGGGATCGGCAAGTCGCTGTCGCCGCACACCTTGCGTCATGCGTTTGCCACGCACTTGCTCAACCACGGCGCAGACTTGCGCGTGGTGCAGATGCTGCTCGGGCACAGCGACCTTTCCACTACGCAGATCTACACCCACGTCGCCCGCGCTCGATTGCAGGATCTGCACGCCAAACACCACCCGAGAGGTTAACTCCATACCTCCCCCTGTAGGAGCTGCCGAAGGCTGCGATCTTTTGATCTTAAAAACAAAATCAAAAGATCGCAGCCTTCGGCAGCTCCTACATAAAGCAGTGTGATCTATGGCGACAGGCGCATTCGGCCACCGTGGCCTTATGTGTTAGGCTTTGCCGGTTTGCACGATGGACGGTTATGACCCGGTGTTCCGGCACGGGCGTTCTGATCGTTCCATTTGTCCGCCTTCAGGAGTTCTCATGCGTCTGACCCAGATTTTCGCCGCCGCAGCCATTGCGTTGGTCAGTACCTTTGCCGTCGCCGATGACGCGGCCGACAAAGCGATTCGTCAAAGCCTGGAAAAACTCGAACTCGAGGTTCCGGTAGAAAGCATCAGCGCCAGCCCGTTGCCGGGCATGTACGAAGTCAAACTCAAAGGCAGCCGCGTGCTGTACGCCAGCGCCGATGGCCAGTACATCGTTCAGGGCTACCTGTTCCAGCTCAAGGACGGCAAACCGGTCAACCTGACCGAGAAGACCGAACGCCTGGGCATCTCCAAACTGGTCAATGCCATCCCGGTCGCCGAAACCGTGGTTTACCCGGCCGTGGGCGAGACCAAATCGCACATCACCGTGTTCACCGACACCACCTGCCCGTACTGCCACAAGCTGCACGCCGAAGTGCCTGAGCTGAACAAGCGCGGCATCGAAGTGCGTTACGTTGCGTTCCCGCGCCAGGGTCTGAACTCGCCGGGTGACGAGCAACTGCAAGCCGTGTGGTGCTCGAAAGACAAGAAAGCCGCCATGGACAAAATGGTCGATGGCAAGGAAATCAAGGCCGCCAAATGCGATAACCCGGTTTCCAAGCAGTTCGCCCTCGGTCAGTCGATTGGCGTGAACGGCACACCGGCCATCGTTTTGGCTGACGGACAAGTGATTCCGGGCTACCAGCCTGCGCCACAAGTCGCCAAACTGGCGCTGGGCGCGAAGTAAATTCGCATCGTCACGGTCAGCCGTGACGATCATGGTCCGGCAGCCACATCGCCGGGCCATTAATAGAGAGCCGCGAGCACGCGGTTGTTTTCCGGCCGACCCCGCGTCGGCCGTTTTATGGGGAGTTCACAGTGAATCCGGTCAAAGTAGGCATCTGTGGGTTAGGGACCGTCGGTGGCGGTACCTTCAACGTACTTCAGCGCAACGCCGAGGAAATTGCTCGTCGTGCCGGGCGTGGAATCGAAGTGGCACAAATTGCCATGCGCACGCCAAAGCCTCAGTTCCAGACGACCGGTATTGCGATTACCAACGATGTCTTCGAAGTGGCCACGAACCCTGAGATCGACATCGTCATAGAGCTGATGGGCGGCTACACCGTTGCCCGCGAGCTGGTACTCAAGGCCATCGAGAATGGCAAGCATGTGGTCACCGCGAACAAGGCTCTGATTGCCGTTCACGGTAATGAAATTTTCGCCAAGGCTCGCGAGAAAGGCGTGATCGTCGCATTCGAAGCGGCCGTGGCCGGTGGCATTCCGGTGATCAAGGCGATCCGTGAAGGCCTGTCCGCCAACCGCATCAACTGGGTCGCCGGGATCATCAACGGCACCGGTAACTTCATCCTCACCGAAATGCGCGAGAAGGGCCGTACCTTCGAAGACGTGCTGGCCGAAGCTCAGGCACTGGGCTACGCCGAAGCCGATCCGACCTTCGACGTTGAAGGCATCGACGCCGCGCACAAGCTGACGATTCTGGCCTCCATCGCCTTTGGCATTCCGCTGCAGTTCGATAAGGCTTACACCGAAGGCATCACCAAACTGACCACCGCTGACGTCAACTACGCCGAAGCGCTGGGCTATCGCATCAAGCACCTCGGTGTCGCTCGCAGCACCGCTGCCGGTATTGAGTTGCGCGTACACCCAACGCTGATCCCGGCCGATCGTCTGATCGCCAACGTCAACGGCGTGATGAACGCGGTGATGGTCAACGGTGATGCTGCCGGTTCAACGCTGTTCTACGGCGCTGGCGCCGGGATGGAGCCGACCGCTTCGTCGGTGATTGCTGACCTGGTCGACGTGGTTCGCGCCATGACTTCCGATCCGGAAAACCGCGTGCCGCACCTGGCCTTCCAGCCGGATTCGCTGTCGGCCCATCCGATCCTGCCGATCGAAGCCTGCGAAAGCGCTTACTACCTGCGCATTCAGGCCAAGGACCATCCGGGCGTACTCGCTCAGGTGGCGAGCATCCTCTCGGAGCGCGGCATCAACATCGAGTCGATCATGCAGAAGGAAGTCGAGGAACACGACGGTCTGGTGCCAATGATCCTGCTGACCCACCGTGTGGTCGAGCAGCGCATCAACGATGCCATCGCTGCCCTCGAAGCGCTGGCCGGCGTGAATGGTCCGGTTGTACGGATCCGCGTCGAGCACTTGAACTAAACAGAAGCAGCTGCAAGCTTCGAGCTGCAAGCGGCAAGAGAAAAGCGGTCTGGCTTTTACTTGCAGCTTGTAGCTCGTAGCTTGAAGCTCAAACCGAAGGTTTGAAATCATGCGTTATATCAGTACCCGCGGCCAGGCACCGGCCCTGAATTTCGAAGACGTCCTGCTGGCTGGTCTGGCGACCGACGGCGGTCTGTACGTTCCGGAAAACCTGCCACGTTTCACCCAGGAAGAAATCGCTTCCTGGGCCGGTCTGCCGTATCACGAACTGGCCTTCCGGGTGATGCGCCCGTTCGTCACCGGCAGCATTCCGGACGCCGATTTCAAAAAGATTCTCGAAGAAACCTACGGTGTGTTCTCGCACAGCGCCGTCGCGCCGCTGCGTCAGCTGAACGGCAACGAATGGGTGCTGGAGCTGTTCCACGGCCCGACCCTGGCGTTCAAGGACTTCGCCCTGCAACTGCTCGGTCGTCTGCTCGACTACGTGCTGGAAAAGCGCGGCGAGCGCGTTGTCATCGTCGGCGCTACTTCCGGTGATACCGGTTCGGCCGCCATCGAAGGCTGCAAGCACTGCGAAAACGTCGACATCTTCATCCTGCACCCGCACAACCGTGTGTCCGAAGTGCAGCGTCGCCAGATGACCACGATTTTCGGCGAGAACATCCACAACATCGCCATCGAAGGCAACTTCGATGACTGCCAGGAGATGGTCAAGAACAGCTTCGCCGACCAGAGCTTCCTCAAAGGCACGCGTCTGGTGGCGGTGAACTCGATCAACTGGGCGCGGATCATGGCCCAGATCGTTTACTACTTCCATGCAGCCCTGCAGTTGGGTGGTCCGGCGAGGTCGGTGTCGTTCTCGGTGCCAACCGGCAACTTCGGTGACATCTTCGCCGGTTACCTGGCACGCAACATGGGTCTGCCGATCAACCAGTTGATCGTCGCCACCAACCGCAACGACATCCTGCATCGCTTCATGAGCGGCAATCAGTACGTCAAGGAAACCCTGCACGCCACGCTGTCGCCGTCGATGGACATCATGGTCTCGTCGAACTTCGAACGCCTGCTGTTCGACCTGCACGGTCGCAACGGTGCGGCGATCGCCGGGCTGATGGACACGTTCAAGCAAGGTGGTGGCTTCAGCGTCGAACAAGAGCGCTGGACCGAAGCGCGCAAACTGTTCGACTCGCTGGCTGTGGACGATGCGCAGACTTGCGAAACCATCGCTGAAGTCTACGAGCAGACCGGCGAAGTGCTGGATCCGCACACCGCCATCGGCGTCAAGGCTGCACGCGAATGCCGACGCAGCCTGGACATCCCGATGGTGATCCTCGGCACCGCGCATCCGGTCAAATTCCCGGATGCAGTGGAGAAAGCCGGTGTAGGAAAAGCACTCGAACTACCTGCACATCTTTCTGATTTGTTTGAGCGAAACGAGCGCTGCACCGTTCTGCCAAACGAGCTGAAAGCCGTGCAGGCCTTTGTCAGCCAGCATGGCAACCGCGGCAAGCCGCTTTAAGCCTGCAAAAGCTGTCACATTTTGAAGCCCGTCTCCTGACGGGCTTTTTTGTTTCTGCTGCCACACTGCTCGGGTTTTCACCCACGAAGGACGGGTGAGTCGATCACGAAGGAAGTGGCAATGCTGTTTTATAGAGGTTTGAAACCGGCACTGGGCTGGTTGTTCTTGTTCGGATTGCTTGGGTTGATGCGCTGCAGTGTGGCGGCGCAACTGGCGCTGAACGATGACGTTATGGCACTCAACGTCGAGCCTGTTGAACTGGACGCACACGAGCGCCAATGGATTCGCGACAATCCGCGGGTAACGGTAGCGTCGGTGCAATACCCGTTGTATCTGTTCCAGGATGAACATGGACAGTGGAGCGGTTTGAACAATGATGTGCTCAAGCGCGTCACTGCGATGACCGGGTTGAAGTTCATGCATCAGGAGTCGTTTTCCACCGATCACATGCTGGAGCGTCTCGAAAGTGGCCAGGCGGACATCAGTACGACCCTGGCGATGAGCGATGAACGCAAGGCGTTTCTGGATTTCAGCCACGCCTTCGGTGGGGCTGGCTGGGTGTTTGTCGGGCGCGCCGGTGCGCCGTCGGTAGAGTCACTGGAGCAGCTGGCCAAACGGGTGCTGGTGTTGCCGGCCCGGCACGCCCTGGAGGATGTCATTCGCCGCGATTACCCGTCGATCGAGATCCGTTCGGTCAAGACTTACGCCGAAGCGCGGGCATTGGTCGAAAGCGGCGAGGCCTACGCGACGATCGAGAATGAAATCGGAGCGCAACTGTACCCGCTGGGGCTGCTTAAGGTGGGGGGCTTGGTGGAAGGCAAATGGGAGGCTGATCATCTGGCCGTGCGCAAGGGCATGCCAGAGCTATTAAGTATTCTCAACAAGGCACTGGAGGCCTTTCCCGCTCCCGAGTTACGCGCTATTCGCCTGAAGTGGCTGGAGGGAATCTCGCTCAAGCCCGTCCCCACGCTCTGGCAACGGATGATTGAGTGGGGCTGTTGGGCAGCGGTGATCCTCGGTGTGTTCGGCTCGCTGTCGCTGGTGTGGAACCGCCGCCTGACGGTGGTGATCAAGCAACGTCGTGCTGCCGAGAAAAGTCTCGGTGATCAATTGGCTTTCCAGCACGCACTGATCGACTCCATGCCTGATCCGATGTTTGTCCGTGATCTTCAGGGGCGGCTGATCATGTGCAACCGCAGCTATGAAGAGGCACTTTCGGTACGTCAGGATCAGGTGCAGGGGCGGTTGTTGATGGAGGTCGATGCGCTGCCAGAAGCAACCGCGCGCATGCTTCACGACGAATTCATGGTGCAGTTGCGCACGCGTAAGTCACGTTTCAGCAAGCGGCAATTGCTGTTCAAGAACGGTACGCGGGAGGTCTATCAGTGGACGGTGCCGTTTTACAGTGTCGACGGCAAATTGCGCGGACTGCTGGGCGGCTGGACGGACATAACCCAGCGCCGGGCGGAGAGCGGGTGCCGATGTCTGCATTGAAAATGGGAAATGTCCTATAAGACGCGGCTACTTTTCCGATGGGAGGCTTCAAAGGGCTGCCCTACAGTGAGTGGCAACTGCGGTGAGAGTCCGCGATTGTCGCTTCAGAGGTCGCCCATGCGCTCGCTTAAAGTCCTGATTCTTGAACCCAATCCGTTCCAGCTGATGGCGTTGCACCAAATGCTCAATGCTATCGGCATTTATGATGTCCTGACCGCGTCATCGCTGGCATCGGCCTTATGTTCACTGGGGCATCGTGGCGTGGTCGATATCGCTATTTGCGATCCGCAGCTCAAGGGCGGTGATGGCCTGGCCCTGATCCGGCACGTAGCAGTGGAGCGCGAAGCGCGGGCGCTGATCCTGCTGGGCGCGGTTGCGCCGAGCGTGCTCAACGACCTCCAGCCGTTGCTGTGCGAGCATCGGTTGCGACTGCTGGGGCGTCTGCAAACACCTGTTTCGGCGGTACTGATGCGCAGTTTGCTGGACAGCTACCTGATTTCTCCTTCGCTGCCGGTCGAGGCCTGAAGCGGCCGGTTATTTTTCTGTCATCTTTGCCGTGCATGCTCTGACAGACCGGTGATACCTCCGTGACACGCCGGTGCTGGCGAGCGGAATGCAGAACTTTCTTCTCGGGCCGGTGGTCATTTACTGTGGACACGCCCCAGACACAATGTTTTCGGACTATTGAGTGGAGATCGAGATGGAAAGTATCAGTCTATTGCTCGGTGAGGCTCTGAGCCCGTATCAGGTTTCTTTGTCTCCAAGCGGTGCCCACGGTGAATGCCTGGTGACCTTGAAGAACAGCAACGGCGCGATTGTGGTGGAGCGCCAATTCAACCAGGCGCAGTTGACCGACAAGCGTCAGTTGACCGATGTCGTTGACGGCTTGCACCGCGACATTCTGATTGCCGAAGGACGCCTGGAGCCCTGTGTGATTGCGGCCTTGCGTAACGCGGCTCTGGACAAGCGTCCGGCGCTCTGAAAATCAAACATCTATTGTGGGAACCTTCCTGCATCCCTGTCAGTCAGACCCCATGACAGCAGGATCAAGCATTGTGCTCCGGTGCTTGTCGCTTGCTGTTACGGGCCTTATGCAGGCCACGTTTAACCCCGAGTCGTCTCCCCACTTCTCGGGGTTTCTTTTTGTCTGCAATTTGCTCAGGGCGCCGCTTGTTGCTTGAAGAATGATCGGGCCTGTTCGAGGTAATCGCTTCGCATCGCGGGGTCCAGCCAGTCGGCGTACAGCTGGTTCAGTTGGTCGTGGGGGAGGGTGCGCAGCAGTTGGTTTATTTCGCTGATCGCCTGACGGCCCTGGTGTGTGTCGGAGCAGCCGATGTAGCCCGACAGATATTTACCGGTGCCGCGGATCGGATAAAACAGCAACTCGTCTTCGGCGATTTGCGCCAGATGAGCCTGATAACGAATTTCTGGCCAATAGCCCAGCACCACCTGTAATCGTCCCAGGCGCTGCATCATCAGCAGACTGTTCAGGGCGTCATTGCCGTAATGAGGTGTCAGTGCGTTGCGAGGTGCCTGGCGCAGCAGGTCATCGACCATTTCACCGTAACTGCGCTCAGCCACGACACCGATTTTCTCGTTGCCATTGGCCAGGAGCGCTGCCAGATCGATTTCACCCTCCACGAGAAACGGCGCCAACACTTCGCGATCTTTCTGACGCACCACCAGCCCATTACTGACGGCGCGAAAGGCCGGGATGGAGTACGCGATCCATTGCGCCCGCTCTTTGCTCCAGATCAGCGACGGGTCGCAGGTGAAGGAGGCTTCGTGAAGCATCTGAATGCCTCGGGCTCGGTTGACCCGCATCAGCTGGTGTTCGTATTGCGGCATGCCGGCGATCAGCATCGGCATGAGGTGATCAATGACGCCCTGGCCCTTTTTCGGGCCTTCGAAAATAGTCAGCGGTGGCAAGTCGCGCAATAACCAGGTCAATGTCGGTTTCGCCTGAGCCCAGGCTGGCAAGGTCAGTAGAAACACCAGGCCGAACAGCCGCCACGTCCACCACTGGTGGGCGCGGTTGGCGTCCGGTGTTGGCAGGCGTTTCAGCTCAAATGGCTCCGTCTTCGCGCAACCGGGCGATCTGCTTTTCGTCGTAGCCAAGCTCGTGGAGTACCTGCGCATTGTGTTCACCGAGCTGCGGACCGACCCATTCGGAGGAGCCCGGTGTCTCTGAGAGTTTCGGCACGATCCCCGGCATCTTGAAGGGTTTGCCGTCCGGCAGTCTGGCGTGAAGGAACATTTCCCGGGCCAGATACTGCGGGTCGTTGAACATGTCTTCGGCGCTGAATATCCGGCTGACGGGCACCTCGGCCTGATTAAGCAGATCGAGCACGCTTTGCAGAGGCAGCGAATTGACCCAACGATCGATCACGCCATACAACTCGTCGCGGCGCTGGTCGCGACCGTCGTTGCTCGCCAGTGTCAGATCGTTAGCCAGGTCTTCACGGCCGATGATCAGCATGAAGCGTTTGAAAATCGCGTCACCATTGGCGCCGATCTGCACGTGCTTGCCGTCGGCACTGGTGTGGATGGAGGAGGGCGTGATGCCGGGCATGATGTTGCCGGTGCGCTCGCGGATAAAACCGAACACGTCGAACTCCGGCACCATGCTTTCCATCATCGCGAAAATCGCTTCGTACAACGCCACATCGACAACCTGACCGGTGCCACCGTTGACCTCACGATGACGCAGCGCCATCAGTGCGCCGATCACGCCCCACAACGCGGCAATCGAATCGCCGATGGAGATCCCGGTACGCACCGGTGGCCGGTCCTCGAATCCACTGATGTAGCGCAGACCGCCCATGGACTCGCCGACCGCGCCGAAGCCGGGCTGATCTTTCATCGGCCCGGTCTGACCGAAACCGGACAGGCGCACCATCACCAGTTTTGGATTCAGCGCGTGCAAGGTGTCCCAACTCAGGCCGAGTTTTTCCAGGACGCCGGGACGGAAATTCTCGATGAGGATGTCGGCTTCACTGAGGAGTTTTTTCAGGATCGCCAGACCTTCAGGGTGTTTGAGGTTCAGCGTCAGCGACTTTTTATTGCGCGCCTGAACGAACCACCACAGCGACGTGCCTTCGTACAGTTTTCGCCATTTGCGCAAGGGATCACCGCCGTCTGGCGACTCGATCTTGATCACTTCGGCACCGAACTCGCCGCAAATACGCGAGGCAAACGGCCCGGCAATCAATGTACCCAATTCAATGACTTTCACACCGCTGAGCGGTTTGTTGGCGAACGGCATACTGAATCCTGTAGGACAAGGCTAAGCAGATACAGCGTTTTAACATAGCCGGCTGTCAGACGCCGCAGGTTGATCGCCATCAATTCGATGATTGCCTACCGCATCGGTTAGACTTGCCGACTTTCCTCGTATCAAGAAGCCCGTTCATGGCCCAGCCGTCCACTACCTACAAATTTGAACTGAACCTCACCGACCTCGACCGCAGTGTCTACGAGAGCGTCAAGCAGACCATCGCCCGTCACCCTTCGGAAACCGAAGAGCGCATGACCGTGCGATTGCTGGCTTACGCCCTCTGGTACAACGAGCAGTTGTCGTTTGGCCGTGGTCTGTCAGACGTGGATGAACCTGCACTGTGGGAAAAGAGCCTGGACGACCGTGTTCTGCACTGGATCGAAGTCGGCCAGCCTGATGCCGATCGCCTGACCTGGTGCTCGCGTCGCACCGAACGCACCAGCCTGCTGGCCTACGGCAGCCTGCGTGTCTGGGAAACCAAGGTGATCCCGGCGATCAAGAACCTGAAAAACGTCAACATCGCTGCAGTCCCGCAAGACGTGCTGGAAACCTTGGCCAAGGACATGCCCCGCGTTATCAAGTGGGACGTGATGATCAGCGAAGGGACGATCTTCGTCACCGACGATCGTGGTCAGCACGAAGTCCAGTTGCAATGGCTGCAAGGTGAGCGCGGCTGATCCCGCGTCACCACCAGAATAATCCCACGTAATCAAGAGAAGTCTCCGTCACCCCATGCGTATCGAACCTCGTCAACTGCCTGCCACTCTGCCTTTTCTCGGTGATCTGCCGCCGCTGTTGACCCGCTTGTACGCGGCGCGGGGCGTGCAGTCCGAGGCTGAGCTGGACAAGAGCCTGGCGCGGTTGATCCCGTTCCAGCAACTCAAGGGCATAGACGCAGCGGTAGACCTGCTGGTGACGGCGCTGGAACAGCGCCAGCGCATCCTCATCGTTGGTGACTTCGATGCGGACGGCGCGACGGCCAGCACTGTCGGCATGCTCGGTTTGCGCTTGCTCGGTGCGGTGCACGTCGATTATCTGGTGCCGAACCGCTTTGAATATGGCTATGGCCTGACTCCGGAAATCGTCGAAGTTGCGATGACCCGCGAGCCGCAATTGCTGATCACCGTCGACAACGGCATCTCCAGTGTCGAAGGCGTGGCCGCCGCCAAACGCCATGGCCTCAAAGTGCTGATCACCGATCACCACTTGCCCGGTGATGAGCTGCCGCAGGCCGATGCGCTGGTCAATCCGAATCAGCCAGGTTGCGAGTTTCCGAGCAAGGCATTGGCCGGTGTCGGGGTGATTTTTTATGTGTTGATGGCGTTGCGCGCGCGTTTGCGCAGCCTCGGCTGGTACGAGAACACGCCGCAGCCGAACATCGGTGAACTGCTGGATCTGGTGGCGCTGGGCAGCGTTGCCGACGTGGTGCCGCTGGACGCCAACAACCGGATTCTGGTGCATCAGGGCCTGGAACGGATTCGCGCCGGTCGCGCACGGCCGGGGATCAAAGCGATCCTTGAAGTGGCCAAACGAGACGCTGCGCGCATCACCTCCACCGATCTTGGTTTTATCGTCGGGCCGCGCCTGAATGCCGCCGGGCGTCTGGATGACATGAGTCTGGGCATTGAATGCCTGCTGACCGCCGACGCCAACCTGGCCCGGGAAATGGCCGCGCAACTGGACGGCATGAACCAGGATCGCAAATCCATCGAGCAGGGCATGCAGCGTGAAGCGCTGGCGCAGCTCAAGGACCTGCCGGTCGAGTCGATGCCGTTTGGTTTGTGCCTGTTCGATCCCGAGTGGCACCAGGGTGTGATCGGCATTCTCGCGTCGCGGATGAAAGAGCGTTATTTCCGTCCGACCATTGCTTTCGCCGATGCGGGCGATGGTTTGCTCAAGGGCTCGGGGCGTTCGGTGCAAGGCTTCCACATTCGTGATGCCTTGAGCGTGGTCGCAGCGCAGCATCCAAACCTGATCGCCAAGTACGGTGGCCACGCAATGGCCGCAGGTCTGACCTTGCCGCAGGAGAATTTTCCGCTGTTCGCCGAGGCCTTTGACGCTGAAGTGCGTAGGCAACTTCGCGAAGACGACCTGACCGGGCGCATGCTGACCGATGGCACGCTAGCGGTTGAAGAGTTCCACCTCGAACTGGCCCGCGCCCTGCGCCACGCCGGGCCTTGGGGACAGCACTTCCCGGAGCCGCTGTTTCATGGCGTGTTTCAATTGGTCGAACAGCGAGTGGTCGGCGAAAGGCATCTCAAAGTGGTGCTGAAGAGCGAATGTGGCTCGCTGAAGCTGGATGGCATTGCCTTTGGTATTGACCGCGATATCTGGCCGAACCCGACGATTCAGTGGGTTGAACTGGCTTACAAGCTCGACGTTAACGAGTTTCGGGGTAATGAGACGGTACAACTGATGATTGCCCATATCGAACCGCGTTGACCCCTTCGCGAGCAGGCTCGCTCCCACAGGTACGGTGTTGTCCTTGTGGGAGCGAGCCTGCTCGCGAAAGCGTCCTTTCACACACTGAATCACTCTGAACCCTCCCTCATCCCCGGTTGTCGACTAGGCTCTAAGCACTGCTTGATTGGCCTTGTGACGTCTTGTCGAATTTTTTGCCCGCGGGGGCGGGTGCTGCACCTTTTTCCTGTCACTCGTCGACTATTCAAACAGAACCCTGGAGCCTGCCCACTGATTTGAGAGGTGCCCCATGAGTCTGCTGCTTGAACCCTTCACCCTGCGCCAACTGACCCTGCCCAACCGCATCGCCGTCTCGCCGATGTGCCAATACTCGAGCGTCGACGGCCTGGCCAACGACTGGCACTTGGTACACCTCGGCAGCCGCGCGGTGGGCGGCGCCGGTCTGGTCTTCACTGAAGCCACGGCGATCACGGCCGACGGGCGGATTACCGCCGAAGACCTGGGCCTGTGGAACGACGAACAGATCGAACCGCTGCAACGCATTACCCGATTCATCACGTCCCAAGGCGCAGTCGCCGGTATTCAATTGGCCCACGCCGGGCGCAAGGCCAGCACCCATCGGCCGTGGATCGGCAAGCATGGTAGCGTCAAACCCGATGATGGCGGCTGGACTCCGGTCGGGCCGTCGCCGATTGCCTTTGATCCGCAACATACGCAACCGAAACAGCTCGACGAAGGGCAGATTGCCGACGTCATTCAGGCCTTTGTCGATGCTGCCAAACGTGCTTTGACGGCTGGTTTCAGTGTGGTTGAGGTGCATGCGGCGCATGGTTATCTGCTGCATCAGTTTCTTTCGCCGCTTAGCAATCAGCGCCGCGATCAGTACGGTGGTTCGTTTGAAAACCGTATTCGTCTGGTTCTGCAAGTGACTGAAGCGGTGAGAGCGGTCTGGCCTGAGGAGTTGCCGGTGTTTGTTCGCGTGTCGGCGACTGACTGGGTGGAAGACGGCTGGAATCCGGACGAAACCGTGGAGCTGGCGCGACGCCTGCACACTCTGGGCGCCGATCTCATCGACGTATCGTCGGGCGGGACGGCGGCCAACGCTGAAATTCCCGTCGGGCCGGGTTATCAGACGCGCTTCGCCGAACGTGTGCGCAAGGAGTCAGGCATCGCCACTGGCACCGTGGGAATGATTACCGAGCCGGCGCAAGCCGAGCACATTCTGCGCACCTGTCAGGCCGATATCATCTTCCTTGCTCGCGAGCTGCTGCGTGATCCGTACTGGCCGCTGCACGCGGACGATGATCTGGGTGGGCGCAAAGCGGTGTGGCCGGCGCAGTATCAGCGCGCGACTCATCGGGATCAGCCGATTCATGAGTCTGATTTGCGCGATTGAGTATTAGCGATAAAGCAAAAAGCCCCGGTCAGTGATGGCCGGGGCTTTGTTTTCTATCTGCTGAATGTTGTTTTGCCTGTACGGTCTTCGCGAGCAGGCTCGCTCCCACATTGAATCAATGCCGGTCATGACTTTTGTGATCGGCCGAGATCAACTGTGGGAGCGAGCCTGCTCGCGAAGAGGCCTGCCCAAACGCTAGAGAATCCTCAAGGGTACTTACGCTTGTCCGGCGCCGGCGGGAAGTACTGATACAACCAGGTCTCGCTCAACGTGCGGTCATTGGTGCGAATAAACAACCGCAGCTCCACCGGCTCGACGCTGTCATTGGTCGGGTACCAGTCGAACAGGATCCGGTAACCCTTGATGTCATCCAGCACCAGCACGCTGAAGTCCTGCACCTTGCCGTTCGAGCACGTCACCACCGGCTCGATCCCGGTGCCTTGCGGCAATCGATCCAGACCGCCACCGGTGAAGTCCACGGCAAAACGGCGCGCCCAGACTGGCGGGTAATGCTCGCCCGGTGCCCAACCTTCGGTGAAACCGCCCATGCCGGACCGGGTGGCGTGTACGCGGGCCAACGGCGTACCCACTGGCGGCAATGCGCTCCAGTAAAGTTTGTAGCCGTAGTTCAGCGAATCCCCGGCAGCGACCGGTTTTTTCGGGGTCCAGAATGCCACGATGTTGTCGAGGGTCTCGCCGGTGGTAGGAATTTCCAACAGATCGATAGAGCCTTCACCCCACGCGGTGGTCGGTTCTACCCACAGGCTCGGGCGCTTGCTGTACCAGTCGACGGTGTCCTGATAGTTGGCGAATTCGTGGTCGGTCTGCACCAGACCGAAACCCTTTGGATCGGTGTCGGCAAACGCATTGAATTGCAGGGTCGCCGGGTTATTCAGCGGACGGCAGATCCACTCGCCGTTGCCGCGCCACATGGCCAGACGATCCGAATCGTGGATCTGCGGGTGGATGGTGTCGCACATGCGGCGCTCGTGGGTGCCGCAACTGAACATACTGGTCATCGGCGAGATGCCCAATTGCTCGATCGCCGTGCGCGCATTGATGTGCGCATCGACTTCCATCACCACGCGCTCGGCCTGGCAGTCGATGTCGAAACGGTAAGCGCCAGTGGCACTCGGCGAGTCGAGCAGGGCATACACCACAAATCGGGTGGCGTTCTTGTCCGGTGTCTCGAACCAGAACTTGGTGAAGTCAGGGAATTCTTCGCGTTTTTTCGCGTACGTGTCGATCGCCAGGCCGCGCGCCGAGAGGCCATATTGGCCAGTGGCGTCTACCGCACGGAAATAGCTGGCGCCGAGGAACGACAACACATCGTGACGATCCAGCTCCGGTGCTTTGAACAGCTTGAAGCCGGCAAAACCGAGGTCACCCTTGAGCTGCTGGGTGTCGACTGAAGTGTTTTCATAGTTGAACAGTGCCGGGCGGAAATGCACTTCGCGGGCAGTGCGGGTCTTGGCGTCGACGCTGTACATGCGCACCGGCTGACGGAACCCCATGCCGACGTGGAAGAACTGTACGTCGAGCTGGCCCTTGTTTTCCTTCCACAGCGAATGCTCGCCGTCGTAGCGGATCGCGTTGAAGTTCTGCGGGGTCATAGTCGCCAGAGTTGGCGGCAGCACCTGTTTGGTGTCCTGATAGGCGCTGCCAGCCAGTTGCTTGGCCTGGCGTTTCAGCGCTTCGAAGTCGAAGGCCTGAGCCTCGCCATCGGCGGCGCCGCCATTGGCCGCCCACGCACGGCTGGCCAGCAGGCCAGTGGCTGAAAGACCGGTGTAAGCCGCAATGGCCATGGACGCTTTGAGCAAATTCCTGCGGTGCATAAATACAACCTGTCGTGTGCAATCCCGCGCCGTTCCTGGCACGTGCTGGATCAGAAATAACGGTTCGGACAAGCCTTCGGCCAAACGCAACGGACTATTAACAGATGCCCGCTAGCTTAAACGGTTCGCTCGCAATGCAAAATTCGTTGATTCACCGCGCCAGTGTGTCAATGAAACAAGACATGTCGGTTAAAAATCTGACAGCGCGTTCTGATTTACACGGCATATCTGCTTTTTTCGACTAATTACTCTAAAAACCGCTTTTCAGCGCCGATTTAATTTCTATTCTATGGGCATGACCGGTGCTGACCGGTAGGGCACACGGCGCTGCTGTAAGGGGCAGGGCGATGTGGTGGTTTAGCAATTCTTTGAAGTATTGAAGGACATCGTCCATGGCAAAAATACAAGGTATTACCGACATGCTGGGCATCTTTCCCTGCCTCGGCAGCGGCCGCAAAAGGCGTCGGCTCAGCTCTGACGAAGTGAAGCTGGTGGAGCGTTATCGGGAGCTTTCGGAGAATGACCGGATTGCGATGCGGTATCTGGTGGATGCGATGCGGAGTGTTTCGCGGTTTTGAGTGGAAATAAAAAGGGGCGGACTGAAAGGTCCGCCCCTTTTTTATTTGGATCAGCTACACGTTCCCAAGACTGGATATGGCCGCTGGCCGTGCATCAACTCCGGCACATCCCGCCATTTGACCCACGCCTGCTGTTGCCAGTGCAGCAGCGGTACGGTGACGCCTGCCCAATGCATCGAACTCAGGCTCGGGTGGTTTTCCGCAGGGCTCGATTGGGTTTCGCGCAGCATCGGGATGACTTCATGGCTCAGCCATTGGCGCAGGTGGCGGTTTTCCGGGACGAAGTGATGGACGAGCAGGGCGAACAGGCCGGACTCGCTGACCATCGCGCAATCGATGATTTCGCCGTCCTTGCGCAGGAGGACATTGCGACGCTGGTCGGGATCGAGTTTCAGGGTGAGGCGTTCGTTTAGCGGATAACCCATCAAGCGACCGAGATCCTGAACACAGAACCAGGCTTCGTGGTCTTGCATGAAGGCGTGGAGGAAACGGTTGTGGCGGGTGAAGACGGTGGGGGTGAAGTGGGTCGACGATGAATTTTGGATTTGCGCAGACATGTAGTGACTTCCGATTTGAGTAGGAAAGTCGCCATCAACTCTTCGACAAGTTGGGTGGCGAACCGTATGGCGTTCGAAGTCGGGATACTTCCAGTCAAACACGGAAAAGCCAGAAGGCCCGCGCCACACGGCCCGCCATAAAGCAAAACTGAAGCTGTGACAGCCACAGTTCAATGGAGGGCATGCAAGCACCGCGTTGACAGTTTCCGGCTTCGACCCCGGATCGCTGAATTAACAGCGACGGGATAAAGCCTATCGGTCAGGCGCTTGCGGCGACAAGTCTACCCTTTCGCCGCACAGCGTAGGAAATGGGGCTTTCTCCGGAAGGCTGCATCTGTAGGAAATGCCTGTTTTTGCACTCGCTGCAGCCTGTCTGCATCTGAAGCCTGTTTTTTCGTTTATTCATGAAAACCCAAGCAATGAACTGCAGGTTTTCTCCATGTTGATCGAATTCTCGGTATCCAATTACCGCTCATTTCGGGACAGGCAAACCCTGTCCATGGCGGCGAGCCCTCGTCTGAGCAAAACACGCAATACGTTCAAAGCCTCCACGAGCGCAGAAAAGCTTCCGGAGCTGTTGAAGGTTGCAGCTATTTACGGTCCGAACGCCTCCGGAAAGTCTTCACTGATTCGCGCAATGGGCATCGTCGGACGCTTGCTAGCGACACCACGTGGTTCAAATGACGAAGCTCTGCCCGTTTCACCTTTTCGATTTGATTGCACTCTGAGCGATGCGCCCAGTGTCTTTGAGTACGACTTTATTCAGGGCGGACTGCGCTATCGGTTTGTCCTGGGGCTGACCGCGCAGAGGATTGTTCAGGAACAACTGACTGCTTATCCGAAAGGTAAGGAAACACTGCTTTATGACCGCCGGTTTGATGCTGAAGGTGAGCACTACCTGTTTGGTAAAACCCTTGATGGCGGCAAGGAAGTGCATTGCGCCTGGCGCCGATTGACCAGTCCGACGATGCTGTTTATTGCACAAGCCGTCACTCATAGCAGCGAAGAGTTGAGTCAACTGCGCACTCCATTTAGTTGGTTTCAAACCGGTCTGCTAGTCATTGAACAAAACAACATGCTTGGCTTATCCACAGCCTCGATTCGCTTTCTGCAAATGGTGAAAAATCATACGAGCAACCTGCGCGATTTTCTCAGTGCGCTGGATATTCCTGTGTCTGCGATACAGCTCGACCCGGATGACGCCTCTGCAGACTTGAGCAACAGAAAACTGACCTTGAAGGAGTTCTTCGCGGCGGCTCAAAGGGACAAACTGACCCTCACGCATTCCAGCATTTCAGGCGATGCGCAGTTCGACTTCTCGGAGGAGTCTTGCGGAACCAAAAACCTGATTGGCTTCTGGTTGCCCTGGTTCATGATGAATCAGGCCGGTGGCAGTGGGATCCTCTGCGTCGACGAACTGAATAGCAGTCTTCATCCCGAAATCGTCGCTGACTTGATCGCAAAGCATCTGGACAGTGGGTTGGATACCCAACTGATTTTCACGACACACGATACCCACCTGATGAATGAAAAGATTCTGCGGCGTGACCAGTTCTGGATTACAGAACGTGATGCTCATGGCGCCACGAGCCTGTTTTCCGTACACGATTTTGGAGGCCGGGAAAGCGAGGATGTCGAGAAGCGTTACTTCGAAGGGCGTTATCGCGGGCTGCCGCTGATAAGGCGGGGGTGAGGGTCGTGAGTTTGTTCAAATCGTTTGATCGCAAGGCTTCCCGCTTCAAACCGCAGCCTAAGGTGCTGGTGTTGTGTGAAGACAGTAAGTCAGGGAAACGTTATCTGGAGGAAGCCGCGTTTTATTTTCGGGCCAGGGCCCAGGTTGAGATCGTCCACTGCGGTGTTACACATCCAAGCGGCATTGTTGAGCGAGCAGTCGTAAGGCAAAAAAGCTTCGATAAGGTGTTCTGTGTTTTGGATCGAGACACCCACATGTGCTTCGAGCGAGCGTTGAATGCGGCGAAGTCTTATCCAAAAATCCAAGTCATCGCATCTTATCCGTGCTTCGAGTTTTGGCTACTACTGCACTTTGGCTACAGTCGAAAACCGTTCAGCACAGCCGGGAAGAACTCTCCGGCTGATTTGGTGACCAAGAGCCTCAGAGCAAAACCCAGCATGGCTGACTATCAGAAAGGCAAAGACGTCAGCTACTTCGCTCAGCTACTCGGAAAGCCATTTCAGCAGGCAAGAGCGCTGGCCCCCAAAGTTCTTGAGGATGTCGCCCTCAGTGGCGAACACAACCCAAGCACTGAAATTCACCTATTGATGGATGAGTTCGAAGCCCTCTCAAAGCCCCAGCCGATTGACACATAAGCCCTCTCCGAGCCTCCCCATTGGCCTGGCTCAGTAGCTGAGAGGAGACGTTGCTGGCAGGCGCTGGCTGAACCAAAACCATTCAGTCTCCATCCACTGTAGGAAACAAGATTTTTCCTTGAAGGTCACGCCTGTAGGAAATGCCTGTTTTTGCACTGGCATCAGTGAAACCACTCCTAACCAGTATTTTTTCCGTTATTTGTTTGAATCTCGCGCATCGCTACAGATGCTCGGCCCTTGGGATCAGGGCTGGGTGAAAATTTACGTCGCAGCGCTAACTTGGAAGTGAGCTCAATGACGACTGTATTTATTGCCGGCTCTATCAACATCAAGAACCTTGATCCGAAGGTTAAAGGGCGCATCAATAATATCGTCGCGTCAGATTTTGAGGTGGTGGTTGGGGATGCAGGGGGCGCCGATACCTCCATTCAGGAGTACCTGCTGAGTCTCGAACGATCCAGAACCACGGTGTTCTGCAGCGGTTCGGCACCGAGGAACAACCTAGGGCACTGGCCCGCCAGAACAGTCGACTCCAAGCATTCCAAAGGGTCGAGAGCCTTCTTCACCGAGAAAGACGTCGTCATGGCCGAAGCGGCTGACTACGGTTTGATGATCTGGGACGCAAAGAGCACCGGCACGCTCAGCAACGTCATTGAATTGTTGTCGAGAAAGAAGAAGTCGCTTGTTTTCGTCAACAAGGAAAAGGAATTCAAAGTAGTCGGAGACGTCAGTCAGCTCGAAGAATTGGTTGCATTCATGTCCGATTACGCCAAGCAAAAAGCCAATGAAAAAATCAAACTGTTCGATCGTATTTCCTTGCTGAAACACGATCAGGCAGAGCTTTCCTTTTGATGGTTTTTCTCGGTTTTCCTGAACCCCGGCACCTTGTCGGTGCCAGGATCGCAGGCTCTTAGCGACTCACCTTCCAAGCATCCCCAGCCGGGGCCTTGCCATGGTCATACGGCTTGCCAATCCACATATAAACCAGCCCCAACCCAATCACGATCGCCGTGCTCAACACCATCGCATAGTTCACGTACCACGCCGCATCCGGCGTACGTGGCCAGGCCATGTTGATGATTGCGCCAACGCCATACACCAGCGCGCCGATGTTCACCGGCCAGCCCCATGCGCCAAGGGTGAATTTGCCGCTGGGTTTCCAGCCTTTCATCCGCGCATACAACGCGGCCAGGACGATCATCTGGAACGCGAGGTAGATGCCGATCGCGGCGAAGCTGACGATGGTGGCCACGGCGTCTTGCAGGAAGAAGCCGAGGGCGATGATCAGGGCCGGTAGGACGCCGGACACGAACAGTGCGGCAACCGGTACTTGGGTGGTAGGAGAAATCTTTTTCAGCAGTCGGCTGCCGATGACCATTTCGTCTCGAGCGTAGGAGTACAGCAGACGACTCGCCGCGGCTTGTAGGCTGATGACGCAGGAGATGAAGGAAATCATTACCACGCCCATCACCACTTTCGAACCGACCGGGCCGAAGGCGTTGTTGAGGATGGTGGTGACCGGGTCTTTGTCGGTGCCGTTGATCACCGCTTGCATGTCCGGCACGGCGAGGATCAGCGCCAGGCAGGCGAACATCGCCGCGATGCCGCCGATGTAGATGGTCATGCGCATGGCCACCGGGATTTTTGCGCTCGGGTTCGGGGTTTCTTCAGCGACGTCGCCGCAGGCCTCGAAGCCGTAGTAGAGGAACATCCCCGCCAGCGAGGCAGTGAGAAACGCCGGCAGGTACGAGCCGTCGACGCTGATGTCGAAGGTGTTAAACAGCACGCTTAGCGGTTGGTGACGCTCGAACACCAACAGGTAAACACCGACGATCACCGCGCCGACCAGTTCGCAGAGAAAGCCGAACATGGCGATGCGCGCCAGCACTTTGGTGCCGCTGAGGTTGACCAGTGTGGCGAACAGGGTCAGCACCAGGGCGATGACGATGTTGGTGTTGTTGCTCGGTTCAAAACCGAGCATCGCGGCCAGGTACGGGCCAGCGCCGACGGCAACTGCAGCAATGGTGACGCAGAGGGCGATGGAGTAGATCCAGCCGACCATCCATGCCCATTTTTTACCGACCAAGCGGCGTGCCCAAGGGTAAACGCCGCCGGAAATCGGGAACTGCGAAACCACTTCGCCGAAGATCAGGCAAACCAGCAACTGGCCGCAACCGACCAGCAAATAAGCCCAGAACATCGGTGGCCCGCCGGCGGCGAGGCACAGGCCGAAGAGGGTATAAACCCCTACGACCGGTGACAGATAAGTGAAGCCTAGAGCGAAGTTTTCCCACAGGCTCATGCTGCGGTTGAAGTTCGAGGTGTAGCCCAGTTTGCGCAGTTGTTCGGCATCGCTGTCGGCAACGGCTGCGGCGAGATCGGGTGAGGCACTCATGTGTGATTGCTCCGTGAAATCGGCAGATTTCGGATGGCCGAGGCCGTGGCGGGGCTTTGTGGGCGCCGCCCGGTTCGGTAGTTATTGTTTTGGGATCCTGGTGGTGCGTAATGCCGGTTTCCTTCCTGAAACCGAGGTGACGCCTTCGCGAGCAGGCTCGCTCCCACAATTGGAATGCAGTTCCCTGTGGGAGCGAGCCTGCTCGCGAAGCTTTTGACCTTAGTGCTTGAACATCACATGCCGAACCGTGGTGTAGTCCTCCAGCCCATACATGGACATGTCCTTGCCGTAACCGGACAATTTCTGACCGCCATGGGGCATTTCGCTGACAAGCATGAAGTGCGTATTCACCCATGTGCAGCCGTACTGCAAACGCGCCGACATGCGATGCGCGCGTCCTACATCCGCTGTCCACACGGAGGACGCGAGGCCGTAGTCCGAATCGTTGGCCCATTCCAGTGCCTGCGCTTCATCAGTAAATTTGGTCACCGAAACCACCGGCCCAAACACTTCGCGACGAACGATTTCGTCGTCCTGCTGCGCATCGGCCAACACCGTCGGCTCGAAGAAGAAACCATTGCCATCAACAGCCTTGCCACCAGTGATCAAACGAATGTGCGACTGCGCCACGGCACGCTCGACAAACCCGGCCACACGGTCGCGATGTTGCGCAGTAATCAACGGCCCCAGTTCAGTCGACGGATCATCCTGCAAACCGTATTTGATGCTGCTGACTGCCGCGCCGAGCTTCTCGACGAACTTGTCGTAGATGCCCTGTTGCGCATAAATCCGGCACGCCGCCGTGCAATCCTGCCCGGCGTTGTAAAAACCAAAGGTACGAATGCCTTCCACCGCCGCATCGATATCGGCGTCATCGAAGATGATTACCGGCGCCTTGCCGCCCAGTTCCATGTGCATGCGTTTAACGCTGTCGGCAGTGCTGGAAATGATGTTGGCGCCTGTGGCGATGGAGCCGGTCAGCGAAACCATGCGCACTTTCGGATGGGTAACCAACGGACTGCCAACGGTAGGCCCACGACCAAATACCAGATTGAGTACACCAGCCGGGAAGATTTCCGACGCCAGTTCGGCCAGACGCAACGCGGTCAGCGGGGTTTGTTCCGACGGCTTGAGCACCACGGTATTACCGGCCGCCAGCGCCGGGGCGATTTTCCAGGCGACCATCATCAGCGGGTAGTTCCACGGCGCGATGGAGGCAATCACGCCGACCGGGTCGCGACGGATCATCGAGGTATGGCCGGGCAGGTATTCGCCACCGGCCGAACCGCTCATGCAACGGCTGGCGCCGGCGAAGAAGCGGAACACGTCGGCGATCGCCGGGATCTCGTCGTTGAGCGCGGCGCTGTAGGGTTTGCCGCAGTTGGCGGATTCCAATTTGGCCAGTTCTTCGCCGTGGGCTTCGATGGCGTCGGCGAGTTTGAGCAGCAGTAGCGAGCGGTCTTTCGGCGCGGTTTGCGACCACTCGGCGAAGGCGTTGTCGGCGGCGCGCACGGCGGCGTCGACCTGGGCTTCGCTGGCTTCGTTGATTTCTACCAGGACTTCGCCAAGTGAAGGGTTGAGCACCGGTTGCGCCGGGCCTTCGCCGTTGACCAGTTGGCCGTTGATCAAGAGTTTGGTTTGCATGTCTGTTGTCCTCACTAACACTTTATTGTTCTGCCGAAACCGAACCCATGTAGGAGCTGCCGAAGGCTGCGATCTTTTGATCTTGATCATCAAAGCAACATCAAAAGATCGCAGCCTTCGGCAGCTCCTACACGGGATTCGGTTTCTTCAGTTATTCGGTTATTTGCCGCCGCTACCGGCCACGCTTTCGCCGCCGCGCGTCAGGTAATACGCGCCGAGAATCGGCAGCATCGTCACCATCATCACCAGCATGGCGACGACGTTGGTCACCGGCACATCCCGTGGCCGGCTCAGTTGATTGAGCAGCCACAACGGCAACGTGCGCTCATGCCCGGCGGTAAACGTGGTGACGATGATTTCGTCGAACGACAGCGCAAACGCCAACATGCCGCCGGCCAGCAACGCCGAGCCGAGATTGGGCAGGATGATGTAGCGAAAGGTCTGCCAGCCATCGGCGCCGAGGTCCATTGAGGCCTCAATCAAACTGTGCGAAGTACGGCGCAGGCGGGCGATGACGTTGTTGTAGACGATCACCACGCAGAAGGTCGCGTGGCCGACAATGATGGTGAACATCCCCGGCTCGATCCCCAGCGTCTTGAACGTCGCCAGCAGCGCGATCCCGGTGATGATCCCCGGCAGCGCGATCGGCAAAATCAGCATCAGTGAAATGCCTTGTTTGCCGAAGAAATCCCGGCGGTACAAAGCGGCCGATGCGAGCGTGCCGAGCACCATCGCAATCAACGTGGCGATGGCGGCGATTTGCAGCGACAGCTTGATCGACTCCAGAACATCCGGTCGCGAAAACGCCACGCTGAACCAGTGCAACGTGAAGCCCTTCGGTGGAAAGCTGAACGCGGCTTCCTCGGTGTTGAAGGCGTAAAGGAAGATGATCAGGATCGGGAAGTGCAGAAACACCAACCCGCCCCAAGCTGCGATCTTTAAGCCTAATGATGCTTTCTCAGAGTGCATCGAAAGCCCCCAGTCGTTTGACGATGGACAGGTAAACCGCGATCAACACAATCGGCACCAACGTGAACGCCGCCGCCATCGGCATGTTGCCGATCGCACCTTGCTGCGCGTAGACCATGCTGCCGACGAAGTAGCCCGGCGGCCCGACCAGTTGCGGCACGATGAAGTCGCCCAAGGTCAGCGAAAACGTGAAGATCGAACCGGCAGCAATCCCCGGAATCGACAGCGGCAAAATCACTTGCATAAAGGTCTGACGCGGCTTGGCACCAAGGTCAGCAGAGGCCTGCAACAGCGACGGCGGCAAACGTTCCAGCGACGCCTGAATCGGCAGGATCATGAACGGCAGCCAGATATAGACAAACACCATGAACCGCCCCAGATGCGAGGTCGACAAGGTGCTGCCGCCGACGCCGGGAATCCCCAGAATGAACTGCAACACCGGCTCCAGCCCCAAGTGCTGCACGAACCACTGCGCCACGCCGCCCTTGGCCAGCAGCAACGTCCACGCATAGGCCTTGACGATGTAACTGGCCCACATCGGCATCATCACCGCGATGTAGAAAAACGCCTTGGTTTTGCCCGTGGTGTAGCGCGCCATGTAATAGGCGATCGGGAACGCGACGATGGCGCTGGCGATCGACACGACAATGGCCATGCTCAGCGTGCGCAGGATGATGTCGAAGTTCGACGGTTGAAACAGCGCGGCGAAATTGGCCAGGGTCAGGTCAGGGGTGACCGCCATGGTGAAGTCGTCGAAGGTGTAGAAACCCTGCCACAACAGCACCAGCAGCGAGCCGAGGTAGATCGCGCCAAACCACAGCAGCGGCGGCACCAGCAGCATCGACAGATACAGGTTCGGCTTGCGGTAGAGCAGGTTGGAAAACCGGCGCAACGGCGGCGATGCAGTCATCGCGAGCGTGCTCATGTCACACCCCGCTCGTCACGGTGTCGTGCAACGGAATCATCGCTTCCCGCGCCCAACGTGCGCTCAGGCGTTGGCCAGTCTGGTGTTGCGCGCTGCTGTCGATCCATTGATTGTTGGCGTGGCTGATGCTCAGAGTCTGACCGTTTTCCAGCTTCAATTCATAACGCGTGGCGCTGCCCTGATACTGGATGTCGTGGAGCAGGCCGCTGACTTCGATTTCGTGACTGGCCAGCGGGCCTTCGGCAAAACGCACGTGTTCCGGGCGGATCGAAAACGGCTGCGGATGGCCGCTGATTTGGCGTGCCAGATCGCCACGAATCACGTTCGAGGTGCCGACGAATTCAGCGACAAATGTGGTGGTCGGCTTCATGTACAGATTGCGCGGTGTGTCGACCTGTTCGATGCGGCCCTTGTTGAACACGGCGACGCGATCGGACATCGACAGCGCTTCGGTTTGATCGTGGGTGACGAAGATGAAAGTGATGCCGAGTTGGCGTTGCAGCTTCTTCAGTTCGCTCTGCATTTGCTCGCGAAGCTTCAAGTCGAGCGCACCCAAAGGCTCATCGAGCAACAGCACGCGCGGACGGTTGACCAAGGCGCGGGCGAGGGCCACACGTTGGCGCTGACCGCCGGACAACTGCACCGGTTTGCGTGCGCCGTAACCGCCGAGGGCGACCATGTCCAAGGCTTCTTCGGCACGTTTATGCCGTTCGGTTTTGCCGACGCCTTTGACCTTCAAACCGTAGGCGACGTTGTCGAGGACGTTCATGTGCGGGAACAGCGCGTAATCCTGAAACACCGTGTTGACGTCACGTTGATACGGCGGCAACCCTGCCGCTTCGGCACCGTGGATACGGATCGAGCCGGCGCTCGGTTGTTCGAACCCGGCGATCAGGCGCAGGCAGGTGGTTTTGCCCGAGCCGGAAGGGCCGAGCATGGAAAAGAACTCGCCGTCCTCGATATCGATGGAGACCCGGTCAACGGCTTTTACTTCGCCGAACTGCCGGGAAACGTTGGTGAACTGGACTGCAAGCGTCATGGTGCGGTGCTCCAAAAAGGCGAAGGCCGTCGCAGCGGCCCTGTCTGGACTTCTTTCGAATGATCGTTCCCACGCTCTGCGTGGGAATGCATCACCGGACGCTCCGCGTCCATTTGCACGAGGTGACGCAGAGCGTCACAGGCTGCATTCCCACGCAGAGCGTGGGAACGATCGGCATCTAAAGGTGAATGCGATCTGCTTTTAGCTCCCTCTCCCTCCGGGAGAGGGCGGGGGGTGAGGGTGGCGGTTTCGGGCTTTACTCTGAGATCAAGGGCAAGGTCAAAAGCTACCCCCTCACCCCAGCCCTCTCCCCCAGGGGGGCGAGGGGGAAAGGGAGCTCGACCGAGTTGCTCTCGGGCTTAGCGTCCACCCATGATCGCGATGTAGTCCTGCGTCCAGCGGCTATACGGCACAAACTTGCCGCCTTCAGCCTGCGGGGTTTTCCAGAAGGCGATCTTGTCGAACTGGTCGAAGCCGTTGGTCTTGCAGCCTTCAGCGCCGAGCAATTCGCTCTCCTTGCACGCCGCCGGCACCGCTGGCAATGAACCAAACCACGCCGCCACATCACTCTGTACTTTTGGCTTCAGCGACCAGTCCATCCACTTGTACGCGCAGTTCGGGTGCTTGGCCTCGGCGTGCAACATGGTGGTGTCGGCCCAACCCGTGGCGCCTTCTTTCGGAATGGTCGAAGCAATCGGCTGCTTCTCGTTCATCAAACCATTGACCTGATACGGCCAGGCACTCGACGCCACCACGCCTTCGTTTTTGAAGTCGCTCATCTGCACCGTGGTGTCGTGCCAGTAGCGGTGGATCAGCGGCTGCTGCGCGCGCAACAGATCAAGCACGGCTTTGTACTGATCTTCGGTGAGTTGGTACGGATCCTTGATGCCCAGTTCAGGCTTGGTCGATTTCAGATAGAGCGCCGCGTCGGCGATATAAATCGGGCCGTCGTAAGCCTGCACGCGGCCTTTGTTCGGCTTGCCGTCGGGCAGATCCTGCGCGGAAAACACCACGCTCCAACTGCTCGGCGCGGTCTTGAATACGTTGCTGTTGTACATCAACACATTCGGGCCCCACTGGTATGGGGTGCCGTAAGTCTGGTTGTTGACCACGTACCACGGCGCGTCTTTCAGGCGCGGGTCGAGGGTGTTCCAGTTCGGGATCAACGCGGTGTTGATCGGTTGCACACGCTTGCCAACGATCAACCGCAGCGACGCATCGCCCGACGCGGTGACCAGGTCATAACCGCCCTTGGCCATCAGGCTGACCATTTCGTCGGAGGTTGCAGCGGTCTTCACATTGACCTTGCAGCCGGTTTCTTTTTCGAAACCGGTCACCCAGTCGTAGGCTTTATCGCTCTCGCCACGTTCGATGTAGCCCGGCCACGCAACGATATCCAGCTGACCTTCGCCAGCACCGACAGCCTTCAGTGGCTCTGCGGCTTGCAGGCTGGCGCTGGCCAGCAGGGCCGTGGTGATTGCACTGAGCAGTGCGGTCTTGTGCACGAACATGGTTGAACCCTCTTCTTTAAATTATGGTCGGGGCAGTTGTGAACGCGGTGAAGCATGCCGTTGACGGCTTGTTATTAGCGTAGTCAGAGATGCTGGCCGTGGCGGGCCATGATGTGCCGCACCACGCTGTAGTCCTGCAGCGAATCACTGGATAAGTCTTTGCCGTAACCGGAGCGCTTCAGCCCGCCGTGGGGCATTTCGCTGACCAGCATGAAATGGCTGTTGATCCAGGTGCAGCCGTACTGCAGGCGCGCCGCGACTTGCATCGCCTTGTCCAGATTCTGTGTCCAGACCGACGAGGCGAGGCCGTATTCGGAGTCGTTGGCCCAGTCGACGGCCTGCGCGAGTTCGTCGAAACGGGTCACGGTGACTACCGGGCCGAACACTTCGCGCTGGACGATTTCGTCGCTCTGTTTGCAACCGGCGAGCAACGTCGGTTGATAGTAGAAACCGGCGCCGGAATGCACCGCCGCACCGGTCACCCGTTCAATGTGCGGCTGACCGAGGGCGCGCTCGACGAAACTGGCGACGCGGTCGCGCTGACGGGTGCTGATCAGCGGGCCAATCTCGTTATCAGCGTCACGTTTGCCGGCGAAGCGCAGGCTGCTGACGGCGGCGCCGAGTTCGGCGACCAATTTGTCGTGAATCCCGGCCTGCGCGTAGATCCGGCAGGCGGCGGTGCAGTCCTGTCCGGCGTTGTAGTAACCGTAGGTGCGCACGCCATCGACCACGGCCTGGATGTCGGCGTCGTTGCAGACGATCACCGGGGCTTTGCCGCCGAGTTCAAGGTGCGTGCGTTTCAGGGTTTTCGCGGCGGCCTGGAGGATTTTCTGTCCGGTGACGATATCGCCGGTCAGCGAGACCATGCGCACTTTGGCGTGGCCGACCAAATGGCTGCCGACGCCTTCGCCGCCACCACAGATGATGTTGATCACCCCGCGCGGCAGGATTTCAGCCAGCGCTGGCGCCAGTGCGAGGATCGACAGCGGTGTGTGTTCGGACGGTTTGAACACCAGCGTGTTGCCGGCGGCGAGGGCCGGGGCGATTTTCCACGCGGCCATCATGATCGGGTAATTCCACGGCGCAATCGAGGCGACCACGCCAATCGGATCGCGCCGCACCATGCTGGTGTAGCCCGGCAGGTATTCGCCGCTCAACTGACCAGTCTGGCAACGCACCGCGCCGGCGAAGAAGCGGAATACATCGACGGTCGCGGTCAGATCGTCCTGACGCGCCAGGTGCAACGGCTTGCCGCAGTTCAGCGATTCGAGGCGGGCGAGGTGGTCGGCGTGTTTTTCGACGGCGTTGGCGATGTCGAGCAATAGGTTTGAACGTTGCTGCGGCGTGGTGCGCGACCATTCGGCGAAAGCGCGGTGGGCGGCGAGGATGGCGGCTTCGACTTGCTCGGTGCTGGCTTCGGCGATGTGCGTAAGGATTTCGCCGGTGGCCGGGTTGAGAATCGGCTCGACAAAACCTTCCCCGGCGACCAGTTCGCCATCGATCAACAACGCGGTACACATCGGGGTTTGCGCGCCAGCCATCTTCCGCGATCTCTTTTCTTGTGTGGCCATTGTTGCTCCCTGAAACCGGGAACCGACCGTCTTATAGATGCAGCAAGACTAGTGCGCGGCTCCGAGGTCGACAAATTCTAAATACTGAAGGCAGTATTCGATTAAATAGATGGCTTGCGTCCGCCGTGGGGTTGTTCGCGGGCCACGGTGAGGAATGGGTCGACCAGCGCCGGGCGCGCGGTGCCACGGCGCCAGGCCAGGCCGACGTCGAGGGTCTGGTTGAGGTCGGCGATTGGCCGCGCTTCGATGATGTCGCCTTCCAGTGACCACGGGCGGTAAGTCATGTCCGGCTGGATCGACACGCCCAAACCGGCGGCGACCAGACTTCGCACGGCTTCGGTGGACGCTGTTCTCAGAGTGATCTTCGGTTGCAGTCCGGAACCGCGCCAGAAACGCTGGGCATTGCGATCCATTTCATCGACGTTGAGTTGAATCAACGGTTCGCGGGCGACGTCGGCGAGATTGATGCTGTCGTGTTCCAGCAATGGGTGCTGCGCTGGCAGCCACAAACGGTGCGGCGAGTGGGTCAGCACTTCGGTCTGCAAGGCGTGGCGATCTTCCAGGTTGGAAAGGATCAACACGCCGACATCGATCTCGCCACTGACCAGCAAATGCTCGATGTAAGGGCGCTCGTCTTCCATCACGCGGATTTCGACGTTGGGATAGGCGCGTTGGAATCGTGTGAGCAAATCCGCCAGGTAATAACCGGCGACCAGACTGGTTACGCCGACGATCAACTGCCCGGCGACCTGATCGGTGCTCTGCTGAAGGCTGCGCTTGGCGTTGTCCACGGTCGCCAGAATCAGGTGCGCCTGGCGTAGGAACTGATGGCCTTGGTGCGTAAGGGTCATGCCCTTGGCGTGACGGCTGAACAGGCTGACGCCGATTTCCTCTTCCAGTTGCTGGATCGCCAGGGTCAGGGTCGATTGGGAAATGAATGCGGTTTGCGCGGCGGCGGAGATCGAGCCGGTCTCGGCCACGGCGATGAAGTGACGGATCTGACGCAGGGTCATCATGAAGAGGGTACCCAGTGGGCGGTTTTTATAGATTGGCCTGAGTGTATATCTATTTTCACGAAGGGCTTGGGCGTACTGAGCAACATCTGGAAGCACACTCGCAAGCAGGGCAGGGGCACTTTCGAACTAGGCTGAGGGCCTTATAGATCCGGATAACCCCTGTTTGGAGGCGGAACATGAACACCCGTGGATTGCTCGATCAACTGCTTAAATCTGGCCAGGATCTGTTGCAGAACAAGGCTGGCGGAACGCAGAACAAACCGGCTGCCGGTGGCTTAGGCGGTTTGCTCGGCGGCGCCTCTGGCTCCGGTGGCCTCGGCAGTCTGCTGTCAGGTGCAGGTGGTGGTGCATTGGCAGCAGGTGCGATGGGCTTGCTGCTTGGTAACAAGAAAGTGCGCAAGGTCGGCGGTAAAGTCGCGATTTATGGCGGTCTCGCGGCGCTGGGTGTGCTGGCGTACAAGGCTTACGGCAACTACAACGCGCAAAAGGGCACCGCCCCACAACGCGAACCGCAAACCCTCGACCGTTTGCCACCGGCACAAGCCGAGCAACACAGCCAGGCCATTCTCAAGGCGCTGGTCGCTGCTGCCAAAGCTGACGGCCATATCGATGACCGCGAACGTGAGCTGATCGAAGGCGAATTCACTAAACTCGACAACGATCAGGAGCTACAGCACTGGCTGCACGCCGAGCTCAACAAACCCCTGGACCCGACCGACGTCGCCCGTGCGGCGAGCACACCTGAGATGGCCGCGGAGATGTACATCGCCAGCGTGATGTTGGTGGATGAGGAGAACTTCATGGAGAAGAGTTATCTGGATGAACTGGCGCGGCAATTGAAGCTCGAGCCGGGGTTGAAGTCGGAGCTGGAGAAGCAGGTGCGGCTGGCCTCTGTGTAGAGACGGCGTGTTTTAACAATCGCAACCCCTGTGGGAGCGAGCCTGCTCGCGAAAGCGCCGGGCCAGACGACATCGATGTTGACCGTTCCGGCCTCTTCGCGAGCAGGCTCGCTCCCACAGGTTATTCCGGAGTGCACGGAGCCTGCTCGCGATGATGTTTCAGCCTCACTGCATACGCCATGGCCGATCTATCGCCTCCTTTTGCCAGTACCCCACTGGCACGATCACCTGCAATTGTCGGACAGTCCCACCCCAGAGCCCTCCCGCAAACCATGCCGGACGGGCCCGAGGGTTAAAAAGCGTCTTATAAATGAAACACCGCCCTCGGCTATACTCCCCGCATTTCGATCAGGCACGAGGAATCACTGTGAAGAACTGGACGTTGCGCCAACGCATTTTGGCGAGCTTTGCGGTGATTATCGCCATTATGTTGCTGATGGTCGTCGTCTCGTATTCGCGACTGTTGAAGATTGAAACCAGTGAAAACAGCGTGCGCGATGATGCGATTCCCGGCGTCTATTACAGTTCGATGATCCGTGGCGCCTGGGTCGACAGTTATCTGCAGACCCAAGAACTGCTCGGGCTCAAGGAAGGTCAGGGGATTTCCAGCGAGGACGCGGCCGACTACAAGGCCTTCGAGGCGCGTTTGCAGGAGCAGATGGCCAACTATCGCAAGACCATGGCGACCGACGAGGATCGTCTCGAGTTCGCCGCGTTCGAGAAGTACCACGACGCCTACATCCAGATTCAGGATGCCGTGCTGGACCTGCATAAACGCAATCTGGAAGCGGACGCGGTCAGGATGTTCCACGACAAGCTCACGCCTGCCTGGTATTCCGGGCGCATGAAGCTCAACGACATCATCGGCGAAAACAAGACAGTCGCCGATCAGGCCATGAACAATATCGACGATGCCGTTGCCGCAGCCAAAGTCAGCATGTTCATTTCCCTGTTGGTCGCTGTCCTCGCCGCCGGCCTCTGCGGTCTGTTGTTGATGCGCGCAATCATGGCGCCGATGAACCGCATCGTGCAGATCCTTGAAACCATGCGCACCGGCGATCTCAGTTCGCGTTTGAACCTCGACCGCAAAGACGAGTTCGGCGCCGTCGAAACCGGCTTCAACGACATGATGACCGAGCTGACCGCACTGGTTTCCCAGGCGCAGCGCTCGTCGGTGCAGGTGACCACCTCGGTGACCGAGATCGCCGCCACTTCCAAGCAACAACAAGCCACCGCCACCGAAACCGCCGCGACGACCACCGAGATTGGCGCGACGTCCCGTGAGATTGCGGCAACTTCGCGCGATCTTGTGCGCACCATGACCGAAGTGTCCACCGCCGCCGATCAGGCTTCGGTGCTCGCCGGCTCGGGCCAGCAAGGCTTGGCGCGCATGGAAGACACCATGCATTCGGTGATGGGCGCGGCCGATCTGGTCAACGCCAAACTGGCGATCCTCAATGAGAAGGCCGGCAACATCAACCAGGTGGTGGTGACCATCGTCAAGGTTGCGGACCAGACCAACCTGTTGTCGCTCAACGCGGCGATTGAAGCCGAGAAGGCCGGTGAATACGGTCGCGGTTTTGCCGTGGTCGCCACTGAAGTGCGGCGTCTGGCGGATCAGACCGCTGTTGCCACTTACGACATCGAACAGATGGTGCGCGAGATCCAGTCGGCGGTGTCGGCGGGTGTGATGGGCATGGACAAGTTCTCCGAAGAAGTGCGCCGTGGCATGTCCGAAGTGCAGCAGGTCGGCGAGCAGCTGTCGCAGATCATCCACCAAGTGCAGGCGCTGGCGCCGCGGGTGCTGATGGTCAACGAAGGCATGCAGGCTCAGGCCACCGGTGCCGAGCAGATCAACCATGCGCTGGTGCAGTTGGGTGACGCCAGCAGCCAGACCGTCGAGTCGTTGCGTCAGGCCAGTTTCGCCATCGACGAACTGAGCCAGGTGGCCGTCGGGCTGCGCAGCGGCGTTTCGCGATTCAAAGTCTGATGAGCGACATCATCGCCAAACGCAGCGCCGCGCAGGTGGCGAAGCCGGCGTTGTTCCTGCTGTTTCGCATCGGTAGCGAACGTTACGCCCTGCGCGCCACCGAGGTCGCGGAAGTGTTGCCGCGCCTGCCGTTGAAACCGATTGCGCGGGCGCCGCAGTGGGTTGCCGGTGTGTTCGCTTATCGCGGTGCGGTAGTCCCGGTAATCGACCTCAGCGCATTGACCTTTGGCCATCCCGCTCAGGCGCGTACCAGCACGCGTCTTGTTCTGGTCAATTACCAGCCTGATGAGTCGCAACCGGCGCAATGGCTCGGACTGATTCTGGAACAGGCCACCGACACGCTGCGCTGCCATCCTCATGAGTTTGCGCCCTACGGCCTCGACAACCGCGAGGCGCCTTACCTCGGCCCGGTGCGTGAAGATGCGCAGGGATTGGTGCAATGGGTACTGGTCGATGACTTGCTCGATGACGCCGTGCGTACTTTGCTGTTCCCCGATCCGCCGCTGAGTCCGGCGCAGCTTGAGGCGCAGGCATGAGCAGCGATCAGCGTTTTTTCGACTTTCTCAAGGAACGCATCGGTCTCGATGTGACGTCGGTCGGCCCGGCGATCATCGAGCGGGCCGTGCGCCAGCGCACAACGTTGTCGCAAGCGGCGCATGCCGATGAATATTGGCAGTTGCTGCAAGGCTCGCGGGATGAGCAACAGGCGTTGATCGAAGCGGTGATCGTCCCGGAAACGTGGTTTTTCCGTTACCCGGAATCCTTTGCCACGCTGGGCAAGCTGGCGCGCAATCGCCTCGCCGAGCTGAACAACATGCGTGCGCTGCGCATCCTCAGCCTGCCGTGCTCCACCGGCGAAGAACCCTATTCGATTGCCATGGCCTTGCTCGATGCCGGGCTTAAGCCGCATCAGTTCAAGGTCGATGGCATGGACGTCAGTCCGCTGTCGGTGGAGAAGGCGCGGCGTGCGCTGTATGGCAAAAACTCGTTTCGCGGTCAGGATCTGGACTTTCGCGAACGGCATTTCACGTCTGAGCAGGACGGCCATCGGGTCAACGAGAGCGTGCGTGAGCAAGTGCGTTTGCAGGTCGGCAATGTGCTCGATCCGACGTTGTTGGCCAGTGAGCCGGCGTTCGATTTCGTGTTTTGCCGCAATCTGTTGATCTATTTCGATCAGCCGACGCAAAAGCTGGTGTTCGAGGTGCTCAAGCGTCTGACTCATTTCGACGGCGTGCTGTTTATCGGCCCGGCCGAGGGCAGTTTGCTTGGACGCTTGGGCATGCGTTCGATCGGCATCCCGCAATCCTTTGCGTTCAGCCGCCACAGCGATCCGCACCCCGAACCGCTGCCGACACCCAAACCGATCGCGGTGCCGATCAGCCAACCGCAGCGCAGCACGCCGCCAGCGCCGGTGCGCAATCGACCGTTTGCCGCCGTAACGCCACTGCCAATCGCCAGCAAAAGCGCGAACCCGGACGCAGCGACCTTGCTGGCCAATATCGCCGCGCTGGCTAACGAAGGCAAAAGCGCCGAAGCCCGGGCTGCCTGCGAACAGTATCTGCGCAGTCATGAACCGGTGGCTCAGGTGTTTTACTGGCTCGGCTTGCTCAGCGATGTCGCCGGCCTGACCCTCGAAGCCCAAGGCTTTTATCGCAAAGCGTTGTATCTCGAACCGCAACATCCCGAAGCGTTGATGCACCTGGCCGCGCTGCTGCAGGCCCAGGGCGACAGCGTCGGTGCCAGACGATTGCAGGAGCGCGCCGCCCGCAGCGGGCGCACCACCGACAGTGAGCGTAAACGATGATCCCGTCCGACACCTTGAACGTCACCCACGAAGACGCCCGGGCCATCGATGATTGCTGGAACCGCATCGGCATCCATGGCGACAAGTCCTGCCCGCTGCTGGAAGAGCACATTCATTGCCGCAATTGCTCGGTGTATTCCGCCGCTGCCACGCGCCTGCTCGACCGTTATGCGTTGCAGCAGGACGAGCGCGACCCGGTGGCGACCGCCGTGGAAAGCGATGTGAAAACCCGTTCGTTGCTGATGTTCCGTCTCGGCGAAGAATGGCTGGGGCTCGCGACGCGCAGCCTCGTTGAAGTGGCGCCGCTGCAGGCGATTCACTCGTTGCCGCACCAGCGCTCGCGCGCCTTGCTCGGCGTGGCCAATGTGCGTGGCGCGCTGGTGGCGTGCCTGTCGCTGGTTGAGTTGCTTGATCTGGATGGCAACGCTGCGCCAGCCAATGGCGCGCGCATCATGCCGCGTATGCTGATCATCGCCGCCCATGGCGGGCCAGTCGTGGTGCCGGTGGATGAGGTCGACGGTATTCATGCCATCGACGAGCGCATCCTTGATGCAGCGTCGCAATCCGGGGCGCAGGCCAGCGCCAAATACACCCGTGGTGTTCTGCAATATCGCGGTCGCAGCCTGCGTTGGCTGGATGAAGAACAGCTGTTGTCCGCCGTGACCCGGAGCCTCACATGACCCCCGAGCAAATGCGCGACGCCTCGCTGCTGGAGTTGTTCAGCCTCGAAGCCGAAGCGCAGACCCAAGTACTCAGCGCCGGGTTGCTGGCGCTGGAGCGCAACCCGACCCAGGCCGATCAGTTGGAATCGTGCATGCGCGCGGCGCACTCGCTCAAAGGTGCGGCGCGGATTGTCGGCATCGACAGCGGCGTCAGCGTCGCCCATGTTATGGAAGATTGCCTGGTCAGTGCGCAGGAAGGACGGTTGTTGCTGCGGCCCGAGCATATCGATGCGTTGTTGCAGGGCACCGATTTGCTGATGCGCGTTGCTACGCCGACGAATGCGCCGCAGCCGAGTGATATCGACGCTTACGTGGCGTTGATGGCGAGTTTGCTCGATCCGTCGACGCCAGCGGCAACGCTGATTGCACCGCCGATGGCCGAGTTGCAACTTCAAGCGCCGTCGGTCTTTGAACCCGCGCCAGCTCCTATCATGGACGCGCCGGTTGAGCCTTCCGAGCCGACGTCCCGCAAAAGCAAACGCACCACCGAAGGTGGCGAACGCGTCTTGCGCGTTACCGCCGAGCGCCTGAACAGCCTGCTCGATCTGTCGAGCAAATCGCTGGTGGAAACCCAGCGCCTCAAGCCGCATTTGGCGACCATGCAGCGTCTCAAGCGCATGCAGAACAACGGCCTGCGCGCGCTGGAAAACCTCAACGTGCACCTCAAGGAACATGCGTTGAGCCTTGAAGCGCTGGAAGCCTTGGAGGACGCGCGCCGTTTGCTCGCCGAATCCCAGCAACTGCTGAGCGAGAAAAACGCCGAACTCGACGAATTCGCCTGGCAGGCCAGCCAGCGCGCGCAAGTGCTCTACGACACCGCGCTGGCGTGCCGCATGCGGCCCTTCGCCGATGTGCTCACCGGTCAAGTGCGCATGGTGCGGGATCTGGGCCGCAGCCTTGGCAAACAGGTACGCCTGGAGATCGAAGGCGAGAAAACCCAGGTCGACCGCGACGTGCTGGAGAAACTCGAAGCACCGCTGACGCATTTGCTGCGCAACGCCGTTGATCACGGCATCGAAACCCCTAAGCAGCGTCTGCTCAAAGGTAAATCAGAAGAGGGCCTGATCCGCCTGCGCGCCTCGCATCAGGCCGGTCTGCTGGTGCTGGAACTGAGCGATGACGGCAATGGCGTCGACCTGGAGAAGGTCCGCCGCAGCATCGTCGAGCGGCAGTTATCCCCAGCCGAAACCGCAGCGCAGCTAAGCGAAGAGGAGCTGCTGACCTTCCTCTTTTTGCCCGGTTTCAGCCTGCGCGACACCGTCACCGAAGTGTCCGGTCGCGGCGTTGGCCTCGATGCCGTTCAACACATGGTTCGCCAACTGCGCGGTGCGGTGGTGCTGGAGCAGACGGCGGGCGAGGGCAGTCGCTTTCATCTGGAAGTGCCGTTGACCTTGTCGGTGGTGCGCAGTCTGGTGGTGGAAGTTGGCGAAGAGGCCTACGCCTTCCCGCTGGCGCACATCGAACGCATGTGCGATCTGGCGCCGGAGGACATCGTGCAGGTCGAAGGCCGTCAGCATTTCTGGCACGAAGGCCAGCACGTCGGGCTGGTTGCGGCCAGCCAGTTGCTCAACCGCCCGGCCAGCCAGAACAGCGGCGAAACCCTTAAAGTCGTGGTGATCCGTGAGCGCGATGCGGTTTACGGGGTTGCCGTGGAGCGCTTTATTGGCGAACGCACATTGGTGGTCTTGCCACTCGATGAGCGTCTGGGCAAAGTGCAGGATATCTCCGCTGGCGCCTTGCTCGACGACGGCTCGGTGGTGCTGATCGTCGACGTTGAAGACATGCTGCGTTCGGTGGACAAACTGCTCAATACCGGTCGCCTCGAGCGCATCGCCCGTCATGGCAATCAGGCCGCCGAGTCGGCGCGCAAGCGGGTGCTGGTGGTCGACGACTCGCTGACCGTGCGCGAGCTGCAACGCAAACTGCTGCTCAATCGCGGCTACGACGTCGCGGTGGCGGTGGACGGCATGGACGGTTGGAACGCGCTGCGTTCGGAGGACTTCGATTTGCTGATCACCGACATCGACATGCCGCGCATGGACGGCATCGAACTGGTCACGCTGCTGCGTCGCGACAACCGTCTGCAATCGCTGCCGGTGATGGTCGTGTCGTACAAGGATCGCGAAGAGGATCGTCGCCGTGGCCTCGATGCCGGCGCTGACTATTATTTAGCCAAAGCCAGTTTTCATGACGACGCCCTGCTCGACGCAGTGGTCGAGCTTATCGGAGGAGCGCGGGCATGAAGATCGCAATCGTCAACGACATGCCCATGGCGGTCGAGGCCCTGCGCCGGGCGCTGGCTTTCGAGCCGGCGCATCAGGTGGTCTGGGTTGCCCGCAACGGTGCCGAGGCGGTGCAACTGTGCGCCGAAAACACCCCCGATCTGATCCTCATGGATCTGATCATGCCGGTGATGGACGGCGTCGAAGCCACCCGGCGGATCATGGCTGAAACCCCGTGTGCCATTGTCATCGTGACCGTCGACCGCCAGCAGAACGTGCACCGTGTCTTCGAAGCCATGGGCCACGGCGCGCTGGACGTGGTCGATACCCCCGCCCTCGGCGCGGGCAATGCGCAGGAAGCGGCGGCGCCGTTGCTGCGCAAGATCCTCAATATTGGCTGGCTGATCGGCGACAAAGCGCCGCGCTCACGTCCCGCGCCGACGCCGCCGCGCAGTTCGGGTTCGCGCCAGCGGCTGGTAGCGATCGGTTCATCCGCAGGCGGGCCGGCGGCGCTGGAGATGCTGCTCAAAGGCTTGCCCAAGGATTTCTCGGCAGCCATTGTGCTGGTGCAGCACGTCGATCAAGTGTTTGCTGCCGGCATGGCCGAATGGCTGGCCAGCGCCAGCGGCCTCGATGTAAGGCTCGCCCGCGAAGGCGAACCGCCACAGGCCGGCGCAGTGCTGCTGGCCGGGACCAACCACCATATTCGCTTGTTGAAAAACGGCACGCTGGCCTACACGGCCGAGCCGGTCAACGAAATCTATCGGCCCTCGATCGATGTGTTTTTCGAGAGTGTCGCCAGTTATTGGAATGGCGACGCCGTCGGGGTTTTATTGACCGGGATGGGGCGTGACGGCGCGCAAGGGCTTAAGCTCATGCGCCAACAGGGTTATCTGACCATCGCGCAGGATCAGCAAAGCAGTGCGGTGTACGGCATGCCCAAGGCCGCTGCGGCCATTGATGCCGCCGTAGAAATACGTCCACTGGAAAGAATAGCGCCACGATTGCAGGAGATTTTCCCCAAATGATCAGGTCAATCCGCAATCCTGGCCCCCGCAGTACTCAGGTGACCGCCCATGAATGACTTACAGATCGACGACATTAAAACCGACGAAAACGCCGCCATGGTGTTGTTGGTGGACGATCAGGCGATGATCGGCGAAGCGGTGCGCCGTGGGCTGTCGAATCAGGAAAATATCGACTTTCACTTCTGCTCCGACCCGCAGCAGGCTATTGCCCAGGCGGTGCGGATCAAACCAACGGTGATTCTCCAGGACCTGGTGATGCCCGGCCTCGATGGCCTGAGCCTGGTGCGCGAATACCGCAATCACCCGGCGACCAAGGACATCCCGATCATCGTCCTGTCGACCAAGGAGGACCCGCTGATCAAAAGCGCGGCGTTCTCGGCCGGGGCCAACGATTATCTGGTGAAGCTGCCGGACACCATCGAACTGGTGGCGCGCATCCGCTATCACTCGCGCTCGTACATGACGTTGTTGCAGCGCGACGCGGCATATCGCGCGCTGCGGGTCAGCCAGCAGCAATTGCTCGACACCAATCTGGTGCTGCAACGGCTGATGAACTCCGATGGCCTGACCGGGCTGTCCAATCGCCGCCATTTCGACGAGTACCTGGAACTGGAGTGGCGCCGCTCGCTGCGGGATCAGAGTCAGTTGTCGCTGTTGATGATCGACGTCGATTACTTCAAGTCCTACAACGACAGCTTTGGCCATGTTGAAGGTGATGAGGCGTTGCGCAAGGTCGCCACGGCGATCCGCGAGGCCAGCGCACGACCGTCGGATCTGCCGGCGCGTTATGGTGGTGAGGAGTTTGTGCTGGTGCTGCCGAACACCTCGCCGGGCGGCGCGCGGCTGGTGGCGGAGAAACTGCGCCAGACCGTGGCCTCGCTGAAAATTCCGCACAACACCCCGGCGGAAGGGGCGAGCCTGACGATCAGTATTGGTCTGGCGACCATGGTGCCGCAGGCGGGTAGTGATTGCCGGTTGCTGATTTCAGCGGCGGATCGTGGCTTGTACCTGGCGAAGAACAGTGGGCGTAATCAGGTCGGAATCGAGTAGCGGCTGACCCTCACCCCATCCCTCTCCCGGAGGGAGAGGGGGCCGACCGAGGTGTCTTGGGTTCTGCATCGACCTGAAAGACCTCGGCGATTATGGATCTGTAAGCGTGGCGATCATGGATTCGGCAAAGCCCTTTCACGTCGGCGTACCTCTCAAATATCCCCCGATCGGTCCCCTCTACCTCTGGGAGAGGGTTAGGGTGAGGGCAAAGGCTTTAATGATCCCCGTAGCCGCCAGACGGGCTGCCGTCACAGCCTGATTACGTTATACTCGCCGGCTTTCAAAAGTTCGCCAACGAGTGCTGCCCGTCATGGAAATCAACCCGATCCTGAACACCATCAAGGACCTGTCCGAGCGCTCCGAAACTATTCGGGGGTATCTTTGACTACGATCAAAAGCATGAGCGTCTGACTGAGGTCAATCGCGAGCTTGAAGATCCGAGCGTCTGGAACAAACCTGAATACGCCCAGGAACTGGGCCGCGAGCGCGCCGCGCTGGCACAGATCGTCGATACCCTCGACGAACTGAACGGCGGTCTGGCCGATTGCCGCGACCTGCTGGACATGGCCGTCGAAGAAAACGACGAAGGCGCAGTGGGCGATGTCGTCGCCGAGCTGGCCCGTCTCGAGGAAAATCTGGCCAAGCTGGAATTCCGCCGCATGTTCAGCCATGAAATGGACCCGAACAACGCCTACCTGGACATCCAGGCCGGTTCCGGCGGCACCGAGGCCCAGGACTGGGCCAACATCCTCCTGCGCATGTACCTGCGCTGGGCGGATAAACGCGGTTTCGACGCGACCATCATGGAACTGTCGGCCGGTGAAGTCGCCGGTATCAAAGGCGCGACCGTGCACATCAAGGGCGAATACGCCTTTGGCTGGTTGCGTACCGAGATCGGCGTGCACCGTCTGGTGCGCAAGAGCCCGTTCGACTCCGGCAACCGTCGCCACACCTCGTTCTCCGCGGTTTTCGTCTCGCCAGAGATCGACGACAAGGTCGAAATCGAAATCAACCCGGCAGACCTGCGGATCGACACCTATCGTTCCTCCGGTGCCGGTGGTCAGCACGTAAACACCACCGACTCGGCCGTACGTATCACTCACGTACCGACCAACACCGTGGTCAGCTGCCAGAACGAACGTTCCCAGCACGCCAACAAGGACACCGCCATGAAAATGCTGCGGGCCAAGTTGTACGAGCAGGAAATGCAGAAACGCAACGCCGCGTCGCAAGCGCTGGAAGACACCAAGTCCGATATCGGCTGGGGTCACCAGATCCGCTCGTACGTGCTCGATGCGTCGCGGATCAAGGATCTGCGCACCAACATCGAACGCAGCGACTGCGACAAGGTACTCGACGGTGATATCGACGAATACCTGTATGCCAGCCTGAAGTCCGGGCTGTAAAAGACGCATTACAGGGTCGGCTGATTCAAACCGATCCCTGTAGGAGCCAGCCCTGCTGGCGATCCCCGGGCCGGCAGGCCTGGGGGCAACGAACCTGATGGAATATCTAAAGACATGAGCGACCAACAACTCGACCCGCAAGCCCTGCAACAGGAAGAAAACTCCCTGATCGCCCTGCGCAAGGAAAAGCTGGCTGCCGAGCGCGCCAAGGGCAACGCCTTCCCGAACGACTTCCGCCGCGAAAACTACTGCGATGCACTGCAGAAACAGTACGCGGACAAGACCAAGGAAGAGCTGGCAGAGGCTGCAATCCCGGTCAAGGTTGCCGGTCGCATCATGCTCAACCGTGGCTCGTTCATGGTGATCCAGGACATGACCGGTCGCATCCAGGTTTACGTCAACCGTAAAACCCTGTCGGAAGACACCCTGGCCGCGGTGAAAACCTGGGACATGGGCGACATCATTGCCGCCGAAGGCACCCTGGCGCGTTCCGGCAAGGGCGACCTGTACGTTGAAATGACCAGCGTGCGTCTGCTGACCAAATCGCTGCGCCCGCTGCCGGACAAGCACCACGGCCTGACCGACACCGAACAGCGCTACCGTCAGCGCTACGTTGACCTGATCGTCAACGACGAAGTGCGTCAGACCTTCCGCGTGCGTTCGCAAGTCATCGCGCACATCCGCAGCTTCCTGATGAAGCGCGACTTCCTCGAAGTCGAAACGCCGATGCTGCAGACCATTCCGGGCGGCGCTGCTGCCAAGCCGTTCGAAACCCACCACAACGCGCTGGACATGGAAATGTTCCTGCGTATCGCGCCTGAGCTGTACCTCAAGCGCTTGGTAGTCGGCGGTTTCGAGAAAGTCTTCGAGATCAATCGCAACTTCCGTAACGAAGGCGTTTCGACGCGTCACAACCCGGAATTCACCATGTTGGAGTTCTACCAGGCTTACGCCGACTATGAAGACAACATGGACCTGACCGAAGAACTGTTCCGTGAACTGGCGCAGCTGGTACTGGGCAGCACCGACGTGCCGTACGGCGACAAGGTGTTCCACTTCGGCGAGCCGTTCGTGCGTCTGTCGGTGTTCGACTCGATCCTCAAGTACAACCCTGAGCTGACCGCCGATGATCTGAACGACATCGACAAGGCCCGCGCCATCGCCAAGAAGGCCGGCGCCAAGGTGCTGGGCTTCGAAGGTCTGGGCAAGCTGCAGGTGATGATTTTCGAAGAGCTGGTCGAGCACAAGCTGGAGCAGCCGCACTTCATCACTCAGTACCCGTTCGAAGTGTCGCCGCTGGCCCGTCGCAACGACGACAACCCGAACGTCACCGACCGCTTCGAGCTGTTCATCGGTGGCCGTGAAATCGCCAACGCCTACTCCGAGTTGAACGACGCGGAAGACCAGGCCGAGCGCTTCATGGCGCAGGTGGCCGACAAGGACGCCGGCGACGACGAAGCCATGCACTACGACGCCGACTTCGTTCGCGCGCTGGAGTACGGCATGCCGCCAACGGCCGGTGAAGGCATCGGCATCGATCGTCTGGTGATGTTGCTGACCAACTCGCCGTCGATCCGCGATGTGATCCTGTTCCCGCACATGCGACCGCAAGCGTAAACGTTTCAGTTAAAAAGCCGCCTAAAACAGGCGGCTTTTTATTGCCTGTCTGGTACAAATGTATCAATTGGTTAATTTTGCAATAGCAGAGGAAGTTCTGTCGTGATGGGTGCAATAGCTCAAGAGGGTGCAGCGGGTATCGCCACTGCGGTCGCTGAAAGTGTTCAGTACCAGGGTCGCAAGGCCAGCCGACAGGGCAGTGAGCAGCGTCGACAGGACATTCTCGATGCAGCGATGCGTATTGTCGTGCGTGACGGCGTGCGTGCCGTGCGCCACCGTGCAGTGGCCGCCGAGGCCGGAGTGCCGCTGTCGGCGACCACCTACTACTTCAAGGACATCGATGACCTGCTCACCGATACCTTCGCCCAATACGTTGAACGCAGCGCGGCGTACATGGCCAAGTTGTGGGTCAACAATGAAGGTCTGTTGCGTGACATGGTCGTTAGTGGTGACGGCAGCCCCGAATCGCGCTCGCAACTGGCCGACGACATTGCGCGGTTGATGGCCGACTATGTTCACCGGCAATTGGTTAACCGGCGCGAGCATTTGATGGCTGAGCAGGCGTTCCGTCAGGAAGCGCTGCTCAACCCGCGTCTGGCAATTCTGGTGCGCTCGCATCAGCAGATTCTGTTGCAGGGCACCTGCCAGTTGTTTCAGGTATTGGGCTCGCGTGAACCGCAACAGGATGCCAAGGTGTTGACGGCGATTATCGGACGGATGGAATATCAGGGCCTGCTCAACGACGCCGAGCCTTTGGCCGAAGAGGACATGCTCGGTATTCTGACGCGGTATATGCACCTGGTGCTTGCGTCGGTGTAATCGGTTGTTGCTTCACCCTGTGGGAGCGAGCCTGCTCGCGAATGCGGTCTGACATTCAACATCTTTGTTGCCTGACACACCGCTTTCGCGAGCAGGCTCGCTCCCACAGGATAATGTGGCGATGTTCAGGGCCGTGTGTTCATAGGGAGTATTGAATGAAAGCCTGGCGTGGCGCGTTGATCGCCTTGTCGTTCCTGCTGCTCAGTGGCTGTCTGGTGACCTTCAAGGAGCCGCTGACCGCCAGTGACCCGGCGCCCAAAGGCCTGCTCGGCAAATGGTCGAGCACCAACGCCTGGGGCGAGCCGATGAACCTTGAGCTGACGCGATTGGGCAACGATCGCTATCAGGCCGTTACGTACTTCAAGGCCAAACCCCACGAACGCGAAGCCTATCCGTTCACCGTGTCGCGCCACGGCAACCGCTGGTATCTGTCGGCGAAAGTCCCGGCGCAGTACGGTGGCCACTTCACCATCGCTGGTTTCGAGCTCACCGACAAACACGAACTGGTGGTCTACAACCTCGATCTCGAACAGATCAATCAAGCGATCAAGCAAAAAGCCCTCGACGGTCAAGCCTTCCAGACCGACGATGGCGACGGCGTGCATGTCGACAGCAACCTCGACAAGGTCTTTGCTTACCTCGACGATCCGGCCAATTCCGATGTCTTCGTTGAAGCCGTGCGCTACCAGCGCCAGGCCCGCACCAAATAATTCAGTGTTCTACAGGAGTTTCGGGTGGACGATTACCAGCAGTCGATACGCATATTGTCCGACCGCATTGTGCTGGCGCAGACACCGATCCGTGTGCTCGACGCGGTCAAGTGGGATGAGAATATCCGCAAGGGCTTCCTCAAGGCCAAAGGCAAGGAAATGCCGGCGGTGGATCGCGACTACTACCTCAATCGACCGCTGAGTTTCGACTCGAGCAAGGTCAAACTGGAATTCCAGAACATCGAGCGCGACATCACCCGCCAGCTCGGCCAGTTCAACCCGGTCGGGCAGATCATGCGGCGCATGTGCAAGGAATACCGCATGGTGGTGCGCATGCTCGAAGCGCGCGGCACCGAGGATTTCGGCCTGATCTCGCAAGAGTTGTACGGGGCTGCGTCCGATGCCTTTCACGCCGGTGACCCGACGTTGGCCGACCTCGGCCTGATGATGTCCGACTACCTGAACAACATCGATGGCCGAGGCGATCTGAAAGACGAGCCGAAAACCCTCACCGCCAAAGACGCTGTGCACTTGCTGCAAACCCGTCTGAACAAGGTCTTTGGCGAGGCCGAGGAAACCATTCGCGTGTTCGAGTCTGACGGCATCGTCGCCGACGCGGCGGCCGGCGCGGACTACATCAAGATCCGCACCGACGCGATGTTCAACGATCGTGATGTGCGCGCGCTGGAAGTCCACGAAGGTCTGGTCCATGTGGGCACTACGCTCAACGGGCTGAACCAGCCGATCTGCACCTTCCTGTCCAAAGGCCCACCGTCGTCGACGGTGACCCAGGAAGGCCTGGCGATCCTGATGGAAATCATCACCTTCGCCTCCTACCCGAGCCGCCTGCGCAAATTGACCAACCGCACCCGCGCCATCCACATGGTCGAGGAGGGCGCGGACTTCTTGCAGATCTTCGAGTTCTTCCGCGAGCAGGGCTTCGAGATGGCGGAAAGTTACGGCAACGCCAGTCGGGTTTTCCGTGGATCTACGCCGACCGGTCTGCCATTCACCAAAGACTTGTCCTACCTCAAGGGCTTTATCATGGTTTACAACTACATTCAGTTGGCCGTGCGTAAGGGCAAACTTGAGCAGATCCCGTTGTTGTTTTGTGGCAAGACCACGCTGGAAGACATGCGGACCTTGCGTCAGTTGGTGGATGAAGGACTGGTGGTGGCGCCGAAATACTTGCCGGATCAGTTCCGCGATTTGAATGCGTTGTCGGCGTGGATGTGCTTCTCCAACTTCCTCAATCATTTGAGCCTGGACCGGATCGAAGCGGATTACTCCAATATTCTCTGAATAACCAATATCCCCTGTGGGAGCGAGCCTGCTCGCGAATGCGATTTCACATTCAACATTAATGTTGGCTGACACACCGCTTTCGCGAGCAGGCTCGCTCCCACAGTTTCGATTTGTGTCTGACTCCCTATTTCTGCGAGGTTTCACCGGATGAGAATCCTCGGCATCTTCTGCCTGCTCCTGACCCTCGGCGGTTGCAGTTCGCTGTTGTTCTACCCCGAGCCGGGCCAGATCTTTACCCCGGAAAAAGCCAAGCTCGAATACCGCACCGTCACCCTGGTCACGGCGGATGGCTTGGAGCTCAATGCCTGGTGGCTGCCGGCCAAATCCGGCGTCGAGGTCAAAGGTACCGTCCTGCATTTGCACGGCAACGGCGGCAACCTGCCGATGCATTTGGGCGGGAGCTGGTGGCTACCGAAAAACGGCTATCAAGTGTTGTTGGTCGACTATCGTGGTTATGGCTTATCTGAGGGCGAGCCGAGTTTGCCGGCGATCTATCAGGACATTGATACCGCTTTTGCGTGGCTGGACAGGGCGCCGGAAGTCAAAGGCAAGCCGCTGATTCTGCTCGGTCAGAGCCTCGGCGGTTCGATGGCCGTGCATTGGCTGGTGCAGCATCCCGAGCGACAGAAGCAGCTCAAGGCTTTGGTGCTCGACGGCGTGCCCGCCAGTTACCGCAGCGTCGGCCAGTATGCGCTGAGCACTTCTTGGCTGACCTGGCCATTTCAGGTGCCGCTGTCGTGGCTGGTGCCGGACGGCGACAGCGCGATCAACTCGATGCCGCAGCTCAACGGCGTGCCGAAACTGATCTTCCACAGCATCGACGATCCACTGGTACCACTGTCTAACGGCATCCGTCTGTATCAGGCTGCGCCGCCACCGCGCGTGCTGCAACTGACCCGTGGCGGCCATGTGCAGACCTTCGGTGACCCGGTGTGGCGCCAAGTCATGCTGCGTTATCTGGATGATCCCGAGCACTTCAACGGCCTGCGCCGTCTCGGCGAAATCCCCAATTACCCGACACCCCCGAATTCTGAAGATGAGAGCCCGCAATGAGTGAAGAACGTAACGCCATCCCGCTGATCATCACCGGTATCTGCAGCATCCTCGGCACCGTCGGGGCGCTGTGGTACTACGGCTACCTGCACTTCGCCAAACCCGAGGATGCGTTGCTGCTCAACGAATTCACCATGCTCAAGACCGTGCCCGGCGAAGACTACAAAGTCTCGCTGGACCCGGCACCGCAAGTGGCGCAGTGCATTGATGGGGTGCTGGTGTTGTTCGATACCGAGCAGAAAGGTCTGACAGGTGTGTTGATCAATGCGCAGAAAAAAGCCGTGCGTTGCATGGGCGAGGAGACTCCGCAGAAGCTTGAGCAGTGATTCTGCAGGACAAGCCCTCACCCTAACCCTCTCCCAGAGGGAGAGGGGACTGAGCGAGGTGTCTTTCGCTATACGCCGACCTGAAAGATTGCGTTGATTATGGATTCGGCGAAGCACTTTCAGGTCGACGCAGCTATCGAGCATCCCCCAATCGGCTCCCTCTCCCTCGGGAGAGGGCTGGGGTGAGGGGCTGCGATTTCAGCCCGCACAAAAAAGCCCCGCCTGATCCATCGTGTCGAACACAAATTCTGAAAGCACCACAAATCGGCTCCCTCTCCCTCGGGAGAGGGCTAGGGTGAGGGGCCGCGATTTCCGCCCGCACAAAAAAGCCCCGCCTGATCCATCGTGCCGAACACAAATTCTGAAAGCACCACAAATCGGCTCCCTCTCCCTCGGGAGAGGGCTGGGGTGAGGGGCCGCGATTTCAGCCCGCACAAAAAAGCCCCGCCTGATCAATCAGGCGGGGCTTTCGCGTTACAGCAGGGAGCTTAGTTCGAGCTGACCGCCGAACGTGGCATCACTGGCTGGTTGTCGTTGGAAATGGTCACTTCCACACGACGGTTCATCGCACGGCCGGAAACGCTGCCGTTCTCGGCAACCGGGTATTCCTTGCCGTAGCCTTGGGTGACGATACGCGCTGGATCAACGCCCATTTTCACCAGTGCGGTGCGCACGGAGTTGGCGCGACGCTCGGACAGCGACTGGTTGTGGCTGGCGGTACCGGTGCTGTCGGTGTAACCCTCAACGATCACTTTGCGATCCGGGTTTTCCTGAAGGAACTGCGCCAGTTTGTTGATATTCACCAGACCGCTGGATTTCAGGTCGGCACGGTCGGTGGCGAACAGCACGTCACCGAAAGTCACCAGCGTACCGCGATCGGTCTGCTTGGCGTTCAGGCTGTCCTGCAGCTGTTTGATCTGCTGATCACGCGCATCCAGACGCGCCTGGGCACGTTGGGCAGCGGCGTTCTTCAGGTTGTTTTCCGCAGTGCGCAGGGCGATGGTCTGCTTGGCCACTTCCACACGCTGGTTGGTCAGGTAGGCCAATTGGTCGACCTTGGCCGCGTCTTGCTTGTCCAGATAAGCCTTGTCGGCCTTGTCCAGGTAATCACTGGCGTCTTTGGTTTCCAGCGCCGCGACTTTGCTCGCCTGTGGGTTGGCTTGCAGGCCGGCGTAGTTGGTGCGCGCCTGTTCCAGGTTCGGGTTAGGCGGGGTAGAGCAGGCAGCCAGAGCGACGCTTGCGGCCAGAAGAGCTGGGATCATCAGTTGCTTACGCATAATTTTCGTCCTTTCTATCGATAAAAGTTTCAGCGTTGCTATCGGGATGCGCGCTTACTGCACGGTGCGCTGACTTTCCTGACGCAGTTCCTGAACACCTTTCTGGGAATCCTTCACGGCTTGTTCAGCCTTGGCTGCCTGAGCCTTGCGTTCGGCGACGCGAGCGTCCCACTCGGCTTGCTCGGACAGGGTGCGAGCCTCGTCATACTTCTTGTCGTGCATGGCGATTTCGGCTTGCTTCAGCTTGTCCTGCGCCTGCTTCATCTCAACCGCAGCGAACTCGGTACCGCCGGCGCTGACTGCGCTGTTCACGGCCGATTGGGTCACGGCGTATTGCTCGGTCGGTGGGTTACCGGCGCAACCGGCCAGTACGAAGCTGGTGCCGATCGCCAGAGCAGCCAGTTTCAGACCGCGCAGGTGGGTAAACGAGGTTTGGTTTTTCATGGTCTTCAACTCCATTAGGCATCTCCTGAAAACATCTGAATCCATCCTGGTCGAGGAGCCGCAAGCGACGTGTGAAAGCGCGTTTTTGAAACGCTCGTTCCAGGCGTGGTTACAGGTTCCGACCGGCGGGATTTTTCAAAAGTTCAGAAAAGATGGCTAATCGCCAAAAAAAACTTTGACCGAATGGACAAGGCTCTAGAGCGGGAACTTTGGCGGCAGAGAGTGGTACGCGCGGGGTTTCAAGACGCCGAAAACACATCGATTTTCAGCTTGAAATACGATTCCTGTAGGAGTGAGCCTGCTCGCGATGGCGTCGTATCAGACAACAAAAATGTTGAATGAAAAAACGCTATCGCGAGCAGGCTCACTCCTACAGTTTGATCTAGGTTGTGTCAGTGTTTTTGCTTGCCGGCAGTGGCCGAGAGGTCATGCAAATGCCGGCGCGACAACGCCAGAAACCGCGGCGTCGGCCCGACATCCTCATACAACGGATCACCTTCCTCATCGGTCGCCACCACCGTCGAGCCCTTCACATACGGCAGGCTCGCTTCAAACTCTTCAAGGGCTGCGCCAATCAGTTCGCCGAGCAGTTCTTCGGCATGCCGTTTCGGGTACATCTCGGCAATCGCTGCCAGACGCGCAGCGGCTTCGACGTCCAGATGGATCGTGTAGCCAGTGTCGGTCAGGCGACCCTTGGCGTTTTCTTCCCAATGCTGGGCGAGTTCACGAATTTTCATGATGACCTCATTTCGCGCCTGCTCATGGCAGGCCTGGGTGAGTGTCCGGCAGCGCCGGCGGCAAGCCGTTGTACGGCTTACTGTTGAGACTAGCTTTTGTCAGTAAGGTTTAAAGTCCCTTGGTCGGCTGCTTGTAAGAAGCGTCGTAGAGCGGCACTCTCTAGGTCATGCACTTGTTTCTAAGCCGTCCGGATTACTGCTGGGGAATTGCTGATGACCGATATTGATGCACGCTTGCGCGAAGACGTTCACCTGCTCGGAGAGCTGCTGGGCAACACCATTCGAGATCAATACGGCGAGGCCTTCCTCGACAAGATCGAGCAGATCCGCAAGGGCGCCAAGGCCGATCGGCGTGGTTCGATGGACGCCGAACTGAGCGCCAGCCTCAATCAATTGAGCGAAGACGAATTGCTCCCGGTGGCGCGGGCGTTCAACCAGTTTCTCAACCTGGCGAACATCGCCGAGCAGTATCAGTTGATCCATCGGCGCGAAGAGTCGCAGCCGGCGCCGTTCGAATCCCGCGTGCTGCCGGAATTGCTCGCGCGTTTGCGTAACGAAGGCCACAGCGCCGAATCGCTGGCCCGGCAACTGGCGCGCCTGGAAATCGAACTGGTGCTGACTGCGCACCCGACCGAAGTCGCGCGACGCACGCTGATTCAGAAGTACGACGCGATCGCCGGGCAACTCGCTGCGCAGGATCATCGCGACCTGACCAGCGCCGAACGCGAACAGATTCAAAACACTCTGCAACGGTTGATCGCCGAAGCCTGGCACACCGAAGAAATCCGCCGCACACGACCGACGCCAGTCGACGAAGCCAAGTGGGGTTTCGCGGTGATCGAGCATTCGCTGTGGCAGGCGATCCCCAACCATATGCGCAAGGCCGACAAGGCCTTGCATGAAGCGACCGGCCTGCGTCTGCCCTTGGAAGCGGCACCGATTCGCTTCGCGTCGTGGATGGGCGGCGACCGTGACGGCAACCCCAACGTCACCGCCGCAGTGACCCGCGAAGTGTTGCTGCTGGCGCGCTGGATGGCCGCCGATTTGTACCTGCGCGATGTTGATCACCTGGCGGCCGAACTGTCGATGCAGCAGGCCAGCGATGCCCTGAAGGCCAAGGCTGGCGACAGCGCCGAGCCGTATCGCGCGGTGCTCAAACAATTGCGCGAACGCCTGCGCGCGACGCGCAACTGGGCACACGCTGCGCTGACTGCGCCAACCCCGGCGCCGGCCGATGTGCTGCACAACAACCGCGATCTGCTTGATCCGCTGGAGCTGTGTTTCAACTCGCTGCACGAATGCGGCATGGGCGTGATTGCAGACGGCCCGTTGCTCGATTGCTTGCGTCGTGCGGTGACCTTCGGCCTGTTCCTCGTGCGCCTCGATGTGCGGCAGGATTCCTCGCGGCACAGTTCGGCGATGACTGAAATCACTGATTACCTCGGTCTCGGTCGCTATGAAGACTGGGACGAAGAGCAGCGCATCACCTTCCTGACCCGCGAGCTGAACAACCGTCGGCCATTGCTGCCGGCACATTTCAAACCGTCCGCCGACACCGCCGAAGTGCTCAACACCTGCAAGGAAATTGCCGCAGCACCGGGCGCTTCGCTCGGCTCCTACGTGATCTCCATGGCCGGCGCCGCTTCCGATGTGCTCGCCGTGCAACTGCTGCTCAAAGAGTCCGGCGTGTTGCGGCCGATGCGTGTGGTGCCGCTGTTCGAAACCCTCGCCGACCTCGACAACGCCGGGCCGGTGATGGAGCGGTTGTTGCTGCTGCCGGGTTACCGCGCACGGCTGCAAGGCCCGCAGGAAGTGATGATCGGCTACTCCGATTCGGCCAAGGACGCCGGCACCACGGCGGCGGCCTGGGCGCAATATCGTGCACAGGAACGCCTGGTGGAGATCTGCCGCGAGCAGCAAGTCGAACTACTCCTGTTCCACGGTCGCGGCGGTACTGTTGGTCGTGGCGGTGGCCCGGCGCACGCGGCGATTCTGTCGCAGCCACCGGGTTCGGTGGCCGGGCGTTTCCGCACCACCGAGCAGGGCGAAATGATTCGATTCAAATTCGGCCTGCCGGACATCGCCGAGCAAAATCTCAACCTGTATCTGGCGGCGGTGCTTGAAGCAACGTTGTTGCCACCGCCGCCACCGACACCGGAATGGCGCCATCTGATGGATGAATTGGCGGCGGACGGTGTCAGCGCTTATCGCCAGGTCGTGCGGGAAAATCCGCAATTCGTCGAGTACTTCCGCCAGTCCACGCCGGAGCAGGAACTGGGGCGTTTACCGCTCGGTAGTCGCCCGGCCAAGCGTCGCGCGGGCGGGATAGAAAGCCTGCGAGCGATCCCGTGGATCTTCGGCTGGACGCAAACGCGGCTGATGCTGCCAGCGTGGCTGGGTTGGGAGTCGGCGCTGAGCAAAGCGCTGGAGCGCGGCGAAGGCAAGTTGCTCGGGCAGATGCGCGAGCAGTGGCCGTTCTTCCGTACCCGTATCGACATGCTCGAAATGGTCCTGGCCAAGGCTGACGCGGATATCGCGCTGTCCTACGATCAGCGTCTCGTCGAGGCGGACTTGCTGCCATTGGGCGCGCAGTTGCGCGACCTATTGTCGCAGGCGTGCGCAGTGGTGCTCGGCCTGACTGGCCAGTCGCAGCTGCTGGCACATAGCCCTGACACCCTTGAATTCATCCGTCTGCGTAACACCTACCTCGACCCGCTGCATCTATTGCAGGCCGAACTGCTGGCCCGCTCGCGGCAGCAGGATGTCGAGCAGGGCAGCCCGGTGGAACAGGCATTGCTGGTGTCTGTGGCGGGGATTGCCGCCGGTTTGCGAAATACCGGCTAAGGTTTTTGTCTGGGCACGCGGCTTCCGGAACACGTACCGGATGCCGCTTTGCCTGATGGCGGAAAGTGCCGCCAGGCGACAGTTAATGATGGGGTTGCGACTTGGGTTACCGCGTCGCAAGGTCGCAGGGGGCGTCGGTTTCTCCGACTTTTGGCGTCTTGTGTGGGCGCAGCCTGCTGTGTATCTTGATCAGCCTTTGGCCGTTTGTGCGGCCACGACCCGTATTTTCAGGATTCGTCCCAAGCGGCGAATCCTTTGTTTTGTAAAAGCTTTTTATAAAAAAATTGAGGAGCACATCTAATGCGCGTCATTCTGCTGGGAGCTCCCGGGGCCGGTAAAGGTACTCAGGCTAAGTTCATCACCGAAAAATTCGGCATTCCACAAATTTCCACCGGCGACATGCTGCGTGCAGCGGTCAAGGCCGGTACTCCGCTGGGCGTGCAAGCCAAGAGCATCATGGATGCCGGCGGCCTGGTGTCGGATGACCTGATCATCGCACTGGTTCAGGACCGTATCGCTCAGCCAGACTGCGCCAATGGTTTCCTGTTCGACGGCTTCCCGCGCACCATTCCGCAGGCTGAAGCGTTGGTAACTGCCGGCGTCGAGCTGGATGCTGTGGTTGAAATCGCTGTTGAAGACGAAGAAATCGTTCAACGCATCGCCGGCCGTCGTGTTCACGAAGCCAGCGGCCGCGTTTACCACATCGTCTACAACCCGCCGAAAATCGCGGGCAAAGACGACATCACCGGCGAAGAGCTGGTACAGCGCAAGGACGACACCGAAGAAACCGTGCGTCATCGCCTGTCGGTCTACCACTCGCAGACCAAGCCGCTGGTGGAGTTCTATCAGAGCCTGTCCGCCAAAAACGCTGGCAAGCCGAAGTACAGCCACATCCCGGGCGTTGGTTCGGTCGATGCGATCACCGCCAAGGTGCTGGCCGCGCTGAGCTGAAAAGTCTGAACCGCAGCATCATCCACGGCCCGCTTGCGGGCCGTAGTTGTTTATACTGACGCACTTTTTCCCTCCCCTGTTTTGGAAACATCGATGAGCACCTTGCTGGCCCTGGACACCGCGACTGAAGCTTGCTCCGTTGCCTTGCTGCATGACGGCAAGGTCACGAGCCATTACGAGGTGATCCCACGCCTGCACGCGCAGAAGCTGCTGCCGATGATCCAGCAATTGCTGGCCGACGCCGGCACCACGTTGCAAGCGGTCGATGCGATTGCTTTCGGTCGCGGGCCGGGTGCGTTTACCGGGGTGCGGATTGCCATTGGTGTGGTGCAGGGGCTGGCGTTTGCGCTGGATCGTCCGGTGTTGCCGGTGTCCAACCTCGCAGTGCTGGCGCAGCGTGCGTTGCGTGAACATGGCGTGAGCCAGGTCGCGGCGGCCATCGATGCGCGGATGGATGAAGTGTATTGGGGCTGCTACCGCGAGACGGCGGGGGAGATGCGTCTGGTCGGTGCCGAAGCGGTGTTGCCGCCGGAAGTCGCAGCGCTGCCGGCCGATGCCAGTGGCGACTGGTTTGGTGCCGGTACCGGTTGGGGTTATGGCGAGCGTATCGCGGTCAATCTGACGGGATCCGACGCAGGCATGTTGCCCCACGCCGAAGACCTGCTGACGCTGGCGCGTTTTGCCTGGGAACGCGGCGAGTCGATCCCGGCGGATGACGCGCAACCGGTTTACCTGCGCGATAAAGTCGCCACCCCGAAAGCCCGCTGATTCACTCGATACCGAATTGCCACTTTCGCGAGCAGGCTCGCTCCCACAGGTACAGCGCCGTCCTTGTGGGAGCGAGCCTGCTCGCGAATAGCTTTCTGCCGACGACACCAATCGTCAGTTTCTAACCCCGCGTTTTAAACCTTTTGCGCTTTATGTGTTCTAGTTATCACTCGGCGGTTTGCTAAGTCGGTCAAGTGCCGCTAAATTGCCATCATCGATACCGAGCATGAATTTATGCGTATAGACGGCCTTTCCTCTCAGTCCTACCCCATCAAGCGCAAGCCTCGCAAAGGCCATGTGACTGTGGATGAGTCCGTCGACGATATCGACGGTGAGATCGAATTTCCGACTGAAGAGCAACTGGCTGCCCGTGCTGCCGCCAAAGCTGCCGCGCAACGCCTGAGCAATCTGCCCGCCCGCCAACAAGACATGATCTACCACCGTGCGATGAAAAAAAGCGTAGCGATGGCCTTGGCCAGCTACCTGAGCACCGCCGGTTTTGTCGATTGGGATGCAGACGTGCTGGGCCTCGATCTGTACATCTGATGGATCTGCCTTACTACCTCGGTTGCCCGTCCTGGAGCGAAAACGCTTGGCGCGAGTATCTGTACCCGGTAGACGCCAAAACCTCCGATTTTCTCGGTCTCTATTCCCAGGTGTTCAACGCCGTTGAAGGCAACACGACCTTCTACGCCAGCCCGTCGCCCGCCACGGTGCAGCGTTGGGCTGAGGTGATGCCTGAACACTTTCGCTTCACCGCCAAATTCCCCGGCGACATCAGCCACAGCGGTGATCTGCGCGAGCACCTGACCGCCGCTGAAACCTTCCTGCAATTACTCAAGCCGCTCGGTGAGCGCGTCTCGCCGATGTGGCTGCAATTGTCGAAGAGCTTCACGCCACACCGATTGCCGGAACTGGCGGCATTCATCGATGCGCTGGATTGCCCGCTGGCGGTGGAAGTACGGCATGAACAGTTCTTCGCCAAGGGTGAGAGCGAACGTTTGCTCAATCGTCTGCTGCTGGATCGTGGTGTCGAGCGCATTTGCCTTGATCCGCGTGCGCTGTTCAGCTGCCTGTCGACCGAGTCTTCGGTGATCCACGCGCAATCGAAAAAACCGCGCGTGCCGACACGCCCGGCGGCGTTCACCCAGTTCCCGCAAGTGCGCTTCATAGGCCATCCCGAGCTTGAGGCCAACGACCCGTTCCTGGTGCCGTGGGTGGCGAAAATCGCCGAGTGGATCGAAGAGGGCCGCACGCCGTACATCTTCCTGCACACCGCCGACAATCTCCTCGCGGCGAAGCTGGCGCAACGTTTTCACGCACAACTGATGCAACGTTTGCCTGGCCTGCCAGCGCTGCCTGAGCTATACAGAGAACCCGCCGCGGAGCAACTTGGCCTGCTCTGAAGCGGATTTTTATCCTGTCCAGGAGCCTGCCGATGGATGCCCAAGCCGTTAAAGCACACGCCTTCAAAGCCCTGCATGAACGTCCGGGGATTTTCGTCATTCCCAATCCGTGGGATGCCGGTTCGGCGAAAATGCTCGCCAGTCTCGGTTATCAGGCGTTGGCGACCACCAGCGCCGGTTATGCGTTTTCTCAGGGTAAGGCCGATGGTGGGTTAAGCCTCGACGAGACCCTGGCCAATGTCCGCGCGATTGTCGCGGCCACCGATTTGCCGGTGGCGGTGGATCTGGAAAACGGTTTTTCCGATGATCCAGCCGAGGCCGCGAAAAGCCTGATTCGCGCAGCCGAGGCGGGCGCGGTCGGCGGTTCGATCGAAGACGCGACGGGCCGCGCGGATGCGCCGATCTATTGCTTCGAACACGCTGTGGCACGTATCGAAGCCGCCGTCGCAGCTGTGCGCACGCTGCCATTCCCCTTCATCCTGACTGCCCGCGCGGAAAACTACCTGCACGGCAATCCCGATATCAACGACACCATTCGCCGCTTGCAGGCCTTCGCCGAAGCAGGCGCCGACGTGCTGTACGCGCCAGGTTTGCGCAACGCCGAAGAAGTGCTGGCGGTGGTGCGCGCGGTGGCGCCGAAACCAGTCAACGTGCTGATGTCTGGCGGCTTGAAACTGACCGTGCAGGAGCTGGAGGAAATGGGCGTGCGCCGCATCAGTACCGGTTCGGCATTGGCGTTGGCGGCGTTCGGCGAGTTCTTCCGCGCCGCTGAAGAGATCCAGCAATCGGGCACATTCGGCTTTACCTCGCAGTCGATGCCGTACGCCAAAGCCAATCAGTTTTTCAAAGGCTGAACATGGGGCGGTGGATATTCTGGCTGGTGCTGCTGCTGATTGGCGGCGCTGCGGTCAGTGTCTGGCGCGGTTGGCTTGAAGTCCCACCGCAGTGGAATCCGTGGGCACCGCTGGACGTGAAAGCCGCGCCCAACTGGCTGACCGGCTACAAACTGATGCGTTTGCGCAGTGATCCTGAACTCTGCACCCAGGCGTTGAGCAGCTCGGATCTTCGTGTCACGCGGCAATCCGACAGCCCCGACGCCAAGTGTCCGCTGATCGGCGCCATGCGTGTGCAGGGCGGTGAGGTGGCTTTGAGCAGTAGCTTCCTCGCCAGTTGCCCATTGGCGGTGGCTTACGCGATGTTTGAACACCACACGCTGCAACCCACCGCGCATTCTGTTTACGGGCAGAAGGTCGTGCGCCTCGATCACCTCGGCAGCTTTGCCTGCCGCAACGTCTACAACCGCGAGAGCGGGGCGCTCAGCCGTCATGCCAGTGCCGATGCGCTGGACATCGCCGGGTTTCGCCTGGGCGATGGCCGCACGGTCAGCGTGCTCAAGGACTGGCCTAAGCAAAATCAGGACGCGCAGTTTTTGCGTCAGGTGCGCGATGGCGCCTGCGAGGCGTTCAGTGTGGTGTTGAGTCCGGATTACAACGCCGCCCACCGCAATCACTTTCATGTCGATGTCGGGCGCTGGAGCGTGTGTCGCTGAGGTTTAAGCGGCGAGGCGCAGGTTCTGCAGAACGATCGGGCGCGCCCAGCCGTTATCGAAGTCCAGCGCCTTTTGTTGCTCGACGATTTCTTCTGGCGGGAACGGCGGGTAAGGCTTCTGCATCAGGTCGAGGTCGAATTCGGCAATCGGCAGGTACAGCGGTTTCTTCTGCGGGGCCGGGCCTGGTTCTGGAACGGGCTGACCATTGTTGATCACCACCGGGCGAACCCAGCTGCTGTCGAAATCCTGTTGCTCTTGCTGAGCTTTCAGTTCTTCTGGCGGGAACGGCGGGAATGGTTTGTCCAGCAAGTCCATTTCGAATTCGGCGATCGGCAGGAACAGCGGCTCTGGCGGACGCACTTCGGTTTCCACTACGTCGCATTCGCGCTGGCTGATGATGTGCGCGTGCAGCTCGCTGCCGATGGTCGGTTCTTCAGGGCTGTTCAGGTCAACCGGCGGAAACGTGCCGCAGGCAGGCACCACTTCACTCGTCTGTTCGGCCATCGCTTGGGCAAAGAAATCCTGCCACAGGTGACTGACGCCGCTCAGTGCTTGAGTGTTGTGACGGCTAAAGTCGCCATGGGGCGAGATGTAGCCAATCGATGTGGGAAGAATGCCTGACATTTTTTTCGGTTGACGCTCAGCTCTGGCAAAATGCGCGTTGAATGAGTTATCGGCGGTTTTTGCCGCTCCTTGAATTTTTGAGCGTGTTTTCCATGATTGAGCAACCCGCGGCCTGCCGCATCCATGTTCAGGCCCTCGGCCCGACGTTTGAAGCGCAAGCCGAGCAGTGGGCCGAGCGTCTGGGCCTGCCGCTTGAAGTGGCGGACGGCGAGTTTGCCTTGCAGGTCGGCGAGCAGGGTTTGCAGCTGCAACAGCTCGGCTCGGACGCACCGGGGCCGGTGCGCGTCGACTTTGTTGAGGGTGGCGCGGCGCATCGTCGGCTATACGGCGGTGGCAGCGGGCAGATGATCGCCAAGGCTGTCGGTATCGCCCAAGGCGTGCGCCCGCGCGTGCTGGATGCCACGGCAGGGTTGGGCAAGGATGCGTTTGTGCTGGCGAGCCTCGGTTGCGAAATGAGTCTGATCGAACGCCAGCCGCTGATTGGCGCCTTGCTGGAGGATGGTCTGGCGCGCGCGGCGGAAGATTTCGACGTGGCGCCGATCGTGGCGCGGATGAAATTGCTCAAGGGCAACTCCATCGAGGTGATGCAGAACTGGGAAGGGGAGCCGCCGCAGGTGATCTACCTCGACCCGATGTTTCCGCATCGCGAGAAGACCGCGCTGGTGAAAAAGGAAATGCGCTTGTTCCGGCCATTGGTGGGGGATGATTCGGACGCGCCGGCGCTGTTGCAGGCTGCTTTGGCATTAGCGACGCACCGGGTGGTGGTCAAGCGGCCGCGCAAGGCGCCGTGCATTGAGGGGCCGAAGCCGAGTCATGCGCTGGATGGCAAATCGAGCCGGTATGACATCTACCCGAAGAAAGCGCTAAAACCCTAAGACCGAGTCGCTGCTATTCGCGAGCAGGCTCGCTCCCACCTTGGAATGCATTTCAACTGTGGGAGCGAGCCTGCTCGCGAAAGCGTTCGTCCAAGCAACGCAAGGCTGTCAGGGCCGATAGGCACGCATAAACAACGCTACAACTTCCTGCACATGGCTTTCCGCTGCCTCTTCAGTCAACGGCTCCCCACAGCCATACAACAAGCGAAAATTCCCCGCACCCTTGATCAGGCAAAAGAAATGCTCGGCGGCATTGCGCGGCAGATCGATGCTCAGCGCGCCGGTTTCGTGGATGCGCGTCAACAGCCGCTCCATTCCCTGCACCATGCGTTGCGGGCCGGCCTCGAAGAAGATCAGTGACAGCTTCGGGTCCTGACTGCCCAGCGCCATGATCAAGCGGTGCAGATTCACCGATTCATCACTGTTGATCAGGTGATGGAAGCCGCGCGCAATGTTCAGCAACACATTTTCCACGGCAATGCCTTCGGGCAATTCGAAGAACAATGGCGGTAATTGCTCCTCGCATTTGGCCACCACGGCGGCGGAGAACAGCGTCTCCTTGTCGTTGAAATGGCTGTAGACCGTCAGCTTCGACACGCCGGCCTCGCTGGCGACCGCGTCCATGCTGGTGTTGGCGTAGCCATGACTCAGAAACAGAATTTTCGCCGCGTCGAGGATGGCCTGGCGCTTGGCCAGATCCTTGGGGCGGCCCGGACCGTTTGGAGCTGAAAGATTGTTCGACATTCTTCGCTTTTAATACTGGACTGGTGAGTTTGCTATTAATAACATACCCGCCAGTATAATTATTCCAAGCACCATTAGCGAAAGGTCCGTCACCATGTTCCGCCATGCGTTGTCCCTCGCGTTGCCAGTGAGTCTGGCGTTCCTTTTGTCAGCGTGTGGTCAGGAAGAGGCGACGCAAGTCACCGTGCGACCGGCCATGGTGGTGCAGCCAGAGCCTTCGGCACAGGCGATGGAAAGTTATCCGGGCGAAGTACGTGCCCGTTACGAACCCGATCTGGCCTTCCGCATTGGCGGCAAAGTCAGCCGACGACTGGTCGATGAAGGTCAGCGCGTGAAGGCTGATCAACCGCTCGCCGAGCTCGATCCGCAAGACGTGCGCCTGCAACTGGAAGCCACCCGCGCCCAGGTTGCCGCCGCCGAAGCCAATCTCAATCTGGTCCGCGCCGAGCGTGATCGCTACAAGACCCTGATGGATCGGCAGATGGTCAGCCGCTCGGCATACGACAATGCCGAAAACCTTTACCGCTCTGGTGAAGCCCGCCTCAAACAAATCAAAGCTGAATTCAACGTATCGACCAATCAGGCCAGTTACGCGGTGCTGCGTGCGCCGCAGGATGGCGTGGTGGCCAAGCGTTCGGTCGAGGTGGGGCAGGTCGTCGCCGCCGGGCAAACGGTGTTTACCCTCGCCACCGATGGCGAGCGCGAAGTGCTGATCAGCCTGCCGGAGCAGAGCTTCGGGCGCTTCAAGGTTGGCCAGCCTGTGACCGTCGAACTGTGGACCCAACAGAACCAGCGCTTCGCCGGACAGATCCGCGAACTGTCGCCCGCCGCCGATCCACGCTCGCGCACCTTTGCCGCGCGCATCTCCTTCGCCGGCGGCAAAGTCCCGGCCGAACTGGGTCAGAGCGCCCGTGTGTTCGTGCAGTCGGCCGACAGCGTTTCCCTGTCGGTGCCGCTCTCGGCACTCACTGCCGAAAACGGCGCGACCTACGTCTGGGTCGTCAACGGCAACAACACCTTGAAGAAAACCCCGGTGCGCATCGGCCCGTTCGGCGAAAAAAGCGTGCCGGTGCTTGAGGGCTTGAACGCCAGCGACTGGGTGGTCGCCGCCGGTGTGCATGTGTTGCTCGAAGGGCAGCAGGTGCGTCCGGTGGATCGCTCCAACCGTGTGGTCAATCTGGCGGACAAGGAGTAAGCCCCGATGCGCTTCAACCTTTCCGAATGGGCGCTGCGTAATCGCCAGATCGTACTGTTCCTGATGCTTTTGCTGGCGATTGTCGGCGCCTTGTCCTACACCAAACTCGGCCAGAGCGAAGACCCGCCGTTCACTTTCAAAGCCATGGTGATTCAGACCCGTTGGCCGGGTGCGACCGCGCAGGAAGTCTCGCGGCAGGTTACCGAACGCATCGAAAAGAAACTGATGGAAACCGGTGAGTACGAACGCATCGTGTCGTTCTCGCGCCCCGGCGAATCGCAGGTCACCTTCATTGCCCGCGACTCTATGCATTCCAAGCAAATCCCTGACCTCTGGTATCAGGTGCGCAAGAAGGTCAGCGATATTCGCCAGACCTTGCCGCCGGATATTCAGGGTCCGTTCTTCAACGATGAATTCGGCACCACGTTCGGCAATATCTATGCGCTGACCGGCGACGGTTTCGATTACGCCGTGCTCAAGGATTACGCCGACCGCATCCAGATCCAGCTGCAACGGGTCAAGGATGTCGGCAAGGTCGACTTGCTCGGTTTGCAGGACGAGAAGATCTGGGTCGAGCTGTCCAACGTCAAGCTGGCGACCCTTGGCTTGCCGCTGGCGGCAGTGCAACAGGCGCTGCAAGAGCAGAACGCGGTCTCTACCGCAGGTTTCTTCGAGACTGGTAGCGAGCGCTTGCAGCTACGGGTTTCGGGGAATTTTCAGACGGTCGAGGAGATAAAAAACTTCCCGATCCGCGTCGGTGATCGTACGTTCCGCATCTCCGATGTCGCCGACGTGCGTCGCGGTTTCAACGATCCACCGGCGCCGCGCATGCGCTTCATGGGCGAAGACGCGATTGGTCTCGCCGTGGCGATGAAGGATGGCGGCGACATTCTAGTGCTCGGTAAAGCGCTGGAAGGAGAGTTCTCGCGCATCCAGAAAAACCTCCCGGCCGGTATGCAATTACGCAAGGTTTCCGATCAACCGGCGGCGGTGAAAACCGGGGTCGGCGAGTTTGTTCAAGTACTGGTCGAGGCGCTGGCGATTGTCTTGCTGGTGAGCTTCTTCTCCCTCGGCGTGCGCACCGGCATGGTGGTGGCGCTGACCATTCCGCTGGTGCTGGCGATGACCTTCGCCTGTATGTATTACCTCGGCATCGGCCTGCACAAGATCTCTCTTGGCGCGTTGGTGCTGGCGCTGGGTTTGCTGGTGGACGATGCGATCATTGCTGTGGAAATGATGGCGATCAAAATGGAGCAGGGCTTCGACCGTATTCGTGCGGCGAGTTATGCCTGGACCAGCACCGCATTTCCAATGCTCACCGGTACGTTGATCACTGCCGCCGGGTTCTTGCCGATTGCCACGGCGCAATCCGGCACTGGCGAATACACCCGGTCGATCTTTCAGGTAGTGACCATCGCGTTGCTCGCGTCATGGGTGGCGGCGGTGGTGTTTGTGCCGTATCTGGGGGAAAAACTGCTGCCGGATCTGGCGAAAATTCATGCGGTCAAACACGGCACCGGCGATGGCCAGCCTGATCCGTATGGCACGCCGTTTTATCAGCGCGTTCGGCGCTTGGTGGAATGGTGCGTGGCGCATCGCAAGACCGTGATCGTGCTGACGGTCGGGCTGTTTATCGCCTCGGTGATGTTGTTCCGCTTCGTGCCACAGCAGTTCTTCCCGGCTTCCAATCGACTGGAGTTGATGGTCGATCTGAAACTGGCCGAAGGCGCGTCGCTGGCCAATACCACCGGTGAGGTGAAACGGCTGGAGGCGATGCTCAAGGAGCATGCCGGCATTGATAATTACGTCGCCTATGTTGGCACGGGGTCGCCGCGTTTCTATCTGCCGCTGGATCAGCAATTGCCGGCGGCGAGCTTCGCGCAGTTTGTGGTGTTGGCGAAAACCATCGAGGAGCGCGAAGCACTACGCAGCTGGTTGATTGAAACGCTTAACGAGCAGTTCCCGGCATTGCGTTCGCGGGTTACGCGGTTGGAGAACGGTCCGCCGGTTGGCTATCCGGTGCAGTTCCGCGTCACTGGTGAGCACATCGAAGAAGTCCGCGCGTTGGCGCGCAAGGTGGCGGCCAAGGTTCGCGAGAATCCGCATGTGGTCAATGTGCATCTGGATTGGGAAGAGCCGAGCAAGGTCGTGTACCTGAATATCGATCAGGATCGTGCCCGGGCGTTGGGTGTGAGCACGGCCAATCTGGCGAAATTCCTGCAGAGTTCGTTGACCGGGTCGAGTGTCAGCCAGTACCGCGAAGACAATGAGTTGATCGAGATTCTGCTGCGCGGCACGGTGCATGAGCGCACTGAATTGTCGTTGTTGCCGAGTCTGGCGGTGCCGACGGATAACGGCCGCAGTGTGGCGTTGTCGCAGATTGCCACGCTGGAATACGGCTTCGAAGAGGGGATTATCTGGCACCGCAATCGCCTGCCGAACGTGACCGTGCGGGCGGATATTTATGGCAAGGAGCAGCCGGCGACGTTGGTGAAGCAGATCATGCCGACGCTGGATTCGATTCGCGCCGAGTTGCCCGATGGTTATCTGTTGGATGTCGGTGGCACGGTGGAGGATTCCGAGCGTGGGCAGAAGTCGGTGAATGCCGGGGTGCCGATGTTCATTGTCGTGGTGCTGACGTTGCTGATGGTGCAGTTGCGCAGTTTTTCGCGCACGGCGATGGTGTTTTTGACGGCGCCGTTGGGGTTGATCGGGGTGGTGCTGTTTTTGATGGTGTTCCGTCAGCCGTTCGGGTTTGTGGCGATGTTGGGGACGATTGCGTTGTCGGGGATGATCATGCGCAATTCGGTGATTCTGGTGGATCAGATTGAGCAGGATATTGCTTCGGGGCTTAAGCCTTGGCAGGCGATTATCGAGGCTACGGTTCGACGCTTTCGGCCGATTGTGTTGACGGCGCTGGCGGCGGTTTTGGCGATGATTCCGTTGTCACGTAGTGTGTTTTTTGGGCCGATGGCGGTGGCGATCATGGGTGGGTTGATTGTTGCGACTGCGCTGACGTTGTTGTTTTTGCCGGCGTTGTATGCGGCTTGGTTCCGGGTGCGTAGGGACGCTTGATTGTGTTGTGACGTGGCGGCCTTCGGGCCGACCATGTTCTTGGGGTTTGGGTGGATATCCGTTTCTGCGGGTGCTGCGGCTGGCGGTTTCGCTCTTACAGCGAGTCCCTTTGGCAAACGCCCCAAAGGAACCAAAGGTCTGTGCCCTGACGTTCGGCCCCTCGCTGAGGCTCGGGGTTCCTTCGCTCCGGGATCGATCCGGGGGCATCGCCTACGGTTTGCTTCGCTGCACCTCCTCTCGATGTGTTCGACTTCGTCGAACGGTCGCTGCGCTCCCACCCCCGGATCAATCCCTCCACTCAGCCTGCCGACGGGCTCTAAGATCAAAAGCTGCAGCCGAGCTAACGCTCATCCTGTTGAGTGGTGAGGAGCGGGTGGTAGGCATGGCTTTGCTTTGCTCTTCTGTGGGAGCGAGCCTGCTCGCGAAGGCGGCCTGATAGCCGACCTGTTTTTTGCAGATGTACGCAATCCAACTGTAGGAGCGAGCCTGCTCGCGAAGGCGGCCTGACAGCCGACCTGTTTTTTGCAGATTTACTCAATCCAACTGTAGGAGTGAGCCTGCTCGAGATGGCGGCCTGACAGCCGACCTGTTTTCCACAGGTGTACTCAGTTCGACTGTGGGAGCGAGCCTGCTCGCGAAGGCGGCCTGACAGCCGACCTGTTTTCTGCAGGTGTACTCAGTTCAACTGTGTGCGAGCCTGATCGCCGACCAGTCTCTAGCTGACGACCCATAGCCCGCTTTACCTGCGCCACTTCCTACATCTTTTTCAGAAGCCTCTGATCTTGAGCCAGATTGCCTCGGATGTTGTACTCCAGCCTCTGCTTTACAGCTTTCCTGAGTTTGTCTTGATGAAAAAGCCGCCAGCATTGAAAGGCAGAACCGACCCCGTTTTCGACTTGTTGGTGCGCCCGCCCCAGAAGCATCGTCTGGAGGATTATCTTGCGCTGCTCAAGCCGCTCGATGATCAAGGTCGTTATCTGCCATTTGAAGCGTTGCGTTATCGCTGGGCGCCAGGGCTGGATGCCAGACTGTGCTGGGCTTTGGTCAAGAAGGCACGCGCTGCCCAGCACATTAACCTTCTGCCACTGGGCGAGCCTGTGCAGTGGGGCAAGTATCTGTTGACGCCGTTGGCACAGAAAACCATCTCCATCGTGGATCGACAGGCCAGTACTGCGGCGCTGGAATATATGACCAGCCAGATCGGCGAGCGGGCGCATTTCAGTTATCTGCTTAACGATTTGATCGAAGATGAAGCCATCGCCAGCAGTCAGCTGGAAGGCGCTGCGACGACTACGCGTGTGGCCAAGGACATGCTCAAGCAGCAGCGCCAGCCCCGCACTCCGGATGAACGCATGGTGATGGGGAATTACCGGATGATGAATTTCGCCTGGGAGAGGCGTTACGAACCGATGAGCGTGGAGTTGATTGCGGCGATTCATCGGGTGGGGGTCGAGGGTATCGATGACGAGCAGTATTCCCCAGGGGTGTTCAGGGCCAATGACGAGGTGGTCGTTCAGGACGGGGCGGGCGACACGGTGCACCGGCCACCACCTGCAGCAGGATTGGTGTCGCGGCTTGAGCGACTGTCGCACTGGATCAATCTGCCCGAAGGCTCACCGCAAGAGACGAGCTACCTGCATCCACTGATCAAGGCGATCACGCTGCATTTTGCCTTGGGCTACGAACATCCCTTCCGCGACGGTAACGGGCGGGTCGCCAGGGCGTTGTTTTACTGGTTCATGTTCAAGAACGAGTTTGCGGCGTTTCGCTACATAGCGATCAGTTTGTTACTGCGTAATGCACCGGTGAAATATGGACGTTCATACCTGCATACCGAGGCGGATGAGCTGGATCTGACGTACTTCATCGAATTCCAGTGTTCGGTGATCCAGCGAGCGGTGCTCGGGTTTACTGATGTTTACCGCAAGAGCGTGGGGTGCACCGAAGAGTTCGAGCGCAGGCTGAAGAATTGCGGCTTCTTTGATCAACTCACGGAAAAACAACGCGCGTTGTACGAGGTGGCCAAAAACGGAGTGGCGAAGGAGTTCACCGCGAGCAATGTGGCTGAGAATTTTGCTTGCTCGCATAGCGAGGCGGCGTCGGCACTAGACGGATTAGACGAGTTACGAGTTTTTGAACGAAGGAAGATGGGGCGGGAGTGGGTGTTCTTTTTACGTAATCCTGTAGGTGGATGGAAGCACGGGAGCGAATTCCTTCGCCCCCATGTTGTGACAGCTTAGAGCGTCCCGAACACCTTCTTCGCCAGACTGGTCGCCGCAGCGGCCGGGTTCTGGCGGATGGTTTCTTCCTGTTTGCCGATCATTTCGAACAGGCCATTCAGCGCTTGCTCGGTGACGTAGTTTTCAACGTTGGCGCTCTTCGCATCGACAACGCCAAACGCAGCAGCCTGGCCCGCGAACGAGTTGTACTTCTGCGCTACGCCAACCTTGTCGGTCGCTTGCTTGACGATTGGCAGGAACTTGGCGCGGATCTGTTCGCGGCTGGATTTGTCGAGGTATTGCGTGGCCGAGTCCTTGCCGCCGCTGAGGATGCCTTTGGCGTCTTCCACGCTCATTTTTTTCACGGCGTCGACGAGGATTGGCTGGGCTTGAGTTACAGCGCTTTCCGCCGCCTTGTTCATGGCTGTTTCCAGTTCTTCAACCTGAGCGCCCATGCCGAAGGCTTTCATTTTGCTCGCGGCTTTGCCGAGTTTGCCCGGCAGTTCGATCTTCACGTCCGGGTTGTTGCTAAAGCCGCCGGGGGTGCCCAGTTGTTTGACGGCAATTTGTGCGCCTTGGGTCAGGGCATCCTTGAGGCCGCCGGTGGCGTCTTTTTGCGACAGGTCACTGAGCGACAGGGCCAGCGCGCTGGCGGAGATCATCAGGCCTGCGCACAGGCCGGCGAAGCGAAGGGTAGGGCGGAGCATGGCGGCTTCCTTGAGGCAGAAAATGAATTAACGAACGGCGTCGACGCGGATTTTCAGCGGCTGCGGGTCGTTGCCGTCGAGTTGCACGGCGTGGTTTTCGGTGGTGATGAACATCAGTTCGCCGTTGACTTCAATGCGCGCGCTGACCGAGTAACGATGGCCGGGTTTGACCTGCGTCGGATCGTAGCTCAAGTGGAAGGGCAGCGGCACCTGGCCTTTGACCGGGCCTTTCTGCTCGTCCAGCACCACGGCTGGCGCATCGGCCAGCGAAACGTCCTGCAGGCTGACGCTGAGGGTCGCGCTCGGAGGCAGGGCGATGCGCTGCAGGTAGAACACTTCACCGTCGAGGCCGACCTTGCCGGCGGGACTGGTCGATTGGCAGGCGCTCAACAGCGTAGCGGCGGCGAGCAGAGTCAGTTTTTTCATGGTGTTCTCCATTCAATTGTGGGAGCGAGCCTGCTCGCGAAAGTGGTATTTCAGTCACTGAGATGTCGACTGACACTCCGCCTTCGCGAGCAAGCTCACTCCCACCAGGTTTGCATCAGGTCTCGGGTTGGGCGACGACCTGATCTGCAGCATCCTCACTGCGATGCAGCGCCACCTGGCGGATCGACAAGCGAATCTCCGCCGGCAACACACGTTTGGCCGCACCTTCGGCGAGTTCGCCGAGCAGTTCGTGATAACTCAGTTTGCCGGCCTCGTCGCGACGCAGCACGTCGAGGTCGAGCAGGGTCTGGATAAAGTGGCGGAACAGGCTCTTGTCGAAGAACTCCGGCGCATTCAGGCCGTGGAGGATCGACAGGCGCTGGGCCATGACGGTGCAGAGGTCTTCCAGCTCTTCGGCGCTGATACTGTTCTGGCCGCTGTTGAGCAGCAAGGACACGGTCATGTAGAAGCGCTGCAAGGTCTGCGCGATGCTTTTCGACAGCAGCGTCAGCAGGACGAAATGCCGCGAGCTTGGCGCCGGACGCAGATAAACATCCTTCTCGAAACGCAGCAGGCCTTGCTCGACGAATGCGTCCAGCCACTGATCGACCACACCGTCCAGTTCGTCCAGCGTCCAGCGAATGAACAGTTCCGATTGCAGGTACGGATACAGCGCGCGGGTGTAGCGCAGGATCTGTTCGCGGCTCATGCGCGAGGCGCTCTGGAAGAAGCTCGCCAGCAGTGCCGGCAGGGCGAAGATGTGCAGCACGTTGTTGCGGTAGTAGGTCATCAGGACGGCATTCTGCTCATCCAGATAGAGAATCTTGCCCAGCGCATCGTTCTGCTCGGCGAGCAGATCCATGTCCTTCACATGCTCGATCAACGCGCGGCCGTCGCCTTCCGGCAGCGTAGTGTGTGGCGAGTACGGAACCTTGCGCAGTAGCGCCAGATACAGATCGAGCACCCGCGCCATCGCGCGATCGTCCAGCGCCAGACGCGTGGTCGACAGCAGCGCCAGCGCCACTAGATTTACCGGGTTGATCGCCGCCGCTTCGTTCAGATGCTGCGCGACTTTCTCGCCGAGGCGATTGGTGGTTTCGTTGAGCCACGCTGGTTTGTACTGCGGGCCGAGTTCCTGCTGGCGCCAGTCCGGTTGCTCGGCGTCGAGGAATTCCGCCAGTTTGATCGGCTCACCGAAGTTCACCGCGACCTGACCGAAACGCTGTTTGAGCGCACCGATGACTTTGAAAATGTCGAAGATCGATTCTTTCTTCTTGCTCGCCCCGCGCAGTTCGCCGAGGTAGGTGCGACCTTCCAGCACGCGCTCATAACCGATGTACACCGGCACAAACACGATCGGCATGCGCGACGAACGCAGGAAGCTGCGCATGGTAATGGCGAGCATGCCGGTTTTTGGCTGCAGCATGCGTCCGGTGCGCGAGCGGCCGCCCTCGACGAAGTATTCGACCGGGAAGCCTTTGGTGAACAGGGTGTGCAGGTATTCGTTGAACACCGAGGTGTACAGCGGATTGCCCTTGAACGTGCGACGCATGAAGAATGCGCCGCCACGGCGCAGCAGGCTGCCGATCACCGGCATGTTCAGGTTGATCCCGGCGGCAATGTGCGGCGGGGTCAGGCCGTTGCGGAACAGCAGATACGACAGCAGCAGGTAGTCGATGTGGCTGCGGTGACACGGCACATAGATCACTTCGTGACCCTGGGCGACTTTCTGCACGCCTTCGATGTGGTTGACCTTGATGCCGTCGTAAATCTTGTTCCAGAACCAGCTCAACACCACTTCCAGAAAACGGATCGCGGTGTAGGTGTAGTCCGAGGCGATCTCGTTGCCGTAGCGCAAGGCCTGAGCCTTGGCTTTCTCGGGGGAGATGTTTTCTCGCTCGGCTTCGTCGAGGATCGCTTGCTTGACCAGTGGCTGGTTGAGCAAGCCTTTGACCAGATTGCGACGGTGGGAAATGTCCGGGCCGATGACCGCCGCTTTCAGATTGCGGAAGTGTACGCGCAGGATGCGCTGGGCCATGCGCACGGTGCGCTCGTGGCCCTTGTTGTGTTCGATCAGCTCGCGCAGGTGAATTGGCGCGGAGAACTGCACGCGGGTTTTACGCCCGAGAACAATGATGCTCAGCAAGCGACGCAAACGCCCGGTAACGGCCCAGCTGTCGGCGAACAACAGCTTCCACGGACTGTTTTCGCTGTCCGGCGATTGGCCCCAGAACACGCTGACCGGGATGATCTGCGCGTCTTCGGCAGCGTTCTGGGTGAGGGCGCTGACCAGACGCGTCAGGGTCGGCGGTGCGCCGCGTTTGTCCTGGCGACCGAGCCAGTCCGGATCCGGCGTCAGGTAGAAAAACGCCGCCGGTTCGATCAGCGAACCCACCGACACCGGCAGCACCGGACGCGGCAGGCCGGCCTTGGTGCACTCGGTGTCGAGCACGGCCAGATCGGTCAGCGAAGGGTTTTGCAGGACGTAGAACACCGGACGACTGCGGTCGAGGTTGAGGGTGAACGACGACTGGTTGATCGTCTCCGAGCGAACCCAGAGGTACAACAGTCGGCGCAGGGTGCCAAACACAAGACGGCGGAACGGAGAACGGGTCATACGGCTTCTGCATGAGTGGATAAAACCGAGCGTTTGCTCGGGCGGTCGATAGTGTGCCGTATTGGACGAAAATCGGCAAAAAAGCGGCGAAGTAATCTCCTGTTGAGAGTTTTCGCGCCTGTCATATACTCGGCGGTCTGTCGCCGGGGCCCTTTATGGACGTCGGACACAGGCTGACGTTCCTCAAAGGCTTTCCTGCGAAAAGCCTGTTCAATAATAAAAAAGGAGTATGAACAGATGGCAACACGTGAAACCGGCAACGTGAAGTGGTTCAACGACGCCAAGGGCTACGGCTTTATCCAGCGCGAAGACGGGGTGGACGTGTTCGTGCACTACCGCGCGATTCGTGGCGAAGGGCATCGGTCGCTGACTGAAGGCCAGCAGGTCGAATACGCGGTGATTACTGGCGAGAAGGGTTTGCAGGCTGAGGATGTTGTAGGCTTGTAAAAGCAGCTTCGAGCTGCAAGTCACAAGCTGCAAGCTACAAGCAGTTCAACTTGAGACTTGCAGCTTGCAGCTCGTAACTTGCAGCTGCTTTTATGCTGTTTTCCAGGTGATTTCTTCTTCACCGTCTGCGCTGATGCGAATCCAGCGATCTGCCGTCTCCTCACCTTCTTCTTCAACCCACGTGCCCGGTGCGCAACGCACTTCGACGTTCAGCGCAGCAAACGCTGCACGGGCGCAGGCGATGTCGTCGTCCCATGGGGTCTGGTCGCTTTCCAGGTACAGGCTGTTCCATTTGCCCACGGCTTTCGGCAGCCAGGTCACCGGCACGTTGCCGGCCTTGCACTTGTAAGTCTGGCCTTTCTGTACCCAGTCGCTGCACGGGCCCAGCGCGGCGCCCAGCCAGGCCGAAATGGCCTTGTGGTCGACGTCGGCGTCTTTCAGGTAAATCTCGATGTCCGGTTGGCGCATGGATGTCCTCACTGCGGGTCTGAAAAATCCATTCGCGGATTTAGCCGGCCCCGGGCACTCGCCCGAGACCAAAAGTTATTGAAGAACGAAATAATCGTAGCGCATCGACACGGTGGTCTCGAACGGCTCGGCCTGCTCGATCACCGCCGCACGACGCTCGGCACTGGCGCGCCAGCCGTGGGGTGTCATCGCCAACAGGTTGGCGCGATCCTCGGGCCTGTCCAGCGTCAGCTTGAATTCCAGGGTTTCACTGTGCGCCAGCGCCATGCCTTGCGGCACCAGGGCCAGATGCTTGTCGTCGGTGTATTCGCGCACTTCGTCGTACAGGCGTTCGCGCAGTTCCATCAGGTGGCCGCTGGTCGGGCCGACTTTCATCAGACCGCCGCCGACACTGAGCAGACGCTTGGCTTCTTCCCAATCCAAAGGACTGAAAACGCTGGCGAGAAACTGGCAGCTGCCCGATGCCAACGGCACACGCGCCATGCTGGCGATCAACCAGCTAATCGCCGGGTTGCGCTTGCAGGCGCGTTTGACCGCCTCGCGGGAAATATCCAGCGCGTAGCCATCAGCGTTCGGCAAGGCCTCGGCAATTTGCGCGGTGTAATAACCCTCGCCACAGCCGATGTCGACCCAGCGATCCGGCGCGTAACTCGCCGCCAGCTCGGCCAGACGCTTGGCCACCGGCGCGTAATGGCCAGCGTTCAAGAAATCGCGGCGCGCTTCGACCATGGCCTGGTTGTCGCCAGGGTCGCGGCTGTTCTTGTGCTGCACCGGCAGCAGGTTCAGGTAACCCTGGCGCGCACGGTCGAAGCGGTGGCCGGCGGGGCAGACCACGCCGTTGTCCACCGCATTCAGCGGTTCATTGCAGATGGGGCAAGCAAGCATCAGGCGAGCAACTTGATCATTGTCTGGTAGTAGATCTCGGTCAGTACGTCGAGATCGGCTGCCAGCACGCGTTCGTTGACCTGGTGAATGGTCGCGTTGACCGGGCCCAGTTCAACCACTTGCGTGCCCATGGTCGCGATAAAGCGGCCATCGGAGGTGCCACCGCTGGTCGACGCTTTGGTCTCGCGACCGGTGATGTCCTTGATGCTCGCCGACACCGCGTCAAGCAGTGCGCCCGGTTCGGTGAGGAACGGCAGGCCGGACAGCGCCCAGTCGATATGCCAGTCCAGATCGTGCTTGTCGAGAATATCGGCCACACGTTTCTGCAGGCCTTCGACGGTCGATTCGGTAGAGAAGCGGAAGTTGAACACCGCCACCAGATCACCCGGAATCACGTTGGTCGCGCCGGTGCCGGAGTTGACGTTGGAAATCTGGAAACTGGTCGGCGGGAAGAAATCGTTACCGTGATCCCAGTGCTCGGCGGCCAGTTCGGCCAGCGCTGGAGCAGCGAGGTGGATCGGGTTCTTCGCCAAGTGTGGATAGGCGACGTGACCCTGAATGCCTTTGACCGTGAGCTTGGCGCCCAGCGAGCCGCGACGGCCGTTTTTCACCACGTCACCAACCAAAGTGGTGCTCGACGGTTCGCCGACGATGCACCAGTCCAGACGCTCGTTACGTGCAGCCAGACGCTCGACCACAGCCTTGGTGCCGTGGTGCGCCGGGCCTTCTTCGTCGCTGGTGATCAGGAACGCGACCTTGCCCTTGTGATTCGGGTAGTCGGCAACGAAGCGCTCGGCGGCGACGGTCATCGACGCCAGGCTGCCTTTCATGTCCGCCGCGCCACGGCCGCAGAGCATGCCGTGTTCATCGATCAGCGCGTTGAACGGGTCGATCTGCCACGCGGTGACCGGGCCGGTCGGCACCACGTCGGTGTGGCCGGCGAAGCACAGCACCGGGCCGTCGTTGTTGCCGTGGGTCGCCCAGAAGTTATCCACATCTTCGATACGCATCGGCTCGAGAGTGAAACCGGCATCGCCCAGGCGCTGCATCATCTGCTTCTGGCAATCGGCGTCGACCGGCGTCACAGACGGACGGCGGATCAGGTCGATGGCGAGTTGGAGGGTCGGCGAAAGGTCGGCGTGGGCCGTCATGGAAAACTCCGGGGTCATGAATTTGAGCGAGGGCCAATGTGGGAGCGAGCCTGCTCGCGAATGCGGTGTATCAGGCAACATAAGGGTTGAATGTTACAAAGCCTTCGCGAGCAAGCTCGCTCCCACAGGGATTGGGTTCGGTCGGTTACACCGCGTATCACGCCAAGCCCCGCAAAATGGCGGTTATCTTAAAGCAAAACGGCGACCATTGGCCGCCGTTTAGTGCATCGATGAGGATTTAGACGACCGGCGCCGGCTCCGGTGCAGCCGCCGGTTTCGGCAACGACGACAGGAACGCCATGATCAGCGCGGCCAGATACGGCAGCGACTGCACCAGCAACATCACCACCCAGAAGCGCATGTCGTTGCTCGGCATGCCGTTGACCAGGAAGATCCCCAGCGCCGCGCCCCACAACAGCAGCATGATGAACAGCTCTTCCCGCGCTTCGGAAATCGCCACCCAGAAGCCGTGGTTGTCAGCGTTTTTCGGCGTACGGAAGAACGGAATGCTGCTGGTGAAGAAGCCGTACAGCACCGCTTTGGCGATGGTGTGCGACAACGCCAACCCGGCCAGTGCCGCGCAGAAGGCATCTTTCAGGTTCACGCCAACGGCGCGACGGTAGAGGAAGATGATCTTGCCGACCTTGAACACGAACAACGCCAGAGGCGGGATTGCGAAGATCAGCAGCGGCGGATCGACCCGCTGCGGCACGATGATCATCGCCGCCGACCACAACAGCGCACCGACGGTGAAGAAGATGTTCATGCCGTCCGCGACCCACGGCAACCAGCCCGCGAGGAAGTGATAACGCTGGCCGCGCGTCAGTTCGGTGTCCTTGCCGCGCAGCAGGCTGCCGGTGTGACGTTTGATGATCTGGATCGCACCGTAAGCCCAGCGGAAACGCTGTTTCTTGAAGTCGATAAACGTATCCGGCATCAGACCCTTGCCGTAGCTGTCGTGGTAGTACGCCGCCGACAGGCCTTTCTCAAACACGCGCAGACCCAGTTCGGCGTCTTCACAGATGCACCAGTCGGCCCAGCCCAATTCTTCCAGAACCGAGCGGCGGGTCATGGTCATGGTGCCGTGCTGAATGATCGCATCACGGTCGTTACGGGTGACCATGCCGATGTGGAAGAAGCCTTTGTATTCGGCATAGCAGAGCTTCTTGAAGGTGCTTTCGTTCTGATCGCGGTAATCCTGCGGCGACTGCACCACAGCGATTTTCGGTTCGGCGAAGTGCGGCACCATGTGCTTGAGCCAGTTCGGGTGCACGCAGTAATCGGAGTCGATCACGGCGATCACTTCGGCATCCTTGGCGGTGTGCGGGATCAGGTAGTTCAGCGCGCCGCCCTTGAAACCGGCCAGCGGCGAGACGTGGAAGAACTTGAAGCGCGGGCCGAGGGTTGCGCAGTAGTCGCGCACCGGTTCCCACACCGCCGGGTCCTTGGTGTTGTTGTCGATGATCAGGACTTCGTAGTCCGGATAATCGAGCGCTGCCAGTGCGTCGAGGGTCTGTTTGACCATGTCCGGCGGCTCGTTGTAGCAAGGCACGTGGATCGACACTTTCGGGCGATAGCTGGAGTCGCCCTCGACCGGCAGGAATTCGCGTCGACGCTTGTGAATCCATACCGCTTCGGCCAGTTCATGGGCCTCCGTCAGCAAGACGATAAACACCCCAAGCGCACCGAGCGCCAAGAGGAAGCCGACCGTCAAACTGAACCACGTGCTGTATTGCAGGCTGTAGTCGTAACCGATCCACACCAGCACCGAACCGCAAAGGAACGCGATGAAGGTCAGGAAGATCCGCCCACGCTGGCGCAACGCCGAGCCGTCGATCATCAGCAGGGTCAGCGACAGCAACGCCAACACCACCGAACCGACTGCCAGCACACGCCATTGCGGAATCGCCACCACCGGGCCTTCGAAGTTGAATTTCTGCTGGCGCGCGGCGTTGAACACGCCCCAATAGGCGCCGACCGAACCTTCGTCACTGGCCTTCCACGGCTGGTCGAACGCTTCGATCACGAAGTAGTTGAAACCTTGGCGGTTGAGTTTGTTGACCAGAGTGCGCAGGTAGATCGCCTGATCCGCCGGCGATGCATCGGCGCCACCGCGCATGCGGCCGTTGCTCGGCCAGCCGACTTCGGAGAGCAGCAATGGTTTTTTCGGGAACAGCTTTTTCAGGTCGCGGGCGCGATCGAAAACGAACTGCCCGGCCTTGTCGACCGGAATGAACTCCCAGTACGGCAGAACGTGGGCGGCGATCAGGTCAACGTGCTTGGCCAGTTCCGGGTGTTCTTCCCAGACGTGCCATTGCTCGGACGTGGTCACCGGCACTTTCACCGCAGCGCGCACGCGATCGAGCAATACGCTCAGCTCTTGGGCGGTGATTTCCTTACGGAAGATCGCTTCGTTACCGACCACCACGCGCACCACGCTGCGTGAAGTGTTGGCCAGTTCGATGGCGCGGGTGATTTCCCGTTCGTTGCGTTCCTGGTCGGGGCTGATCCAGATCCCCAGGGTCACGCGCAGGCCGAATTCTTCGGCCAGTTTGGGGATGTCTTGCAACGAGCCGTCGACCGAGTAGATGCGGATGTTGTCCGTCAGCTTGCTCATGATCTCCAGGTCGCGGCGCATCTCTTCGTCAGACGGATATTGATCCTTCTGTGGGTATTGGCCCTGCTGGAATGGCGAATAGGAGAAACCGGAGATCTGCTCCGGCCAGTTCGGCGCGGAAACCGGACGATTGATCAGCGCCCAGAAACCGGTGAACAGGGCGGCGATTGCCAGAACCACCACCAGGTTGAGTCCAAATTTACGCGATGACATAGCTATTTCGGGTTCCAAAGGCTGTGGAACGAAGGATCGGTCGGCTAGACGCCCGAGGGGCGCGCATCCTACACCGGCAGTTCACAAGTCGTACATCAGACATGGAAATGCCCGACATTGGGCAGCCGACTTTGACTTAAGTTCTTACACTTGTAGCTGATGTTTAGAACTTGTCGCCGCATAGCCCTATAATGCGCGCCGGTTTTTGGGGTAATGGTCATGAGTACAGAAGATCCGCGGTTTGCAGGCATCGCCCGTTTGTATGGCATTGAAGGCCTGGAGCGCCTGCGCGCGGCCCATGTGGCGATCGTCGGCGTCGGTGGCGTCGGTTCCTGGGCGGCGGAAGCCATGGCCCGCTGTGGCGTCGGCGAGATTTCGCTGTTCGACCTCGATGACGTCTGCGTTAGCAACGCCAACCGCCAGTTGCATGCGCTGGACAGCACCGTCGGCAAACCCAAGGTCGAAGTGATGGCCGAGCGTCTGCGCGGGATCAACCCGGATTGCACCGTGCACGCCGTGGCGGATTTCGTCACCCGCGACACCATGGCCGAATACATCACGCCGAACATCGACTGCGTGATCGACTGCATCGACGCGGTCAACGCCAAGGCTGCGCTGATCGCCTGGTGCAAGCGCCGCAAGATCCAGATCATCACCACTGGCGGTGCGGGCGGGCAGATTGATCCGACGCTGATTCAGGTGTGCGATCTCAACCGCACCTTCAACGATCCGTTGGCGTCGAAAGTGCGCTCGACGTTGCGTCGCGATTATGGTTTTTCGCGCACCGTGACCCGTCATTACAGCGTGCCGTGCGTGTTTTCCACGGAGCAACTGCGTTACCCGAAACCGGATGGCAGCATTTGTTTGCAGAAGAGTTTTGTCGGTGATGGGGTGAAACTGGACTGCGCCGGTGGTTTTGGTGCGGTGATGATGGTCACGGCGACGTTCGGCATGGTCGCGGCGACCAAGGCTGTGGACAAGATTGTCGCGGGTGTTCGGCGTCCGGCGGATCGCATTAAACCTGAGGTTTGATCGGTGGGGCTGATGGCCTCTTCGCGAGCAGGCTCGCTCCCACATTGAAATGCATTCCCCCTGTGGGAGCGAGCCTGCTCGCGAAAGCGATTAACCAGCCAACTCATTCATTCGCTGAAGTACGGCATTGAGGCCATTGCTGCGCGAGGGCGATAGCTGCCGCGAAAGGCCTAGTTGATTGAACCAGTCCGGCAAATCAACCTGCTGCAATTCAGCCGCCGACAACCCGTTAACCCGTAGCAGCAACAACGCCACCAACCCGCGAATCATCCGCGCATCGCTGCTCGCGCTGAATTGCCAGTGACCGTTGTCCAGTTCGCCAACCAGCCACACCTGGCTCTCACAGCCATGCACCCGGTTAGCGTCGCACTTGTCCGCCTCGCTGAGCGCTGTCAGACGATCACCAAACTGCATCAACAATCGCGCCCGCTGTTCCCAGCCCGCTGCATTCTGAAAAGTCTGCAACGCCTCTGCCGCTTCGACCGGCAAGCTCATCGCAACAACTCCAGCGCCTGATCCAGCGCTTCAAAGAAGCGCTCCAGATCCTCGGAATCGTTGTACAGCGCCAGTGACACCCGAATCGCCCCGGCCAGTTCGAAGCTTTTCAGCAGCGGCATCGCGCAGTGATGACCGGCGCGCACGGCAATCCCTTGCTCGGTCAGCAAGTGCGCCAGATCAGCGTTATGCACACCCTCGACGACAAAACTGGCCAGCGCCAATTGCGGCTTGCCGAGCAGACGAATGCCATTACGCGCCGCGAGGCCACGCAGCAAATAGTCATGCAACGCGGCTTCATGAGCAGAGACCGCGTCCTGATCCAGACCCGCCAGATAATCCAGCGTCGCGCCAAGGCCGATGACACTGGCAATCGGCGGCGTGCCCGCCTCGAAACCCAGCGGAGCAGGGCGGAAACGCGCGTCGTGATAGTTGGCTTCCAGCACCATTTCGCCGCCGAACTGCCATGGCTTCAATTGCTCAAGCGCAGCGTTGCGCCCGAACAATACGCCGAGGCCATCGGGGCCATACAGTTTGTGGCTGGAAAACACATAGAAGTCGCAACCCAGCGCCTGCACGTCATGCCGGCCGTGGACCACGCCTTGGGCGCCGTCGACCACGGTCAGCGCGTTCTGCGCCTTGGCCATGCCGAGTAATGCCGGCAATGGCTGCCAGGCACCGAGCACGTTGGATAACTGACTGATCGCCAGCAAACGCGTGCGCGGACCGATCAGATGCACGGCGGCCGCAAGGTCGATCAAACCGTCGGCATCCAGCGGCAGAATCACCAGCTTCAGATTGCGCCGTTGTGCCAGTTGCTGCCACGGCAGCAGGTTGGCGTGATGCTCCAGGGCGCTGATGACAATTTCATCGCCCGGTTGGAATAGATGTTCCAGGCCATAAGCCAGGAGATTCAGCGCACTGGTGGCGCCGTGGGTAAAGATGATCTGCCCGCTGTCACCGGCATTCAGCCACTGGGCAACCTTGAGCCGACTGTCCTCGAACGCCTGCGTTGCGTGAGCGCCGGGCAGGTGTTGCGCGCGATGCACATTGGCCGCACCGTTGGCGTAGTAATGCGTCAGTGCGTCGAGCAGGGCCTGGGGTTTTTGCGTGGTGGCGGCGTTGTCCAGATAGGTCTGGTCTTGCCGTTGCAGAGCGGCGATGGCCGGAAAATCGGCACGCCAGGGGGAGGGAATCATCACAGTTTTTAGCCCTGGTGAAGAGGGGCGGGATGTACGCCAAATCCTGTAGGAGTGAGCCTGCTCGCGATGGCGTCCGTGAGGGCGCTAAAAGCATCGCGAGCAGGCTCACTCCTACAATGGATTATTCAAACACTTAGTTGTGAGCGTGCAGCGCTTCGTTCAGTTCGATCGCCGATTTGTGGGTTTTGCATTCCACTGCACCGGTTTCCGAATTGCGACGGAACAGCAGGTCAGTCTGACCAGCCAATTCACGCGCTTTCACAACCTTGACCAGGTTGTTGTTTTCGTCGAGCAGCGCCACCTTGGTGCCGGCGGTCACGTACAGGCCCGACTCAACGGTGTTGCGGTCGCCCAACGGGATACCGATACCGGCGTTGGCGCCGATCAGGCAGCCTTCGCCGACCTTGATGACGATGTTGCCGCCGCCCGACAGAGTGCCCATGGTCGAGCAGCCGCCGCCCAGGTCTGAACCCTTGCCGACGAATACGCCAGCGGAAACGCGGCCTTCGATCATGCCCGGGCCTTCGGTGCCGGCGTTGAAGTTGATGAAACCTTCGTGCATGACGGTGGTGCCTTCACCGACGTAAGCGCCCAGACGCAGACGTGCCGCGTCAGCGATACGCACGCCAGCCGGAACCACGTAGTCGGTCATTTTCGGGAACTTGTCTACCGAGAATACTTCCAGCAGTTCGCCACGCAGACGCGCTTCCAGTTGCATTTCCGCCAGTTCGCTCAGGTCAACAGCACCTTGGCTGGTCCAGGCAACGTTCGGCAGCAGCGGGAAGATCCCGGCCAGGCTCACGCCGTGCGGCTTGACCAGACGGTGCGACAGCAGATGCAGCTTGAGGTAGGCCTCAGGCGTCGAAGTCAGTTGGGCATCTTCGGCCAACAGGGTGGCGACCAGTGGCTTGTGGCTTTCAGCCAGACGGGTCAGCAGCTTGCCTTGCACGGCGTCGATGCCTTTCACGGCTTCAGCCAGTTGTGCAGCCTGGGCGGTGGTGAAAGTGATGGCCTGGTTGCCTTCGGTGTAACCGAGGATTGGCGCAACTGCCGCGACCAGTTCGGCCGAAGGGTTGAGCAGTGGCTGTGCGTAGAACACTTCCAGCCAGGCGCCTTGACGGTTCTGAGTGCCGACACCAAAGGCGATGCTGAACAGGGAATTGGACATGTAAATACACCTCTACAAAGAGTGACGGGCTGCTTACTTCAGAGCGGCCGCGTAGATATCTGGCTTGAAGCCAATCAGGGTTCGGTCACCGAGATCGAGCACCGGGCGCTTGATCATCGAGGGTTGAGCGAGCATCAGTTCGATGGCTTTCGACTGGTCGAGATCGGCTTTGCGTTCGTCGTCGAGTTTGCGAAAGGTCGTGCCTGCGCGGTTCAACACCGTTTGCCAGCCATGTTCGTCACACCATTGGGTCAGGTGTTCACGGTCGATGCCGGCGCTTTTGTAATCGTGAAAGTCGTAGCTGACAGCGTGTTCATCGAGCCAGGTGCGCGCCTTTTTCATGGTGTCGCAGGCTTTGATGCCGAAAAGGTGCAACGTTTTACTTGAAACGGTCAAGGAATTGCCCCCTTTACAGGTGCTGGAGAAAAATGGTGTCGGATTATGCCATGACCCTTCGGTGAATACGCAAAACCTGTGGAAGCGAGCCTGCTCGCGAAGGGGCCATATCAGGCGACATCGATATTGAATGATCCACCGCATTCGCGAGCAGGCTCGCTCCCACAAGGGACTGCAATCCGGCAGCTGCGACATAGGTGCAACGGTCAGATTCATCCTAAGCAGCTAATATGGCAGTTCAACGCTGTCGATTGTCTGAGATTTCCGCTTTATGCAAACCGCTTACACCGTCCTGATCCTGCTGATGCTGGTCAGCGTTTCGCGGCTGGTCGGACGGGTCATCCCGTTGCCACTGCCGCTGGTACAAATCGCCGCCGGCGCCTTGCTCGCCTGGCCGACCCTCGGCCTGCACGTGGCGCTTGATCCCGAATTGTTCCTCTTTCTGTTCTTGCCGCCCCTGCTGTTTTCCGATGGCTGGCGCATGCCCAAGCGCGAGTTCTGGCATTTGCGCGGGCCGATCCTGACCCTGGCGGTGGGGCTGGTGTTGTTCACCGTGGTCGGCGCCGGTTACTTCATTCATTGGTTGTTGCCATCAATTCCGTTGCCGGTGGCTTTCGCCCTGGCGGCAGTGCTGTCGCCGACGGACGCCGTGGCGGTATCGGCCATTTCGCAAAACCGTTTGCCGACCCCGCTGATGCATATCTTGCAGGGCGAGGCGCTGATGAACGATGCCTCGGGTCTGGTGACCTTCAAGTTCGCCCTGGTGGCGGCTATCACAGGGGTGTTCTCACTGACCAACGCCAGCCTCACCTTTGTCGTGGTGGCGCTCGGTGGTCTGGCAGTCGGTGTGGCATTGAGCTGGCTGGTCGGGCGCTTGCGGGCGTGGATGATCGCCCGAGGCTGGGACGATCCGGCCACTCACGTGGTGTTCATGTTGCTGCTGCCGTTCGCCGCTTATGTGCTGGCGGAACGTCTTGGCGTCTCGGGCATTCTCTCAGCCGTGGCGGCAGGGATGATGCAGAGCTGGCTCGATCTGTTGCCTCGGCAGACCAGCACCCGCTTGCTCAATCGCAGTGTCTGGTCGCTGCTGGAGTTCGCCTTCAACGGTTTGATCTTCCTGCGATTCATGCCCTGGAGACGGAGGAGGTCGCCCCGCAGGACGCCGCTCAAGCCGCTCTCTCGGCGGAACTCAAGGCGCGGATCATGTCCGAGTATCGCCATCAACTGGAAGTTTTCAACGATTCGGCAGAAGCCCAGGCGCTAGCGTTCCAGATGGATCTGCTGGAACGCCGTTTGCGTTTGAAGGCGCTGCGGGCACAACGCCTTGAACTTTATAGCTTGAGTCGCCAACACGAGATTGGTGATGACGTCCTGCGAGAAGTGTTGGCAGATCTTGATTTAAGCGAAGCAAACCTGGGGCAGGTCAAATAAACATGCACTGGCGGATAAAGTCATTCGCTTGCTTGCGGTGGATAGGGGTAGGCCTTTGCCATGAAGGCTTTGTCGTGTTCACTGAGTTCCAGATTAGGAAAGATCTGGAAGTCACCTTCAGTCCAGGTCTGCTGGATGACGTAGTGCATGATCGATTTACGGTCATACGTTGAATAAAGACTTTCGCTCGGGTCGGCACGGTCAAGGTACAACTGGTTCAGTTTATTGCGTATTACTCCGGCCTGATAGTCATCTTCCTCGGGGTTGTCGGTGATTCCATGACTCTCATACAGGGCTGTTCTATTCCAGGGGATGTTGGCTGTCGGATTGGTTTGTTCGTGTTCTGCGCCGAGCATATGGCCAAACTCATGCATGACGTTCGCTGCGAAATAACGTGCATGATTACTCGAGTGTGGCCAGAGCCGCATGGTGGGTTCATCGGTGTCGAGCAATGCATCGGTGCCAATCTGCGACCAGAACGTGCCATTTTCGCTGAGTATGCGGATATCACCTTCTGCCCCCTCGACGAAGTTGAACTTCAAATTGATGTGTGCCAGCCAGTTACTGGCGGCGGAACGGACGGCTTGTTTGAATTCAGGCGTGCCATTAAGGAAGGCGATACGCAACGTCTGGCCAGGAGTCCACAGTTTGGAGGGATTGTTTCGGGCCCACATTATTGTTGTACTCCGCTTCCGGTTTGAATGTTTGCGAGCATTATGCTGAAGCCGATATTAGTGGTCGGGTTCATGATTGAACTTCCTTGTTTTGATATTTGATATTAGTTAGCAGTTAAATCTGCGCAGCGTGATACGCAGCTCAATAGTAAGCTGTTAGATGGACTAAGGCGGGATACAAGTTTATTGAGTTGTGTCTTTGCAGGGGGAAGTTACCGTGCCAGTTTTGCTGGCACGGTAAAGTTGCTCAGCGTTGGCGAGTCATGAACGCGCGAATCCGTTCCGCGGCTTCCACGCATTCAGCCAGCGGCGCCACGAGTGCCATGCGTACACGGCCGGCCCCTGGGTTGACGCCGTCGACATCGCGCGAAAGATAGGATCCCGGCACCACGGTCACGTGCTCTTCGGCGAACAAATCACGGCAGAACGCCGCGTCATCGCCGTTCACATTCGGCCACAAATAGAAACTGCCATCCGGACGCTGAACATCCATCACCGGGCTGAGGATCTCCAACACCGCATCGAACTTTTCGCGGTACAGCGCGCGATTGGCGCGCACATGCACTTCGTCATTCCACGCAGCCACGCTGGCCAGTTGCGTTTGCACCGGCATCGCGCAGCCGTGGTAGGTGCGATACAGCAGGAAACCTTTGAGGATATCGGCATCGCCCGCCACGAACCCGGAGCGCAGACCCGGCAGATTGGAGCGCTTGGACAGGCTGTGAAACACCACGCAGCGCTTGAAATCCTTGCGGCCCAGTTCGACGCAGGCAGTGAGCAGGCCTGGCGGTGGCGTCTGTTCGTCGAAGTACAGTTCGCTATAGCACTCGTCGGCGGCGATCACGAAGTCGTACTCGTCGGCCAGGGCGATCAGCTTTTTCAGGGTGTCGACCGGAATAAGTGCGCCGGTCGGGTTACCCGGCGAGCAGAGGAACAGGATCTGGCAGCGTTTCCAGATATCTGGCGAAACGTCATCGAAATCCGGGTTGAAGCCGTTTTCGTCAAGGCACGGCAGGTAATGCGGCTTGGCCCCGGCGAGGAACGCAGCGCCCTCGTAGATCTGGTAGAACGGGTTCGGGCTGACTACCAGCGCGTCGTCGCCACGGTTGACCACGGTCTGGGTGAACGCGAACAACGCTTCACGCGTGCCATTGACCGGCAACACGTTGCGCGCCGGATCGATCCAGCCGCCTGGCACGCCGAAACGACGCCCGCACCAGCCGGCGATGGCTTCACGCAGCGCCGGGATGCCGAGGGTGGTCGGGTACACCGCCATCTGATCCAGACTGTTGGCCAGCGTTTCGGCGACAAAGCTTGGCGAGCGATGCTTCGGCTCGCCAATCGACAGCGCGATCGGACGTTTATCCGGGTTCGGGGTCACGGTGCCGAGCAGGGCGCGGAGCTTTTCGAACGGGTAGGGCTGGAGCTGGTTCAGAGCGTTGTTCATTGGGGCTGGGTCTCGTGCAAAGCCATTTGAATCCGGGGGCGCGATCAAATACTGATGCGCGACAGTTTGATATCGGGTTCCTGATTGACGCTCAGTTGCTCAACGATCGCATCCTGCAAACGGCTGCACAGCAACGGGTCGGACAACGGTTGATTGTGGGCGTCGGTGATGAAGAACACGTCCTCGACCCGTTCGCCCAGGGTCGCAATCTTGGCGTTCTGCAGCGACAGGTCGAACTCGAGGAAAATCCCGCCGATCCGCGCCAACAGGCCCGGGCGATCAGGTGCGGTCAATTCCAGCACGGTCACCGGTCGCTGAGCATCGTTGTGAATCGTCACCTGCGGCGCAAAGGCGAAGTGCTTGAGCTGGCGCGGCACGCGGCGCTGGATGATCGTCGGGTAATCGTCCGGATTACGCAGGGCTTCGGTCAGACCTTCGCGGATCTGCTTGACCCGTGCCGGGTTGTCGCCGATGGATTCGCCTTCGTTGTCGAGCACGATGTAGGTGTCGAGGGTGAACTGGCTACTGGACGTGATGACACGGGCGTCGTGAATGTTCAGGTTGAGCTGATCCATCGCCGCCACGGTCACGGCGAAGAAGTCGTGCTGATCCGGTGCATAAATGAAAATCTGCGTACCGCCCTCGAACTCGCGCTGGGTGGTTTCCTTGATCAGCACCAGCGGCCCGCCATTGACGGGCTGCTGAAGAATGGCGTCGCTGTGCCAGGCGACATCGCCGGCGGTGTGGCGAAGGAAATAGTCATCACCCAGTTGCGCCCACAATTGCTCGACATCGTCCGGGTCAGTGCCGCCACGTACCAGAATGTCCAGTGCAGCGCTTTGGGTCTGGCGGATCTGCTCTTCGCGATCCACAGGGTTTTCCAGGCCACGGCGCAAGGCGCGTTTGGTCTCGGTGTAGAGCTGGCGCAACAGGCTGGCGCGCCAGGAGTTCCACAACGTCGGGTTGGTCGCGTTGATGTCGGCCACGGTCAGCACATAGAGATAGTCGAGGCGTGTTTCATCGCCAACCGCCTGAGCGAAATCGTGGATCACCTGCGGATCGGACAAATCCTTGCGCTGGGCGGTGGTCGACATCACCAAGTGGTTTTGCACCAGCCATACAATCAGCCGGCTGTCCCACACCGGCAATTGATGGCGCTGGCAGAACGCTTCGGCATCGACCGCGCCGATTTCCGAGTGATCGCCATGTCGGCCTTTACCGATGTCGTGGTACAGACCGGCCATATAGATCAGTTCGGGCTTGGGCAGTTTGGCCATGAGCTTGGCGGCCAGCGGGAATTTCTCCGAGACCTGGGTGTACTGCAACTTGCGCAGGTGCTTGATCAGGTTCAGCGTGTGCGCATCGACCGTATAAATGTGGAACAGGTCGTGCTGCATCTGCCCGACGATAAAACCGAACTCCGGCAGATAACGCCCGAGAATGCCGTAACGGTTCATCCGCCGCAGATTGCGATGGATGCCGATCTTGCACTTGAACAGTTCGATGAACAGGCTGGTGTTACGGATATCGTTGCGGAAGTTGTCGTCGATCAGGTGACGATGCTCGCGCAGCAAGCGGATGGTGTCGGCGCGCACGCCTTTGATTTCCGGTTGCTGCGCCATCAGCACGAAAATTTCCAGCATGGCGAACGGTGTACGGCGGAACACGTTGTCGTTACGTGCCTCGATGTAGCCGTCATGCAACTGGAAGCGCGAGTTGATCGGCTGCGGCGGCGCTTCGTCTTCCGGCGCGAGGATGACTTCTTCGAAGTGCTGGATGATCAGGTCGCTGAGCTGGGCAATGCTCATCACCACGCGGAAATACTGTTGCATGAAGTTTTCGACGGCCTGCTTGGCGTCGTCACCTTCAAATCCCAGCAGGCCGGCGATGGTGCGTTGATGATCGAACAGCAAGCGGTCTTCTGAGCGACCGGCGAGCATGTGCAGGGCGTAGCGCACTTTCCAGAGAAATTCCTGAGAGGAGGCGAGCAGGGCGTTTTCGCTCTCGACCAGGAAGCCTTCGCCGGCGAGGGCGCGCAGGTTCAGGGTGCCGTACTGACGCCGGGCCACCCACAGAATCGTCTGGATATCCCGCAGGCCCCCGGGCGAACCTTTGACGTTGGGTTCCAGGTTGTATTCGGTGTCGTTGTACTTGTGGTGGCGGGCCTTTTGCTCGGCACGTTTGGCCAGGAAAAACTCCTTGGCTGGCCACATGTGGGCGGTGCTGGTGACGTCAAGCATGCGCTGGCGCAGACGCTCGGGACCGCAGATGGTGCGGCTTTCCATCAGGTTGGTGACAACAGTCAGATCAGCGCGGGCTTCTTCGGCGCATTCATCGACCGAGCGCACGCTCTGGCCGACTTCCAGGCCGATGTCCCACAACAGCGTCAGAAAACGCTCGATGGAATCGCGGAAAACTTCGTGATCGGCGCTGTCCAGCAGGATCAGCAAGTCGATGTCGGAATAGGGGTGCAGCTCGCCACGGCCATAGCCGCCGACCGCGACCAGCGCGATATCGGCGTCTTCGCTCCAGTTGAACTGCTCCCAAGCCTTTTGCAGGATGTTGTCGACGAACCAGGCGCGGTCTTCGATCAGGCGGCGGATGTCACGGCCACTGCGAAAACGCGCATCAAGGACGTCGCGAGCCTGGCGGATCGCCTTCTTGAACGCTGCGATAGGACTCGCTTTCAGGGCCAGTTCAGCCTGGAACTGGCCGCGGTCGAAGAGTTCGGGATCCACCTGCGGCATCGATTGGCTTTCCTTCTATACAAGGCTGGGAGCGTTATGTGAATCAGGCCGAGATGCGTGGGATGGTGTCATCGGCGCGCAGGGTGAAGATCTCGTAGCCGGTGTCGGTGACCAGCAAAGTATGTTCCCACTGGGCCGAGAGCTTGCGGTCCTTGGTGATTGCGGTCCAGCCATCGCCCAATACCTTGGTGTCGGCCTTGCCCTGGTTGATCATCGGTTCGATGGTAAAGGTCATGCCGGCCTTCAGTTCCATGCCGGTGCCGGCGCGGCCGTAGTGCAGGATCTGCGGCTCTTCGTGGAAGACCTTGCCGATGCCGTGACCGCAGAACTCGCGAACCACCGAAAAACCGTTCTTCTCGGCGTGCTTCTGGATCACTTCGCCGATGTCGCCGAGGCGGCAGCCGGGTTTGACGATCTCGATCGCCTTGTACATGCATTCCTGAGTGATCTGCGACAGACGCTCGGCCCAGACCGGCACTTCGCCGACATGGAACATGCGGCTGGTGTCGCCGTGGTAGCCGTCTTTGATGACGGTGATGTCGATGTTCAGGGTGTCGCCGTTTTTCAGCGGCTTGTCATTCGGGATGCCATGGCAGACCACGTGGTTGATCGAGGTGCAGATCGACTTCGGGTAGCCCTTGTAGTTGAGCGGGGCAGGGATGGCTTGCTGCACATTGACGATGTAATCGTGGCAGATCTGGTTCAGCTCATCGGTGGTGACGCCCGGTTTGACATGTTCGGCAATCATTTCCAGCACATCGGCGGCCAGTTTGCCGGCGACGCGCATGCCAGCGATGTCCTCGGGAGTTTTGAGGTTGACGGTCATACAGGCTCTCTCTGCGCTCGGCGGCGCTTGCTGATACGGATAGGGTGGCCGGTGTTCGATCGGCGACCCTGAAAAACGCGATTCTAACAGACGCACGGCGCAATTCAGCGCCCGCGTGCATCGCTTCTCTCTATACAATGGTGCGTTCGGGGCCGATTCCAAGGGGGCTGCGCCCATGTCCTTGGTGCGAATACAGATTCCGGGTTCCGTTTCTGCGCACCCTGTGGTATAAAATGCGCCGCTTTCCGGGGATACCCCGAAAAGCTTAAATCCACACACGTGTCGACACGATGACCTGGGTGCTTTTGGCTTTATGCCACTGGTTGGTCATTGGGATACGTGGAGGCCAAACCCGACTTATTAAGGAACTATCATGTCCCAAGTCAATATGCGCGATATGCTGAAGGCCGGTGTGCACTTCGGTCACCAAACCCGTTACTGGAATCCGAAAATGGGTAAGTACATTTTCGGCGCGCGTAACAAGATTCACATCATCAACCTTGAAAAAACCCTGCCAATGTTCAACGAAGCTCTGACTTTCGTAGAGCGTCTGGCCCAGGGCAAAAACAAGATTCTGTTCGTCGGCACCAAGCGTTCCGCTGGCAAGATCGTTGCTGAAGAAGCAGCACGTTGCGGTTCGCCGTACGTCGATCACCGCTGGTTGGGCGGCATGCTGACCAACTTCAAAACCATTCGTGCTTCCATCAAGCGTCTGCGTGACCTTGAAGTTCAAGCCGAAGACGGTACTTTCGCCAAGCTGACCAAGAAAGAAGCGCTGATGCGCTCCCGTGATCTTGAGAAGCTGGATCGTTCGCTGGGCGGCATCAAGGACATGGGCGGTCTGCCAGACGCACTGTTCGTGATCGACGTTGACCACGAGCGCATCGCGATCACCGAAGCCAACAAGCTGGGCATCCCGGTAATCGGCGTTGTCGACACCAACAGCAGCCCGGAAGGCGTTGACTACATCATCCCAGGCAACGATGACGCAATCCGCGCTATCCAGCTGTACATGGGTTCGATGGCTGACGCAGTGATCCGTGGTCGCAACAATGTTGCTGGCGGCACTGTAGAATTCGCAGCTGAAGAAACTCAGGCTGCAGCTGAGTAATTAACGCCCTGGCGTTGACTCAGTAAGCAAAAAGGGGGCTTGGCCCCCTTTTTGCCACCTCGAAAACCATTTGTCGGCGCCCACGGCACTGTTTGTAATGTGCGGCAGCTAACAAGGGTGGTTCGGGAAGAATTGAACGCCCGTTCGATCGGGTGGAATGGTTGAAAACCTATCCAAGAGGAATTTGAAAATGGCAGCAATTACTGCAGCGTTGGTTAAAGAACTGCGCGAGCGTACCGGCGAAGGCATGATGGACTGCAAGAAAGCCCTGGAAAAGGCTGACGGCGACATCGAAAAAGCCATTGATGACATGCGTGCTTCGGGCGCGATCAAGGCTGCGAAGAAGGCTGGCAACGTTGCCGCCGAAGGCGCAATCGCAATCAAGGACGACGGTAAAGCTGCCGTTATCCTGGAAGTGAACTCGCAGACCGACTTCCTGGCTCTGCAAGACGACTTCAAGAACTTCGTTGCTGCCAGCGTTGAAAAAGCTTTCGCTGACAAGCTGACCGACGCTGCTCCGCTGATCGCTTCGCAAGAAGCTGCTCGTGAAGCGCTGGTTGCCAAAGTAGGCGAAAACGTCAACATCCGTCGTCTGGCCCGTATCGAAGCTGACGTTGTAGGTTCGTACCTGCACGGCAACAAGATCGGTGTTGTTGTGGCTCTGAAAGGCGGTGACGTCGAGCTGGCCAAAGACATCGCGATGCACGTTGCTGCAAGCAACCCTGAGTTCCTGCTGCCTTCGCAAGTTTCGGCTGAAGCGATCGAGCGTGAAAAAGCTGTGTTCCTGCAGCTGAACGAAGAGAAGATCAAAGGCAAGCCAGAAAACATTGTTGAGAACATGGTCAAAGGCCGTATCAGCAAGTTCCTGGCAGAAGCAAGCCTGGTTGAGCAAGCGTTCGTCAAGAACCCTGAAATCAAGGTTGGCGAGCTGGCCAAGAAAGGCGGCGCAGAAATCGTTTCCTTCACCTACTACAAAGTGGGCGACGGCATCGAGAAGCCAGTAGACAACTTCGCTGAAGAAGTTGCTGCCCAGCTGGCTGCCGCCAAGCAGTAAGACGGTTTTTCAACTGTCGCCGAAAGAGGCTGCCCGCTAACGCGCGCAGCCTCTTTTCAGATGGGGTTGCCAATTTTTTATTGGTTTCCACTTGGAACTGACTTACAAAGCCATGTTCCGATGGCGCTGAAGCAGCGCCAAGCTAGAGTGAACGCCAGCTGTAAACAGCTCGCAAAGAATTTTAAATACGCCGCAGGAGAGATTCGCAATGGCTCAGCAGGGCAGTGGTTATCAGGCTCGCTATAAACGCATTCTACTCAAGCTTAGCGGCGAGGCCCTGATGGGCTCGGAAGAGTTCGGGATCGATCCAAAAGTGCTGGATCGGATGGCGCTGGAAGTCGGCCAACTGGTCGGCATCGGCGTACAGGTCGGTCTGGTGATCGGCGGTGGCAACCTGTTCCGCGGCGAAGCTTTGAGCAAAGCCGGTATGGATCGGGTCACAGGCGACCACATGGGCATGCTGGCCACTGTGATGAACGCCCTGGCCATGCGCGATGCGCTGGAACGTGCCAATATCTCGGCCATCGTGATGTCGGCCATTTCCATGGTGGGTGTGACCGATCACTACGATCGCCGCAAAGCCATGCGTCACCTGAACTCCAAAGACGTCGTGATCTTCGCTGCCGGTACCGGCAACCCGTTCTTCACCACGGATTCGGCAGCCTGCCTGCGCGCAATCGAAATCGATGCCGACGTCGTGCTGAAAGCGACCAAAGTCGATGGCGTCTACACCGCTGACCCGTTCAAAGACCCGCATGCCGAGAAGTTCGATCATCTGACTTATGATGAAGTGCTGGATCGCAAGCTGGGTGTAATGGATCTGACCGCTATTTGCCTGTGCCGCGACCACAAGATGCCGTTGCGCGTATTCAACATGAACAAGCCCGGTGCCCTGCTGAACATCGTCCATGGCGGCGCTGAAGGCACCCTGATCGAGGAAGGTCAACAATGATCAACGAAATCAAGAAAGACGCTCAAGAGCGCATGCAGAAATCCCTGGACTCTCTGGCCCACGCATTTGGTCAGATTCGTACCGGCAAGGCTCACCCAAGCATTCTGGGCAGCGTGATGGTGCCGTACTACGGCGCAGACACCTCCATCACCCAAGTGGCGAACATCACCGTTAAGGACTCGCGCACCCTGCAGGTCGTTGCGTTCGAGCGCAACATGCTCGCCGCAGTCGACAAAGCAATCCAGAGCGCTGGTCTGAACCTCAACCCGACCAACCTGGGCGAGTTGCTGCTGATCTCCATGCCTGCCCTGACTGAAGAAACCCGCAAGGGCTTCACCAAGCAGGCGCGCAGTGCTGCTGAAGACGCTCGTGTTGCCGTGCGCAACATCCGTCGTGACGCCTTGGGCGAGCTGAAGAAACTGGTCAAGGACAAAGAAATCAGCGAAGACGAAGAGCGTCGTGCCGCTGCCGATATTCAGAAGCTCACCGACAAGGCCGAGGCTGATATCGACACGGCTACCAAGCAAAAAGAAGCGGATCTGATGGCCGTATAAGGTTCGAGCTTTTAATGGACAAGACCAAGCAGACTGCGCCGTCCGCGGTGCCGCGCCATGTCGCGATCATCATGGATGGCAACAATCGCTGGGCGAAAAAACGCTTTATGCCGGGTGTCGCCGGGCATAAGGCGGGCGTGGATGCTGTGCGGGCGGTGATTGAGGTGTGCGCTGAGGCCAAGGTCGAAGTGCTCACCCTGTTCGCATTTTCCAGTGAGAACTGGCAGCGCCCGGCCGATGAAGTCAGTGCCTTGATGGACCTGTTCTTCAAGGCGCTGCGTCGCGAAGCCAAGCGCCTCAATGACAACAACATCAGCCTGCGCATCATTGGCGATCGTTCACGCTTTCATCCGGAGCTTCAGGCAGCAATGCGTGAAGCTGAGGCGATGACGGCGGGTGCCAATCGTTTCATCCTGCAGATCGCCGCCAATTATGGTGGTCAGTGGGATATTGCACAGGCGGCCCAGCGTCTGGCGCGTGAAGTCCAGGCCGGGCACCTGCGCCCGGAAGACATCACTCCGGATCTGTTGCAAACCTGTCTGGCAACCGGTGATCTGCCGTTGCCGGATCTGTGCATCCGCACGGGTGGCGAGCACCGCATCAGCAACTTTCTGCTGTGGCAGCTGGCTTACGCCGAGCTGTACTTCTCCGACCTGTTCTGGCCGGACTTCAAACACGATGCCATGCGCAATGCGCTGGCCGATTTCGCTTCGCGCCAGCGTCGTTTCGGTAAAACGAGCGAACAGGTTGAAGCTGGAGCCCGGGTTTAATGCTTAAACAACGAATCATCACTGCGCTGATCCTGCTGCCGATCGCCTTGTGCGGGTTTTTCCTGCTCGAAGGTTCCGGTTTTGCGCTGTTCATCGGGCTGGTTGTCAGTCTGGGGGCGTGGGAGTGGGCGCGGCTTGCCGGCTTCACTGGTCAGGCGTTCCGGGTCGGTTATGCCGCCGTGGTCGCCCTGATGCTGTTCGTCATGTACATCCTGCCCGGCCTGGCGCCATGGGTGTTGGGTGCTTCGGTGTTGTGGTGGGCGGTGGCAACGTATCTGGTGCTGACCTATCCGCGCTCGAGCGAGCACTGGTCGAGTGCCGCGACCAAGCTGGTGATCGGTCTGTTGATCCTGTTGCCGGCGTGGCAAGGTCTGGTACAGATCAAGCAGTACCCGTTGGGTAACTGGTTGATCATGGCTGTGATGGTGCTGGTCTGGGGGGCCGATATCGGTGCCTATTTCTCGGGCCGTGCATTCGGCAAGCGCAAGCTTGCACCGCAGGTCAGTCCGGGGAAAAGCTGGGAAGGTGTTTACGGCGGTCTGGCGCTGAGTCTGGTGATCACTGCGATTGTCGGGCTGGTGCGCGACTGGACGGTTGCCGAATTGATCAAAGGCTTGATTGGCGCTGCGCTGATCGTCTTCATTTCCGTCGTCGGCGATCTCACTGAAAGCATGTTCAAGCGCCAGTCCGGTATCAAGGACAGCAGTAATCTGCTGCCGGGGCATGGTGGCATTCTTGATCGTATCGACAGTTTGACGGCGGCGATTCCAGTATTTGCAGTGTTGTTGTGGATGGCCGCACCGTGAGTCGTCCACAGCAGATTACTGTCCTCGGGGCGACCGGCTCGATCGGTCTGAGCACGCTTGATGTCATTGCTCGTCACCCGGAGCGATATCAGGTTTTCGCCTTGAGCGGCTTCACTCGCCTGAGTGAGCTGCTGGCTCTGTGCGTACGCCATGTGCCGCAATTTGCCGTGGTGCCGGAAGTTGCTGCGGCGCGCGGCTTGCAGGACGATTTGCGCGCGGCCGGTTTGCCAACCCGCGTTCTGGTAGGGGAGGAGGGGCTGTGTCAGGTTGCCTCCGCTCCGGAAGTCGACGCGGTGATGGCGGCGATCGTTGGTGCGGCAGGTCTGCGCCCGACTCTGGCGGCCGTTGAGGCTGGCAAAAAGATTCTCCTGGCCAATAAAGAGGCGCTGGTGATGTCCGGCGCCTTGTTCATGCAGGCAGTGCGTAAAAGCGGTTCGGTGCTGCTGCCGATCGATAGCGAGCACAACGCAATTTTCCAGTGCATGCCGCAGGATTTCGCCCGGGGCTTGAGCTCGGTGGGCGTACGGCGGATTTTGCTTACAGCCTCCGGTGGCCCATTCCGGCAGACACCGATGGCTGAATTGGCGCATGTTTCACCTGACCAGGCGTGTGCGCATCCGAACTGGTCCATGGGGCGCAAAATTTCTGTGGATTCGGCCAGCATGATGAACAAGGGGCTCGAGTTGATCGAAGCCTGCTGGTTGTTCGATGCCAAGCCTGCGCAGGTCGAGGTAGTGATCCATCCGCAAAGCGTGATCCATTCGCTGGTCGACTACGTCGACGGTTCGGTGCTGGCGCAATTGGGCAATCCTGATATGCGCACGCCTATTGCCAATGCGCTGGCCTGGCCTGAGCGCATCGACTCGGGCGTGGCGCCGCTGGATCTGTTCGCCATTGCGCGTCTGGACTTCGAAGCGCCGGATGAGGAGCGTTTCCCGTGCCTGCGTTTGGCCCGTCAAGCTGCCGAAGCGGGCGATAGCGCGCCGGCAATGCTCAATGCGGCCAACGAAGTGGCTGTGGCAGCGTTTCTCGACGGACGGGTTCGCTACCTTGAAATCGCGAGTATCATCGAGGAGGTTTTGAACCTCGAACCGGTGGTCGCGCTGGATGATCTCGATGCGGTGTTCACCGCCGACGCCAAGGCACGAGTTTTGGCTGAACAATGGTTGAGTCGTCACCGCTGATAAGTTTTGCAACACAATGGCTTCATGCGGCACTGAACGGGATTGCGGAGAAAGTAGATGAGCGCGCTCTATATGATTGCCGGCACCCTGATCGCCTTGGGTGTGCTGGTCACCTTTCACGAATTCGGCCACTTCTGGGTCGCGCGTCGCTGTGGCGTCAAGGTTCTGCGCTTTTCCGTAGGCTTTGGCATGCCGTTGCTGCGCTGGCACGACAAGCAGGGCACCGAGTTTGTGGTGGCCGCGATTCCGCTCGGTGGTTACGTCAAGATGCTCGATGAGCGTGAGGGCGAAGTGCCGGCCGATCAGCTGGATCAGTCTTTCAATCGCAAATCAGTTCGTCAGCGTATCGCCATTGTCGCTGCAGGTCCGATCGCCAACTTTCTGTTGGCGCTGGTGTTTTTCTGGGTGTTGGCCATGCTCGGCAGCGAGCAGGTGCGCCCGGTCATTGGTGCTGTCGAGTCCGGCAGCATCGCTGCTAAGGCCGGTTTGAATGCGGGCCAGGAAATCGTCGCTATCGATGGTGAGCCGACTTCCGGTTGGGCAGCTGTCAATTTACAACTGGTGCGGCGCCTGGGCGAAAGCGGTTCTTTGCAGTTGCTGGTCCGTGAGCAAGGCTCAAGCGTAGATACCCCGCGTGAGCTGGCGCTGGATAACTGGCTCAAAGGCGCTGATGAGCCGGACCCGATTCGCTCTCTGGGTATTCGTCCATGGCGTCCGGCCTTGCCGCCGGTGCTTGCCGAACTTGATCCGAAAGGCCCGGCCCAGGCTGCCGGTCTGAAAACCGGTGATCGCCTGTTGGCCCTTGATGGTCAGGCGCTGAATGACTGGCAGCAAGTGGTCGATACCGTTCGTACGCGTCCTGATACCAAAATCATGCTGCGCATCGAGCGTGACAGTGCTCAAATCGATGTCCCTGTGACCTTGGCTGCGCGTGGTGAAAGCAAATCGCCAAGCGGATATCTGGGCGCAGGCGTGAAAGCTGTCGACTGGCCACCGGAAATGATCCGTGAGGTCAGTTATGGGCCGTTGGCCGCGATTGGCGAGGGTGCCCGACGCACTTGGACCATGAGCATTCTGACGCTGGATTCACTCAAGAAAATGCTGTTCGGCGAGCTCTCGGTAAAAAACTTGAGTGGACCGATAACCATTGCTAAAGTGGCGGGCGCTTCTGCCCAGTCGGGCGTCGCTGATTTCCTGAATTTCCTTGCTTATCTGAGTATTAGCCTGGGGGTTCTGAATTTGCTGCCCATTCCTGTACTGGATGGGGGGCATTTGTTGTTTTATCTGATCGAGTGGGCGCGTGGTCGTCCCTTGTCGGATCGGGTGCAAGGTTGGGGGATACAGATCGGTATCAGTTTGGTGGTCGGGGTGATGTTGCTTGCTCTGGTCAACGATCTGGGTCGACTGTAACGCTTCGCTGAATTGCGAATCTGCCGCATTTTGCGGCAGTTTGTTTATTGCCAGTTGGAATAAGAAAGGACTTCATGAAACGTCTGCTGCTAACTGCGGTTCTCACCGTATTGATGATCGCCGAAGTTCACGCCGAGTCCTTCACTATCTCTGATATTCGCGTCAATGGCCTCCAGCGGGTCTCCGCGGGTAGCGTCTTTGGTGCCTTGCCGTTGAACGTCGGTGAGCAGGCGGATGATCGTCGCCTGGTGGAATCCACTCGTGCGTTGTTCAAAACCGGTTTCTTTCAAGATATCCAGCTGGGCCGCGAAGGCAACGTTCTGGTCATCACGGTCGTCGAGCGTCCGTCGGTCGCCAGTATCGAAATCGAAGGCAACAAGGCGATCTCGACTGAAGACCTGATGAAAGGTCTCAAGCAATCCGGTCTGGCCGAAGGCGAGATCTTCCAGCGCGCCACCCTTGAGGGCGTGCGTAACGAACTGCAGCGTCAGTACGTCGCGCAAGGTCGCTACTCGGCTACGGTCGATACCGAAGTGGTATCGCAACCGCGTAACCGCGTCGGCCTGAAAGTGAAGATCAACGAAGGTACCGTTGCGGCGATTCAGCACATCAACGTGGTGGGCAACACGGTTTTCCCTGAGGAAGACCTGACCGACCTGTTCGAACTGAAGACCACCAACTGGCTGTCGTTCTTCAAGAACGATGACAAGTACGCCCGTGAAAAACTGTCCGGTGACCTGGAGCGTCTGCGTTCCTACTACCTGGATCGTGGCTATATCAACATGGATATCGCTTCGACTCAGGTGTCGATCACCCCGGACAAAAAACACGTCTACATCACTGTCAACGTCACCGAAGGCGAGAAGTACACCGTTCGTGACGTCAAACTCAGTGGTGATCTGAAAGTCCCTGAAGATCAGGTCAAGTCCCTGCTGCTGGTGCAGAAGGGTCAGGTGTTCTCGCGCAAACTGATGACCACCACCTCCGAGCTGATCACCCGTCGTCTGGGTAACGAGGGTTACACCTTCGCCAACGTCAACGGCGTACCTCAGCCGCACGATGAAGATCACACCGTCGATATCCTGTTCGCTGTTGATCCGGGCAAGCGCGCCTACGTCAACCGCATCAACTTCCGTGGCAACACCAAGTCCGAAGACGAAGTGCTGCGTCGTGAAATGCGTCAGATGGAAGGCGGCTGGGCTTCGACCTACCTGATCGACCAGTCCAAGACCCGTCTTGAGCGTCTGGGCTTCTTTAAAGAAGTGAACGTTGAAACTCCGGCTGTCCCGGGTGTCGACGATCAGGTTGACGTGAACTACGCCGTTGAAGAACAGGCTTCCGGTTCGATTACCGCCAGTGTCGGTTTCGCCCAGAGTGCCGGTCTGATCCTCGGTGGTTCGATCACCCAGAACAACTTCCTTGGTACCGGTAACCGCGTCAGCATCGGCCTGACCCGCAGCGAATACCAGAGCCGCTACAACTTCGGTTACGTTGACCCGTACTGGACCGCCGATGGCGTGAGCCTGGGTTACAACGCGTTCTATCGCACCACTGACTACAAAGACCTCGACGTCGACGTAGCGAGCTATGCGGTAGACAGCCTGGGTGCCGGCGTGAACGTTGGCTACCCGATCAGCGAGACTTCGCGTCTGACCTTTGGCCTGTCGGTTCAACAGGACGAGATCAAGACCGGTACCTATACCGTTGACGAGATTTTCGACTTCGTTAACAAGGAAGGCGACAAGTACCTGAACTTCAAGGCTTCGGCCGGCTGGTCCGAGTCGACTCTGAACAAAGGCGTACTGCCGACCCGTGGTCGTTCCCAGAGTCTGACCCTGGAAACCACAGTGCCGGGCAGCGACCTGTCGTTCTACAAACTTGATTACCGCGGTCAGCTGTTCCAGCCAATCAGCGAGAACTACACCCTGCGTCTGCACACCGAGCTGGGTTATGGCGACGGATACGGCGGAACCGATGGCTTGCCATTCTATGAAAACTACTATGCTGGTGGTTTCAACTCGGTTCGTGGCTTCAAGGACAGCACCCTCGGCCCACGCAGTACGCCGAGCCGTGGTACCAACCCGGGCACGCTGGCTGACCCGGACCAGGATCCGCTGCCGTTCGGTGGTAACGTCCTGATCCAGGGTGGTGTCGAGGTTCTGTTCCCGCTGCCGTTCGTGAAAGATCAGCGTTCCCTGCGCACTTCTGTTTTCTGGGATGTGGGTAACGTATTTGACTCGCAGTGCAAGGACACTACCAATGCAAACGGCTCGACGTCGAACACCAAGTGCAACGACATCAGCCTGAGCAACATGGCCAGTTCCGTCGGTGTGGGTGTGACCTGGGTCACCGCACTGGGTCCTCTGAGCTTCGCGTTGGCCATGCCGATCAAGAAGCCGGATGAGGCTGAAACTCAAGTGTTCCAATTCTCCCTCGGCCAGACGTTCTAAGCGTCTGACCCAAGATAACGACAATGGATTTTGTAGGAGTGCATCGTGCGTAAGTTGACTCAATTGGTTCTCCTGGCCTCCTTGATGGTGGCAGGCCCGGCATTTGCCGACATGAAAATTGCCGTTCTGAACTATCAGATGGCCTTGCTGGAGTCCGACGCGGCGAAGAAATATGCCGTGGATGCCGAGAAGAAGTTCGGTCCGCAACTGACCAAACTGAAGACGCTGGAAAGCAGCGCCAAAGGCATTCAGGACCGTCTGATGGCCGGTGGCGACAAAATGCAGCAAGGTGAGCGTGAGCGTCTGGAGCTGGAATTCAAGCAAAAGGCTCGCGACTTCCAGTTCCAGTCCAAGGAGCTGAACGAAGCGAAAGCCGTTGCCGACCGCGAAATGCTCAAGCAACTGAAGCCGAAACTGGATAGCGCAGTGGAAGAAGTCATCAAGAAAGGTGGTTTTGACCTGGTGTTCGAGCGTGGCGCAGTGATCGATGTCAAACCTCAGTACGACATCACGCGCCAGGTTATCGAGCGCATGAATCAGCTGAAGTAACCCATGACCGTGACTATCAAGCTCGGCCAGTTGGCCGAGTTCCTCGGCGCCACCCTGCGTGGCGACCCTGAGACGAAAATTACTGGGCTAGCCACTTTGCAAGAGGCTGGCCCAGCTCAGTTGAGCTTTCTGGCAAACCCTCAATATCGCAAATACCTGGCGGGCTCGCAGGCAGCTGCATTGCTGCTCAAAGAAGCTGATGCCGAAGGATTTGCCGGTAATGCGTTGGTCGTGCCTGATCCTTACCTGGCTTATGCGCGTATCTCTCATTTGTTCGATCCCAAGCCAAAAGCTGCGGCTGGTATTCACCCATCTGCAGTGATTGCGGCGGACGCGGTGGTTAATCCAAGCGCCAGCATCGGCCCTTTTGTGGTGATCGAAGCCGGCGCACGCGTTGGTGCGCAAGTGACACTGGGTGCGCATTGCGTCGTCGGTGCACGTAGCGAAATCGGCGAAGGCGGCTGGCTCGCGCCGCGCGTGACGCTGTATCACGACGTGCGCATCGGCAAGCGTGTGGTGATCCAGTCCGGTGCCGTGCTCGGCGGTGAAGGTTTTGGTTTCGCCAACGAAAAAGGTATCTGGCAGAAGATCGCGCAGATCGGTGGCGTGACCATCGGCGACGATGTCGAGATTGGCGTGAATACCGCCATCGACCGCGGCGCTCTGGCTGATACCGTGATCGGCAACGGCGTGAAGCTCGACAATCAGATCCAGATCGCCCACAACGTTCAGGTCGGTGATCACACTGCCATGGCCGCATGTGTCGGGATCTCCGGCAGCACCAAGATTGGCAAGCATTGCATGCTCGCTGGTGGTGTCGGTCTGGTCGGCCACATTGATATTTGCGACAACGTTTTCCTGACCGGGATGACCATGGTGACCCACTCGATTACCGAGCCGGGTGCCTATTCTTCCGGCACAGCCATGCAACCGGCGGCCGAATGGCGCAAAAGCGCGGCCCGCATCCGTCAGCTCGATGACATCGCGCGACGTTTGAAACAGCTGGAAAAGCGCGTAGGGGAAGTGACCCCTGACGGCAATGCTTCATCAGATGGCTGATACCATTTCCATATCAAGTGTGCACAGCCGCTAGACTGCCTCCTTGATTTGCTAGAGGAGTGCGCGTCAGTCGCGCTCCCAATCTTTACATAGGCTTCCCCCCGAAATGATGGACATCAACGAGATTCGCGAATACCTGCCTCACCGTTACCCGTTCCTGCTGGTGGACCGGGTGGTGGAACTGGACACTGAAGGCAAGCGCATTCGCGCCTACAAGAATGTCAGCATCAATGAACCGTTCTTCAATGGTCACTTCCCTGCGCATCCAATCATGCCGGGCGTGCTGATCATCGAAGCGATGGCTCAGGCTGCCGGGATCCTCGGTTTCAAAATGCTTGATGTGAAGCCTGCCGACGGCACGCTTTACTACTTCGTCGGTTCCGACAAACTGCGCTTCCGCCAGCCTGTGCTGCCGGGCGATCAGTTGATCCTCGAAGCCAAGTTCATCAGCTGCAAGCGCCAGATCTGGAAATTCGAATGCCAGGCTTCGGTCGACGGCAAACCAGTCTGCTCCGCTGAAATCATCTGCGCGGAACGCAAGCTATGAGTTTGATTGACCCTCGCGCAATCATCGATCCGTCGGCCGTTCTGGCTGATGGCGTCGAGGTCGGCCCGTGGTCGATCATCGGCGCAGGTGTGGAAATCGGCGAGGGTACCGTGATCGGGCCGCATGTGATCCTCAAAGGCCCGACCCGCATCGGCAAGCACAATCGCATCTACCAGTTTTCCTCGGTAGGCGAAGACACGCCTGATCTGAAGTACAAGGGTGAAGAAACCCGTCTGGTGATCGGTGACCACAACGTCATCCGCGAAGGCGTGACGATTCACCGTGGCACCGTGCAGGACCGTTCGGAAACCACGCTGGGCGATCACAACCTGATCATGGCCTATGCGCACATCGGTCACGACAGCGTCATCGGCAACCACTGCATTCTGGTCAACAACACCGCGTTGGCCGGCCATGTGCACGTGGATGACTGGGCGATCCTCTCCGGGTTTACTCTGGTTCATCAGTATTGCCGCATTGGCGCTCACAGCTTTTCCGGCATGGGCACCGCCATCGGCAAGGACGTTCCGGCGTTCGTCACCGTGTTCGGCAACCCGGCCGAAGCGCGCAGCATGAACTTCGAAGGCATGCGCCGTCGCGGTTTCAGTGAAGACGCGATCCACACCCTGCGTCGCGCTTACAAAACCGTCTATCGCCAAGGCCTCACGGTCGAACAGGCGTTGGCCGAACTGGCCGAGCCTGCTGCGCAGTTCCCGGAAGTTGCGATATTCCGTGACTCCATCCAGTCGTCGACTCGCGGCATCACTCGCTGATCATGGCCAATTTGCGTATTGCGCTGGTGGCGGGTGAAGCTTCCGGTGACATTCTCGGCGCCGGTCTCATGCGCGCGCTCAAGGCTCAGCATCCGGCGGTCGAGTTCATCGGCGTCGGTGGTCCGTTAATGCAGGCCGAAGGCCTGACGTCCTACTTTCCCATGGAACGCTTGTCGGTCATGGGCCTGGTGGAAGTCCTCGGCCGGCTGCGCGAATTGCTCAAACGCCGCAAAGACCTGATCGCCACGCTGATCGCCGAGAAGCCGGACGTATTCATCGGTATCGATGCACCGGACTTCAATCTCAACATTGAATTGAAGCTGCGTCAGGCCGGGATCAAAACCGTGCATTACGTCAGCCCTTCGGTGTGGGCATGGCGGCAGAAGCGTGTACTGAAGATCCGCGAAGGCTGCGATCTGATGCTGACGCTGCTGCCGTTCGAAGCAAAATTTTACGAAGAGAAGGGCGTGCCAGTGCGGTTCGTCGGTCACACCCTGGCCGATACCATTCCATTGGAGGCCGATCGTGCTGCGGCCCGTGCCGAGTTGGGCTTGCCCGATGGCCCGCTGGTGGCGTTGATGCCCGGCAGCCGGGGCGGCGAAGTCTCTCGTCTGGGTGCACTGTTCCTCGACACCGCCGAACGCCTGCGCGCCATGCGCCCGGGTTTGCGCTTTGTCATTCCTTGCGCCAATCCGGAACGCCGCGCGCAACTTGAAGAGCTACTCGCCGGACGTGATCTGCCGGTCACCTTGCTCGATGGCAAATCCCATCTGGCTCTGGCCGCGTGCAACGCGGTGTTGATCGCCTCCGGTACCGCCACCCTTGAAGCGCTGTTGTACAAGCGACCGATGGTGGTGGCGTACCGCTTGGCACCGCTGACGTTCTGGATTCTGAAACGCATGGTCAAGAGCCCGTACGTGTCCCTGCCGAACCTGCTGGCCCAGCGTCTGCTGGTCCCGGAGTTGTTGCAGGATGATGCGACGGTCGAAGCACTGGCGCAGACGTTGTCGCCGCTGATCGAAGGTGGCGAAGAACAAACACGCGGTTTCGACGAGATCCATCGCACGCTGCGGCTGGATGCCTCCAATCAGGCGGCGGACGCCGTCCTCAACCTGATCGGTCAGACACGATGAGCAAGACAAGCATGCAGATGGGCCTGGATTTCACCCTGGTCGCCGAAGTTGAAGAACTGGTGGCCGGTGTCGATGAAGTCGGTCGCGGCCCGTTGTGCGGGGCGGTGGTGACGGCGGCGGTGATTCTCGATCCGAACCGGCCGATCCTCGGCCTCAACGACTCGAAGAAGCTCACCGAAGCCAAGCGCGAAAAGCTCTATGACGAAATCATCGAGAAGTCCCTGAGCTGGTGCATCGCCCGCGCCGAAGTCGAAGAAATCGACGAGCTGAACATCCTCCACGCAACCATGTTGGCCATGCAGCGCGCGGTGGCCGGCCTGCACATTCAGCCGAAACTGGCGATGATCGACGGCAACCGCTGCCCGAAACTGCCGATGCGCGCCGAAGCGGTGGTGCAGGGCGACGGCAAGGTGCCGGCTATCGCTGCCGCATCGATTCTGGCCAAGGTCAGTCGCGACCGTGAAATGGCTGCCTTCGAATTGATCTACCCGGGTTATGGCATCGGTGGCCATAAAGGCTATCCGACGCCCGTTCATCTGGAAGCGTTGGCGCGTCTTGGCCCGACGCCGATTCACCGGCGCTCGTTCGCCCCGGTGCGTCAGGCTTATGAAGCGCTGGAAGGTCTGACGCAGGTTTAGTCGCAAGGCTGATGTTTTGTTCGAGGCCCGGTACAATCCGGGCCTTGTTGTCTCTATGTAACTGGACAGGATCACTATGCCGGCTTCATTTGTTCATCTACGCCTGCACACTGAATACTCCCTGGTCGACGGGCTGGTGCGGATCAAGCCGCTGGTCAAGGCGCTGACGGCCATGAACATGCCGGCGGTCGCGGTCACCGACCAGAACAACATGTGTTCTCTGGTCAAATTCTATAAAAACACCATGGGCGCGGGCATCAAGCCGATCTGCGGCGCCGACCTGTGGCTGTCGAACAAGGACCCGGACGCACCGCTGAGCCGGCTCAGCCTGTTGGTGATGAACGCCAAGGGTTATCGCAACCTCACCGAGTTGATCTCGCGCGGCTTCATCGAAGGCCAGCGTAACGGCATGATCATCGTCGAGCGCGAGTGGGTCGCAGAGGCCAACGAAGGCCTGATCATGCTATCCGCCGCCAAAGAAGGCGAGATCGGCATGGCCATGATCGGCGGCAACCCGGCCGAAGCCGAAGTGCTGGCGCGTGAATGGATGGCGGTGTTCCCGGATCGTTTCTATCTGGAAATCCAGCGCACCAACCGTCCCAACGATGAAGAACAATTGCACGGCGCCGTGGCCCTCGCCGACAAACTGGGCGCGCCGCTGGTGGCGACCAATGATGTGCGCTTCATCAAGCAGGAAGACTTTGCCGCCCACGAAACTCGCGTGTGCATCGGTGAGGGCCGCGCCCTCGACGATCCGCGGCGTTCGAAGAATTACAGCGATCAGCAATACCTGAAAAGCGCCGAGGAGATGATCGAGCTGTTCAGCGATATTCCCGACGCCATCGAAAACACCGTCGAAATCGCCAAGCGCTGCAACATTGAAGTGAAGCTGGGCACGCACTTTTTGCCCAACTTCCCGATTCCCGATGGCATGACCATCGACGAATATTTCCGCAAAGTCTCCTTCGACGGTCTCGAAGAACGCCTGTCGGTGCTGCTGCCCAAAGACACTACCGAAGACTACGAAGCCAAGCGTCAGGTCTACGTCGACCGCTTGAATTTCGAACTGGATATCATCATCCAGATGGGCTTCCCCGGTTACTTCCTGATCGTTATGGACTTTATCCAGTGGGCCAAGAACAACGGCGTGCCGGTAGGTCCGGGCCGTGGGTCGGGTGCCGGTTCGTTGGTGGCTTATGTACAGAAGATCACCGACCTCGATCCGCTGGAATACGACCTGCTGTTCGAACGTTTCCTTAACCCGGAACGGGTATCGATGCCCGACTTCGACGTCGACTTCTGCATGGACGGTCGTGACCGCGTGATCGATTACGTGGCCGAGAAATACGGCCGCAACGCGGTAAGCCAGATCATCACTTTCGGTTCCATGGCCGCCAAGGCTGTGGTGCGCGACGTGGCGCGGGTACAGGGCAAGTCCTACGGCCTGGCGGATCGTCTGTCGAAGATGATTCCGTTCGAAGTCGGCATGACCCTGGAAAAAGCCTACGAGCAGGAAGAAATTCTGCGTGACTTCATTAAGGTCGATGAAGAAGCTGCGGAAATCTGGGAGATGGCGCGCAAGCTCGAAGGCGTGGTGCGTAACGTTGGTAAGCACGCCGGTGGTGTGGTTATTGCGCCGACCAAGCTGACTGACTTTTCGCCGATCTATTGCGACGAGGCCGGTGACGGTCTGGTAACCCAGTTCGACAAGGACGACGTTGAGGCGGCCGGTCTGGTGAAGTTCGACTTCCTCGGTCTGCGGACCCTGACGATCATCGACTGGGCGCTGAAAACCATCAACCGTGATCGCGCCAAGGTCAACGAGCCACCGCTGGATATTGCGTTTATCCCGCTGGACGACAAGCCGACCTACACGCTGTTGCAGAAAGCCGAAACCACTGCGGTGTTCCAGCTTGAATCGCGCGGCATGAAAGAGCTGATCAAAAAGCTCAAGCCCGACTGCCTGGAAGACTTGATCGCACTGGTGGCCCTGTTCCGTCCGGGCCCGCTGCAGTCCGGCATGGTGGATGACTTCATCAACCGTAAGCACGGTCGCGCCGAATTGGCGTACCCGCACTCGGATTACCAGTACGAAGGGTTGAAGCCTGTTCTGGCGCCGACTTACGGCATCATCCTGTATCAGGAACAGGTGATGCAGATTGCTCAGGTCATGGCCGGTTACACCCTCGGCGGTGCGGACATGCTCCGTCGCGCCATGGGTAAGAAGAAACCCGAGGAAATGGCCAAGCAGCGCGGCGGTTTCATTGAAGGTTGCGCGACCAACAATATCGACGCCGACCTCGCCGGTAACATTTTCGACCTGGTAGAAAAATTCGCCGGTTACGGCTTCAACAAATCCCACTCCGCCGCCTACGGCCTGGTCTCGTACCAGACTGCATGGTTGAAAGCCCACTACCCGGCGCCGTTCATGGCTGCGGTACTTTCAGCGGATATGCACAACACCGACAAGGTCGTGACCTTGATCGAGGAAGTGCGCACGATGAAGCTGCGCCTCGACGCGCCGGACGTGAACACTTCGGAGTTCAAGTTCACGGTGAACGACGATGGCCGCATCGTGTATGGCCTCGGCGCGATCAAAGGTGTTGGTGAAGGCCCGGTTGAGGCCATTACCGAAGCGCGTCAGGCCGGTCCGTTCAAGGATCTGTTCGACTTCTGTGCCCGTGTCGACCTCAAGCGCATCAACAAACGTACGCTCGACGGTTTGATTCGTAGCGGTGCGCTGGATCGCCTGGGGCCGTATTTCCACGACGAACAAAAAGCCTATCAGGCCAACATCGATCGCAACCGCGCGGTGCTGCTGGCCGCGATGGAGGAAGCGATCAAATCCGCCGAACAGACTGCCCGCACCCACGACAGCGGTCACGCCGACCTGTTTGGCGGTTTGTTTGTCGAGGAGGACGCCGACGTTTACGCGGTGCATCGCAAGGCCAAGGAGTTGACCCTCAAGGAGCGCCTCAAAGGTGAGAAAGACACCTTGGGCCTGTACCTGACCGGTCACCCGATCGACGAATACGAAGGCGAGATTCGGCGTTTCGCCCGTCAGCGCATCATCGACCTGAAACCGGCCCGGGATACGCAAACCGTGGCGGGGATGATCATTGCCTTGCGCGTGATGAAGAACAAGAAGGGCGACAAGATGGGCTTCATCACCCTCGACGACCGCTCGGGGCGGATCGAGGCGTCGCTGTTTGCCGATGCGTTCCATTCTGCGCAATCGCTGTTGCAGACCGATGCGATGGTGGTGGTCGAAGGCGAAGTCAGCAACGACGACTTCTCCGGTGGCCTGCGCCTGCGGGTCAAACGCGTGATGAGCATGGAAGATGCGCGCACCAACCTCGCCGAGAGCCTGCGCCTGAAACTGCAAACTCAGGACCTGAAAGGCGATCAGCTACGCTGGTTGGGTGATTTGCTCAAGCGTCATCGCGGCGCTTGTCCGATCACCATGGAGTACACCAGCCCGGATGCGAAGACCTTGCTGCAGTTCGGCGAGACGTGGCGAATTGATCCGGCGGATGCCTTGATTCAGGCTCTGCGTGACCAGTTCGGGCGAGACAACGTCTTCCTCCAATACCGTTGACCGGCAAGTGCCATCATTGCGCTTGCCCGCAACCTGAATTTTTAATCTCGACCTCAGCGCGCCTCTCCCTTAAGGTAGGGCGCGAATAGACAACCGGCCGGCCCAAGCTCATTTGGGACACGACCCAAGACGGACGCCTATGAACCCGAATTTTCTAGATTTCGAACAGCCGATCGCCGACCTGCAAGCCAAGATCGAAGAGTTGCGCTTGGTCGGTAATGACAATTCGCTGAATATCGGCGATGAGATCTCCCGCCTGCAGGACAAGAGCAAAACGCTGACCGAAGACATCTTCGGCAAGCTGACCAGCTGGCAGATCGCACGCCTGGCGCGTCACCCGAAACGCCCGTACACCCTCGACTACATCGAACACATCTTCACCGAGTTCGACGAGCTGCACGGCGACCGTCACTTCTCTGATGATGCTGCCATCGTTGGCGGCATCGCCCGTCTGGAAGATCAGCCGGTGATGATCATCGGCCACCAGAAGGGCCGTGAAGTGCGCGAGAAGGTACGCCGCAACTTCGGCATGCCGCGTCCGGAAGGCTACCGCAAGGCTTGCCGCCTGATGGAAATGGCCGAGCGTTTCAAAATGCCGATCCTGACCTTCATCGACACCCCGGGCGCCTACCCTGGGATCGACGCTGAAGAGCGCAACCAGAGCGAAGCGATTGCCTGGAACCTGCGTGTGATGTCGCGCCTGAAAACCCCGATCATCGCCACCGTTATCGGTGAGGGTGGTTCCGGCGGTGCACTGGCCATCGGCGTCTGCGATCAGTTGAACATGCTGCAATATTCGACCTACGCGGTGATCTCGCCGGAAGGTTGTGCTTCGATTCTGTGGAAAACCGCAGAAAAAGCGCCGGATGCTGCTGAGGCGATGGGCATCACCGCTGAGCGTCTGAAAGGCCTCGGCATCGTCGATAAAGTTATCGGCGAGCCTCTGGGTGGTGCGCACCGTGATCCAGCCGCTGCTGCGGCGTCGATCCGTGCCGAGCTGAGCTCGCAACTGGCGATGCTGAAGAAGTTCGATAACGAAGCGCTGTTGAAGCGCCGTTATGATCGACTGATGAGCTACGGTCTCTAAGTCGAGCGCAATACCCATCTGGGAGCGAGCCTGTTCGCGAAAGCGGTATAACAGTCGACAACTCTGTTGAATGTTAAACCGTCTTCGCGAGCAGGATCGCTCCCACATTTGGTTCAGGCAAGGGTAAAGAAATGGGTCAGTCCATGAGTGATTTACCGTCGCGGCTTCTGCTGAACCTTGAGCCTTGGCGCAACGCCGCTCATTGGCGCGTCGCGTTCTCCGGTGGTCTCGATTCCACCGTCCTGCTGCATCTTCTCGCCCATCTCGCCCAATCCGAATCCCTTCCTCGATTAAGTGCAGTTCATATTCATCACGGTCTTCAGGCTGCGGCTGACGCGTGGCCACAACATTGCCAGTCTGTCTGTGATGCGCTGGGGGTGCCGTTGCTGATTGAGCGGGTGAAGGTGCAACCGGGTGCAAGTCTGGAGCGGGCGGCGCGGGATGCGCGGTACGCGGTGTTCAGTTCGCTGACGCAAGCCAATGACGTGTTGCTCACTGGCCAGCATCGTGATGATCAAGCGGAAACGCTGTTGTTTCGATTCATGCGTGGTGCGGGTGCGCGCGGATTGGCGGGGATGCCCAAGCAGCGACCAGTCGGGCAGGGCACACTGATTCGTCCGTTACTGGATGTTTCTCGTTCCGAGCTGGAAGCGTATGCGCAGGCTCACCAATTAGTCTGGATCGAAGACCCATCGAATCAGGATCGGAAGTTCTCGCGCAACTACTTGCGCCATCAAGTCATGCCGCTGCTGACTGAGCGCTGGCCGCAAGCGCAGGCGAGCATGGCCCGCAGCGCCGCGCATTTGCGTGAAGCCCAGGGACTGCTCGATGAGCTGGCGCAGATTGATCTGGCTGACGCCGCCACCGCGCATGAATTCGAATGGCTGGGATTGCCGTCATTGGAACTGGCACCCCTGGCTGCATTGTCTGTCGCTCGTCAACGAAATGCCCTCAGCCACTGGCTGGAACCACTGACCCGACTACCCGACACCGACCATTGGTCGGGTTGGGCGAATCTGTGCGACGCTGCCCATGACGCAGCGCCAATCTGGCGTCTGGCCGATGGCGAGCTGCACCGCAGCGCCGGCCGTCTGTGGTGGCTCAGTGGTGACTGGCTGCGTACGCCAGTGATCGGCTGCGAGTGGCAGAGCCCGTCTTCAGCGCTACGCTTGGCCGATAACGGACGTGTCATGTTCAGCGGGCAGACTCCCGGCGGACCGTTGCGTGTTGCCTATCGTCAGGGCGGTGAAGTCATGCATCTGGGTGATCGCGGTCACCGTGATCTCAAGCGCCTGCTCAATGAGCGCTCGGTGCCGGGCTTCGTGCGTGGCAGATTGCCGCTGCTGTTTCGCGGCGATGAATTGCTCGCGGTGGCGAACCTGCCGGGACTTGATGGCTCTATGCAGGACGGCTGGAAATTGCATTGGCTGCCAACAGACGAAGATCAAGGTTTGAGCTGAAAGGAGCATTCCGGTAGACTACGCTCCCTTCTTGATACAACTTCTGTGGATTCGCCTGAATTGCAGGAGTTGCCGATTACCAAGCAGTCTTTGCTGGGCGATTCCAAAAAATGTGTAGCGAGCAACGTACCGGTGTTTCACCTGCCGGTCTGTCCCAACGCGGCGGTTTTTTTGAAAGGTGCACTGTGATTAATGCAGGTGATCGGGGGCTTCGGCCTTCCTTCGCTTTCCCCGGCGGCTCGTACCGCTTTAACGCAGACTTCTAGGGTTTTTCATGACGCGCTACATATTCGTCACGGGCGGTGTTGTTTCTTCATTGGGGAAAGGCATTGCATCGGCTTCATTGGCGGCCATCCTGGAGGCGCGGGGACTTAAGGTCACCATGCTGAAGCTGGACCCGTACATCAACGTCGACCCGGGCACCATGAGCCCGTTCCAGCACGGTGAAGTGTTCGTCACCCACGACGGCGCCGAGACCGACCTGGACCTGGGCCACTACGAGCGGTTCATCCGCACGACCATGACCCAGAACAACAACTTCACCACTGGCCGTGTCTACGAGCATGTGCTGCGCAAAGAGCGCCGTGGTGACTACCTGGGTGCAACCATCCAGGTGATCCCGCACATCACCGACGAAATCAAGCGCCGCATCATCAAGGGTGCCGGTGACGCTGACGTGGCGATGGTTGAAATCGGTGGCACCGTCGGTGACATCGAGTCGCAACCGTTCCTCGAAGCCATCCGTCAACTCCGTTTCGAAGTCGGCGCCAAGCGCGCGATGCTGATGCACCTGACGCTGGTGCCGTACATCGCCACCGCTGGTGAAACCAAAACCAAGCCAACCCAGCACTCGGTAAAAGAGCTGCGTTCGATCGGCCTGCAGCCAGACGTGCTGGTGTGCCGTTCCGATCACCCGATCGACATATCGTCGCGTCGCAAGATCGCTCAGTTCACCAACGTTGAAGAACGTGCGGTGATCGCGCTGGAAGACGCCGACACCATCTACAAGATCCCGGGCATCCTGCACTCGCAGGGTCTGGACGATTTCGTCGTTGAGCGTTTCGGTCTGCAATGCGGCAGCGCTGATCTGTCCGAGTGGGAAGCGGTGGTTGACGCCAAGCTGAACCCGGAACACGAAGTGACCATCGCCATGGTCGGCAAGTACATGGAGCTGCTCGACGCCTACAAGTCGCTGATCGAAGCGATGAGTCACGCCGGCATCAGCAACCGCACCAAGGTCAATCTGCGTTACATCGATTCCGAAGACATCGAAAACCAGGGCACTGCGCTGCTCGAAGGTGTCGACGCGATTCTCGTACCGGGCGGCTTCGGTCTGCGCGGCGTGGAAGGCAAGATCACTGCCGTTCAGTACGCTCGTGAGAACAAGGTTCCGTACCTGGGTATCTGCCTGGGCATGCAAGTGGCGGTCATCGAGTTCGCTCGTAATGTCATGGGCTGGAAAGACGCCAACTCCACCGAGTTCGACCGCGCCAGCGGCCATCCGGTTGTGGGTCTGATCACCGAGTGGGAAGACGCAACCGGCGCAGTCGAAGTGCGTACCGAAAGCTCCGATCTGGGCGGCACCATGCGTCTCGGCGCTCAGGAATGCCTGCTCGAAGCCGGCTCCAAGGTGCATGATTGCTACGCCAAGGACGTGATCGTTGAACGTCACCGTCACCGTTACGAAGTGAACAACAACCTGCTGCCGCAAATCATCGAAGCCGGGCTGAAAATCTCCGGTCGCTCCGCTGACGCAGCACTGGTTGAAGTGGTTGAAGCAGCGGATCATCCATGGTTCGTCGCTTGCCAGTTCCACCCTGAGTTCACCTCGACACCACGTGATGGCCATCCGCTGTTCAGCGGTTTTGTCAAAGCAGCATTGGCTCAACACCAGAAGAAGGCGTAACCCCGATGGCACAGAAGATCATCCGCGTCGGCGACATCGAGATTGCCAACGACAAACCCATGGTGCTGTTCGGTGGCATGAACGTGCTGGAAAGCCGCGACATGGCCATGCAGGTTTGCGAGGAGTATGTGAAGGTCACCGAGAAACTCGGTATCCCTTACGTGTTCAAGGCCAGTTTCGACAAGGCCAACCGTTCTTCTGTGACCTCCTATCGTGGTCCTGGCCTGGAAGAGGGCATGCGCATCTTCCAGGACATCAAACAAGCCTTCGGCGTACCGATCATCACCGACGTCCACGAGCCTGAGCAGGCCGCGGTCGTCGCTGAGGTCTGCGACATTATCCAGCTGCCGGCCTTCCTGTCGCGCCAGACCGATCTGGTCGTCGCGATGGCCAAGACCAATGCAGTGATCAACATCAAGAAAGCCCAGTTCCTCGCGCCTCAGGAAATGAAACACATCCTGAACAAGTGCGTGGAAGCGGGTAACGATCAATTGATCCTCTGCGAGCGTGGTTCGAGCTTCGGCTACAACAACCTCGTGGTCGACATGCTCGGCTTCGGCATCATGAAGCAGTTCGAGTACCCGGTATTCTTCGACGTGACCCATGCGCTGCAAATGCCGGGTGGTCGTGCCGACTCCGCTGGCGGTCGCCGCGCACAGGTTCTGGATCTGGCCAAGGCCGGCATGAGCCAGTCGCTGGCGGGTCTGTTCCTCGAAGCGCATCCGGACCCGGACAACGCCAAATGCGACGGCCCTTGCGCCTTGCGTCTGGACAAACTGGAGCCATTCCTGGCCCAGCTCAAAGCTCTGGACGAACTGGTGAAGAGTTTTCCGACGGTAGAAACCGCGTAACACTCAATTCTCCGGTAAAGTACCGCACGATTTGTCGCTCATGCCCTCGGGCATGAGCGTTATCGTCTGCAAGTCTGCCCGCTGCACACCCCTTGCCGACGGTAAAAAGATTTCCTCTAGCTGCGTCGTTTTCGTCAACTTTGGAGTGTTTACAACAATGGCAAAAATCGTCGACATCAAAGGTCGTGAAGTTCTCGACTCCCGTGGCAATCCCACCGTGGAAGCGGACGTGCTTCTCGACAACGGCATCATCGGCAGCGCTTGCGCGCCGTCCGGTGCATCCACTGGCTCGCGTGAAGCGCTCGAGCTGCGTGATGGCGACAAGAGCCGTTACCTGGGCAAGGGCGTGCTCAAAGCGGTAGCCAACATCAACGGTCCGATCCGCGATCTGCTGCTGGGCACCGACCCAAGCGACCAGAAAGCCCTGGATCACGCGATGATCAAGCTCGACGGTACCGAAAACAAAGCGACCCTGGGCGCCAACGCCATCCTCGCCGTGTCCCTGGCTGCGGCCAAGGCTGCTGCACAGGATCAGGACCTGCCGCTGTACGCACACATCGCCAACCTCAACGGCACTCCGGGTGTCTACTCGATGCCGGTGCCGATGATGAACATCATCAACGGTGGCGAGCACGCCGATAACAACGTCGACATCCAGGAGTTCATGGTGCAGCCGGTTGGCGCCAAGTCGTTCTCGGAAGGTCTGCGCATGGGCACCGAGATTTTCCATCACTTGAAAGCCGTGCTGAAGGCCCGTGGCCTGAGCACTGCCGTTGGCGACGAAGGCGGTTTCGCACCGAACCTGGCGTCCAACGAAGACGCGCTGAAAGTGATCTCGGAAGCTGTGGCCAATGCCGGTTACAAGCTGGGCACCGACGTGACCCTGGCGCTGGACTGCGCGGCCAGCGAATTCTACGAAGACGGCAAGTACAACCTGTCCGGCGAAGGCCAGGTGTTCACCGCTGAAGGTTTCGCTGATTACCTGAAAGGTCTGACCGAACGTTATCCGATCATCTCGATCGAAGACGGTCTGGACGAGTCCGACTGGGCTGGCTGGAAGATCCTCACCGACAAGATCGGCGAGAAGGTTCAATTGGTAGGCGACGACCTGTTCGTGACCAACACCAAGATCCTGAAAGAGGGCATCGATAAAAACATCGCCAACTCGATCCTGATCAAGTTCAACCAGATCGGCACCCTGACCGAAACCCTGGAAGCCATCCAGATGGCCAAGGCTGCCGGTTACACCGCAGTGATCTCGCACCGTTCGGGCGAAACCGAAGATTCGACCATTGCCGACCTGGCCGTGGGCACCTCGGCTGGCCAGATCAAGACCGGTTCGCTGTGCCGTTCCGACCGCGTTTCCAAGTACAACCAACTGCTGCGTATCGAAGAGCAGTTGAATGGCAAGGCCAAGTACAACGGTCGCAGCGAATTCCGCGGCTAAGTACAAATCGATGGAAGGACACCGGATTGTGTCGAAAAAGTCGTGACAGCGATGGATTTGCCACTAATCTGATGCCTTAACAGCACAAGCCTGGGTCTTCCAGGCTTCGTGCTATCAGATGCTTCAAAGTTTTGGCGTGGCTGTCTTTTTTCACTGGATACCTGATATTCGATGCGCAGTCCTTACTGGTTGTTTCTCGTTTTGCTCTTGCTACTGGCCGGTCTGCAGTACCGCCTGTGGGTGGGCAATGGCAGTCTGGCGCAGGTCGCCGAGCTGAATCAGCAGATTGCTGATCAACACGCCGAGAACGAAGGTTTGCTGGAGCGCAACCGAGTGATGGACGCTGAAGTCAGCGAGTTGAAAAAGGGCATGGAGACCGTTGAAGAACGGGCTCGTCACGAACTGGGCATGGTCAAGGACGGCGAAACCCTTTACCAGTTGGCCCAATGATCAATTCCCTGCCGGCCTTCTGGGCCGTGATTCCTGCCGCGGGCGTCGGTGCCCGAATGGCCGCGGACCGTCCCAAGCAATATCTGCAACTGGGCGGGCGCACAATTCTCGAACACAGCCTCGGCTGTTTCCTTGATCACCCAAGCCTTAAAGGGCTGGTGGTCAGTCTTGCTGTTGATGATCCTTATTGGCCGAACCTGGCGTGCGTCAGCGATCCGCGCATTCAGCGGGTTGAAGGCGGGGCCGAGCGTTCTGGTTCGGTGCTCAATGCCTTGCTGCATTTGCATGCGCAGGGTGCCGATGATGAGGATTGGGTGCTGGTGCACGATGCGGCACGGCCGAATCTGAGTCGCGAAGATCTCGACAAGTTACTCGATGAACTGGCGGATGATCCGGTCGGCGGTTTGCTCGCCGTCCCTGCGCGCGACACGTTGAAGCGCGTCGATAAGCATGGGCGCGTTGTGGAAACCGTGGATCGTAGTGTGATCTGGCAAGCCTATACGCCGCAGATGTTTCGCCTCGGCGCGTTGCATCGGGCGTTGGCGGACAGCCTTGTCGCGGATGCCGTGATTACTGACGAAGCTTCGGCGATGGAGTGGGCTGGCCTGGCGCCGCGACTGATTGAAGGGCGGGCGGATAACCTCAAGGTCACCCGGCCTGAAGATCTCGAATGGTTGCGTCAGCGTTGGGCTAACCGCCGCTGAGTGCAGTGGTGCTTGTCAGATTGCCTTCGCGAGCAGGCTCGCTCCCACATTTGATTTGTGCCAGCCACACGTTTCGCATCCACTGAAAATCCCCTGTGGGAGCGAGCCTGCTCGCGAAAGCGATAGTTCAGGCAATCCCATCGCTCAACTCCGATATTCGGGCCGCTCAGCCAACCCTTCCTTGAGAAAATCCACCAACTTGCGCACCTTCGGCGACAAATGCCGCTGCTGCGGGTACAACGCCCACACCGCCGTATTCGGCGGCTGATGCGCCTCCAGCAACGAAATCAGTGCACCACTGTGCAGATGCTCCAGCACGTAATAATCCGGCAACTGACACAACCCCACTCCCTGCAACGCCGCATCCAGCACCGCCTGCCCGCTGTTGCAGCGCCAGTTGCCCTGCACGCGCTGGGAAAACTCGCGCCCGTTTTGCTCAAGCTGCCAGATGTCCGAGCTGCCGATCAGGCAATTGTGCCGACTCAATTCCGACAGACTGTGTGGGCGGCCGTACCGCTCAACGTAGGACGGTGACGCGCAGAGATACATTCGCCGTGGCGCCAGGCGTGTCGCGACCAACCGCGAGTCCTGCAAACGCCCCAGACGAATCGCCAGGTCCAGCCCTTCATGCACCAGATCGAGCTGGCGATTGCTCAGTTCGATATCGATGCGCAGCTGCGGATACAGCCCCATGAAACGCGTGACCAGCGGCACGATAAAGCGCTCGCCATACGCGACGGCACAGGTCATGCGCAACATGCCTTTCGGTTCGCTGGTCAGATCGCCAACCGCACGCAGTGCTTCCTCACGACCATCCTGCAAGCGTTGGCAATGTTGCAGGAATGTCTGTCCGGCCTCAGTCAGCGTCACCCGGCGGGTGCTTCGATAGAGCAGGCGCGTCTGTAAACGCTCCTCCAACCGTACGATTTGTCGACTGACGTGCGAGGACGAAACCCCAAGACGTTCGGCAGCGGCAGTGAACTGGCTGCATTCAGCAACGGCGACGAACTCGTCGATGCCTTCCCAGCGGTTTTCGGACATCGGGATTATCCCTGTGTGGCAATAATGTTTTGCTTTTGTCCGGATTATTCATCGTAAAGCTGTGTATTACACTCCTTGTCTGGTTTTTTTTATTCAATGCATTCACTGGAGAGTCAGCATGATCAAGTCGCGCGCCGCCGTTGCCTTCGAGGCCAAGAAGCCGCTGGAAATCGTAGAAGTCGACGTCGCCATGCCCAAGGCCGGTGAAGTCCTGCTGCGCGTGGTGGCTTCCGGGGTTTGCCACACCGACGCCTACACCCTGTCCGGTGCTGATCCGGAAGGCATCTTCCCGTCGATCCTCGGTCACGAAGGCGGCGCCATCGTTGAAGCCATCGGCGAAGGCGTGACCTCGGTTGCCGTGGGCGATCACGTCATTCCGCTGTACACCCCGGAATGCGGCCAGTGCAAATTCTGCAAATCGGGCAAGACCAATCTGTGTCAGGCAATTCGCGCAACGCAAGGCAAAGGCTTGATGCCGGACGGCACTTCGCGCTTTTCCTACAAGGGCGAAACGATTTTCCACTACATGGGTACGTCGACGTTCTCGGAATACACCGTGTTGCCGGAAATCTCCGTGGCCAAGATCTCCAAGGATGCGCCACTGGAAAAAGTCTGCCTGCTGGGCTGCGGCGTCACCACCGGTATCGGTGCCGTGCTCAACACCGCCAAGGTCAAACCGGGTGACACCGTGGCCATCTTTGGTCTGGGCGGCATCGGTCTGTCGGCAGTGATCGGAGCGGTGAAAGCCAAGGCTGCGCGCATCATCGCCATTGACATCAACCCGGCCAAGTTCGAGATCGCCAAACAACTGGGCGCAACCGACTGCGTGAACCCGAAAGATTTCGATCGTCCGATCCAGGAAGTGATCGTCGACATGACCGATGGCGGCGTGGACTTCTCCTTCGAATGCATCGGCAACGTGCAACTGATGCGCGCAGCGCTTGAGTGCTGCCACAAAGGTTGGGGCGAGTCGGTGATTATCGGCGTTGCCGGTGCCGGTCAGGAAATCTCCACCCGTCCATTCCAGTTGGTCACCGGTCGCGTCTGGCGCGGTTCGGCGTTCGGCGGCGTGCGCGGTCGTACCGAGTTGCCAAGCTACGTCGACATGGCGCAAAGCGGCGAGATCCCGCTGGATACTTTCATCACCCACACCATGGGCCTGGAAGACATCAACAAGGCCTTCGACCTGATGCACGAAGGCAAGAGCATCCGTACCGTCATTCATTTCTAAAAGCAGCCCAAGTTACGAGCTTCAAGCTGCAAGTCAGGCCGCTTTTGCCTTTGCTTGCAGCTCGAAGCTTGCCACTTGCAGCTGGGAGAACCCCCATGAGTCTGGAAAACATCTCCTGTCAGAAAAGTTTCGGCGGTTGGCACAAGCGCTATCGCCATCGCTCCGACGTGCTCGGTTGCGACATGGTGTTTGCCGTGTATCTGCCACCGCAGGCGGAGCAGGGCGGCAAACTGCCGGTGCTGTACTGGCTGTCAGGCCTGACCTGCACCGATGAAAACTTCATGCAGAAGGCTGGCGCGATGCGCATGGCTGCCGAACTGGGTCTGATCATCGTTGCGCCGGACACCAGCCCGCGTGGTCCGGATGTGCCGGGCGATCCGGATGGCGCCTGGGATTTTGGTCTCGGCGCCGGGTTCTATCTGAATGCCACGCAAGAACCTTGGTCGCGCCACTATCGGATGCATGACTATGTCGTGCAGGAATTGCCGTCACTGGTTGAAGCGCATTTCCCAGCGTCAGACAAACGCAGCATCAGCGGACACTCCATGGGTGGCCACGGTGCGTTGGTCTGCGCGTTGCGCAATCCTGGGCGTTACCAATCGGTGTCGGCTTTTTCGCCGATCAACAACCCGATGGATTGCCCGTGGGGGCAAAAGGCGTTCTCCCGCTACTTGGGCGAAGATCGTTCGAAGTGGAAAGAGTGGGATGCCTGCGCGCTGATCGCCGAAGCGGATGAAAAATTGCCGCTGCTGGTTGATCAAGGTGATCGCGACGACTTCCTCGAAAATCAGCTCAAACCCGAAGCCCTGCAACAAGCGGCAAAACAAGCGGGCCATCCGCTGACATTGCGTCTGCAACCGGGCTACGACCACAGCTATTTCTTCATCTCAAGCTTTATAGACGACCACTTGCAGCATCACGCACGCGCCCTGCGCGGTTAATGCAGGTAGAATCACGCCCTGACAAAAATCGGGGCGTTTTTTTTATGCGTATTGGCCACGGCTATGATGTGCACCGTTTCGCTGAAGGCGATTTCATTACTCTGGGCGGCGTGCGCATTGCACACAGCTTCGGGCTGCTCGCTCATTCCGACGGTGACGTCCTGCTGCACGCCTTGAGCGATGCCTTGCTCGGCGCTGCGGCGCTGGGTGATATCGGCAAACACTTCCCGGACACCGACCCGCAATTCAAGGGCGCCGACAGCCGTGCGCTGCTGCGTCATGTGGTCGCGTTGATCCATGCCAAAGGCTGGAAAGTCGGCAACGTCGATAACACCATCGTTGCCCAGGCGCCGAAAATGGCCCCGCATATCGAATCGATGCGCGCGTTGATCGCGGCGGATCTACAAGTTGAGTTGGATCAAGTGAACGTGAAAGCTACCACCACCGAAAAGCTCGGCTTTGTCGGTCGCGAAGAAGGCATTGCCGTGCACTCCGTTGCCTTGTTGCTGCGCGCATGAATGAACTGCAATTGCTCGGCCCGCGGGCCTATGGCGAACCTCTCGGCACTGCGGTACTGAAAGCCATCGCTGAAGATTTTCAGGTGGATGAAGTCCTCGACATCCCGTTCAGCGGCGACGGCGAGCACCTGTGGATCTGGGTGGAAAAACGCGGCCTCAACACTGAAGAGGCCGCACGGCGTATCGCCAAGGCAGCCGGGGTGCCGTTGCGCACCGTCAGCTATGCCGGTCTCAAGGATCGTCAGGCGCTGACCCGCCAGTGGTTCAGCGTGCAATTGCCGGGCAAGGCAGATCCGGATCTGTCAGCGGCGGAAAACGACACGCTGAAGATCCTCAAGACCACCCGCCACAAACGCAAACTGCAACGCGGCGCGCATTCGGCCAATGGTTTCACCTTGCGCCTGACCCAATTCGCCGGCGACAAAGCTGCTATCGAAGAGCGTCTGCAACTGATCGCCAAACAAGGCATACCCAATTATTTCGGCGCCCAGCGTTTCGGCCATGACGGCGGCAACGTCGTTGATGCGCGTGCGTGGGCCGCGCGCAAAGCCTTGCCTGAGCAACGTAATGTGCGTTCGCGCTTGCTCTCGACCGCGCGCAGTTTTCTGTTCAATCAGGTGCTTGCCGCGCGGGTAGCTGATGGCACTTGGCAAAAAGCCCAGGTCGGCGATCTGCTGGCGTTCACCGACAGCCGCAGTTTTTTCCCGGCTGGTGAGGCTGAGTGCAGTGACCCGCGTCTGGCGATTCTTGACCTGCATCCGACCGGTCCGCAGTGGGGCGAAGGTGACTCGCCGACCGCAGGCGCTGTCCATGATCTGGAGCAGGGGATCGCCGCACGCGAGGCGGAGCTGCGCGATTGGTTGGTTCATGCCGGCATGAGCCACGAACGTCGCATCCTGCGGCTGCCCATTGGCGGGTTGACGTGGCATTATCCCCAGCCTGACATTCTGCAACTGGAATTCGTCCTCCCGGCCGGATGCTTCGCCACCGTATTGGTGCGCGAACTCGTTGATCTGGTGCCGGTGGGGCAGACGGACAGCCCATGCGTATTCTGATTTCTAACGACGATGGGGTAACCGCACCCGGTCTCGCCGCGCTTTATGCTGCGCTGGCGGATTACACCGAATGCGTGGTTATCGCCCCGGAGCAGGACAAAAGCGGCGCCAGCAGTTCGCTGACGCTCGACCGTCCGCTGCACCCGCAATACCTGGCCAACGGCTTTATCAGCCTCAATGGCACGCCGACCGATTGCGTTCATCTGGGCCTCAACGGCTTGCTTGAGCGTGAAGCGGACATGGTGGTGTCCGGGATCAATCTCGGCGCCAACCTGGGCGATGATGTGCTGTATTCCGGGACAGTGGCGGCCGCCCTTGAGGGACGTTTTCTCGAGCGCCCGTCGTTCGCTTTTTCGCTGGTTTCGCGGCAGGTGGACAATCTGCCGACAGCGGCATACTTTGCGCGCAAACTGGTCGAGGCCCACGCCGGGCTGGATCTGCCGCCGCGCACGGTGCTCAACGTGAACATTCCCAATCTGCCGATCGACCATATTCGCGGTATTCAGTTGACCCGCCTCGGCCACCGCGCCAGAGCGGCAGCGCCGATGAAAGTGGTCGATCCGCGTGGCAAGGCCGGTTACTGGATTGCTGCAGCCGGCGACGCCGAAGACGGCGGCCCGGGCACGGACTTCCATGCGGTGATGCAGGGCTACGTTTCCATCACCCCGTTGCAGCTCGATCGCACCTTTAACGATGCGTTCAGAAGCCTCGACGGCTGGCTGGAGGGATTGCGCTGATGGCCCGTGAACATGAAGACCGCCTGCGCAGCGGTATCGGCATGACCTCTCAGCGCACCCGTGAGCGTCTGATCCAGCGCCTCTACGAAGAAGGTGTGTCCAACGCCAAGGTGCTGGAAGTGATTCGGCGCACGCCGCGTCACCTGTTCGTCGATGAAGCGCTTGCCCATCGCGCCTATGAAGACACGGCGCTGCCGATCGGCAATAACCAGACGATATCCCAGCCTTATATGGTGGCACGCATGAGCGAGCTGCTGTTGGAGGCGGGGCCACTTGATAAGGTATTGGAAATCGGTACCGGTTCGGGTTACCAGACAGCCGTGTTGTCGCAACTGGTCGAGCGAGTGTTCTCGGTCGAGCGGATCAAGGTGCTGCAGGACCGCGCCAAGGAACGCCTGGTTGAACTGAATCTGCGCAACGTGGTGTTCCGTTGGGGCGATGGTTGGGAAGGCTGGCCGGCGCTGGCGCCTTATAACGGCATCATCGTCACCGCCGTGGCCACGGATGTACCGCAAGCCTTGCTTGATCAGTTGGCTCCGGGAGGCCGCATGGTGATTCCGGTCGGCTCTGGAGAGGTGCAGCAATTGATGCTGATCGTGCGTGAAGAAAACGGCTTCTCCCGCCATGTTTTGGGTGCAGTGCGTTTCGTGCCTTTGCTCAACGGGCCGCTGGCCTGAGCATTTGTTCAAGGGTGCTGAATTCCTTTCGTTCGCTTGTGTCTTACATCGGCGGTGATGGTTTAAACGCAGCAGACTGTCCACTTGCAAACGTGTGCGCGAAGCGATTTCGCTTCATTAAAGGTAAAGCCGATCCGGCCCGTTATACTGGCGACACCTCATGCCGGAATTCGGCATTTCACATTTTTCAGCCACCACAAAGGGAGCGGCGGGTGAGTCTCACAGTCATTGCGCAGCGTATGGGTAACACGAGCTTTCAGCGCCTGGTGACTGGCCTTGTCTTGAGCACCTTGCTGGTCGGTTGCTCCAGCACCAAATCGAGCAATGTCCGGGTAGTTGATCGCAACAACGCGGTGGCCCAGCGTCCTACCGTGACAACCGGACAATATGTAGTCCGTCCCGGCGATACGATGTTTTCGATCGCGTTTCGCTATGGTTGGGACTACAAAGCCCTCGCGGCCCGGAACAATATTCCTACGCCGTATACGATCCATCCGGGTCAGACAATTCGCTTTGATGGCCGCACCGGTTCAACGCCGACGGCGGTGGTGAGCAACAGCAGTTCTTCGCCTTCTTCGTCGAGCAAAACCACGGTAATCCGGCGCCAGGCAAATGGCACGACTACCACTACAACCACCGGTTCTACTGGGGCTGTACCGTCCGTCGCGAACAAACCGGCACCTGCGCCACTGCCTCCGGCAGGCCCGGCCCCGACCGGCTGGGGGTGGCCATCTAATGGCATTCTGATTGGAAAATTCTCTTCAAACGGTAGTTTGAATAAAGGAATTGATATCGCCGGGGATTTGGGACAGCCTGTTTTAGCTGCGTCTGATGGGACGGTGGTATACGCCGGGAGTGGCTTAAGGGGCTACGGCGAATTAGTCATCATCAAACACAGCGAAACCTACGTCAGTGCCTACGGCCATAACCGCAGGCTGTTGGTTCGGGAGGGACAGCAGGTCAAGGTCGGACAGACAATTGCCGAAATGGGGTCAACGGGTACGGACCGGGTGAAACTGCATTTTGAGATTCGCCGCCAAGGTAAACCTGTAGATCCGCTGCAGTTCCTGCCAAGACGTTGATTTGTAAGCCAGCCTGTTCCGTCGCGTAGAGGGGACAGGCTCCAGCGCTGCCAAGGATAAAGGCGTCGCTTGAGCTTGGGGTCGAACTCACCAAAGGACTATAACAATGGCTCTCAGTAAAGAAGTGCCGGAGTTTGACATCGACGATGAGGTTCTCCTTATGGAGACCGGCATCGATTCGGAATCTTCGATGTCGAATGATGAAGGGGCTGCTCCACCTTCCGTTCGTTCCAAATCCAAACACTCCGCTTCACTTAAACAACATAAGTACATCGACTACACGCGGGCACTTGATGCCACGCAGTTGTATCTCAACGAAATCGGCTTTTCCCCATTGCTCTCTCCCGAGGAAGAAGTACATTTTGCGCGATTGTCGCAAAGTGGCGATCCGGCCGGGCGCAAGCGCATGATTGAAAGTAACCTGCGGCTGGTGGTCAAAATCGCCCGGCGTTACGTCAATCGGGGGCTGTCGCTGCTGGATCTGATCGAAGAGGGCAACCTCGGGCTGATCCGCGCGGTGGAAAAGTTCGATCCCGAGCGCGGCTTCCGCTTCTCGACCTACGCAACCTGGTGGATTCGTCAGACCATCGAACGCGCAATCATGAATCAGACCCGGACCATCCGGTTGCCGATTCACGTGGTCAAAGAGTTGAATGTGTACCTGCGGGCCGCACGGGAGCTGACGCAAAAGCTCGACCACGAACCTTCACCCGAAGAAATTGCCAACCTGCTGGAAAAACCGGTGGGTGAGGTCAAGCGCATGCTGGGCCTGAACGAACGGGTTTCTTCGGTCGACGTCTCGCTGGGTCCGGATTCGGATAAAACCCTGCTGGACACCCTTACCGATGATCGTCCGACCGATCCGTGCGAACTGCTGCAGGATGACGACCTGTCGCAGAGCATTGATCAATGGCTGTCTGAGCTGACCGACAAGCAGCGCGAGGTGGTTGTGCGCCGCTTCGGTCTGCGCGGTCACGAGAGCAGCACGCTGGAAGACGTAGGCCTGGAGATCGGTCTGACCCGGGAACGGGTACGGCAGATCCAGGTAGAAGGCCTCAAACGCCTTCGTGAAATCCTCGAGAAGAATGGCCTGTCGAGCGAGTCGCTGTTTCAGTAAGCGCCTCACACGCCCGCCCGCAAAAAGCCCCGACTGGTTCGGGGCTTTTTGTTGACCCGGATTTGTTGGCTATCCCACATCCCTGTTTATTGCCGGACGTACGGTTGGCAATTCCATCGTTTGTAGTCTCGCGGTGTAAGCCTTGGCTTACTCTTTCGTAGGTGTTCACTATTTTTACAAGACGGCAGACGTCGATTATCCTCGGCGTGATTATTTAACTTATTGATTTATATATTTATTTTTTAATGTGAAGTGCTTATTACAGCGCTTTTGCGGTATCAGGGCCGATTGCTCTCGCCGGGGAATTCTCTAGTATCCGTGTTGTGTCGACGGACAGACACGCCCTTCAAGGATGAGGGGAATGGACATCGCAGGACGCGATTCATCAGGACGATGAAAAGGAATACAGGGAATAGGGAAAAAATGTGGGCGGGTCATACCGCCCCTTTTTTTGCCTGCAAAAAAGCACAGCGCTGAAAAGCAAAAAGGCCCGCAAGGGGCCTTTTCATTCGAGCGCGGGGCAAATCAGCGTTCGAGGTCTTTGATCTTGCCTTTGACGCCATCCCACTCTTCGGCATCCGGCAGCGATTCTTTCTTCTCGGTGATGTTTGGCCAGATTTCAGCCAGCTCAACGTTGAGTTGAATGAACTCCTGCATCTCTTCCGGAACTTCGTCCTCGGAGAAGATGGCTACAGCCGGGCATTCCGGTTCGCACAGGGCGCAGTCGATGCACTCATCCGGGTGAATCACCAGGAAATTCGGGCCTTCGTAAAAGCAGTCCACCGGACAGACTTCTACGCAGTCGGTGTACTTGCACTTGATGCAGTTGTCGGTGACGACGAAGGTCATTTCTAATTTTCTCCTCAGGCGGCGGCAGCGTTGCCCCTTCACGGTTGGGGTCGCCAGGTTCGGGAGCGATACCTGCTGGCCAGGCTATTAGCCAGCAGCATCCCAAACCGCGCGAGATTCTAACAGCTTGAAGCCGTTTGCGTTATATCCGCTTCTTCAGTGCTTATATCCGGTTCTTCAGTGCATAGAGCATTTCGAGCGCACGACGCGGAGTCAGGTCATCCAGATCCAGTTTAGCCAGCTCATCGAGTACCGGATGCGGCAGGCTGGCGAACATGTCGCTTTGCTGTGGCGTCGCCGGTTTGCCCTTGGCCGCAGGTTTCGGCGCTTCATGCGGCAAAGCGGTTTCTTCCAGTCGGCTCAGGTGCTCGCGGGCACGCACGATCACTTCGCTCGGCACACCGGCCAATTGCGCCACTGCCAGGCCATAGCTCTGGCTGGCCGGGCCGGGCAGCACGTGGTGCAGGAACACGATGCGTTCGTTGTGCTCGGTGGCGTTCAAGTGGACGTTGGCCACCAATGGCTCGGCTTCGGGCAACACGGTCAGTTCGAAGTAGTGCGTAGCGAACAGCGTATAGGCGCGCAAATGAGCCAGACGCTCCGCCGCCGCCCATGCCAGCGACAGCCCGTCGAAGGTGCTGGTGCCACGGCCAACTTCGTCCATCAACACCAGGCTGCGCTCGGTGGCGTTGTGCAGGATGTTGGCGGTTTCGCTCATTTCGACCATGAAGGTCGAACGGCCGCCCGCGAGGTCATCGCTGGAGCCAATGCGGGTGAAGATACGGTCCACAAGCGACAGTTCGCAACTGGCCGCCGGTACGAAGCTGCCGATATGCGCCAGGAGCACGATCAGTGCGGTTTGGCGCATGTAGGTGGATTTACCACCCATGTTCGGGCCGGTGATCACCAGCATGCGCGTGTTGTCATCGAGGCTCAGGTCGTTGGCCACGAACGGCGTGGTCAGCACTTGCTCGACCACCGGGTGACGACCCTGGGTGATACGCATGCACGGCTCGCTGACGAAGCGCGGGCAGTTCAGGTCGAGGTTCAGCGCACGCTCGGCGAGGTTGCTCAACACGTCGAGTTCGGCCAGCGCACCGGCGGTGTCCTGCAGCGGTGGCAACTGGCTGATCAGGTCTTCCAGCAGCGCTTCGTAGAGCATCTTCTCGCGCGCCAGGGCGCGGCTCTTGGCAGAGAGGGCCTTGTCTTCGAACTCTTTCAGCTCAGGCGTGATGAAGCGCTCGGCGCCTTTCAGCGTCTGGCGGCGGATGTAATCCGCCGGCGCCGATTCGGCCTGCTTGCTTGGCAGCTCGATGAAGTAGCCGTGAATGCGGTTGTAGCCGACTTTCAGATGGCTAAGACCGGTACGGGCCTTCTCGCGGGCTTCGAGATCGATGAGGAACTGGCCGGCGTTCTCGCTCAGCGATTGCAGCTCGTCGAGTTCACTGTCGTAACCGGTTTTCAGCACGCCGCCGTCACGGATCACCGCTGGCGGGTTGTCGATGATGGCTTTTTCCAGCAGTGCCGCCAGATCCGGGTAGGTGCTGGTGATGGTCGCCAGACCTTGCAAGTGCGGCGCTTCCAGATCGGTCATTGCCACTTGCAGTTCAGGCAGTGCGCCAAGGGCGTCGCGCAGGCGGGCAAGGTCACGAGGACGCGCGTTGCGCAGGCCGATCCGCGCCAGAATCCGCTCGATGTCGCCGATTTCCTTGAGCTGCGGTTGCAGTTTTTCGAACCGGTAGCGATCGAGCAGGCAAGTGATCGAGGTCTGACGCGCCAGCAGCACGGTCAGATCGCGCAGCGGACGGTTCAGCCAACGGGTCAGCAAACGGCTGCCCATGGCGGTCTGGCAACGGTCGACCACCGATTGCAAGGTATTGTCGCGGCCACCGGCCAGATTGGTGTCCAGTTCAAGATTGCGGCGGCTGGCACCGTCCAGCACCACAGTGTCATCCAAGCGTTCGTGGCGCAGGCTGCGCAGGTGGGGCAGGGCAGTACGCTGGGTTTCCTTGGCATACGCCAACAGGCAACCGGCAGCGCCGATGGCCAGGGTCAGGTTCTCGCAACCAAAGCCCTTCAGGTCTTGGGTGGAGAACTGCTGGCAAAGGCTTTTCAGTGCTGAATCACGCTCGAAATCCCACGGCGCACGACGACTGACGCCACGGCGTTTTTCCGCTGGCAGATCCCTTGGCCAGTCATCCGGGATCAGCAATTCAACCGGATTGATCCGCTCCAGTTCCGCGAGCAGGTTCTCCCAACCTTTGATTTCCGACACGCTGAAGCTGCCGCTGGTGATGTCCAGCACGGCCAGACCGAACAGACGCTCATCACCCAGCAGCGCAGCGATCAAGTTGTCGCGGCGCTCGTCTAGCAGCGCCTCATCACTGACCGTACCCGGCGTGAGGATGCGCACGACCTGACGCTCAACCGGGCCTTTGCTGGTCGCCGGGTCACCAACCTGCTCGCAGATCACCACCGATTCGCCAAGCTTGACCAGTTTCGCCAGATAGCCTTCCGCCGCGTGGTAAGGAATGCCACACATCGGAATCGCCTGCCCAGCCGACTGTCCGCGCGCGGTCAGAGTGATGTCGAGCAACTTGGCCGCCTTCTTCGCGTCTTCGTAGAAGATCTCGTAGAAGTCGCCCATGCGGTAGAACATCAACTGGTCCGGGTGCTGATTCTTCAGGCGCCAGTACTGCTGCATCATTGGAGTGTGGTTTGAAAGATCGGTCATACGTGGGATTCAGCTCTGCCTGTATATTTGACAACTCACATCTGCCTAATACTACAGGGATTTTTTCGGCATTGTTGGCAGCAGGCCAATGCTGACTTTGGGCCGACGGAGTTTAGATCGTGTCATTGTGGCGTCAGGATGCTTGCAGAGCTTCTGCGCGTTGTAACCAGCGGCTCGTCTGTAGTCCTTGCTGTAAACGCACGATATCTACTTACGGGCAGAATACAGGGTGCAAGCATGTCGATGAGGCACACCAATACAGCATATGTCGCGTTGATACCTTCGAGTGGTAGGTTTTAAACTCACGCTTAGGTATTTCAGCCGCCTGCGAAAGAGGTGGTTTTCGTATTAATTGGTGGTGTTCAAATCGCCGGGATCCGGATGTTTCAAGGAAGCGTGAATGCATTTGCTGAAAGGCGTGGCACCTTTCAGCAGTAGAGTGATTTGCTGGATATATCAATGGTGCAATGCTCTGTCTTCAATTGGTTGAAGAGGGCGTTATATTTTTGGTCTTTTATTGAGAAAGTCAGATATCGTCTTAGGCTCGCTGTATCTGAAGCCAAGAAGTTTTTTTTCTTCTTCCGACAGTTGGTCTGGATCAACATTGTCAGGTAAGTTTATTTGCTGCTTGAAAAAAGGAATTGTGTATGCGTGGTTGACGCCTCGTCGTGCGACATTTGTTGAGTTGAAACCTCCGGCATGAAAAAGCATGCAGTCCAAAACAATCAAATCGCCAGCATTTGCTTCCACTTGTATCGCATTTTTCTTTATGTAGTCCAGTGAAGGGGATTTACTGGATTTGTGCGATGCCGGTAGAACAAATGTTGCGCCGTTAGCCTTTGTAAAGTTGTCAACACAAAATATTGCATTGATTGCAATCGGACTGCTTGATGTGAAGTGTTGATAAGGCAGATCTCTGTGCCATGCACCTTGGTTATAGTTTTTTTGTGGTGGATTTATAATGCTGTTTTGCTGGTTTAATATGACTTGGCCAAGTATTGGTTTTCCCACGAGAGATAGAAATTTCTAGTTTGTTGCAATCTGCATGAATGACTTTGGGCCGTGAGTTAACGGTGCGCGCACGGTGTTTAATTCATCGATAGATGCTAATGTGTCCAATCCATATTTTTCGATGCACTGAGTGTGATTGGAGTCAAAGTCCATTTGGAAACTGGTGAGTGCGTCAGCACTAATCCCTGAAGGGATAACGGCATACCCCAAAGAGCGCACTTGTTCCGCAGCCAAGTCAAGAAAGTTGTCTGCGGATTTTTTAAGCAGGATCCCATAGCTTTGCGTGGGTATGTGGCTATGCATCTTCGGTCCCTGATTTGTGAATGGACTTTATGATGGTATAAGGCCGCTGCTTTATTTCCGTGAATATTTTTGATATGTAGATTCCCTGAATGCCAAGAAAGAAGATAATAAAACCGGAAAAAAGCCAGATCGAGGCAACTATTGAAGTGTAACCACTGGGAACTGTCGAGTGTGTCAGGTACTGGAGTGTCAATAAAAGTATGAACGCCAGCGCTGTCATCGAGATGATGAGTCCTGAGTAAAAGGTGAATACCAGAGGGGCACTGCTGAATGCAGTCACCGCGTTAACCAAATGACTGATTTTTCTTCGAAGTGAATAAGTTGTGGGGCTTGTGGCGTGTTTTGTTATTTCAATCGGCGATTGTTTGAATCCGGTAATCACCCAGATTCCACCAATATTCAGTTCGCGTTCTTTATGCATAAGCAGCGCATCGACATATCGACGTGACATTAGGCGTGCTGTAACTATATTGTCTGGCTGATCTATGCCTGTGAGCGCTCTGAACAATCGATAGTATAGGTTGCCAGAAATTTTCTCAACTAGACCGCCTTTTCGCTTGCCTTGTGTTCCGTAAACGACGTCCAGGTCACTGTCGCTGTGAATGGCTTCAGCAAATGTGCTGAGCCATTCAGGCTCCTCTTCTAAGTCGCTGTCAACTAAAAATACATGTTCACCACTTGAGTGTGCTAGACCCGTCATCATTGCTTTGTGGTGTCCGAAGTTTCGCGATAAATCGATTACGGTGACGTGCTTGTCTATTTTTGCTATTTCTATAGCAATTTTTACGCTGTCATCAGGGGAGCCGTCATTTACAAAGATTATTTCGTAACTGGTTCCAGCGTACTTCTCCGCCGTTATCTTTGATCTTCGGTAAAACTCATCAATATATTCTTCTGATTGATACAAAGTTGATACTATTGAGAGCTTCATTTTGTGGAATACTCGAAATGGAAAAAATCTTGGGCGCGGAGCATTCTCGAAGTATACCGGCGTAGCTTGGTTGGGCCATAGCTTGATTAAGATTTTGCCCGATTGAGCCAATGACACCACCACTCCATTGGGGCGAGGTGTGCGAGTGGTGAGAAGCTTGTCATCCGCACTGGAGACCCTCATGGACGTTTTACCACCCGGCTCGATTCCGCAATTGATGTACCTCAAAGAACGGTTATCTGGGTTGAAGCCAGGAAAATTCATTGAGATTGGCGCAGGCGCAGGTCATGTCTCTCATCTACTTCTGTCACTTGGGTGGCACGGCAGAGCTTATGACTTGTCCACGACAACGGCAGAGACGTAGCGTAGACGTTTCGCTGACCAAATTGCCGATGGCAGTTACGATGTTGTCGTGGGTGATTGGTTGATGGCACCGATCGAGCCATGTGACCTCGTGATTTCATGCATGGTCATGGAGCACTTCGATGATGAGGGACAGCGTTCTTTTATATGCCACGGTCGTAATTGTCTCACTGCGGATGGGACACTGATTGCTATCGTTCCGGGTTCTCCTGCCCATTGGGGGATTGAGGACGAAATAGCTGGTCACTACCGCCGATACAGTCGGGAGGCGGCGATTAGCGTCTTCGGTAAAGAAGGCATGGATGTTGTTCACCTTGCCGGGCTAACGTATCCGGTCTCTAATATCTTGTTTCCCCTGTCAAACTTCATTGTGAAACGCAGTGAATCCAGAAAGCTCTCGCTGAGCATGGTTGATCGGACCAAACAGTCTGGTATCCGTGGTGTTCCCATGAAAACCACCTTTCCCAAGTTCCTCGGCTTGCTTTTGAATGAAAAGGTAATGTATCCGCTGCACATTATTCAAAAAGCCTTCGGGCAATCTGAAAGGGCAATGGTCTTGTATTGCGAGACTAAGCGCTCACAGGTCTAACACGAGTCTGCCCGTGTTTTCGTGCTTCGAGGTGGTGACGCACTGACCACAAGACTGCAGAGGCTCCGCGGGCCCCTGCATAGCGGTGGATAAACGCCATGTGCAATAAATATGTGATTTATGCACGATTTATGCAATTCAGCATTTGTCTTCGTTAAAAACTTCAAGCACTATGCGCGTTATGCAAAAACGCAACGTAGCCTCCGTCTTAAGAGCACTGCTCGACCAGCACGGGATCTCCCCCACGGAGCTCCACCGTCGCACCGGCGTGCCTCAATCCACTCTCTCGCGGATTCTCAGCGGGAAGATCGTCGATCCCTCGGATAAACATATCTCGAAGATCGCCGAGTACTTCGCCGTGAGCACCGATCAATTGCGCGGGCGCGCGGATGTCACGCCGTCGGCCGGTGCCGTGCGTGATGACGTGCACGCGGAACTCAAGGACATAATGCTGTGGGACGACGATACGCCTGTCGATGATGACGAAGTATCGGTGCCGTTCCTTCGCGAGGTTGAATTGGCTGCTGGATCAGGAAGATTCGTCATCGAAGAGAGCGAGCGCTCTAGCCTGCGCTTCGGCAAGCGCAGCCTGCGTCATAACGGTGTGCAGTTCGACCAGGCCAAATGCGTGACGGTGCGCGGCAACAGCATGTTGCCGGTGTTGCGTGATGGCGCCACCGTCGGCGTCAACGCCGGCAAGTGCGGCATCGGCGACATCATTGATGGCGACCTGTACGCAATCAATCACAATGGCCAGTTGCGTGTGAAGCAACTCTACCGCTTGCCTACCGGCATTCGTCTGCGCAGCTTCAATCGCGATGAACACCCGGACGAGGACTACAGCTTCCAGGAAATCCAGGAAGAGCAGATCGTCATTCTCGGTCACGTCTTCTGGTGGGGCATGTACGCCCGCTAACCCGACCCTTTTCAGATAAACCCGTCCATTGGCGGGTTTTTTTTCGCCTTGATGAAACCGCCAAACCCTTGCGTTGCGGGGCTTTCATGCATCTGCGCATTTCTCATGCATAAATAAATGCATTTACGCATTGACTGGATATGCATACATGCATATCCTTGCCACCAAGCCGCTCGACAAAGCGGCTGGCAAGAAAGCTCTTTAGTTCCACAAGAACAGGCAGCGATGAACCGGCCTCAACGGTTCAGAGGGTTGGCAACTGACCCGGGTGTGCAGCGTAAAGCACCAGAAGCAGTTATCCGGCGGGCAGGGACCGCGGTCGGAAAAACAATTTGAATGGACTCGTACCGCGCCAGTAGCGCCGAAAAGTCAGCTTCCTTCTTGAACACAGGATTGGAAGGAAGGCGAAGGAGCGCATTACTGAAAAGCCCGGGGTGCAAGCGCCGGGCTTTTTGGAATGCCTGCCTGATCAAACACGACATGCATTGAAAAACACACATCAAGGAATGCACATGAATCTTTATGCACTGGTTGAATACAACAGAGTGGTCCAACTGAAAGAGAGCGAAATCGCTCCTGAAGCACCGGCTTCGCCAGCCTCCGTCTGGGTTGATGTCACCGGCTCGGATGTTCGAGTGGGGTGGGGAGCCACATTCAACGGAATCTGGACCTTTTCTCCACCGACCGAGGAAGAGTTGCGAAATGAAGCCGAGCAGCAGAAATGGCAACTGCTGAATACGGCCGCCAACTGGCTGTTGATGAACTCGTTGCAGTTCAAGGTTGATCTGGCCATGGCCACGGCAGAAGAGCAGGCCCGGCTGCTGGCTCACAAACAGTACTGCATCGCTCTCAGCGACATCGATAAACAGTCGGGTTACCCGGCAAACATCATGTGGCCGGTCGCTCCTTACTGAGGCATCAAGTCTGCCGTGAAAGCAGACCCATCGTGCAGTCTGGTTCCTTGAGCCAGAAGACCCAAACCAATTCCGAAATTTATCAGGGATGAAAAACAAACCATGTTGAACAATAAAATCGCTGCGCTGTTCACGACTTTTGTACTGCTCGGCACAGGTACAAACGCACTGGCTGCCAATCTGTTGGTGAACGGCAGTTTCGAGCAATCAACCTGCGGCGCAGGCTGCATTCTGGACACTCCCGCAAAAGCCAACGCCATCACAGGCTGGACGACATTTCTGTCTGGTGCCGAATATTTCAACATGCCCAATGCGATTGGCGGCTCTGTTGCAGCAGATGGCGTGATGATCGTTGACTTGGCCAACTACGTGTACGGCAACGGCGGTGGAATACAGCAGAACTTCGCCACGACCGTGGGCGCCAAATACCGGGTGACCTTCAGTGCGGGCAATTCGCGGTTTGCCAGTCGCTCGGGCGACGGCATCATCCAGATGAAAGTGGCAGGACAAACCGCGACCTTCAACACGCCGACCGCCAAAGGCGTTGCAGTTGAATGGGCCACCCTGACCTACGATTTCACCGCAACCACGCCGCAGACAACGCTGGCGTTTTCCAACGAGCAGAACCCGTACGCCAACTTTGCCTTCATTGATGACGTCATTGTCGAGCGTTTGTAACGCCTGTAGACGGGGAGCGTTGGTTTTACTCAAACGTGAGAGAGATGACCTCGATGCATCGGGTCTGCTCACAATTTCTTGGTTCCTCAACGCTACCCCGGAGGCGTGACATGACAAATGAGCAACAAGCCCTGGCCGACATGCCGATCTGGCTGGTCATCCTCCTTGCCGTCGTTGGCGGGGTGTCCGGCGAAATGTGGCGCGCCGACAAGGAGGGCGCTCGCGGCTGGTCATTGCTGCGGCGCCTGGCCCTGCGCTCGGGCGCCTGCATGATCTGCGGCGTGTCGGCGATCATGCTGCTGTATGCCGCTGGCATGTCGATCTGGGCGGCTGGCGCATTCGGTTGCCTGACCGCGATGGCCGGCGCCGACGTCGCCATCGGGTTGTACGAACGCTGGGCCGCCAAGCGCATCGGCGTCTGCGACATCCCGCCTCGCGACCACCCTTAACCTCAGTACTTCTCCGTGCCGCCATTTTGGCGGCAGGGCTGCGCGTGGACGATTGAAAAGGAGGTCATGTATGCCCACACCGATCCAGCAGCCGTCGCAACTGTTTACAGCCATCGCGACGACACTGCGCAACACTACCGGACTCAACCTCAGCGTCGGCAATCATGATGATTTCACTGCACCGGGCGATCAGGCCTGGGTGCTGATCGACTTCGACCGCAATGGACCGGGAGTGCGTGCCGCTGACGGGCGAATTGCTCATGTCATGACGGTTTCCCTGCAAGTCATCCCGGCTCTTGCCGCCAGCGCATTTTCAGCATGCGATCTGATCGCGGTGCTGAAAAACCTGATTACTGACAACTGCTGGAACCTGCCCGGCGATCAATGCGATCTGCCGATGAATATTGATGGTCTGCCGTCGCTGCTGGTCCGCGCTGACCAGCCATACAAGACCTGGACCCTGACGTTCGATCAGACCCTCTACCTCGGCCCGACCTTGTTCGACGACCCGCTGGGTACGCCGAAATTCGCTCGCACCTGGGAAGTCAGCAATATCGACGACCCCGACCAATACACCGCGCTGGAGGCCTGACCGATGTTCGACGCATTACTGCGTATGCAGCTGGGTCCGATCATCGAACGCCTGGCCGAAATGGAAGCGGAAATCGACGATCTGCACCGCCGTGCCGAAAGCTTCTGCCGTATCGGCATTTGCCAGACAGTCGACGCTGCGAGCAACACCTGTCAGGTCAGTCACGGTGGCTTGCTCACGCCGGCCATCAAGTTTTTCAACCCCAGCGCCGGCGCACAAAGTGAATCGCGGATTCCGACGGTGGGCGAGCAGTGTCTGCTGTTCAACTACGGCAGCGGCGAAAGTGGTGCGCAATCCGTGGCGCTGTTCGGTCTGAACAGCGATCGTTTTCCACCAGCCTCTACGATCCCGACGCTGACCCGTCGCGTGCATAAGGACGGCAGCGAAAGCGGCTATGACGACGCCACCCACATCCTGCACTGGCAAAACGGCCCGGCAGCTTTCAGCGGTTCACGCGAATCGCTGGAGCTGAGCATCGGCCCGGCCCGGTTAGCGATGACACCACAAATCATCACCCTGCAACTCGGTGCCGTCGGCCTGACTATCGACGCTTCCGGCGTGCATTTCAGCGGCCCGTTGGTCGATCACCAGGGCCGCGTCATCAGCCCCTGATTCAAGAGCCTCCCATGATCGGAATCGATAGAGACAGCGGGGCCACGGTCGACGACTGGCTGCAGTTTGTGCAGCGCGCGACCCGGGCCCTGACCACTCCGCTGGGCACCCGGCAAAAAAGGCCCCTGTATGGCTCGCTGATCCCGTCGCTGCTGGGGCAGAACCTTGGTGACGACGTTCTGCTTCTGGCCCAGAGCCACGCCGCGCAAGCGTTCTACAACAAGCAAAACGGCATCGACGATTTTCAGCCACAAGTGATCGTCGCCAGCCGTCAGGGCGCCGGTCTGCTGTTGCGCTTCGCCGGCACCTGGAAAAACCGTCAACAAACCTTCGAGGTCGTGACATGAGCATGTTGATCCCCGGCCAGAACCAATTGGCCGAACCCGCGCTGATCACCGTTGAAGCCTTCGAAGACTTGCTCGCTGAGTTCAAGACTTTCGTCGTCGAATACGTCGGGGCGCGTTCGCCGGACAGTGCTGCGAAACTCAGGACCAGTCTCGAGAACGAAAGCGAACTGCTGACCCTGGCGCTTGAAGCTTTCTGCGTGCGGCTGCAAACCCACGAGCGCAAATACAACGCTCGCATCAAACAGATGCTGGCGTGGTGGGCGACGGGCAGCAACCTCGATGCGCGGCTGGCGGACATGGGCCTGGAACGGCAGTTGCTCGATCCGGGCGATCCGGCGGCATTCCCGCCGGTGCCGGCGATTTATGAAAGCGACGATGACGCCCGTTTGCGTTATTACCTGGCGCCCCATGCGCCGGCAGCCGGTTCGCGGATGCAGTATCGCCGCGAAGTCTTCACCCTCGGCGAGCGTCCCACGGTGCAAGTCGAATCCACCGAGGCAGGTGTGGTGAATTTCACTTACACCTTCAACCCGGATGGCCTTGCTGCACAGGTCAAAGATGGTAACGGTCGACGCACCGCGTCGGGCGAAGTGCAGGTTACTGTGCTGTCCCGCGACGGCGATGGCACGCCTTCCGCAGCATTGCTTGAGGGCGTTCGTCAGCACTTCGCGCGGCCTGATGTACGACCGGAAACGGACCTTGTTACGGTCAAGGCTGCTGACATTCAGCGCTACAAGATTCGCGTTGTCGCCAAAATCAATTCCGGCCCCGATTCGGGCCTGACCAAAGTCGCCGCGCAGCAACAATTGCAGGCCTACGCCGACAGTTGCCATCGCCTCGAAGGCCGGGTCGATCCGAGCTGGATCGACTACACGCTGCACAGCGCCGGTGCCGTGCAACTGCAGATTCTCGAACCGCTGGCGCCGATCGTGACCACGGCGTTTCAAGCGCCGTATTGCACGGCGGTCGAGGTTGAGGTGCTGACGCTATGAGTGAAAAAACTCAGCGCCCAACGCTGCTGCCGGCCAACAGTTCGGCACTGGAACGAGGTCTGGATCTGGGCTTTGGCGCTTTGCTTGATCGCATCGCACCGCCGTTCCCGGAACTGATGAACCCCGCAGAAACCCCGGTCGCCTTTCTGCCTTATCTGGCAGCGGATCGTGGCGTTGCCGAATGGAGCACCGCCGCACCGGAAGCGGAAAAACGCCTGACCGTCGAACTGGCCTGGCCCACCGCGCGCCAGGCTGGCACTCGCAAGGCGCTGGAAAACGCCGCCAAGGGTTTGCAACTACGCCCGGAAATCCGCGCCTGGTACGAACAGACGCCGCCAGGTGCGCCGTACAGTTTTTCCGTTCGCGCCTTCAGCGACCAACCCTACAGCGAAGAAATCGACGCCCGTCTCGACCGACGCCTGGCGGATGCCAAGAGCGAACGCGATGTGCTGACGGTCTCGGTCGGCTTGAGCGCTTTCGGCAATCACGTCATCGCCGCCGCGACGTTCTGCGGCGAACTGACCACGGTTTATCCGGTGTTCATCGAAGGGCTGGAAACCTCGGGAGAGGCGTTCATGGCTGCCGGCATGTACACCGTCGAAACATCCACTATTTATCCTCAGGGGGCCTGAATGGCTGACTATTACACCCTGCTCACCAACGCAGGGATTGCCTACGAAACGGCGTGCAAGGCCGCGGGCACGCCGATCAAGTTGACGCAGATTTCCGTCGGTGACGGCGGCGAGGGCGGGGTCTACAACCCGGCCGCGACCGCCACTGCGCTGAAACGCGAAGTCTGGCGCGGGCCGCTCAATGCGTTGTTCCAGGACGAGAAAAATCCGAGCTGGCTGCTCGCCGAAGTGACCATTCCGCCGGATGTCGGCGGCTGGTATGTGCGAGAGGCGGGGCTTTGGACTGATACCGGGATTCTTTACGCCATCGTCAAATATCCGGAGTCGTTCAAACCGGTTCTGGCCACGTCGGGTTCGGGGAAAGAGTTCTACATTCGCTCGATTTTCGAGACGAGTAATGCGTCGCTGGTGACGTTGTTGATTGATGACACCGTTGTTAAAGCCACCCGTGCCTGGGTCATGAGTTATCTCGCCGAAGAACTCGGCAAGCTCGATGGCAAGCAGTCGGTGCGTGTTGCTGCGACTGGCAATGTCGTGTTGAACGGTGCGCAGCAGATTGATGGTGTGGCAGTGATTGCCGGTGACCGTGTGCTGCTGGCGAATCAGACCCTGGCCAAGGATAACGGCCTGTGGATTGTCGCGAACGGCGACTGGGTGCGGGCAACCGATGCCAACAGCAGCGCCAAGGTCACGCCGGGCCTGACGGTCATGGTCGAGGAGGGCACAGCAAATGGAGATTCGTTGTGGCACCTGACCACCAATGCGCCGATCACCCTCGGCACCACGACGCTGACGTTCAAGATGCTCGCGGGGCGCACCGGGATTGCTGCCGGGACATACAAAAGTCTCACGGTGGATGAATATGGCCGGGCGACGGCGGGTGCGAATCCTGAGACGCTGGCCGGATTTGGCATCAAGGATTCGTACACCAAGGCTGAAGTTGAAGCGCTGATTGCCAAGGCGTCGGCGTTGCCGGTGGGTTCGATTGTCGCGTTCCCGGTTGATGCACCACCACCGGGCTTTCTGGAGCTGGATAACAGCGTCAAGAGCAGCGCGACTTACCCGGACTTGAGCGCTTATCTGGGTAGCAGGTTCAACAAGGGGGATGAGGGGGTTGGTAATTTCCGTTTGCCGGAGGCGCGCGGGGAGTTTTTGCGCGGCTGGGATCATGGGCGCGGAGTGGATGTCGAGCGAACTATTGGCAGCCAACAGGCCGCTACGGCGGTTTGCGCGGGGGATGCCACGAAAACATCGCAAGTAGTGGGCAGTTTTTATAACACGCAGGATGACAATGCAGCAGCCTTCAAAGCCCGATTGAATTCAGATGGTGATGCCTCCCTTGCAGGTATTTCGCTGTCCTACGCCGCAGCTACCGGCAGCAACGACATTGCGAATACGGCAATCACTGTCCGTCCGCGCAACATCGCCGTCATGTGGTGCATCAAAGCCTGGAACGCCCCGGTCAATCAGGGAACCATCGATGTCGCCGCACTGGCCAAGGAAGTAGAACGGCTCAAATCCTCCGTTCCGGTTGGTGCTGTTCTGGCATTCCCGACAGGCATCGTCGCACCCGGTTATCTGGAGCTGGACGGCAGTGTGCAGAGCATTGCGACTTATCCGGATCTGGCCGCCTATCTCGGCACTGTCTATAACAAAGGCAATGAAGGCGCGGGTAACTTCCGATTGCCGGAATCGCGCGGTGAGTTCCTGCGCGGCTGGGATCATGGGCGTGGAATAGACGTCGGACGAAACGTCGGCAGCTATCAGGCCGGTACCAAGACTCAGGGCGACAACGGGGATGCACCAGCTGTTCAAGGCATTGGCAACTCCAATGCTATCGACGCAGATCCGGCACCTGACTTCACAGGCGATATCTACTACACAACCACGGGTGCAATCGCCCAAAGCTTCAGCGGTTCTTACTGGAAAACCGTGCGCCCACGCAACCTCGCCGTCATGTGGTGTATCAAAGCCTGGAACGCTCCGATCAATCAGGGAAACATCGATATCACTGCGCTGGCGACTCTGGCGCAACAAGCTTCCGAAAGCAATCAAGGCACAGCAAAAATCGCCACCCAAGCCCAGACAGACGCGGGCACTGATGACAAAGCTGTAGTCACCCCCAAAAAAATGCGTTGGGGGTTTTCAATTGGCATTTCTGAGAACCTGGGCAGTAGCTACGTTGTATTTCCGACGTGGCTCGGAGGATTGATCATTCAGTGGGGAATGACGAACGCAATCGCATCCGGCGCAAATTACCTCCAGGCCTTTCCGGTAGCGTTCCCGTTGTTCGTGCCAGCAGTGTTTACGACTTATCCCAATGCTGCAGTGGATGCGCCGACAGGCTCGACCTATATCGGGCAGGTTCGAGCTCAGAGTAGGGCGAACGTGACCATTCGCAACATTGGCCCCACCCCGGCACAATTTTATTTTCTGGCTATCGGCCGTTGAGGCCGAGAACCAGTCGAGGGTTAGCTATGAAGTTCGCAACATTTAGTGAAACCGGTGAGTTGACCGGACGTTATGACTCGGCCCTTCACTCAGTCATTCCTGAACAAGCGGTCGAACTGAGCGATGAAGTTTTTCTCGCCACCAGAACCGATCAAACGGGTGAGTGGAGGCTGGTCGATGGCGAGGTCGTAAAAGTACCCTTTGCAATAGCTGAGCCGAATTACCCCGAACTGTTCGCGAAAACGCGGTTCTTGCATGAAACACACGGTATCGCTATAGAGGGATTGAATATAGAAACATCTCGCGACAGCCAGGCGCTGATCGCCAGCACAGGTCTGTCTGCCATTCTCGACCCCGAGTATCGCTGCAACTTCAAAACCCTCAATGGTTTTGTCGAGATCGGCGCCGAGCAGATTCTCGCCATTGCCAAGGCTGTGCGCAGCCATGTCCAGGCCTGCTTTGATCGCGAACTGGATTTGCTCCGGGCCCTCGAGGCGCGAACTTATAAAGATGAAATGCTCGCTGAAGGTTGGCCGCTCTCGCCACCGATCACAGCGCATCAGTAAACGCCCCATTCTCTGGGGCGTTTTCATATCTGGCCACTCACGAGGGTGGTTTTAGAGTCGTCGTTAATCACACAAGGAAGAACCTATGTTTTACGCACCCTCCACCGGCGGTTTTTACGATCCAGCCATCCATGCAGAAATTCCAGGCGATGCAGTTGAAATCTCGCGTGAGTACTGGCTTGAGTTAGTGAACGGGCTGTCTACCGGCAAGATGATTGTCATGAATGAAAATAACTATCCGGTGCTGATTGATCGGCCGGGGCCAACACCTGCGGAACTTGAGAGCATTGAGCGCTACTGGCGCAAACAGCAGATCGCACTCACTGATCCCGTGGTCAACCGTCATCGTGACGAGGTGGACCGTTGGCCAACCCAGCTGACCCCGGCGCAATACATCGAGTTGCAGAACTATCGCCACGTGCTGCGCATCTGGCCGGTCGGCGGTGAGTTGCCCTTGAGCGAACACCGCCCGGCTGCGCCGGAGTGGCTCGCTAGCCTGCCCGAATAAAAACGCCCCGCATTGTCGGGGCGTTTTCTTGTCCCCCCAAGCCCCTCCCGTAGAGGGGCTTGGCCGTTTATGGAGAAACGAAAAATGGCAACCCGCCAAACCTACACCGTGCTCGTCCCATTCCCCACCGGCGGTGGGCACTGGTCGAGCATCGGTCAAGACCTTGATCTGCTCGACGTCGAGGCCAGTGCCTTGCACTTCGCCGGTCGACTGGAACTGAAAACCCCAACCACCCAGGCCAAAAAGGCCGCTGCCAAGAAGGCTGACTGAACATGGCTGAGGTTCTGAACTTCGAGCACAACGGCATTACCGTCAATGCCACCGAATCCCCCGAGGCCATGGGTGGCCTGGGTGATAACGTCATCGGTCTGGTCGGCACTGCGCCGAAAGCCGATCCGCTGATTCCGCGCAACGCACCGTTCCGCATCAACAGCTTCACCACCCACGCGCTGCTCGATCCGACCGGTTCCGAAGAAGGCACCCTGTATCACGCGGTTTACCAGATCCTCAAAGTGGTCAAGGTGCCGGTCTACGTGGTGATCGTCGAAGCGGGCGCGACCCCGGCCGACACCGTTAACGCAGTGATCGGCGGCGTCGATCCAACCACCGGCCGCAAGCTCGGTCTGGCGGCGCTGGGCAGCGTTCCGGAAGACCTGACCATCATCGGCGCACCGGGCTTCACCGGCACCAAAGCGGTGGCCAGCGAGTTCGCCTCGTTCGGCAAGCGCATCAAGGCCCGGGTGGTGCTGGACGGCAAGGACGCTTCGGTTGCCGATCAAGTGCTGTACAGCCAGGAACTGGGCGCCGCCGATCTCGGTTTCGACCGCTGCCTGGTAGTGCACAACTTGCCAGCGGTGTACTCGAAAGCAGCGAAGAAAAACGTTTTCCTGTCGCCTTCCAGTCTGGCGATTGCCGCACTGGCCAAGGTCAAGCAGTGGGAGAGCCCGGGCAATCAGGTGACCTACGCCGAAGACGTGTCGCGGGTCGTTGAATACAACATTCTCGACACCTCCACCGAAGGCGATCTGCTTAACCGCTACGGCGTCAGCTACTACGCCCGCACCGTGCTTGGCGGCTTCTCGCTGCTGGGTAACCGCTCGATCACCGGCAAGTTCATCAGCTACGTCGGCCTCGAAGATGCGATCAGCCGCAAGCTGGTCAAGGCGGGCCAGAAAGCCATGGCCAAGAACCTCACCAAGTCCTTCATGGATCAAGAGGTCAAGCGCATCAACGACTGGCTGCAAACCCTGGTCGCCGACGAAACCATCCCTGGCGGCAGCGTGTATCTGCACCCGGAACTGAACAGCGTCGAGAAGTACAAGAACGGCACCTGGTACGTGGTTATCGACTACGGCCGCTACGCGCCGAACGAACACATGGTTTATCAACTCAACGCCCGCGACGAAATCATCGAGCAGTTCCTGGAGGACGTTCTCTAATGTTTACCAACCGCGTAAGACAGGCCATCGCGGCCACCCTGCAAGGCCTGCCGTTGTCGGCGACTGTTGAAGAATTCACCCCGCCGAAAATTGAATTCGATGTGGAAGAGATGCGTGGCGGGCGCTTTATCGTTGAAGAAATGGCCAAGGGCGGCAAAGCGCTCAACGCCAAGCTGACCCTGCAAGGCCTCGGCGCCGAAGTCATGCTCGCACTGGGTGTGAAGCTGGGCGACGACATCCTGCTGAACGTGCGTGAAGCCGGTCAGGGTCAGGATGGCAACACCTGGTTCACCTACCACACCGTCGGCGGCAAGTTGAAGTCCCTCGAAGAAACTGCAGTGAAAATGGGTGAAAAACCCAAGACCAATCTGGAGCTGTCCTGCCGCACCTACAACCGCCTGGAAAACGGCGTACCGGTGATCGACATCGACGTGCGCACCCAGAAGTTTGTGCTCAACGGCGTCGACATCCTTGGTGATGCGCGTCGTGCGGTGCTGATGCCGTAACCCGTTACACCGCAAAACCTGTGGGAGCGAGCCTGCTCGCGAAGCCTTTGGCACATTCAACATCAATGTGACTGAACCACCGCTTTCGCGAGCAGGCTCGCTCCCACAGTGGGCCAGTGTGACTGGCAGAAATTGAGTAACCCCTCAAGAATCACCAAGGAATTCATACATGTCGTGGATGCCACCCCAGCATGACCTGTTGTCGCCGATCACCGGCGACGACGGTTCGCAGATCGAATCGATCCAGCTCAAACCACTGTTCTACGCCGCGCAAAAAGAAGCGCTGGAGCGCGCCGGCGATGATGAAGACGATCAGTTCTTCGAACTGGCGCTGCTCGCCACCGGCCTGTCGGTCAAGGAACTCGACCAGCTCAAGCGCCCGGATTACGTCAGCATCGCCCAGTACGTGCACGAGATGTCGACACGTCCTGCGTCGTACTTTCTGGAGCAGGTCGAAGATGCGGAAAAATCCGCTGATCCCGATCAGGTGCAACTGCTGCAACCGCTCGCCGTGACCGGCCGCACCGTGACTTCGCTGAGCCTGGAAATGCCCGTGCTGCGCGCGACCAAAGTGATGAAGAAACTGAAAACGGCCAAGGAACGCGCCGAGTTCATCACCGCCCATTGCACCGGCCTGATGATCCCCGATCTGGCCCTGATGACCGTCCCGGACTGGACGCAATTGCAGGTGCGCATCGACGATTTTTTAAACCAGCCGGCGGCCTACTTTCGGAACGCGACATCGAAGTAATCCTCGATATCGTCCCGCTCATTTACCCGGTAAGTGAAGCGGAGATTCTGGAATGGGACGCCGAAAAGGCGTTGCGCCGCTACGACATAGCGATCACTCGCCTTGGCGTGAAACAGGAGTAGAGCGGCAATGGCAGAGAACAGATATGCGCTCACATACGCCGGTGAGAGCGGCAATACAACGGGCGGATTAACACTGCCCGACAACCTCGGAAAACCGCTGCAGGATTTGAACCTGACACTGGCCTTGGCAAGCGTGGATATTCGTTTGCTGACCCAAGAGCAGATCAAGCTGCGCGAACTGTTGGTCAGCCAGCGATCGCTATTCAAGGTTGTGGCAGCAGCCCCTGCTGCCAATAGTGAGCCGAAGTCAAAGCTCAAGGCGGAGGTCGAGCAGCGCTCACCCCCCAAAGCCATGCAAGCGACGATGGCACAGCAGACCTCTTTGTCTGAACTCAACAGAGTTCTGAAACTGGATAAAGATCAGCTTGAGGCGCTTTCACAAGAAACCCTGAGGATGGCCAGCGAGAAACAGGTTGCTCCCAGTGGCGCCACCGGCGTCGATCTGCTGCAGGTGCAACTGGCTGCGGCCAAGTCGGGGGTGGGTGAAGGCCTTCAACCCGAGCTTAAAGTTGCCGCCTTGACCGACTTCGCTCGTGACGCGGCGATCAACGCTTCGGCGTTCGGCGTTGATGTGAAAACAGCCAGCGAGATGATGCTGGCCTGGCAATCCGCGATGAACCTTGATCGTGGCAAGAGCCAAACCCTGGCAGATGCGACCAACTATCTGGGGCACAGCACGCTGGACGCGACATCGGCGGACATCGGCTCGGTCGTACAGAATGTTGGTGAAAAAGCCGTCGCTGGCGGACTCACGCCGGAGCAGGTCGCGGCACTGGCCGCAGCGTTTTTGAACAGCGGTGTCGACAAGTCCGCAGCGGGAGCCGGGCTCAACAGTCTGATGACGGTGCTAGCCAAGGCCGATACGGCCACGGATGAGCAGCGCACTGCCTGGGCTTCGCTGGGCAATGGACTGGGGCCGGAGGCAGTCGCCACTGGCATGAAGACCGATGCGTCGGCGACCATCATCAAGGTCATGGAAGCCCTCAAGGACAAGAAGCCCGAAGAGAAGGACGCTTTGACCAAGACCCTCTTCAGTGGCAACGACGCCATTCTCAAGTTGCTGAAAAAACCTGAGGACGTGACCAAGGCGTTCAGTCTGCTGACTGTGCCGAATCCCGAAGCCCCGTCGAAGCTCGATTACGCCGGGTCAGTTGCCAAAGACGCTGAGCAATTGGGGGGCACCTCGCAAGGACGCGTCAATGCGCTGGACGCCAGTGTCACGCGGTTGTCTACGGCCGCTGGCGGCGCACTTACCAATGCGTTCGATGTTGTGGTGGTCTCTCTGGATGCTGTCGCCAGTGGCATGGCCCGTTTTGCCGAGGAGCAACCCAGGGCGACGGCGGCGCTGCTAATGTTGGGCGGCGTTATTGCCTTGTCCCGGGGCGCGCAAATCAAAGCCGCCACGACCTCGATCATTCGCGGTGCGGCGACAAAATTGCTGACGACGGCAGGCGCCGGTCCTCTTATTGATGTTCTGGATCAGCCTGCCAGCGCTGGCGACACCGGCAAGCCCGACAAGTCCGCCAAACCCGACAAACCCGACAAGCCTGAAAAAACTGACAAACCCGAAAAAAACGGCAAGCCCAAAAAGCGCCGAAACCCGGCCAAACCCAAAGCCTCCGTCAACCTCCCATCTGTCGAGCCGCTAGCACCAGAGCAACCACGCCCGACATTGCGCAGCCGTTTCACCGACGCCAAATCCCTGGCCAAGGGATTCAGCAAAACCAATGCACTGCTGACCGTGGCCGCTGCGGCTCCCGATGTGTTGAAGGGGCTGGAGGAAGGCGATAACAAACTGGTCGGCGGTGCGCTGGGTTCAGCCGGCGGCAGTCTGGCCGGTGGTTATGCCGGTGCGGTTGCCGGCGCGATGATCGGCAGTTTCATTCCCGTCATCGGCACGGCCATCGGTGGTGTGGTGGGCGGCATCGTCGGCAGTACGATGGGCAGCATGGGCGGTTCTTGGCTCGGTGAAAAACTGGCACCGGCCTCCGACAAACTCGCCCCGCCGGCAGACGTCGCCAAAGAACTGCCGAGCGCGCAGACGCAAAACCAGCAGGTGAGCTTTTCACCGTTGATCCAGGTCACCTGTCCGGCTCCGGACACGGCTGAACAAATCCGCACAATCATCGGGCAGCAACTGAGTGGACAATTCCACGGCCAGTTCCTGCCGCTGTTGACCAACAACCCACTCGCCACCCGCCGTGATGCAGCCCTGACCGATGGAGCCGCCTGATGAAACAACAAATGGCATTAGGCAGTTTCATCTTCGGCCTCTCGCGCCAATTTGCGTACCACACGTTGTTGCGCAAGTCCGATGGCGGCTGGACGGAAATACAGATCCTCACCAGCAAACCGAAATCCAGCCAGACCGGCCAGAAGCCGGAAACCCTGACCATCACCGGCAAATCGATGTACGCCGTGGCCATGGATCGGCTCGATGAGTTGCGCGCCTTGCAGGCGCTGCGTATTCCGCTGCCGCTGATCGATGGCATTGGTCGCAACTGGGGTCTGTGGCGGATCAACAACGTTCAGGAAACCCAGACCCAGATCATCGATGACGGCACGGCGATGGTCGTCGATTGGGTCATCGAATTGGCGGAGTTCAACAATGCGTAAGGTTCGAAGCGTGGCCGGTGATTCGGTGAATCTGCTGCTCTACCGCGAAACCGGGCGCAGCGACGATGCCGCTGAAGAAGCCCTGTGGAAGCTCAACCCGACCCTGGCCGAGCACGGCCCGGTTCTGCCCGCTGGCATCTGGGTCGTGCTGCCTGAACTCGACAGCAAACCTGCTGTGATCAAAGCGCTCACGGCCTGGGATTAAGGAGGTTGTATGGCATTGGGTTTTACCCCGGTCGTGCAGATTTATGGCGCAAACGCGGATCTGCTCAACCAGCGTCTGATCAGTTGGGAGCACATTGATGCCGCCGGTATCGAGTCGGATCAACTGACCCTGACCATTGATCTGGAAGGTCTCGAAGGGCTGCCAAATCTGGGCGGGAAAATCGGCCTGCTGGTGGGTTACCTGGAAATGGAAGAGATGGTCGACAAGGGCCAGTTCAAAGTCACTCGCCTGACACCGACGCTGTTTCCGTTTCGCCTGACCCTGGTGGCCACTGCCGCGCCGTTCAGCAAGGATGACGAGACCGGCTTCAAGCAGCGCCGCACTGCCAGTCATGGACCGACGACGCTCGGTCAATTGTTTAGCCAACTGGTGTCGCAGCACGGTTTTTCATCGCGTGTCGCTGCGGACGTGTCGATGATCAAGATCGCCCACGTCGACCAGTCCAATGAAACTGACATGGGCTTTCTGACGCGGCTGGCAAAGAAGTACAACCTGGTCGCCAAACCTTATGGCGATGCGTATGTGCTGGCGCGGCCCGGTCAGATCAAATCAATCTCGGGGCAGAAACTGCAGGATGTGACGTTGTCGGTCACCCACGACAATCGTCCCGGCGATCACGCCTTCATCAGCGCCACGCTGGAAGAAGCCGCCCGCGAACAGGCCAAGGGCTGCAAGACCTGTTTTGTCGATGCGGTTACAGGCGTTTTGCACTGGGTCGAAACGGGACTTGCGCCGTTCAAGACCATCCGCCAGAAGCAACCCAACGAAGCGGATGCCATCGCCGTCGGCGAGGGCGAAGTGCGCAAAATGCTCCGGCAAAAGTACAAGGTGAAGATCACCTGCCCGGGCGATCCGCGGCTGGCGGCTGAAGGCCTGGTACTGCTCGATGACAGCTGGCCGGACTTCATGCGCGGGCGCTGGTCGATCGACAAGGTCACCGCCAGCGGCAATCGCGAGAACAGCTATCGCTGCCTGATCGATGCCAGCGGCCTCGATCCAAAGGCTGAATCCAAAGACTGACGACACAACTCCCTGTGGGAGCGAGCCTGTTCGCGAAGAGGCCGGAACATCCAGCATTGAAGGCTACTGAGACACCGCTTTCGCGAGCAGGCTCGCTCCCACATTGGGGCCTGCGCAATTCTCATCATTCTGGAACACCCCCATGAAGATCACCCCGATCCTCACGCAATTGCGTGGGCAATGCCCTGGCCTTGCCAGTCACATTTCGGTGGGTGTCGATCTGGCGCTGCTACAAGGCAACCCGGATCTGCCGACACCCTCGGCCCACGTGCTGCCACTGGCCGACTTGGCGAGTGAAAGCACCACCCAAAACCTCACCACCCAACCGATCCGCGACCGCTTCGAAATCGTCCTGGCGCTTGACGCCACCGACGCTACAAAAGCGCTGGATCTGTTGCACGACCTGCGCGCCGAACTGTGGCGTGCGCTGGTGGGGTTCAAGCCCGACAAAGACTACAGCGCCATCGTTTACGACGGCGGCGAAATGGTCTCGATCAACAGCAGCCGCGTGTTCTACCGGCTGCGCTTTTTTGCCGAGTTCCAGCTTGGCCGCAATCTGCCAAGTCAGCCTGCGGAGAGTTGGCACGAACGTGAACTGGACGGTTTGTCGTCCTTTACCGGGGCCACCGTGCGGGTCGATGCGATCGACCCAGCCGACCCCAACCTGAAACGCCCGGGCCCCGATGGGCGCGTGGAAATGACTTTCTCTGGAGACGTAACCCCATGAGCAATCGCATCACCGTACTGCCGGCCGAAGGCCGTGTCGTACCTGACCCAGAGGCGGGCGATCTGCTGCCGCTGGAAGGCCGTGAAGTGCTGGACAGCGCCTGGTGGCGCCGACGTCTGGCCGACGGCGACATCACCCTCAAAACCGCACCAGCCAAACAAAAGGGAGCCAAATAATGGCGATCGGATTCAGCAACATCCCCGCGGACATTCGTGTACCGCTGTTCTATGCCGAAATGGACAACTCGGCCGCCAATAGCGCGAGTTCGACCCTGCGTCGCTTGATCGTCGCTCAGGTCAACGACAACATCGCGCCGACCGAAGTCGGCAAACTGGTGTTGGTCTCCAGCGTTGCGCTGGCCAAGAGCATCGGTGGTCAGGGCTCGATGCTCGCCTCGATGTACGAGACCTTCCGCAAGGCCGACCCGATCGGTGAGATCTGGTGCCTGCCGCTGCACAACACCGAAGGCGCGATCGCCAAAGGCGTGCTGACCCTGACCGGTACCGCGACCCAGGCTGGCGTGCTCAACCTGTATGTCGGCGGCGTGCGTGTGCAAGCCACCGTGGTCAACGGTGCCACCGCTGCCCAGGCAGCCACTGCACTGGCGCAGAAAATCAACGCCACGGCCGACCTGCCGGTCAGCGCCGCCGCTGCCGAAGGTGTGGTCACCCTGAACGCCAAATGGACTGGCGACAGCGGTAACGACATCAGCCTGCAATTCAATCGCCTGGGCAAGAGCAACGGCGAAGACACCCCGGCCGGCCTGACCACTGCGATCACTGCCATGACTGGCGGCGCCGGTGTGCCGGATCAAGTGGAAGCCATCGCCGCACTGGGTGACGAGCCGTTCGAATTCATCGCACTGCCATGGTCCGATCTGTCGACGCTCAACACCTGGCAAGCGGTCATGGATGACAGCACCGGTCGCTGGTCGTGGGCCAAGCAACTGTTTGGTCACGTCTACAGTGCCAAGCGCGGCACTGTCGGCACGCTGGTTGCTGCCGGCCAGGCACGCAACGACCAGCACATGACCATTCAGGCGCTGGAGCCGGGCGTTCCACAACCGTTCTGGGTGCAAGCCGCCGCACTGGCTGCACGCACCGCGGTGTTCATCTCTGCCGACGCTAGCCGTCCGACCCAAAGCGGCAGTCTGCCGGGTGTTGATCCGGCACCGGCCAGCGAACGCTTCACCCTGACCGAGCGTCAGTCGCTGCTCAACTACGGCATCGCCACCGCGTATTACGAAGGCGGTTACGTGCGCATCCAGCGCTCGATCACCACCTACCAGAAAAACGCTTACGGTCAGGCCGACAACTCCTACCTGGACAGCGAAACCATGCACCAGTCGGCGTTCATCGTGCGCCGTCTGCAAAGCGTGATCACCAGCAAGTACGGCCGGCACAAACTGGCTTCCGACGGCACCCGTTTCGGCGCCGGCCAGCCGATCGTGACGCCAGCGACCATTCGCGGTGAACTGATCGCGCAGTACGCCAAGCTCGAACTGGAAGGCCACGTCGAGAACGCCGAGCTGTTCGCCGAGCACCTGATCGTCGAACGCGACGTGCAGGACCCGAGCCGCGTGAACGTGCTGTTCCCGCCGGATTACATCAACGGTCTGCGCGTGTTCGCACTGCTCAACCAATTCCGTCTGCAGTACGACGACGCGGCCTGATAAGCGCGTTTGACGGCAAGTTTTCAGCCCACCGCGTGTGGGCTTTTTTATTCAAGGGAGTAACACCATGGGTCAACTGATTGCAGGCACCTGCTACGTCAAAGTCGACGGCGCACAACTGACCATCAATGGCGGCTGCGAAGCCCCGCTGATGGCGGTCAAACGCGAAACCGTCGTACCCGGTTTCTACAAGGAAACCGATATTGCGCCGTCGTTCAAAGTGACCGCGCTGCACACCGCCGACTTCCCGCTGAAGAAGCTGATCGAAGGCACCGACATCACCGTCACCTGCGAATTCAGCAACGGCAAAGTCTACGTACTGGCCGGCGCCTATCTGGTCGAAGAACCAATCTCCAAAGGCGATGACGCCACCATCGAACTGAAATTCGAAGGCATCAAGGGGACCTGGCAATGAGCGGCGCCGTGAAGCTTCAGGTTGCGATCGAAGCTCACGGCGAGCCCCTGACCGAACTCGTCCTGCGCCGTCCGACGGTGCAGGAAGTGCGAGCAATCAAGGCGCTGCCGTACAAGATCGACAAGAGCGAAGAAGTCAGCCTCGACATGGACGTGGCGGCCAAATACATCGCCGTGTGCGCCGGCATTCCGCCGTCGTCGGTCAACCAGTTGGATCTGGCTGACCTCAATGCGCTGAGCTGGGCCGTTGCGAGTTTTTTCATGAGTGCGGCGTCGGCGCCATCACCGACCTGATCGCCGTCGCCTATGACCTGGCCTGGTTCTGGAAGGTTGACCCCGAACAGATGATGGCCAGGCCACTGGATGTGCTCCGCGAATCGCTGGAGCACGCGCAACGGATCAATGCGATGCAGCAGGTGCAGTGATGGCAGACGAAGAAACGAAAGTAAAAACTCCGGTGCTGATCACGGGCATCGATGAGCTATCGCCCAAGCTCGGCGCCCTTCAGGCCAAGGTCGGGAGTTTCAAGAAAAATCTCGAGCAGGTCGGCCTCGACAAACTGGACATCAGCGGACTGTTCAAGGGCGGCAGCGTGATCACGCCGTTCGTGGACGGGATCAAATCGGCGGCGGCGTTTCAGGGCAAATTGACTGAAGTCAGCGACATGGCAAAAACCGTCGACCTGCCCGCCACACCGAAAGTCGCTGCGCAAAACATGAACGTGTTCAGTGCGTCGATGGAAAAGGTTTCCGCAGCCGTGGATGCGGCACTGGTGCCGGCGGTGGGGGCGTTGGTGGTCGGCCTGGAACCGATGCTGACCCAGGTCGGCAGCCTGCTCGCCGACAACCCGAAACTGGTCGAAGGCCTGGCGGCGGGGGCGATTGCTTTCTCCGCCATGCAAACCGCCGTCACGGGTATGACTCAGGTGATGGACGTGATGAGCATGGTGCTCAAGACCAACCCGATCATGCTGATCGCGATGGGCATCGCGCTGGCGGCCGGTTTGATTTATGCCAACTGGACGCCGATCAGCGCTTTCTTCAAGGGCATGTGGGAGGGCGTGAAAAACATCGGTGTGAGTGCGATGGCGACGTTGCGCTCGATCCTTGACTGGCGACCGCTGGATGCACTGGCGGCGCTGTGGTCACCGATCGCGGGATTCTTCTCCGGGATCTGGGACAAGGTCAAAGCGGTCACCGCGCCAGTGATCGACTTCTTCAAATCGGTGTTCTCCTGGACGCCCGCCGGCATGATCCTGGAAAACTGGGCGCCGCTGACCGGTCTGTTTTCGGCGATCTGGGACTTGCTCAAGGCCTTGAGTGTGCCGGTGATGGCGTTCCTCAAAGGTCTGTTCGACTGGACGCCGTTGGGGATGATCATCAACAACTGGGGGGCGATCACCGGGTTCTTTGCCTCGATCTGGACGGCGCTGCAACCGGCGGCACAAGCCATCAAGGACTTCTTCGGCACGTTGTTCGATTACTCCCCGCTGGGCATGATCGTCAACAACTGGGGCAGCATCGTGACCTTCTTCGAACCGATCTGGGCCGCGCTGCAAGCTTCGGCGCAGCAGATCAAAGGCTTTTTCCAGAGCCTGTTCGAATGGTCGCCGCTGGAGCAGATCGCGATGTACTGGCAACCGATCAGCGAAGTGTTTTCGGCGCTGTGGGGCGTGGTGCAAGCGTTGGCCGCACCGGTACTCGAGTTTTTGCACAACATGTTCGAATGGACGCCGTTGGGGCAGATCATCAAGAACTGGGGGCCGATCACCGAGTGGTTCGGCGAGTTGTGGCAAAAGCTTCAAACCGTGATTGCGCCGATCAAGGAGCTGTTCGACGGTGGCTTTGCCGGACTCATCGCCAAGGTCACCGGCAAGGTTGAAACGTTCACCGAAGCGCAACGCCAGACCAATGCCGAAGGCAAAGGTGAGTTGGCGCCGGCGTTCTTCGGAGCAACGCCGCAAGCAGCGGGCAACGGTGCACTGCAAAGTGGTTCGTTGCCACAGAGTTCTGGCGCGCTGATTCAACAAAGTGCAATCAACAACCGCACACAACTCGAAGGCGGCCTGACCGTGCGCTTCGAAAATGCGCCGGCCGGATTGCGCACCGATCAACCGCAAAGCAATCAACCGGGCCTGGCGCTGTCTTCGCGCATCGGCTATCGCTCGTTGTCGGCAGGAGGTTCCAATGAACTGGCGTGACCGTTTGTTGCCGGCATCCTTTCGCGGTGTCGGCTTCTGGATCGATCAGGCGAAAACCCCGGTCGGTCGCAAAGGTCAGTTGCATGAGTATCCGCAACGCGACCTGCCGTATTTCGAAGATCTCGGCCAGCAGGCCAGGATTCACGACGTCACCGCATTCATCATCGGCGCCGATTGCCTGGAGCAGCGCGACAAGCTGCTCAAGGCATTGGAGGCGGGCAGTGGTGAACTGGTGCATCCGTGGCTCGGACGCCTGCAAGTCAAGGTCGGCGAATGCGACATGACCCACACCCGCCAGGACGGCGGGTTGGTGACCTTTACCCTGAAGTTTTATCCCGATCAGCCGTTGCCGTTTCCGACTGCCAGCGTCAGCACGCAGAAAGTGCTGCTGGCCAAAGCCGACACACTGCTGGGTTCGGCGGTGGCGCGCTTCGAGCAGGCGATGACGCTGATCAAGGCTGCGCGGATCGGCATCGCCAATCTGCGCAACAGCCTGACCGGGGTTTATGAGGTGATCAAGGAGCAGCTCAAACCGCTGATCGAGCAATATCGGCAGATCACCGAACTGGTCAAGGCAGTGAAGGAGTTGCCCAAGGAAGTGGCGGCGGAGTTCAAAGGCCTGCTCGGCGATATCAAGGAGCTCAAGGAGTTTGCGAAGGAGGGCTACCGTGGCGTGATTGCCGACGTGTCGCAACAACTCGAAGCCATCCGCAAGGCTGATGCGCCGAAGATCACCACTGGCAAGGACACCAACGCTGCGGCGCAAGCCATGGCCGATCTGGTGCAGGACACGATGCTGGTCAAAGTCGCGCAATGGGTAGCGTCGATGCCAGTGGCGAGCCCCGCCGTGAAGCTGTCGTCGACACCTTCGGTGGCGCAGCAGGCGGATCAACCGGTGACCCGTCAGGAAGTACCGGTGACAGATGAAATGAAAGCGCTGCAGAAAGCGGTCGGGGTGGCCATTGACCCGATGCTGGACAAGGCCGATCCCAAACACCACCAGGCCATCAACGATGTCAAGGAAGCGTTGCTGGCGCATCTCAAGGCAGTGGCGTCATCCGGTGTGCGCCAGGTCACCAAATCGTTCCAGGAAAGCCTGCCGGCGCTGGTTGTGGCCTACAAGCAATTTGCCGATGCGACACGGGTGACTCAAGTGACTCAGAGTAACGCGATGAACCATCCGGGTTTTTCACCCAATGACGTGAAAGTGTCCAGGGAGTGAGCCATGAGCGAGATGGATAACCGCGTCACATTGACCGTCAACAATATGGAATACGGCGGCTGGAAAAGCGTGGAAATCACCGCTGATCTGGAGCGCCAGTTCCGTACCTTCAAACTTGACATCACCTGGCAGTGGCCGGGGCAGACGGTGGACCAGCGGATCAAGCCGGGTGACCCCTGCGAAGTGAAAATCGGCCAGGACCTGGTGCTCACCGGCTACGTGTTCAAGGCGCCGATCAGCTATGACGGACGCCAGATCAGCCTGAGCATCGAGGGCAGTTCCAAGACCCAGGATCTGGTCGATTGCGCCGCCAGAAACCAGCCGAACCAGTGGCAGGAGCAACCGCTGCTGAGCATCGTGCAGGCGCTGGCGATGGAGTACGGGCTGATGGTGGTCAATGAAATTCCCGAGACTGCGCGGTTGACCAAGCACACGATTGTGCCGGGTGAAACCGTGTTCCAGTCGATCGACCGTTTGCTCTCGTTGCTGCGGGTGTTTTCCACCGATGACGAGCAGGGCCGGCTGGTGCTGGCCAAGCCTGGCAGCGGTGGGCGGGCCAGTGATGCGCTGGAGCTGGGCAAGAATATCCTGTCGGCCAACGCCCCCATGGATCAGAGCCAGGTGTTCTCCGAATACCGGGTGATCGGCCAGCAGAAAGGTTCGGACAAGAAGAGCGGGGCGGCGGTCAGCGAGGTTGAATCCAGCGCGACCGATCTGAGCTTCAAACGTCGACGCACCACCATCATCAACGAGGGCACCGCGCTGACGTTCGAACTGGCCCAGCAACGCGCCCAGTGGGAGTGCGCCACCCGTATGGGGCGGGCGCAGACCACCACGTATCGGGTGCAAGGCTGGCGCCAGGCCAACGGTGATCTTTGGCGGCACAACACGCTGGTCAAAGTCACGGATCCGGTGCTTGGGTTCGATGGCGACATGCTGATCTCCAAGGTCACTTATTCGCTGTCGGCACAAGGCTCGGTGACCACGCTGCAAGTGGCGCCGCCGCATACCTTCGATCCTGATCCAACACCCCCGAAAAAAACCTGAGCCTGACTCCGAACCCTGTGGGAGCGAGCCTGCTCGCGAAAGCGCTGGCAGCTTCAACATCACATTGCCTGACTCAGCGCATTCGCGAGCAGGCTCGCTCCCACAGTGGATCGCGTGATGCCTACCTTTGAGGACAATTCATGAGCCTACTGACACGCCTGCTGGCGCGCGGCACTGTCGTGCTCGCCAACTCGGCATCCAAGCTGCAATCGCTGCAAATGCGCCTCACCGCCGGCGAAGTGAACGACGACATGGAGCACTTTGAACCTTACGGTTTCACCAGCCACCCGCTGGCCGGTGCCGAAGGAGTCGTCACCTTCATCGGCGGCGACCGTTCCCACGCCATCGCTCTGGTCATCGCTGACCGCCGCTATCGCCTGCAAGCGCTGGCCGCTGGTGAAGTGGCGATCTACACCGACGAGGGCGACAAGATTCATTTCAAGCGCGGGCGGATCATCGACATTGAAACCGCCACGCTGAACATCCGCGCCAGCAGCGCGGTGAACTTCGATACGCCGGTGATCAACCAGACCGGCAAGATCGTCTCCACCGGCGATCAACTCGCCGGTGGCATCAGCCAGATCAAACATGTGCACGTCGGCGTACAGGCCGGCAGCGGCCAGACCGGCGCGCCGGCGGGAGGCAAATGATGTTCATCAGTCAGAACCTCCACGCCGCACTGACCCGCTCCGTACTGATCAGCCTGTTCACTTGGCGCCGCGCCGCCGATGACGACGCCCTCGATGACGACGAACGTTTCGGCTGGTGGGGCGATACCTTTCCCACCGTCGCCGACGATCGCATCGGCTCGCGGCTATGGCTGCTGCGCCGGGTGAAACTGACCCGACAAACGCAGATGGACGCCGAGTTCTATGCCCGTGAAGCCTTGCAGTGGCTGATCGACGACGGCCACTGCAGCGCCATCGACATCATCAGCGAACGCCTCGACGCCCAGCGTCTGAACCTGCGCACGGTCCTGACCCTGGCCGACGGCGAACGTCTGGACATCAACCCCGATAACAGTTGGCAGGTGATCTATGCCGTTTGAAACCCCTTCGCTGCCGGTGCTGATCAAGCGCACCCAAAGCGACCTGGCCGGCGATTCGCTGCGCCAGTCCGATGCGCAAGTGCTGGCCCGTACCCTCGGTGGCGCGGCTTATGGTCTGTACGGTTATCTCGACTGGATTGCCGAGCAGATCCTGCCGGACAAGGCCGATGAATCGACCCTGGAGCGGATTGCCGCACTGCGCTTGAACCAGCCACGTAAACCCGCGCAAGTCGCCACCGGCAGCGTCAGTTTTACCGCGACTGCCGGCGCGGTGCTCGACGCCGATACGCTGCTGCAAACCAATGACGGTCGCACTTATAAAGTGACGGCCGCACGCACCACGACTAATGGCAGCAACACCACCACGATTGCCGCGCTGGATGCCGGCAGTCTCGGTAATGCCGACGCCGGACTGGCACTGACACCGGTGCAGCCGATTGCCGGTGTGGTCGGCAACAGTTTTGTGGTGCTGGCGCCGGGACTCAGTGGCGGTGTTGCGCGGGAAAGTCTGGAGTCGCTGCGCTCGCGGGTGATTCGTTCTTACCGCGTTATTCCCCATGGCGGCTCGGCCAGTGACTACGAGACCTGGGCGCTGGAAGTGCCCGGCGTGACCCGCGCCTGGTGTCGTGGCGGTTTGCTCGGACCGGGCACGGTGACGGTATTCATCATGCGTGACGAAGACCCGCAACCGGTGCCGAACGATGAGCAATTGGCGGAAGTTCAGGACTACATCGAACCGCTGCGTCCAGTGACGGCGGAAGTGCGCGTGCAACGGCCGATTCAGGTGCCGGTGGTGTATCGCTTCAAGAGCGTTAATCCGGACACCACCGCTGTGCGCGCCGCCGTTGAGGCGCAGTTGCGCGACCTGCACAACCGCGAAGCCGATCTGGGCGTGCCGTTGCTGATCAGCCATATCCGCGAAGCCATCAGCAGCGCCGGCGGTGAGTACGATCACACGCTGACCGCGCCAGCCGCTCACGTGCCCGCCGGGCAAAGCGAACTGCTGACCTTCGGAGGTTGCGTATGGGGGGCATAAGAACCGCCGCGCAATATCAGGCGCAATTGCGCGCCTTGCTGCCCAGCGGCCCGGCGTGGGACCCGGAGCGCGTACCGGAACTGGAAGAGGTGCTGCAAGGCGTCGCCGTCGAACTGGCGCGCCTCGATGCCCGCGCCGCCGACCTGCTCAACGAGATGGACCCGGCCGGCGTCAGCGAACTGGTGCCGGACTGGGAACAGGTGATGAACCTGCCCGATCCGTGCCTGGGCGCCACACCGCTGTTCGATGACCGTCGTCTTGCCGTACGCCGACGCTTGCTGGCGGTCGGCAGCCAGGCCGTCGGTTACTACCTAGAAATCGCCAAAAGCCAGGGCTACCCCAACGCCACCATCACCGAACTCGAAGCCCCGCGCATGGGCCGTTCGCGTTTCGGCTCGGCGCACTGGGGCACCTGGGAAGCGCAGTTCATGTGGACGCTCAACACCGGCGGCCGGTTGTTGCTGGGTCGGCGATTCGGTGCGAGCTACTGGGGCGAGCGTTTCGGCGTCAACCCGGGCTCGGCGCTGGAATGCCTGATTCACCGCAGTGCGCCGGCGCATACCAAGGTGCACATCAATTATGACTAGGGAGGGATGAGCCATGGATTATCCGAACAGTGTGCCCAGCGCCGGCTTGGTGAATGGGAAGTTTGTCGATGAGAACCCAATGACCGGAACCCCGGGATCGCTGATCCCGGCGGATTGGGGTAACGGAGTTACCCAGGAAATCATCAACGTGATCAATGCCGGGGGGTTGACCCCGGACGAGAAAAAATACGATCAGTTGTTGCAGGCGATTCAGAGCGTGTCGGCCAAGGGCTGGAGCCTGGATTCGGCGTTGCCGATCAGCTCTTTGCCGACCGCGACGGTGGCGACGCCGGACGGTCGTCTGGCGATCACTCCAGCAGCGGTTTCCACGGGTGGCGGGCGGGTATCGATACCGGCCGGTGTGCTGATCAGTCTTGGTCAGGAGGTGGTGACCGGGCAGTTGGGGCGTACGCGTACGTTCACCACTCAGGTGTGGAGCAGCCCCGATCTGCTGCCAAGCTCCGGTTACTTTTTGCGGGCCCAAGTCATGGGTGGCGTGCTGACTTTTTACATGCAGCGCGGCACGGTCTATGACGCTACCCCGGAAGGATTGAAGGGCTCGGTCAATGGTGCGGCGGGTGGCGGGTTCCAGTCGACGCCACTGGATCTCTGCCTGGCTTGGGTCGTCACGGCCGGGCCGGGTTCGATACCCACTGTCAGAGCCATCTACAACCGCAGCCGGTTGTCGTGGACGCAAACGGTCAATGGCAATGGCGTGGTTTATCTGCCACTTGATCCGCATGCCCGTGCGGCGCGGCTGGTGGTGGGTAACCCGACGCCACACCCGACCGGGATTACCAGTGTGAACTTTGCGCCGACCGGATGGCTGGGGGGTAACTATTGCTACCTGAACCCGACCGTCGGTACGTCCAACAACTGGGATGGCTGGGCAACCCCCGGCGGCGCGGCGCTGATTTTTTCCAGCAACGTGGTTAGCGATACGACGGTTTCGACATTGACCGCCAGCTTCGATCACAACGAATTGCGCTCGTTGTGGCAGGCCTATCAGGCCGAACACACATGGGGCGCAGGCACTGCCGCCAGTGACGAATTGCTGTTCAGTATGGGGCTCAAGAATGTCGGCCCGGCCGATTACGCCAATGGCATCGCGGTCAACTTCGCTGCTGCGGTAAACGTGAACTTTTCCTGGGAGTTGATCAGATGATCATCATTCAAGAGCTGCATCAGTTCGAGGAAGGCCTACGTCCGGCCCTGCCGTCCAGTGCCCATGATTGGGATGGAGAAAAATGGCAGTTGAATGCTTCCAGAGTTGCCGAGCTGGAACTGCAGGAGGCCGAGCAGCTGTGTTCCAAAGTCGACGCCGCTGCCGACAGCACTCGCATCGCATTGGCCGGCGACCCGCTCAAAGCCATGGAATACGCCCAGGCCGCCGCCGACGCACAGGCCTATCAGGACGCCGGTTACCCAAAAAAGGAAGTGCCACTGTCGGTCGCTGCGTGGGTTGCCAAAGGGCGCAGCGCCAAACAAGCCGCCGAGCAGATTCTGAGCAAGGCCGATCAACTGACCGACCATCTGCTGGCGCTGCGTACGCTGCGCCTGAAGGCCAAAGCGCAGATTCGCGCACAGGCTGCCAAGGGCAACATGGATCTGGCGCGCAGCGCTGGTGACGAAGCTTTGGTCGCCATTCGCGAATTGGCCAGCGGCCTTTCCAACTAAGCCGAAAGCCTTCGTTCAGCGTCACCCAAGCCCACTTCGTTGTGGGCTTTTTATTTTCAGAAAACAGACCGTGGACAGGCACGCAGAAGACGCTGTGTCGACGCCGGTCATTTGTCATTTCAAAGGAACGAACAACCTATGGATTATCCAAAAAGCGTCCCCAGCGTCGGCCTGGTCGATGGCCGCTTCGTCGATGAAAACCCGGTGGCGGGTACGCCGGGGTCTTTGATTCCGGCGGTGTGGGGAAATGCCGTCACCGAGGAAATACTCAACGTTGTCACCGGAGCGGGACTGGCGCCTGCTGAAGGTGATAACCGACAACTGCTCAAAGCCTTGCAGGCGCTGTTGGCGTTGGCCAGCCCGATGGCAACTTTAGTGACCAATGTATCGACCTCCAAAGCGTTGGCGGCAAATGAACTCGGGCTGGTGCTCGTCAATGCGAGCAGTGGTGCGACCACCATCAGCCTGCCGCCGGCGGACCTTGCGTTAGGGGTTCGCGACGTCATAGTCCGTCGGGTCGACAACTCGACATCGCGCCTGGCAGTGCGCGCGTCGGGCACCGACAAAATCAGATTTCATACCCATCTTGTCGCAGCCGGTTATCCCTTTTTTGTACTGATGGGCTCGGGGGACTGGTGGCATCTACGCAGTGATGGCGCAGGCAACTGGTGGCCGATCGGACGCTTCGATGGCACACCGTTGGGCCGGGCTGTCTTCGAGACCACGGCACTGCTTAACCCCGGAGGATACGGTCAGCTTAACGGCGCGGTATTCAGCCGCAGCGACTGGCCGTGGTTGTGGGATCACGCGCAGCAGTCCGGCGCCCTGACCACCGAAGCCGCGAGGGTCGGCGCAGAGGGGGGCTGGACCAGCGGAGACGGCACGTTGACCTTTCGCGGGCCGGAGGGTCGAGGTGAATTCATCAGAGTGTTCGATGAGGGGCGCGGGGCTGATGCCGGTCGCTCCATTGGAAGTTGGCAGGTCGACATGTTCCGCGCTCATCGACACGAACTCAAAAGCGACATGCTGGGCGTTCCGCTGGTGTCGGCACCGAACGCGGCGCCTGACGCCTTGTTTAATCAGGCCAACATCAGTCTTGGGTTTACCGAAAACACCGGTGGTGTCGAAACCCGCCCGCGCAACATGGCCTATCCCGGCAGGATCAAACTCATCTGACGCCGCTGCTCTGCGGCATTTCTCAGCCACAAAAGGAAGTGAACAATGACTTATTACTATGTTGTAAACGAAGCGAACAAAGAAATGACCGGGCCTATCGAGTTGCCGATTACTCCCGGAATAGGTATTCAGGTTCCCGGCAATGTGATCGAGTTGGCGGAACAATTGCCACCTGCTGAACCTGGCTATGCCTGGGTATGGCGCAACGGAATCGCCTCCCAACTGATCGACTTGCGCAACACGATTGTCTATTACAAAGACACCGGCATGGCTTCCTATTGGTCGGAGTTAGGTCCATTGCCTGACTATCTGACCTCCAAGGCACGTCCCGGCGAGTACTACGTCTGGAAGAACAATGACTGGGAACTGGATCTGGAGGCGCAGCGCGCTGCCTTCGTTGCACAGGCGGAGATCGAGCGCGACAAGCGCCTGCAAGAAGTAGTCATTCGTGTAGCTCCTCTGCAATACGCTTATGAGTTGGGTGAGGCATCCAGTGATCAATTGACTGTACTGCAGGTTTGGAAACGCTATGCACTGAAGTTGGCAAATATTGAACTGCAACCTGACTATCCATTGTCCATTGACTGGCCGGTTGCCCCTGCAAAGCTGGTTGTATCCCCCTCCGTCTGACTGAACCTGCCCACTAACTGCGTTACAGGTGGCCTCGTGCTGCCGGCTCTCGGCTGCCTGTAAAAAACTGGAGACTCTGAAGTGGACTATCCAAAAACCGTTGCTGGTGTTGGCTTGGTCAACGGCGGCTTCGTCGATGAAAACCCCCTCGTCGGAACACCGGGATCGTTGATTCCCGCTGCGTGGGGTAACAGCGTCACGCAAGAAATTCTCAACGCGATCAAGGCCGCCGGATTGACACCGGATGAAGCCAAAACCGATCAACTGGCCACAGCTATTGGCGCACTGGTCGACTTCAAGAAACTGAAAAATACCCCGACGACTTTGAGTGGCTACGGCATCACCGATGCGGTGGGACGACTATTGGCAGTCCGGCAGATCGAGACGGTCGGGATCACGGTTTACAAGCCTAACCCTCAGGCCAAACGTATTCGTGTTCGGCTGGTGGGGGCCGGTGGATCTGGCGGCGGTTGTTCATCTGTCGCCTCCGGGAATCTACGTCTCGGTGGCGGCGGCGGATCGGGGGCCTATGCGGAGAGCCTGTTTGACGTGACGCCCCAGATGCTTGCCGGCGTGCCCGTTTCTTTGGGGGCCGGTGGAGCTGCCAGCACTACGATGGGCCTGGCAGGCGGTGGGGCGTCCTTCGGCTCCTACATGAGCGTTGCAGGAGGCAGCGGCGCACAGGTCCTGAACATCGATACGACAACCTCATCCTCGGGGTACGTTCAGGGTGGCACTGGAGGTCAAGACGCCGTGGGCGGCAACCTGGCCAATGCTCGGGGTCACACCGGTGGCTACGCAATGTTCAACGGCAATTGGGGAATGCTCTCCGGAGGCGGAGCAGCGAGTCCGTTTGACGGTGGCGGCCCCTACAGGGGCGTAAACAATCCGGGTTTCGCAGGCGTCCGAGGCTCGGGTGGCAGTGGTTCTTGTTCAACCAATGCATCCGCCTCTGTCCTTAGCGGTGTCGGCGGCAACGCCTTCTGTGAAATCTGGGAGTACGAGTAATGGCCGTTTATGCACGGATCGAGAACGGCGTAGTCGTCGAACGGATCGACACCGGTGACTACGCAATCAGCCAACTGTTCGCGCCGTCTTTTGTCGAGTCGATGGTGCGAGTGCCGGATGGTCAGGCGGTCGAAATCGGCGCGCCGATCAGTGAATTGCCGACAGCTGCCGACCCACTGCCCGCGCAGCAAAGTCCGGTGATCCTCGAGGCGCCGGTTGTTGCAGATCAAGCGTCTGCGGCAGCGGAACGTAACTGGCGTCAGGCATCCCTTTCAGCGACCGAATGGCTGGTCACTCGCCATCGCGATGAGCAGGAACTGGGGCGCGGAACCTTGCTCAAGGCTGCGCAATATCTGGAACTGCTCGAGTACCGACAAGCGCTGCGCGACTGGCCTGATTCGGCGCTTTTTCCCGCAGCGGATTCCCGGCCGTCAGTGCCGCTTTGGTTAGCCAGCGTGTCTGGCTGAACGTGTATTTTTCAATCAAGGAGATGAACATTGGACTATCCCAAAAGTGTGCCCAGTGTCGGGCTGGTCAACGGCCAGTTTGTCGATGAGGACCCGATTGCCGGAAAACCCGGTTCGCTGATCCCGGCGACATGGGGCAACAGCGTCACGCAAGAAATTCTCAACGTCGTTCAGGCGGCCGGGATGGCGCCGAACGAGGCATCGAACAATCAATTGGTGGCTGCGCTACGCAGTCCGGCGTTGTTCATGACCGCTCCGCAGTTCGATGGCGGACGCTCGGCGGCAACAGCCGAGTTTGTGCAGCGGGCTCTGGGCAGTCACGCCAGTGCTCGGGGGATAACCGCTGCCACACAGTTGACCCTGGCCGATGTCGGTTGCTCGATCGGTCTGGGCGGTAATACGACTTATACAGTGACGCTTCCGGATGCGGCCGCGCCCACGGTGCCGAGCGGCGCCACGATCAGCTTGCATTGCCGTAATAACGCACCCGTCACGGTGGCCAGTAAAACCGGTGCACAGATCAGCCCCCAAGGGGGTTATCTGGCGTCGATCGTGATGAACAATGGTGAGAGTGCAAACTTCGTCAAAGAGGCTGGAATGTGGGTGGTGTACGGCACCGCTGCGCTGAAGTACTCGGCCAGTTACGCCGCACAGTTCGGCACCACCGGCTATCAGAAATTTCCCGGCGGTTTGATCATGCAGTGGGTGATGGGGGGATCCGATGTCAATGGCAACATGTCGGTGTCGTTGCCGATCAGGTTTCCCAATGCGGTTTTAGCGGGTGTTGCCGATGAAGGGAACCCCCCCGGTTGGGGGGGCGGCAACGTAACCGTTTGGTCATTTGATGGCAATAACTCTACAACGACGACAGCGGCCGCTCGGGTTCGAAACGTAATGGCTTCCAGTGTAAGGGCGGAGCCAGGACTTTCCGGTCGCATACTGGTTTGGGGGTACTGACCATGGTTATTCACTTTTACGCACAGACACTCGGATTCGATCGGGTCGAAAACCCCGGTCCGGAGTTACCCGAAGGCGCCGTAGAAATCACCCAGGCGCAATACACCGAACTGTTTGCCGGGCAGGCGAGCGGCAAAGTCATCAGCGCCAGTGCCAGTGGTCAGCCCCTTTTGACCGACCCCGTCGTTTCTCCTGCAACGCTTGCCAGCCACGAGCGCGCATGGCGCAACCATGTTCTGCAAAACACCCAGTGGTTGGTGTTTCGTGATGCCGAAGAACTGGAAGTGGGCGAGGGCACGACTTTGCGCTCCGAGGAATTCAAACAACTATTGGCGTATCGGCAGGCACTGCGCGATTGGCCGAATGACCCGGACTTCCCGAATTTGCTTTCCCGACCCGTTGAGCCTGACTGGCTGGAAGGCTTGCTTCGGACAGACAGTTGAGGAACTAACGTGGACTATCCAAAAAGCGTTCCCAGCGTCGGGCTGGTGAATGGCAAATTCGTCAATGAAGACGTCGTTGCGGGATTGCCCGGATCCCTGATCCCGGCGACCTGGGGCAACAGCGTCACCGATGAGTTGTTGAACGTCGTCAAATCCGCCGGCCTTGAGCCGAGCGAAGCCGATGCAACCCAGTTGTTGCAAGCGGTGAAAAAACTCAGTCAGGCAGGTGAAGATAAATATGCCACTGACATCGGTGCGGCCAATCTGTACATGGCCAATTATGTGCCTGCCGTCAACGTATTGAAGGACGGCTTGGCGCTGCGCTTTACTGCCGGTAATGCCAATACCGGGGCGAGTACGTTTGCGCCGAACGGGTTGATGCCCAAGCCACTATTGAGCCTTGGGCTGAGTGCGTTGCGGTCTGCGGAGATTGTCGGCGGTAGTGTGTGTTCGGTGGTGTACAGCGCAGCACTGGATAGTTGGGTGCTGGTGTATGCGAGTGGTGGCAATGCTGCAAGTGGCCGGCTCTTGGGGATCAGGACATTTACCGCGTCCGGCATCTATGTGCCAGCAGTGGGAATGAAGAACGTATGGGTCACCATCGTCGGCGGAGGTGGTGGCAGCTCGGGAATCGGTGCGACCAACTCTACCCAGGTTTCCCTTACAGGCGGTGGCGCTTCCGGTAGCTACGCACAAGCCTGGTTATCCTCTGCCGCGATCGGGCAGAGCCAAATGATTACCGTGGGGGCTGGGGGCGCGGCGGGTGTTGTCGGCACAGGCGGGGGAAGTGGCGGTACCAGTTCGCTGGGCTCATTGGTTTCGGCCACCGGAGGTGGCGGGTCCCCTTGGAATACTCCACTCACGCTTCCTGGATTCGGCTTGTATGTGGGTGGTTTTCCCAGCCAAACCTCAAGTGGCGGCAACATTGTCAATTCGGCAGGTGCGGCCGGCAACCCAGGGATGTGCCTCACCGGATCAACACTTGCCGGGCATGGCGCAAACTCACCGCTTGGCAGTGGTGGTTATGCGAGTAGCGTCGCATTGAGTGTGGCTGCCCCCGGTTCCGGTTATGGTTCAGGCGCGGGCGGGATCGCTAACACAACCAATCAGCCGGGTAGACCGGGCGCAGCAGGCGCTCCCGGTGCCGTGATCATCTACGAGTACGCCTGATGAAAACCTACGCACGCATCACCCAGAACACCGTGGTCGAACTCTTCTCCACCGACGGAAATATGGCCGAGATGTTTCATCCGGATCTGCTCTGGATCGACATCACTGAAATCACTCCAGCACCGCAAATCGACTGGACCGCCAACTTCGGCACCCTCGGTTGGGTGTTCGCAACCCCCGAAGAACTGACGCCGGACAGCACCCTGAAAACTCTGGCAAAAAAGTGGCTGAGCGGCATTGGCCGTCAACCGTGATTCAATCGGGGCAATATCCAGGGAGGATCAAGCATTATGCAAATAACTGAAAACAACCTTATCGACATCATGCCCAACGCCCGCTCCCAAGCGGGCGTTTTTGTTTCGCCGCTCAACAGCGCCATGGCGCGCCGCCATATTGACTCGCCTAAACGCGTCGCGGCGTTCCTTGCCCAGGTCGGCCATGAGTCGGGGCAACTGCGCTATGTGCGGGAACTGGGCAACAACCAATACCTGAGCAAGTACGACACGGGTACGTTGGCCTTGCGTCTGGGCAACACTCCTGAGGCCGACGGCGACGGGCAAAAATACCGAGGGCGCGGGTTGATCCAGATTACCGGCCGCTCGAATTACCGCCAGTGCAGCCTCGGCCTGTTCGGCGATGAGCGCCTGCTGTCGCTGCCCGAGCTGCTCGAACAACCGCAATGGGCCGCTGAGTCTGCCGCTTGGTTCTGGGAGCAGAACGGCTTGAACGAACTGGCCGATCGCGATCAGTTCAACACCATCACCCGACGCATCAACGGCGGGTTGAACGGCTTGCAGGATCGCCTGGACATCTGGGCGCGGGCGAGGGCGGTGCTATGCCAATCCCCTGGCGAGTGATTGGCGTCCTGTTGCTGGCTGCGGGTGCGTTTGCAGCGGCCTGGCAGTTGCAGGAGTGGCGCTACGGCCGGCAATTGGCCGAGCAGGCGCGGTTAAACGGCGAAACCCTCAATCAACTGACCCAGACTGCCGCCGCCGTGCAACAGGCCGAGCAGGATAAACGCCTGGCGCTGGAGCAACGGCTCGCGGCCAGTGAACAAACCCACTATCGAGCACTGAGCGATGCCCAACGTGATCAGGATCGCCTGCGCGATCGTCTTGCCACTGCTGATGTGCGCCTGTCAGTCCTTCTCGACGCCAGCGACGCTGCCCCAGGCTGCAACGTGCCAGCCGCCGCCAGCGCCGGCAGCGTGGATCATGCAACCGTACGCGCCCGACTTGACCCGGCGCATGCTCAACGAATTGTCGCCATCACCGACACCGGCGACCGTGGACTGATTGCCTTGCAGGCTTGTCAGGCGTATGTCAGAGCGCTGGCGCCCGAACATTTTGAATGAGTCTGTGTATTGAAAGCGCAACCGGGTCGTGTACGGTGGAGGCATTCCACACGATCCGGAGCACGCCGTGAAAGAGATCACTCAACTGGCCGCCGACCTTGGCCGACGTCTGCAACTGCTCAATGCCCACGTCACCACCGCCGAGTCCTGTACCGGTGGCGGCATCGCAGAAGCGATCACCCGGATCCCGGGCAGTTCGGCGTGGTTCGAGGCGGGTTATGTGACCTACTCCAACCGTCAGAAAACCCAGCAACTGAATGTACCGACCGAGTTGTTCGAAACGGTGGGCGCAGTCAGTCGCGAGGTCGTTGAGGCGATGGTGCGTGGCGCCCAGGACAAAAGCCTGGCGCGATTTGCCGTAGCCGTCAGTGGTGTGGCCGGGCCGGACGGCGGATCGCCGAACAAACCGGTCGGCACGGTGTGGCTGGCGTGGGGCGTTGGCGAGACGGTGAGCAGTGAGGTTCAACACTTCCCCGGCAACCGCGATGATGTCCGCCGACAAACGGTGAAGGCCGCGCTAGAGGGGCTCCTGCGACTAGCGGCACGAGAAATCGAAAATCAGGGGTAGGCGATCCGCGAACGCTGTGGAATAATACTGGCTACTTATACAGGTGTTGGCCGTCAGGCCTTATTGATTACGTGAGGACTTTAATGGACGACAACAAGAAGAAAGCCTTGGCTGCGGCCCTGGGTCAGATCGAACGTCAATTCGGCAAGGGTGCCGTGATGCGTATGGGCGATCAGGACCGTCAGGCGATCCCGGCTATCTCCACTGGCTCTCTGGGTCTGGACATCGCGCTCGGCATTGGCGGCCTGCCAAAAGGCCGTATCGTTGAAATCTACGGTCCGGAATCTTCCGGTAAAACCACGCTGACCTTGTCCGTGATCGCCCAGGCGCAAAAAGCCGGCGCGACCTGCGCATTCGTCGACGCCGAACACGCCCTCGATCCTGAGTACGCCGGCAAACTGGGCGTCAACGTCGACGACCTGCTGGTGTCCCAGCCGGACACCGGCGAACAGGCGCTGGAAATCACCGACATGCTGGTGCGCTCCAACGCTGTTGACGTGATCATCGTCGACTCCGTGGCAGCACTGGTACCGAAAGCTGAAATCGAAGGCGAAATGGGTGACATGCACGTGGGCCTGCAAGCCCGTCTGATGTCCCAGGCGCTGCGTAAAATCACCGGTAACATCAAGAACGCCAACTGCCTGGTAATCTTCATCAACCAGATCCGTATGAAGATCGGCGTGATGTTCGGTAGCCCGGAAACCACCACCGGTGGTAACGCGCTGAAGTTCTACGCCTCGGTTCGTCTCGACATCCGCCGTACCGGCGCGGTGAAGGAAGGCGACGAAGTGGTCGGCAGCGAAACCCGCGTCAAGGTTGTGAAGAACAAGGTGGCTTCGCCGTTCCGTCAGGCCGAGTTCCAGATTCTTTACGGCAAAGGCATCTACCTCAATGGTGAGATGATCGACTTGGGCGTGCTGCACGGTTTTGTTGAAAAATCCGGCGCCTGGTATGCCTACGAAGGCACCAAGATCGGTCAGGGCAAGGCCAACTCGGCCAAGTTCCTGGCAGACAACCCGGAAATCGCCGCGAAGCTCGAGAAACAACTGCGTGACAAGCTGCTGACGCCGGCAGTGATCGACTCCAAGGCCTCTGCAGTCAAAGAGACTGAAGACGACCTGGCCGACGCTGATATCTGAATGCAGCGATGACCACCGCCGTACTCGATACCCTCGTCGCTGTGCGGCGAACCGCCATGGACCTGCTCGCACGCCGCGAGCACGGTCGAGTCGAGCTGACGCGCAAACTGCGTCAGCGCGGCGCCGAGGCGGATATGATCGAAACAGCCCTCGACCGTTTGACGGAAGAAGGGCTGCTTTCCGAAGCCCGTTACCTTGAAAGCTTTGTTTCCTACCGCGCCCGCTCCGGTTATGGCCCTCTGCGGATTCGCGAGGAACTTAGCCAGCGAGGGTTGCAACGCGCCGATATCGAACTCGCGCTGCGCGAAAGCGGTATCAGTTGGCAGGAACAACTTCAGGACACCTGGCGGCGTAAGTTCTCCGGGCATTTACCGATTGATGCGAAAGAACGGGCCAAGCAAGGTCGGTTTCTGGCGTATCGAGGGTTCTCGATGGAGATGATCAACCGCTTGTTCAGCGGTCGAGGGATGGACGATTAAGCTGCTTCAATAAAAACGGCCCGCTATGAAAATAGCGGGCCGTTTTTTTTTGCCCTCAAATTACCTTGGAGGGTTCGCGCGAACGTTGCGCTGTTTGCGGTTTTGAATGAGCCCAGTTTTCCGGCAGGTTGATGTAGTCGATCAACTCCCTCAGACGCCCATGAGTGCGGGCATTGAAGGCAAAGGCCAGTCGCACCAGATGGCTGTACTGCGCTTCATCCTGCTCCTCACCGCTGTAGGCGTGTTGATGAAACTGGTCGCTCAGGCACAGATCGGCAAAGGCCTCCTGCATATGTTCCAGCGCTTGATCGCTGAGCTTGTGATGCATACGAATCACGAATTGACGCTTGAGCCAACGGCTGGAGTGGAAGTTGCTGTAGAACTGGTTGATCTGTTCCACCGCTTCCTCAACGGTGTAAACCAGACGCATCAGCTTCATGTCAGTCGGCAGGATGTAGCGATTGCTCTCCAATTGCTGGCGGATGAAGTCCATCGCGCCTTGCCAGAACGTTCCGCCGGGTGCATCCAGCAGCACCACCGGCACCAATGGACTTTTACCGGTCTGGATCAACGTCAGTACTTCCAGAGCTTCATCCAGCGTGCCGAAACCGCCCGGGCACAAGACCAGCGCGTCGGCTTCTTTGACGAAAAACAGTTTTCGCGTGAAGAAGAAGTGGAATGGCAGCAGATTACCGGTGCCATCGACGGTGGGGTTGGCATGCTGCTCGAAGGGCAGGGTAATGTTGAAACCGAGGCTGTGATCGCGGCCGGCACCTTCATGTGCGGCAGCCATGATGCCGCCCCCGGCGCCAGTGATGACCATCATCCCCGAGCGGGTCAACGCCGCGCCGAGTTCACGGGCCATCGCATACAGCGGATGTTCGACGGGTGTGCGCGCCGAGCCGAACACAGTAACTTTGCGTCGGCCCTTGAATTGTTCCAGCACCCGGAACGCCTGCTCCAGTTCGCGCAGGGCCTGCAGGGTGATCTTGGCGTTCCAGCGGTTGTGGTCTTCCTGAGCCATGCGCAGCACGGTCAGGATCATGTCGCGGTAGATGGGGATATTCGGGCTGTTGGGGGAAACACGGTTGAGTTGTTCTTCGACCTGGCTGATGAGGTCGGGACCGCTTTCCTGAAAATGACGGCTCAAGAGGTCATTCGGTTGGTAAGGCATTCAACGTCTCCTTCTGCACAGAGCGGGTGGCCCTGACGAGCGGCGTCAGTGCCGCGCTGCAAAAAACACACGATCGGCAGTTCCTTTCCTGCCGTTGAAAAATGATCGGGAATACTCTGAATCTAGACCCTTGCGCGCATTTGCGCTGACTTGATCATTGCGCCGCAACGTTTTGCCTGGCAACCGTTTATTGATTGTTCGCCGGTTCCTTCACCGCTCGTCCGAACCTGCGCCGAGCGGCAATCCCTCTGATTAACTAACTTACAGGCGTCGTACGACAGCTTTGCGTTACGGTGCACGCGATTCAAGGATTTGTGGGTGGCAAGGAGGCGGGACACATGGCCAGAGTGATTCTGGAGATCGATACGCAGCTGTATCGAATGTTGAAGGCAGCAGCCGAGACCAATCATCTCAGTCTCGAAGAGGAGTGCTGCCGGCGGTTGGCGGGCGGCGAGCGCCGCTCACACTATTTACAGGCCTTGCTGGCCGAACTGCGCGCCGAGGATGAACAGCGGCGCGCCAATTCGCGATAATTACTTCTTCTTCGCCGGGGCGGCTTTCGGGCAATCCGATTCCTGGTAACTGGCGGAGCCGATCGCTTTGTTGGTTTTCACTTCGGTGAAGTCGTAACGCATGATCGCGCCCTTGGCCATCAGCTTGCGGAACGATGGGTTGTTGCACACTGAGGCGCCCAACTGGAAATACACGGCTTTAGGGTCAGCGCGCATCTTGTCGGCGTGGCTCTTTTGCACGCTCAGGTGGTTGATCAACTGCGTGCCTTCAACGGTGAAGCCCTGATCAAGAATGTCTTCACTGATGGCGCGGGGCGTGCCGACGCTGCTCTGGGCGGCGACGTTGCGCAGCTCGCGGTTCAGATTCTGCTCACTCAGGGAGGCAGCCTGAGCGGTGAAGGACGACGCCAGCAGAATGGCAGCGGTGGGAACGATAAGGCGCAGCATGAAACTCTCCTGGTTCAGTGACTGGTGGTTCGACCAGCCACGTGACTGTGCGTTCAGTGGCGGCGAATTATAGGGGAGCCGGTCGGGAGGGTACAGGCTTGTGCCCGTCGCTCTGGTAAACTGCCGGCCTTTATTGCCCTGCCGAGTGTTGTTCGTGTCGAGTTTTCCTGCTTTTCGGCGTTATCCGCGATGAACCATGCCCCCAACGCCGTCGCTCGTCTGCGTGACCAGCGTGAAGATGAAGGCATCAAGCCGATTCAGGCCCGTGGCTTTCGCTCCGAGCGTTGCCGCGACTGTCGGGTGATCATCAGCCATTGCCTGTGCGCCTGGCGGCCGAGTGTCGAAACGCGTTCGGGCGTGTGCTTGATCATGACCGGCAAGGAAGTGTTCAAACCGAGCAACACGGGATGGCTGATTGCCGATGTGGTGCGCGATAACCACGCATTCATCTGGTCGCGCACCGAGCCCGATCCACAGATGCTGGCGCTGCTCAACGACCCGCAATGGCAACCGTATCTGGTGTTTCCCGGCGAATACGTCGAGCCGTCACGGGTGACCAATACGGTCGCTCCCGATAACAGCAAGCGCCCGCTGTTCATTCTGCTCGATGCCACCTGGACCGAGGCGCGGAAGATTTTCCGCAAGAGCCCGTATTTCGACCGCTTGCCGATCTTGAGCCTGCTGCCCGACAAACTTTCGCGCTACCGCTTGCGCCGCTCGACCCGCAGCGAGCACCTGTGCACCGCCGAAGTCGTGGCGTTGTGCCTGGAACTGGCCGGTGACAGCGACGCCGCTTCTGCGCTGGACGCCTATTTCGACGTGTTCAGCCAGCATTACCTCGGCGCCAAACAACAGTTGGACATGAATGAATCGACGCCAGCCCACGCTGAGTTGCTGCCCTATATACGAAAGCCGCAGCCAGAGTTGGCGCAATAGTGGCCCATACTGTACAAGCCAGCGGCCGCGCTGCTTGACCACCCCGTCTTCGCTGGGCATGCTTGGCGCCGTTTAGGGGGCGGCCAAGGTTTGAAACGCCGTGTTTGCTGTTGATTGGCGTTGAACGTGCCCCTGTGGATATCGCTTGAAAGCGGCATCTTGAGTTGCTTTGGCCAGACCGGAATGCGCCGCGTCTGCCATCAAAAACAGGATCATTTGAAAAATGGCCACATACGACATCCTGATTGCCGATGATCACCCTCTGTTTCGAAGTGCCCTGCATCAAGCGGTGACGCTGGGCCTTGGCCCGGATGTGCGGCTGGTGGAAGTGGCGAGCATCGCCGAGCTGGAAGCGCGCCTGACCGAAAAGGCCGACTGGGATCTGGTCCTGCTGGACCTGAACATGCCCGGCGCTTTCGGGTTTTCCGGGTTGGTCATGCTGCGCGGCCAGTACCCACAGATTCCGGTGGTGATGGTTTCGGCCCAGGAAGAAGCTTCGGTGATGGTCAAATCCCGTGAGTTCGGCGCCAGCGGCTTTATTCCCAAGTCCAGCGATCTCAGCGTGATTCAGCAAGCCGTGCGCAAAGTACTCGATGGCGATGTGTTCTGGCCGCCGCAAGCGTTCGAGGCAGTCGCCGTTTCCGACGAAGCCAAAGCCGCCAGCGATGGTCTTGCCAGCCTCACTCCGCAGCAGTTCCGTGTGTTGACCATGGTCTGCGAAGGTTTGCTGAACAAGCAGATTGCCTATGAGTTGAGTGTGTCGGAAGCGACCATCAAGGCCCACGTCACGGCGATCTTTCGCAAGCTGAATGTGCGCACCCGCACGCAAGCGGCTTTACTGCTGCAACAACTTGAGTCAATTCCGAGCCAATAATGGCTGGCGTCTTCACGCTTTTTTGACTTTTGTTGATCTAGCTTTCCCACTCCTTTTTGGTTGGTTTCTACTTTATGTCACCTTTCAAGGGCCAGACCGGCCTGAAACGCATCCTCAATGCCTCCGGTTACTCGCTGGACGGCCTGCGCGCAGCCTTCACGGGCGAAGCGGCGTTCCGCCAATTGGTACTGCTCAATGTGGTGCTGGTTCCGCTGACGTTCTTCCTCAATGTCAGCCGTGTGGAACAGGCCTTGCTGATTGCCGTGTGCCTGTTGGCGCTGATCGTCGAGCTGCTGAACTCGGCGGTGGAAGCGGCCATTGATCGTATCTCGCTGGAGCTGCACCCGCTGTCGAAGAACGCCAAGGACATGGGCAGCGCCGCGCAATTCGTGGCACTGAGCATGATCGCGCTGGTGTGGGCGGTGATTCTGCTTTAAGCGATCGTCGGCAAAACGATCTCGTCGCTGCGCTGCACCCCGGCGGTGAAAGCGCGGCACAGGTCGAGAAATTCGCGCATCGCCGAGGTCTGGTACTTCTGCTTGTGCCAGATGAAGTAGAACTGTCGCGCTAGATCCAGATCCGGCGTTTCCACCGGCACCAGACTGCCGCGACGGAACGCGTCGCGCAGCGCCAGCCGCGAGATGCAGCCAATCCCCAGCCCCGATTCCACCGCGCGTTTGATCGCTTCGGTGTGCTCAAGCTCCAGACGGATATTCAGCGAGCTGCGATGGTGCCGCATGGCCTGATCGAAGGTCAGCCGCGTGCCGGAACCCTGTTCACGCAGAATCCACGCTTCGTGAGTCAGCTCTTCCATGCTTGCACTGCCGCGTCGGGCCAACGGATGCTGCGGCGCGCAGAACACCACCAGCTCATCCTCGACCCAGCTCTGCACTTCGATGTCCGGGTGGCTGCAATCGCCTTCGATTAGACCCAGATCAATTTCGTAGTGGGCGACTTGTTGCACGATATTGGCAGTGTTCTGCACGTGCAGTTTCACCTGACTTTCCGGGTGGCGCTGCATGAAACTGCCGATCAGCAAGGTCGCCAGGTAATTGCCGATGGTCAGCGTCGCGCCCACCGACAGTGAGCCGAAACCGGATTTGCCGTTGAGCAGGTCTTCGATTTCCTTGGCCTGATCAAGCAGCGCCACCGCCTGCGGCAACAGCTGTTTGCCGAGGGCGTTGAGGCTCAGCCGTTTGCCGGCGCGATCGAACAGCTGGCAGCTGGATTGGCGCTCGAGCTCGGTGATCGAGGTGCTGGCGGCCGACTGCGAGAGGTTGAGCAGACCCGCAGCACGGGATACGCTTTCCTGCTGGGCGACGGCGACGAAGACTTGCAGTTGACGGAGAGTAAATCGCATATCGATATAACCGATAACCCTTATCTTAATAATCCAGTTAACAGATATTGTCGTCGCTATTAGAATGCGATGCAATTGCGCACCGTCGCCTTCAAAAGCCAGCGCAGACCCAATCTCCAGGAGTCAAACGTACATGAGCAACATGAACCACGAGCGTGTCCTCAGTGTTCATCACTGGAACGACACTCTGTTCAGCTTCAAGTGCACCCGCGATCCGGGCCTGCGCTTCGAGAACGGTCAGTTCGTGATGATCGGCCTGCAACAGCCCAACGGCCGCCCGCTTATGCGCGCTTACTCGATCGCCAGCCCGAACTGGGAAGAGCATCTGGAATTCTTCAGCATCAAGGTGCAGGACGGCCCGCTGACCTCGCAGTTGCAGCACTTGAAGGAAGGCGACGAGATCATCATCTCGAAGAAGCCTACCGGCACCCTGGTTCTCGACGACCTGAACCCGGGCAAGCACTTGTACCTGCTGAGCACCGGTACTGGCCTGGCGCCGTTCATGAGCGTGATCCAGGACCCGGAAACCTACGAGCGCTTTGAAAAAGTGATCCTGGTTCACGGTGTGCGTTACGTCAACGAAGTCGCCTACCGCGAATTCATCACCGAGCACCTGCCGCAGAACGAGTTCTTCGGCGAAGCGCTGCGTGACAAGCTGATCTACTACCCGACCGTGACTCGCGAGCCTTTCGAGAATCAGGGCCGTCTGACCGACCTGATGCGCAGCGGCAAGCTGTTCAGCGACATCGGCCTGCCGCCGATCAACCCGCAGGACGACCGCGCGATGATCTGCGGCAGCCCGAGCATGCTCGACGAGACCAGCGAAGTGCTTGATAGCTTCGGTCTGAAGATCTCGGCGCGGATGCGCGAGCCGGGTGATTACCTGATCGAGCGTGCATTCGTCGAGAAGTAACTGCAATACCTGTGGGAGCGAGCCTGCTCGCGAAAGCGGAGAATCAGGCACATGTTAGGTGACTGATATGACGCCTTCGCGAGCAGGCTCGCTCCCACAATTGGTTTTGTGGTGTGACAGTAAAAGCCCGCGTTGCCTGTGAAGGCAGCGCGGGCTTTTTCGTTTTCGGGGTCAGGCCTCGGCAGGGATGACTTCGAGCACGCGGATCTGCTCAGGCGTCGGGTAATGCCAGCGCACATCCAGATCCCAGAATTGCGCGCCATATTCACGCTCAGGCACCGGGGTTTGATAGGCCGGACGCGGATCCTGAGCCAGACACTGTTCAATCAGCTCAACCAGCGGCTCGTCGAGGCGCTGAGCGTGTGTATGCGCTTGTTTCAACGCCGAGTCCGTCCACTGCACGTCGATCAACTGCGGCGCAGCGCTGGCGATGCTGTTGGCGGCGTCGGCGATGATGTCGGCGTAAGGCACGTAGGGTTTGATGTCGAGGATCGGCGTGCCGTCCAGCAGATCAATGCCGGAGATGAACAGACGATTGGCCTTGACCTTGTCCAGTTTCACCACCGATTGGCCGATGCCGTTGGGACGGTGAGTCGCGCGGGTTGCGAACACACCCATGGACTTGTTGCCGCCTAAACGTGGCGGGCGCACTTTCAAGCGAGGTTTGTCTTCCAGTGCCTGATGAAACAGAAACAGCAGCCAGACATGACTGACCTGTTCCAGACCCTGCACCGCGTCGCCCTGATCAAACGGCGCCACCAGTTCCAGCACACCACGGGCGGCGGGGGCCAGTTGTGGCTGGCGGGGGATGGCGAATTTCTCCTTGAAGCAGGAGCGCACGAAGCCGATGGGGGAGACGCTGTAAGTCATGGTTTGCATTCGAAGCGGGGCAGGGGTGGGCATGATAACCCGTCCCGTCTCAAGTCTGGTGGTGGCAGGGCTGGCCTCTTCGCGAGCAGGCTCGCTCCCACAGGGGTTATATGCATGACACAGATCCAATGTGGGAGCGAGCCTGCTCGCGAAGGCCGCACCGCCGATCTCAGAGGCTAAACCCACCATCCAACGGAATAATATTCCCCGTCATATAAGCCCCAGCCGTACTCGCCAGACTGATCGCCAACGCCGCCATCTCATCCTCGCGTCCCCAGCGCTTCATCGGAATCAACGCCGTATCCTCAGCCAGCGCCTTCTCATCACTGCCAATATGCTGCGTCATCTTGCTCGGAAACCGCCCCGGCGCGATCACGTTGACGTTGATGTGCTGGCTCACCAGCTCCCGCGCGAGAATCCGCGACAACTGATGCAGGGCCGCCTTGCTTGGCCCATAGGCATACGCCTGCTCACCAAACGAAGAAATCCCCGCCACCGAACCAATGTTGATAATCCGCGCCGGATTCGCCGCCGACCCGGCCTTGCGCAACAACGGCAGAAACTGCTGGATGCAGGTGAACACCGAGGTCACGTTGAGCTGCATGACCTTCTCCCAGCCTTTGACCGGGTAACTCTCCAGCGGCGCGCCCCAGGTGGTGCCGGCGTTGTTCACCAGAATATCCAGATGCGTGATCTGCTCGCCCAGGCGCGCGGCCAGTTCCTGCACGCCTTCTTCCGTCGCCAGATTCGCCGCCACGCCGTGGCACTTGCCCAAGGCGCTGAGCTCTTCGGCCGTTTGATGGCAGGCCTCGGCATCGCGCGAGCAGACATAGACGCGCGCGCCAGCCTCGACAAAGGCTTTGGCTATCATTTTGCCGATACCACGGGTGCCGCCGGTCACCAGAGCGGTGCGGCCTTGCAGGGAGAAATACGGGTGCATGGCGAATCCTGAGTGCTAGGGATCAGTACACCCTAGTCGTCAGCCGCGAAAAGCGGAGCCACTATTTTCGAAAGGAATGGTGGGCCATGCGGCCAGCTTCGAGTGGCAAGCTGCAAGCTACAAGTTAACGCGGTGTGGCAACTTGTAGCTTGTAGCTTGTAGCTTGTAGCTTGTAGCTTGAGGCTGCTTTTAAGCTCTCACGCGCAGCGTGAGCCCCTTGAGGAAGTTGCGCAGCAACTGGTCGCCGCACGGGCGGTAGTTGGTGTGGCCGACCTTGCGGAACAGCGCGCTCAGCTCAGGCTTGGACACCGGGAACTCGGCCGCCTTGAGGATTGCGTGCATATCGTCTTCTTTCAGTTCGAAAGCGACGCGCAGCTTTTTCAGGATGATGTTGTTGGTCACTGGCACTTCGATCGGCTGCGGCGGACGGCTTTCGTCCTTGCCACGTTTGAAGATCACCAGACCGTCGAGGAAGTGCGCGATGACTTCGTCCGGGCAGCGCACGAAACCTTCTTCGTCTTCTTCTTTCTTGTCGAGCCAGGTCACTACGTCGGCGAGCGCTACTTCCATGCCGCCGAGTTTGATGATCTCGACAACCTTCTTGTCGCTGATGTCGAGCATGTAGCGCACGCTGCGCAATACGTCGTTATGAATCATGTGAGTAATCCTGATAAGCGTTGTGGGCAGCACGCAGGCGCGCTGCCGAAATGTGTGGCGGCAGTGGAAGCCTTAGAACTTCTCTTTGCCGGACAGGTAGCGCCATTGGCCGACCGGAACCTTGCCGATCGAGACGCCGCCGATGCGGATGCGGCGGATGCCGATGACCTTCAGGCCCACCGCTTCGCAGAACTGGGCGATGATCCCCGGCTGCGGGTTTTTCATGGCGAAGCGCAGACGGTTTTCGTTCTGCCAGCTGGCTTTGACCGGCGGCAGCTCCTTGCCCTTGTGGGTCAGGCCGTGCTGCAAGCGATTAAGGCCGTGGGCGACCATGTCCCCTTCGACTTCAACCACATATTCCTGCTCGATCTTCGCGGCGTCGGCGGTGAGTTTGCGCAGGATTTTCCAGTCCTGAGTGAACACCAGCAGGCCGCTAGCCTTGGCTTGCAGGTCGGCGCTGGCGGTCAGGCGCAGGAAGTGCCCGCGCAACGGGCGCTTGCTGAAGCGGTGTTCTTCGCTGAGGGTTTCGGCGCTGAGCGACTGCATGGCAGTTTCGACGTCCATGCCGGCAGGGGCGTTGAGCAGGATGGTCACCGGCTCCGGCGCGGTGGCCTTGGCGTCCTTGTCGAGCTCGACTTTCTGCTCGCCGACCTTGAATTGCGGCTCGTCAATCACTTCGCCGTCCACGGTGACCCAGCCGCCCTCGATGAACAGCTCGGCCTCCCGGCGGGAGCAACCGACCAGTTCGATGAGGCGTTTGGAGAGGCGAATCGGGTCAGTCATGACAGGGCCGTAACAAAAAAGGGGTGGGCATTGTACCTGTGTGGCGCCGGTTAAGCCCGGTTCCATTTACAGGCTGTTCGCAATTCCCTGTGGGAGCCAGCCTGCTGGCGATTGCATCACCGCGGTGTATCTGACTGACCGCGTCGCCTGCATCGCTAGCAGGCTAGCTCCCACAGTTGTTTTGGGTTGTGTCAGCCGTTGCTTGAGCGTTGCTGATTCTGTCGCAAACGCATATGTAGCAACGGATACGGCTGGCCCATGCCATCGACTTCCGAACGGCCGATCACTTCAAAACCTTGTTTGAAGTAGAAGCCCAAGGCCTGGGGGTTCTGCTCGTTGACGTCGAGTTCATCGGCATTCAGATGCTGCATGGCGTAGTTGAGCAGTTTCTTGCCCAAACCCTGGCCACGAAAATCCGGGTCGATGAACAGCATCTCGATCTTGCCCGCCGCGACACCGGCAAACCCGGTGATGCGCTGATTGGCATTCTTGGTGCAGATCAGCATCACCGCATCGAGATAGCGGTTGAGCACCAGATTGCGCAGCAGCTCGATATAGCTGTCCGGCAGGAAATCATGGGTGGCGCGAACCGAGGCCTCCCAGACCTGGGTCAGTTCCTGGTAATCGCTGAGTTTCGGCGTGTGGATGACCGAATGGTGACGCATGCCCGTCTGCCTCTTGTCCGTTTCAAGGGAGTCCGTCCCCCGCTAAACGATAGCCGTAAAAAAGCCCCGCATCTCGTAAAAAGAGCGGGGCTTTCTGTATTTATTGCGGTGTCTGGCTGGATACTTCTGTCGCCAGCAAGATCTCTCCCCCTCACCCCAACCCTCTCCCCCAGAGGGGGCGAGGGGGAAGGGAGCAGATCTTCATGCTGTTCAAAACCTGAGCCCGACTGGATATTTCTAGTCGCCGCAATTCGAAAGAACACCTCGATCAGTCCCCTCTCCCCCAAGGGGGCGAGGGGGGAAGGGCGCAGATCTTTGTGCTGTTCAAAACCTGAGTTCGACTCGAACGTTCAGGACGGTGCAGCTCGGAAGAACACATAGATCAGTCCCCGCGCCCTCCGGGAGAGGGCGAGGGGGAAGGGAGCAGATCTTCATGCTGTTCAAACCTGAGTTCAACCGGATAGCTCAGGTCGATGTACCTCGAAAGAACAACACGGTCAGCTCCCTCTCCCTCCGGGAGAGGGCTGGGGTGAGGGGCTTTTGATCTTCAGATCAGATCTGCTCAGCCCACAGATCATATTCGTCAGCATCAGTAACCTTGCACCAGACCTTGTCACCCGGCTTCAGATTGCTGCCGTTATCAATAAACACGTTGCCATCGATTTCCGGGGCATCGAAGAAGCAGCGGCCGACCGCGCCTTGCTCGTCGACTTCGTCCACCAGCACTTCGATTTCACGGCCGATACGCATTTGCAGGCGTGCCGAGCTGATCGCTTGCTGGTGCGCCATGAAGCGATCCCAACGATCCTGCTTGACCTCGTCCGGGACGATCTCCAGATCCAGATCATTCGCCGGAGCGCCATCCACCGGCGAGTACTGGAAGCAACCGACGCGGTCGAGCTGGGCTTCGGTCAGCCAGTTCAGCAGGTACTGGAAGTCTTCTTCGGTCTCGCCCGGGAAGCCGACGATGAAGGTCGAACGGATGATCAGGTCCGGGCAGATTTCGCGCCAGTTCTTGATGCGCGCCAGGGTCTTGTCTTCAAACGCCGGGCGTTTCATCGACTTCAACACTTTCGGGCTGGCGTGCTGGAACGGGATGTCCAGGTACGGCAGGATCTTGCCGGCGGCCATCAGCGGAATCAGCTCGTCGACGTGCGGGTACGGGTAAACGTAGTGCAGACGGACCCAGACGCCCAGCGTGCTCAGCGCTTCACACAGTTCGGTCATGCGGGTTTTCACCGGCGCGCCGTTCCAGAAACCGGTGCGGTATTTCACGTCGACGCCGTAAGCGCTGGTGTCTTGCGAAATGACCAGCAACTCTTTAACGCCGGATTTGACCAGACGCTGAGCTTCGTCCAACACGTCACCGACCGGACGGCTGACCAGTTTGCCGCGCATCGACGGGATGATGCAGAACGAGCAGCTGTGGTTGCAGCCTTCGGAAATCTTCAGATACGCGTAGTGACGCGGGGTCAGCTTGATGCCTTGCGGCGGCACCAGGTCGATCAGCGGGTTGTGATCCTTACGCGGTGGCACCACTTCGTGCACGGCGTTGACCACTTGCTCGTACTGCTGCGGACCGGTCACGGCCAGCACGCTCGGGTGGACGTTGCGGATGTTGCCTTCTTCCACGCCCATGCAACCGGTAACGATGACCTTGCCGTTTTCCTTGATCGCCTCGCCGATCACTTCCAGCGACTCAGCCTTGGCCGAATCGATGAAACCGCAGGTGTTGACCACGACCACGTCGGCGTCCTGATAGGTGGACACCACGTCATAGCCTTCCATGCGCAGCTGGGTCAGGATGCGCTCGGAGTCGACCAGTGCTTTCGGGCAACCCAGAGATACAAAGCCAACCTTTGGATTGGCCGGCGCAGGAGTGGTGGACATGTCTAACCTCGGTATTTTGTGACATCGCTTTCTTGGTGCGAAAGCCGACGGACGGGCGCTTAGGGCGCGCCTCTGATCAAAAAGTGCGCAATTCTAGCGGCGGGCAACGCACTTGACCAGCTTTATGCAGGGAAATACGACGAGTGCTGCGCTATGCTTCGCGCCGTTGAGCTTTACCAATTTTTTACAGTCAACAAAACGTCTGTAACAACAGGTAAAACAGCGCATGCTGCACCACAAAGCATAGTGCTTCATTCAAGAAGCCGGTTCTGAGAAGTAGGAGTGTTGGATGGGTCAGGCAAGTAGTCATGCGGCAGGCGCCGAGGGTTCGGCCTCCAAGCCGCTGAGCATGCTGGTCGCGGCGGTCGGGGTAGTTTACGGCGACATCGGCACGAGCCCGTTGTACACCCTCAAAGAAGTGTTTTCCGGCGCTTATGGCGTATCGGTCAATCACGACGGCGTGCTGGGCATTCTGTCGTTGATCTTCTGGTCGCTGATCTGGGTCGTGTCGATCAAATACATGATGTTCGTGCTGCGCGCCGACAACCAGGGCGAGGGCGGCATCATGGCGCTCACCGCGCTGGCGCGACGGGCGGCAGGGCATCGCAAGAAGCTGCGTTCGTTGCTGGTAGTTTGCGGGCTGATCGGCGCGGCACTGTTTTATGGCGACAGCATGATCACCCCGGCGATCTCGGTGTTGTCGGCTATTGAAGGTCTGGGGTTGGCATTTGAGGGTATCGACCACTGGGTTGTGCCGTTGTCGTTGGTGGTGCTGGTCGCTCTGTTTTTGATCCAGAGCCACGGTACGGCGCGGATCGGCATCTTGTTCGGGCCGATCATGGTCACCTGGTTTCTCGTCCTCGGCGCCCTCGGTGTCTATGGCATCAGCCACACCCCGGAAGTGCTGCATGCGCTGAACCCGGTCTGGGCCGTGCGTTTCTTCATGGTCCACACAGGCATGGGCGTGGCGATCCTCGGCGCCGTGGTGCTGGCGCTGACCGGTGCCGAAGCGCTGTACGCCGACATGGGCCACTTTGGTCGCAAGCCGATTGCCCGGGCGTGGTTCATCCTGGTGTTGCCGGCGCTGGTGCTCAATTACTTCGGTCAGGGCGCCTTGCTGCTGGAAAACCCGGAAGCAGCGCGTAACCCGTTCTATCTGCTGGCACCGAGCTGGGCGCTGATTCCGCTGGTCGGTCTGTCGACGCTGGCCACGGTGATTGCCTCGCAAGCGGTGATTTCCGGTGCATTCTCCCTGACCCGTCAGGCGATTCAGCTCGGTTACATCCCGCGCATGTACATCCAGCACACCTCCAGCGACGAGCAGGGCCAGATCTATATCGGCGCGGTGAACTGGGCGTTGATGGTTGGCGTGGTGCTGCTGGTGCTGGGCTTCGAATCCTCCGGCGCACTGGCTTCGGCCTACGGCGTGGCGGTGACCGGCACCATGCTGATGACCACCATTCTGGTGTCGGCAGTGATGCTCCTGCTGTGGAAATGGCCGCCGATCCTCGCGGTGCCGGTGCTGATCGGCTTCCTGCTGGTGGACGGCCTGTACTTCGCCGCCAACGTGCCGAAGATCGTTCAGGGCGGCGCATTCCCGGTGATCGCCGGTATCGCGCTGTTCGTGCTGATGACCACCTGGAAGCGCGGCAAGCAGTTGCTCGTCGATCGCCTCGACGAAGGCGCACTGCCGTTGCCGATCTTTATCAGCAGCATCCGCGTGCAGCCACCGCATCGAGTGCAGGGCACCGCCGTGTTCCTCACCGCGCGCTCCGACGCCGTACCGCATGCGTTGTTGCACAACCTGCTGCATAACCAGGTGCTGCATGAGCAAGTGGTGTTGCTGACCGTGGTCTACGAAGACATCCCTCGTGTACCGCCATCGCGGCGTTTCGAAGTCGAGGCACACGGGGAAGGCTTCTTCCGGGTGATCCTGCATTTCGGCTTCACCGACGAGCCGGATGTGCCGCAGGCGCTGAAGCTGTGTCATCTGGATGATCTGGACTTCAGCCCGATGCGCACCACGTACTTCCTCAGCCGCGAAACGGTGATTGCCTCGAAACTTGAGGGCATGGCGCGTTGGCGTGAAGCGCTGTTTGCGTTCATGTTGAAGAATGCCAATGGGAATTTGCGGTTCTTCAATCTGCCGCTGAACCGGGTGATTGAGTTGGGGACGCAGGTCGAGATGTAACTTCGCGTTATAGAAAGAGCCCCCGTCAGCCTTGTGGTTGGCGGGGGCTTTTTTGTCGGCGGCAACTTCAGATCAAAAGATCGCAGCCTTCGGCAGCTCCTACAGGTTTCGCATTCCATGTAGGAGCTGCCGAAGGCTGCGATCTTTTGATCTTCAAACCTCTACAAGCTTTCAGGCATCTCTGCTTCAGACTCGGTCTTCGTCCGCGCAGGTCGTGGCATCAGCGCTTGGATCACATCATCAATCAAGGCCTTGCCCATCACCGTCAGGTAATGCGCAGCCCAGGCATGGCGGTCGGTGTCTCTGATGAAGGCAGCGTCTTCTGCGAAGGATTTGGCGAGGGATAGCAGGTCGGAGGATTGGGACAAGGCATTGATGATCGGGATGCCGGAGCGGACGCTGAAGAACGCTTGATCCGAGTTGTAGAGGAAAGGGGTGAAGCCGATGGTTTTAACGGTTGCGAGTCCGTGCAGATCAGTTTCGGTCATCGTGTTACTCCTTAGTTCGAAGTGCCGCGACTTTCGTTACCACGCGAAAGGGAGGCAACTGTACGCAGGGTGGTAAACCGGGAACCAAGGAAACCGGCACGCCCAAAAGCGTCCCACGCACAGCCGCCATAACTTGAGGAGCGCGCTGTTGCGATGGTTTCTCCGGGTTACCACACCCGATCGCTGAATGGGTCAGCGACGTCCGGAGAGTATCCCGTCGAAAAACAGCGCAATAGAGCGGCACAGCGCCCCAACAAGAGTTTCGGAGTTTGCCTACAAGGTCTGTGGGCGTCATCTGATATTGCGAGACCAGACGTAAACGAAACTAAACGTTGCTGGCGGTTTTGCGGGTATTTGTTCAGCAGATGAATGAGTGTGGAATTGACGATTCGATAATGCCAATCAAGCAGGTGTCCACGTTTTATGGAATGTGGACACTTGGCGTTTTTAGCTTCCTGAAGAGTCAAGAAATTTACGAGCTTCGGCGCAAAACCGCTGATCCAGCGCAATTCCCTTGTGGGAGCGAGCCTGCTCGCGAAGGCGTAGTGTCAGTCGACGAATCTGTAAACTGACCCACCGCTTTCGCGAGCAGGCTCGCTCCCACAGGGGATTTTCGTGGCTGCTGGAATGTAAAAAGCCCCCGTAACTGCGAAGTTGCGGGGGCTTTTTGTGGGCGTGGCTCAGATCACTCTTCGGCGACCGAGTCCTTGCTCTGCCGCTTCTCGATCAAGTCCACCAAGCGCTTGGCCAGCGCCGGGTAGTTCTCGTCGAAGTGGTGGCCGCCTGGCAGTTTCACCGCCTCGCCGACTGCCGTCTTGTCGGTGCAGCCACTTTCATCGGTCTCTTCTTCACCGTAGATGCACACGACCTTGGCCGGTGGCAGCTTGGCCATTTCCGGGCCGGTCGCGGCTTCTTTGCCGGCGTTGCCGAGCCAGCCTTCGACTTCGATTTCGAAGCTGCCGGTGCGGGCGAAGGCGAGCAGGATGATTGCGTCTACGCGTTGCTGCTCGGTGTCCGGCAGGCGGTTGTAGATCGCTGGCAATACGTCAGCACCGAACGAGTAACCGGTCAGGATGAAGCGTTTGGTGCCCCATTTCTGCCGGTAGTGCTGCATCAGTTCGGTCAGGTCCAGCGCGCTCTGCTCCGGGCTCTTGTGCTGCCAGTAGTAGCGCAGGGTGTCGATGCCGACGACCGGGTAGCCGATCTTGGCCATTTCCCCGGCGACGTCGCGGTCGAGGTCGCGCCAGCCGCCGTCACCGGAGAGGAACAGGGTCACGGTGTCCTTGGCTTGACCGGCCGGCACTTCAACCACCGGGATCGCCAGACCGCCGTTGGCCTTGTCGCCACCAACGAGGATTTTGCGCAGTTCGTTGTTCAGCACTTGCGGCAGGTTGATGTCGTAGTCGCTGATGCTGGTTTCGGCGTTCGGTTGGTCGCGTACGAAACCTGCGCTGGCGTCGTCCGGGTTATCGTTCCACGCCACCAGCCAGTGGCCGTGGGCGGCGGATTTCGGCAACAGGTGAGTGCAGCCGGGTTTTTCCAGCGCCAGGTCCACGGAAATCGCTTGGGCCTTGTCGTCCTTTTGCTCGGACAACCAACGCCAGGCCAGTACCGCGCCGGGGCCGATACCGCTGACCAGCGTAGCCGGGCCGTTCAGTTCGCGCAGACCGGTTTGCAGGGCGCGGCTTTGCAGCAGGCAGTCCTTGGGCAGAATCACCTGAACGATTTGCGCCGAGGCGCTGCGGCTCAGGGTGGTCAGTTGTTTTTCAGAGAGTTTCTGGTCGTCGTTGACCGCGACCAGCACCTGCGCCTTGGGTTTGGTGCCGGGGATGACGCGGGTCAAAACGGTGCCGTCTGCCGCCGTAACAGGTTCGAGCGTCGGTTCCGGTGCCGGGCGTTTGAGGTACCAGAAACCGCCGCCGGCAATCACGGCCAGCACGATCAGTGCGGCCAGGATGTACTTCAGGGAGCGTTGAATCATCAGCGTTTCACCAATCCAGTCAAGCCGCCCGCGATCAGGGCAGCAGTGTCGGCCAGCGCCACCAGCGGATCGAGTCCGGCGGGCACGGCCATATAACGGGGTTCCCAGTCAGGCTGGAACTTGTCTTTGAAGCGGCGCAAGCCTTGGAAGTTGTACAGCTGCTCACCACGGCGGAAAACCATCGAGCCCAGACGCTGGGTCAGCGGTGCACCACGCCGGGGTTGCAACCCCGACAACGGCACCATGCCCAGGCTGAAGCGCGCGTATCCGTGACTCTTATAGTGTTGAATCAGGCCGACCATCATGAATTCCATGGTCAGCTTGGGGGCGTCCGGGTGCGCGCGCATCAGGTCGAGACTGGCCAGGTCATGGCTATAAGTTTCGAGCAGGTTGGCGAACGCCACCGGGCGACCTTCGAAGCGAATCACCGCGATGCGGAAATGCTTCAGGTAATCGTCGCTGAAGCGGCCGAGGGAGAAGCCTTTCTCACGCACGTTCTTGCCGGTCAGCCACGCATCGGAAATCACTTTCAGCTCGTCCATCGGCGCCTGACCCGGCTCGTGAATCTCCAGCGACAACCCGTCGCGGGTGCCACGGTTCCAGGTGTAGCGCAGGTCCTTCATCTCTTTGCCCTTGGCTTCCAGGTCAAAGCGATGCAGATCGACCCGGGCTTCTTCGCCGAGTTTGATCGCGGTCAGGCCGATGTCCATGTAGTACGGCAGGTTCTCCGCGCGCACCTGGTAGAACACCGGGCGGGCGTGGTGGATGTCGCAGAGGTCGCGGAACTGCCAGATCATCTCGGCGCGTTGCTGGCCGGGGCCGATCGGGTCGTACAGCGCCACCAGACTGCGGCCACGCCGCGCGTACATCAGGAACGCTTCGTCGTTCTGGTGAAACAGCAGCGCCTTGTCACCGGTCAGCGCGAGGCCGCCGTCGGGTTGCGACGAGGCCATCAGAATCTTCGCCGCGCGATCGAGTTCGTCAGGCGTCGGCAGGTGAATGACCGGGCGCGCGGTACGCAGCAGCCAGGTCAGCGCGATCACCAGCAGCAGGACGGCGGCGCCGAGCAGCGAACGCAGGCCACGTGGCGCGTCAGCGTCGAGGGTGAACTGCCACCACAGTTGATGGCTGTAAGGCACGTCCTGATAGGCGAACAGCAGCAGCCACGTCGAGGCACCGAGCACGCACAGGCTGGCTACCAGGTACAGCGGCGAGAAGGGCAGTTCGGTCAGGCGGCTCGGGCGATAGAACGAGCGACGGAACACACCGAGCAGCGCAGCCGTCAGGGTCATCAGCGTCGCTTCCTCCCAGTCGAAGCCTTTAAGCAGCGAGAGCAGGGCGCCGACCAACAACAGAATAGTGGTGAGCATCCACGCGGCGGACAGGCGACGACGCAGGCCCTGGGCGAGCATCAGGCAGAGCACGCCGATCAGGCTGGCGCCAAAGTGCGAAGCGTCGACCAGTCGATGAGGAATCAGAAAACCGATGTGTTCCAGACGTGTATCGATTTCCGGGGTAGCGCCGGAAAACAGCAGCACCACACCGGACAGGAACACCAGCACCGCCAGAATCGGCGCGGCCAGACCAGACGCGGCGCGCATGGTTTGGGTCTGAAACAGGCGCTGACCTTCGTTGATCAGCAGGAATACGCAGGCCACCAGCAGCGGCAACACCACGTAGATCAGGCGATACAGCAGCAGCGCCGCGGCCAGTGGTGCGGCACCGAGCTTGTCGGCGAAAGCGGCCAGCAGAATCGCTTCGAACACACCGACGCCGCCGGGTACGTGGCTGAGCACGCCGGCAGCCAATGCCAGCAGGTACACCAACAGGAACGCACCAAACGGTGGCGCTTCCGGCAGCAACAGATAAAGGACCGTGGCGGCAGCCGCAACGTCGAGGGCGGTAATGATCAGTTGCAGGAAGGTCAGGCGACGCCCCGGCAAGCGCAGCGTGCGGCGGCCAACCCTGACCAGCAGGTTGTCGCGCAACGGTTGTTCCGGCAGGCGCCGACGGTAGATACCGATAGCCAGTACGGCGCCAAGCGCCAGCACGACAGCGGCGACCGTGCCGAGCAGGCCTTCGGAAAGCCCCAAGGCCTGGGAGGCAGCAGGCAGGTCGCTCAGCGTTGCCAATGCAGCCAGCGGCGGCAAGGCGCAGCCCAGCGACAAACTGGCGAACAAGGTCATGTGCGCGACTTCCGACGCGCCCAGACCCAGTCGTGCATATAAACGGTAGCGAACCGAGCCGCCGGACAGCAGCGACAGACCGATCGCATTGCCAATCGCAAACGCGGTGAAGCCGCCCAAGGCCAATGTGCGCGGCGGCAATTTCACGCCGGCATAGCGGCTGGCTGACCATTCATAGCCAAGCAGAATAATGAAGCCGACCACGGTCGCACCGAAGGCGCCGATCAGCGCGGGTTTCGGCACGTCGAGAATCGAGTCGTGCAGTGCATCGAGATCGAGTTCGGCAAGCAGATGGCGACAGGCAATCAGCGCAATGGCAAACAGCAGCAAAGTCACCGCCAGACCAATCGGTTGTCGGTATTTGCTCAACCGATCCAGCAAGCGCAAACGCTCGGGTTTGATCGGATGTTCCGCTGTGACGGTGTCTTGTGGATCAGACGAGTTGGCGCGCATCAATCACCTCTTGGATTGTGCGCGACAGGATGGAGGTATCCAGCCAAGTTACCAATCCCTGTAGAAAAAAATAATCACAAAATACTACGCCTCTCACCGGGTATCGGCGAGGGCAGTTCCTGGATTGCAGAGGCCTTGCCTGCGACTCAAGCATAGTCGCAAGTGAGTACTTCTGAAGATCCCAAGCGGTTCACTGCACAGTGACAGATCATTGTTGCGAAAGGACTTTTTCAACAGATACAAAAAAGGCCACTCTTTCGAGTAGCCTTTTTTGATGTTTGGTTGCGGGAGCCGGATTTGAACCGACGACCTTCGGGTTATGAGCCCGACGAGCTACCAGACTGCTCCATCCCGCGTCTGTGTGGCGGCATTCTACAGACGAACGACGGAGTGTCAACCGCTAATCCCGCAAAGGGTCAAATAAGTGTGAAATCGCGTCAAACGGTCGCAGGTGGCGCGTTAAGCTTCGGAAATGCAAAGAATTCCTGTTTGGCGATCCTTCTCTATAAGAGGAGGAAGTCGACAAAACAGACGCGCACAAAAAAGGCCACTCTTTCGAGTAGCCTTTTTTGATGTTTGGTTGCGGGAGCCGGATTTGAACCGACGACCTTCGGGTTATGAGCCCGACGAGCTACCAGACTGCTCCATCCCGCGTCTGTGTGTCGGCATTCTACAGAGGAACGCTGAGGTGTCAACCCGCAATCTGGATAAAATCCGTTGAGGTTCAATCGGTTAGCGTTTTTTTCGGGTGTTTTTCACGCTAGAGGGCAGGCGGGGCAAGGCTTTCAGCTCTATTGGAGGTCGTTTGTCGATTGAGAAAATAAATTCAAAGGATATTTCCTACCGCCTGGAAAGAACATTCATACCACTGGTGCTATATACAGGTGTCAGTGAGATACTGCCGATCCGGTTCGCCACGTTTCCTTTTCTGACATGACTCAGCGAAAAATCATCCACATTGACTGCGACTGTTTCTACGCCGCCATCGAGATGCGCGATGACCCGCGCCTGGCCGGCAAGCCGTTGGCAGTGGGCGGTTCGGCGGACCGGCGCGGGGTGATCGCCACCTGCAACTATGAAGCGCGCGCGTATGGCGTGCGTTCGGCGATGGCGTCGGGGCATGCCTTGAAACTGTGCCCGGACCTGACCATCGTCAAGCCGCGTATGGATGCGTATCGCGAGGCTTCGAAAGAGATTCATACGATCTTTGCCGATTACACCGACCTGATCGAGCCGCTGTCGCTGGATGAGGCCTATCTGGATGTCTCCGACAGCGCGCATTTTGGCGGCAGCGCTACACGCATTGCCCAAGATATCCGTCGCCGGGTATCCAATCAGTTGCACATCACCGTTTCCGCTGGCGTGGCACCGAACAAGTTTCTAGCGAAGATCGCCAGTGACTGGAAGAAGCCCAACGGGCTGTTCGTTATTACCCCGGATCAGGTCGAGGACTTCGTCAGCGGTTTGCCGGTGAGCAAGTTGCACGGCGTCGGCAAGGTCACCGCCGACAAGCTCGGCAAACTCGGCATCGTCGACTGCCAACACCTGCGCGAGTGGGACAAGCTGGCGCTGGTGCGCGAATTCGGCAGTTTTGGCGAGCGACTGTGGAGTCTGGCCCGTGGGATCGATGACCGGTTGGTGCACAACGACAGCCGGCGTCAGTCAATCAGCGTGGAAAATACCTACGACGTTGATCTGCCGGACCTACGCAGTTGCCTCGACAAACTGCCGGAGCTGCTGGAAACCCTGAAAACCCGCATGGCACGGATCGACAGCAGTTATCGGCCGGGCAAGCCGTTCGTCAAAGTGAAGTTTCATGATTTTACCCAGACCACGCTGGAGCAGGCCGGGGCAGGGCGGGATCTGGGCAGTTATCAGTTGATGCTGACGCAGGCGTTCAATCGCGGCGGGAAACCGGTGCGGTTGTTGGGGGTTGGGGTGAGGCTGGAGGATTTGCGCGGCGGGTTTGAGCAGATGGAGTTGTTTGAACGGTAGATTTGCGGTGTTTGTCAGGGCCTCTTCGCGAGCAGGCTCGCTCCCACATTTGGAATTTATTCCACCCTGTGGGAGCGAGCCTGCTCGCGAAGCTTTTAGCTTTTAGCTTTTAGTTCGGTCCCGGATCAGCCACCAGTCGCCCGGCATCCTTGGTCAGCGACTTGAGAAACTCGGTCTGCAGCTCAGGATCGTTGCGCGTCAGTTCGATCAGGCTTTGTTCCAGCTCGCTGGCTTCTTCTTCCAGACCCAGTTCCGACAGACGTTTGACCCGGTGTACCCACTGGCTCACTTCGTCGTCTTCCAGATCGTCGTAAATCAGCCCGTGCGCTTCCAGCAACTTGCCACGCAGATGACTGCTGATCATCAGCGACGAATCAGAGTGCACGTCATCCTTGGCATCTTCGACGCTGATCTGCAGTTTGCCGACATGATTGAGGTCATTTTCGGCAAACGGACTGTCGAGCAGGTTCAAGCGCAGAACACCGTTGCGATCGGTGGTCATGTCGAAGGTCTGCTTGCCAGCCTTGACCTGCACCGGGCGCTCGCTCCATGGCAGGCTCGAATACTCCGTGCGCTTGTCGCGCTGGACTTCATCGATGCCGGCCAGATTCTGCTGCGCACGACCGTTGGACTGCACGTTCATGAACGGGTTGAGCCCGGCAAAACCGTAGCTCAGCCAGTCTTTGGTCACGCTGTCCGGCAGATTGCCGAGGGCGAACACGTTGACTACGTTGGCGCCGACGCCACCGACTACGGCGACCGCACCCAGCGGGATCTCGTAGACCTCCCGCCAAGGCTGGTAGGGCGTATAGCGATCGTAGCGACGTGTCACTTCGAACTCGGTGACTTCAAAAGTCTTCTGTTCGTTGATCTTCACGCGTCGCTGCGGCAGCTCAAGTTCCTTGGGCTCGCCGACATCGATCTGCAGGCTATGGTCGAGCAACTTTCGCTCGACCCGCTCTTCGTGCTCGCTGCGTTGTGACATGTGATTGGCACAGCCGCTGACCAGCAGGGCACCGCACAGGGCGGTGCCTCCGAGGCCTAAGGTGTTTCGCTTGAACATGACGTCTCTATCTGGTTTCAGCGGCGGATACGGGCCTGCAGGAAGGACAATACGTCGGCCACCGGCAATGCTTGCGCTTCGCCTTCGGTACGGCTCTTGTATTCCAGGTTGCCTTCGGCGAGGCCGCGGTCGCTGACCACGATCCGGTGAGGAATGCCGATCAGCTCCATGTCCGCGAATTTGATGCCCGGGCTGGTTTTCTTGTCGCGATCGTCAAGCAGCACTTCGAAGCCGGCCGCCGTCAGTTCGGCGTACAGCTTGTCGGTGGCTTCGCGCACCTGCTCGGTTTCATAACGCAGCGGTACCAGAGCGATCTGGAACGGCGCCAGGGTGTCGCTCCAGATGATGCCGTTTTCGTCGTTGTTCTGTTCGATGGCCGCAGCCACCACGCGGGACACACCGATGCCGTAGCAGCCCATTTCCAGGGTGACCGGCTTGCCGTTCTCGCCCAGCACTTCGCACTTCATCGCCTTGCTGTACTTGTTGCCCAGCTGGAAGATGTGCCCGACTTCGATGCCGCGTTTGATTTCCAGGGTGCCTTTGCCGTCCGGGCTTGGGTCACCGGCGACTACGTTACGCAGGTCAGCCACGGTTGGAACCGGCAGATCACGCTCCCAGTTCACGCCGAAGTAGTGCTTGTCGTCGATGTTTGCGCCGATACCGAAGTCGCTCATCAGTTCGACCGAACGGTCGATGATGATTGGCAGCGGCAGGTTCAGCGGGCCGAGCGAACCGGCGCCGGCGCCAATCGCGTCACGCAGTTCGGCATCGGTGGCCATGACCAGCGGGCTGGCAACGCCCGGTTGCTGGGCAGCCTTGATTTCGTTGAGTTCGTGGTCGCCTCGAATCACCAGCGCGATCAGCTTGCCTTCTTCTTCGGCACGCACGATCAGGGTCTTGATGGTCTTTTCAATCGGCAGATTGAATTTTTCCACCAGCGCCGCGATGGTTTTGGTGTCCGGGGTATCGACCAGACGCAGTTCTTCGGTCGCAGCAGCGCGCGAAGTTTCGCGTGGCACCGCTTCGGCTTTTTCGATGTTCGCCGCGTAATCGGAGCCGTTGCTGAAGACAATATCGTCTTCGCCGGACTCGGCCAGTACGTGGAATTCGTGCGAGCCGGCGCCACCGATCGAACCGTTGTCGGCTTCAACCGGACGGAATTTCAAGCCAAGACGGCTGAACACGTTGCAGTAGGCCTGGTGCATACGGTCATAAGTGACCTGCAGCGAGGCTTGATCAGCGTGGAACGAGTACGCGTCCTTCATGATGAATTCACGGCCACGCATCAAACCGAAGCGTGGGCGGATTTCGTCACGGAATTTGGTCTGGATCTGGTACAGGTTGATTGGCAGCTGTTTGTAGCTGCTCAACTCGTTGCGCATCAGATCGGTGATCACTTCTTCGTGGGTCGGGCCCGCGCAGAAGTCGCGACCGTGGCGGTCTTTGATGCGCAGCAGCTCAGGGCCGTATTCTTCCCAGCGTCCCGATTCCTGCCACAGCTCGGCCGGTTGGGTGCTCGGCATCAACACTTCGAGAGAGCCGGCAGCGTTCATCTCTTCGCGAACGATGGCTTCAACCTTGCGCATTACCCGCAAGCCCATCGGCAGCCAGGTGTACAGGCCGGAGGCGAGCTTGCGGATCATGCCGGCGCGCAGCATCAGCTGATGGCTGATCACGACCGCGTCGGAAGGCGTTTCTTTCTGTGTGGCGAGCAAAAATTGACTGGTGCGCATGGTTGGCCGTTGTCGGTTGCTATGACTGGAAATGACTCCGCAGTGTACCGGCGAGTTTTGCCGACGTACAGGCGTGAGGTCAGTGGGGAGGCACGACGGCGGGATTCCTCCCGCCGTTGGCGAAACGTCTTACGATTCTTCTGTGGCCGGCGTCGGCACAGGCTCGGGCGTTGGTGTCGGGCCTTCGCGGCGGCTCTCCTGGAACCAGTGCAGGGCGATCAACACCAGCGTCGGCACGCCGAGCAGGGCGGTGATCAGGAAGAAGCTGTGATAGCCGAACTTTTCCACCAAAACCCCGGAATACCCGCCCATCAGGCGCGGCAGCAGCAGCATGATCGAGCTGAGCAGGGCGTATTGCGTGGCGGAGAACTTCAGGTTGGTCAGGCTCGACAGATAGGCAACAAACGCCGACGTCGCCAGGCCCGAGCTGAAGTTGTCGAGGGAAATGGTCACCATCAGCATCTGCAGGTTCGGGCCCATGTCCGCGAGCATGACGAACAGCAGGTTGGTGGCTGCCGAGGCCGCGCCGCCGATGAACAGGATCGGCAGAATGCCGAAGCGCACGATCAGCAGGCCACCCATGCCGGCGCCAACCAGCGTCATGATCAGGCCGAAGATCTTGCTGACGCTGGCAATCTGATCCTTGGTGAAACCCTGATCGATATAGAACACGTTGGCCATGACGCCCATCACCGTGTCCGACATCCGATAGGTGGCGATCAGACCGAGCAGCAGCAGCGCCTGCCAGCGATAGCGCAGAATGAAGTCGTTGACCGGTGTCAGCACCGGTGCGAGGCCGCGACGGCCCATGGTCGACAGACACAGACCGGTGAGCAGTGTGTAGAGAATCGCGCGCAGGAAAGCGCGGTCTTCCAGCAGCAGGTCAAGCGGACTCATGTCACCGAACAGCACGCTGGCGAAATCAGTGTTGTAGAGCTGGGTGAACATTGCCGGCACGGAGACCAACAGAACGATCAGCACAAAAACGGACATCAACTGATGCATGAAGGTGTAGCGCCCGGCCTGCAACTGCGTGCGTAGCGGAACCGGTGGCTCGCGCATCAACAGCGTGGTCAGCAGCGCGGGAATCATCAGTGCGCCGAACAGCGCGTAAGTGCCGGCCCAGGCTGAATGCTGATAATTGAAGCCGGTAGAGCCGAAGCCTTCCGCGAAGAACAAGGCGCCGGCCGTCGCCAGCAGTGCAGCGACACGATAGCCGGACATATAACTGGCGGCGAGGGCGGCCTGACGGTTGTCTTCGGCGATTTCCAGGCGATAGGCATCCACCGCGATATCTTGAGTGGCGGAGGCGAAAGCGACGACGACTGCAATGGCGATCAGCCAGGACAGATGCTTCTGCGGATCGCAGAAACCCATGCCGATCAGGCCGAGAATCACCAGGGCTTGTGAGAGCACCAGCCACGAACGGCGACGGCCAAGCTTGCCCAGTAACGGCAGACGCCATTGGTCGAGCAAAGGTGACCAGACCCATTTGAACGCATAGGCCAGACCGATCAGGCTGGCATAGCCGATGGTTTCACGGGCCACACCGGCCTCACGAAGCCAGACGGAAAGCGTTGAAAACACCAGCATGTACGGCAGGCCGGCGGCGAAACCGAGCAACAACAGCACGAGCGTCGAAGGACTGGCATAAGCGGCTAGCGCGGCGCGCCAGGTTTTACGGGGCATGGGCTGAAGTCTGCCTCAAGATTGCGAAAACAAAGCGCGCACTCTAACCGCTGTGCTCTACCGGACGCCAGCCATGGCGCTGAATATCCACACGATTGTTCAGGACGGTGATGCCTTCCATGCGCAATCGGGCCCGTTGTTCATCGCCCGATGGGCTGCCCACCGGCAGGCTGATCCGACCGCCGGCGCCCAGTACACGGTGCCAGGGCAGTTTTGTATCGCCGGGCAACTGACTCAAGGTGCGGCCGACCCAGCGGGCGGCGCGCCCCAACCCGGCAAGTTCAGCTAACTGACCATAGCTGACGACTTTGCCTTCGGGCACTTGAGCAAGGGTGGAGTAGAGCGCCGTGCGTCGGATTTGCGCTTCACTGTCACGGTCGTGGGGCTGCTCTGTCACGGGCGCGGTTCCTGAACATTGGCGGATTTGAAGCTTCAAGGGTAATCCGTCGGTGCGTAGTTGAGAAATGAACTCATTGGAAATCGTCCGGTCAGTCCTTGTCAGGGTCTTATTCCTACGGATAATGCCGACCTTTTCGCAAACTTGAGCCATAGATTCGCTTATGTTTTCCAGATCCTTGCTGTGCCTTGCTGTTTTCAGCGCGTCCACGCCCCTGCTTGCCGACACCGTCTGGTTGAAGAACGGTGACAAGTTGAGCGGCACTATTACCGTGTTCGATGGCGGCAAGCTGTTGATCCAGACCAAATATGCCGGTGCGGTCACGATTGACTGGAAAGAGGTCAAAACCCTGGACAGTGATCAGCACTTGCTGGTCAAGCAGGATGCCTACACCGGTGAAGTATCCAAGTCGCTGACCGCCGCCGAAGATGGCAAGGTCACCTTGGCCAACGGTGAGGCGCCGAAAACCGTCGAACTGGCGAGCATTCAGCAGATTCTCAAGCCGAAACCGGTGGTCGAGGATCTGGTGTGGAAGGGCAATGTCGACCTGGCGCTGGACTATCAGCGCGCCGAGAAGGATACCGACGACTACGATGTCGGCTTCAAGACCACGGCGCGCCATGGTCGCTGGCGTCATACCGCCGAAGGTGAGTACAACCGCGAAGTACAGGACGACGAAACCACTACCAACAACTGGCGCGCCGAATATGCACTGGACCGCTTTCTCACCGATCAATGGTTCTGGCAGGGTCGCCTGAACTACAAGCGCGATCACATCGAAGAGCTGGCGCGCCAGCGCGTGGTCGGTACCGGTCCCGGCTACCAGTTCTGGGATGATGAGTTGGGTGCATTCTCGCTGGGCTCGCTGCTCAACCGCACCGATTACGAGTATCGCGATGGCAGCAAGGACAATTTCTATTCCGTCGCGATGAAGTGGGATTACAACCGCTACCTGATTGGCAAGAAGGTCGAATTCTTCACCAACGGTGAAGTAGGCAAGCCGCTGTCGGGTGTTGCCGATTACGCACTGGATGCTGAGTTGGGGCTGCGTTACAAGGTCACCGACTGGGCGTCGCTCAACCTCAAGGCCGAGCGCGACATCATCAGCGGCACCAATGATGCGGACTTGAACAAGACCCGTTACACCGCCGGGTTTGGCGTGGCCTGGTAGGGCACAAGCAAAAGATCGCAGCCTTCGGCAGCTCCTACAGAGGATTGATGTACATCCTGTAGGAACTGTCGAAGGCTGCGATCTTTTTTTGCGCCCGGAAAACAGACGCCCACAAAAAAGCCCCGCTTTTAAGGGCGGGGCTCTTTTCTAAAGAAGCTACAAGTTAGATAACTTGTACTTCTTCAGCTTGCATGCCTTTCTGACCGCGGGTAGCGATGAAAGAAACCTGTTGGCCTTCTTTCAGGCTTTTGAAGCCGTCGGATTGGATAGCTTTGAAGTGAACGAACAGGTCGTCACCGGATTGTGGAGTGATGAAGCCGAAGCCTTTTTCATCGTTGAACCACTTAACGGTACCGGTTTGGCGATTAGACATGGTGTAACTCCTTGAACAAAGATAACTGCGACTCAGGAAGAACCCTGGCCGAGACTGAGTGCAAAGAGCAGGAAAAATTCTTGTAGATGGTTGGATCGAAATTCAACATATCGTGTAGAGATTCTCAGTGACACAAGCAACACAGTGACGCCACCTTAACCCAGTTTCCGAGAAGTGCCAATGCTTCTTGCGAAGGTTTCTCTGTTTTCGGGATCGGCGGTGTGACGGTTCGTCGCCAAAGCCCGTATTTCATGGGTGTTCGGCGAGAATTGCAGCCCGCACTTTGAACCGGGCGGCGCGCCCGGTAAGATGCCGGACAGAATTTTTCCACCTCGCTATTCAGGACACCCCCGCCATGAGCATCAAATCGGACAAGTGGATTCGCCGCATGGCGCAGGAACACGGCATGATCGAACCGTTCGTCGAGCGCCAGATGCGCGGCAGCGATGACAGCCGAGTGATCTCCTACGGTGTGTCGAGCTACGGCTACGACGTGCGCTGCACCAACCACTTCAAGGTGTTCACCAACATCAACTCGTCCATCGTCGACCCGAAAAACTTCGACCCGGGCAGCTTCGTCGACGTCCACAGCGACGTCTGCATCATTCCGCCGAACTCCTTTGCACTGGCCAGCACCGTCGAATACTTCCGTATTCCACGCAATGTGCTGACCATCTGCCTGGGTAAAAGCACCTACGCGCGTTGCGGCATCATCGTCAACGTAACGCCGCTCGAGCCAGAGTGGGAAGGCCACGTGACGCTGGAGTTCTCCAACACCACCAACCTGCCGGCGAAAATCTACGCCAACGAAGGCGTGGCACAGATGCTCTTCCTTGAATCCGACGAGGAATGCGAAGTGTCCTACAAGGATCGCGGCGGCAAGTACCAGGGTCAGCGCGGCGTCACTCTGCCGCGTACCTGATCGGTCCATCCGACAGATCGCGGGAATTCTTTGGCGGGCAGACACTCTATGGGGTGTACTGCCCGTTTTGCTTTCGGCGAAACGGGCCTTCGCCGAGGAGTGCCCTATGAAGATCGATCCGCAAATCACTGCCGAACTGGCAAGGCTCGAGCCCAATCAGATTGGCGTATTGGCCTGGTCATTGCTGGCGCATCCGGCGCTGAGCATGGCCGGCGGAATTCCCGGACAGCCCGATCCCGATACCCCTAACGAACAACCCACTGAACCTGGCGAACCGACTCTTCCGGACGAGCCGCCACCGGCTCCGGTTGCCTGATCTGCATTGAAAATGAATGGCCAGTCAGATGAGGTCTGCAGAGACTTCAACTGACTGGCCATATTTCGTTGTCACCGATGACGAAAATCCTGCAGCTTTCATCCCTCTCGACTGGATATCCCCCAGTAAAGGCGCCAAATGCCGGCAGCAGACTGATGCGTTCGCCGAGCCTGAAACACGCCAGGCGCAAGCTTTGTCGACCCTTGCCGTGCAGCCCATAGACCGGGTGTACGTGACCCGCCAGCACGTGCCTTTCAGGATGTGGGTCAGGTTCATGCTGCAAGGCGAATGGCCCGAGCAGCAGTGGTTCCGGCACTACACGGATGTTCAGCGATTCAGGCGGATCACCCGCGCGTTTGTCGTGGTTGCCGCGAATCAGCGTCATCGGCAGCTCCGCGTGGCGCGCACGCCATTGCGCCAGCGCACTCAGCGTCCCTGGGGCATGAGAGCCGGGCCCGTGCAGGAAATCCCCGAGAAAGATCAATAAACGGCAGGGCAGCTTTGCCAGCAGCCGATCAATCACGGCGATATTGCTCGCCGTGGTGCCGTGCGGGACCGGTTGCCCAAGACTGCGGTAAGCGGCGGCTTTGCCGAAATGCACATCGGCAATCAGTAATGCCTGCTGCGCGGGCCAGTACATGGCTTTTTCCGGCAAAAGCCAAAGTTCTTCGCCGGCCAGACGTACCGGGTAGCCTGAACTCATGGGGATTTATCCTTGTCGGCGCTGTTCTCCAGATCACCGACCATCCGTCGGATCCGGTCAGCGAGTTTTTCCGAACTCATGCTTTCGCGCATGCGCTCCACCAGCAACGGAAACCCTAGCGGTGTAGGACGTTTGAGCTGATGCACATCCAGTTTCATCCCGTTGATCCGCTCCAATGTCTGTTCCAGGCGACGAATATCCAGTTCTTCCCGTAGGACTTCTTCCCCGGCCTGCGCCAGTAACAGATTGTCGGCGTCGTATTGTTTGAACACTTCGAAGAACAGGCCGCTGGACGCCTGCACCTGTCGGGTGCTTTTCGGCGCGCCGGGGTAGCCGGCGAAGACCAGCCCGGCAATCCGCGCGATCTCGCGAAAACGCCGCAATGCCAGTTCACCGGCGTTCAGGCTGGCCAGAACGTCCGCTAATAAATCATCGGCATTGAAGAGATCGGCTTTCAAATACTCGGCCCAATCGATCGGCGTAGCGCTGAGCAATTCCAGGCCGTAATCGTTCACCGCAATGGAAAACGTCACGGGCTGCCGTTGACTGACGCGCCATGCCAACAGGCTCGCCAGGCCCAGATGCACCTGGCGCCCGGCAAACGGGTAGAGAAAAAGGTGCCAGCCTTCGCGGGATTTCAGCACTTCGGCCAACAGATTGTCTGTGGTGGGCAACCCCGACCAGCGCATCTGGGTTTCCAGCAACGGTCGCAACGCCTGCATTTCCGGGCCGACGAATTCACCCTGTGCCGCCGTACTGAAACGCCTGACCACGGCTTCGGCCAGCTCGTTGGAAAGTGGCATCCGCCCACCATTCCAGCGTGGTACGGCGGCTTTTTTCGCGGTGCTGCGTTTGACGTAAGCGGTCATGTTTTCCACCCGCACCAGCTCCAGCAAACGCCCGGCGAACAGAAAACCATCACCGGGTTTGAGCCGCGCAATAAAGCCTTCCTCGACACTGCCCAACTGTTTGCCACCGCCGCCCTTGCTCCAGAATTTCAGATGGATGCTCGCGTCGCTGACAATGGTGCCGATGCTCATGCGATGGCGCCGCGCCAATCGCGCATCCGGTACGCGCCAGACGCCGTGCTCGTCCGGTTCGACCCGGCGATAGTCCGGATAGGCTGTCAGAGACATCCCGCCATGGCGTACGAAAGCCAGCGCCCAAGCCCAATCGGCGGCTGTCAGGTCACGATAAGCCCAGGCGCCGCGGACTTCTTCGTACAACTCTTCAGGAATAAACCCACCACCGAGGGCCATGCTGACCAAATGTTGCACCAGCACATCCAGCGGTTTGTACGGTGACAGGCGCGGCTCGATGCGTCGTTGCTCGACGGCATCGCGGGCGGCGGCGGCTTCGATCAACTCAAGGCTGTGGGTCGGCACCAATGTCACTCGCGACGTGCGTCCTGGTGCGTGGCCTGAGCGACCGGCGCGTTGCATCAGGCGCGCGACACCTTTGGCCGAGCCAATTTGCAGCACGCGCTCGACCGGCAGGAAATCCACCCCCAGGTCCAGGCTTGAGGTGCAGACCACGGCTTTCAACTGCCCGTTCTTCAATGCCTGCTCCACCCAGTCGCGGGTATCTCTGGACAGTGAGCTGTGATGCAGGGCAATCAATCCGGCCCAGTCCGGCCGTGCTTCAAGCAGCGCCTGATACCAGATTTCCGATTGCGCCCGCGTATTGGTGAAGACCAAGGTGCTGGCGCAGGCATCCAGTTCGGCAACGACCTGCGGCAACATTTTCAGACCGATGTGCCCGGCCCAAGGGAAACGCTCAATGGCCGGTGGGAGGAGGGTGTCGACTTTCAGTGTTTTTTCGCTTTGTCCCTGAATGCTGATGCCGCCGCCCTGTGGGATCAGCACTTGTTCGGCGTGGGATTGATTACCGAGGGTGGCGGACACGCCCCAGACGATCAGCTCAGGTTGCCAATGCCGCAGGCGGGCGAGGGCCAGTTGCAGTTGCACGCCGCGTTTGTTGCCCAGCAGTTCGTGCCATTCATCGACGACGATCATGCGCAGACTCGCCAGCGCGACTTGTGCATCGGCACGAGCGAGCAGCAGGGTCAGGCTTTCCGGGGTGGTGATCAGCGTGGTTGGCAGGCGCCGGCTCTGGCGGGCGCGTTCGCTGCTGCTGGTGTCACCGGTGCGCAGGCCGATGCTCCACGGGATCTGCAAATCATCGACCGGCGCCTGCAAGGCGCGCGCGGTGTCGGCGGCGAGGGCGCGCATGGGCGTGATCCACAGGACGGTCAGCGGTTCGGCTGGCGGTTTGCGTTTGCGCGCAGATTCAACAGCCGCTGCGGGTTTAGCGAAGCGATTGAGTGCCGCGAACCACACAGCATAGGTTTTACCGGCACCGGTGCTGGCGTGGAGCAGACCGGATTCGCCGTTTTTCACCGCCGCCCACACCTGTTTCTGAAAGGCGAACGGCTTCCAGTCGCGGGCGCTGAACCAGATTTTTGCCAGGTCGGGGGATTTCGCCATGCGGGCTGCGCGCGCTCTGGAGGTGTTCTTCCAGTGACCGCGCGGCAGGTCGACAAGTTTGATTTTTGTCGGCGATGAAAAACGAATGTGGGAGCGAGCCTGCTCGCGAATGCGGTGTGTCAGCCTACAATTTCTTAACTGACACACCGCATTCGCGAGCAGGCTCGCTCCCACAGGGGGATTGTGTACGGCGTTATTTGAGATTGCCGCTGAGGAATTGCTTGAGGCGTTCGCTTTTCGGGTTGCCCAGCACTTCTTCGGGGGCGCCTTCTTCTTCCACCAAGCCTTGATGCAGAAACAACACCTGGCTGGAAACCTTACGAGCGAAGCTCATCTCATGGGTCACCATGATCATGGTCCGGCCTTCTTCGGCGAGTCCCTGAATCACCTTCAACACTTCCCCCACCAACTCCGGGTCGAGCGCCGAAGTCGGTTCATCGAACAACATCACCTCCGGCTCCATCGCCAACGCCCGTGCAATCGCCACGCGCTGCTGCTGGCCGCCCGACAAAAACGCCGGGTACTGATCCGCCACCCGCGCCGGCAAGCCGACCTTGTCCAGATAACGCCGCGCACGATCGTCGGCCTCCTGTTTGCTGCAACCCAGCACCCGGCGCGGGGCCATGGTGATGTTTTCCAGCACGGTCATGTGGCTCCACAGGTTGAAATGCTGGAACACCATCGCCAGACGTGTGCGCAGGCGTTGCAGTTCATCAGCGTCAGCGACGTGCATGCCGTGGCGGTCGGTGATCATGCGGATCGCCTGGCCATCGAGGCTCATGGCGCCGTCGTTGGGTTGTTCGAGAAAGTTGATGCAGCGCAAAAAAGTACTTTTGCCCGAGCCACTGGCGCCGATCAGGCTGATCACGTCGCCGGTCTTGGCCTTGAGCGACACGCCTTTGAGCACCTGATGGTCGCCATAGCTTTTGTGCAGGCCTTCAACGGTCAGTTTGTACATGGGACAGACATCCTCAAGGCGAAAGTAGGTAGCCGCTGCGATAGGCTTCAGCACCCGCAACATGGGCGATGACCATGCCGGCAGTGGCCATGCGGCGCAGCGAGCGGGCGTACATCACGCCGGCGCTGGTGCAATGAATAGGGGTGATGCGGTCGTTGATCGGGTCGATGATTTCGGCGATCTGTTGCCCGGCCTCCAGCACTTGCCCGGCCGTGGCGGTGTACACCAGCAGGCCGCCGACTGGGGTGGTCACCGGCTCGACTCCCGCGAGAGGCGTGGCCGGGAACGGCAATGGCGGCTGCGGTTTGGTCTCACCGACGATCGCATCGGACTGGATCAGGTAGTCGATCAGCGCCTGGCAGTCGCGACTGGCCAGCGGATGGCTGACATCACCCTGGCCGCGCAACTCAACGGTCACCGAGAAACTGCCGAGCGGAATTTCAAAGTGTTCGCCGAAGCGTTCCTTCAGTTGCCACCACAGCAGGGTGAAGCATTCATCGAACGACTGGCCGCCGGAATCGGTGGCCAGCAGGCTCGCCTGAGCTTCGATGTAGCGCGCCAGCGGTTCGACCTGCGGCCACGCTTCGGGCGTGGTGTAGAGGTGCACCACTGATTCGAAGTCGCAATGCAGGTCGAGCACCATGTCCGCATCACAGGCCAGCCGTTGCAGGGTCAGACGCTGGGATTGCAGTTGCGTGCTGGCGGTCTGGCGGGCGAGAGCGTTGCGCAGATGCGTGCGGATCAGTTCGAGGTTGTGCTGTGGATCGTCATTCAGCTTGCCCTCGATGGCGTTGCCGATCTCTTCGCTGAGATCGACGAACCAGCGGTTGAAGTTCTGCCCGCTCTCCAGTTCGTAGCGGCCCAGTGGCACGTCCATCAGCACTTGTTCGAGGCCGACCGGGTTGGCCACTGGCACCAGCACGATTTGGCTGCGCAGGCGGCCGGCGGCTTCCAGCTCGGCCAGCCGCTGTTTGAGATGCCAGGCGACGAGCATGCCCGGCAGTTCGTCGGCATGCAGCGAAGACTGAATGTAAACCTTGCCCTTGGCCTGCTCCGGGCCGAAGTGGAAGCTGTGGATCTGTCGTGCGGTCCCCGGCAGCGGGGCCAGCAAGTCATGGATCAGGTGGCGCATTTGCGAAGTTGTCCTAGTGAGTCGGGCCGAGGAAGGCCAGCCATCGGCGTTCGGCAAGGCGGAACAGGCCGACCAGCGCAAAGGTAATGGTCAGGTAGATCAGCGCGGCGATGCCGAACGACTGAAAGGTCAGGAAGGTCGCCGAGTTGGCGTCCCGCGCGACTTTCAGGATATCGGGGATGGTCGCGGTGAAGGCCACGGTGGTCGAGTGCAGCATCAGGATCACTTCGTTGCTGTAATACGGCAACGAACGGCGCAGCGCCGACGGCATGATCACGTAGGCATACAGCTTCCAGCCGGTCAGCCCGTAAGCCTTGGCCGCTTCGACTTCGCCGTGGTTCATGCTGCGAATCGCCCCGGCGAAAATCTCCGTGGTGTAGGCGCAGGTGTTGAGGGCGAAGGCGAGGATCGTGCAGTTCATCGCATCGCGGAAGAAGCTGTCGAGCAGCGGCTGCGCACGCACGGCGGCGAGGCTGTAAATGCCGGTGTAGCAAATCAGCAACTGGATATACAGCGGCGTGCCACGGAACAGGTAGGTGTAAAACTGCACCGGCCAGCGAATGTAGAAGTGCGGCGAAACCCGCGCGATCGACAGCGGAATCGACACCAGGAAACCGATGAAGATCGAGGCGCTGAGCAGCCACAGCGTCATCGCCAGCCCGGTGATGTTCTGGCCGTCGGTATAAAGGAAGGCGCGCCAATATTCCTGCAAGAGTTCGATCATCGTACGGCCTCCCGGGCACCGGCGGCGTAGCGGCGTTCGAGCCAGCGCAGGATGAAATTCGAGGCACTGGTGATCAGCAGATAGATCAACGCGGCGAGAACCAGGAAGTAGAACAGTTGATAAGTGCTTTTACCGGCGTCCTGCGCGGCTTTGACCAGGTCGGCGAGGCCGATGATCGACACCAGCGCGGTGGCCTTGAGCATCACCATCCAGTTGTTGCCGATACCCGGCAGGGCGAAGCGCATCATTTGCGGAAACACCACGTAGCGAAAGCGCTGGCCGCGTTTGAGGCCATAGGCAGTCGCGGCTTCAACCTGACCGCGCGGCACTGCGAGAATCGCGCCACGAAAGGTTTCGGTGAAATACGCGCCATAGATGAAGCCCAGGGTCAGCACCCCGGCGCTGAACGGGTCGATCTCGATGTATTCCCATTCCAGGTAATCGGTCAGCGTCGTCAGCCAGGTTTGCAGGCTGTAGAAAATCAGCAGCATCAGCACCAGATCCGGCACCCCGCGAATCAGCGTGGTGTAGAGCTGGGCGGGCAGGCGCACCAGTTTGACTTTTGACAGCTTGGCACTGGCGCCGAGCAGGCCGAGCAACACGGCCACCAGCAGCGACAACGCCGATAATTTGATGGTCATCCAGGTGCCTTCCAACAGCAAAGGGCCAAAACCCTTGAGGCTGAAGGCTGCGAGCCCCAGATTTTGTAAGAGGTTTTCAAACATAAATCAGCAACCTGAGCGGATGGAAAAGGCGCCCATCGAGGATGGGCGCCGGGGCATTATTTGCCGCTGTACAGATTCAGATCGCCAAAGTGTTTCTTTTGAATCTCGGCGTATTTGCCATCATCGTGTAACGCTTTGATACCTTTATCTAAAAGCGCTTTCAGCTCAGTGTTACCTTTCTTAATACCGACAGCGGTTTTGGCTGGCAGCAATTCGCTGTCGACTGGCTTGCTGACGTCATAGTCGGCGCCCTGTGGCGACTTCAAAAAGCCCAGTTCGGCTTGCAGCATGTCCTGAATGCCCGCGTCGAGACGGCCGGAGGTCAGGTCGGAATACACCTGATCCTGGTTCTGATAGGCCTGGGTTTTCACGCCGGCCTTGTCCAGCACGGCTTTGGCGTAGGCTTCTTGAATGGTGCCCTGCTCGTAGCCGACGGTTTTGCCCTTGAGGGACGCTACGTCTGCGGTGATGCCGGAACCTTTCTTGAACACGTAAGCGGTCGGGCCGGAGAACAGCTCGCTGGAGAAGTCGATGACTTTTTCGCGGGCCGGGGTCACGGTCATCGACGAGATCACACCGTCGAATTTGTTGGCCTTGAGGCCCGGAATCATGCCGTCGAAGTCACTTTCGACCCACTTGCACTTGACCTTCAGTTCGGCGCAGATCGCGTTGCCCAGGTCGATGTCGAAGCCCACCAGGCTGCCGTCGGCCGCTTTCGACTCGAACGGTGCGTACGAAGGGTCAACGCCAAAGCGCAGCTCTTTGTATTCCTTGGCCAGCGCGGAGCCAGCGGCCATGCACAACGCCAGTGCAGAAAGGGTCAGCAATGCTTTTTTCATTATTCAATCCCTAAGAACCAATATGAGCGCTTGTGGCGCAGAATTATTGTTACTGGAACGCGTACGACCTATAGAAAGTAGCAATTTCCGAACCAGAGTCCCGAACAAGTGTTTTAAAAGGTGAGGAGAGCTACAAGATCAATGGATGAGTGCACGAAAAGGGGCGCGGCAGAAAGCGTGCACTGATTTGTGGCTTATCGGGGACAGGCAAGCAGATCGCTGATCGTTCCCACGCTCTGCGTGGTAATGCAGCCCGGGACGCTCCGCTTCCCCTCCAAGGCCGAACGCGGAGCGTCCGTTGAGGCATTCCCACGCGCAGCGTGCGAACGATCAATGTCCCGGGAAACGGGGTCAGGCCAGCAGATCTTGCAGTGTGGCGAGGCTATCGGCTTCATCCACGGTCTTGTCCTGACGCCAACGCAACATCCGTGGAAAACGCACGGCAATTCCGCTCTTGTGCCGCCGTGACAGGGCGATGCCTTCGAAACCCAGCTCAAACACCAGACTCGGCTTCACACTGCTCACCGGGCCGAATTTTTCCACGGTGGTCTTGCGCACAATGCTGTCGACCTGGCGCATCTCTTCATCTGTCAGCCCCGAATACGCCTTGGCGAACGGCACCAGCGCGCGCTGACTCGAATCGGGCGGGCCGTCCCACACGGCAAAGGTGTAATCGCTATACAGACTGGCCCGGCGACCATGACCGCGCTGCGCATAAATCAACACGGCATCGACACTGAACGGATCGACTTTCCACTTCCACCACACGCCCATGTCCTTGGTGCGGCCGACGCCGTACAGCGAATCGCGCGCCTTGAGCATCATGCCTTCAACGCCCAAGCGTCGTGAGGCTTCGCGCTGGCGGGCGAGGTCGAACCAGTCGCTGCCGGTCAGCACCGGTGAGGGCAGCAGCACCGGGCTGTTACAGCGGGCGATGACCTCTTCCAGTTGCGCGCGGCGCTTGGCTTGCGGCTGGTTACGCCAGTCATCGCCTTGCCATTCGAGCAAGTCGTAGGCGAGCACCACCACTGGCACGTCTTCGAGGATTTTTTTGTCGAGGGTTTTGCGACCGATACGTTGCTGCAGCAAGGCGAAGGGTTGCACCGCCGGTGGTTCGGTCGATTGCGGATCAAAGGCGTCTTCAGTGCGCGGATGCGTGCTTTTCCACACGACGATTTCGCCGTCGATCACCGTGCCGTCGGGCAAGCCGTGTACCAGCACATCCAGTTCGGGAAAACGCTCGGTCACCAGTTCTTCGCCACGCGACCAGATCCACAGCCGGCCTTCACGCTTGACCACTTGCGCGCGGATGCCATCCCATTTCCATTCAATCTGCCAGTTACTGGCAGGGCCGATCAGCGTTTCAAACTCTTCGACCGGTTGCGACAACGCGTGGGCGAGGAAAAACGGGTAGGGCTGACCGCCACGCTGGGCATGTTCATCGCTGGACTCAGGGGCAATCAGTTTCAAGTAACTGGCCGCGCTCGGCCGGTTCGACAGGTCGGTGTAACCGACCAAGCGCTGCGCCACACGTTTGCTGTCCAGTCCGGCCATCGAGGCCAGGGCCCGGGTGACCAGCAATTTCGAGACGCCGACGCGGAAACTGCCGGTGATCAATTTGATGCACAGCATCAGGCTCGATCGATCCAGTTGCGCCCACAGTGCGGGCAGTTGTCGGCTGAGGTATTCCGGAGTTTCACCGCGTAGCGGCAGGAGTTTGTCTTCGATCCACTCGGCGAGGCCGGCGTCGGAACTGTGCGGGTTTTCCGCGAGCACCAGCGAAATGGTTTCCGCCAGGTCACCGACCGCTTGATAGCTTTCTTCGAACAGCCACGGTTCCAGGCCGGAAATCTCGACAGCCAGTTCGCGCAGGATTCTCACTGGGACCAGTTGCCGGGGCCGGCCACCGGAGAGAAAGTACACCGCCCACGCGGCGTCATGCGGTTCGGCCTGAGCGAAGTAAGCCTGCATCGCCGCCAGTTTGGCGTTGCTTGACGTGGTTGCGTCGAGTTCAGCATACAACTCGGCGAATGCTTTCATGCTGGCATCTCGGCGATGGTCGGTTCGGCAGCGATGTTTTCTTCTTCGTCATCGCCGTATTCGGTGTTGAAACCCTGGGCATCCAGACCCTGTTCGCGCAGATGCCGTACGAGCACACCGATCGAACCGTGGGTGACCATCACCCGTTCCGCACCGGTTTGCTCGATCGCCCAGAGCAGGCCGGGCCAGTCGGCGTGATCGGAGAGCACGAAACCGCGATCCACACCGCGCCGCCGTCGGGTGCCGCGCAATCGCATCCAGCCACTGGCAAACGCGTCGCTGAACTCGCCGAAGCGACGCATCCAGGTGCTGCCTCCCGCTGAGGGCGGGGCGATGACCAGGGCCTGGCGCATGATCGGATCGCTTTTTTTCACGTCGCCGGCGTAGATCGTCGGCGGCAGGTACACGCCCGCCTCGCGATAGACCCGGTTCAGCGGTTCGACCGCACCGTGGCTGAGGATCGGGCCGAGGCTTTCGTCGATGCCGTGGAGAATTCGCTGGGCCTTGCCGAACGAGTAGCAGAACAACACGCTGGCCTTGCCGGCGGCGATGTTCGCCGCCCACCACTGATTGATCTCGCTGAACACCTGCACCTGTGGCTGCCAGCGATAGATCGGCAGGCCGAAGGTCGATTCGGTGATGAAGGTGTGGCAACGCACCGGTTCGAACGGGGCGCAGGTGCCATCCGGTTCGATCTTGTAATCGCCGGACGCCACCCAGACTTCGCCACCGTATTCCAAGCGTACTTGCGCCGAACCGAGCACGTGGCCGGCGGGGTGAAAACTCAGGGTGACACCGTGGTGCGTCAGGCGCTGGCCGTAGGCGAGGGTTTGCAGATTGATGTCCTGCCCCAGCCGCGCGCGCAGAATCCCTTCGCTGGCGCTGCTGGCGAGGTAATGCTGGTTGCCGGTGCGGGCGTGATCGCCGTGGGCATGGGTAATGACCGAGCGCTCGACGGGGCGCCACGGGTCAATGTAGAAATCTCCCGCAGGGCAATAAAGGCCTTCGGGGCGGGCGATAACAAGGTCCATGTCATTACCAGAATGGAGGGCTTGTTAGCTATGAGGTTGGTGCGTGTTCAGAAGTTCTATCGACTTTGAAGAGCAACCCTCACCCCAGCCCTCTCCCGGAGGGAGAGGGGGCTGACCGAGGTGTCTGGGAGAGCTACGCCGACGTGAAATACCGAGTCGAGCACAGATTCTGGACCAGATCAAAAGCCCCTCACCCCAGCCCTCTCCCCGAGGGAGAGGGGGCCGACCGAGGTGTCTGGCGCGCTACATCGACCTGAAAAACCGGGTCGATTATGGATTCGGCAAGGCACGAACCGAGTTGATTCTGGATTCGGCAGTGCACGTTAAGGTCGGCGTATGTCCCAAGCATCCCCCAATCAGTCCCCTCTCCCTTTGGGAGAGGGTTAGGGTGAGGGGCTTTTGACGTTCAGCTTATTTGCCAGGAGTAAGAGTCAGGCGAGTCTTGCCATACACCCGATCAAAGTTCTGCGGCTGCATCGGCAAACCGATGTATTGGCCTTTGAGCCACGCATCGATGCCATTGAGGTAATTCGGGCTGACCGGATTCCCCGATTGCCCCGTACCGTTCTGCCCCATCAGCGGTTCGGTCTGACCGAAGTCGACGATGAAGCGCATCGACGGCGCGCGGGTGGTGGTGAAGTCCTGACCCCAAGCGAACGCCGAAGTGTTCAACGTCGTGTGATCGCCACCGGCCGCCAGCGGCCCACGCACGATCTGACCATTGCTGTTCTTCCACGCATAGCTGTGCAATTTGCCCCACTGCCAGGTTCTGTGATCGCCACCCAACTGACTCTCGCCAGCGCTGATCGCTGCGGCAAAGCTGCGGGCGAGAATCACGGCTTTGTCCTCTTTCTGCGGCGTGCGAATGTCATCCCAGAACGGACTGTCTTCACGCCCCAACAGATGATCGGCCTGCGCCGCATAAGACAAATCACCATTGGCAATAAACGCTTTCCACGCCGGGCTCGATTCCGGGCCGAGTTCGTCAAGGAAGATCTGCTTCATGCTTTCCTGCAGGAACAACTCATAGATCGCCGCATCCGCCGAGGTCGGGCTGAGCTTGCCGTCGAATGCCATCAATCGCGTGAACGCCTCGCGTGCCTTGCTGCGATCCGCTTCCGGCAGGGTATCGATCGCCTGTTTCAGCGGTTGCTTCATGCCCGGCGCTTCGAAGACTTTCTTCAGCTTGGCGGCGAAGGTGGTGGTCTGGTCGTACTGCATGGCGATCACGCTGCGGCTGTCGTGCTTGCCGCTGCCGGCCAGTTCGGCCAGACGTTCGCCGCGCTCCGGCGCTGCCCAGGAGTTGGACAGTTGCATGCCGTAGCCGTGAGGAATCACCCGCTGGTTGGCGGTGCCGAGCCAGCCTTGCGCCGGGTCCTGATCGTACGGGTGCAGCATCGGGTCGGCGTAACCGTCCCAGTCGTAACGACCTTCCCAGCCCGGCGACGGCAGCAGGCCTTCGCCTTCACGGCGGTTGGGGAAACGCCCGGTGACCTGCCAACCAATATTGCTCGCATCGGCGAACACCAGATTCAAGGCGATGGCGCGGATCTCGCGGCTGGCATCCGAGGCGCGCTCGACGGTTTGCGCACGGGTCAGATCAAAAAACGCATCCAGCGACTTGTCGTCGGTGAAGCTCGGCGTCTGCAAGGCCAGACCGAAACCATTGCCCTGCGCCGCTGCCTGAGCACTGTTGAGCAGCGCGCCGTGACGGGTTTCGTACACCGCTTCGCGAATCGGCCGCTGGCCTTTGACGAAGTAGGTTTCGTTACGCACGCCCAGCGGTTGCCATTTGCCGTTGACCTCGTAGGTCAGGCTGCTGCCCTGGCGGCGGATTTTTTCCAGGAACAGATCCTGGTTGTCGCCGAGCACGCTGGTCATGCTCCACGCCACTTTGCCGTTGAAGCCACCGAGGACCAGCGGCAAACCGGCCACGGTAACGCCGGCGGCTTGATATTTCGGTGCGCGGATCTGCACGAAGCTCCACAACGATGGCGCGGCGAGCGGCCCATGGGCGTCGCTGGCCAGCAGGCTCTTGCCGCTGCGGCTGCGTTGCGGAGCGATCGCCCAGTTGTTCGAAGACGTGGTGCCGAGCAGGTTCAGCGCCGACAGTTGCTGGCTGGCGCTGCTCAGCTCGGTCAGTCCCGGGATCTGCCCGTTGAGCTTGAGGCCTTGCAGCTTGTCAGCCTCGGCCAGTGGCAGGTTTTCGTCGGGTGCGGACGGCGTCAGCCAGGCGAGCTTGTCGCTGGTCACGGTTTGCGCGAGCACCAAGGATTCAATTTCTTCCGGCAGGTTGGCCGACTGGCTGAAATTCAGCAGGGCGAAAATCAGCGCCGAATCTTCCGGTTTCCAGTATTCAGGCTTGTAGCCGCTGGAGGCGAGGTCGCCCGGCAACTTGTCGGCGTAGCGGAACAGGTAGGCGTTGACACCCCGCGCATAGACTTCGAAGAAACGCTTGAGGCGTGGTGACGAAGCCTTGTACAGCTCGCCGGCGCTTTTCTTCAGATTGACCGCGCGCATGTAGCGGTCGGCATCGAGCATCGATGCGCCGGACATTTCCGCCAGACGGCCCTGAGCGAGCAAACGCAGGGTAACCATCTGGTTGATGCGGTCGCTGGCATGGACGTAGCCGAGGCTGAACAGTGCGTCATGGAACGTGTTGCTTTCGATCAGCGGCATGCCCATGGCATTGCGGCGTACCGATACGTTCTGCGCCAGGCCCTTGAGCGGCTGCACGCCGGAGGTCGGCGGGAGGGTGTCCTGAGCGTTCCAGGTCTGGCAACCGGACAGGCCCAAAACACCGGCCACTGCTGCGGCAACGCCGAACCGGGGAAGAAAATGTGTGAGGGCTGGCGAGGCCATGGCAAAGCTCCTGCGGGGGGTAGCGTCAGTAAAGGCGCTACGTTAGTGAGCAGGAGGTGGCCGCGCAAGCGGGGGCGGGGGTTATTTGCGTATTTCTGTCGAATGGAAAAGATCGCAGCCTGCGACAGCTCCTACATAAGCATGCATTCCCTTGTAGGAGTTGCCGAAGGCTGCGATCTTTTGCCGTTCAATCAAACCTTCGGTGGATTGATTTTCTGCACCAGCGCGTAGGCCTTAACGGTGGCCGGGCGATCCTTGATGTGGTTGAACCAGCGCTGCACATGCGGGAAGTCTTCAAGGTTCTGGCTTTGCCATTTGTGCGAGACGATCCACGGATAGATCGCCATGTCGGCAATGCTGTACTCGCTGCCGGCGACGAATTCGTTATCAGCCAATTGCTTGTTCAACACGCCATACAAACGTGCGGTCTCGTCGATGTAGCGCTTGATCGCGTAGGGGATTCTCTCCGGGGCGAACTGGCTGAAGTGGTGATTCTGCCCGGCCATCGGCCCCAGTCCGCCCATTTGCCAGAACAGCCATTGCAGCGCCGTTTGCCGACCGCGCAGGTCTTGGGGCAGAAACTTCCCGGTCTTCTCCGCCAGATACAAAAGAATCGCCCCGGACTCGAACAGCGACAACGGTTCGCCGCCATCGGCCGGTTCATGATCGACGATGGCCGGGATGCGGTTGTTCGGGGCGATCTTCAGAAAGTGTGGCTGAAACTGCTCACCCTGACTGATGTTGATCGGGTGCACGTTGTACGGCAGGCCGGCTTCTTCGAGGAACAGGGAGATCTTGTGGCCGTTGGGGGTGGTCCAGTAATACAGGTCGATCATGGAGAACTCCAAAGCAGAAATGCAGAAATGGACTTGCGTGCGGACAGCAAACGCCGGCGTCAGGTCGTCCCGTGTGCGTTCGATAGCTTGCCTGTTAGGAAGAGGTGATGCTGAACTGCGCAGAATTCAATGACCCCGCATGAGAAAAATCGCCATGGAGCTTCAGGCCAACGCTGCACTGATCATCATCGACCAGCAAAAAGGCATCCTGCAGCCGCGTTTGGGACGAAGGAATAATCCTCAGGCGGAAGAGCGAATCCTTGATCTGCTGGGGCTGTGGCGGCGTAGCGCAAGGCCGGTGATTCATGTGCAACATCTGTCGCGTGAACCAAATTCGGTGTTTTGGCCAGAGCAGGAAGGGGTGGAGTTTCAAGAGAGGTTTTTGCCGCAGGACGGTGAATGGCTGATTCAGAAACAGGTGCCGGATGCGTTTTGTGCCACTGGATTAGAGGCGCGGTTGCGCGAGGCGGGCATCTCGCAATTGATCATTGTCGGTGTGGCGACGAACAACTCAGTGGAGTCAACGGCACGTACGGCGGGCAATCTTGGGTTTGATGCATGGGTGGTTGAGGATGCGTGCTTCACCTTCGACAAGGCCGATTATTTCGGCACGTTGCGTACGGCTGAAGAGGTGCACGGGATGTCGCTGGGGAATCTGGATGGGGAGTATGCGACGGTGTTCAGTGCGAAGCAGATTCTTGCGGCGGGCTGAATAACTTCGCCGTATGTGCCGGCCCCTTCGCGAGCAAGCTCGCTCCCACAGGGGATTGCATTGCAACTGAAGAAACCCGCTCACCTGTAGGAGTGAGCCTGCTCGCGAAAGCGGTCTGTCAGGCGACAACGATGTTGAATGTGGCGGCCTCATGGCGAGCAGGCTCACTCCTACAGGAAATGCATTCCAACTGGAGGAACTCGATTGACTGTGGGAGCGAGCCTGCTCGCGAAAGTGGTCTGTCAGGCGAAACGACTGTCCGCCCCGGGTATCAAGCGCCGTGGCACTTCTTGAATTTCTTGCCGTTGCCGCATGGGCAAGGGTCGTTGCGGCCGACGTCTTTCAGGGCGTTGCGCACCGGTTCCTGGTGGGCGTGGCCGCAGTTCGGGCCGTGCACATGGCCGTGGTCGTGGTCGTGATGATGGTCATGATCGTGGTTGCAGTCAGGGCCATGGACATGAGGTTGCTGAGTCATCGGTGTTGCTCCGGAATTAAATCGGCGGGGATTATCACGCCATTGCGCTCAAGGTGCACGTAGTGGGCGATGAATAAACCGGTTTCCATCTCGCCCTGCAAACGATAGGGAATCTGCTGATTCGGATTTTTCAGCATTTTCACCACGTCTTTTACCTTCGGCCACAGGTTGGTGCGGATCGGCACTTTGAAGTACGCACTGCGTTTCGGCCCGACGGTGAACCAGTGTTCATGCTCGCCTTCAGCCAGCAACATGTCCGCCAGATGAATACGGTATTCGAGGCCGCGTACGGTCAGGTCGCTGTCGTTGGGATTGTCGATGCGAAAGTGCAGGATGAACTTCTGTTCGAGCAGTTTGGCGCGCACCACTTCGACTTTCACCAGGTGCACGGTGGGGTCGACGCTGTCATCGCTGAACCACGACGCACAACCGCCGAGGTTCAGGATCAGCATCAGGGTGAAAACCTGGAATGTGCGCCATTGACTGAGCATCGAGTAAAACTCCCTTTGGTCCCAGTCTAGTCGCCGACGAATCTAAGCGCCGAAATACCCCGCACAGCACTTCTTGAACTTCTGCCCGCTGGCGCACGGGCAACTGTCGTTGCGCCCCAGCTTCAATTGCACCGTCGGATCAATGAAGTACCAGCGGCCAGTGTTCTGCACAAATGAGGAGCGCTCGCGATGGCTGTGTTCACCCTGATCATCGTGCCAGCGCGCGGTGAAGGTGACGAAGGCGTGTTCCGGCTGACCGCCGAAGACTTCCGAACTCTCCACCTCAAGGCCAAGCCAGGTGCTCTGCGCACTCCAGTCGCTGATCGACTGACGATTCAGTCCCGTTTGCTGAGCAGGCAGGGTCGTCGTCACCAGATAATCGATCAACCCCAGCACATAGGCGCTGTAGCGCGAACGCATCAACGCTTCAGCGCAAGGCGCCGGGTGGCCGTCGTGATAATGGCCGCAGCAGGCTTCCAGCAGATTGCCGCTGCCGCAAGGGCAAATGGCTGTACTCATTGCATTACCACCAGTATTTCCCGAAGTTTTCCGGATTGGCCCAGAAACGTGAGTTGAGCCAGTCGGGGACTTGTTTGTAGTCAAGCAGATCATAGGTGAACAGGGTCAGCACTTGATCGTCGCGTTGAAAACGTTCACTGGCTTGCAGTGCCAACGAATAGAAATCGGTTTCCTGCCAGCCGCTGGCCGCCAGGTCTGACAGCACAGCGATGCGGCTGGCGTTGAGATTGCGAATTCCGCCCAACAGGTTCAGGCCGTCGCGCTTGGGCAAATGTTCCAGACAATCGACCACCAGCGCCAGATCGAAACGCTGTGCAGCGAGTTCAGCAGGCAGTGCGCCCGGTGCTGCATGCGCGACGGCGGTGTCCGGATGCGCCTCTTTAAAGGCACTCAATGCCGGAAACTCGCTGGCGCCGATCAGCAGTAAGCGTGCTGGGGCATAACGATCCAGTAAAGCGGCCAACGCCTGTTGCGGCGTGCGGGAAGAAATGGCGACGTTCATCAAAGCTCCTCAATCAGACCGCCAAGACTAGCCTGCCTGAAGGTGGCGGCAAAGAGACCTGTTTCGCCCGTTTGCGGCAAAAGCGCCAAAGTCCTGTGAACACGGTCGCAAACAGCAGTGGCCTATTGCTGGCGGAGATTAAAACTCCGGTCTTTACTCCCTGAATCGGTTTTAAGCCGATCCCTCAGGAGAAAACTAGATGAGCATAGTTCGGACAGCATTACCCTTGGTTCTGCTAACCAGTGTGTTGACTGGTTGCGCAGGTTTGCAGAAAACCGACTGGCCGACCTGTGCGGCGGTCGGCGGTGTCGTTGGTGCCGGTCTCGGCGCCACCGAGAGTTCGGCGTGGGCGGGCTACGGCGCGCTGATCGTCGGTGGTACGGCAGCGGCGTATTGCTGGGTCCACGGTGATGGCGACGAAGATGGCGATGGTGTGCCGGACAGTCGTGACAAGTGCCCGGGCACGCCTAAAGGCGTACAGGTCGACGCTGACGGTTGCCCTCCACCCGCTCCTGCACCAGTGGTGGAAGAGGCTGTCGTGGTCAAGGAAGAAACCATCGTCATTCGCGATGTTCACTTCCAGTTCGACAAAGCCACACTGACCGGCCCTGACAAGCAAGTGCTCGACAAGGTCGCCACACGCCTGAAGCAGGAGTCCTCGACCGCGCAACTGACCGTGAGCGGTCATACCGACAGTGTGGGTAGCGATGCCTACAACAAAAAACTGTCGGATCGTCGCGCGCACTCGGTGGTGGATTACCTGATCCAGCAAGGTGTGCCGCGCGCCAGCTTCGTTTCGGTGTCCGGTCTGGGTGAAAGCCAGCCTGTTGCCGATAACAAAACCGCTGACGGTCGCGCGCAAAACCGTCGTACCGAAATCAAAATCCAGCGTTAAGCCCCTCTCGCATCCGCGGCTTGTGCAGTCGCGGATGCGGGTCTTTACTCCTGTGTAACCGGTATGGGCCGGTGACACAGGAGCTTTCACAATGACTGTTTTCTCAAGGTCCGTCTTGCCGGTGCTGCTGCTAGGCAGCTTGCTCACCGGTTGCGCCACGCACAGCGATGGCACTGCACCCCTCAATCAACGTACGTGGCCGATCTGCAGCCTTATCGGCGGGCTGGTCGGTGGCGGTCTCGGCGCCATTGAAAGTGGCGGCTGGGCCGGCGGCGGCGCAGCGCTGGGGATTCTTACCGGCGGACTGATCTGTTATGCCCAGGACGGCGATGAAGACGGCGACGGCGTGTTCGACCGCCGCGACCGTTGCCCGGACACCCCGGAAAACACCCCGGTCGATCACCGTGGTTGCCCGCTGCCGCAGTATCCGGTCACGGAAAAAGTGCCGGAGCCTGTACCGCAAACCGAGGTCATCACCCTCAGCGATGCCGGCAACGTGCTGTTCGACTTCGACAAGTCCGATCTCACGCCGGCGGCGAAAGCCCAGCTCGATACGCTGATGGACAAACTGCGCAATGCTGACGTGGTGAGCATCAAAGTCATCGGTCACACCGACAGCAAAGGGTCGGATGCCTACAACCAGGCATTGTCGGAACGGCGTGCGAGCAGTGTCGCCGCTTATCTGTTGAGTCAAGGGCTGGCGCCGAACAAACTCACCAGTGAAGGGCGCGGTGAAAGTGAGCCGGTTGCCGATAACGCCACCGATGAGGGGCGCGCGCAGAACCGTCGTGTGGAGTTGCACATCAACCGATAGGACGCGTCTGTAGGGCGCAGGCTAGAGCTGCCGGGCGATAATCACCGTCGTCCCGGCAGCCATTTGGCAGACGATGGAAGTTTTTTCATTTACCCCTCTGGCTTATCCCCCGCAGAAGCCGTTACTGTGCGCCCAAAGAATAATTCGCAACACGGGGGGCGTATGAAAGTGTTCTGGGGGCTGGGGCGGTTGTTGACCCTGCTGTTCTGCTGCGTGGTGCTGGCCAATCAGTTGGTGCCGTTCGTACATCCGCTGCATCTGCTGGTCAATCTGGCTGGCGGTCTGTTGTTGCTGATCCATGTGCTCGAAGTGCTGCTGTGCAATCGCAGCCTCAAAGGTCGTCCGCACCCTTGGCGTGACCGTGGCCGCATCCTGTTGTTTGGCGTTTTCCACCTGCAAACCATCCCGGCCCCGGCCGCTCCGGAGGCTTCTTCCCATGCGTAAACTTTGCTTGCTCGCTGCATTTATCAGTCCGTTGGCCTGTGCCCAGGTGGTCAGTGTCGAAACCAATTCGCTGATGCGTTTGCCCAATACCACCAGCACGTTGCAGCTCGAGCGTCTGGATGTCGCGGATTACGGCACCTTGCTGATTCCGGCCAACGTGACCGAATTGACCGTGGGCGAATTGCGTCTTGGCCATGAAGCGCGCATTGCGATCGTTCCGGCTGAACAGGCGCTGGAATTGAAAGTGGCCCGCGCCGAACTGAGCGAAGGCAGCCAGATCACCGCGCGCGGTGCGCCGGGCACTTATGAAAAAGCCGCCCGTGCCGGGCGCAATCTGAATCTGCAATTCAAGGCGTTGAATGCGCCGCAACTGTTGGTCGATGCCCGAGGCGGCACCGGCGCGCCGGGTTTTGTCGGCCTCGATGGTGGTAATGGTGAAGATCCGGGCTGCACCTATGGCGCGGCTGGGCACGGTTTTGATGGCAGTAACGGCAGCGACGGCCAACCGGGCGCACCGGGTGCGCTGGTGCGTCTTGAAGTGCCTCGCGAGTTTCCGGCTGAGCTGATCAAGGTCAACGTGGCGGGTGGCAACGGTGGCCCGGCGGGTGTTGGCGGCAAAGCAGGGAAGGGCGGCAAGTCCAAGGGCTGCCTGGTGTATCGCGCCGATGGCGGCAAGAACGGTAAGGCCGGGGCTGATGGACAGCCTGGGCCGGTGGGGGCGGCGGGGGCTGTGACTGTGCAGCGCCTCTGAACGTTTTACCCTCACCCCAGCCCTCTCCCGGAGGGAGAGGGAGCCGACCGAGATGTCTGGCGTTATACATCGACCTGAAAGATCGGGTCGATTATGGATTCAAAGCCGGTCTCTCAAGTCGGCGTATCCCTCAAATATCCCCCATTCAGTCCCCTCTCCCCCGGGAGAGGGCTAGGGTGAGGGGCTTTTGATTTCAGAACATCGGTCTTGCCGCGGCAATTGCCACCAGCACCACGCCGACTATCAAGTTAATCCCCACCACCCGGCGAATCCGCCCCAGCACCGCCGCACCCGCCGGCCAGTCCTTCGCTTCCACCGCTTTACGCAGCTCCGGCAGCATCAAGCCCTGAATGCGGATAAACAGCGCGGTCATCACCACATACAAGCCCATCATCACCTGCACATACTTCGGCGCGGTCTCAAAGCCGACCTGCTGCAAATGCAACATGCCCACGCCGCTGATCGGCAACAGGATCACCGCGACCCAGACCCAACGGAAAAAACCCTGAAACACTTCCACCCACAAGGTCAGTCGGGCAGGGCCGTCGAGGGCCTTCACAGCCGCGGGGCGCAGGACCATCCAGGCGAAAAACATGCCGCCGACCCAGACCAGGGCGGACAGCACATGCAGGGGATAAACGAGGCTAAAAAGTGTCATTGGGTTACTCCGTTCTGCGCAGGATCGATTCGCGGGGTATGATAGCCGCCGATCCAAACCACTGAAAATTTATCCAGCGTTTTTTGCGCCCGACACTCAATGATCAGCACTGAACTCAAAACCACGATCCAGGGCGCCTACTCGCGTTTTCTAGAGGCCAAGAGCCTCAAGCCGCGTTACGGCCAGCGCCTGATGATCGCTGAAATCGCCAAAGTCCTCGGGGATATCGACACCGACGACGAAGGCCGGCGCAGTGGCGACCCCGCGATTGTCGCGGTGGAAGCTGGCACCGGTACTGGCAAGACAGTGGCCTACAGCATGGCGGCGATCCCCACGGCCAAAGCCGCCGGCAAACGTCTGGTCATCGCCACCGCGACCGTGGCCCTGCAAGAACAGATCGTCTACAAGGATTTGCCCGACCTGATGCGCAACAGCGGGCTGAATTTCAGCTTCGCCCTGGCCAAGGGCCGTGGCCGCTACATGTGCCTGTCCAAGCTCGACATGCTGTTACAGGAAGGCCACGCGCAAACCGCCACTGCTCAGCTTTTCGAAGAAGAAGGCTTCAAGATCGAGGTCGATGAGGCCAGTCAGAAGCTGTTCACCAGCATGATCGAGAAGCTCGCCGGCAATAAGTGGGACGGCGACCGCGACAGTTGGCCCAATGCGCTCGAAGACGCCGACTGGGCGCGCCTGACCACCGATCACAGCCAGTGCACCAATCGTCATTGCCCGAACTTCGGCCAGTGCGCCTTCTACAAGGCCCGCGAAGGCATGGGCAAGGTCGACGTCATCGTCACCAACCACGACATGGTCCTGGCTGACCTGGCATTGGGCGGCGGTGCGGTGCTTCCCGATCCGCGCGACACCATTTACGTGTTCGACGAAGGTCACCACCTGCCAGATAAGGCGATCGGCCACTTCGCTCACTACACGCGCCTGCGCTCCACCGCCGACTGGCTGGAAACCACCGCGAAGAACCTGACCAAATTACTGGCCCAGCATCCGCTGCCGGGCGATCTCGGCAAGCTGATCGAACAAGTGCCGGAGCTGGCGCGGGAGATCAAGGCCCAGCAACAGTTCATGTTCAGTGCCTGCGAACAGGTCGCCGATTTCAAACCCGGCGAAGACGTCGAGGGCCGTGAGCGCCCGCGCCATCGTTTCGTCGCCGGGGTGATTCCCGAGCACATGCGCGAAATGGGCATCGAGCTGAAGAAGGGCTTTTCGCGCCTTAACGATCTGTTCACGCGCCTGACCGACCTGCTCAAGGAAGGCATGGACGGTGAGGTCAACATCGGTATCGCCAGCAATCAGGCCGAAGAGTGGTATCCGCTGTTCGGCAGCCTGTTGTCCCGCGCTTCGGGCAACTGGGAACTGTGGACGGCGTTTACCGCAGAAGACCCGGAAGACAGTCCGCCGATGGCCCGTTGGCTGACCCTGGCCGAGAGCGGCTCGCTGTTCGACATCGAGGTCAACGCCAGCCCGATCCTCGCCGCCGAAACCCTGCGCCGCAGCCTGTGGAACGTGGCTTACGGCTGTCTGGTGACCTCGGCGACTCTGACCGCGCTGGGCACTTTCGACCGTTTCCGCATGCGCGCCGGTTTGCCGAAAAAAGCCGTCACTGCTGTAGTGCCGAGCCCGTTTCACCACGCGGATGCCGGTGTGCTGCGCGTGCCGGATCTGAAGGCGGATCCACGCGATGCCGCTGCTCATACGGCAGCGATCATCCGTGAGTTGCCCGATCTGGTTGAAGGCTCGCGCGGCACGCTGGTGCTGTTTTCTTCGCGCAAACAGATGCAGGACGTGTTCGACGGCCTCGACCGCGACTGGCGCAAGCAGGTGTTCATTCAAGGCAACCTGTCGAAACAGGAAACCCTGAACAAGCACAAGGCGCGAGTCGATGGCGGTGATTCCAGTGTGCTGTTCGGTCTCGCCAGTTTTGCCGAAGGGGTGGACTTGCCGGGTGCCTACTGCGAGCACGTGGTGATTGCCAAGATCCCGTTCTCGGTGCCGGACGATCCGGTCGAAGCGGCGTTGTCGGAGTGGATCGAAGCCCGTGGCGGCAATCCGTTCATGGAAATCTCTGTCCCCGATGCTTCGCTCAAGCTGGTTCAGGCTTGCGGGCGTCTGCTGCGTACCGAAGAAGACCGCGGCACCATCACCTTGCTGGATCGGCGGCTGGTCACCCAGCGCTACGGCAAGGCGATCCTCAATGCGTTGCCTCCTTTCCGTCGTGAAATATCCTGAGACAACGGTGGGCAGTTTTGCCCACCGTGTTGTCTATCTCTCTGCCATCGCTTTTCCATTGGCCATTGTTGGTCGTTAGGGAGAACTCCGTTCTTATGATCCGCCGTTCGTTGCCCGCCGTATTTGCCTTGATCTTCGCCACGCCGCTGTTCGCGGCGCCTGCGGGTCAGCAGACCCTGTTCAATTTTGTCCGTCCGGCCGACGTGGTGAAGATCGCCACCGAAAACGCGGATCTGCCGCAAGCCAACGCCGAGCAAACGCCTGAAGGCGAAGTGCTGCGCCGGGTGACGTTCAATCCGGTGGCTCGCCCGACCTTGCGTCTGACGCCACAAACCGGCGCGTGGGACTGGTCGCAGTCGGGCATGATGACCCTGCGCTTGCAGAGCGCAATGAACTGGGCTGTGACGGTCTACGTGCAAATCCAGAGCAACGACGGTCGCACACTGCTCAGCCGCGTCGACCTGCCGGCCGGCCCTGCGCAGACGTTGCTGGTGCCGCTGGTGGCGTCCACACCTTTGAGCCTGGGCATGAAAGCCGGGCCACCAATGCCGATGACAGTCGATGGTCAGCGGATCCTATTGGCCAGCAGCAGCGGCGAAATCGATCGCAGCCAAGTGGTCTCGGTGAGCCTGTCCATGGATCAGCCGAAAGTTGCCCAGAGTTTGCTGCTCGAACGCTTTGGCGTGCAGGACGGCGATTCTGTCACTCAAGCGGTGTACGGCAATCTGGTCGACGCTTACGGGCAATCGACCCGCAGCAAATGGCCGGAAAAGATCAGCAATGACGAACAACTGAAATCCGCCGCCGCCAAGGAACAGCAACAGCTGAAAACCTGGTTGGCCGAGCGTGAGAAGTCCTCGCTGGACAAATTCGGTGGCTGGAACAAAGGCCCGGCGTTCAAGGCCAGCGGTTTCTTCCGCACCGAAAAACGTGATGGCCGCTGGTATCTGGTCACGCCTGAAGGGCATCCGTTTTACTCGCTGGGCGTGAACACCGTCAGCCCCCAGGTCAACCAGACCTACGTAGCCGGTCGTGAGTACATGTTCGAGTCGCTGCCCAAGCCGGAAGAACCACTGGCCAAGCATTTTGGCGAGGGTGACAACCGTGGCGGCAATGGTGTTGATCAGGGCCGGGGTTATGGCAACGGGCGCTGGTACGACTTCTACGGCGCCAACCTGCAGCGCGTGTACGGTGAACCGTGCAAAGCCGACAGTGAAAGCAAGTCCGGGGTAGCGGAAGCGGCCAAGTCTGCAGCCGCTGAAACGGCCGCCGTCCAAGCCACCGAGCCTGCCCCTGTACCTGCCGAGCCGAAATCCGGCGTCGCTGAGGCAGCCAAGACTGAAACCGTACAAGCAACGACAGAAAAAGCTGCCGAACCGTGCAAGGCCACTATCGATGAGCAGCAGTGGGCCAGCCACACGCTTGATCGCCTGCAAGCCTGGGGCTTCAACACGGTCGGCAACTGGAGTGCCGATTCGCTGACTGAAGCCGAGCGCGTGCCGTACACCTTGCCGCTGTCGATCGTCGGCGACTACACCAGCATCAGCACCGGCAGCGACTGGTGGGGCGGCATGCCAGATCCGTTCGATCCGCGTTTCGCCATGGCCACCGAGCGCGCCGTCGCCATCGCTGCCCGCGATCATCGCGATGATCCGTGGTTGATCGGCTACTACGCCGACAATGAACTGGCGTGGGCCGGTCCTGGCGATGATCCGAAATCCCGCTACGCGCTGGCCTACGGCACGCTGAAAATGACCACCGACGTGCCGGCCAAGCGTGCGTTCCTCAAGCAATTGCGCGACAAGTACCGCAATCAGGCAGGGCTGTCGAAGGCATGGGGCATCGATCTGCCGGCGTGGGAATTGATGGAAGACCCGGGTTTTGTGCCTCCGCTGCCGAGCCCGGAACATCCGGAAATCGAAGCGGACTTCAAATATTTCCAGAAAGTCTTCGCTGACACCTACTTCAAAACCATTTCCGACTCGCTGAAATGGCACGCGCCGAACCAGTTGCTGCTCGGCGGCCGGTTTGCCATCAGCACGCCGGAAGCCGTGGCCTCCTGCGCGCAGTACTGCGATGTGCTGAGCTTCAACATGTACACGCTCAAACCACAGGAAGGCTATGACTTTGCCGCGCTGGGCGCTTTGGACAAACCGGTAATGATCACCGAATTCAACTTTGGCTCTACCGATCGTGGCCCGTTCTGGGGCGGCGTCACGCAAGTGGCCAGAGAAGAAGATCGCGGACCGGCGTACGCCAACTTCCTCAAGCAGGCCTTGAGCGAACCGTCGATTGTCGGCGTGCATTGGTTCCAGTATCTGGATCAACCGGTGACCGGACGTTTGCTCGATGGCGAGAATGGTCACTTTGGTCTGGTGGGCGTGACGGATCTGCCGTATCAGGGTTTTGTCGAAACAGTGCGCAAGAGCAACTTGCAGGCGATTGATCAGCTTGGCAAAGAGGCTCAGAAAGCGGCCGCCGCAGCGGGACATGAGGCTGAGGGCGGGCGCAAAGGCGAGGCCGGTAAAGGGCCGGGGGCAGGGCATGCCGGTGGTCATTCCGGCAATGGTCACTAACCTGTGATGCTCTAAAAAGATCGCAGCCTGCGGCAGCTCCTACATGGGAACGCGTTTCTCTGTAGGAGCTGCCGCAGGCTGCGATCTTTTGACTTGGCTTTTAACCGTCTGGCCCGCAGCTGTTCCCAAATCCCTCAAGGGCTGGAACAATGCGGGCCACTTTGTAGAGCGTTTTCGCGGGGGAGTTGCGGGTGCAGATTCAGGGACATTACGAGCTTCAATTCGAAGCGGTGCGCGAAGCTTTCGCCGCACTGTTCGACGATCCCCAGGAACGCGGCGCAGCCCTGTGCATCAAGGTCGGTGGAGAAACCGTCCTCGACCTCTGGTCCGGTACCGCCGACAAGGACGGCGCCGAAGCCTGGCACAGCGACACCATCGCCAACCTGTTCTCCTGCACCAAAACCTTTACCGCTGTCACCGCGCTGCAACTGGTGGGTGAAGGCAAGCTGCAACTGGATGTTCCGGTCGCCCGCTACTGGCCGGAATTCGCCGCCGCCGGCAAAGAATCCGTGACCCTGCGCCAATTGCTCTGCCACCAGGCCGGTTTGCCGGCGCTGCGTGAATTGCTGGCGCCGGAAGCGTTGTATGACTGGCAAACCATGGTCGACGCCCTCGCCGACGAAGCTCCGTGGTGGACGCCGGGCACTGGCCATGGTTATGCCGCGATCACTTATGGCTGGCTGATCGGCGAGTTACTGCGCCGCGCTGACGGTCGCGGGCCGGGCGAATCCATCGTTGCTCGTGTCGCTAAACCTTTGGGTCTGGATTTTCACGTCGGTCTGGCTGACGAAGAGTTCCACCGCGTGGCGCACATTGCCCGCGGCAAGGGCAACGCTGGCGATGCCGCCGCCCAACGTCTGCTGCAAGTGACCATGCGCGAGCCCACCGCGATGACCACCCGCGCTTTTACCAACCCACCTTCAGTGCTCACCAGCACCAACAAACCGGAATGGCGACGAATGCAGCAACCGGCGGCCAACGGCCACGGCAATGCGCGCAGTCTGGCCGGTTTCTACGCGGGTCTGCTCGACGGCAGCCTGCTCGAAAGCGACATGCTCGAAGAGCTGACCCGCGAACACAGCCTCGGCGAAGACAAGACACTGTTGACCCGGACCCGTTTCGGTCTGGGCTGCATGCTCGATCAACCGGACGTGCCCAACGCCACCTATGGCCTCGGTTCCAAGGCGTTTGGCCATCCCGGCGCAGGCGGCTCGATCGGTTTTGCTGACCCTGAGCATGATGTCGCCTTCGGTTTCGTGACAAATACCCTTGGGCCGTATGTCTTGATGGATCCGCGCGCGCAGAAGCTCGCGCGGGTGCTTGCCACTTGTCTGTAAAGCGTCAATAGAAGTTCCAGGGCCGGAACCTCGGCGTGATTTTCGATTCAAAACGGCTGTTTATCCGGGCGAAAGTGCTCTGATTTTTCATTACTTCATTTTGTGGATTTTCAATGTCATCTAAAAAGACTCTCGCCCTGGCCCTGTGTGTAGCGATCACCGGTTGTGCACAGACCCCGAAAAACGATGCGGACGGTGGTAGTTGGTGGCCGTTCGGCTCTTCCGACAAAGTCGCAGCCAAGGAACCGGCTCCGGCCCCAGCCCCGCTGAAACCTGCGGCCACTGCACCCGTGGCCAAGACTGAAAGCAGCAGCCCGTGGTACTGGCCGTTCGGTTCCGATGATGAAGCGGTCAAAGCGGACATGAAGGCTGAAGTCGCCCCGGAAGCGAAAAAACCGGCAACCGTGGCCAAAGCTGAAGCCGACGCGGGTGGCAAATGGTGGTGGCCGTTTGGCGGCAAGGATCAGCCAACCACCAAAGCCGTGCCGATGCCGGATCCGAAAGTCACCCAGGCCTGGCTCGACGACTATGAGCCGCGTCTGCGTGAAGCGGTCAAGGACAGCAATCTGCAACTCGAACGCCGTGAAAACGTGCTGGTCGTGACGGCGCCGGTCGAAGGCTCGTTCAACCCTGATCGTCCAGCCATGCTGCTGCCGGTCACCCTCGGCCCGTTCACCCGAGTGGCGAAAATCCTTGAAGCCGACCCGAAAACTGCCGTGCTGGTTCTTGGCCACAGCGATTCCAGTGGTGCCGCGCCTGCCAACATCAAACTGAGCCAGGAACGTGCTCAGTCCATTGCGGCGATCTTCCGTCTCAGCGGTCTGCAGCGTGATCGCCTGATGCTGCGCGGCATGGGTTCCGAAGCGCCGCGTGCGGCCAACGACAGCGTTGAAGGTCGTGCCCTGAACCGTCGTGTCGAACTGCTGGTGACCCCGCAGAACACCATGGTTGCGCTGCTGAGCAAGTACAACATGCCCGCGCCGAAGCCAGTGACCATGGTTGCTGCGCAGGACGCCAAGCCAGTCGCCAAACCGGTGACCCCGGCGCCAGCGGCGAAAAAAGCGGCTGTCCCTGCAACCAAAAAGGCTCCGGCCAAGAAAGCCGCTGCCAAGGCTCCAGCGAAAAAAGCTCCAGCCAAGGCCCCAGCGAAGAAAACTGCACCAGCCAAAGCCGCCGCGACCGACAAGAAAGTCGCCGCGACCGATGCCACCAAGAAGTGATCCGCTAACGAAAAGGAATGCGCCATGACCCAGGCTCTGGCAGATATGCGTCGTGATTACACCCGGGATGGTCTGACCGAGGCGCAAGCCCCGGCCGAGCCGTTTGCGTTGTTCCACCAGTGGTTCGCCGACGCGGTGAAAACCGAACAGGCACCGGTGGAAGCCAACGCCATGACCTTGGCCACGGTCGACCAGGATGGGCGACCGCATTGCCGCATTCTGCTGCTCAAGGGCCTGGACGAGCAGGGCTTCACCTTCTTCACCAATTACGACAGCGCCAAGGGCCAGCACCTGGCGGCCAACCCGTTCGCCGCCATGACCTTCTTCTGGCCGACCCTGGAACGTCAGGTGCGCATCGAAGGGCGGGTGGTGAAGGTCACGCCCGCGGAGTCGGATGCGTATTATCAGGTGCGGCCACTGGGCAGCCGCCTCGGTGCCTGGGCATCACCGCAGAGCCGGGTGATCAACGGGCGCGGTGAACTGGAAGATTTGCTCAAGGCCACCGAGCAGCGCTTCTCCGATACTCAGCCCGACTGCCCGGAACACTGGGGCGGTTATCGCTTGCTGCCTGAGCGCATCGAATTCTGGCAGGGCCGTCCGAGCCGTCTGCACGATCGCCTCAACTACCGTGTGCAGGGCGCCGACTGGATTCTTGAACGTCTGGCACCCTGAGCAGTCTACCGAGCGGGATAGCCTGCCGCAGCGGCCTCCAGCCACTTCGGCAGATCCCGGCGCTTGATCTTCTGCGCCTGAGCGTTCGCCAACTGTTCGAGCATGAAGGCGCGTTTGCCTTCATCCTTGCCCGCCAGCGACAACGCCAGATCGCGATCCATCCAGCGCTTGATCCGCACGTACAACCACCAATGGAAGTACAAACCGGCGGCAGTGGTGACGACGATGATGAAGTAATCCATGAAAATCCTTGGTCTCCGTGGCGCAGATTTGGCAATTTGGCGCTACTGTAGGGGCTACATCAGGGAGAGAGTGTGCAGGTGTCTGTACCGCGCCTGAATGAAAGCCAATTTATCCGGGCGGTGTCGTGACAGGCGTCAAGCCACGGAGTTTAATGACTATATGTTTTTTTGGAGTTGATGCTATGCGTAAGTCTGTTCTGCTGGTTGCTTCCTTTTCCACGATGGCGATGTTGCTTACCGGCTGCCAATCGAGCCTGACCGGTGACTCCTACTCCCGTGACGAAGCGCGTCGCGTGCAGACGATTCGCATGGGCACCATCGAATCCCTGCGCCCGGTGAAAATCGAAGGCACCAAGACCCCGATCGGCGGCATCGCCGGTGCAGCGGTCGGCGGCGTCGGCGGCAGCGCCATCGGCGGCGGCAAGGGCAGCATCGTTGCCGCGGTTATCGGTGCGGTGGCGGGCGGTCTGATCGGTTCGGCAACCGAAGAAGGTCTGACCCGTACCCAGGGTGTGGAAATCACCGTGCGTGAAGACGACGGCAGCATGCGCGCCTATGTGCAGCAGGTTCAGGAGAATGAAGTGTTCCGCGTTGGCGAGCGCGTGCGCATCTCCACCGTTGGCGGGACCAGCCGCGTTTCGCACTAAGCGGAATTCAGGGTAAAGAAAACCCCGATCAGGTGACTGGTCGGGGTTTTTCTTTATCGTGTTTCAACGTCCATTACACGTCAGTTGGAAGGTGTACTTCGGATCGAAGACATTCTTCCCGATCAGCTTCTCCAATGAGGCAAGCTGATCATTTGAGAGCTCGTAACCCTCCCAGCCCTGCTGCTTGGAAGACCAGTTCATGATGGCTGCCAGATTCTCGTCACATCCTGGAGGTAATTCCTCTTCAAAAACGAGAAACTCTGTTTTCCTATCGAATGCTTCAATCCTATAGATCATAAGAGACCGTCACCAGACATCGCTGTAGTCAAAAGAGATCTGATAATCGTAAGTTTTGAAGACGATGCTATGTTGAAAATACGGTTGAATGACTGGAATCCATTCTTCGAGAACATTGAAACCGCCATTGTTTATGTTGTTTTCCACCGGTATTCCCAAGGCATTCAAAACGGTTTCATCATCGCCTAAATCCTTGGAATACTCTTCGCCTTCGCATAGATCAGTTTGCTTGTCGTACCACTCCAGCCTCAGTTTTAATCCCATCATCAACCTCACAAGTATTTTTTTCTGATGCTTCTTTCATCTTTTGGGTCCTCGCGTCGCTCTCCTGTAAAAGGGTCAAACGCGCCTAGGTGAGTTCCGTCACTTGCTCGGTAAACCTCCAACTCTCCGTGCATCGAGTCCCACTCGTAAATTCTCCTGCCTTTTGCATTCTTCCAGCGCTCCCGAAGTCCGCCGCCTTCTTGTATGGGATTTAATTTCTGTGCTTTTTTCAGACCTGGAAACGCAGAAACTACCTCATAGTTTCCCCGTCCGGTGACGGGGTGGGGTATAGAGCGGATACCTACCAGTTATTTCGGTAAACGAAAGATACTTGGTAGTCGTAGGACGAATATTGGATGAGATGCTGGAAGTTGGGTTGGAGAATCTCTACCCAATCGGATGTAACATCAAACCCGCCTTTGTTTATGTTCTTGGCAGGCACTAGGCCTAACGCTTCAATTATTGAGAAGTCCTCACCAAAATCCTTCGACAGTTCCTCTCCTTCACCCAGTTCGGTTTGCTGGTCATACCATTCAAGCCTTGCCCTCATTCCCATGTAATCCTCATGAATATTTTTTGATACTTCGTTTCTTTTTTGGCGGATCTATCTGTTCGCCGGTCCTATGCTCGAAATAGCCTAAATGACTGCCATCGCTTGCACGGTAGACTTCAATTTCGCCGTGTAGATAGTCCCATTCATAGATTACTCGGCCTTTCGCGTTGATCCAGCGATCCCGAAGCCCTCCGTTGTATGGTGTTTTCTTTTTTGCTCTTCTCAAATCAGGAAAGGCTGAGATATCTAACGTTTCAGAAGCTGAATGATAAATAAGTCCCGTGAAGCCGACGGCGGCATGCGTGCCTACGTGCAGCAAGTTCAGGGGAATGAAGTTTTCCGCGTTGGCGAACGCGTGCGCATCTCCACCGTTGGCGGGACCAACCGCGTTTCGTACTAAGCGGAATGTAGGGTAAAGAAAACCCCGATCAGGTGATTGGTCGGGGTTTTTCTTTATTGTTTTCAGCTCGCTGAGTTAGTAATCGAAACAGGTTCCCATGAAGTACTCCAAACCTCTCGGGAAGCTCTCCTTGAGAAGAGCTTCCAGCGCAGCTACTTGATTCGTGCTCAATAATAACTCGCCGGGCTCCAGTTCACTCACCGGCTTGGACTCTATGAGTTGTGCGACTTTCTCATTCATCTCGATATCGGTGATGTACCGCTCGAATTGCAAGGAGTCGTCCGGAACTTCATCAGGGAAAAATCCGATGATCGAAAGGTAGCGCATTACTGTCAATTAGCCTGTTTTCGCTATTCACTGTAGTCAAACGAAATTTGATAGTCGTTAGTGCTCATGGTGATTTGATGTTGAAAGTGCGGCTGAATAGTCGCAACCCACTTTTCTACAATGTTGAAGCTGCCATTATTGATGTTGCCCTCCACCGGAATGCCTAAGGCATTCAATACTGATTCATCATCCCCTAAATCTGTTGACGATTCTTCGCCTTGGAATTCCAGGGTTGCTGTGTCGTACCATTCCATTCTCAGTTTCAGTCCCATCTCTTCCTCACAGATATCTTTTTTTGATACTTCTTTCTTTTAAAGGCCCTTCGCGTTGCTCACCTGTATAGGGATCGAAGGCTCCCAGGTGCGTTCCATCGCTTCGGTACATTTCTAACTCTCCATGCCTTGAATCCCATTCGTAAATTCTCTTTCCTTTGGCATCTGTCCAGCGCTTACGAAGTCCACCTCCGCCCTGGACCGGATTCTTGTCTTTACCTTTTTTCAAATCTGGAAATGCGGTGATTTGTTCTGTACTCGGTGGTTGATGGTAGCTGTGACCCGCAGGTGCCAAGCCTTTGCGTATTGTGTTCAGTACAACGTATAACGGTTTTACCCCCGACCCCACCGGAAAAACCAGAATAAAATCCCGGTACTCCGGCGGATACACCGGATTCACCAGAATTCCATCCGCCGCTTTTGTCGGCGGGTACACCCAGATGTGCGGTGTCTGCGGTGCAGCCTCCAGCGCGGGAATACCAAGGATGTCCGAGCCATCTACAGCAGGCGTCCAGATCAGTTCTACACCTTCGCCCAAGTCAGCAATGAACTGGCTGCCACGCAACTTGAACTGCACGACATCAACCATTTCCCAGTCGCGATTCTTGCCGGTGTAGAAACCGTAACCTTTCAGGCTGCCGTCGGCCTGCTGTTCGACCCTCAACCGAACACGCGTTCGTGCCTGTTCAAGTCCACGCAACTGCTCGTCGGTATAGAGCGCACTGTCGCCAAGACTCGATGGTATGAACAGCGCAACCAAACCAACTATAGGCGCAACTGCCGCACTAGATACAGCAGCGGGCAGTGCTTCAAACACCGATCCCGCCAAAGCCAGACTGCCAAATCCGGCCGGAATAGCGGTTGCGCCGATTTTCTTGAGCGGAACTGCGCCGCTTTCATCGGCCTCACGCGCACCCAACAGAATCAGCTCGCCGTAATCCTTCAGGCTGTCCGTCGGCACCATCCCCGAAGGACTGGCGTAATCGATAATCGCATCCGGCAATTTGCAGGACTTGGCGAATACGCAGCCAGCCCGAACGGGCTCTGTCTTCCTAACCGCCACCTCACGGCTGCGCTCGAAAGCCTCCTGCCGCGCCAGCATGGCGTCGTAAGCGTTTTGTCTGGCCTCGCGCTCGGCCAATTCCGTGGCCGTCATGTAGCGGTAGGTGACATGATGCCCGTCGCCTTGCGGTGGGTTTTGAACCCGGGGAATGTCCTTGTTGCCAGCCACTGATCGTCCTTTCGTTCATCCATCGACAGTCCTTCGCAAAGGGCTGCGCAACGTTAACGAAGCAGGAAAATGGTGGCTGTAGGACGCGTCGCTAAAGACGTGGGGATTGTTCGCTGTGTAACAGGAACGCAGGAAATTTGTGGCGAGGGAGCAAGCTCCCTCGCCACAGAGGTTATATCGGTTGGGAGTTCTTGCGACTCGCCGCCGCCGTCACCGCATAACCAATCAACGCCGCCAGAATCGACCCGGTCAAAATCCCCATCCGGTCCATGCCAGCGTAATCACTCACACCTGGTTCAAAGGCCAGCGAGCCGACAAACAGGCTCATGGTGAAGCCGATCCCGCACAAGATCGCCACGCCCAGCACCTGACCCCAGTTGGCGCCTTGGGGCAGGGCGGCGATGCCGGTTTTCACCGCGAGCCAGGTCAGGCCGAACACGCCGACGGTCTTACCCAGCAATAGGCCGACGGCGATGCCCATCGGTACGTGATGGGTGAAGCTTTCGACAGTGACACCGCTCAGCGACAGGCCGGCGTTGGCGAAGGCGAACAGCGGCAGAATGCCGTAGGCCACCCACGGGTGCAGCGCATGTTCGAGGGTCAGCAGTGGCGACGGCTCGGCGTTTTTCGTGCGCAATGGAATGCAGAAGGCCAGGGTTACGCCCGCCAGCGTGGCGTGGACACCGCTCTTGAGGACGCAGACCCAGAGGATCAAACCGATGATCATGTACGGCCCGAGTTTGACCACGCCCAAGCGATTCATCGCCACCAGCGCCGCGATGCACGCTGCCGCCAGACCCAGCGACAGGGTCGACAGTTCGCCGGAGTAGAAGATCGCAATGATCACGATGGCGCCGAGGTCATCGATAATTGCCAGGGTCATCAGGAACAGCTTCAGCGATACCGGCACGCGCTTGCCGAGCAGGGCCAGCACACCGAGGGCGAAGGCGATGTCGGTGGCGGTCGGGATCGCCCAGCCGTCGAGGGCTGCCGGATTGTCGCGGTTGAGGAACCAGTAAATCAGCGCTGGCACCAGCATGCCGCCGATCGCGGCGGCACCGGGCAGGACGATCTGTGACGGCTTGGACAACTGGCCGTCGAGGACTTCGCGCTTAACTTCCAGGCCGATGAGCAGGAAGAACATCGCCATCAGACCGTCGTTGATCCACAGCAGCAGCGGTTTTGCGATTTTCAACGCACCGATCTGCGCCACCACCGGCGTGTCGAGCAGGCCGGTGTACAGCCACGACAATGGCGAGTTGTTGATAATCAGGGCTAGGATGGCTGCGGCGATCAATAACAGACCGCTGGCAGCTTCCAACTGAAAGAAACGCGTGAAAGTGCTACGCAGAGGCAAGGTCGCTCTCCATCGAATCGTCAAAAAAGGTGGGACACCCTAACCCGTACTGTTAGTTGTTAAAACAAAAGTTATATTCTTTTTTGTTATATGGCGTTACAAGGTGTCTGGCTCAAGCCACGCTGAGCCTAGCAGTTGCCTGACATATTGAGACTCAGCTGTATCTGTGCGCGCTATAGGATTTTTCCTAAGCTGATGAGTGAGCCTTTCTAACAGCTTCATCTCCTGCCGATTCAACGAGACCATTACCATGAGCGACAACCGACAGTGGGCCCGCGAAGCGATCCGCATCATCGAAGCGGATTTTCAGCGCAGCGCCGACACCCACCTGATCCCTTTGCCGCTGCCGGGTTTTGCGGGCATCGAGTTGTATTTCAAGGATGAGTCCAGCCACCCGACTGGCAGTCTCAAGCATCGCTTGGCCCGTTCGTTGTTTCTCTATGCGCTGTGTAACGGCTGGCTCAAGCCCGGCGCGCCGGTGATCGAGGCGTCCAGTGGTTCGACGGCGATTTCAGAAGCGTATTTCGCGCGGATGCTGGGCTTGCCGTTTATTGCGGTAATGCCGGCGACCACGTCCAAAGAGAAGATCGCCCAGATCGCTTTCTACGGTGGCCAGAGCCATCTGGTGAAAGATCCGACGCAGATTTACGCCGAATCCGAGCGCCTGGCCCGCGAACATGGTGGACACTTCATCGACCAGTTCACCTACGCCGAGCGCGCGACCGACTGGCGGGCTAACAACAACATTGCCGAATCGATCTTCCAGCAGATGCGCTACGAGAAACACCCGGAACCGAGCTGGCTGATTTCCAGCCCCGGCACTGGCGGCACCACCGCGACGCTCGGCCGTTACGTGCGCTATCGCCAGCACTGCACCCGTGTGTTGTGCGCCGATGCCGAGCGTTCGGTGTTCTTCGATTACTACCAGACCGGCGATGCGAGTTTGCGTCTGGATTGCGGTTCGCGCATTGAAGGCATTGGCCGGCCGCGCGTTGAAGCGTCGTTTCTGCCCAAGGTGATCGATGCGATGGTCAAGGTTCCGGACGCCTTGTCACTGGCGGCGATGCATTATCTGGCGCAGCGTCTGGGGCGGCATGTCGGCGGGTCGAGCGGGACCAATCTGATCGGCGCCTTGATGGCGGCGCAGCAGATGAAAGCGGCGGGGGAATCGGGGTCGATCGTGGCGATTCTGTGCGATGGCGGCGAGCGGTATGCCGACACTTATTACGATCAGGATTGGTTGCAGGCGCAGGGGTATGAGTTGAGCGGGTTGATTGAGGCGGTGGCGGCGAGTGCCGAGCGTGGGGAGCCACTGCCTGAGTCAGTCCTGCGCGCCAATATCTAAAGCCGAATGCAAAAACCAATGTGGGAGCGAGCCTGCTCGCGAAGGCAGTATGTCAGGCAACGTGTCTGTTGAATGACACTCCGCTTTCGCGAGCAGGCTCGCTCCCACAGGGTATTTGTGTTGCTTCGGATGATTAGTCATTCAGGCCGAGAATGTCGCGCGCCACAGCCTCGGCAATCCGAATCCCGTCAACACCCGCAGACAGAATCCCGCCCGCATAACCCGCGCCTTCACCGGCCGGGAACAAGCCCTTCACGTTCATGCTCTGCAGCGTCTCGTTACGGGTAATACGCAGCGGCGACGAAGTGCGCGTCTCGATGCCAGTCAACACCGCATCGTGCAGCGAATACCCGCGAATCTGCTTCTCGAACGCCGGCAAGGCTTCACGGATCGCCTCAATGGCAAAATCCGGCAAGGCCAGGGCCAGATCACCCAACGCCACACCCGGTTTGTACGACGGCTCGACTTCGCCCAGCTCGGTTGAAGGAATGTCGTTGATGAAGTCGCCAACCAACTGCGCCGGGGCTTTGTAGTCGCTGCCGCCAAGAATGAACGCATGAGATTCCAGACGTTCCTGCAACTCGATGCCAGCGAGCGGGCCGCCCGGGTAATCGACTTCCGGGGTGATGCCGACGACGATGCCGGAGTTGGCATTGCGCTCGTTACGCGAGTACTGGCTCATGCCGTTGGTGACCACGCGGTTCGGCTCGGACGTCGCCGCGACCACGGTGCCGCCCGGGCACATGCAGAAGCTGTAGACCGAGCGGCCGTTCTTGGCGTGGTGCACCAGTTTGTAGTCGGCGGCACCGAGTTTCGGGTGGCCGGCGTATTTGCCCAGACGCGCGCGGTCGATCAGCGATTGCGGGTGTTCGATGCGGAAACCCACCGAAAACGGCTTGGCTTCCATGAACACGCCACGGCTGTGGAGCATGCGGAAAGTGTCGCGCGCGCTGTGGCCGAGGGCCAGAACCACGTGTTTCGAATGCAGGGTTTCGCCGCTGGCCAGCTCGACGCCGACCAGTTGGCCGTCTTCGATCAGCACGTCGGTGACGCGTTCCTGGAAGCGCACTTCGCCGCCCAGTTCGCGGATCTGCTCGCGCATGTTTTCAACCATGCCGGTCAGACGGAACGTACCGATGTGCGGCTTGCTGACGTAGAGGATTTCTTCCGGCGCGCCGGCCTTGACGAACTCGTGCAGGACTTTGCGGCCAAGGAATTTCGGATCCTTGATCTGGCTGTACAGCTTGCCGTCGGAGAACGTGCCCGCGCCGCCTTCGCCGAACTGTACGTTGGATTCCGGGTTGAGCACGCTTTTACGCCACAGGCCCCAGGTGTCTTTGGTGCGCTGGCGGACTTCGGTGCCGCGTTCGAGGACGATCGGCTTGAAGCCCATTTGCGCCAGCAGCAGGCCGGCGAAGATCCCGCACGGGCCGAAACCGACAACGATCGGACGCTGGCTCAGGTCTCTCGGCGCCTGACCGACGAATTTGTAGCTGACATCCGGCGCCACGTTGACGTTACGGTCGTCGGAGAACTTGCCCAACACTTTGGCCTCGTCGCGCACTTCGAGGTCGATGGTGTAGATGAAGCACAGTTCGGAGGACTTTTTGCGCGCGTCGTAGCTGCGCTTGAACAAGGTGAAATCGAGCAAGTCATCGCTGGCGATGCCCAGGCGCTGCACGATGGCAGGGCGCAGGTCTTCTTCTGGATGGTCGATTGGCAGCTTGAGTTCAGTGATTCGTAACATGGCGAGGATCCGGGTTCGCGGGGCGCACAACTGCGCCAGGGCGTTTGAAGACCGCGATTATAAGCCGCAAAGGCCGGATCCGGTGAGGCTAAAACGCTCAGTCGTTGCGCGATCCGCCGAAATACCCGCAACCGCGCTGCACTTGGCCGTCGATGCGCAACTCGGCGCTCATGTGCTGCACGCTGCCGGTGTTGCTGTCGACGCAACGCTGCGGCGCGACCCACAATTCGATGCGCTGGTTGTTGGCTTCACTGCTCAGATTGAAGCGGCCATCGCCCAATTGATCTTCGATATATGGCACGGCAAGTGGCGGCTGACCTTCGCGGTCGATGACCATGCCTTTGCCGCTGACTTTGACGTTCCATTCCGGGCCATGGCCGGTGGTGCGCAGGATCAGCAGTTTGAAGTTGGGGTCATCGCAGGCAGTGCCGGAGCGTTCGACGCGGTACAACTGAGTCAGGTCGAGTCGATCGCCGGCCACCTTGCCGCGCACATCGGCGAACAGCTTGCCCTGTTCATCGGCGAGGGTGGCAGCCTCTTGCAGGATGCTGGTGCCGCCGACGTCATTGACCACCAGTTGGCGCTGCTCCTGGCACGGCTGAAACACCAGTTTGCCGTCAGCGGCGGTCAGTTGCCCCTGCATCCGTGTCTGCCCGACGTGCGAGGCACTTTCTCGCTGGCCATCGAGCAACTGGCAAGCGGCAAACAACGGCAGCAGGGCAACAACGACCAACGAACGGGCAACACGCATTTTCGGCTCTCCAGACAAGTGCCGCCACGTTACGCAGCCTGACCGTTCATCACAAGGGTTTAGCCCACGTGAAACGTCTGACCTGTCTGCAGGCCTTCGACACTTTTCGCGTAGGCCAATGCCACATCCGCCGCAGGAACCGGCTTGTAGCCACGGAAATACGGGGCGTAGCTGCCCATGGCTTCGAGCAGCACGGTCGGGCTGATCGAGTTCACTCGCAGACCGCGTGGCAGTTCGATGGCGGCGGCGCGGACGAAGCTGTCCAGAGCACCGTTGACCAGCGCTGCCGATGCGCCGCTGCGGATTGGATCGTGGCTGAGCACGCCGGTGGTGAAGGTGAACGAGGCGCCGTCGTTGGCGAATTCGCGGCCGATCAGCAGCAGATTGACCTGGCCCATCAGCTTGTCTTTGAGGCCGAGAGCGAAGCTGTCTTCCGTCATCTCGCCCAGCGGTGCGAAGGTGACGTTGCCGGCAGCGCAGACCAGTGCATCGAACTTGCCGGTCTTTTCGAACAGTTTGCGGATCGACGCGCTGTCGCTGATATCCACTTGCAAATCACCGCTGCTGCGCCCGATACGAATGACTTCGTGGCGTTGCGAGAGTTCTTTGTCCACCGCCGAACCAATAGTGCCGCCAGCGCCTATCAACAGAATCTTCATCGAGCTGTACCTCAAGTGAGTGAACGAGGTTTCAGTCTAGAGTGGTTTTTTCTGCGGATAAGCGCACTAATAGGCAACCTTTGGTTTTCAAATGGAAACAATCCATGAGCGAGATGGATGATCTGGCGGCGTTCGCGGTGCTGATCGAGGCCGGCAGTTTTACCCTGGCAGCGCAGCAATTGGGCTGCAGCAAGGGCCAGCTGTCCAAGCGCATCAGCCAGCTTGAAGCGCAGTTTTCTGTGGTGTTGCTGCAACGCACTACCCGGCGCTTGAGCCTGACCGCCGCCGGCGCAGCATTGTTGCCGCAGGCCCAGGCGCTGGTCGTCCAGGTGGAAAGGGCGCGTCAGGCCTTGGCGCGGTTGAAGGACGACATGGCCGGCCCGGTGCGCATGACGGTGCCGGTGTCGCTGGGCGAAACCTTCTTCGAGGGTTTGTTGCTGGAGTTCTCGCATCAATACCCTGAGGTGCAGATTGAGCTGGAGCTGAACAACAGTTATCGCGATCTGTCACGGGACGGCTTTGATCTGGCGATCCGCAGCGAGGTGGCCAATGACCAACGACTGGTGGCCAAACCGTTGCTGGCCTGGCAGGAAATGACCTGCGCCAGCCCGGCGTATCTCGAGCGTTTCGGTGAACCGCTGACACCGCAAGCACTGGTCGAACATCGCTGTTTGCTCAATAGCCACTACAGCGGGCGCGAAGAGTGGCTGTATCACCAGCAGCATGAATTGTTGCGGGTACGCGTGTCAGGACCGTTTGCCAGCAACCATTACAACTTGCTGAAGAAAGCCGCACTCAGCGGCGCCGGTATCGCGCGATTGCCTTCCTACCTGTTGCAGGCGGAATTGGCTGACGGCCGATTACGCTGGCTCCTGCGCGACTTTCAGACCCGGCGTATGCCGATGTATCTGGTGCATCCGTATCAGGGCGGCTTGCCGAAACGCACGCAGGTGCTGGCGGATTATTTGATCGGCTGGTTCAAGCGCAGCGGCGAGGCGCTGGATCGACTTCAGCGCTGATCATATGAACATAAACCCCATGTAGGAGCTGCCGAAGGCTGCGATCTTTTGATTTTGTTTTTTTCAAAGCAAGATCAAAAGATCGCAGCCTTCGGCAGCTCCTACAGGTCGGCGTTCAGTTGGCGAAGTGGCGGGCGATCAGATGATCAATCGACAACTTGCCCGGCCCTGTTGCCATCAGATACAGCAACACCGCCGCCCAGGTGCCGTGAGTCGGATAGGCATCGGGGTACACAAACAGTTGAATGACCAATGTCATACCCAACAACGCCAACGCCGAAAACCGTGTAGCGAAGCCAATCAGGATCAGCAGCGGGAAAAAGTGTTCGGCGAACGCCGCCATGTGCGCGGCAATCTCTGGCGACAGCAGTGGCACGTGGTATTCGCTCTTGAACAACGGAATGGTCGAATCGGCCAGACGTGGCCAGCCGACTTGAAAGGTGCCGTCGATCAGGTCAATGGCCAAACCTTCAATCTTGGTCTGTCCTGATTTCCAGAACACTGCGGCAATCGAGAAACGCGCAATGAACGCGACCAGGCTGTGGGGGATTTTTTCCAGCAGCGCGATGGCGCGGGTGATGAGCGTTTTCATGGCAGTTCCTTGCTATTCAAGTGGGTAATGGCGTTGCGCGCGATCAGTAAGCCGAGGGTTTGCGCAAGGTCGAATTCAGGGCTGTTTTCAGCCGCTGCCAAGAGGGGCTGTCCATCGATCAGGTTGCGGATAAACGTGCTGGCGCCGGGGTCGAGGGCAAACACTTCGACGTCCAGGTCATTGCGCAACACCAGCGCGTGTTGCCTTTGGTTGACGTCGATCCCCTCCAGCGTCAAGTCGTGTTGATGTGCGCCCCAGATCGCGACTACGGCATAGGCTGAGTCGAGCAGGTGAAGGGAGGGATGAAGGTCGAGGCGCAGCTCACTCAGCGTTTGCACATCAGCCAGTGCTGCCGTGATCTGTTCCGCGCGCACGGGCAGGGCGTCGGCCGCGTGGTAGGCGAGGGTGCGCAGGTGCTCAAGGCGCGCGACATCGGCCAGATAGGGCACGCTCGAGGCGGGTTCGAATGTCTGGATAAAGGCGGCGAACGCTTCGCCATAGCGATTCATCAACGGACTCTGCGGCGGCTGCTGTTGGACGAAAACGGCCGCCATGGCGCGAAAGAATTCATCGCCGACCAATTGCGCAACCACCGGGTAACTGTCGCTCAACGCATTGATCAGCGAACCCTGTACGTTATTGCGATACACCGCAAAGCGGCTTGCCGGATCGGCACCGTTGGCGCTGCACAGACCTTCGGGGCAGGGTAACCGTGTGTCGAGGAGCGCGGCAGCGAAATCGCGTTGCGCGCTCATGTGCGTGCTCCAGCATCCAGCAAAAGTGCATCAGCTTGCTGAGCTTCCGCCAGTAGCACCGCAAACGCCGGCACTTGATTGTCGCGCTCGATCAACGTCGCCACCGGGCCGATGCGTTGCAGCACTTGCCGGTACAAACCCCAGACGGCTTGATCGATCGGCGCGCCGTGATCGTCGATCAGCAAGCGATCGCCAAGGCTGTCGCTATCTTCGGCGAACCCGGCCAGATGAATTTCAGCCACCGTGTGTAATGGCAGCGCATCGAGATACGCCAGTGGATCACGCTGATGGTTCACGCAAGAAACGTAGACATTGTTGACGTCCAGCAGCAGGCCACAGCCGCTGCGGCGGATGACCTCGGCGATGAAATCTGCCTCATCGAGGGTTGAGCGTTGAAACGCCAGATAGGTTGCCGGATTCTCCAGCAGCATTGGCCGTTTGAGCGTGTTCTGCACTTGATCGATATGCTCGCAGACGCGATTCAACGTCGGCGTGTCATAAGCCAGCGGCAGTAGATCATTGAGGAACACCGGGCCATGGCTCGACCAGGCCAGGTGTTCGGAAAAGGCTTGCGGTTGATAGCGCTGAATCAGCTCGGCAAGGCGTTGAAGATGTTGTTTATCCAGCGGCCCTTCAGCACCGATGGACAAGCCGACACCGTGCAACGACAGTGGATACTGCTCGCGGATCAAACCGAGAAAATGATGAAACGGACCGCCGGCCACCATGTAGTTTTCGGCGTGGACTTCGAAGAAACCGATGTCCGGTTGTGAGCCGAGCACTTCACGAAAGTGCCCGGTCTTGAGTCCCAGCCCGGCACGGGACGGGAGCCCGGTGCGGGCTGCCTGAGTGCGGGGTTGGGCATGGTCATTGATCGTGAGCATGTTCGTCACTCAGGCAGGCCAACGATCAGGACTTGGCTTTGAAGGCTTGCATCTGACCGAAACCGGTCGGCGAAGTCTTGCTCTCAGTGGTAGCGCAGGTGCCCTTTGGAACGAGTTTCCAGGCGTTGGCCTGGTAGTCCATTTTCGCCGTGCCGGCACAGGTAGTGCCTGCACCTGCGGCGCAATCGTTGTGACCTTTCATGGCCACGCCGAAGCATTTTTCCATGTCGGCGTCTGCGGCATGGACGGTCGATACAGCAGCCATGCTCAGGGCAGAACCAAGGGCCAGAACCAGGGCAGTAGCGGACAGGGTGCGGGTGGTAGCAGTCATGATGTTTCTCCAGTCTTGTTCAGGGTTTTTACAAGCGCGATTGCGCTTGCTTGTCCCTCTAGAGAAAGCTCATGGCGATGCGTTACAGCCCAACCAAATCTTTTTCAGAAAAAACGCGCATCACCTGTAGGAGCTGCCGAAGGCTGCGATCTTTTGATCTTGATTCTGTTTTAAAAATCAAAGTCAAAAGATCGCAGCCTTCGGCAGCTCCTACAGGGGGAATCCACCTCACCGGTTTTTTCCACTCTGTCATGCGTGTTCTATAGTCAACTCGAAGGCCCTCTTTGCCTGGGCCGATTTACCAGGACGGTATCTCATGAAAAAGGATCGCTCGGATTCACCTGTGCTATCGCGCCGGTTTTCATGTTTTGTTTTGGCCTGCACATTCCCCTTGTGGTTCAGTTCGGCGGCTGCCCAGACAGTCTCCGATCCGCAGGACACCCTCAAACGCATCAACCTCAACTACAACACCCTCAAGGACGCCTGCCAGGAACCCGACACGGGTGCTGCACGCGGCCTCTACTATTGCAGCGGTGTGACCTTGCGAATGGTCAACGACGGGCCCTTCAATCCTTGGGATTACAGCCCTTACGCGATCAAGATCGGCGCGACTTCCTACTCGTGGATCCGCAAGGATCTGAGCACGCGAATTCTTATTCACCCGGCCGGTTTCATTCTGCGCACGCCCACCGATGCGGCGGCTCTGAAGCTGCCGGTCAAGGAGCAGGGATTTACCTGCATCTACGCATTCGACGGCGGCACCGGGCCTGAGCGCAAGTGGTATGGCTGCGGCTTTTTCGACAGCCGTGAGCCGCCGCGCACCGCTCAAGGCGCGATGAACAATCGCAATGCCGCGCTGGCCTATGGTACCTGCGCCGAAGCCGGGGTCAGTACCGCCGAGCAGTGGACGCAGAAATACACCGGGTTGATGAAGGGCCCGATCCAATATGGTCAGTGTTCATGGAACGCGGAAAAACCCAGCGACTGGAAAGCGATGATCCGCGTCCACGAGTCACGGCCGAACACCACCAACAAAGACCCTTTTGCCTTCAGTGCCCAGGTCAACGAATTCATGTTGAAGAACGCCACGGCGACCAACGATGGCAGCGAAAACATGAAGTACATCGATGCTTTTATCTACAACGTCAACAGCACACAGAACTTCGCCACGCGCGGTGATCAGGCGCCACCGAAACCGGAAAATGGCCTCAACAGCGCGCGCAACTTTCAGAAGAAACTCCACGCCCAAGGCTACAGCGTGCCGATCCTGCGCCTGGATTTCACCAAGCCGCCCGAGCAGCGCTTCAGTTATGTCGCCGCTGATCAGGCGATCGAGCCGATGATGGTAGGCGGCGTACAACCGACGCCCGTTGTGCCTGCGCCCGACTACATCGCCTCGGCCAATTGGATCAAGCGTTACGACCCGGGTACACGCAAGGATGAGTGGAGCTTGAGTGTGGTGCCCACATCGGCAGGGCGTGCCTTGCCCAACGAGCAACTCGGGGTTTTGTACGACCAGTTGTTCGCCCTCAAAGGGGCCGATAGCAATTGGCGCGATAACGAAAGATCCGTTGGCAGCATGCGTCAGCAATTGGGCTGCGTCCTGGTCAATTACCGCGCCAAGACGCCGTGGAATCTCGAGCCGTTTCGCCCGGCGTTGTCGGACAGCGAGACTCGGGCAGCGGGGTGCAATCCGGTCCCGCGTTGAAGATGTGTTTGGCTAATCAAGGAGATGCAAGCCATGAAAAAATGTTTGAACAGGATCACGCCATTTTTGATGTTGCCACTGCTGGTTCAGGCGACCTGGGCCAGTGCCGAGTCATGCGACGAGACGCTGAAAAAGGTTGAAACGTTGTACAACAAGACCGTCGACAGTTGCGGGCAGGACCCCGCGTCAGACTGTTCCGGGCTACTGGTGCGCGGCACGCATCGGGCGGACCCGGCGAAGGGGCAAAAATGGGATGTGTGGAATCCCAGCCCGAAAGCTGTGGAGCTGGGAACGTTTGCCGCCTCGTATATGCGCGCCGATGGCATCAGCTATGAAGACCCCGGCATGAGCACGCAGAATGGCTACCTCATTACGCCAAGGGATCTGATTCGCGACCCCGAGACGCCGGTACACGTGTACTGCGCCTTTCCCAATGACGCCTGGACCGACTATCGCAATGACCGGGGGTGCGGCGACAACAAAAACACCACGGCTTCAGAAGCGGTTTGCCAAGCCATGAAACCGCCGATCAGCAATCCGAATGCCTGGGTCGCGCACTTCACCCAGTACAACAACAATCGGCAACAGGACCAGTTGCAGTGCGGCTTCAATATGCGCAATCCGATGAGCAGCAAGGAGCGGGTCGACGCCTTTCGCAACTTCATGGGCGCGCGCAAAGTCATCAACAGTCGCGAGTTTCAAACCCAGACCGAACTGCGTCTAGGCAACCCGAAGACCGACGAGCTGCCAGTTCTGGCTTTTTTCTACAGCGATCAGCGCGGCTTGAACGACGCCTTGGCCAATCAGCGCGACTACAAGGCCAAGACCGGCAAGGACCGCAACATCATCAAGATCGATTTCCCGCGAACCCCGACCGCCAAGGCCACGTTCTCGTGCGTGCAAAGCGCACCGGCGCCAACGCAGTTCTGTGAGAAGTACATCGAGTCGAGCACCTGGGTACAACGGCCCGATCCGAAACTGGGGCCGAATACCTGGTCGCTCTCGGTGGTGCCGAGTGCATGCGGCCGCGCGATCAAGGACGACCAGACCGACCGGATGTTTGCCGAGTTGTACAACAAGCACAAAGACGATCAGCAGTGGCGGCAGTACAGCATCAATGGTGGGTCGTTGCGTCGGCAGATGGTCTGCCATCTGGCGGCGACCTACGAGGGAAAACCTGTCAGGAACAAGCCTGAGTGGAACCTTGAGCCGGCACGGCCTTATGTCGATCAGGCTACAGCGGTAGCCCAACACTGCAATCCGTACTAAGCGGTTGCTACAACTCTTCCCTGTGGGAGCGAGCCTGCTCGCGAAAGCGGTGTGTCATTCAGCAAATGTGCTGACTGATACTCCCTCTTCGCGAGCAGGCTCGCTCCCACAGGGGACTTGTGTTGAATTCAGGATTGGCAGATGAAAAAAAAACGGCCCGAAGGCCGTTTTTCTGTTTGGCGACATGCATCAACCGCCGAGATACGCCTCGCGCACTTTCGGGTCGGTCAGCAGCGCTTCACCGGTGCCTTGCATGACCACGCGGCCGTTCTCCAGAACGTACGCCCGATCTGCGATTTTCAAGGCCTGGTTGGCGTTCTGCTCGACCAGGAACACGGTCACACCGTCCTTGCGCAGCATTTCGATGATGTCGAAAATCTGCTGGATGATGATCGGTGCCAGGCCCAGCGACGGCTCGTCGAGCAGCAGCAGTTTCGGCTTGCTCATCAGCGCACGGCCGATGGCGAGCATTTGCTGTTCGCCGCCGGACATGGTTCCGCCGCGCTGGTTGAAGCGTTCTTTCAGGCGCGGGAACAGGCCGAGGACCTTGTCCATTTGCTCCTGATAGTCGCCCTTGTCGGTGAAGAAGCCGCCCATGGAGAGGTTTTCTTCAACGGTCAGACGGGCAAACACCCGACGACCTTCCGGCACCACCGCGATGCTCTTGCGCATGATCTGCGACGAGTCCTGGCCGACCAGTTCCTCACCCATGTAGCGGATGCTGCCGCTGTGCGCCTGCGGCGAACCGCAGAGCGTCATCAGCAGCGTGGACTTGCCGGCACCGTTGGCACCGATCAGGGTCACGATCTCGCCCTGACGGACTTCGACGTTGACGCTGTGCAGGGCTTGGATCTTGCCGTAGAAGGTGGAAACGTTTTCGAACTGCAGCATTTACGCTTCCCCCAGGTAGGCTTTGATCACTTCAGGATTGTCGCGGATCTGTTCCGGCGTGCCGTCAGCCAGAGGCGTGCCCTGGTTGATCACGACGATGTGGTCGGAAATGCTCATGACCAGTTTCATGTCGTGTTCGATCAGCAGCACGGTGACGTTGTGCTCTTCGCGCAGTACGCTGATCAGCGCCTTGAGGTCTTCGGTTTCCTTCGGGTTCAGACCGGCCGCCGGTTCGTCGAGCATGAGGATTCGCGGACGGGTCATCATGCAGCGGGCGATTTCCAGACGTCGTTGCTGACCGTAGGCCAGGGTGCCGGCGGTACGGTTGGCGAACTCTTTGAGGTTGACCTTTTCCAGCCAGTACTCGGCGAACTCCATGGCCTCGCGCTCGCTTTTGCGGAACGCCGGGGTCTTGAACAGGCCGGACAGGAAGTTGGTGTTCAAGTGACGGTGCTGGGCGATCAACAGGTTCTCGACCGCCGTCATGTCCTTGAACAGGCGCACGTTCTGGAAGGTACGCACCACGCCTTTGAGGGCGATCTTGTGGCCCGGCAGGCCTTGAATCGGCTCGCCGTCCAGCAGGATGCTGCCGCCAGATGGCTTGTAGAAACCGGTCAGGCAGTTGAACACGGTGGTCTTGCCCGCGCCGTTCGGCCCGATCAGTGCCACCACTTGTTTCTCTTTGACGGTCAGGGCCACGCCGTTGACCGCCAGCAAACCGCCGAAGCGCATGCTCAGGTTTTCGACTTTAAGGATCTCGCGGCTCATTTTCGCAACTCCATGTGTGGGCGTTGCATCGGCAGCAGACCTTGTGGACGCCAGATCATCATCAACACCATCAGCGCACCGAACATCAACATGCGGTACTCGCTGAACTCACGCATCATTTCCGGCAACAGGATCATCACCACGGCCGCCAGGATCACGCCCAGCTGCGAGCCCATGCCACCCAACACAACGATGGCGAGGATGATCGCCGACTCGATAAAGGTGAACGATTCCGGCGTCACCAGACCCTGACGGGCAGCGAAGAAGCTACCGGCGAAACCGGCGAATGCAGCGCCGAGAGTGAACGCGGAGAGCTTGATGATCGTTGGATTCAGACCCAGTGCACGGCAAGCGATTTCATCTTCACGCAGCGCTTCCCACGCACGACCGATCGGCATGCGCAGCAGGCGGTTGATGACGAACAGTGCCGCCAGTGCGAGCAACAGGGCAACCAGGTAAAGGAAGATCACCTTGTTGATCGAGTTGTATTGCAGGCCGAAATACTCGTGGAAGGTTTGCATGCCTTCCGCGGCTTTACGTTCGAAGGTCAGACCGAAGAACGTTGGTTTCTCGATGTTGCTGATGCCGTTCGGACCGCCGGTGATGTCGGTCAGGTTACGCAGGAACAGACGGATGATCTCACCGAAACCAAGGGTCACGATCGCCAGATAGTCACCGCGCAAACGCAGCACCGGGAAGCCCAGCAGGAAGCCGAACGTCGCCGCCATCAGGCCGGCAATCGGCAGGCAGATCCAGAAGCTCAGGCCGTAGTAGTGCGACAGCAGCGCGTAGCTGTAGGCGCCGACGGCGTAGAAACCGACGTAACCGAGGTCGAGCAGACCGGCCAGACCGACGACGATGTTCAGACCGAGGCCGAGCATCACGTAGATCAGGATCAGCGTGGCGATGTCCACCGCCCCACGCGAGCCGAAGAACGGCCACACCAGCGCCACCAGGATCAGCGCAATGATGAAATAGCGCTGAGTGGTCGGCAGGGTGAGGAAGTTGCTCGCCTTGGCCGGAATCAGCGGCAGGCCGGGCGACGAGCGCCAGGCTTTGCTGATCTGCTGGTTGAACAGCACGCGCAGGAACATCAGCACCGAGCAGATGGCGATGGTCGCCAGTACGGCCGGGCTGGTGTTGTGCACTTCCAGGTTGATGCCGACGATGGTCAGTTTCAGACCGAGTACCGGGTAGGCCACGGCCCACACCAGCAAAGCGCTGAACAGCGCCTGTTTAAGATTCCTAGTCATACTTTCTCAACCTCCGGACGGCCCAGAATGCCGGTCGGACGGAACAACAGCACCAGAACCAACAAGCCGAAAGCCACGACATCCTTGTACTGGTCGCCGAAGATATCGGCACCAAAGGCTTCCGCCACCCCAAGCACCAGCCCGCCGAGCATGGCGCCGGGGATGCTGCCGATACCGCCAAGTACCGCTGCGGTGAAGGCTTTGAGGCCGACGAGGAAACCGGCGTTCGGGTTGATCACCCCGTATTGCATGCTCAGCAGCACAGCGGCAACGGCTGCCAGCGCGGCACCAATGACGAAGGTCAGGGCGATGATGTTGTTGGTGTTGATGCCGAGCAGGTTGGCCATCTTGATGTCTTCGGCGCAGGCGCGGCAGGCGCGACCCAGGCGAGAGCGGGAGATGAACAGCGTCAGGCCGAGCATGGCGATCAGGGTCACCACGAACACCACGATTTGCATGTAGGAAATCAGCACTTCTTGTGCGCCACCTGGGCCGAAGGCAATGTTGCCCGGAATCAGGTTGGGGATAGCTTTGTCCTTGGAGTCTTGCGCCAGCAGAACCGTGTTCTGCAGGAAGATCGACATACCGATCGCGGAAATCAGCGGGATCAGACGGTTGCTGCCGCGCAGGGGGCGGTAGGCAATGCGTTCGATGCTGTAACCGTAGGAACTGGTGACGACGATGCTGGCGATGAACGCCGCCGTCATCAACAGCGGGACACTGTCGAGTCCCATCATGGTCAACCCGGCGATGGCGATGAACGCCACGTAAGAGCCGATCATGTACACCTCGCCGTGGGCGAAGTTGATCATTCCAATGATGCCGTAGACCATCGTGTAGCCGATGGCGATCAAGGCATACATGCTGCCAACGTTCAGGCCGTTAACCAGCTGTTGGAAGAAGTGATAGATGTCAGGCATTACAGCGCTCCTAAAAACCTGATACGCATTTCACTGGTGGAGTCATTTTCCCGCCCGGCCCCGTGGATCTATATCCACTTCGAATCCGGGTTTTGCCAGCGAACCGCTGATGACGGTTTTGAGATTTTCAGGTGGGGAGACTGGCGGATCACGCCAGCGCGGCCCAATACATTCGTAAAACAAAGCCCACGGCACGCCGTGGGCTTTATTGGCAGTCAGTCAGGCAGCGCCTTACTGAGGCGAAACTTCAGTTTTAGGTTTGCCGTTGTGCCACTCGTAAACCACGAATTTGAAGTCTTTCAGGTCGCCCTTGGCGTCGAAGCTCAGGTCGCCAGTCGGGGTCTTGAAGGTACCGGCGTGAATGGCTTCAGCCACTTTGGTCGCGTCTTCGGACTTGGCTGCCTTGATGCCTTCGGCAATCACTTCAACCGCCGAGTAGGACGGGAACACGAACGGACCGCTCGGATCTTCTTTCTTCGCCTTGAATGCATCGGCCAGGGCGATGTTGGCTGGATCCTGGTCGAAGGATTTCGGCAGGGTCACCAGCAGGCCTTCGGCTGCGTCTTTGGCGATCTGGGTGATCGAGTCGTTACCCACGCCTTCCGGACCCATGAACTTGGCTTTCAGGCCTTTTTCCTGGGCTTGACGCAGGATCAGACCCAGCTCCGGGTGGTAGCCGCCGTAGTAAACGAAGTCGACGTTGGCTTGTTTAAGTTTGGCGATGATCGCCGAGAAGTCTTTGTCGCCGGCGTTGACGCCTTCGAACACGGCAACCTTGGTGCCTTTCTTCTCGAGAGTCGATTTCACCGCGGTGGCGATGCCTTCACCGTACTGCTGTTTGTCGTGCAGTACGCCGACGATTTTCGGTTTGACGTGATCGGCAATGTAGTTACCGGCGGCAGGGCCCTGGGCGCTGTCGAGACCGATAGTACGGAAGATCATTTTGTAACCACGGGCGGTGATGTCCGGGCTGGTAGCAGCCGGGGTGATCATGATCACGCCTTCGTCTTCGTAGATGTCCGAAGCAGGTTGAGTGGAGCTGGAGCACAGGTGACCGACCACGAACTTGACGCCGTCGTTGACGACCTTGTTCGCTACGGCTACGGCTTGTTTTGGATCGCAGGCATCGTCGTATTCAACGGCTTCGAGCTTCTTGCCGTCGACGCCGCCCTTGGCGTTGATCTGCTCGATGGCCATTTTCGCGCCACTGAACTGCATGTCGCCGTATTGGGCTACTGGACCGGTTTTAGGACCGGCGATACCGATTTTGATGGTGTCAGCTGCGAACGAATGGCTGGCAACCCCGGCCAGAACCATAGCGGCAAACAGTTTGGAAATCTGCTTAGTAGCCTTAGTCATAGTGCTCCACTCTTACTGTTGTAATTTTTTTGAGTTCTGGCGCCGTAGCAGCAGAACCGGGTCAGATATCTTTGCGATACCCTCCGGAAATGCCCCCGGCAACTGTACCGGTACAGTGTAGAGCGCCGGTTGTCAGCCTGGGAAGCGGGCGCCGAGGGGCAAAACCTGGGGGTGTCGCATTTTTGAATGAAAAAGACAGAATCGCGGCGGGGTGTTCGTGGGCATATAGCCCAATCATCAGCATTCCTTGGCGTTCCTGCTCTTTTCGTTCGGTGCAGCCTTTTGCAACCGGGTTTTTCTGGCGGACCACCGACGTTATCATTCGCGTCGATTTCTTTTCCGGACAGCACCCATGAATCAAGAACCTAGCACCCTCTATGCCAAGCTGCTTGGTGAAACCGCATCTATTACCTGGAAAGAGTTGGAGCCGTTCTTTGCCAAGGGTGCCCTATTGTGGGTCGACCCTGCGCTCGATTTGATCGCTGCTGCCGAGGCTGTGGCGTCCGATGATGGCGAGAAAGTGGCTGCCTGGCTGGCCGAAGACAAACTCGCCAAGCTCTCTGAAACGCGGGCGCTGGATCTTTTTGAACGCGATCCCGAGATGTGGGCAGTGGTAGTTCGTCCGTGGATTCTGGTCCAGGAAAGGGCAGTTCCTGCTGACGTCGCACCTTGATGGTGCGGCCGGTCATCAGCGAAAAGTGTGTAGCGGAGTAGCGTGATGGCACGTTGCCGTAGAGAAACACCACAAGCGATGGTGGCCTCACGGTGACGTAAACGTAACGGGAACAGTTTAGTAAGCAGCCTAACGGCTGCTTAATTGTTTCTGGATATTGGAAAGGCTGAAATCTTCAGTGAATTTGAAGGCCTCTTCGCGAGCAGGCTCGCTCCCACATTTGGAATGCATTCCCCTGTGGGAGCGAGCCTGCTCGCGAATGGGGCGACTCGGTTGCGGATCAGACCGAGAACGACTTGCCGGTATGGTTATTCAGGGAAATAACCTTGGTCTTGCCAATCCGGTGACGGTAGATCTCGCGCAGGTACTTGATCGACTTCTTCACACAATCGCGCGACAAACGAATGTCATTGATCGAGACAAATTTCTCTTTGTCGTTGATCAGCTCGCGGTACTTCTTCTCGTACATCGGTTTGATCGCGTACCAGTTGGTGTCGAGGATCTTCGCCGGGTTCTCGAATTCGTTGAGCAGGTCATCAATGCGGTCTTCGTCGAACTCCTCGTTGATGATGAAATCAAGGATCGAGTTGTCCAGGGTCTCGTCGAAACGGTACGGGTTTTTCGCGAAGCAGCGTTTGATGAACGCCACTATCAAGGTCAGGAAGTCATCCGACAGGCACGGGCTCTTGGCGATCAACGTGGTCAGCGACAGGTTGGCCGAGGCGCCGATTACCAGTGCGTAACGCTTGAGCGTGGTGTTGGGGAACAGGCTGTTGAGGTGGGTCTTCAACCGGTTCAGGTCCATGTACGACAGCTTGTAGTCTTTCGGCAGCGAAACGATCGAGACCACCGACGAGCAGTTCTTGAAGAAGTGCAGGTCGTGCAGCGCGGCGGCGTCGTAACCGGAATTCTTGTACTGCTCCAGCGATGCGCGATAACGCTTGGACTCGATCGGCAAAAGACTGATGCCTTCAATCGCCTGCGTCACTTTGTTGAAGTGCGGCAGGTCGATCGAGCGGAAGAACAGATCGTCGATGTTCAGGCGCTGCGGCTCTTTGTCGAACACCTTGAACTTGTCGCTGCTCGGCGGCGGAGTTTCCGGCACCACCGATTCGGCGTAGGCAATCGCCACCGGGCCGGCCAGACTCATGAACAAGTCGTTGGCGTCGAGGCGAATGGTTTCGCCGATGTCGATGCCGGCGCGGCGGAAGTAGTTCTGGTCGTAGTCGGTGGTGACTGCCTGCGCCGTGAGAATGTTGAAGATCTGCTGCGAGATGTACTGGTTGGCGTGCTTTTCCATCGCATTGACATCAATGTTCTGGATGTTGCCGTCATCGCTCTCTTCGGCGTAACGCATGATGTCGTTGGAGATCAGCATCATCGCATTCCATGGGCGGATACGACCCATGACGCTGGCTTCGCTGCTGTCTTCATTGGCGAAGTTGTAGGAGAAATCCCATTCTTCCGAGAGGTATTTGCACAGCAGGCGACCGGCGTTGATGTGCAGCGCCTCGGACATTTCGCTGCGGTGGTCGGAAATGTTCGGTAGCACGCAGATGCCGCTGGTGAAGATCGGTTCGAACACGAACGAATGACCGCTCTTGCCGTCATGCTCGTCCATCGGCTTGGTGTCGAACGTCTTGTTCATGTACGAGTGCTGCTGGGCCAGACCGAATTCCGAAGCCATGCCGGAACCGGTACCGCCGCCGGCACTGAAGATCGAGAAATACAGACGCGACTGGTTGGCCTTGATGCCGCAGCTGTCGATCAGGTACGAGTGAATCATTTTCCAGTCAGGGCTGGAGAAGCGCTGGGTGTCCTTGTTGAGGATGATCTTCGCCAGGTACTGGCCGAGGATCGGCGCGTTACCGGCGCCACCGGCGTGGACTTCGGACAAGTCCATGATCTTCATTTTGCTGTAGTCGCGCAGGAAGCCGCTTTTCTCGCCCTTGCGCGAGAAACGGATACGCCCGGCGATGTCCTTGTCGAGGTCGCCGAGCATCACCAGCGGTTCGACCAGAAACACCGGTTTGGTCGATTTGTTCGGGCCGATGCGCAGGTTGTTCTTGATCCACTGCGCCGGGCTGTAACCCTTGTCGGCCAGTCGGCGATCCGCCGCGCGGTCTTCGTTGTTGAATTCGTTGAGGTAGAACTTGCGCGCGTTGTACACCAGCTCCGCGACGTCGAGGGCGATGTTCGAGCCGCAACGACCGAGGCCGATCAGGCACACCGAGGGGAATTCCTGGTCGTTGTGCTGTTCGTTGTCGCCTTCCAGGTGCGGTGGGCGCGGGAACACCAGATCACGCAGGCCGTCGAGGTTGTCGAGGATGCGGTCGGTATTGGTTTCAGTGAAGTACAGGTACTGCTGAGTCGACAGCGGGCGCGACGGGACCAATGGCTTCGACGATGACGGGCTGTTGGCGGCGGGGCTCAAAGTCAGATCGGATACCGCAGTGGCGGGATTATTTTTAGAAGTCATTGTGCGCCATATACCTGGACTGGTTGGCTCGCTGGCCTTTGCCTACGAACCTCACGGAATAAGATCTCGCGTCTTTTAATTGCGCGAATTGAGCCCGAGCATCAGGTTTTTGGCCTGACTGTCGCTGGGGGGAATCCTTTCCTGATCGTTGATGAATCGGCCATTATTCGGCGATCTTTAATCGAAAAGAGGCAAAATGATGTCAACGCTACCTTCGTTGGGGTTCGCCGGAATCGGTCTGATGGGCCTGCCTATGTGCCGCCGTTTGTTGGCCGCGGGTTACCCGCTGACCGTGTGGAATCGCAACCCGGCCAAGTGCGCGCCACTGGTCGAGGCCGGTGCCCGGCAGGTGGCGACCGCTGCTGAATTGTGCGAATACGCCGACGTGGTGATGTTGTGTCTGGCCGATACGGCGGTGGTTCGCGAGGTGGTGTTTGGCGCGGGCGGTATCGCCGAAGGCGCGAAAAGCGGCCATTTGCTGGTGGATTTTTCCAGCCTTGAACCGACGGCCACTCGCGAAATGGCGGCGACGCTTGCGGAGAAAACCGGCATGGCCTGGCTGGACTCACCGGTGTCCGGCGGCGTGGTCGGTGCCGAGGCGGGCAGTCTGGCGATCATGGTCGGCGGCGAAGCGGCAGATCTTCAGCGTGTACGTGCGGTGCTGCTCAACCTCGGTCAACGCGTCACGCACATGGGCGGCATCGGCGCGGGGCAGGTGACCAAGGCCTGCAACCAGATGATTGTCGCCTGCAACGCGCTGGTGATTGCCGAAGTGGTGGCGCTGGCGGAGCAGGCCGGGGTCGATGCGAGCCTGATCGCCGAGGCGCTGGCCGGCGGTTTTGCCGATTCGAAACCGTTGCAGATCCTCGCCCCGCAAATGGCCGAAAGCCGTTTCGAACCGATCAAATGGCACGTGCGCACACTGCTGAAGGATCTCGACACCGCCGTCAAATTCTCCCGCGAACAGGGTTCGGCGACGCCGATCAGCGGATTGGCCGCACAACTGATGCGCCTGCATGGGGCGCAGGGCTTTTTGGCGCAGGATCCAGCGACACTGGTGCAAATGTACCGCGCGCCAGAATCAACGGATTGACCGCGTGTGAATGTTTGCGCTGATTGATTTCTTCCAGCACCGGACGCAATTCGTCCAGCGGCACCGGACGGCTGAGCAGGTAACCCTGAATGAAATCGCAGCCCGAGCGTTCGAGGAATTCGTACTGCTCCAGGCTTTCCACGCCTTCGGTCACCACCTGCAAATGCAGGGTGTGGGCCATGACGATGATCGCTTGGACGATCTCCATGTCGGCGGTTGCCGTGGGAATGTCGAGGATGAACGAGCGGTCGATCTTCAGGGTGTTGAGCGGCAGGCGCTTGAGGTAGGCCAGCGACGAGTAGCCGGTGCCGAAGTCGTCGATCGACAGCGACACACCGAGCGCACGAATCTGTCGCAGCAGCACCAGGGTGTTGGCAATGTTGCCCATCAGCGCATTTTCGGTGACTTCCAGTTCCAGCCGTTCCGGCGCCACCCCGGCGCTGCGCAATGCCTGTTCGATTTCGTTGGCCAGTTCATCTCGGGTGAGGTTGAGTGGCGAGCAGTTCCAGGCGATTTTCAGTTCTTCGCAGCCATGCCGCGACAATTCGCCCAGATCCTTGCAGGCGCGGCGCAGCACCCAGTTGTCCAGTTCGGCGATCAGGCCATTGTTTTCGGCGATGGTGATAAAGCGATCCGGGGTCAGCAAACCGTGCAGCGGATGTTGCCAGCGGATCAGCGCTTCGAGCTTGGTGACACGGCCGGTTTTCAGTTCAAAAATCGGTTGGTAATAGAGCGTCAGACCGTTTTCTTCGCGCAGGGCATGGCGCAGTTCTTCTTCCAGTTGCAGCTCGAAGCTGGCGCGGGTCTTGAGGTTGGAACTGAAAAAGTGCAGGCCGTTGCGCCCCGCGCCTTTGGATTGATACAGCGCCAGATCGGCGTGTTTGAGCAGCTCCTCGCAGGTGCTGCCGTCCTCCGGAAACAGACTGATGCCGATGCTGGTGGTCATCACCATGCGACGTCCGGCCAGTTCGATCGGCTCTTTCATCTTGAGCATGATGCGCTGCGCCATATTGCGGGCTTCTTCGCGGTCACGCAGGTTGATGAGGATGCAGAACTCGTCGCCGCCGAAACGCGCGACCACGTCTTCATGGCTGCGCACCGAGCCTTTGATGTGCTGGGCGATCACCTTGAGCAGTTCGTCACCAGCGTCGTGACCGAGGCTGTCGTTGATCCGCTTGAAGTGGTCGATGTCGAGAAACATCACCGCGAGCATGCCGCCCTCGGCGGCTTTCTGGCAGAGTTTCTCGGCGAAGATCTGGTTGAACCCGCGGCGGTTGATCAGGTTGGTCAGGGCGTCGTAGTTGGCCGCTTGTTGCAGCGACATGCGCGCCTGATCGAGCTGGCTGAGCAGGGCGTTGACGCGGCGCAGGTCTTCTTCCTTGTTCTGCAGTTTTTTATCGGCCAGCGCCGCACTGATCGCACTGCCAAGGATCAGCAGGATGATCAGCGCCACGGTCAGGCCCAGTTGCAGATGCCCGTTATCGCCGCCGCTCGCTGTCAGGCCTCCCTCGGGAAGAACCAGATCCAGCGCAGCCATGCCGGTGAAATGCATGCTGATGATGCCGGCGCCGAGAATCAGCGCAGCGCTGTACTTGAGCAACTGATGCGCGACGCCGCTGCCTTCGCTGAGATAGCGGGCCACCCACAGCGCTGCGAAACTGGCGCCGATGGCGATCGCCACAGACAGCGCGAACAGTCCTGGCTGATAGTAGGCGGTGGCGCTCGACTTCATCGCCGCCATGCCAACGTAATGCATGCCGGCGATGCCCAGGCCGATGACAAACGCGGTTTTCAAGCAATGCAATGCACTCGGCTGCGCTTCGCTAAGGGTTTGCATGGCCAGCCAAGAGGCGAGCAGGGCGATCAGCAACGAGAAAAGGGTGATGCCAAGGTCGTACTGAATGTCGATCGGTGTCTGGAAAGCCAGCATGCCGATGAAATGCATGGCCCAGATGCCGCCTGCAAGGCAGGTCGCGCCGATCCAGCGCCAGATCCGTCGCGACCCCGGATCTTCGGCATTTACAACGCGCTCGGCCATATCCAGAGTGGCGAAACTGGCTGCGCAGGCGACCAGGTACGCAACCATCACCAGGAAAGGGTTGTGACTGCAATCGAGAATGACCTGCCCGCTCTCCGGCAGCTCGGTAACAAACTGCAAACCAAGCCACTCCATAGCATGCCCCGTCTCTGAAGTCGTCCTGACTGCGCGGTGAACGCAGGCGAATGACTGGAGTATAGAGGCGGTTTTAGCCGTGTAAGGGGTAGTGGCACATTGGCGCTAATGATTTCGGCATTAGCGTCATAGCGATTGGCGCTAAAGGCTCAAGCGATCTGCTCGAAAGGGATTTGCGCCCAGTCCGGTTGCAGCGGCGGCAAGCCGAAACGCGCGCGGGCCTTATCGCAATCGACATTCTGTTCGCCGTTTTCCCATGACGATTCGAATTCACGGCAGGGGCTGGAGCGCAATTCATAAATCGAGCACTTCACCTCGCTGCCGACTTCGCCGACCAACGCCGTGCAGCGCGGCGATTTGCAGTCGGTGCCGTTCATCGCCACCCGGCTGGGACTGATCTGCGTGACCAGTTCATCAGGCACCGTGCCGCCGGAAGATGAGCACTCACCCCAAAAGAAAGACACGCGAAAATGGGAACAGCAGGCACCGCAATTCAGACACGGACTGACTTCAGACATGGGCGAGGGTATCAAAGGGATTGATCGGGAGATCCGGACGGATCCGGCGGCCATTCTAGGCTTTGCCGCAGACTTGGGAAGGGGGGCGTGAAACTATTTTTTTGTGGCAAGGTTTTGCCGCAAAAGCCCCGGTTTTCGGGGGATTGCAGGCTTATCAAGGGCTTACGTTTCGTTACAGTGCCATGGGCCGATATCAGGCAGACGAATGATCACAGACAGCCTCGGCGCGGCTGACTAGATTGCAGGTTCCGGGCTCGGATGCGTTGGCAGTGAAGCCCCATAACAATAAAGAGACGGACCCATGCAGAACTCGACCCAAGCGGCGAATGCCTGGCGCATTCTGTTCCTGCTGTTCCTCGCCAACCTGTTCAACTTCTTCGACCGCACCATTCCGGCGATCATCATCGAACCAATCCGTATGGAATGGCACCTCAGTGACTTTCAACTGGGTATCGTCGGTACCGCATTCACCATCGTTTATGCCATTGCCGGCCTGCCCTTGGGGCGCATGGCCGATACCGGTTCGCGCAGTAAACTGATGGGCTGGGGCCTGGCAACGTGGAGTGCGCTGACGGCGGTCAACGGTCTGGTCGGCAGTTTCTGGAGCTTCCTGATCGTGCGCATGGGCATCGGCATCGGCGAAGCCAGTTATGCGCCGGCGGCCAACTCATTGATCGGTGACTTGTTTCCGGCGCATCGTCGGGCGCGGGCGATGGGCATTTTCATGCTCGGTCTGCCGCTGGGCCTGTTGCTGGCTTTCTTCACCATCGGCTGGATGGTCAAGGCTTTCGACAGCTGGCGTGCGCCGTTCTTTATTGCAGCGGTGCCGGGTCTGCTTCTGGCGATTTTCATGTTCTTTATCAAAGAGCCGAAGCGCGGGGCGGCGGAAACCGTTCAGGTTTCGCAAGAGAAAGTCGACAAGCCGATCCGCCGGATTCTGGCGGTGCCGACTTTTCTTTGGCTGGTGATGGCCGGGTTGTGTTTCAACTTCGCGACGTACGCCTGCAACTCGTTTCTGGTGCCGATGCTGCAACGCTATTTCCTCATGCCGTTGCAGGAAGCGGCGGTGGCGACCGGGATCATTGTTGGTGTGACCGGGCTGGTCGGCTTGACCCTGGGTGGCTGGATTGCTGACAAGATTCACCAGCGCGTGGCCAACGGGCGGTTGTTGTTCGCCGCGTTCAGTCTGATTATTTCGACGTTGTGCACGGCGTGGGCGTTGCATTCGGGGCGGATCGAGATTGGTGTGTTTGTCGCGGTGTTCAGTGTTGGTTGGCTGTTTGCCTACAACTTCTACACCTGCGTTTACACGGCGATTCAGGATGTGGTCGAACCACGTTTGCGGGCGACGGCGATGGCGTTGTTCTTTGCCGGGTTGTATCTGCTCGGCGGTGGCTTGGGGCCGGTGGTGGTGGGGGGCTTGTCGGATCATTTTGCGCATACCGCGATGGCGGCGGCGGGGGCTGAGCAGATGACCGAGGCGTTCAAGGCAGTCGGGCTGCATGATGCGATGTACCTGATTCCGGTGGCGCTGTTTTTGACCATGGTCTTTCTGTTTCTGGCGGCGCGGTGTTTTGTGCGCGATGCGCAGCGGATGAAGGAGGGGTTGGTTGCGGTGGTTGAGCCAGAGGTTGCTGCGGCGACGGCATGATGATCGTTCCCACGCTCTGCGTGGGAACGCAGCCCGGGACGCTCTGCGTCCCTTTCCGGAGCTGGAACGCGGAGCGTCCCCTGAGGCATTCCCACGCAGAGCGTGGGAACGATCTACGGCAAACAAAAAAGGCCCGCATCGCTGCGGGCCTTTCTGTTTTCAGCGCTGGAGCGGGGCGGTTTAGCCCGCCACCAACACCCGAATCGCTTCCAGTCGCAACGCCGCTTTATCCAGCATCGCCAGACCCTGCTCACGTTGTTCACGCAACGCCACCAGTTCGCTGTCACGCACGGTCGGGTTGACCGCTTGCAACGCGGTCAGGCGCGCCAGTTCTTCGTCGGTGTCGGCCGCCAGACGGCGACGGGCCTCGGCCACGCGCTCGGCGTGACGCGGGGCGATCTTGTCTTCACCGGCGTTGATCCGTGGCGTCAGCTGATCGCGCTGGGCCTGGATGAACTTGTTGGCGCTGGCGCGTGGCACGCTTTCCAGTTGATCGTTCAGCGTTTCGAACGAGACGCGTGGCGACAGATCGTTGCCATTGGCATCGAGCAGGCAGCGCAGAGCAGCTGGCGGCAGGTAACGGCCCAGTTGCAGCGAACGCGGCGCCACCACTTCGCTGACATACAGCAGCTCAAGCAGCACGGTGCCCGGTTTCAACGCCTTGTTCTTGATCAGCGCGACGGCGGTGTTGCCCATCGAACCGGACAGCACCAGGTCCATGCCGCCCTGCACCATCGGGTGTTCCCAGGTGATGAACTGCATGTCTTCGCGCGACAGCGCCTGGTTGCGGTCGTAGGTGATGGTCACGCCTTCGTCGTCGCCCAGAGGGAAACTGGCGTCGAGCATCTTCTCGCTCGGCTTGAGGATCAGGGCGTTTTCCGAATGGTCTTCGCTGTCGATGCCGAACGCGTCGAACAGGGTTTCCATGTAGATCGGCAGGGCGAACTGATCGTCTTGCTCGAGGATGTCCTCGACCAGCGCTTCACCTTCGCCGGCGCCGCCGGAGTTGAGTTCCAGCAGACGGTCACGACCGGTGTGCAGCTCGGCTTCCAGACGCTCACGCTCGCTGCGCGCTTCGTCGATCAGCGCTTGCCACTCGCTGTCGTCGGCTTCTTCGAGCAACGGCAGCAGGCGCGGGCCGAACTGATGCTGCAAGGCGTTGCCGGTCGGGCAGGTGTTGAGGAACGCGTTCAGTGCTTCGTGGTACCACTGGAACAGGCGCTCTTGCGGGCTGGTTTCCAGGTACGGCACGTGCAGTTCGATGATGTGCTTCTGGCCGATCCGGTCGAGACGACCGATTCGCTGCTCGAGCAGGTCCGGGTGCGACGGCAGATCGAACAGCACCAGGTGGTGAGCGAACTGGAAGTTGCGACCTTCACTGCCGATTTCCGAGCAGATCAGCACTTGTGCGCCGAACTCTTCGTCGGCGAAGTACGCGGCGGCGCGGTCACGCTCAAGGATGTTCATGCCTTCATGGAACACCGTGGCCGGGATGCCGGAACGCACGCGCAGGGCATCTTCCAGGTCCATCGCGGTTTCGGCGTGGGCGCAGATCACCAGCACTTTGGTGCGCTTGAGCATTTTCAGCTGATCGATCAGCCACTCGACGCGTGGGTCGAATTTCCACCAGCGCTCTTCTTCGCTGGCGTCCGGTTGCGCCTGGAAGCTGACTTCCGGGTACAGCTCGGCGTGTTCGCCCAGCGGCAGTTCGAGGTATTCGTCCGGGCATGGCAGCGGGTACGGGTGCAGTTTGCGTTCCGGGAAGCCCTGCACGGCGGCGCGGGTGTTACGGAACAGCACGCGGCCAGTGCCGTGGCGATCAAGCAGTTCACGCACGAGGCGCGCGCTGGCTTCGGTGTCGCCATCGTTGACCGCGGTCAGCAGCGCTTCGCCTTCGTTGCCGAGGAAACCCTGAATGGTTTTGTGCGCTTTGGCCGAGAGACGGCCCTTGTCGAGCAGCTCCTGAACGGCTTCGGCCACCGGGCGATAGTTGTCGCTCTCGGCGCGGAAGGCGGCCAGGTCATGGAAACGGTTTGGATCGAGCAGACGCAGACGGGCGAAGTGGCTGTCCTGGCCGAGTTGTTCCGGGGTGGCGGTGAGCAGCAGCACGCCCGGGATGACTTCGGCGAGTTGTTCGACCAGCGAGTATTCGGCGCTGGCCTTTTCTTCGTGCCAGACCAGGTGGTGCGCTTCGTCGACTACCAACAGATCCCAACCGGCAGCGAACAGTGCGTCTTGCGCCTTCTCGTCGTCGACCAGCCACTCCAGTGCAACCAGCGCCAGTTGGGTGTCTTCGAACGGGTTGGCGGCATCGCTTTCGATGAAGCGTTCTTCGTCGAACAGCGCAACCTGCAGGTTGAAGCGGCGGCGCATCTCCACCAGCCATTGGTGCTGGAGGTTTTCCGGGACGAGGATCAGCACGCGGTTGGCGCGGCCCGAGAGCAGTTGGCGATGGATCACCAGACCGGCTTCGATGGTTTTACCCAGACCCACTTCGTCCGCCAGCAGTACGCGTGGTGCAATGCGGTCGGCAACTTCACGGGCGATGTGCAATTGGTGCGCGATCGGTTGCGCACGCACGCCACCCAGGCCCCAGAGCGAAGATTGCAACTGGCGGCTGGTGTGTTCGAGGGTGTTGTAGCGCAGCGAGAACCACGCCAGCGGGTCGATCTGCCCGGCGAACAGACGGTCGCTGGCCAGACGGAACTGAATGAAGTTCGACAGCTGGGTTTCCGGCAGGGTGACGGCTTCGTTCTGCCCATTGAGACCGTGATAGACCATCAGCCCGTCGACATCGTCGACTTGCTGCACGGTCATCTTCCAGCCTTCGAAGTGGGTGATGCTGTCGCCCGGCGAGAATCGCACGCGGGTCAGGGGCGCATTCCGTAGCGCGTACTGGCGGGTTTCGCCAGTGGCCGGGTAAAGCACGGTCAACAAGCGGCCGTCCTGTGCCAGAACGGTGCCTAAACCAAGCTCTGCTTCGCTGTCACTGATCCAGCGTTGCCCCGGTTGATACTGCTGCGCCATGCTGCCTGACTCCCACCTTGAAAAAGCGGGCTATCTTAACGGAATGAGGGCTTCAGGGCCAAAGGATTAGGAGCAGTTGCGAGCTTTTAGCTGCAAGCTGCAGGTCGAAGCAGGCGGCGGTCATGCGTCGGTTTTACGAGAGAACAGGGCACCGGTGAGTGTTAACCCGGTCACAAGTTTGCGACCGACGGCTCAAGGCGCCTTTGCCGCAGCCGATAGCCTGCTGACAGGAGACCCTTTATATGTTGCCACCGATGCTCCCCCTGAGCGCTGTGCCGATCACTTCCCAGCAGGATCCGATCCGCCAGCGGCCGGACATTCCTCCGGTGGTGCCGGTGCAGGAAAGCTCCAACGAAAGCACGATCGATCTGCAAAAGCGCGATCCGGAAGAGGATCGATTGCTGGCGCGCGAAGAACAGCGCCGTCAGCAAGAACGTGATCGCCGTCGCCGCGAAGCCGATGAAGATCCCGAAGAGCATCTGGCCGTGCCTGGCACCGAACTGAATGCCGACAACACCGTGCCGGTGGTTCCGCTGATGGAAGATCAGCCGCGTCAGGGCTTGTGGGTCGATATCGAGATCTGAGTCGTTGTACCGCGTGGGACTCGCCGGCTGGTCAGCGCGCGGCTGAGGCTGCATTATTGGCGCAGTCCTGCCGGTGATGTGGCAGTTGTGATTCTTTCAAGTGATGCTGACGCCATGAGCCAAGACGACAAACTGATCGACCTCAGCACTGAACGCGCCAAGCGCGTGCACGATATTAAAGAGAAGCGCCTGAACGAAGTGCGCCAGGCTTTCGAGCAGGCGATGCCGTTGGGAAAAGCCAAGAAAAAGTCGAAAAACAAGCCGAAAAAGCGTTGATCTTCCCCTGCATCCGTTGATGCAGGTCAGTTATTTTCCCTCCTTTACTCTCCTTCGTTGCTGGTATTGATCCCGGTCAATTTGTGCGCCTGTGTGTTTGGTAACTTAGTTCCATCGCAGCAGAGCAGGGGCCAGGAGGCCAGTCATGTTTTTCGATAACGTGGTGTTTGCCGGGGTCCTGACTGTAGGGCTGATGGTTCTGTTTTTTGCAGGGTTTGGATTTTTTATCTGGAAGGATGCGAATAAGCGCAAGAAGTGATTCTTCTGGATTGATGAGCACGCAAGGCATTTTGGGGCGACTTCGGTTGCCCCTTTTTTTTGACTTGGCGGCCTGTGGGCCGACCATGTTGTGGGTGGGCTTTGTGAATACCCGTTGCTGCGGTAACGGCGGCTTAGGGTTCCGCCCTTACGGCGGGTCACTTTTTCCAGACGCCGAAAAAGTAACCAAAAAGGCTTGCTCCTACGTGCGGCCCGCTCGCTGGGGCTCGGGGTTCCTTCGCTGCGGGATCGATCCGGGCGCAGCGTCTCCGGTTTGCTTCGCTGCACCTCCTCTCGCTGTGTTTGGCTGCGCCAAACGGTCGCTGCGCTCCCACGCCCGGATCAATCCCTCCACTCAGCCTTCCGACGTCGCCCGTGGATCAAGATCAAGAGCAGGCGAGCTGACACTCGGCCTATTGAGTGGTGAAGAGCGGGTGTTCGGCTTTGGTTCGGTGTTGGATTCGCCCCTCACCCCAGCCCTCTCCCGAGGGAGAGGGAGCCGATTTGTGAGCTTTTCAGAATCTGAGTTCAACGTGGTATCGCACGTCGGCGTACCTCCCCCAAACACCGCGGTCAGTCCCCTCTCCCTCCGGGAGAGGGCTAGGGTGAGGGGCTCTTGATCTGATTCAGAATCTGAGTTCGGCTCGGTATTTCATGTCGGCGTAGCTCTCCCAAACACCTCGATCAGTCCCATCAATCGAGGGAGAGGGGGCAGATTTTTGTGCTTTTCAAAGCCTGAGTTCAGCGCGGTATCGCACGTCGGCGTACTTCTGCCAAACACCTCGATCAGTTACCTCTCCCTCCGGGAGAGGGCTAGGGTGAGGGGCTCTTGATCTGGCTTTTGATCTGGCTTTTTTGCCCCATCGGCAGGCCGAGCGTAGGTGTTCATCCGGGGGGAGGCGCGTAGCGCCGTGCGGCGAAGCCGCATACATCGAGAGGAGGTGCAGCGAAGCAAACCGTAGGCGATGCCCCCGGATGGACACCGTAGCGAGGGAACACTGAGCCTCAGCGAAGTGCCGTACGCCAGGGGCAAAGCCTTTTGCTTACTTTTTGGCGTTTGAAAAAGTGAGTCGCTGTAAGAGCGAAACCGCCAGCGGCAACTACCGCAGCAACGGATATGCCCCCAATCCAATCCCAAAACCCCAAACACAAAAAAAGCGCGATCCTCTCGAATCGCGCCTTTCTCATGTCCCGCTATCTATCAGCTACCCAGCGCCTTCGACGCCAGCCAGAACAACCCAGCCGATAGCGCAACCGTCGCCGGCAAGGTCAACACCCAAGCCAACAGAATGGTGCGAACCGTGCCACCCTGCAGGCCGCTCTTGTTAGCAACCATGGTGCCCGCCACGCCCGAGGACAGAACGTGCGTGGTCGACACCGGCAGGCTGAAGATGTTAGCCATACCGATCAAACTGGCCGTGGTGATCTGCGCCGACATGCCCTGGGAATAGGTCATGCCCTGCTTGCCGATCTTCTCGCCAATGGTCAATACCACGCGTTTCCAGCCAACCATGGTGCCCAGGCCCAGAGCCAGCGCGACCGCCAGAATCACCCAGAACGGCGCGTATTCAGTGGTGGTGGTCAGGTCTTTGCGCAGCTTGTCGAGGTCAGCCTTTTCACGGGCTTCCAGGCCAGGCAGCTTGCCAACCTTTTTCGCAGTGTCGTCCAGGCACAGCAGGTAGCGACGAACCTCCACACGGCTCTCCGAAGACAGCGAGTGGTAGTCCGCTACGCCTTTAAGCGTGTGCAGCAGGGCGGTGATGGTCGGTTCGGTCTGCTGCGGGTTGCAGCGGAATTTCTCCGGCAGGTCGCCTTCAACGCTCTTGCCCAGGGCCAGGAATTCACCCAGCGAATCGGCATTGCGTTGGTAGAACTGGCTCAGGTGCAGGGTCGCATCGCGAGTGCGTTCGATCTGGTAGGTGGTGCTGTTCAGATCGAGAACGAACTGCGCAGGCACGATACCAATCAACACCAGCATGATCAGGCCGATGCCTTTCTGGCCATCGTTTGAGCCGTGCACGAAGCTCACGGCCATGGCCGAGATCACCAGTACCAGACGGTTCCAGAATGGTGGGTGCTTCTTGTCGTCGATCTTGCGGCGCTGTTCCGGCGTCTTGTGCATCTTCGACAGCGGGCGCCACCATTTCAGGCCGATCAACACCAGCGCGGCGATCAGGAAGCCGGCCATCGGCGAGAACACCAGCGAGGCGCCGATGTCGATCGCTTTCTGCCAGTTCACGCCGTCAGCCAACGGGATATCGTTGATCAGGGCATTGGCCAGGCCGACACCGAGGATCGAGCCGATCAGGGTGTGTGAGCTGGACGCCGGGATACCGAAGTACCAGGTGCCGAGGTTCCAGGTGATTGCCGCGGCGAGCAACGAGAACACCATCGCCAGGCCATGGCCGGTGTTCACGTTGATCAGCAGTTCCACCGGCAGCAAGTGGACAATGGCATACGCCACGCCAACGCCACCCAGCAGCACGCCGAGGAAATTGAACACACCGGAAAAGAACACTGCCAGATGAGGCGGCATGGCTTTGGTGTAGATAACAGTGGCTACCGCGTTAGCGGTGTCATGAAATCCATTGATGAACTCGAAGGCGAGGACAAACGTCAGGGCGAGCAAGAGGCTCACAAGCACCCAAGCATCCAGTCCGCTGAATAAATCGATCATGAAGGTTTTCTGACCCGGTCGTAAGGGGGCGCGATTATGCCAGAAAAGACTGGAAATCGATGCCCTACCTGCTCATCGGTTACGCACTTCTTCGATTTAATTTGTTGCAGCACATGAAAACCTAGCGTTTTGCATGGTTTTTCAAGTCATTGATTTTGTTAGTAAAAGCATTGTTTTGCAGGTAATTTCGGCCATGCGCAAGGGTCTCAAACGCTTGTCTGAAATATCTGTGAAACGTGTAGGACGCCCGTCCTCAGTCTGCCAGACCGGTTGATGGCCGCTGCCCGCGGGTAGCGGGCGCGCAAGGCATCGTCGTTCCACCGCGCTCGTAGCCGGTATGGACGCAAACCTTCAAAAGCAACGAACACCGTCGCTCAAGGCTCTTCGGCTTTGAGTTCCTTTTCGATCTTTTCGATTTCTTGCTTGAAGACCTGATCCTGAACGGTCGGGCGTTTACGCCACGCTTTGCGTTCCGGTTCGGGCTGAGCGGCGTAGGTGGTGACTTCCCCGCCGTAAACTTCCTTGTAACGTTGTTCCTGGCGCTCAAGTTCCGCGCGCAGTTCGTCTTTCGTCACAGTGCTACCTGTATGAGTTGAGTTAAGTGTCTGGTGAAACGCACTGCAACGAATCGATTGAACGAAGCCACCGAGCATCCAACACCCGGACAGGCATTGGTGTAATCGGTGGGGCGATCAAGACTTCCGTGTTACAGGCGGCTACGGCACCAGATAAAAACTGACGCAGCATCAGTTTCCTGTTTCAGCGAGCGCAGGCGTTGCATGAATGATGCGCGTCAGGCGCTGGCCGGGCTGTTGGCGATGGACATCGCCGCAGCGAGTGAAAACCTCGACGATAAAAAAACGAGGTGCCACTGAGGTGCATTATAGCGGTCGATTCGGGAATGACTATCTTTGCCAAGTTAAAAACGGTTCTGGATGTGTGATTGTTTTGTGACTCGCAACTTTTGTCGCTAGTTGCAGTGCACGCTGGCCCTTATTTGCCGTGCGATCAGTTTTTGGCGTCATTTAGTCGAACAACTTAGGCGGTGATTCAAATAACGGCCGAAGTTGCCAACCCCGGAAAGGGTTTGAGGCGACCTGCACAGCTGATTGCGATTATCGGTCGGCGGTTCGATAATCGCCCAATCTTGCAGGCCCGACGCTTGTGCATTGGTCGGCAAGCCGTTTGTATAGCCCATTGATCCGTGCCGTATAGAAGGACAAGAAATGAACGATCAAATGCGCAACTCTTTCACCTCCGTGGCGCCGCCGATCGTCGCCTCACCGGCCAAACGCATCCAGGCGCTGACCGGTGATCCGGACTTCATGACCTCGCTGGCCCGTGGTCTGGCGGTGGTGCAGGCGTTCCAGGAGCGTAAACGCCATCTGACCATCGCCCAAATCAGTCACCGCACGGAAATTCCCCGCGCCGCCGTGCGCCGTTGCCTGCATACCTTGATCAAACTCGGCTACGCCACCACGGACGGTCGCACCTACTCATTGCTGCCCAAAGTACTGACCCTCGGCCACGCTTATCTGTCGTCGACGCCGTTGGCAGTATCCGCCCAGCCGTACCTCGACCGCATGAGCGAGCAACTGCACGAAGCCTGCAACATGGCCACGCTCGAAGGCGACGACATTCTCTACATCGCCCGCTCGGCAACCACGCAGCGGCTGATTTCGGTGGACCTGTCGGTGGGCGGTCGTTTGCCGGCGTACTGCACGTCGATGGGGCGGATTCTGCTGGCAGCACTCGATGACACATCGCTGCGTGAATACCTCGATCACGCCGAACTGGTCGCCAAGACCAGCCGCACGATTCACACCCCTGACGCGCTGCTCGAATGCCTGCAGGAAGTGCGGCAGCAGGGCTGGTGCATCGTCGATCAGGAACTGGAACAAGGCCTGCGTTCGATTGCCGTGCCGGTCTATGACGCTTCCGGCCAGGTGGTCGCGGCGCTCAACGTCAGTACCCACGCCGGTCGCGTCAGTCGCACCGAGCTGGAGCAGCGCTTCCTGCCGGGCCTGCTCAGTGCCAGTCGCGACCTCAGTGCACAGCTGTTCGCCTGATGAAGCTGTTCGATAAACGCACAGTGTTGCGTTTATCGAATTGACGCTAAAACCCTCGGATCATTAATGTCGCGGCAGCGTCATCCGGCGCTGATGTGAATGAGCCCGCCGGACTGTCGACTCCCATAATAATGACAAGAGGCAACTCACCATGCGCACGCTCTCCGACTGTCTCCGCTCCACCCGCTGTTGCCGGGTTTCCCGCAACGCCTGATCCAGACCTTCTATTCTTGTGACCGTGCCGCGTTTTGGCCGGTCGCCGTTCGACTGCGTTTTTTGCGTGGAATAAAAATAATGAACCAGCCTCAGTCCGCTGTGGGTAACTGCCTCGACGTGCAGACCTTCATCAATGCCCAACCGATCTCGCGCTATCAATGGCGGGTGGTGATTCTGTGTTTCCTGATTGTCTTTCTCGATGGCCTCGACACTGCCGCGATGGGCTTCATTGCCCCGGCGCTGTCGCAGGACTGGGGCATCGACCGCGCCAGCCTCGGCCCGGTGATGAGTGCTGCGTTGATCGGCATGGTTTTCGGTGCATTGGGTTCCGGCCCGTTGGCTGACCGCTTTGGACGAAAAGTCGTACTGGTGGGCGCTGTGGTTCTGTTCGGCGCCTTCAGCCTTGCTTCGGCATACAGCACTAACGTTGAACAACTGCTGGTGCTGCGCTTCCTGACCGGTCTTGGCTTGGGCGCGGGGATGCCGAACGCCACCACACTGCTCTCGGAATACACCCCGGAGCGCAAGAAGTCGCTGTTGGTGACCAGCATGTTCTGCGGCTTCAACCTGGGCATGGCCGGTGGCGGGTTTATTTCCGCCAAGCTGATTCCGGCGTTCGGCTGGCACAGCCTGTTGCTGATTGGCGGGGTTCTGCCGTTGATCCTCGCCGTGGTGCTGCTGTTCTGGCTGCCGGAATCGGCGCGTTATCTGGTGGTGCGCAATCGTGGCACTGACAAAGTGCGCAAGACCCTGGCACCGATCGATCCGGTCACCGTCGCTCAAGCCTCCAGTTTCAGCGTGCCGGAACAGAAAACCGTCAAGGCACGTAACGTGTTCGCGGTGATTTTCTCCGGCACTTACAGCACCGGCACCTTGTTGCTTTGGCTGACCTATTTCATGGGCCTGGTGATCGTTTACCTGCTGACCAGTTGGCTACCGACGCTGATGCGTGACAGCGGCGCGAGCATGGAGCAGGCCGCGTTTATCGGTGCGTTGTTCCAGTTTGGCGGGGTGTTGAGCGCGGTGGCGGTGGGATGGGCGATGGACCGCTTCAATCCGCACAAGGTCATCGGCATTTTCTACCTGTTGGCCGGGGTGTTTGCCTACGCGGTTGGGCAGAGCCTGGGCAACATCACCTTGCTGGCGACCTTGGTGCTGGTCGCGGGGATGTGCGTGAACGGTGCGCAATCGGCGATGCCGTCGCTGGCGGCGCGGTTTTATCCGACGCAGGGGCGGGCGACTGGCGTGTCGTGGATGCTGGGGATTGGCCGCTTTGGCGCGATTCTCGGCGCGTGGATGGGCGCTACGTTGCTGGGGCTGGGCTGGAATTTCGAGCAGGTGTTGACGGCGTTGGTGATTCCGGCGGCGTTGGCCACCACAGCGGTGGTGATCAAGGGCATGGTCAGTCATGCGGATGCGACCTGATATTTCGATGTAAAGCGAAAAGATCGCAGCCTTCGGCAGCTCCTACATGTGAACGCGTAACCCTGTAGGAGCTGCCGAAGGCTGCGATCTTTTGCAGGCAACACGAACCGATAGGCTGACAACAATCTGTTCGATAAACGAACACTCAGTCGATTATCGGATTGTTTGGCGATTTTCCCAGGCTTAATCTGCAGTGACTCCGGCGCTGAACCTCGCGCCTTTTTATCACTGGCGATTCATTACAAAAACAGGAGCCCGCTCCATGGCTGAGATCCTTTCGCTGCACGACGCGGTGAAGCAATTCGTCAACGACGGCGACACCGTCGCACTCGAAGGCTTCACTCACCTGATCCCTACGGCCGCCGGTCATGAAATCATTCGTCAGGGCAAGAAAGATCTGACATTGGTGCGGATGACGCCTGACCTGATCTACGACCAACTGATCGGCGCCGGTTGCGCACGCAAACTGATTTTCTCCTGGGGCGGCAACCCGGGTGTGGGTTCGCTGCACCGTCTGCGCGACGCGGTCGAGAAGCAATGGCCGCACGCTCTCGAAATCGAAGAGCACAGCCACGCCGACCTGGCGAATGCCTACGTCGCCGGCGCTTCCGGCCTGCCATTCGCGGTGCTGCGTGCTTACGCCGGCTCTGACCTGCCGAAGGTCAATCCACTGATCAAAACCGTGACCTGTCCGTTCACCGGTGAAGTGCTGGCGGCGGTGCCGTCGGTGCGCCCGGACGTGACCGTGATCCACGCACAGAAAGCCGACCGCCAAGGCAACGTGCTGCTGTGGGGCATCCTTGGCGTACAGAAAGAAGCCGCACTGGCGGCCAAGCGCTGCATCGTCACCGTCGAAGAAATTGTCGATGACCTCAAGGCGCCGATGAACGCCTGCGTCCTGCCGACCTGGGCCTTGAGCGCGGTCTGCCATGTACCCGGCGGCGCACATCCGTCCTACGCCCACGGTTACACCGAGCGTGACAATCGTTTCTATCAGGCGTGGGATCCGATCGCCCGCGACCGTGAGACGTTTACCGCGTGGATCAACGAATACATCCATGGCTGCGCTGACTTCAGCGCGTTCCAGGCCAAGTTGGCCGCTGCTTCGGAGGCCAAGTAATGACTTACACCACCAATGAAATGATGACCGTCGCCGCAGCCCGTCGCCTGAAGAACGGCTCGGTATGCTTCGTCGGTATCGGCCTGCCGTCGAAAGCCGCCAACCTTGCGCGCCTGACCTCGTCGCCGGACGTGGTGCTGATCTACGAATCTGGTCCGATTGGTGCCAAGCCGAGCGTGCTGCCGCTGTCCATTGGTGACGGCGAACTCGCTGAAACCGCTGACACTGTCGTACCGACCGGTGAGATTTTTCGCTATTGGTTGCAGGGCGGGCGCATCGACGTCGGTTTTCTCGGCGCCGCGCAGGTCGACCGTTTCGGCAACATCAACACCACCGTGGTTGGCGATTACTTCTCGCCGAAAGTGCGCCTGCCGGGTGCCGGTGGCGCGCCGGAAATTGCCGGTTCGGCGAAAAGCGTTCTGATCATCCTTAAACAGTCGGCGCGTTCGTTTGTCGACAAGCTCGATTTCATCACCTCGGTCGGTCACGGCGAGGGCGGCGATTCGCGTAAACGTCTGGGCCTGCCGGGCGCCGGTCCGGTCGGGATCATCACCGACCTGTGCATCATGGAACCGGAGGAGGGCACCCACGAATTTGTGGTCACCGCACTGCACCCGGGCGTGACCCGCGAGCAAGTGGTCGCGGCCACCGGTTGGGCGATCCGTTTTGCCGACAACGTCGAGAGCACTGCGCAACCGACTGAAGTCGAACTGACCGCGCTGCGCGATCTCGAAGCGCGCACCGCCGCCGCCCACGGTCAGGCACCGGGAGAAGCATGATGCGTGACGTTTATATCTGCGACGCGATTCGCACACCCATTGGCCGTTTCGGTGGCGGACTGTCCGCCGTGCGCGCCGATGACCTGGCCGCGGTGCCGATCAAGGCCCTGATGGAACGCAATCCATCGGTGGACTGGAGCGCCATCGATGAAGTGTTCCTCGGTTGCGCCAACCAGGCCGGCGAAGACAACCGCAACGTCGCGCGCATGGCGCTGCTGTTGGCGGGCCTGCCGGACAGCGTGCCGGGCGTGACGCTCAATCGTCTTTGCGCTTCGGGCATGGATGCGATCGGCACGGCGTTCCGAGCGATTGCCAGCGGCGAGATGGAACTGGCGATTGCCGGCGGCGTCGAGTCGATGTCCCGCGCACCGTTCGTGATGGGCAAGGCTGACGCGGCGTTTTCGCGCAACATGAAACTGGAAGACACCACCATCGGCTGGCGTTTCATCAACCCGTTGATGAAAGCGCAGTACGGCGTCGACGCGATGCCGCAGACTGCCGACAACGTCGCCGACGACTATAAAGTCTCGCGCGCCGATCAAGACGCCTTCGCTCTGCGCAGCCAGCAACGTACCGCCGCCGCGCAGGCTGCCGGCTACTTCGCCGAAGAAATTGTTGAAGTACGGATTGCCCACAAGAAGGGCGAAACCGTGGTTAGCCAGGATGAACATCCGCGCGCCGACACCACGATTGAAGCGCTGACCAAGTTGAAACCGGTCAACGGCCCGGACAAAACCGTCACCGCCGGCAATGCCTCCGGCGTCAACGACGGTGCCGCTGCGCTGATTCTGGCTTCCGCCGAAGCCGTGAAAAAACACGGCCTGACCGCCCGCGCCAAAGTGCTCGGCATGGCCAGCGCCGGTGTCGCGCCGCGGGTGATGGGCATCGGCCCGGTGCCAGCGGTGCGCAAATTGATCGAGCGCCTCGGCGTAGCGGTCAGCGATTTCGACGTTATCGAACTCAACGAAGCGTTTGCCAGCCAAGGCTTGGCGGTGCTGCGGGAACTGGGTCTGGCGGACGATGCCGCGCAGGTCAACCCGAACGGTGGCGCTATTGCCTTGGGTCACCCGCTGGGCATGAGCGGCGCACGATTGGTGCTGACTGCCCTGCATCAGCTGGAAAAAACCGGTGGCAAGAAAGGTCTGGCGACCATGTGCGTCGGTGTCGGCCAAGGTCTTGCCCTGGCCATCGAACGCGTCTGACGCAAGCCGTGACGAAAAAGAACAGAGGAAAGCGACATGTCTGACAAGCCTGGTTACCGTCGTCCGCAGGAAGGCACGCAGCCTGAATACCTGCACCCGACCTATCAATCCACTAACCTGCGCTCGCCGTCGAAACCGTTGGTGTTTCTGCCGCACTCGCTGTCGGAAATCACCGGACCGACCATCGGCGCCGAGCGCGTGGGCGACACCGATAACGACCTGACCGCCCAGCATGAAGGCGAGCCACAGGGCGAACGCATCATCATTCATGGCCGCGTACTCGATGAAAACGGTCTGCCGGTGCCGGGGATTCTGGTGGAAATCTGGCAGGCCAACGCCGCCGGCCGCTACAACCACAAGCGCGACCTGCACGATGCGCCGCTGGACCCGAACTTCACCGGCACCGGCCGCACCGTCACCGATGCCGATGGCTGGTATCAATTCCAGACCATCAAGCCTGGCGCCTACCCGTGGGGCAACCACCACAACGCCTGGCGTCCGGCGCACATCCACTTTTCGCTGTTCGGGCCGAGCATCCTCACCCGTTTGGTCACGCAAATGTATTTCCCGGGCGATCCGTTGCTGGCCTACGACCCGATCTACAACTGCGTGCCGGACACTTCGGCCAAGGAACGCCTGATCGCCAGTTTCGATCTGGAAAAAACCATTCCGTCCTACGCCCTCGGTTATCGCTGGGACATCGTGCTGCGCGGGCGTGAAGCCACGCCGATGGAGAAATAAGATGACGCTGACTGCGACCACGTCCCACACCGTCGGGCCGTACTACCACATCGGCCTGACCTGGCTGAACCGCGAAAACCTCACCGTTGATCAGACTCTTGGCGAGCGTGTGGCGATCACCGGGCAGGTGGTGGATGGCAATGGCGATGTCGTCAACGACGCCATGCTTGAAGTCTGGCAGGCGAATGCCGCCGGCAAGTACGACCACCCGGAAGACGAGCAGGACAAACCGCTCGATCCGCATTTCGAAGGCTTTGGCCGGGTGCCGGTGGATGCAGAAGGGCGCTTCCGCTTCACCACGGTCAAACCGGGTAGCGTAGAGGGCCTGAAAGGCTCGACGCAGGCGCCGCATCTGGTGGTGCTGGTGTTTGCCCGTGGACTGGTCAAGCACTTGCTGACGCGGATCTACTTTGAGGGCGAGCCGGCGAACGTTGATGATCCGTTGCTCGAATGCGTACCGGCGGAACGTCGCAGTACCCTGCTGGCCAAGCAGGACGCCTCGGGTGTTTACCAGTGGAATGTGATTCTGCAGGGCACTGATGCCGAGACGGTGTTCTTCGATTATTAATAGATCACCACCATCCCCTGTGGGAGCGAGCCTGCTCGCGAAAGCGGTGGGTCAGCCAACATCAATGTCGACTGACACTCCCTCTTCGCGAGCAGGCTCGCTCCCACAGGTGAGAACTGTGTTGCTGATGGAACTGTGGAACGGGACTGTTGCAAAGTATGTCTAGACTCTCACTGTCCCTATCGAGTGAAAAACAATGACAACTACCACCTCCCATTACACCGGCGAAGAGCGCAGCAAGCGCATCTTTGCCATTGTCGGCGCCTCATCCGGCAACCTCGTCGAATGGTTCGACTTCTACGTCTATGCCTTCTGCGCGATCTATTTCGCCCCGGCGTTTTTCCCCTCCGACAACCCGACGGTGCAACTGGTCAACACCGCTGGCGTGTTCGCCGCCGGCTTCCTGATGCGCCCGATTGGTGGCTGGATTTTCGGTCGCGTGGCCGACAAGCACGGCCGCAAGAATTCGATGCTCATCTCGATTCTGATGATGTGCTTTGGCTCGTTGCTGATTGCCTGCCTGCCGACGTACAAGGACATCGGCGTCTGGGCGCCAGTCCTGCTGTTGTTCGCCCGCTTGCTGCAAGGCCTGTCGGTCGGTGGCGAGTACGGCACCACCGCGACCTACATGAGCGAAGTTGCACTCAAGGGCCAGCGCGGATTTTTCGCCTCGTTCCAGTACGTGACGTTGATTGGCGGGCAACTGCTGGCGGTGTCGCTGGTAGTGGTCCTGCAGCAATTCCTCACCGAAGAAGACCTGCGCGCCTACGGCTGGCGGATTCCGTTTGTGGTCGGTGCGGTGGCGGCACTGATTTCGCTGTTCCTGCGTCGCAGCTTGAAAGAAACCACCAACAAGGAAACCCGCGCGCACAAAGACGCCGGCAGCATCGCCGCGCTGTTCCGCGATCACAAAGCCGCGTTCATCACCGTGCTCGGTTACACCGCCGGTGGCTCGCTGATTTTCTACACCTTCACCACCTACATGCAGAAGTACCTGGTGAACACCGCCGGCATGCACGCCAAGACCGCCAGCTACATCATGACCGGTGCGTTGTTCCTGTATATGTGCATGCAGCCGCTGTTCGGCATGCTCGCTGACAAGATTGGCCGCCGTAATTCGATGCTCTGGTTCGGCGCACTCGGCACGCTGTTCACCGTGCCGATTCTGTTGAGCCTGAAAAGCGTCAGCAGCCCGTTCCTCGCATTTGTGTTGATCACTGTGGCATTGGCGATTGTCAGTTTCTACACCTCGATCAGTGGCCTGGTGAAAGCCGAAATGTTCCCGCCGGAAGTCCGCGCCCTCGGCGTCGGTCTGGCTTATGCGGTGGCGAACGCGATCTTCGGCGGCTCGGCGGAATTCGTCGCCCTGAGCCTGAAGAACATCGGTATGGAAAACTCCTTCTACTGGTACGTGACGGCGATGATGGCGATCGCCTTCCTGTTCAGCCTGCGCCTGCCGAAACAGGCGGCGTATTTGCACCACGATCTCTAACCCGAAGTGCGCGGGCCGTGATGGCCGGCGCCGGCAAGGACTGTTTATGACTCAGCGACCGGGCAATCAATTGTTCGATGCCTACTTCACTGCCCGCGATATGCGCGAAGTGTTCTGCGATCAGGGCCGCGTGCAGGCGATGCTCGACTTCGAGGCGGCGCTGGCCCGGGCCGAGGCGCGGGTCGGGTTGATTCCTTCTGCGGCTGTCGCACCGATTGCTGCGGCGTGTAACGCGGGGTTGTATGACTTTGCGGCGCTGGGCGAGGCGATTGCCACGGCCGGTAATTCGGCGATTCCGCTGGTCAAGGCGTTGGGCAAGCAGATTGCTGCCCGCGACGCTGAAGCCGAACGTTACGTGCATTTGGGTGCGACCAGTCAGGACGTGATGGATTCCGGGTTGGTGCTGCAATTGCGTCAGGCATTGGTGTTGATCGAAGACGATCTGGCGCAACTGGCTGACTCTCTCGCTGTTCAAGCCCAACGCCATGCTGCAACGCCGCTGGCCGGACGCACCTGGCTGCAACACGCGACGCCGGTCACCCTCGGCATGAAAATCGCCGGATGGCTGGGCGCTGTTACTCGCAGTCGTCAGCGTCTACGCGAACTCAAGCCGCGTTTAATGGTGCTGCAGTTTGGCGGTGCATCCGGGACGCTCGCAGCCTTGGGCGAACAAGCCCTGCCAATTGCCGAAGCACTGGCCGAAGAGCTGCAACTGACCTTGCCGGAACAACCGTGGCACACCCAGCGCGATCGCGTGGTCGAGTTTGGCGCGGTGCTTGGTTTGATCGCCGGCAGCCTCGGCAAATTCGGCCGCGACATCAGCCTGTTGATGCAGACCGAAGCCGCCGAGGTTTTCGAGCCGTCGGCGCCGGGCAAGGGCGGTTCGTCAACCATGCCGCACAAGCGCAATCCGGTCGGCGCGGCGGTGTTGATCGGCGCAGCGATGCGGGTGCCGGGGCTGGTCTCGACGCTGTTCAGCGCGATGCCCCAGGAACACGAACGCAGCCTGGGTCTGTGGCATGCCGAATGGGAAACCTTGCCGGAGATTTGCTGCCTCGTTTCGGGTTCGCTGCAACAGGCTCGGTTACTCGCCGATGGCCTGGAAGTGGATGCCGAGCGCATGGGCCGAAACCTCGAATTGACTCAGGGGCTGGTGTTGGCCGAAGCCGTCAGCATCGTCCTCGCCCAGCGTGTCGGCCGCGACACCGCGCATCATCTGCTTGAACAATGCTGCAAACGCGCGGTGGCCGAGCAGCGCCATTTGCGCGCCGTACTCGGTGACGAACCGCAAGTCACCGCCGAGTTGAGCAGCGCTGAACTCGATCATCTTTTGAACCCCGCCCATTACCTCGGTCAGGCGCAAGTCTGGGTCGAGCGCGCGGTGGCCGAACACAACGCATTGTCTGACTGAAAGGAGAGGGCTGTGGCTTTCGTTCAACTCGCCGATGGCGAACTGCACTATCAAATTGAAGGCCCGGTCGATGCGCCGGTGCTGGTACTGTCCAACTCGCTGGGCACTGATCTGCACATGTGGCACGCGCAGATGCCAGCGTTCACCGAGCACTTTCGCGTGCTGCGTTTCGACACCCGTGGCCATGGCCAATCGCTGGTGACGCCGGGGCCTTACAGCATCGAGCAACTGGGTTATGACGTGCTCGGTTTGCTGGATGCACTGCACATTGAGCGCGCGCATTTCTGCGGATTGTCGATGGGCGGCCTGATCGGCCAGTGGCTGGGCATCAATGCCGGGCATCGTCTGAACAAGCTGGTCGTCTGCAACACCGCAGCTAAAATCGGCGATCCGTCGGTGTGGAACCCACGCATCGAAACCGTGCTGCGCGATGGCGCGGCGGCGATGGTGGCCCTGCGTGATGCTTCGATTGCCCGCTGGTTTACCCCGGACTTTTCGGCTGCTCATCCGGCGGCGGCCAAGCAGATTACCGACATGCTCGCGGCCACCTCGCCACAAGGTTATGCGGCCAACTGCGCGGCGGTGCGTGATGCCGATTTCCGTGAGCAACTGGCGTCGATCAATGTGCCGTTACTGGTGATTGCCGGTACTGAAGATGCGGTGACGCCGCCGTCCGGTGGGCACTTTATTCAGGAACATGTACGCGGTGCCGAATACGCCGAGTTCTATGCGGCGCACCTGTCCAACGTGCAGGCTGGCGCGGATTTCAGTGATCGCGTGTTGGCGTTTCTAAACGCCTGATAAGGGGATTTTCGTGGACGAGAAACAACGTTACGACGAAGGCATGCAAGTGCGCCGCGCGGTGCTCGGTGATGCGCATGTCGATCGCAGCCTGACCACGTTGACCGAGTTCAACTCGGAGTTTCAGGAGATGATCACCCGGCATGCCTGGGGTGATATCTGGACGCGTCCGGGCTTGCCTCGGCATACGCGCAGTTTGATCACTATCGCGATGCTGATCGGCATGAACCGCGAGGGTGAGCTGAAACTGCATCTGCGTGCGGCGGCTAATAATGGTGTGAGCCGGGGCGAGATCAAGGAAGTGATCATGCAGAGTGCAATTTACTGTGGGATTCCTGCGGCGAATGCGACGTTTCATCTGGCCGAATCGGTGTGGGATGAACTGGGTGTTGAATCCCGGGAATAAAGGTTGACCGATCCGACGTCTTCGCGAGCAGGCTCGCTCCCACAGGGAAATGCATTCCAATGTGGGAGCGAGCCTGCTCGCGAAGGGGGCAGACGCCGTTGCGCATCAATCAGCACAACTCACTCAAACCCTGGCAACAATAAATATCCGCTTGAACGCAAACAACGTATGCCCATCCCCCTCCTGCGGATAATGCTCATGCACCCGCATCAGGTAGTGATAAATAAACCGCGTCTGTTCCTCTGGACTCAGCGCCTGCATCACCGGCCGTAGCGCCGAGACCTTCACCCAGTCATACACTGGTGATTTGCCGTCGACTACCTGCAACTGCTCGGTCTCCCAGATATCCAGCGACGAGGTCAGCGGCGCGAGCAACCTGTAGTAATCCTCCAGTGCCAACAACGGCCGCGCCGCCATGCGCTGACGCAGCTCAGGTGTGCCCATCGGCGTGCCGCCGGGGCCGCCGTCTTCGAGGGTGTCGAGCATCAGTCGATACCACAGCGCATCGCGCCAGTCTGGCATGTGCGCCGCGAGACAACCGCCGGGACTCAGATAACCGAGCAGGTGCGGCAGCAGCGTTTCATGGCCCCCGATAAAGTGCAGTACCGCGGCAGCGAGCAGCAGGTCCGCCGGCTGCTCCGGTTGCCATTCGAGCAGATCGCAACACTTCCACTGCGCCCGGATCGGCAGGCAGCGCGCTTCATCGAGCATCTGCGTGGAGCTGTCGACGCCCTGCAACTGCGCGCTCGGCCAGCGTTCGGCCAACAACTGCGTGGCAATGCCGGTGCCGCAGCCGAGGTCGTAAATGCGTTGAGGGTTTTGCAAGTCGACACGGTCGAGCAATTCATTGACCGGGCGTTGCCTGAGACGGAAAAACTGCTGGTACGCCTTGGCGTCCCAGTCGGGTGTTGCGAGACGAGAGATCATTGAGGTGGTCCTCCGGTGATCGTTGGTGTCTTCCGATGACAACCTGGCTCCCAGCTTGAGGACCGACTACGACGACGGAAGCGGAAAGGTGAAGCACCTGATTCCTTCAGGTTTTGTCACTGTACCTGCCGGCCGGCAAAGTGCCACTTCTCCTGACCAATGGCGATAACTGCCTGTAGGAGATCAAATGTGGGAGCGAGCCTGCTCGCGAAGGCGGTGTATCAGTCAACATCTCTGTTGAATGTTAAGCCCTCTTCGCGAGCAGGCTCGCTCCCACAGGGGAATATCAGTGTTTAGAGGAGGCTGATCGGGTAGCTGACGATCAAGCGGTTCTCGTCGAACTCGTTGTTGCTGAAATCCCGGCGCATGGTCGAGTTGCGCCATCTGACGTTGAGATCCTTCAATGCGCCGCTCTGCACGGTGTAGCCCAGTTCCGATTCGCGGCCCCATTCCTTGCCGTCGGTGATCGTCCCGGTGTGCACATTGTCGCCGCTGATATAGCGGTTCATCAGGGTCAGGCCGGGGATGCCCAATGCCACGAAGTTGTAGTCATGGCGCACTTGCCAGGAGCGTTCCTGCGCATTGTCATAACTGGCGTTGTAGCTGTCGTTGGCCAGTGTGCCGCCGCTGGTGCCGTTGACGCGCATCCAGGCGCTGTCGCCGGTGAGTTTCTGCAGGCCGACGTAGAAGGTGTTGCCCCCGTACTTCGCGGAAAACATACCCGACCAGGTTTTGTTGTCGAGGTCTCCAGCACGGGCGCTACCATCGTCCTTGCCATAGAAGAATCCGAGGTTGGCGCCCAGCGTCCAGTCGCCCAGCGGCTGGCTGTGGATCAGGTTGACGTATTGCTGGCTGTAGATGTCTTTGAGTTCGGCATTCCACAGGCCGATCTGTGTGCGTTTTTCGTTGAAAACGTATTCACCGCCCTGGAAGTTGAAGCGATCAGAGGTGAACGCCGCTTTGCCGGTCATCGACATGTCGCTCATGCTGCTGTCGTCGCGCGGGCTGTTGGCGCGGAACTGGCCGCCGTAGAGGGTCAGTCCGTCGATTTCCTTCGAGGTGATCTGCCCGCCTCGGAAGGTTTGCGGCAGCGAGCGGCCGTCGTCCGAACGCAGGATCGGCAACACAGGCATCCACTCGCCGACCTTCACTTCGGTCTGCGAGAGTTTGGCCTTGAAGGCGACGTTGGTGCGGCCGAAGTTATCCGCCGGGCGGCCGTCGTGATCCAGCGGCAGCAACGCCGTGCCGCCGGTGCCTTTACCGCCATCAAGCTTTACCGAATACAGGCCGAGCACGTCCATGCCGAAGCCGACGGTGCCTTGGGTGAAGCCGGATTTTGCGTCGAGGATGAAGCTCTGCGTCCACTCTTCGGCCTTGCCCTGAGCTTTGGTTGGATTGGTGAAATTGCGGTTGATGTAGAAGTTGCGCAGGTTCAGGTTGACCTTGGCCCCTTCGATAAAACCGGCTTCTTCAGCGATAGCGGGCAGCGCCGCGCTGGCTAGAGCCAGGGCGATCAGGCCGGGAAATGCGTAAGGCGCAGGGGAAGCTGTCATGGGCTCGGGTCTCTCTTGTTTTTTTAAGGCGAACGGGTGCGCTGCGGCCGTTTTTTACGGTGCAGAAATGCGATGAATTCAGGGGGTGAAGCGACGGCGATCAGCCGGTCGGAGCAGGGCGCGGGAGCATGGTGTCGAACCTGTTGTTATTGGTTTTGTTGATCGAATGGTGCGGGGGGCGGATGTTCTGATTCAATTGGGAAAAGCGGGTTTTGGGCGATTATCGAACGCAAGATTAAGTCGGATTTTATGGTGTCTGTGAGGGCCTCTTCGCGAGCAGGCTCGCTCCCACATTTGGAATGCGATCCCCTGTGGGAGCGAGCCTGCTCGCGAAGGGGTCAGCCCAGAAAAAACAACTTTCTGACAGGCAACAAAAAGCCCACCAATCGGTGGGCTTCCTGTTTTCACCTGATGATGATCAGAACAACTTCATCTTCGGTGCTTCTTCTTTCAGCGGTTCGTTCTGCGCGGTCTGCGCATTCCAGCCACCGCCCAACGCCTTGTACAGGTTGACCGCACTGGTCAGCTGCGCGAGGCGGTCGGTGATCAGCGCTTGTTGCGCGCTGAACAGCTGACGCTGGGCATCGAGGAAGGTCAGGTTGCTGTCGACACCGATGCGGTAGCGACGTTCGGCCAGACGGTAGTAATCCTGGTTGGCCTGCACGAAGTCACGCTGCGCTTGCAACTGCTCGGTGTAGGTCTGGCGGGCGGCCAGGCCGTCGGCGACTTCCTGGAAGGCCGTTTGAATGGACTTCTCGTAGTTCGCCACGCCAATGTCCTTCTGGATCTTGGCGTAGTCGAGGCTGGCGCGCAGGCTGCCGGCGTTGAAGATCGGCAGGTTGATCTGCGGCTGGAACAGCCACGTTCCCGAACCACCCTTGAACAGGCCGGACAGATCCGGGCTCAGGCTGCCCGCGTTGGCGGTCAGGCTGATGCTCGGGAAGAACGCTGCACGGGCGGCGCCGATGTTGGCGTTGGCCGCTTTCAGGTTGTATTCCGCTTGCAGGATGTCCGGACGACGTTGCAGCAGATCCGAAGGCAGACCCGGCGGTACGTCGCTGAGCAGGTCATCCGCCAGCGGTTTGGCCGCTTGCAGATTGGCCGGAATACCGGTGCCGAGCAGCAGAGTCAGGCTGTTTTCGTCCTGCGCGACCTGGCGGGTGTAACGCGCCAGTTGTGCACGAGCGTTTTCCACCGAGGTGCGCGACTGCGCCAGGTCCAATGCCGAAGCGACACCGACTTCGTTGCTGCGGCTGGTCAGCTTGTAGCTTTCTTCGAAGGCACCGAGGGTGTCTTGGGTCAGCTTGAGCAGCTCCTTGTCCGCTTGCCAGGTCAGGTAAGCATTGGCGACGCTGGCGACCAGACTGATCTGGGTGCTGCGGCGTGCTTCTTCAGTGGCGAAGTATTGTTGCAACGCTTGTTCGCTCAGGCTGCGAACGCGACCGAACAGGTCGAGTTCGTAAGCGCTGATGCCGACGGTGGCGGAGTAGGAGCTGGTGATGCTCGACTCACCGGTCTGCGAGGCACGGGCCGGAACCCGCTGACGGCTGCCGCTGGCATTGGCCGAGACCGCCGGGAACAGGTCAGCACGCTGGATGCGGTATTGAGCCGCGTAAGCGTCGATGTTCAGCGCCGCGACACGCAGGTCGCGGTTGTTTTCCAGGGACACCTGGATCAGCTGTTGCAGCGCCGGATCATGGAAAAACTGCTTCCAGCCCTGCTCGGCAGCGGCCTGCGCCGGAGCCTGGGCCGGCGAGTACGCCGGCCCCTGCGGGAACTGGCCTGCGACCGGAGCCTCAGGCTGCTGATAGTCAGGTATCAGCGAGCAACCGCTCAGCACGAAGGCGGCGACTGCGATGGAGAGTAGCGACTTGCTCATTGGCCAGCCTCTTTAGGAGTTTCAGTCGCTTCATCCTCGTCAGCGATCTTACGCTGGCCGATGGACGAAACCGTAACGAAGAACAGTGGGACCCAGAAGATCGCCAGGATCGTGGCCGTGAGCATACCGCCAATCACGCCGGTACCGATCGCATGTTGACTGCCTGAACCTGCGCCAGTGGAGATCGCCAACGGTACAACACCGAGGACGAAGGCCAGCGAGGTCATGATGATCGGGCGCAGACGCATGCGGCAGGCTTCGATCGCCGCATCACGCAGGCTGCGTCCCTGTTCATGCAGTTCCTTGGCGAATTCGACGATCAGAATGGCGTTTTTAGCCGCCAGACCGATGGTCGTCAACAGGCCCACCTGGAAGTAAACGTCGTTGGACAGACCGCGCAGGCTGGTGGCCAGCAGCGCACCGATGATCCCCAGTGGCACCACGAGCATAACCGCGATCGGAATCGACCAGCTCTCGTACAACGCCGCCAGACACAGGAACACCATCAGCAGCGACAGAGCGTACAGCGCGGGCGCTTGCGAACCCGACAGACGTTCCTCATAGGACAGACCGGTCCAGGAGATACCGACACCCGCCGGCAGCTTCTTGGCAATCGCTTCGACTTCGGCCATCGCTTCACCGGTGGAATAACCCGGCGCTGGCGAACCGAGCACTTCCATCGCTTCTACGCCGTTGTAACGGGCCAGCTTCGGCGAACCGTAGATCCACTCGCCTTTGGCGAACGCGGAGAACGGCACCATGGTCCCGGCGTTGTTGCGCACGTACCATTTCTTCAAGTCTTCAGGGCTCATGCGAGCACCGGCCTGACCTTGCACGTAAACCTTCTTCACACGACCACGGTCGATGAAGTCGTTGACGTAGCTACTACCGAAGGAGATCGACAGCGTGCTGTTGATGTCGGTGAGGCTCAAGCCAAGGGCCTGGGCTTTCTCGTCGTCGATTTCCAGGTGGTATTGCGGTTCATCGTTCAGGCCGTTCGGACGCACCTGATAGAGCACCTTGCTCTGAGCGGCGAGGCCGAGGAACTGGTTACGCGCTTCCATCAGCTTTTCGTGCCCGATACCGGCGCGGTCCTGCAGGAACACGTCGAAACCGGTGGCGTTACCCAACTCCAGTACCGCAGGCGGGGCGAAAGCGAACACCATGGCATCGCGGAAACTGAAGAAGTGTTGCTGGGCACGTTGGGCCAGGGCAAACACGCTGTTGTCCGAGTTACGCTCGTCCCACGGCTTGAGCATGATGAACGCCAGGCCAGAGCTCTGACCGCGACCGGCGAAGTTGAAGCCGTTCACGGTGAACACCGAGGACACCGCGCCTGCTTCTTTATCCAGCAGGTAGCTGCGCATTTCGTCGATCACCACCTGAGTACGCTCGGCACTCGAACCGGCCGGGGTCTGCACCTGGGCGAACAGTACGCCTTGGTCTTCTTCCGGCAGGAACGCGGTTGGAATGCGGGTAAACAGCCAGATCATGCCGACCACGATCAGCAGATAAGCCAGCAGGTACGGCGCTTTGCGCGACAGCATGTTGCCGACACCGCGCTCGTAGCTCTGCACACCACGGTCGAAATTGCGGTTGAACCAGCCAAAGAAACCCTTCTTCGGCGTGCCATGCTCGCCTTTCGGAATCGCCTTGAGCATGGTGGCGCACAGCGCCGGGGTGAAGATCAGCGCAACCAGAACCGACAGGGCCATGGCCGAAACGATGGTGATCGAGAACTGCTTGTAGATCACACCGGTGGAACCGCTGAAGAACGCCATCGGCAACAGTACCGCCGACAGCACCAGCGCGATACCGACCAGTGCGCCCTGGATCTGGCCCATGGACTTCTTGGTCGCTTCCTTCGGTGACAAGCCTTCTTCGCTCATCACCCGCTCGACGTTTTCCACCACCACGATGGCGTCGTCCACCAGCAAACCGATGGCCAGCACCATGCCGAACATGGTCAGGGTGTTGATGCTGAAACCGAACGCCGCGAGGATGCCGAATGTACCCAGCAATACCACCGGCACAGTCATCGTGGTGATGACGGTGGCGCGGAAGTTCTGCAGGAACAGGAACATCACCAGGAACACCAGCACGATCGCTTCGACCAGGGTTTCAACCACACCTTTGATCGACTCGGTCACCACCGGGGTGGTGTCGTACGGGAACACCACTTCCATGCCTTGCGGGAAGAACGGCTTGAGGTCGTCAATCGTCTTGCGCAGCGCCTTGGCGGTGTCGAGGGCGTTGGCACCGTTGGCCAGTTTTACCGCCAGACCAGAAGCCGGGCTGCCGTTGAACTGCGCGGAAATGCTCGAGTTCTCACCGCCCAGACCGACGTCAGCGACGTCGCCGACACGCACTTGCGAGCCGTCCTGGTTAACCTTCAGCAGAATCGCCTTGAACTGCTCGGCAGTCTGCAGACGGGTCTTGCCGATGATCGTCGCGTTCAACTGCTGGCCCGGCAACGCCGGCAAACCGCCGAGCTGACCGGAAGACACCTGGACGTTCTGTGCCGAGATCGCGGTGCTGACATCGCCCGGGGTCAGGTTGTACTTGTTCAACTTGGCCGGGTCGAGCCAGATGCGCATCGCGTATTGGGCACCGAAGACCTGGAAGTCACCGACACCGGCGGTCCGCGAAATCGGGTCCTGCATGTTCGACACGATGTAGTTGGACAAGTCGTCCTTGGTCATGCTGCCGTCACGCGATACCACGCCGATCACCAAGAGGAAGTTTTTCACTGCCTTGGTCACGCGGATACCTTGTTGCTGCACTTCCTGCGGCAACAGCGGGGTCGCGAGGTTCAGCTTGTTCTGAACCTGCACCTGCGCGGTGTCGGAGTTGGTGCCTTGTTCGAAGGTCGCGGTGATGGTCATGCTGCCGTCGGAGTTACTTTCCGAGGACACATAACGCAGGTTGTCGATACCGTTGAGCTGCTGCTCGATCACCTGGACCACGGTGTCCTGCACGGTTTGCGCCGAAGCGCCCGGGTAGGTCACGGAGATCGCAATGGCCGGCGGCGCAATGCTCGGGTACTGGTTGATCGGCAATTTCAGGATCGAAAGTGCCCCGACCAGCATGATCACCAGGGCAATTACCCAGGCGAAAATCGGACGGTCGATGAAGAATTTTGACATGGATTACTCCCCTTTGCCGCCGGCGGCTTTGTCAGCTGCCTGAGCGGGGGCCGGGTTCTTGTTGCCGACATTGGTGGCTTCGGACGGGTTGACCTGAACACCCGGGCGCACGTACTGCAGCCCTTCGGTGATCAGACGATCGCCCGCTTTCAAGCCGTCTTCGATCAGCCACTGGCTGCCAACGGTGCGGCTGGCCTTGAGCTGACGCAGTTCGACCTTGTTGTCGGCGCCGACGACCAGTGCGGTCGGGGTGCCTTTGAGGTCGCGGGTCACGCCTTGTTGCGGCGCCAGAATGGCCGCAGCGTTGACGCCGGCCTGCAACTGGGCGCGGACGAACATGCCCGGCAGCAGGGTGTGATCCGGGTTCGGGAACACCGCGCGCAGGGTTACGGAACCGGTAGTCGGGTCGACCGTGACTTCGGAGAATTCCAGCTTACCGTCGAGCTTGTACTGGCTGCCGTCTTCCAGGGTCAGTTTGACTGCTGCCGAGTTTTCACCGGATTTTTGCAGACGACCGCTTTCCAGCTCGCGGCGCAATTCCAGCAGTTCAACCGAAGACTGGGTGACGTCGACGTAGATCGGATCGAGTTGCTGGATCGTCGCCATTGCGTCGGTCTGGCCGTTGCTGACCAATGCACCTTCGGTGACCGATGAACGGCCGATACGCCCGGAGATCGGCGCGTAAACCTTGGTGTAACGCACGTTGATCTGCGCGCTCTGCAACGACGCTTCCGATTCCATGCGGTTGGACACGGCGGTGTCGTATTCCTGACGGCTTACGGCCTGCTCGTCGACCAGTTGCTTGTAGCGATCGGAGATCGACTTGGTCGAACGCAGGTTGGCTTCGGCGCTTTTCAGGGTCGCTTCATAGACCGACGGATCGATCTGATACAGCTGCTGGCCGGCTTTGACATCGCCGCCTTCCTTGAACAGACGCTTGAGAATGATGCCGTTGACCTGCGGTCGAACTTCCGCAACACGGAACGCACTGGTGCGACCTGGCAGCTCGGAGGTGAGGGTAAACGCTTGTGGTTGTAGGGTGACGACGCCGACCTGAGGCGGTGGAGCGGCCGGTGCCGCTTCTTCCTTTTTACATCCGCTGAGCAGCGATGCCAGGGCGACGGCAGTGACCAGAGCGGTAACAGCTGGCTTGAATTGCATGAAGATCCTCGGGTCAGGCGCGCAAAGAGCGCACAAGAAGTGTGTAAGGGTAAAAAAAGGATACCGGGTGGATAAGTAGCTTGCTAAGGAATATACTTACGTTCATGGTTGTTTGTAAATACCTTGGCGTCGTATCCATCCTGTTACAAAACACGTCGCAAGGTTTGAAATTGTAGGCCGGGGAGCTGATCCGTGAGAGATCGCCCCCTCTTTATTCAGCGGATATTCAGCCATCCCTGAAACATCCTGTTTGAGGTTTTACTGTCATGGTCCGTCGTACCAAAGAGGAAGCTCAAGAAACCCGTAGCCAGATTCTGGAAGCGGCGGAGAAAGCCTTTTATGAAAGGGGCGTCGCTCGAACAACGCTGGCCGACATCGCGACAATGGCCGGCGTCACCCGCGGCGCTATTTACTGGCATTTCAGCAACAAGGCCGATCTGGTCCAGGCCATGCTGGATTCGCTGCGTGAACCGCTGGATGAATTGGCCAGGGCCAGCGAAAGTGAAGATGAGCTCGATCCATTGGGCTGCATGCGCCAACTGCTGATTCATTTGTTTCATCAAGTTGCGCTGGACCCGAAAACCCGGCGTATCAACGAAATTCTGTTTCATAAGTGCGAGTTCACCGATGAAATGTGCGATTTGCGCCAGCAGCGCCGGGACGTCAGTCTCGATTGCAATGAGCGCATCGCTCTGACGTTGCGTAATGCGGTCAATCGCGGCCAGTTGCCGGAAGATCTCGACACTGCCCGTGCGGCCATCAGCATTCACAGCTATATCGATGGCCTTCTGTATGGATGGCTGCTGGCGCCGGACAGCTTTGAGCTGCATGCCGAGGCTGAGCGTTGGGTCGATACAGGGTTGGATATGCTGCGCCTGAGCCCCAGCCTGCGCAAATGAAACAAATGCGTAATTGGCACAGGTTATGTCAATTGACCTGCCTTTACACAGACCTGCGGCGGGGAGTTTATACGTAGCGAACTACGCATTTTGTAGGGAATTTGTGTCGTCTGTGTGAATGAGTGTGAGCCGCTTGCCCTCACCCTAGCCCTCTCCCAGAGGGAGAGGGGACTGACCGAGGTGTTCTTGCAAGTTACACCGGCCTGAAAAACCCAGTCGAACTCCGAATTTAAAAACTACACAAATCGGCCCCCTCTCCCTCGGGAGAGGGCTGGGGTGAGGGGCTGCGTACTCAGCCGCGCAATCAATCTCCCGGCGAACACAAAAAAGCCCCCGACTCTCAAAAGTCGGGGGCTTTGTGTTTCTACTGCTTACAGCGCTGGATAGTCGATATAACCTACCGGGCCTTTCGCGTAGAACAACTCCGGCCGCGCATCATTCAACGGCGCATCCGCCTTCAAACGAGCCGGCAGATCCGGGTTGGCAATAAACGGCACACCAAACGCCACAGCGTCAGCCTTGCCACTGGCCAGCCATTCGTTGGCGCTGTCCTTGGTGAATTTTTCGTTGGCGATGTACGGGCCACCGAACGCTTCTTTCAGTTGCGGGCCGAGGCTGTCGGCACCTTCTTTCTCACGGGAGCAGATGAACGCGATGCCGCGTTTGCCCAGTTCACGTGCGACGTAGGTGAAGGTTTCCGCCAGGTTGTCATCGCCCATGTCGTGGGAATCGGCGCGCGGTGCCAGGTGCACACCGACACGGCCGGCGCCCCAGACTTCGATCGCCGCGTCAGTCACTTCCAGCAGCAGACGCGCACGGTTTTCCAGCGAGCCGCCGTAGTTGTCAGTGCGCTGGTTGGTGCTGCTTTGCAGGAACTGGTCGAGCAGGTAACCGTTGGCACCGTGGATTTCCACGCCGTCGAAACCGGCGGCTTTGGCGTTTTCGGCGCCGGTGCGGTAGGCGTCGACGATGTCGGCGATTTCAGCGGTTTCCAGAGCGCGTGGGGTTGGATAGTCGGCCATTGGACGAACCAGGCTGACGTGACCTTTCGGCTGGATGGCGCTTGGTGCCACTGGCGCTTCACCGTTGAGGTACGACGGGTGGGAAACCCGGCCGACGTGCCACAGTTGCAGGAAGATCTTGCCGCCAGCGCCGTGAATGGCTTTGGTCACGTTGGCCCAGCCGCGCACTTGATCGTTGGACCAGATGCCCGGGGTGTCAGGATAGCCAACGCCCATTGGCGTCACCGACGTGGCTTCGCTGAGGATCAGGCCAGCGGACGCGCGTTGTACGTAGTATTCCGCCATCAGCGCGTTCGGCACGCGGCCTTCGTCGGCGCGGCAGCGGGTCAGTGGGGCCATGATGATGCGGTTGGCCAGCTCGATGTCACCCAGTTTGATCGGATCAAAAATAGTTGCCATGTCTACAACCCTCGTAAGTAAAAGTTAATCAGTTAGTTGCCGGGGCCAGATCGGCATTGCCGTTCTGACGGAAAGTAATCAGGGTCACCAGCAGGGCGAGCACGGCCAGTGCGGCGGCTGCGAGCGGCACGCTGGTCAGGCCGTAACCGTGGGCGATGACGCTGCCGCCGACCCAGGCGCCAAGAGCGTTACCGACGTTGAAGGCGCCGATGTTCAGGGTCGACACCAGGTTCGGTGCGGCTTTGCCGAAGGTCACCACGTTGACTTGCAGCGCCGGCACGGCGGCAAAACACGCGGTGGCCCAGAGGAACAGGGTGATTTCGGTCGGGATCAGCGCGACGCTGGTCCAGGTCAGCACGCTGGAGACCACGGCCATGGTGATGAACACGCCGATCAGCGTGGCGGCCATGCCCTTGTCGGCGAGTTTGCCGCCGATGATGTTGCCGACGGTCAGGCCCAGGCCGATCAGCATCAGCGTCCAGGTCACGCCACGCGGCGACACACCGGTGACTTCGCCGAGCAGCGGGGCGACGTAGGTGAACAGAGTGAAGACGGATGCGGCGAACAGCGCGGTCATGCTCAGCGACAGCCAGATCCCGGCACCTTTAAGGGCGGCGAGTTCGGCGCGCATATCGAGTTTCTCTTCGTCACGCTTGGATGGCAGGAAGCGGATCAGGCCAATCAGCGCAATCACGCCGATAACGGTCACCGCCCAGAAGGTCGAGCGCCAGCCGTATTGCTGACCCAGCGCAGTGCCCAGCGGCACACCGAGGACGTTGGCCAGGGTCAGGCCGGTGAACATCAAAGCCACTGCCGAAGCGCGTTTATTCGCCGGCACCAGATTGGCCGCCACTACCGAGCCGATGCCGAAGAACGCACCGTGGCACAGCGCGGTGATCACCCGGGCAAACATCAGCACGTTGTAATCACTGGCCATCGCACAGAGCAGGTTGCCGACAATAAAGATGCCCATCAACGCCACCAGCGCCGCTTTACGCGGCAGTCTGGCGGTGGCCATGGCCATGAACGGCGCACCGATCGCCACGCCCAAGGCGTAACCGGTCACCAGCCAGCCGGCGCCGGGGATCGACACACCGAGGTCGGCCGCCACATTGGGCAGCAGGCCCATGATGACGAATTCGGTGGTGCCGATGGCGAAGGCGCTCAAGGCGAGGATGAGTAGCGAGAGGGGCATGCAGGTTTCCTTGTCGGCTGGCTGACGTTAAGGGTCAGAGCTCTTTACTGAGGGTGCTGAGAAACGCCTGGATCACGTCCTCGTTACGTTTGAAAAAGTGCCATTGCCCGGCCTTCTGGCTGCTGATCAGACCGGCGCGCTGCAACGTCGCGAGGTGCGCAGAAACGGTCGACTGCGACAGGCCGCAGCGTTGATCGATCTGCCCGGCGCAGATGCCGTATTCGTGGTTGTGCAACTGTTCCGGAAATTCGTTCTTCGGGTCTTTCAGCCAGTTGAGGATGTCTCGCCGTACTGGGTGCGCCAGGGCTTTTATTATTTCGTCGAGGTCGAGGTTCATGGCAGAGTGCTCACAATGTGTACAACGCTATATCGCGATGTGGCGAAATATAAATCGTTAGATCGCGATACACCAATATGATTTTGATCTGACGTCAGCATAAATTGGTATATCGCGTTATAACGATACGATGGTGTATGGATTGCGGGTCGCAGTGCTAAGCTGCGCCCATGAACTATCTCGCACATTTACACCTCGGTGGCCAGCGCCCCGGGCAACTGCTCGGCAGTCTGTATGGCGATTTCGTCAAAGGCCGGCTGCAAGGGCAGTTTGCGCCGGAGGTGGAAGCGGCCATTCAATTGCATCGACGGATTGACGTGTTCACTGATCGCCATCCGCTGGTGGACATTGCCCTGGGGCGATTTTCCGATACCCGCCGGCGTTATGCCGGGATCGTGCTCGATGTGTTTTTCGATCATTGCCTGGCGCGGGACTGGAGGCTGTATGCCGATCAGCCGCTGGAGGTTTTCACCGCTGATGTGTATCGGGTGCTGACCCGCGAGCGGGAACTGCCCGAGCGCCTGGCGAAGATCGCCCCGCACATGGTTGCCAATGACTGGTTGGGGTCGTATCAGGAATTTGAAGTGCTGGAACAGGTGTTGCGCGGGATCTCGCGGCGACTGACCCGGCCGGAAGAGCTGGCGGGAGCGATGCAGGAATTGCGGCGGTTGTATGAGCCGCTCAGTGAAGACTTCAGATTGTTTTACCCCCAACTCCAGGACTTCGCCCAAAACCCTGATCCAATGAGGATCTAAATGTGGGAGCGAGCCTGCTCGCGAAGGCGGCGTGTCATTCAGCATCTATATTGGCTGAGACACCGCTTTCGCGAGCAGGCTCGCTCCCACAGGGGGGGATTTCAAGCAGCAATCAATTCACCTGCGCGACGCGGTTCGGCCGGTTTCGCCACCTCGCCAAACAACGCTTTTTGCACCGCCTGCTGCGCTTCAAACGCCAGCGCCGCACGCTCACGACCCTGACAGGCTATCGGCTTGAGCAGGTGCACTTCAACGTCGCCGCAATCATTGCTGAACAGGCGCATCAGGTGCGAGAGCAGATCATCGTCACCAATAAACGGCGCCAGCCCATCGATCTCTCCATCACGCAGATAACGGATCGCCACCGGTTGCAGCATCACCTCGGAATCAATCGCTGCCGCCAGCAAGCGACCATGAAAGGTGCGCAAAGAACGGCCGTCGGTGGTGGTGCCTTCCGGGAACATCAGCAAGGCGTGATCGGTTTGCAGGTGACGGGTCATCTGCTTGCGGATCAACTGGCTGTCGCCCGAACCGCGACGAATGAACAGGCTGCCGGCCTTCGCCGCGAGCCAACCGGCCACAGGCCAGGTGCGCACTTCAGCCTTGGACAGAAACGACAGCGGCGTGAGCATCCCCAGCAGCGGAATATCAGTCCACGACACATGATTGCTGACCCACAGCATCGGCTGTTTCGGCAACTCACCGTGCACCGTCACGCGAAAGGGCAGGGCATTACTCAGGCGCGCCATGAAAAAGCGCGACCAGCGCTGACGCCGTTCCATCGAATGTGCCAAACCAATTCGCTCGAATACGCCGAAGACGCTGGCCATGGTCAAACCCAGCGACACCACCAACAGCACTCGCGCGATCCGCGCGTACACCCGCAACCGGCTCATTACACAGCCGCCTTGAAGTGCTTGGCGTAGCGCGGGCAGAGTTCGTCGCGCTTGAGCAGGATGAACACGTCGGCGACCTGAAAATCTTCGTCCCAGCACGGCTCACCGCAGATCTTCGCACCCAGACGCATGTAGGCCTTGAGCAGCGGCGGCATTTCGGCGATTACGTTCGATGGAATATCCAGCGTCGGCAGCGGATTTTTCGGCTCGGCGCGCAGGTGTTCGGTGCACAGATAACGTTCGCGCAGGCGCTGCATGATCGCGTGGGCCTGAATGCCGCCGTCCTGCATCGGGATGCTCGCGCAACCCATCAGATAGCTGTAGCCGCCCTGATTCAATACTTCCGCCAACTCGCCCCACAACACCGCGATGGTGCCGCCGTTGCGGTACGCCGGGTCGACGCAGGTGCGGCCGATTTCGAGGATCGGGCCTTGCAGATGGGCGAGGCCGTGCAGGCTGAATTCCTCTTCGCTGTAGAACTTGCCGAGGCTGCTGGCGGCGGTGTGATCAAGCAAACGCGTGGTCGCGACCAAACGGCCGGTGTTCAAATCACGCACGCCGATGTGGCTGCAGTGAACATCATAATCATCCATGTCCAGACCCAGTTCCGCGCCTTTCAGTTTGGCGTTGAATTCGCCGCTGAAGACGTTGAAGCGCAGGGCCTGGGCTTGCTGCAAGGCCTCGGCGCCGATCAGGCGTTCGGCTTGCAGGCGGCGTTCATTGCCGGTGTCGCTGATGCGGGCGATCTGAGTCATGTGAATCTCCGTACGGGCCTTTAACCCGTCGTGGGTTGCAGCCGATCGACTTTCTTTATGCAGCCGTGTTGTGCAAAGTCAGGCTATGTAGCCCCGGTGTCATCGCCATGAACGTTCGGTGATGCTTATATGACAGCCCACAAGGAGCCTCCTATGCCCTGGCCAGATCTGCTGCACAGCCGTGACCGATTGCCCGCCGTTGCCGACCTGGCCGAGGATTTTGCGACGTTGTTGCAGCAACTGGGCAACGTCACGCCGTTCGAATTGGCGGTCGCGGGCGGGCGGCGGATGGCGACGCCGGGGCTGGCGTTTCTGGTCGGTTATCAGGCGGCATTGCGTATGCTGTGGCCGAGCGCGCCGCTGAGCCTCGGAGCTTTGTGTGCGACCGAACAGCGCAGTTTGCGCCCGGCGGATATGCAGACGCGGCTGAGCGATTTGCGCCTGAGCGGGCGCAAGGATTTCGTCACCGCTGGCGATGCGGCGGACTGGCTGTTGATCGCTGCGCGCAGCGAAGAACCCGGCGAAACGCCGCGCCTGAGTCTGGCGGTTGTGTACCCCGGCGAGCCCGGCGTGACCGTGGAAAAACTGCCGGCGCTGCCGTTGATGCCGGACATCAGTCATGGCCGGTTGCTGCTGGATGGCGCGTTGTGTGAGTTGCTGGCGGGGGATGGTTGGGATGCTTATGTGAAGCCGTTTCGCACCCTGGAAGATGTCTATGTGTTGAGCGCGATGACCGCGTGGTTGTATGGCGTCGGCCAGGACAGTGACTGGCCGCAGACGCTGCAACTTCGGTTGCTGGCGTTGTTGGCCGGGTGCGCCGAGGCGAGTCGGCAACCGCCGAACAATCCGGCCGGGCATGTGTTGCTCGGTGGGTTGTTTGCGCAGTTTGAGGCGCTGGAGGGGGAGGTGAGTCAGGCGTTGGCTGACGGGCCGGCAGAATGGGCGCAGATGTGGCAGCGCGATCGGGGGGTGATGCAGTTGGCGGCGGGGGCTCGGGCCACGCGGTTGGCCAAGGCTTTGGTGGCGGGCTGAAGGGCCTCATCGCGAGCAGGCTCACTCCTACAGTTGATCGAGTTTCGTCAGTTGAAATGCGATCCCCCGTAGGAGTGAGCCTGCTCGCGATAGCAATCCCAAGAACACCACACATCTGTCATCAACCCCGACTAGTCTCAGCAGATTCATTCCCAGAGCCCTCCCCATGTGCAAAGGCCTGTCGCTGTTTCTGCTGCTGATCAGCTTCACCGTTCACGCCGAACAATGGCCGGGTGAAGAATGGCCAACCGGCCCGAAGGTCACCGATACAGAGGCGCTGGAAAACTACGCCTTCCCACCCCGCGACGACGCCAACCGCCAAGGCATCCGCACCGACGCGCTGCTGATCATCCATGACGGCCAGATCATCTACGAACGCTACGCCGGCCCGACCACCGAACACACTCCGCACCTGACCTGGTCGATCAGCAAAAGCCTGATGGCCACGGTCCTTGGTGTGGCATACGGCGAAGGCCTGTTCAAACTCGAAGACCCCGCCGCGAAGTTCTATCCGCCACTCGCTAAACACCCGCAGATAAAAATCGCCGACCTGTTGCACTGGGCCTCCGGCATCGACTGGCAGGAAGACTACGAATACGCCCCGCTGAAATCCTCGGTGGTGGCGATGCTCTATACCCGTGGCCACCGCGACATGGCCGCATTCACCGCCGACCACGACATCTATGCCAAACCGGGTGAGGCTTTCCGGTACTCCAGTGGCGACAGCAACCTGCTCGCGGCGGCGTTGAAGAACATCGTCGGCCCGCAGCACTATCCAGACTATCCGTGGACGGCGCTGTTCGAACCGTTGGGCATTCGTCATGCCGTGTGGGAAACCGATGCCGCTGGCACCTTTGTCGCGTCGTCTTACGCTTACCTGACGGCGCGGGATCTGGCGCGTGTCGGTTTGCTGATGGCCCGCGATGGGCGATGGAGTGATCGCCAATTGCTGCCCAAGGACTGGGTCGCGTTCAACTTGAAACCCTTCAGTGGCTATAAGGCCCATCAGGACGAAGCCGTGCCCGGCGGCCAATGGTGGCTCAATCGCCCGGCGGATAGCGCCGCATCACCGTGGCCCGATGCACCGCCCGACACCTTCGCCGCCCTCGGCCACTGGGGCCAGGCGCTGTACGTGATTCCCAGCGAGAAACTGGTGATCGTGCGATATGGCGATGATCGCGATGGCAGCTATCGACATAACGAGTTGCTTAAGCGTGTACTGATGGCGGTGCGGCCATGAAGCGCTTCTTGCTGTTAGTGCTGGTCCTGCTGCTCGGCTGGATCGTCTACGAACGAGAAAACCTGTGGGCCTTCCCGGACATCATCAGTGCCTACACGGCGAAGGAATATTGTTCCTGCCGGTACGTGATGAACAACGACGCCGAGTATTGCCGTGGCTACGTGAAACAGTGGCTGCCGACCAGCGCCTTCACCGATGACAGCGTCAGTAAAACCATCACCGTCAGCGGCATGGGCCGCAGCAACCGCGCCCAGTGGTTGAGCGAACGCCAGGGCTGCCGCCTCAAGCCCTGAAAACATCCGATGGTTTTTTGTGGGAGCGAGCCTGCTCGCGAATGCAATAGCAGGCGCACCTTCTCTGTTGAGGCAGATGACGTTTTCGCGAGCAGGCTCGCTCCCACCGGGTGTGATCTTCAGTTTGCAATAACGGCGTGGGCGGTTAAGGTTCGTGCAGGTTTATCGGCCCCACGAGTGTTCAATGTTCAACCGCCCCCTCTGTGCAACCCTGTCGAGCCTGTTGCTCGCCGCCGTCGCGCTGCCGGCGCAGGCCAATTGGTATCTGGACGGCGAGTCGTCGCGGCTGTCGTTCGTCAGCACGAAAAACGCCAACATTTCCGAAGTGCAGCGCTTTCTGGTGCTGCACGGCAAGGTCGACCCCAACGGTCGTGCCGAAGTCGAAGTCGAACTGGATTCGATCAACAGCGGCATTCCGCTGCGCGATGAGCGCATGCGCAAGGAGCTGTTCCAGATCGAGCAATTCCCCGAAGCGACCATCACCACCCAGATTGATTTGCGCCCGATCAACGATCTGGCGCCCGGCGCGCAGCTGGAATTGCGTCTGCCGCTGACCGTCAACCTGCACGGCAAACAACACGAATATCCCGCCGAACTGCTGGCGACGCGTCTCGATGATCGTCGTTTTCAGGTGGTCACCCTGGAGCCGCTGGTGATCAACGCTGAAGATTTCGATCTCCTGCCGGGGCTGGAAAGCCTGCGCAAACTCGCCGATCTGTCGGCCATCAGTCTGTCGGTGCCGGTGGGTGCGGTGCTGATCTTCACGGCGCGCTGACATGCGCGGCGCGGTGTTTCCGTGGCGGGATGGCAACCGGTTCGAACTGTTGATCGACGGCCCGCAATTCTTTCCGCGCATGCTTGAGCAGATTGCTGGCGCTCAAGAGCAGATCGAACTCGAACTGTACCTGGTCGAGGCCGGCGCCTGTGCCGAAACCATCGTGCAGGCGCTGGTGCTGGCGGCCGAACGTGGCGTGCGCGTGCGGTGCCTGTTCGATGATTACGGCAGCCTGGCGTTTACGCTCAATCTGCGTCAGCGCCTGACACACGCTGGAGTCGAACTACGTTTCTACAATCGCCTGAGCTGGCGGCGCTGGATCGGTAATTTCTATCGTGATCACCGTAAATTGCTGCTGGTCGATCAGCGTCTGGCCGTGGTCGGCGGCACCGGGGTCACTGACGAGTTCTGGACGCCGGGGCACGACACCAGCGAATGGCACGAAGTGATGGTCGAGATCAGCGGCCCGTTGGTGATCGACTGGCAATTGCTGTTTGATCGTCAGTGGATTGCCAACCGCTATCGGCGCGCCTGGCGCCCGGCCGCGCATTTTGGCCTGCCGCGTTTGCCGCGGGTGCCGGACAAGGGTGAGGGCATGGGTCGCGTGGCGTATGCCGACGCCCGCCAGCATCGCGACATTCTGCAGTCGCTGTTCCGTGCGCTGAACAGCGGGCAAAAACGCATCTGGATGGCCACACCGTACTTCCTGCCAACCTGGAAAATTCGCCGCTCCCTGCGCAAGGCTGCGGCGCGCGGCGTTGATGTGCGGTTGCTGCTGACCGGGCCGCGCACCGATCACCCGTCAGTGCGCTACGCCGGGCATCGTTATTACCCGCGACTGCTCAAGGCCGGGGTGCAGATCTTCGAGTACCAGCCGTGCTTTCTGCATTTGAAAATGGTGCTGGTCGACGATTGGGTGAGCATCGGTTCGTGCAACTTTGATCACTGGAACCTGCGCTTCAATCTGGAGGCGAATCTGGAGGCGCTGGACCCGTCGTTGACGGCAGCGGTAGAGGCGAGTTTTGTGAAGGACTTCGGGCTGAGTCAGCAGGTGAGTCTGGAGGAGTGGCAACGCCGGCCGTTGTGGCGGCGGGTCAAGCAGCGGGTTTGGGGCTGGGTGGATCGGGTGGTGGTCAATATCCTGGATAGACGGGGATAAATTAACGCTGCAAAACCAATGTAGGAGTGAGCCTGCTCGCGATAGCGGTGTGTCAGTCAGCATTGAATTAGCTGAATGACCGCTATCGCGAGCAGGCTCACTCCTACAAGGGGACTGCGTTGTCAGTTACAGCAACTCGAAGCTCTGCTGCGTCACGTCCTGCGAATCCAGGCCGATCTGCACGTTGAACTTGCCAGGCTCTGCCGCGTACTTGAGCTGGGCGTTGTAGAACTTCAGGTCATCCTCGGTGATGGTGAAGTGCACGACTTTCTGTTCACCGGCCTTGAGCATGATTTTCTGGAAGTTCTTCAGCTCTTTCACCGGGCGAATCATCGAGCCGGTGACGTCCTGAATGTACAACTGCACCACGGTTTCGCCGTCACGCTTGCCGGTGTTTTTCACCATGACACTGGCGTCGAGCTTGCCGGTGGCGTTCAGCGTGGTCGACGACAGCGCCATGTCGCTCAGGGCGAAGTTGGTGTAGCTCAGGCCGTAACCGAACGGGAACAGGGGACCTGTGGTGTCATCGAAATACTGCGAGGTGTAGTTGCCCGGTTTGCCCGGCGTGAACGGCCGACCAATGCTCAGGTGGTTGTAGTAAGTCGGGATCTGGCCCACGGAACGCGGGAAGGTCACTGGCAGTTTGCCCGACGGGTTGTAGTCGCCGAACAGCACGTCGGCGATGGCGTTGCCGCCCTCGGTGCCGCTGAACCAGGTTTCCAGAATCGCGTCAGCTGATTGGTTCTCTTCGAGAATGGTCAGCGGGCGGCCGTTCATCAACACCAATACCAGCGGTTTGCCGGTGGCTTTCAGCGCACGGATCAGCTCGCGCTGGCTTTCCGGGATGTTCAGGTCGGTGCGGCTGGAGGATTCGTGGGACATGCCACGGGATTCACCTACCGCTGCAACGATCACGTCAGCGTCCTTGGCAGCTTTCACTGCTTCGTCGATCAGCACGTTGGCCGGGCGCGGATCATCGACCACTTCCGGCGCATCGAAGTTGAGGAAGTTCAGGTAGTCGAGCACCTTCTTGTCGCTGGTGATGTTGGCGCCACGGGCGTAGATCAGGTTCGACTTGTTGCCGATCACCGAACTCATGCCATCGAACAGCGTTACCGATTGCGCAGGGCGCCCGGCGGCCGCCCAACTGCCCATCATGTCGATCGGTGCTTTGGCCAACGGGCCGACCAGCGCGACTTTTGCGTCTTTCTTCAGCGGCAGGGTTTCGTTCTGGTTCTTCAGCAGCACCAGACTGCGACGCGCCACTTCACGGGCCTCGGCGCGGTGCAGACGGCTCTCGGCGTAGGTGTCGGCCGGATCATCCTCAGCCTTGCCGATACGCAGGTACGGGTCCTTGAACAGGCCCATGTCGTACTTGGCCGCGAGCACTTCACGCACGGCGTTGTCGATGTCTTTCTGCTCGATCTCACCGGACTTGAGCAGCCCCGGCAGTTCTTTGCCGTACAGGGTGTCGTTCATGCTCATGTCGATGCCGGCCTTGATCGCCAGCTTCGCCGCTTCACGACCGTCGCGGGCCACGCCGTGCTTGATCAGCTCGAAAATCGCACCGTGGTCGCTGACCGCCAGGCCCTTGAAACCCCAGTCGCGACGCAGCAGATCGTTCATCAGCCAGGTGTTGGCCGTGGCCGGAATGCCGTTGATCGAGTTCAGCGCAACCATCACACCGCCGGCGCCGGCATCAATCGCGGCGCGGTACGGTGGCAGGTAATCCTGGTACATCTTCACCGGACTCATGTCGACGGTGTTGTAGTCGCGACCGCCCTCGACCGCGCCGTACAGGGCGAAGTGCTTGACGCTGGCCATGATGCTGTCAGCCGCGCTCGGGGTGGCGCCCTGATAGGCGCGAACCATGACGCCGGCAATGCGCGAGGTCAGGTAGGTGTCTTCACCGAAACCTTCGGAGCTGCGGCCCCAGCGCGGGTCGCGAGAGATGTCGACCATCGGCGCGAAGGTGATGTCGAGGCTGTCGGCAGCGGCTTCTTTAGCGGCAACGCGCCCGGACTGGCCGATGGCGTCCATGTCCCAGCTCGAGGCGAGGGCCAGCGGAATCGGGAAAATCGTACGGTGACCGTGGATCACGTCGTACGCGAAAAACATCGGAATCTTCAGGCGGCTGCGCATGGCCGCGTCCTGCATCGGCCGGTTTTCCGGGCGGGTGATCGAGTTGAACGTGCCGCCGATGTTGCCGGCAGCGATCTCTTTGCGGATCAGCTCACGTGGCATTTCCGGGCCGATGCTGATCAGGCGCAACTGGCCGATCTTTTCATCGAGGGTCATTTGGCTCATCAGATTCGTGATGAACGCGTCCTTGTTTTCCAGGGGTACCGGGGTCGTGGCGGCCAATACTTGATGACTGGCCAGGCTGACGAACAGACCCAGCAAACACAGCTTCTTCATGAATATTTTTCTCAAGGGCCCAAGCGGCAATGCAACGCCGGCCAGCCAAAATTTAGGGAGCGACTATTGTTGTTCGGGTACAGGCTCAAAGAAACAGAGCCAAAAACGGCAGCCGACACTTGGCAGCATGATCACGCAGGGCACTTTTTAGCCCATTGCCCCGTCGTAATCCAGCGACGCGGCCGATTATGCCCCAAGAGCCCGCTGAGAATGTTTCGCGCTCGGTTTTTATAATGATATGTGCCAAGGAGCATCACTGCGATGAATGTAAGCCCAACCAATCGCTCGCGTTTGCAGGTCGCCACGCTGCTGGTGCTGGCCACGCTGTTGACCGCGTGCGGCATCAACAATATCCCGACCCTCGACGAACAGGCCAAAGCCGCATGGGGCCAGGTGCAGAACCAGTACCAGCGCCGCGCCGACCTGATCCCCAATCTGGTGGAAACGGTGAAGGGTTATGCCAAGCATGAAGAGGAAACCCTCACGGCAGTGATTGAAGCGCGGGCGAAAGCGACCTCGATTCAGGTCGACGCCAGCACCCTCGACAATCCCGAGAAACTTAAGCAATTCCAGCAGGCGCAGGATCAACTGACCGGTGCATTGAGCCGCCTGATGGTGGTGTCCGAGCGCTATCCGGATCTGAAGGCCAACCAGAACTTCCTCGCCCTGCAATCGCAGCTGGAAGGCACGGAAAACCGCATTGCCGTGGCTCGCCGCGATTTCATTCTGGCGGTGCAGAAATACAACACCGAGATCCGCACCTTCCCCGGTCGCCTCTGGCACAGCGTGATGTACAGCGATCTGCCGATCCGCGAAACCTTCGAAGCCACCACACCAGATGCCGATAAGGCACCCCAGGTCAAATTCTGAAAACACACCTGTGTAGGAGCTGCCGAAGGCTGCGATCTTTTGATGTTGGTTGGTAAAAAAACAAGATCAAAAGATCGCAGCCTTCGGCAGCTCCTACGGGGGATCGGTGGGGGGTATGCATGCGTGTGTTGAAAATGGGCCTGGTGCTGATGCTGTGGCTGTTCGCCGTCAGCGCCCGGGCCGAGTTGACGTTCCCGGCGCTGAGCGGGCGGGTAGTGGACGAAGCGCAGATGCTCGAGCCATCAGTGCGCGCGCAACTGAGCCAGCAGTTGCAGGCCCACGAGCAGGCGACCGGCGAGCAATTGGTCGTGGTCACGCTGCCGGATCTGCAAGGCACGACCATTGAGGACTTCGGCGTTCAACTCGGTCGCCACTGGGCCATCGGGCAAAAGGACAAGAACAATGGCGCCCTGCTGATCGTCGCCCGTGACGAGCGCAAACTGCGCATCGAAGTCGGTTATGGCCTGGAAGACCGGCTGACCGATGCGCAGACTTCAGTGATCATCCATCAAGTCATCACCCCTGCCTTCAAGGCCGGCAACTTCAGCAAAGGCATCAGTGATGGCGTCGCGGCGATGCTGGTGGTGCTCGGTGGCAATCCGCTGGATGAGCCGTCGACGGTGTATGAATCCAGCGGTGATCCGTCCGATGATTTCATCTCGCGGCACCCGGGATTGTTCGTGTTTTTGGTGATGTTGTTCATCCTGACGGTGTTTGTCTGCCAGATGCTCGGTATCCTGCCTGCCGGCCGGGGCGGCTCCGGAGGAGGGGGCGGCTTCGGCGGTGGCGGCGGTTTTGGCGGCGGCGGTGGAGGCGGAGGCTTCAGCGGCGGCGGGGGCAGTTTCGGCGGCGGTGGTTCGTCCGGCGGCTGGTGATATCAGAAGAATAATGAGCAGGCACTTTTCAACATGGCATTACTGACTGAACACGAACAACGCAAGGTCGCCGAGGCGATCGCCCGGGTCGAGCGCGACACCGATGCCGAACTGGTGACGGTGCTCGCGGCGCGCGCCGATGACTACGCGTACATCCCGTTGTTGTGGGCCAGCCTGCTGGCGCTGATGGTGCCGGGCATCGTCCACTACCTGACCGGGTGGCTGACCCTGCGCAGTCTGCTGCTGGTGCAGTGGGGAGCGTTTATCGTGCTGTGCCTGCTGTTTCGTCTGCCGAAAATCACCACTCATTTGATACCGCGTCGCGTGCGGCATTGGCGTGCGTCAAACCTGGCGCGGCGGCAGTTTCTCGAGCAGAACCTGCATCACACCGTGGGCAGCACGGGGATGCTGATTTTTGTTTGCGAGGCGGAGCGGTATGTGGAGATTCTGGTGGATGAGGGGATTTCCAAACGGCTGGATAATAAATCCTGGGATGCCATTGTCGCGGCGTTTACCGAGCAGGTCAGGCAGGGGCGCACGTTGGAGGGATTTGTCACGTGTATCGAGGCGTGTGGGGAGTTGCTGAAGGTGCATGTGCCGGTGACGCAGGTGAGGAATGAGTTGCCGAATCGGTTGGTGGTGTTGGGTTAGGTTGCAGATTTTTTATTCGGCTTGAGGGCCATACCCTCACCCCAGCCCTCTCCCAGAGGGAGAGGGAGCCGACCGAGGTGTCTTGCGCTGGACATCGACTTGGAAAAACGTATCGATTATGGATTCAAAGCAAATCGTTCAAGTCGGTGTATCTCGTCAATATCCCCCAATCAGTCCCCTCTACCTCTGGGAGAGGGCTAGGGTGAGGGCCGCTTTAACCAACCGTTCGGTAAATAAGAGCGTGTCCCCAACCCCCATCCCCCCTAAAATACCCGCCATTCCCGATTTCGCCCGTCCGAGGCCGCTTTTTCATGTCCGTTACTGCTCCAGCCACCAAACCAGCGCCTGATCACCACGCCCAGTTCATCGAGCTCCTGCAAACCAGCCTTGAACAGAACGGCTTCATCAAACTGGTGCTGGCCAAGTACGTCGGTGACGAAGCGGAGCTGCAGCGGGTGATCATCAAAGCGGTCACCGTCAAAGCGCAGCCGAACTTGTCCTTCGTCTATCGCTACAAAACCCGCGACATCACCAAAAACCTGCCGCTAAGCGAAGGTGTTGCGACCATTGCCGCGCTGCTGCCAGCCTCGTTCAAAAATGCCCATTTACTCGCGGTAACTGACGAAGCCCAGCTCGAATACAGCAAAAAGGGCAAGAGTTCGCTGTTCAAAAGCAAACCTCAGCAATTGCGCGAAGCGCCGTCCGCCGAGCACAACCGCGAGAAAAATCGCTTCCTCGAATTGAGTCGGCCGTTCCTCAAGGACCTGGGCGTGACCAATGCCCAAAACGAGCTGATTCCGGCGATGTCGCGCAAGTGGAAGCAGATCAACAAGTTCATCGAAGTGTTCAGCCATGCGCTGACCTCTTCGCCGCTGGCGCTGGACAAACCGGTGCGTGTGGCGGATTTCGGTTCGGGCAAGGGTTATCTGACTTTCGCGATTCACGATTACCTGCGCAACACCTTGAAGGCCGAGGGCGAAGTCACCGGCGTCGAGCTGCGTGAGGAAATGGTCAACCTGTGCAACGCCGCGGCGGCAAAACTCGATCATCCGGGGCTGGTGTTCAAGTGCGGTGACGTGCGCAGCATGGCGCCGAGCGAGCTGGACGTGATGATCGCCCTGCATGCCTGCGACATCGCCACTGACTACGCGATCCACACCGGCATCCGCTCGGGCGCGTCGATCATCATGTGCTCGCCGTGTTGCCACAAACAGATCCGCCTGCAGATCCAGAGCCCGGCGCTGCTCAAACCGATGTTGCAATACGGTTTGCACCTCGGCCAACAGGCGGAAATGGTCACCGACAGTCTGCGCGCGTTGTTCCTTGAGGCCTGCGGTTACGAGACCAAGGTCTTCGAGTTCATCTCGCTGGATCACACCAACAAGAACAAGATGATTCTCGCGGTAAAACGCGCCGAGCCGGTGGACCCGGCTCAACTATTGGTGAAGATCGAAGAGTTGAAGGCTTTCTACCACATCAGCGAGCACTGCCTGGAAACCCTCCTGCGCGCTGACGGCTACCTGGCCTGACCTTGACCTTGTGGGAGCGAGCCTGCTCGCGAAGGCGGACTGACAGTCAATGATGATATTGGCTGTTAAGGCCCTTTCGCGAGCAGGCTCGCTCCCACATGGGGTTTGATGGCGGTCTTGCGACCGAGCATGACAGTGGCGATGACTCCACACGCAAACACCCAGGTAATCGGTTCGACATGTTCACCAAAGAACAGCGCCGAAAACGCGATGGTGAAGAAAATCTGCAACAACTGGATCTGACTGACCCGGGCAATCCCGCCCATGGCCAGCCCCGCGTACCAGGCAAAGAAACCAAGAAACTGCGAAAACAGCGCCACATAACCAAACGCCCACCACGTCTTGGCCGACACCGCACCGTGATGTTGCAGCGCCAGGTACAACACCGGCCCGACCAACAGCGGCGTCGACAGCACCAGCGCCCAGCAGATCACCTGCCAGCCGCCCATCTCCTTGGCCAACCGCCCGCCCTCGGCGTAACCCAGTCCACCGACGGCAATCGCGCCGAGCATCAGCAAATCACCCGCCTGAATGCTGCCGGCCCCGGTATACAACGCATAACCGAGCACCAGCGCACTGCCCAGCGCCGCGCAGGCCCAGAAGGCTTTCGACGGACGTTCGTGGGACAACCACGCGGCATACAGCGCCACGCACAGCGGTTGCAGGCCGTTGACCAGCGCACCGTGAGACGCCGGCAAGGTTTGCATGGCCCACGCCGACAACACCGGAAAACCCAGAATCACCCCGGCGATCACCAGGCTCAGGCCTTTGACTTGCTGCCAGGTTGGCCACTTCTCGCGGCGCCACAGCAACAGCAACGCCGCAGGAATCGCTGCAAACAATGCGCGACCCAAACCGTTGAGCAATGGATGCAGTTCCTGCACCACGATGCGGGTGAAGGGCAGAGTGAGGCTGAAGATCACCACGCCGAGCAGGCCGAGGACCATGCCGGTGTTTTCGCGCGAGGACATGATGGGAGACCAGAATCGTAGGGAATTAGAAGGTGTCCTCATCTAGCCATAATCCGCGAATTTCTGGGTGTTACAGCTAGGCACGGACTTAGGCGTACAGTTTGCGGACGCCATCGCGAGCAGGCTCACTCCTACAGTTGAAATGCGTACTTCTGTAGGAGTGAGCCTGCTCGCGATGGCGTCAACTCGGTAGTAGCCCGTTGTTACCCGTCACTGTCGAATAGGTCTACCTTGAACACTCCCAAGCATTCTCCAGAGGAGACCTCCCCATGGCCGCGAAAAAGATCCTGATGCTGGTCGGCGATTACGTCGAAGACTACGAAGTGATGGTGCCGTTCCAGGCCCTGCAAATGGTCGGTCACACCGTCCACGGCGTGTGCCCGGACAAGGCTGCCGGCCAGACTGTGCGCACCGCGATCCATGACTTCGAAGGCGACCAGACTTACAGCGAAAAGCCCGGTCACCTGTTCGCCCTCAACTTCGATTTCGCCAAGGTGAACGAAGCCGATTACGACGCGCTGCTGATCCCCGGCGGGCGTGCGCCGGAATACCTGCGCCTCAACGAAAAAGTCCTCGAGCTGGTGCGCGCCTTCGACAAGGCCGGAAAACCGATTGCTGCCGTTTGCCACGGCGCGCAACTGCTGGCGGCGGCGGGCGTGCTTGAAGGCCGCGAATGCAGTGCCTATCCGGCCTGCGCCCCGGAAGTGCGACTGGCGGGTGGCACGTACATCGACATTCCGGTGACGGACGGCCACGTTCAAGGCAATCTGGCCACGGCACCGGCATGGCCGGCGCATCCGAACTGGCTGGCCGGGTTTCTCGGTTTGCTCGGCACCAAAATCACTCTGTAACGAGGATTCGCCGATGTGCGAGCTCTACGTCAAGGCTGACCCGATTCTCTACGAATCACGCTCGCGCTCGCTGCGTATCTGCGGCGTGGTGACCACGCTGCGCCTGGAGAATCAGTTCTGGGACATCCTCAGCGAAATCGCCGAGGTCGACGGTATGACCACCAACCAATTGATCGCCAAGCTGTATGAAGAGGTGATGGATTATCGCGGCGAAGTGGTGAATTTTGCCTCGTTCCTGCGGGTGAGTTGTACGCGCTACCTGAGCCAGCGGCGGGTGAGTGCGCCGGAGTTGTCGGTGGTGCGGGCGGTGGTGAAATAGCCGGCACCGAGTGCCTCATTCGCGAGCAGGCTCGCTCCCACATGTCCTTGGAGAACTCGCTCTAAAGTGGGAGCGAGCCTGCTCGCGAAGAGGCCGGTACAGGCGACAGATGTTCTGGACTGGTCTTTACTCTGAAACGCGAAATCTCTCTATCGCCAAGGAGCAACGAGCATGTCCGGATGGTACGAAATCAGTAAAAGCAGCAACGGCCAGTTCAGGTTCGTGCTGAAAGCGGCGAACGCCGAAACGATTCTGACCAGCGAGCTGTACACCACTCGCGCAGCGGCCGACGGCGGCATCGCGGCGGTGCAAACCAACAGCCCGCTGGATGAGCGCTACGAGAAGAAGTCGACGAAGGATGGCCATCCGTACTTCAATCTGAAAGCGGCCAATCATCAGGTCATTGGCAGCAGCGAGGCGTATTCATCGGATGCGGCGTGCGATAAAGGCATTGCCAGCGTCAAGGTGAACGGACCGAGCAAGGTGATCAAGGACAAGACTTTGCCCGTCCTCTGAATTCACCACATCCCCTGTAGGAGTGAGCCTGCTCGCGATAGCGGTGGGTCAGTCGACACATGCTCAGCTGATCCACCGCTATCGCGAGCAGGCTCACTCCTACATTGGTTTTTGGGGGGCAGTGAGATCAGCGCAGGGTTTTCAGAATCGTTTGCAGCTGCGTCTGGCCCGCCTCACTCAACGGGAAGACCGGCAGACGCGGATCGCCCACCTCCAGCCCGGTCTGCCGCAACCCGGCCTTGATCGTCGCCGGCAAGCCACCCTTGAGAATGAAATCCAGCAGCGGCAACTGGCGATAGAACAGATCCCGCGCCCGATCCAGATCGCCGGCCATGGCCGCGTCATAAAGATCCAGGTTCAACTGCGGAATAAGGTTCGGCGCCGCCGTGCACCAGCCTTTCGCCCCGGCGGCGAACGCTTCCAGCGCCAGCGGATTGCAGCCGTTGTAGAACGGCACCTGGCCTTCGCCGAGCAATTGCAGCTTGTGCATGCGCTGAATATCGCCGGTGCTCTCCTTGACCATGGTCACGTTTTCCACGGCATTGACGATGCGTAGAATCAAATCCACCGACATGTCGGTGCCGCTGGTGGCCGGGTTGTTGTAGAGCATGATCGGCACGCCGATGCTCTCGCCGATGGCACGGTAGTGCGCGAGGATTTCCGCCTCGGTGAGTTTCCAGTACGAAGCCGGCAGCACCATCACCACGTCGGCACCATGGGCTTCAGCGAAACGTGCGCGGCGCACGGCTTTGGCGGTGGTCAGGTCGGACACGCTGACAATGGTCGGCACGCGTTTGGCCACATGCTTGATGCTGAACTCGGCGACCTGATCCCACTCCGCATCGCTCAGGTAAGCGCCTTCGCCGGTGCTGCCCAATGGCGCGATGGCGTGGACACCGCTGTCGATCAGGCGATCGATCGATTGACCCAGGGCGGGCAGATCCAGACCTTCGCCGTTGGCGCCGAACGGGGTGATGGTGTAGCCGATGATGCCGTGAATAGTGGACATGGGAATCTCTCCGTAACAGGTTTCAGTTCAGGCAATCGGCGTGTTGGCGCAGGTTCTGCCGGGCGTAGTAGTTGAAGGCGGCGGCGTGGCGTTTCGGCTTGGCGATCCAGTCATGCGCCTCGCGGCCCAGCTCAGGGATGATCGGTTTGATCGTGCCCGCCGCCATCGCCAGCAGTTGCAGTTTGGCCGCGCGTTCGATCAATTGGGCGATCACACAGGCCTCTTCAATCGTCGTACCGGTCGACAACTGACCGTGATGCGAAAGCAGGATCGCGCGTTTGTCGCCCAGCGCACCGGCAATCAGCTCACCTTCTTCATTGCCCACCGGCACGCCCGGCCAACCTTCGAGAAACGCGCAGTCGTCGTACAGCGGGCACAGGTCCATGTGGGAAATCTGCAGCGGTACTTCCAGCATCGACAGCGCCGCGACGTGGGTCGGATGGGTGTGAATGATGCAATTTACATCCGGGCGAGCGCGGTAAACCCAGCTGTGGAAACGGTTGGCCGGGTTGGCCATGCCGTGGCCTTCGAGGACTTCCAGGTCCTCGTTGACCAGCAGCAGATTGCTCGCCGTGATTTCGTCGAAACCCAGGCCCAGTTGCTGAGTGTAATAGGTGCCGGGCTGCGGGCCACGGGCGGTGATTTGGCCGGCGAGGCCTGAGTCGTGACCGTTCTCGAACAGGATCCGGCAGGTCAGGGCCAGCTTTTGCCGATCCGTCCACGTATTATCCGCCAGGCTTTTTTGCATCTGGGTCAGCGCTTGCTTGACCAGTTGGTCTTTGGGTAGTGCTAATGTCTTGGCCATGTCTGTGTCCTTTGGGTGATTGCAAATGACACGAAAGAGGCTATATGACACAAAGTGTCATTGGCAAGCACAAATCGTCGCTTCCTTGCTGGAATAACCGCCGCGCATGTCTATCCGTTTGAAATTATTGAGAAAAAAACTTGGCGTAACCCTTGAGGCACTGGCCGAAAAATCCGGCATGACCAAGAGTTATCTGTCGAAAGTCGAGCGCGGGCTGAACACTCCGTCGATTGCTGCTGCGTTGAAACTGGCGAAAGCGCTGAATGTGAAGGTCGAGGAGTTGTTCTCTGAGGACAACGTCAGCCTCGACAGCTACAGCCTGGTGCGCAGCCACGAGCGCCAGTCACTGGCGGCGAATGACCAGAGCCCCGGCTACGCAGTGCTCGCGCATCAGGTCAGCGAGCGCAACCTGCTGCCGTTCATCATCTATCCGCCGAAAGAGTTCAGCGACAAGACCTTCAAGGAGCACTTGGGCGAGGAGTTTCTGTTCGTTCACGAAGGGCAGGTGGAAGTGGATTTCATGAACGAGAAGGTGCTGCTGGAGCGCGGTGATGCGCTGCACTTCAATGCGCAGAAACCGCACCGGATCAGATCGGTGGGGGATGTGCAGGCGCAGTTGCTGGTGGTGGTGCACAGCAGCGAAGATTGAGGTGCGCCCCAAAAGCTTCGCGAGCAGGCTCGCTCCCACAGGTTGAATGCATTCCAGATGTGGGAGCGAGCCTGCTCGCGAAGGCATCAGTCAGGCCTGCATCAAACCTCGACCGGCACCGATAACTTCGGATTGCCGAGCGCATGGCTCTTCGCATCAAAAAACCGCAACTCAACGCCTGTGCCTTCGAACACCTGCGCGTAATGCCGCTTCTGATGCTGAACAAACGCCGCACTGCGCGGATAAATCGAGATCGCCACCGTCGCAGGTTTCGCCAAGCGCAACGCCCGAACAATGTGCGCATCCTGCTCGCCCAACGCATGACCAAAGATGCACAAACTGCCGCCATGCCCGAGCAATTGCTTATAACAGAACGACAGGTAATCCGAACTGCGAATGGTCTTGAGCTTGTCCGCGCTCGGACCTTCGGTGACGAACAGCGGCACGTCATCCAGCGTCTTGATCGTGTTGTTGATCGCAAAACTACCAAGCAACGTGCCTTCGGTTGAGGTCAGTTTGCGCGCCGTGCCGTCCTGATTGCGCACCAGATGCAGACCGCCGTGCAGGTACAACAAGCGCGGTTTGTCGGTGGCAGTTTCGCTCAGATCAAAACTCGCACTGGCGCCGTTGAACAGATCGTCAATGGCCGCGCTGTTGTGTTGCAGCGCCCAGTAGTTGAGCAGGTCGTAATTGGTGGTGAACACGGTGCGATAGCGCGCCAGTTCTTCGTTCAGCGTCGCCAGCGTCGAAGGCTTCACCAGACGCCACGGAATGTGCACGGCGTGCACGGTGTTGATCAACGCTTCCTTGATCGCGTAGTAACGATTGCGCGGCGCCGCTGAGCTGACGGCCAACGCTTTGTTGACCCGGCTGGTGGTTTTCAGCGCGCCGAGTACCTGCTCGAAGCTGCGCGTTTGCATGGCGTCGAACACCGCCAGTTCCGACGGGCTCAGCGGTTTCTCCTCCACGGTGCGGGCGTTTTCAAACAGCGAGTCGTAGCCGAAGTCGTCCCATACCGCACGGCTGGCGCCGTTGCCCACCAGCAAGCCGTTGAAATCGGTCGCGGCGCGCAGGGTGTTCCAGTCTTCGAGGCTGGCGTCGACATCGAGAAAATCGGTCATTGCGTAGGCGGTCTCAAAACAAAGGGGCTGATGGACGGCGACTTTATCACGAGCGGGCATTGAGCCAGATCAACATCGCTCGTGACCGATCGGTCGATGCTGTGCCTATCCGCCGAACCGGAGCAGTCGATTCGGCCCCTGTCAGGAGATGCGCGCATGACCAGCACCTTTTTCATTCCGGCGGTAAACATCATGGGCAACGGCTGCCTCGACGAAGCCATGGTCGCCATTCGCAACTACGGTTTTCGCAAAGCGTTGATCGTCACTGACGCGGGCTTGGCCAAGGCTGGCGTGGCGACGATGGTCGCCGAGAAACTGGCGATGCAGGACATCGATTCGGTGATTTTTGACGGCGCCAAACCGAACCCGAGTATTGCCAATGTCGAGTCGGGGCTGGGATTGCTCAAAGAGAGTCGCTGCGATTTCGTCGTGTCGCTGGGCGGCGGTTCGCCCCACGACTGCGCCAAAGGCATCGCTCTGTGTGCGACCAATGGCGGGCAGATCCGTGATTACGAAGGCATCGATCAATCGAGCAAGCCGCAACTGCCACTGATCGCGATCAACACCACCGCCGGCACTGCCAGCGAGATGACTCGTTTTTGCATCATCACCGACGAATCACGCCACGTGAAAATGGCCATCGTCGACCGCAATGTCACGCCACTGCTGTCGGTCAACGACCCGGAGTTGATGGTCGCCATGCCCAAAGGCCTGACCGCCGCCACTGGCTTGGACGCGCTGACCCACGCCATCGAAGCCTATGTCTCGACCGCTGCCAACCCGATCACCGATGCCTGCGCGTTGAAGGCGATGACCCTGATCAGCAACAACCTGCGCTTGGCCGTGCGCGACGGCAGCGACCTCGCCGCGCGGGAAAACATGGCGTACGCGCAGTTCCTCGCCGGCATGGCGTTCAACAATGCCTCGCTCGGGTACGTGCATGCGATGGCGCATCAGTTGGGCGGTTTCTACGACTTGCCCCATGGCGTGTGCAACGCCGTGCTGCTGCCCCATGTGCAGACGTTCAATGCGCTGGTCTGTGCCGAGCGGCTGACCGATGTGGCCCACGCGATGGGCGCCGACATTCGTGGTTGCAGTCCGGAAGAAGGCGCGCAAGCGGCCATCAGCGCGATCCGCTGTCTGGCCAAAGACGTTGAGATTCCCGGTGGCTTACGTGAACTCGGCGCCAAGCTCAGCGACATCCCGTTACTCGCCAGCAATGCCCTGAAGGACGCCTGCGGTCTGACCAATCCTCGGGCGGCGGATCAACGCCAGATCGAGGAGATCTTCCGCAACGCGTTCTGAGACGGGTACAGCGATGGCGAACGGCGTTATGCTCAAGGCCCGTTCGCGCCACCCTCGCCGAGTCTCGCATGCTGCAAAAAAGCCTGATCCGCCGCCTCGACCTGATCACCCTGCAACTGTTTGTTGCCGTGCACGAAGAGGGCACGCTGACCCGCGCGGCCTCGCGTGAAGCCATCGCGGTGTCGGCGGCGAGCAAGCGGCTGATGGAGCTGGAAGAGGCGCTCGGGATCAGTTTGTTCGTGCGCCAGGCCAAGGGCATGACGCTGACCCCGGCCGGGGAAACGTTGTTGCACCATGCCCGGCAGATGCTGTTCAACGTCGAGAAAATGGGCCTGGAGCTCGGCGAGCACAGCCACGGCGTGCGCGGTTATGTGCGCATGCTGGCGAACCTTTCGGCGATCATCCAGTTTCTTCCCGAAGACCTGCGTGACTTCTCCGCGCAGCATCCGCAGGTCAAGACCGATCTTGAAGAACGGCCCAGCGCCGGGGTGATTCAGGGTGTGCTCGATGGCGTGGCGGATCTCGGTATCTGCTCCAACGACAGCGACATCAAAGGCCTGCACAGCGTGTTGTACCGTCAGGACAAACTGGTTGTCGTGATGTTGCCCGAACATCCTTTGGCCGCGCGTGAATTCGTTGCCTTCAGCGAAACCCTCGACAGCGACTACGTCGGTTTGCACGCGGCCAGTTCGATCAACATGCGTACTCATGCGGCGGCTCGTCAGGCCGGTAAAGTCCTGCGTATTCGCATTCATGTGCCGGGGTTCGATGCGGTGTGCCGGATGGTTCAGGCCAACATGGGCATCGGCATTTTGCCGCAGCGCGCGTATGAACTGTTTGGTCAGGCACTGGGGTTGCACGCGGTGCCGTTGACGGATGACTGGTCGGATCGCGCGTTGATTGTGGTGGTGCGCGATGAGGCGCGGTTGTCGCCGGTGAGTCGGTTGTTGTTTGAGCATTTGCGGGGGCAGGGCGCTTAGATCTCCAGTGAATGTTCCGGCCTCTTCGCGAGCAGGCTCGCTCCCACAGTGGATGTGTGTTGAACACAGAATCTGCAGCCGCCACGAAACCCTGTGGGAGCGAGCTTGCTCGCGAAGACTGATTTGAATTCACCACATCACCTTTGAGCGTTCGCATTTGGCGAACGCCCATTGCCGAGAGACGTCTGGATTGCCCGATCATCGTTCCTCTAGCCTTGGCGCATATTCCAAGAACAAGAGGTACCCCGCGATGACTGCCCCTTTGAGTGCGATCAAAGTGATCGAGATCGGCACCCTGATCGCCGCGCCGTTTGCCGCGCGCATGCTCGCCGAGTTCGGCGCCGAGGTGATCAAGATTGAAGCCATGGGTCAGGGCGACCCGCTGCGCAAATGGCGCAAGCTGCACGAAGGCACGTCGCTGTGGTGGTATCTGCAATCACGCAACAAGAAATCCTTGGCGCTCAACCTCAAATCCGCCGAAGGCATCGAACTGGTCAAGCAACTGGCCGGCGATGCTGACGTGATCATCGAAAACCTGCGCCCCGGTGCGCTGGAAAAACTTGGTCTGGGTTGGGACGTGCTCCACGCGCTCAACCCCAATCTCACCCTCGTGCGTATTTCCGGTTATGGCCAGACCGGCCCGTACCGTGATCGTCCGGGCTTTGGCGCGATCGGCGAAGCGATGGGCGGCATTCGTTACACCACCGGCACCCCCGGTTCGCCACCGGCACGGGTCGGCGTCAGCCTCGGTGATTCGCTGGCCTCGCTGCACGCGGTGATCGGCGCGCTGATGTCGCTGCTGCGGGTCAAGACCGGGCAGGGCGGCGGGCAGATCGTCGACGTGTCGCTGGCCGAAAGCGTGTTCAACGTCATGGAAAGTCTGGTGCCGGAATACGACATGCAGGGCCATGTCCGCGAACGCAGCGGCGGCGCCTTGCCGGGTATCGCACCGTCCAACACTTACCTGACGGCTGACGGGGCCTATGTGGTGATTGCCGGCAACAGCGACCCGATCTACAAACGTCTGATGCAAACCATCGGCCGTGATGACCTGGCTGAAGCAGCGGAATTCGCCCACAACGACGGTCGCGCGGCCAAGAGCGGTTTGCTCGACGCCGCCATCACTCATTGGACCAGCAGCCTGCCGATCGACGACGTGCTCGCGGCGCTGGAAGAGGCTGAAGTGCCGGCCGGGCGCATTTATTCAGTGGCCGACATTGTGGCCGATCCGCACTATCAGGCGCGGGACATGCTGCTCAATGCAGAACTGCCTGGCGGCGCGACGGTGAAGATGCCCGGCATCGTCCCTAAACTCTCGGAAACCCCCGGCGGCGTGAACTGGTCGGGGCCGACACTCGGCCAGCACACCGACGGCATTCTCGCCAGCCTTGGCCTGACTGAACTAGACATCGAACGCCTGAAAAGCCAAGGGGTGGTGCAATGATCACGGACTATTCGCAAACCCTGATCGTCCAGGAAGTCTCGCCGCGCGACGGTTTGCAGATCGAGCCGACCTGGGTGGAAACCGCTGACAAGATCGCCCTGATCAATCAGCTGTCACTGGCCCGTTTCAGCCGTATCGAGGCCGGCTCGTTCGTGTCGCCGAAAGCGATTCCGGCGCTGCGTGATGGCGAGCAGGTTTTCACTGGCATTGAGCGACAGCCTGGGGTGATTTACGTCGCGCTGATTCCCAACCTCAAAGGTGCGCAGCGTGCACTGGAGGCGGGCGCCGATGAACTGAATCTGGTGATGTCCGCCAGCCAGACGCACAACATGGCCAACATGCGCATGCGCTGTGAAGACTCGATGGCGGCGTTCGGTGACATCGTTTCGTTCGCCAGCGGTTCCGGTGTGCGCCTCAATGGTAGCGTTGCTACCACGTTCGGTTGCCCGTTCGAAGGTCAGATTGACGAGGATCGCGTGCTGCAAATCGTCGACGCTTATCAGGAACTCGGCATCGCGGGTATTACCCTCGCCGACACCACTGGCATGGCCAATCCCCGACAGGTGGATCGCTTGGTGCGGCGGGTGTTGCAGCGGGTTTCGCCGGCCGATCTGACTTTGCATTTCCACAACACTCGGGGTCTGGGGCTGTGCAATGTGCTGGCGGCTTACGAGGCGGGGGCGCGACGTTTCGATGCCGCGCTCGGTGGTCTCGGTGGCTGCCCGTTTGCGCCGGGTGCGTCGGGCAATATCTGCACTGAAGACCTGGTGAACCTGTGCGATGAAATCGGCATTCACACCGGCATCGACTTGCCGCTGCTGCTGAAACTCTCTCGTGGCTTGCCGGATCTGCTGGGCCACGAAGTGCCCGGCCAATTGGCCAAGGCCGGACGCAACTGCGACCTGCACCCGATCCCCACCTGAATATACAAATCCCCCTGTGGGAGCGAGCCTGCTCGCGATAGCGGTGTATCAATCACCGCAAATGTTGCCTGACACACCGCTATCGCGAGCAGGCTCACTCCTACAGTTAAAAACGCATACCAGACAACAAAAACAATCGGACGCCCACCGGCAGTCCGTCTGGAGAAAAGCCATGAGCCTCAATGTAATGGAGGCGGGCGCAAGTCCGTCCGTCGATCACGACGCCGAAAAAACCCTGGTCAGCAAAGTCGCCTGGCGCCTGATGCCGCTGATCATGGTCTGCTACCTGTTCGCCTTTTTCGACCGCATCAACATCAGCTTCGCCAAGTTCCAGTTGCAGACCGATTTGAGCCTGAGCGACACCGCGTACGGCCTCGGCGCTGGGCTGTTCGTGGTCGGTTACGTGCTGTTCGAAGTGCCGAGCAACATGATGCTCTACAAGGTCGGCGCACGCCGCTGGATCGCGCGGATCATGATGTCGTGGGGCGTGGCGACGGCGGCGATGGTGTTCGTCAACAGTGAATGGCAGTTCTACGCGCTGCGCTTTGTCATCGGCGCGATGGAAGCCGGGTTTGCCCCAGGCGTGCTGTATTACCTGACGCTGTGGTTCCCGCAGCATTTCCGTGGTCGCATTACCTCGATGCTGTTTCTCGCTTCGGCATTTGCCGGGCTGGTCGGCGCGCCATTCTCCGGTCTGGTGCTGGAACACCTCGACGGCGTGCTGGAAATGCGCGGCTGGCACTGGCTGTTTCTGCTCGGCGGCGTGCCGTGCATCGGCCTCGGTTTTCTGGTGCTGACGCAGCTCAAGGATCGCATCGAGGATGCACACTGGCTGACTGCGGACGAGAAGAAGTTGCTCTCCAGTCGAATCGCCCAACATGAGCCGCACAAGAGCGGCGGTTCGTTGCTTGCAGCGCTGAAGATTCCCGGTTTTCTGACCTTGGGGCTGATCTACTTTCTGATCCAGGTGGCGTCTTACGGTTTGAATTTCTGGGCGCCGCAATTGATCCGCAGCGCCGGTACCGAGAGCCCGGTGATGATCGGTCTGCTGACGGCCATTCCGTACATTTGCGGGGCGATCAGCATGGTGGTGATCGGGCGTTTGTCAGACGCGACCGGTGAGCGGCGCAAATTTGTCGCCGGGCTGGTGATCGTCGGCGCGATCGGCTTTTTCAGTGCGGGGATTTTCGCCAGCCACACGACGTTTCTGATCGTCGCCCTGGGCTTGCTGGGCGCCGGGATTATCGCTTCGATTCCGAGCTTCTGGACCTTGCCACCGAAGTTGTTGGCCGGGGCTGGCGCTGGTGCGGCGGGCGGGATTGCGGTGATCAACACCCTGGGGCAATTCGGCGGGATTGTCAGCCCGGTGATGGTCGGGCGGATCAAGGATCTGACCGGCAGCACCACCCCGGCGCTATACGTGATTGGCGTAGCGGCGCTGATCGCTGCGGCACTGTTGCTGTGGGGGTTGCCGCAGAAACTGCGCACGCTCGATAAGTTCTGAGATTTGCGGTGCCTGCAATGACGCCTTCGCGAGCAGGCTCGCTCCCACATTTGATTGCATTTCAACTGAAGAAACGCGATTCCTGTGGGAGCGAGCCTGCTCGCGAAGACTGACTTCCAGACACTGATAAATCACGGATTGGTTCCATCAGTTAACAGCCACCCCATTCTTCTCAAACACACGAATCAACACCACCCTGGCAATCGCCAACATCGCCAACATCGCCAACATCGCCCCAACGCCCGCAACGCCGTCAACGACTTCTCGCTACCAAGCGGGAAATGCACTTTGGTTTACTGATGATTCGGTTGAAAGGGCCGATACAGCAGGGGATAGTGCGCGGCTGAAAAGTGCTCAAGGAGCGGGAAGTGACAGTGAAGTCTGGCTGGATCGGGTGTGCGGCATTGTGCGGGTGGTTGCTGGCGGGGCAGGCATTGGCCGATTGCACGCCGGCGCCCACGGCGCATGAGATGGATTTTTCCCTCTGCAAGGACTGGCCGGCGTATCCCGGGCTGACGCTCACCGCTGCTGCCAATTTCTCGCCCGATCCGGTGTATGGCGAGTCAGGGACTGTAGGGCTTTACGATCTGCGTTTGGCCTTGGTGGCGAGCGCAGACTCGCAGCCGTTAGCGAGCTTTTATCAGCCCTCCGCATTCTCCGTGGATGCCATCGCGCTTGATGAACTGAAATTCGATACTGCCCGCTATAAACTCTCACCTCAGTTGCAGGCTTTTGGTGTGCGAGTGCGGTTTAAAGGGTCTTCCCGCGTGAATCCTGTGGATGAAACCTGGTTGTCGCTTTATGTGAAAGACGGCAACGCATTGCGTCCTGTCATGAATCGGCTGGTGGTTTATGAATATGGTGGGGAGTGGGATGGCAATTGTGCAGGAGAGCGCTACGAGACTACGCGAACCGTAGCTTTGGCCAAGACCAGCAGCCATGGCTTTGCCGATCTGATGATCAAAACGATCCGTAGCTCGACCGTTGGCGAGGGCGAAGGCGAGGCGTGTGTATCCAATACCGTCACGCAAAAACCAGTCTTGACGACACTTCGCTATGACGGCAAAAACTACGTAATGCCTGAAGATTTCAAAGGCTTCTAAGACCGATGTCTTTTACTCAAGGAAGAATAATGTTCTCGCGTACTACATTGCTGGGCTCTTTCATCGCGATGGGCCTTTTTACAATGGCCGCTCAAGCCCAGGCCGCCTGCCAGACCAAAGACTTCGACGGCAAATCCCTGTCGCGCTGCAAAATCTGGCCCGCCGTGCAGAATCAGGCGATCGCGGTCAAATCCACCTATCTTGCCGACGCCGGCGACGATGATGCCGGGGTGTTCGATCTGGATCTGTCGATCATCAACGCCAGCACTTACAACCCCATTGCCACTTACCGTAAACCGGGGGCTTACAACTCCGATGCCGTGCGCTTTGAGGATCTGCGCATCGACACCGCCCGTTATCGACTGGCGCCGGAGGTTCGGGCTTTCGGTCTGCGTTCAAAGTTCGCGCACAGTTCCCACGCCATTCCCTACGAGAAAACCGATCTGGCGCTGTACGTTCGCGAAGGCAACGAGTTGCGCCCGGTGCTGGAGGGTTTGGTGGTTGCCAAGAGCAACGGTGAGTTCATGAATGATTGCGAAGGCTACACAAAGACGATTCGCCGAACCGTCGAGATCGGTCCTTCCAGCCATCATGGTCTGGCCGATTTGATCGTTACCACCAGCGGCAACAAAATGAAAAACACTCAATCGGGTAAAGAGTGCGTTTCCAATACCACCCGCCTGAAGCAAAAACAGATCACCCTGACCTACGACGGCCAGCAATACATCGTCCCTGAAGACCTCAGAGGTTACTGACCCGATGCTCACCGGCCTCAACCACCTGACCCTCGCGGTCAGCGATTTGAATCGCAGTCTGGCGTTCTATCGCGATGTGCTGCAGTTGCGCGTCGAAGCCACGTGGGATGCCGGTGCCTACTTGTCGCTGCCAGGGTTGTGGTTGTGTTTGTCGCTTGATCCGCTGCGATCGAGTGAACCGTGCACCGATTACACCCACTACGCTTTCAGCCTCAATGCAGCCGATTTCTCAACGTTCGTAGCAAAGCTAAAAGCGGCGAATGTGCAGGAGTGGCGCGACAACCGCAGCGAAGGTGCATCGTTCTACTTCCTTGATCCCGATGGCCACAAGCTCGAAGCCCATGTCGGCGATCTCGCTTCACGGCTGGCAGCGTGTCGGCAAAAACCGTACGCCGGCATGCGTTTTTACGACGAGTCATGATCAGACACATTTGTCTGTTATAGACTGGCGGCCACGTGTTCTGGCGCTTGCAGGTTTTCCATGACTCCATCGTTGCTAATGGCCGTGCTGGCCTCGGGTTTCATTTACGGGATTACGCCCGGGCCGGGCGTGCTGGCGGTGTTCGGCATCGGCGCAGCCCATGGGCGGCGGGCCGGGGCGGGGTTTCTTTGCGGGCATCTGCTCGGCGATGTGGTCTGGTGCAGCACGGCGCTGATCGCGATTGTCGGTGCCCGGGAAATCGGCAGCACCGCGTTTGATGTGCTCGGTGTGCTCAGCGCCTTGTACCTGTTCTGGCTCGGCTGGCGCGCGGTGCGGGCCCAGCGTCGTAACGGTGACGAACCGCAAGGCGCGGCGCGCAAGCCGTTCTGGCACGGCATTCTGTTTGGCTTGACCAATCCCAAGGCCTACCCGGTGGCGGTCGCGACCTTCACCGCGCTCCTGTCGAGCCGCGCCGAACTGCTCAACTGGTCGATGCTGCCGGCGCTGATTGCCCTGAGTTTCCTCGGCGGCTTGCTGGCCTACGCTATCCTGATTGGCGTGGTCGGCGCGCAGCGCGTGCGCACGCTGTATCAGCGTCACGAATTGTTGATCACCCGCCTGTGTGGCGTGATGTTTATCGGTTTCGCCATCAACGCGCTGGTGCATGCGCTGCCGGGACTGATGCCGAACAAGGCTTGAAAGTGTGTGCAGGGATGCGCAATCAAAAGGTCAGGGATGGTTGATCAGTGCTGCATTGCCCGGACACCCACGCTGAACCATGGAAAGCCGAAATTCCGCGCCGTTGGCGAGTTTTATCGATCTGTTGCTGGACGCCGTTTGCGCAGTCGACAAGCAGGGTCGCTTCGTTTTTGTCAGTGCCGCTTGTGAGCGTGTTTTCGGCTATTCGCCTGAAGAATTGATCGGCCGACAAATGATCGAACTGGTGCACCCGGCGGATCGTCAGCGCACCCTCGCCGCCGCCAACGAAATCATGGGCGGCGAACCCAAGCTCAACTTCGAAAACCGTTATCTGCGCAAGGATGGCAGCGTCGTGCACATCCTCTGGTCGGCGCGCTGGTCGGAAGTCGACCAACTGCGCATCGCCGTGGCGCGCGACATCACCGAGCGCAAACGAGCCGAATCGCGCCAGGCTGCGCTCTATGCGATATCCGAAGCGGCCCATGCGGCGGAAGATTTGCTGGCGCTGTTCAAACGTATCCACCTGATTATCGGCGAATGGCTGCCGGCGATGAATTTCTCCGTGGCGCTGTACGATGAGCACTGCGCACAACTGAATTTCCCCTATCACGTCGACGATGACGAATTGCAGCCCGAACGACCGGGCACCGTCACTGGACGTCTGTGTGCGGAAGTTATCCGTAGCGGACAGCCGATTCTTCTGACGCCAGACAGTGCAGATTCCCCGGCGGATTTCGCCGCGCTGGTGGCGGAGCAGAACTCGCCATGCTGGCTTGGCGTGCCGTTGAACTCGAAGAACGGCACCATCGGTGCCTTGATCGTCAAAAGTCTGCCCGGCGGCGAGCGCTACACCGAGCAAGACAAGGAACTGCTGCAATACGTTTGCGCCCAGGTCGCCACGGCCATCGAGCGCCAGCAATTGCACGCCCGCCTGCGGCGCATGGCGCAGTACGATCAACTCACGCAGCTGCCCAATCGTGAATTGCTGCGCGATCGCTTGAAGGCTGCGTTGGCCGGCGCTCGCGAGCAATCAGGGCACATGGCCTTGTTGTATGTCGACCTGGATCGCTTCAAACAGGTCAACGACACCTTTGGTCACGCCGTCGGCGACATGCTCCTGCAAACCGTGGCCAACCGCCTCAAGGGCTGCGTGCGCGAAACCGACACGGTGGCCCGAATTGGCGGCGATGAATTTGTCGTGCTGCTGCACAGCGTTCAGGTCTCGGAAGATGCTGACGGCGTGGCGGAAAAAATCCGACAGGTACTGGTGCAACCGATGCGTCTCGATGGCCACAACCTGCACATCGAACCAAGCATCGGCGTTGCCCGCTATCCAGAGCACGGCAGTGAAGAACAGCAACTGTTCCGCCATGCCGATCAGGCGATGTACGCCGCCAAACGCTTAAACCATCACGCGCTCAATAGCTGATTTGGGGCCGCCGTTCGTCGCAGCGACTGCAACTTTTCTAAACCTTTGCCGGCCAGAAAATTCTCAATCTAGGCGGGCACCTGCTCGCCACGATCATTACCAAGAGGTAGAGAATCATGCCTAATTCAAGAAACTCGAACTCGGGAAACTTCGCCAACGATCGAACCAAGGCCTCTGAAGCAGGTCGCAAAGGTGGGAAAACCACCACAACGACCGTCGACAAAGAGCCAAAACCAGACATGGGCCGCAAGCCCGCTCAGAAATCGAAGTAGTCGGTGAAGGTAGTTTTGATTGAGAGGCGGGGGCGTAAGCTCCCGCTTGAATTTTGCAAGTAAGGAGGGCGCGACCATGAGCCGAATGGCCACCCGTATACGCAACATGAGTTTTGCATCACTGTTGGGTCTGTGTGCCAGCAGTGCTTTTGCCCAGTCGCCCGCCGATTTCATCAACGATGCCTCGGCCAAAGGCATGGCCGACATCGAGGCCAGTCGTCTGGCTCACAGCAAGGCCGAATCGAAAGAGGTCAAGGACTACACCATCGTCGTCATCAACGACCGCACGACGGCCAACCAGCACTTGGCGAAAATCGCCAAGAAGCTCGACCTGCCCGTTGCGCCGCGTGAAGAACTGGCCGACAAGGCCAAGGAATTGATGCCGCAAGTGACCGACGGCGCCTCCTTCGATCAGGCCTATGCCGCCAGTCAGGTCAAAGCCACTGAAGAGGCCATCGAGCAGATTCAGCAGCAAGCGCAGACCACCGACGTGCCGGAGATTAAAGCGTTTGCCGACGAGACATTGCCGAAACTGCAAAGCCATCTGGAGAAGGCTCGCGCCTTACAGGCTAGCCGCTAATCAAGGTTAAAAGATCGCAGCCTCCGGCAGCTCCTACACCTGTTTATGTAGGAGCTGCCGAAGGCTGCGATCTTTTGATTTTAAACCCTCAGCACTCATTCAAATCCTGCTTCGACTTGCTCTTCTCGCCCAGCCCCTCTAGGTTAAACACCTCACCCTCGCCCAACGAGCGGTAGTGCCTGCGCAACGCCTCCAACTGTTTCAGATCCAGCGCCTCCAGCCCAAGCATCGCGTTCTGCGCCTCTTTGGTCACCAAGAGCAATTCATCGATTTTCAAATGGAGAATATCGGTATCGCGGTTCTGCGTGTTCTGGATCAGGAACACCATCAGGAAGGTGATGATCGTGGTCGAGGTGTTGATGATCAGTTGCCAGGTGTCGTTGTAATCAAAGATCGGCCCGCTCAAACCCCACAACCCGATCAAGATCAACGCGCCCATGAAGGTCTTGGGACTACCGGCCACCATCGCGAGCTTCTGGGAGATTTTTGCGAATTTCATAGCCGTGTTCCTTATTGGGAAGAGTCTTGAAATTCAGACATCTGCGGCTGGTGGAAAATTCTAATTACAAATCCGCTGACGTCACCGGACGTTGGTAGGAGAGGCAGGCGCGCCAGATCGCTGTATCGTGACGAATCGCTGGAATGCCCCGACAGGAGAACGCAATGAGTTGGTCCGCCAAACAATACGTCGCTTTCGAAGATGAACGCACCCGCCCGGCCCGCGATCTGCTGGCGGCGATTCCCACGCCTGAAGCGCGAACAGTGGTCGATATCGGTTGTGGTCCCGGTAACTCGACTGAGTTGCTGGTGCAGCGTTTTCTTGGGGCGAAGGTCAGTGGGCTGGACAGCTCGGCAGACATGATCGACGCGGCTCGCAAGCGCTTGCCGGATCTGCGCTTCGCTGTCGCCGAGATTGATAAGTGGGCCGATGCAGGGCCGTTTGATGTGATCTTCGCTAATGCCGTATTGCAGTGGGTGCCGGATCACGCGACGTTGTTGCCGACTTTGGCCAGCAAGCTGTCGGCGGGTGGCAGTCTGGCGATCCAGATGCCGGATAACCTCAATGAACCCTCACACCGCTTGATGCGTGAAGTCGCCGCGAATGGTCCGTGGGCGAGCAAGCTTTCCGGCGCTGCGGGGCAGCGTACCGACATGGCCAGCGCCAGTGATTATTTCTCGATGCTGCGACCACACTGTGCGCAGGTCGATGTGTGGCGTACGACCTATCACCATCAACTGTCAGGCGGGGCGGCGGGGGTGGTGGAGTGGTTCAAGGGTAGCGGGTTGATTCCGTTTTTGAATCCGCTGACCGAGGCGGAAAAGGCGCAGTACCTGGAGCAATATCTGGCGGAGGTCGGGAAGGCTTATCCGGCGCTGGCGGATGGTTCGGTGCTGTTGCCGTTTCCACGGTTATTTATCGTCGCGACGCGTTGAAATAAATTGGGCCTGTTTTTCGGCTGGAGATTTTTGGTGCGCTTTCGGACGGACCCCTCACCCCAGCCCTCTCCCGAGGGAGAGGGAGCCGATGGCCGTTGCTTCAAAAACCTGAGTTCAGCTCGATATTTCAGGTCGGCGTAACCCTAGAGAACAACTCGGTCAGTCCCCTCTCCCTTTGGGAGAGGGTTAGGGTGAGGGTTCAGCGCTGCACCGCCACCAACATCATCATCGGCCGCTCCCGCTCTTCTGCCAGCGCCGGTTGCGCCGCCACTTCAGCATCGCTCGGCCCCCATTCATTGACACGTCGAATCGAGAACCCCGCATCGATCAGCGAATTGAGCAATGTCCCAACCGTACGATGCTGCTTGATCACGCCTTCAGCCAACCAGTTCGTAACCCGCTCACCCTCCAACTGATAGCTGTCCAACGGCCAACGCTTGTTGCCTTCACTATCCACCAGCCAACCCGGATTACGCGGCGCCATAAAGATTGGATGCTCAATGGAAAACACAAAGTGCGAACCCGGTTTCAGTGCCGCATACAGGTGCGCAAACAGCCCCGGCAGATCCTTGATGTAATGCAGCGCCAGTGAACTGTAAGCCAGATCAAAACTGCAGGCGGGCAAGTCGAGCTGTTCCAGATCGGCGCGCTCATAACGAATGTTCGCCGCCGTCGTGGTCTCCCGAGCCCGCTCCAGCATCTTCTCCGAGACATCCAGCCCCAAGACACTGGCCGCGCCATTCTCAATGGCCCAACGGCTGAACCAGCCATAACCGCAGCCCAGATCCACCACGTTCAGGCCGTGCATGGAAGGCAACAGCGCCTTGAGCGCCGGCCACTCCGGCGCCGCGTCGAGGCCACCGATTGAGCGGTTCATCTGGCTGTAGCCCTGGAAGAATTCGGGATCGTCGTAAATGTTTTGCGTCATGGTGAAGTGCTCTTTTGAGTTCGATCGTCAGCGGCAAAGTGGCCGCGATTGGAATCCCTCGAAAGTGATGGCGCGTATTCGTCGATGGCCGCGCAGGGGAGGGTGGTGGCTGATATGGAAATGCTAGTCGGTCGAGAGGACGGTGAAAATCGATGGAGTGTTGTGGATCTGTAATGTCAGAAAATGCTGCAAGGTTTTTGGCTGCTTAAACGCATTCGGTGGCCAGTGTTTATAAGTGTTCGGTGTTACGTCCTGAAGCCTACAAATCCTTGCGCCGTTGCCTACCGCTACGCCAGAATCCGCCGGCTTGTGCGCCTGGGGGGCGGTCGGTAACTTGGTTCGCGTCACTGATTTCCAGTGATCGGGTTTAGCAGCCACGCGTTTCCACCAAATCGTACGAGCGTCATTTAGCCAGGTTCTCCTGTGCTTAATGGTGGCTGTGCGCATGGCACCCTCGGGTGCGCCGGGATTTTGGTGGATTCGCCCGGTCTGCTAACTTGCGTACAGCCGCCACCCTTTCGTGTAGCAGCGGAATGGTCGTAGCCCTATTTTGGAATACACCAAATGTTCAAAGTTACGCCAAATCCGCCGGAAACCGATCCGGCATCCCCCTACGAATCACCCAATTCAAAGAAATTCCACGAAGCCGCCGAACGCGCCCTCGACCACTATCTCAGCCCCACGGCCAGAATTATGGGTTCCACCCGCGAACCCGAACCGATGTATCTCGCCAACCCTAAATACGACACCGAATCCCTGCTGGCCAACGCCAGCGAAACACTCGGCTCGGCCACCACCATGCTCAACAACTTCGCCGCGCTGCTGGATACCTCACACCGCAAGACAGCGCTCGGCATTGCACAGGTGGTCATGTTGGGCGAATTGGCGGTGAATCAGGCACTGGATAAGGTTGTGCCGGCGGGTTAACCCGATCGCTTTAATAAGCCAAAGAAACCGGCGAATTAGCGCCGGTTTCTCGAGACTGCTAACTGGCAGCAAGAATTCAGGCAAGTAGCCCGATGTTTTGGTCGATGCGTTGTTGAATGGTGCGCAAGGTTTCCTGGGTGATCACACCCGGATACAAACTTTCAGCCACGGCTGAGAATCGGCTAGCTACCTCGCAAAATCTGTCAATGATGTCGGCGGCCGTAGCGGCGTTTACTTCAGCCTCCACTGCAAGGTTGAGCAGGTTTTCTCTTCCAATTTCCAAGGCTTCACCCATCACGTCCATCTGGTGATAGCCTCCCGGCCCCTCGCAGAACGTGACGTCATAGGCCGGCGCTAATTTCCAGTCTCCGCCAGGCGACATGATGTAAGCAAAGTTCTTCGGATGGTCGTCTCGGTTGTTGAATGCGACATTGAAGACGACCCGCTCAAACGCTGCGGCTTTCTCTCGTACGTCATTGCTGCACTTATGAGTCGCACGCAGGAAGTTGACGTAGTCCAGCGCCCCGGGGGATCTGAAATCCGCACCGGTAAAGGCTGCAAGACTCTGCATGGGCACCCGCAAGTCGTTTTGTCGGTCAAAGCGTTTGGTGGCAAAAGCGGCCATTCCCTCAGACAGGCTGAAATAACGAGTGTCAGGAGTCTGGATACCGCACAAGCGTAAACATTCGGCGTAGACCATTTCGATGGCGCACACCTCGGGATGTTCTTGCTGAGCCGGAAACTTCACCAACCAGGCTTCGAAACCGGGAGTGGCAGCCGTAGTAAAGGCGTCAGTGTGCGGATCGCGATATACCAGCGCTTTGGGTCGGGCGCCCTGTGGAGAGCCTCCGATCAGTAGCAGCTTCTGGAGAAGCTCTCCACCTTTACCTTTGAGTACCTCCTGCACTTCGGACGCGAGCAACTCGATGGGAACATGCATTTGCGGTTCCAGCGCCTCGGGTGCAACAGGTTCAAACGACATGGCCCCCATGGCATTGTTGCCAATGTAGGCTAGCCGCTCCAAAGGGCCTATTCGCGCGGGGTTGAGGCCTCGACGTTTGAACAATCGGTCCATCAGTAACATGCCCCAGCCATCCGGCAGCGAGTCATAAACCGGCCCAGGCAGTCCCAACTGATGTGACGGGAAATCCCGGTTTAACCTGGCTCCCTGTAATGGAAGCCTCAAGGAGGAGAGTTCCAGCCCTCTGTTTTTTGCCTCATCGCTGTACTCAAACATGACCTGCGGGCGACCGGTCAGGGCTTTCGTTGTAGCAAGTGTGCCCCACCGCCAACGTTCACCCCAGCCCGCGTAGTAGACGTCAACTTGTTCAAGCATTGTCGGCTTTCCTTTTGATGCGATGACGCTTGGCCGTCTTTTCGTAGCGAATCATATCGTCAAGAGTTTCGAGCCTTGGCAGAAACAACCCTTCGAGCTCCTTTTCGCGTCCGAGAACCATCGCCACTCGCACCATGTTGTCGAAACTCACATTACGACCGGCTTCAAGGTTTGACACCGTATTCGTCGCAATGCCCGCGCGAGCGGCCACGTCTGCTTGTGTCATCTCCAAGGCCAATCGCTCTGTGCGCAGGCGTTGGCAAATCCGTTTGACGATCTCGCTCGCGGTCGTGAGGCTTAAATCCAGCATGTCGTGTGTACCGTCGGCGTTCAGTTTTGATTGTCAGTACACAATATACTGTGGATTAAACCTAAAAATATCATTTAACTCACAAGAAAATGTAATTAGGTTTAATGGGTAGGATAGGCCAGCACGGGTTGATGCGCCAAGGTTCAACCCTGCTGCAAAACTTTCAGAGCCGCCGACGCCAGAAAGCCCGAGCGGCTTTTCTCTTCCGGGTGATGCAACACATACTCGTCAATGCGGTTGAGCAAGTGCCCCGGCAGGGTGATGTTGAGCTTTTGGGCTTTGCCCAAGTACTTGAGCACATCGATATCCACCACGGCCCATGCACAACCGGCGTATTTCGGGTTGGCTACGTGCAGGCTCAGTTTGCTGGCCGCTGGAATGGGGGCGTCGTCGTCCGCGAGAATCTCGAAATGACCTTCGATGGCTTCGCGGGCCATGGCGACGGCATCGTCCAGATCCTCTCCGGCGGAAAAGCATCCAGGAATGTCCGGGACTTCTACACCCCAGGCGTGTTGGTCATCGCCAATTGAAATCGCAATCGGGTAGAGCATATTCGTTGTCCTCCATGGCGCAACTGACTCAGAGGGTCAAAGCAGCGCCTGCTGCAAAATACTGATGGCCGTTTTCTTCAGCAGATCCTTTTTCGGATGTGGCACGGTGACCAGTCCTAGTTTGGTCGGATGCTTGAAGTGATGGTGACTTCCTTTGATCCGTACCAGATACCAACCGTCTGCGACGAGTTGGCCGATTAAAAAACGGCTATTCACAACACCTCCCTGTGGTGTGCTTGGTGGGTACTATACCCATTGAGTTAAAGTGATCAACACTATAACCACCGGTCGGTCGTCCTCTACTGACGGGCGGGGTCGCTTACCGCAGTCTAGGTAAGGCAGACGCGATGGCGAGGTGGGTGTGTTACCGGGTTTTGCTCATGTTCATGTGGCGGTCTTTCGCTGCAAAATAATGGAACACATCTTTTTCTGACGTCACTCTCGGGCTGCTAACGTTGACTCTAATGGGCGAAGGTCATGGACATTCAACGAGCCTGTTGAAAGGAAGTCACCTCTCGATAAAGCCGCGTAGTAATGCATGGAATTTGGCCATGTGATCGTCAGAAGGGAGTGAAACGGATGTCGACTCTAAAATTCAGCTATAGAGATGCAAAGGGCGATTTAAGTCAGCGAGAGTTGATTCAATGGTCAGAAAATTCGGCTTACATTCAAGGACGATCTGTCAGCGATACCTTTCCTAAAACCTATCGCAAGGATCGCATCATCGAAGTATTGCTTGGGGCTGAGCTGCTCTTAAACGAGGCCGCTCCTCCTTCTCCGAGGCTTCAGCACGATCGAAAGCCACCGGCGCTCGTTGCTTCAGAAGCCGCTTCGCAAACGCCTCATCCGAAAATGTCACCGGGTAGGATCAATCAAATTCTTTTCACTGGGTTCGCAGCTGCACAACGGGCTGAGCTTGAGCAAAAAGCAGTGGAATATGGGTTGAAGGTCATGAGTACGGCAGGCAAGACGCTGACGTTTCTTTGTTATGGCGAAAATGCGGGGCCAACCAAAGTTTCCAAGGCGCTTGAGGCTGGAGCTTTTATCATCAACTCAGAGCAATTCTTGAATCTGATCACAACGGGAGAAATCCCCTGAAGTCATCACGTCGCTTAGCCTGCGCATTGAATCTGCGCCAACCGCCGAATGCTTGTTACATGCAGCCAGCATCACCTCATTCTGCTTCTTGGTAGCTGCGGTCAGCACTTCACGGTAAACGCGCTTTTTTTCGTGGGATTTCGCATTACGGATGAAGTCTGCGAATGGGCTTGCGTACTCCCCTTTTACCAACCTCAAATCCCAGCCACAAAAAAACCGGCCCTATAGGCCGGTTTTTGCTGTTCCTGCATCCCCCGTCAAAAAACAACGTGAGACAAAAATTGAGTGGAGCGGGTAGAGGGAATCGAACCCTCGTCGGAAGCTTGGGAAGCTACTGTTCTACCATTAAACTATACCCGCTCAGAGCGGCTGACTTTGTACCAGACTCGGCCACGGATTTGAAGTTTTTCTTTTACTCATGAACGCTTTAAATCACTGAAAACGGTCAATCGCGGGCGAGCACTTCGGTCAGAAAAGCAAAATCTCAACCCCACAGCCTCGCTCGCAACGACACTCTTTCAAATAGCCAATGCATGTTGATCCTGAACAAACGAGTAACGCGTTCGGCTGGTCTGCTGCGCCGGTTTCAGAAAGCCGAGCAGGGCATTCTGGCTATCGCGGCACGCGGCCTTGTGTTCCATGTCGAGGAAGTGCCCGGTGGCTTGCAGCGTGGTGAACGTGCTCTGCGCCACATGATTGCCAAACAGGCGCGCGTCTTCGGCTGCGGTGTATTCGTCCCATTCGCCGTTTAGAAACAGCACTGGCACGTTGATCTTTTTCGCTGCGTTCAGATAGCACTGCCGATCACTGTGCAACACGTCGCTGATGTGGAAGTGCATCTGCCCGTATTCGTGCTCGGCGAGGCTGCTGACGTGGCGATAGTTGAAGCGTTTGAACAACGACGGCAGGTGTTTACCGATGGTGCTGTTGACCAGATGGCCGACGCGGTCGCCATCGCGCTGGCCGAGGTAGTCGACGCCGCGTTCGAGGTAATCGAGCATGTGCGCGTTGATCACTGGCGAGAACGAGCTGATCACGGCCCGTTCAATGCGCCGTGGCTGGTGGGCGAGGGCGACCAGGGTCGCGGCGCCGCCCCAGGAGAACGACAGCACGTGTTCGGCGGCGAAGTGGTCGATCAGCTCCAGCAGAATCTGTCCTTCGACGTCCTTCGTCAGATGTTTCTCGTGGCGGTTATGGGCTTTTGACCGGCCCGCGTAGGGCTGGTCGTAGCAGACCACGTTGAATTGCGGGTGCAGGTTTTTCACAGTCTGTGCAAACGACGCAGTCGTGGCCATCGAGCCGTTGACCAGGATGATGGTCTTTTCTGCGGCGTCTGCGCGATAGAACTCCGTGTAAACCCGATACTGACCCTGTATATCCAGCACAGCGATTTCTGGCCTCATGTCATAAGACTCCTGGCAAGCAAGCGGGTATGCGCGCAAATAGAGATTGCACGAGCTTTGTGACAGGTAGGCATACGCCTGGAATTTGCTTGGCCCATGTCGATCCATGACTGCGGTCGACGGGTATTGTTATTGGCGGGCAGTCTGCCGGCTGAGGCGGAGCCTTGAAGGCTCTCTACCGGCAAAAAGTTTCTTGGATGTATGTTGTGACTCATCGGTCACAATCTGGCCGACGTCCTGATTCAAGCAGGGGAGTCGGGATCGCGCAAGTGCCGTTGGTAAATTGTTCGACAACTTCTGCTGAGCGGTCGCCGGCTTAGAACAAATGGATCTCTTCGGTGCGCAAAGCGCGGTACTCGCCCGGTTTTAGCGCGTTATCGAGATGCAGAAGACCCATGGATTCGCGGTGCAGGCGCAGGACTTTGTTGTTGAAGAAACCAAACATGCGCTTCACCTGATGATAGCGGCCCTCGACGATGCTCAACCGCGCCGACCGTGGCCCGAGCAGCTCCAGTTGCGCCGGCTGCGTGGTCAGGTCTTCGAAGGCGAAGTAGATGCCCTCGGCAAAAGTGCTCGCATATTGCGCGCCAATCTCCTGCTCGGTCTCGACGTAGTAGACCTTTGGCAGTTTGGTCTGCGGCTGGGTCAGGCGTCGCGACCATGCGCCGTCGTTGGTGATCAGCATCAGGCCGGTGGTGTTGAAGTCCAGGCGTCCGGCGATGTGCAGATCGTCCTTGTCCGGCTCATCGATCAGGTCGAGCACGGTCGGATGTTGCGGATCGCGGGTGGCGCTGACGCAGCCCGGCGGCTTGTGCAGCATGAAGTAGCGCGCCGCTTTGCCGACTTGTAGCACTTCGTCATCGACTTCGACACGGCTGAATTCCAGCACTTCGCTGTGCGGATCGCTGACGACTTTTCCGTCAATCCGCACGCGCTTTTCCACCAGCAACAGACGAACCTGCTGACGGTTGTAGCGGGGCAGGTTGCTGAGGAAACGGTCGACGCGCATGTTCAGGTTTCAGTGAGTGGGGGGGGGGCGCATCTTACGGGATCGGCCGCTTGGCCGCTTGCAGTTGCGCCTCGACCTGCGCGCAACGCGGGCACAGGCAGGATTGGTTGCGCAGTTCTGGCGGCAGCGCTTCAAGCACGGCCGGATCGATGCTCACGCCATAGCACCAGCATTCGCGGTCGGCGGTGCGCGGGTCGGCGAGGCTGCAGTCGTTGCGGGCGCCGCAGGCCGGGCAATGGTCGGGTTTAACGTCGGAATCAGGCATAAGTCGAGTGAGGCATTTCCACGCAGGTGCGGTTGCGGCCGGTGTGTTTGGCCCGGTACATCGCATGATCGGCCCGTGACAGCAGGCTGTGCAAGGTGTCATCGCGTTGCAGAGTGGTGGCGCCGATGCTCACTGTCAGATTGAGGCGATGGCCGTCGTAGGCATATTCGTGTTGTTCGACGTGTTGGCGGATCTTCTCGGCAATTTTCTGACCGGTGTCGCCGTCGGTGTCCTTCAGTAAAACGATAAATTCCTCACCGCCCCAGCGGCAGACAATGTCGGCATGGCGCAGGCAACTTTGCAGGTCGCGGGCAAAACCGATCAGCACCTGATCGCCGGCCATGTGCCCGTAAGTGTCGTTCAACACTTTGAAGTGATCGAGGTCGAGCAGCAACGCCGTTAGTGGTTTGGTTTCGCGTTGGGCTTCGTGCAGGGCTTGTGCGGCGAGAATGTCGAAGCCACGGCGGTTGGGCAGTTCTGTGAGGCTGTCGAGGGTGGCCTGAGCCTGGATTTTGCTTTGATAGCGTTTGATCACGCGGTTGAGCAGCGCCAGCACAATCAGCGTCACCAGCAGGCAGATCAGCAGATTCAGGTACAGAGACTGACGGATTTCACTCAGCGCGCCATCTTCGCGTTTATCAACAAACAGATACCAGTTCAGCTCCGGGATAAACCTCACGTTGAGGAAATGCCCTTGCCCATGAGCGGAATATTCGTAGCTGCCGCTGTGGGGTTTCGGCAACTGGCTGACCAGACTTTTCATGCTTTCGAGTTCGCCGAGACTCTTGCCGATGTGCGCGCCTTCAGGCCCGCCGTCGGCGCCGGTCAACACCAGTCGGCCGAAGGTGTCGACGAAGTACACGCTGCGTTGATAGCGCTGTTGATATTTGTCGATCAGCTTGATCACCGCGTCCACGGTCAGGCCGACGCCCGCCGCACCGATGAAACGGTTGTGGTAGTCGTAAACCTTGTAGTTGATGAAGAAGGTCAGGTTGTCCTTGTTGGCCAGATCCGGGTCGACGTTGATCTCATACGGGTCCTTCATGTCGCGCACACGGAAGTACCAGGCGTCGCGCGGTTCGTCGACCTTGACCTGCTTGAGCACGCCTTTGGCGTGGTAGTAGGTGTGCGTGCTGTTGGAGACGAAGAACGCGGTGTAGGCGCCGTAATGGGTCATGACTTCGTCGAGGTAACGGGTCATTTGCTCGGGATTCTGCTCGCCATTGACCACCCAGTCGCGCATGAAGGTGTCGCGGGACATCATCGAGGAAATCAGGATCGGCCGGACGAGGTCTTTCTGGATTTCCGAGTAGACCGTGTCGGATGTCAGCGGCAGTTCGGTGTTGACGATGTTGTCGCGGATCGACGCGCGGGAGGCGTAGTAGCTGAGTAACGACGTGGCGAGGAAACCGGCGCCGAGCAGGGCGATCAGCGTCAGGACCAGCGAGCGTTGCGAGTACAGGGGAGAACGAAGCGGCATGGCAGTTCCGTTGGCAGTGGCCCGATGGCATGCATTCTAGTGGGATGGCCGGGAAAAGACTGCGGGATTTATGCCTGAAATGGCGGGGGATATGACGTTGAGGGTGTGTCAGCAGGATCGCTCCCTCACCCCAGCCCTCTCCCGGAGGGAGAGGGAGCTAAATTGTGGTGATTTCAAAAATTGTGTTCGGCTCGGCATCACCGAATGGCAACTATCTTAAAAACACCTCGGTCAGTCCCTTCGCCCTCCGGGAGAGGGGTCTAAATTGTGGTGATTTCAAAAATTGTGTTCGGCTCGGTATCACCGAATGGCAACTATCTTAAAAACACCTCGGTCAGTCCCCTCTCCCTCCGGGAGAGGGCTAGGGTGAGGGTTGGTTTCCGGATCAGTTCCGAGTCTCAAGATACGCCCGCCAGCCCCCCAAATGGCTGATGTCCAGCGCACCCTCCAGTCCATACGGCTCACAAATAAACCCGCTCTCCCAACGCCCATCCGCCAGTTGCACCTTGCCCAATCCAAGCGGTGCCGGAATCCCGGTGAGGAACGAGCCCAATTCACTGCTCGGCAATTCCCACACCTCCACCGCAATCGCCACACCGCCATCCTTCACTCGCACCATGCCCGGCCGCAGCGGCGGGCCGCCGGCCAACGCATACAGTTGATAATCCGGTGAGCTCAACGTCGTCTCCAGCAAGCGCCCACCCCGCTGGGTCAGTTGCCAGTTCAGTGCCAACCCCTGCAGATGCGCGCCACACACCACGATGCGTGCGCGATCATGGCGTGCAACGTTCGCGGGCGTTGGCAATGCCGTGTTCTGCTGACGCTGCAGCGCATCGGCCACACTCAGCAAATATTGATCGGTGAACGCCCGGCCAAACAGCGTCACGCCCCACGGCAAACCGTTGGCCATAAACCCGCTCGGCACGGCGACGGCGGCGTAGTCGAGCAGGTTCATGAAGTTGGTGTAGTAACCCAGTTCTGAATTGCGCAGCACCGGTTCGGCTTGCAGTTCGGCCAGCGTCACCGGGCGGCCAATGGTCGGTGTGAGCACGCATTCGAGGCCTTCGAGGGCCTGATCGCACAGCGCCTTCAAGGTTTGCAGCTGATACTGCGCGCGGAAGGTCTGCACGCCGCTCACCGCCGGGGCCTTGGCCAGCACGGCGCGAATCACCGGCAGAACGGCTTCGGGATTCTGTTCCATCAACTCGCCCGCCACGCTATAGCGCTCGGCGACCCACGGCCCCTCGTAAAGCAAACGCGCGGCTTCAAGGAATGGTGACAGGTCCAGCTCGACCGCTTCGCCACCCAAGGCCTTGAGCCGGTCGATGGCATCGCCAAACAACAGCGGGCCTTCGACGCAGCCGAAAAACTCAAGATCCTGCGCATGCGGCACGCCGAAACGAAATGCCCGTGGCGCACCAAACGCCGAGCCGTCATTCCACGATGGATTGCGACGGCTGTATTCGTCGCGCGGATCAAGCTTGGCGGTCAGCGCAAGCAACTGACTGGCCTCACGCGCCGTCGCGGTAAACGTCGTCACGCAGTCGAGCGTACGACACGCCGGCAGCACGCCGGCGGTGGAGATCAGCCCTTTGCTCGCCTTCAATCCAACCAGATTATTCAGCGCCGCCGGCACCCGACCGGAGCCTGCGGTATCGGTGCCCAAGGCAAAACTTGCCACACCCAGCGCCACCGCCAGCGACGAACCGGCGCTGGAACCGCCGGACGGATACTCCGTCAACACACTGTTGGGGCACGCGCCATACGGCGAGCGGCTGCCATTGAGCCCCGTGGCAAATTGATCGAGATTGGTCTTGCCCAACGGAATCGCACCCAACGTGATCAACTGCTCGACGAGGGTCGCCGAGCGCTCCGGCACATAAGCAAAGTCCGGGCACGCGGCCGTGGTGGGAATACCGGCCAGATCGATATTGTCCTTGATCGCAAACGGCACGCCGTACAGCGGCAGGCTATCGAGCTCGCGACCGTCGAGAGCGGCGAGATAGGGCTCCAGTTCGGCGACGCTGAGCAGGTGGATGAACAGGTGATAATCCGGGTTCAGCGCGGCAGCTTTCTCGCGCAGTTTCAGCAGCAGTTGGCGCGGTGTGGTGTCGCCATTGCGATAGGCCTGGCGCAGTACATCGAGTTGCAGATTCATGAGTTGATCCTTATCCAATTGGCTTCAGTCGAGTTCCAGCACCACGACCCGTTGTCCGGCGCGCACCGCTGAACCGGGTTGCACGCGAATCTCGCGCACCACCCCGGCCATCGGCGCGAGTACCGGGATTTCCATCTTCATCGACTCGAGAATCACCAGCACATCGCCCGCCGCGACACGGCTGCCGGCCTCGACCTGCACCTGCCAGAGATTGCCGGCAATGTGGCTGTCGACGCTATGTTCACCGTCGGCTAGTGGCGTATCTTCGCTGGTTTGCGCCACGGCTTCTTCGCTGTCGAAATGCGCCTGACCGCTGGCGATCCAGCGTTCACGCTCAGCATTGAAGGCGCCCTGTTGCTGGGCACGAAAGGCGTTGATGCCTACGGCTTCACGATTGAGAAAAGCCTGATAATCGGCGAGGTTGAGCTGGCTGTGTTCGATGTTGAGATCGAAGCGCCCGAGTGGAAAATCCCTGCGGATGCGTAGCAGTTCTTCGGCGCTGACCGGGTAGAAACGAATCTGATCGAAGAAGCGCAGCAGCCACGGTTTACCGTCGAACGCGGCGACTTCGCGGTAGCGATTCCACATCTGCAAGGTGCGCCCGACAAACTGATAACCGCCGGGGCCTTCCATGCCGTACACGCACATGTAGGCGCCGCCGATGCCCACCGAGTTTTCGGCCGTCCAGGTGCGTGCCGGGTTGTATTTGGTCGTGACCAGGCGATGGCGCGGATCCAGCGGCGTGGCCACCGGTGCACCGAGATAGACATCGCCGAGCCCCATCACCAGATAGCTCGCATCGAACACCGTGCGCTGCACTTCGTCGAGGTTCGGCAGGTCGTTGATGCGGCGAATGAACTCCAGATTGCTCGGGCACCACGGCGCGTCCTTGCGCACGGTGGTCATGTATTTTTCGATGGCCAATTGGCAGGCCGGGTCGTCCCACGACAACGGCAAATGCACGATGCGTGACGGCACTTGCAGATCGTTGGCCGCGCACACCGTGTCCCACTCGCCGGCGATGATGCCGAGCAGATCGGCCAGTGGCAGTTGCTCGGGCTGGTAGTGGATTTGCAATGAGCGAATACCGGGGGTGAGGTCGATCACGCCGTGCAGGGATTTGCTTTCCAGTGCCTGCATGAGGGCATGGGCGCGGAAGCGCAGGACGAGGTTGAGCTCAGGTTCGCCGATTTCCAACAACAAATGCGTATCCCCGGAGACCCGCGCGACAAGCCGCACATCCCCCTGACCCAACTCCAACACCACAGGTGACATCAAACCCTGTGGGAGCGAGCCTGCTCGCGAATGCGCTGGGTCAATCAATTCTGATGTGTCTGAAATATCGCCTTCGCGAGCAGGCTCGCTCCCACAGGGGGCATCCCATTTCAGGGCGAGATCGCGAGCGGTTTTTAGATTGACGGGGATGAACCGGATTTTATCGCCAGCCTTGAGCTGCCCCAGTTGCCACAGATCCGCCTCGATTACCGTCACCGGGCAGACAAACCCGCCGAGGCTCGGGCCATCGGGGCCGAGGATCACCGGCATGTCACCGGTGAAATCCACCGCACCAATGGCATACGGATTGTCGTGAATGTTTGACGGATGCAACCCGGCTTCACCACCGTCCGCGCGCACCCATTCCGGCTTCGGCCCGATCAGGCGAACACCGGTGCGGCTGGAGTTGAAATGCACTTCCCACTGGGTTTCAAAAAAAGTGCCGATGTAATTTTCGGTGAAATATTCCGGCGCAGCGTGCGGGCCGTAAATCACCCGAATCTGCCGCACCGCCGGCAACTCGAAAATGTGCTGGAGTGCCAGTTGTTGACCGCTGCTACGGTCGGCCAGCGCAGGCACATGCAACACATCCCCAGCGCGCAACGCACGACCACCATGCCCACCAAACTGACCCAGCGTGAAGGTGCTTTTACTGCCCAGATAATCCGGCACCTGCAAGCCGCCGCGCAGGCACAGATAACTGCGTGCCCCGGCGCCACTGATGCTGCCCAGATGCAACGTTGCGCCCGCCGGGATCAGCAGCGCGGTGTTCATCGGCACGCTTGCACCTTCAAGCGTCAAGGCAATCGGCGCCCCCGTCACCGCGACCACTGCTGCGCAGTTGAAGCGCAGCAAAGGCCCGCTCATGGTGATTTCCAGCGCCGCCGCGCCTTCAGCATTGCCAAGCAGACGATTGCCCAGACGCAACGCGCGGCTGTCCATCGGCCCCGACGGCGGTACACCGACCGCCCAGTAGCCGAGGCGACCGGGATAGTCCTGCACGCTGGTTTGCGTGCCGGCGCTGAGCACATCGAAGGTGTTGGCGCGATAGACCAGACCTTCCAGGCAACGGGTCCACGGCTCGCCGCTGGCGAACGGCGTGTCGAGGAGAATCTGCCGCAGGTAATCGCGGTTGGTTTCGACGCCGTACAACAGACTGTCGCCCAACGCTTGATGCAACTCGGCTCGCGCCTGTTCGCGGGTCGGCGCCCAGGTGATGACTTTGGCAATCATTGGATCGAAATACGGCGGGATCTCGCAGCCAGCCTCGACCCAGGTATCGATGCGCAGTTGAATGCCGTTGGCCGGCGGGAATTCCACGGCCGTCAGCAAGCCTGGGCTCGGCTGAAAATCGCGGCCCGGGTCTTCTGCATAAAGCCGTGCCTGAATCGCATGGCCTTCAGGTTGCAAACCACGTATGAGCTCGCTCAGCGGCGGCAGATCACCGGCCGCTAACTCGACCATCCAGCGCACCAGATCGACGCCCCAGACTTGTTCAGTGACGCCATGCTCCACCTGCAATCGCGTGTTCACTTCAAGAAAATAGAAACGCTGCGCCTCGCTGTCGAAGACGAATTCCACCGTGCCGGCGCTGCGGTAGTTCACCGCTTTCGCCAGTTTGATCGCCGCTGCGCACAGCTCATCGGCCATGCCATCCGGCAGGTTCGGCGCCGGGGTTTCTTCGAGGACTTTCTGATTGCGCCGCTGCACTGAGCAGTCGCGCACGCCGAGGGCGATGACCTCACCGCGACCGTCACCGAACACCTGCACTTCCAGATGACGGGCACGCTGGATGTACTTTTCGATGAACACCCCGGCGTCGCTGAAATTGTTCTGACCGAGGCGTTTCACCGCTTCGAACGACTCGCTCAGTTCGCTGGCGCTACGGCACACGCGCATGCCGATGCCGCCACCGCCGGCGGTGCTTTTCAGCATCACCGGGTAGCCGACCTGTTCAACGGCAATCAGCGCAGCGTCGAGGCTGTCGAGCAGTTCGGTGCCTTCGAGCATGGGCACGCCGTGCTGTTTGGCGAGGGCGCGGGCGGTGTGTTTGAGGCCGAACACGCGAAGTTGCTCCGGCGTCGGACCGATGAAAGCGATGTCGTGTGCTTCGCAGGCTTCGGCGAACGCGGCGTTTTCCGAGAGAAATCCGTAGCCGGGATGGATCGCCGTGGCGCCGCTTTGTTTGGCGATGGCGAGGATTTTGTCGACCGCCAGATAAGTGCCGGCGGCGGCGCCTTCACCGAGGCTGTGGGCTTCGTCGGCGTGCAGGATGTGCAGGCTGGCGGCGTCGGCTTCGGAATACACGGCCACACCTTTGACCTGCAGTGAGGCAAGGGTGCGCAGAATGCGGCAGGCGATCGCGCCACGATTGGCAATGAGGACTTTTTCGAACATGGCATAACCCCTGAAGGGGAAGCGGGCCGTCCCGCCGTTTTTCGACAGACATCCGGGCCGTCCCGGATGAAAAAAACAGGTCTTCCAAACCACTTCAGATCCCTTGTGGGAGCGAGCCTGTTCGCGAAGGCGTTGGATCAGCCGCATCAATGCTGAATGACACACCGCATTCGCGAGCAGGCTCGCTCCCACAGGGCTTAGGGGTGTCTGGGGGATTTCAGGCACTGCCCGGAGCGCGCCTGGCACAGGGCAAACAACCAACGGCGCAAACGACTGATTTTCAGTTCCATACCAGCAGCTCCGCAGGTGTCGGGTTATAGGCGTTGCACGGGTTGTTCAGTTGCGGACAGTTGGAAATCAGCACGATGACATCCATCTCCGCACGCAAATCAACGTACTTGCCCGGCGCCGAAATCCCGTCCTCGAAGGTCAGCCCGCCATCCGCCGTGACCGGCACATTCATGAAGAAATTGATGTTCGGCCCGATGTCGCCTTTGCTCAGTCGCCCATCATGGACGCAGGCGCGCAGGTAGTTGTCGCGGCAGCTGTGCATGTAGCGCTTTTCCAGGGCATAGCGCACGGTGTTGCTCTCTTGCGCGCAGGCACCGCCGAGGGTGTCGTGGCGTCCGCAGGTGTCGGCGACGATGGTCAGCATCGCGTGGCCGAGGTTGGAATAGAGCACGCTGCCGGTGCTCAGGTAGACGCTGTTCTGCCGACGCAAGGTGCGCTGCACGTCGTAGCGTTCCTTGGGATTGGCGAGGCTGTAGAACAAGGTATCGATGGCCTGATTGCCTTCCAGGTCGAGGATGCGCAGGGTCTGGCCGGCCTTGACCTCCATCAGCCAGGGTTCACCGGCCGGGATCGTGGCGCGGTAAACCGCAGCCTCGGGTTGTTTTTGCGAAGTGGCGATAGCAACTGACATGGCAGCGATCCTCAGGCGAACAAACGGTCGGTGTTGATAAAGCCGCGCTCATTTTCCGGGCGCGAGGTGCGGCAGTGTTCGGCAACGCTGGCGTCGGCGTTCATCCAGCTCAGCTTCAGTGGTTTCGGTACGTATTCGGGGGACGGGTCCATTGGATGTTGCAGAGCGGTGAGCACCACCAGCGTGTCCATCGGCGCGTACAGTTCGATGTAGTCGCCGGCCTTGGAATTGCCCTCGACGAAGTGGAAACGCCCGGCCTCATCGACGTTCACGCGGCTGAACAGGTTGAGCGTCATCAGCAGATCGGACAGGCCCAGCCCCCACTTGCCGAGCTCCACCAGCAGGTTGTCGGTGCCGTTGCGGAAGAAGCCGTTGCGCAGTTCCTGATAGCGGCCCTGGCCGTACTTTTCTGCGACCTCTTCAGCGCAGAGCACACCGCCGAGGCTGTCGCTCCAGCCGCAGGTGTCGGCGGTGATTGCGGCCAGCACGCGGCCCATGTCCGAGTACAGACAATGGCCACTGGTCAGCTTGGCGGTGTGTTGGCATTTGAGGCTGTCGGGCAGGTTCAGCCGCTCGGTTTTTTCATTGGCGTTGAGCAGGGTCAGGCTGACGTTGGCGCCGCCGCGCAGATCGGTCAGGCGCAGCAATTGGCCGCGCTTCAACACGAAGGAACGGTGGCCGCCACCGGGGAGCATTTCTTCGGTAAACGGTGGGAACAGTTGAGTCGAATCGGTCATCGGCTTATTCATTGAAGAAGTCCTCTCAAGCGGTGCGAAGGGCGCCTGCCAGTGGTAACGGCAGGGCGTCGACGGCGGCGCGTTGGGCGCGGCGGTCGCTGTTCAAAGGGATGTCGTAGGTGATGCGTGCGCCATAGGCGCCGGGGGCGTGCGGGTCGAGACGCACCTTGTCGAACACCAGCAGACGCGTGCCGAGGCTGAAGCCTTCGGACAGGTCATGGGTGACCATGAACACCGTCAGTTTCGTCTCGCGCCACAACTCCAGCAGCAACGCGTGCATGTCTTTGCGGATGCCCGGATCGAGCGCGCCGAACGGTTCGTCGAGCAGCAACACGCGTGGTTTCATGATCAGTGCCTGAGCAATCGCCAACCTTTGCTGCATGCCGCCGGACAGCTGCGCCGGGTATTTGTCGAGGGCATGGCCGAGGCCGACTTTGTCCAGCAATGCCGCAGCCTGTTCGCGCGCCTCGCGTTTGGCGCTACCGAACAGCCGGCCGAGCAACGGTGCACGCGGCAGTTCGAGGCCGAGGGCGACGTTGTCCAGCACGCTCAAATGCGGGAACACCGAGTAGCGCTGGAACACCACGCCACGGCTGGCATCCGGTTCGCTGGCCAGCGGTTGACCGTCGAGCAGAATCTCGCCGCGACTTGCCGTTTCCTGGCCGAGCAGCAGGCGCAGAAACGTCGATTTGCCGCAACCGGATGCGCCGACCAAGGTGCAAAACTCACCTTCGTTGACGTTCAGGTTCAAGCCTTCCAGCACCACTTGATCGGCGTATTGCTGCCAGACGTTTTTTACCGTGATGAAGCTCATTTGGCCGCCCCCTCGTACCAAGGGAAGGCGCGACGGGTCAGGTACTTCAGGCCCCAATCCATCAGCCAGGCGAGGAGGGTGATCCACACCACGTACGGCAGAATCACGTCCATCGCCAGATAACGCCGGACCAGAAAAATCCGGTAGCCGAGGCCGTCGGTGGAGGCAATCGCTTCGGCGGCAATCAGGAACAGCCACGCCGAGCCGAGCATCAGCCGCAACGAGATCAGCAAGCGTGGCAGCAACTGCGGCAGTACCACGCGCAGCATCAGCGTCCAGGTCGAGGCGCCGAGGGTCTGCGCCTTGATCAGCAGTTCGACGGGAATTTCCCGGGCGCGTTGTTCGAGGTCGCGAGCAAGCGCCGGGGTAATGCCGATGACAATCAGCATGACTTTCGACAACTCGCCCAGACCGAAAACGATGAACAGAATCGGCAGGATCGCCAGCGGCGGCACCATCGACAGCACCGTCAGCAGTGGCGACAACGGTGCGCCGAACAGCGGCAGCGTGCCGGCGGCGATGCCCAGGCACAGCCCGGCCAGCGCAGCAATACCGAGGCCGATGGCCAGACGCCGCAGACTCGACGCGGTGTCCTGCCACAACAGGTAGTCACCGGTGCGGCTGTCGGCATTCAAGGCCAAGCGTTTGACCGCGTCGGTCATCTGCACGGCGCTGGGCAGCAGTTTGTCGTTGGGGTTGTCCGCCAGGCGCTCGGCCGAGCCCATGAAGTAGGCGAACAGCAGCAGAGCGAACGGCAGGATCACCAACAACAGGCGACTGGGGCGATCCGGGTGGCGATTGATCAGGCGCATGGCCAAATCCTCCGTGGCTTACAGCTTGGCGTCGGCGGCCATCTGCACGTAAGTCGGATCGAAACGCAGCTTGAGGTTGCCGGTGTCGCCGCTGGTCACGCCGTTGGCGAAGGCCATGCCGACCGCGCTGGTGTCTTTCGCGCCTTCGCCGAGCAAGCCGTGCTGGAAGGAGAACTCGGCGACCTTGCGCATGGTTTCCGGCAGTTGCTTGCTCGTGGCAAAGTTCAGCGCTTCGCTTGGCGTGGCGAACAGTTTGGTGGTGTCGAGTTGCGCCTGGAATCCGGCCAGATCAGTGCCCGAGGCTTTGGCCATGTGCTCCAGCGCAGCTTTGCTCGCGGCGTTCTTGGCGTTCATGAGCTCGACCACTTCGAACCACGCACCGGTCAGTGCTTTGCCCAGCGCCGGGTTGTCTTTGAGGGTGGCGCTGTTGACCACCATCATGTCCATGATCTCGCCGGGAATCTGGCTGGAGTTGAACACTTCGGTCACGCCCGGTTTGGCCTTGATGTCCGAGAGCATCGGGTTCCAGGTGGTCACGGCGTTGACTTGCGCGGTGTTGAAAGCGGCGGAGATGTCGGCGTCGGAAGTGTTGACCACTTTCAGGTCTTTTTCGGTCAGATCGACCGAGTCCAGCGCGCGGGCCAGCAGGTAGTGCGAGACCGACAGTTCGACCAGGTTGACGTCCATGCCCTTGAGGTCGGCGACTTTTTTGCCGTCGCCCTTGAGGACGATGCCGTCGTTGCCGTTGGAGAAATCGCTGATGATCAGCGCGGTGCTGTCGACGCCGCCCGCCGCTGGAATGGTCAGTGCGTCCATGTTGGTCATGGTGCAGCCGTCGAACTGGCCGGCGGTGTACTGGTTGATCGATTCGACGTAGTCGTTGAGCTGCACGACGTCGATCTTGATCCCGTACTTCTTCGCCCATTTGTCGACGATGCCCTGGCTGCCGGCGTATTCCCATGGCATCCAGCCGGCGTAAATCGTCCAGCACACGCTGAAGTGATCTTTCTGGGCGGCGGGGGCTTGGCTGCTGATGAGCGCGGCGAAGGCGGCGGCGAGCAGGGCGGGCAAACGTAGTCGGGTCATGGTGGATTCTCCAGTTGATCAAGGGCGGACAGGAAGGCAACGCGGCACCGCGAACGGTGGCTTGTCTCCCGGGCTTTTGTCCCGCCGTGTAACCTCAACTGGAGGTCGCCAACTCTCGGACCAGCCACTCGCGAATGCGAGCCGGAACCCTAGTCAGCCATTGCAAATTGTGGTGCCGCGAACCTGTGATGACTCCTGCACGGGTTTGCTAAAGCGAGACGCGTGCCAAGTCGCGTCAGGCGCTCTGGCACGGGCGCGCGGGTTGCTTAGGGTTGGCGGCGAGGGCGCTGAGGCGCTTTGTGTTGGTGCGCGGCTGCACCGTGATGCAGCGCGTTTGCCGCTGATCCGATGGTGTGCGCCGTTGGCATCGCGGCGGTTACGGACGGGGTTATCACGGCGGCGGATATCACGGTGGTCACCATTAATCAGCGGCTGAATGACGGCGTTTTTGCGGATGAACAAGGTTTCATAGATCACTTGTTTCAACTTGTTGCAGGAACGCACCAGATGCCGAAAACGCTGTCTGATTTTTCGACAGTCACCGATTAAATGACTGTCGCCTGCCAGCGTCGCTGGTGTGGCCAACCCGCGGTCCAGGAGGCCGCCATGTATAGACGAATTCTTCTGCTTGCTGCGTTGATGTTTTCCGTTGCCGGTTGCGTCCCGTACTCCTACGCTGACTCGTATTACAGTTCAGAGGTCTACACCTCACCCGCACCGGCCTACTACAACACGGGTGGCACGTATTACAACGGTGGCAGCAGGTATTACGCGCAGCCACGCTATTACCAACCAGCCCCGCGGTATTACCAGCAACCGCGCTATTACCAATCGGCGCCGCGTTACTATCAACCGGCCCCGCGTCACTACGAAAGCCGTCGCTGGCACGGCAATGATCGCGGACGCTGGGATGGCCACCGTCGCGGTGGTTGGGACAACGATCACCGCGGTCGTGGCAACTACGACCGACACAGCGGACGTGGCGACCACAACGGTCGTGGCAATCGCTGGTAAATCCACGCAAAAGAAAGCGGCGCTATTAGCGCCGCTTTTTTATGCCCGTCGAAAAGTCGCCCGATTAGCCATCTCCTAGGGTATTCCCAGACGCTTCCTACAGTTTCATTTCCTTGCATTTGTTAGCGTTTGTTCCTGCCGATCGAGGTGAGCAAAACTCAGTTCAATAGCGGCGAATAAACGGACGATGCCGCTATGAAGCTTCTTGTGATTCACCAAAACTTTCCGGGCCAGTTCCGTCATGTGGTGCTGGCGGCGATTGACAGGCGTTATGAGGTTTTGGCGATAGGTCGGGATACGGCGCCGGGTATCGCTGGGGTGAAAATATATCGATACCGCGCTGCCAGCCGAGCACCGGGCGGTATTCACCCCTACCTGACCCGTTACGAACAAGCGGTGACTGATGGACAGAAGGTTTTGGAAATTCTGCGCAGGCTGAAACATTCGGGTTATCGGCCGGACGTAATTCTCGCTCATCCCGGGTGGGGGGAAACGCTCTTCGTCAAGGATGTCTATCCTGACACGCCGCTTGTTCACTATTGCGAATATTACTATCGAGCGCAGGGCGCGGATTCCGGGTTCGACCCTGAATTCCCGCGAGCCCCAAGGGATTCATCAAGGCTGCGAATACTCAATTCGCTGCATCTTTTGAATCTTGAGCAATGTGACATTGCGATTGCGCCTACGCGGTGGCAGCGCAGTCTGTTTCCTGCAGCGTATCAATCGGCCATTCGGGTTGTTCACGAGGGCGTCATTCAACGTTCTTGCTTGGCGAAAGTCAGGGCAGTCAGGTTGCCCAATGGAGTCGAACTGAGAGCCGGGCAGCCGATCGTTACTTATGTCGCGAGGAATCTTGAGCCTTATCGCGGGTTTCATAGTTTTATGCGAGCGATTCCGCCTATTCAGGCTGAGTGTCCCGATGTGCAGATAATCATAGTGGGCGGTGATGACGTCAGTTACGGGTGTAAGCCGGTTGGCTATGCAAATTGGCGCAGCAGGATGGAGGCAGAGGTAAGTTTCGATCATTCCACCGTTCATTTCACAGGGAAGCTTCCATACCAGACTTACCGGGCAGTTCTGCAATGTTCAAAGGTTCATGTTTATTTGACGTATCCGTTTGTTTTGTCGTGGTCGTTACTGGAGGCGATGGCCTCTGGGTGTGTGGTAGTAGCGTCGGATACGGCTCCGGTAAGGGAGGTGATCGTTGATGGTCACAATGGATTGCTGGTGGACTTCTTCGATCATCACGCTATTGCCAAACGTATTGCCAGGGTTCTTGAATCCGCTGGTGAGTACGACCGCCTTCGCAGCGCTGCGAAGTTGACGGCGAGCAGATTCGATGTGGAGTGCGGCACGAAAAAATACTTCGAGGTATTTGAAAGCGCAACATCCGGGTATCTCAAGAAACAGCCTGTTCCTCAGTTTGACAGGGAGATTTGAAATGCTCCGGATGTCGCGCAAGCAATGGGTTAAATGGTTTAAGAAGTTTTTTAAGTGCGGCTTGTTTGTTTATGTCTGTTACTGCGTGGTGGGTTTTTATATCCGTGAAGAAGAAGTCGCCGAGGCGATGGCAATCTATTACGCGGATCAGGAGGCCTGTCAAAAGAAGCTGGCGAGTATGAAGCAGGTGCCCATACTGGGCGGCAGCTATGTGGATAAGACTCTGGTGCCGGAGTTTTATGTTGGCATGCCTGAATTGGCGAATAAGAAAGCCTGCCTTGCCAATACGCTCAAGGGGCATTTCTGGTGGACCGGGACGGAGATACGCTCGTACTACGATCAGAGTGTAAAGCCGATTCCTGAAAGTTGGCGTCTTTATAAAGTGAGCGTCGGGCTTTATACAAGAAAAGAGACTACTGAGCCCCATGAGCGGGGCTATCGACACGTCAACTGGCCGGATGAATTGATTGTAAAGCTAAAAAATTATCCGGGACTGGAGCTTTGGCTTAATGCACCTCCGCCGCATTTCAAGAATGAGGGGGTCGTTAGAACGTTTGTCATTACTGGCTGGTCGCGGCGTGATGGAACACCTCGATTAATAAATTGTGACGGCTTGATACGTCCGGCTTCCGAGGAAGAACTGACTGGCAAGAAACTGGCAAAGTTCAGCAGAACTGAACTGGAGAATCTGGATTTTGGAAAGTTGAGTTTTTTTTGCACAGTGGAGTTACACAGCTTTGATTTTTCCGGGGGGCACGGTCGCGTAAGTCTCCGACTTTCCTCATTACGCGAAGCACCTGGGATGCTCAAGTTTCTCAGTGATTATCTTTCACGCGCTGTTATTACAAGGAAGTAACGATGAGTTATGTATTTAGCGATATGGAAAAAACAGAAATCTTTAATGCAGCCAATATTTGCAAAGGGATGAGGCTGCGCTCAGAAGAGATTCAGTACGAAGCGCTGGAGTTAGCAGGGACTGGCTGCGCTCCGCTGTATCAAAAGCTATTTGACATTATCGATGGAAGAGTTTCTGAAGTTTTCGCTGTTGATGAAGAGACTGCAAAAGTTCTGAATAGCGCCAGGCTCTGGCTTGCCGTGGCTATTGATGCCAACGGGGGAAACGGTGCCTACTCCGCCCTGATTCGCGGCTATACCTCGCGCCAAGGCGAATTGAGACTGAATAAAATCTTCAGTGAAGACCTGATGCAGCTGTCATCCAATCAAGTCGCCGTCAATTTCATCAATACCCTGATCGACGGATCCCTTGCTGATCGATTAGCACCCTGGACGGTTCCGTCCATTAGCCAGATCGCAGAAATCGATGCCAGCGCGATTGGCGAGGCTCTGTTTAGTAAGGTTTGCGGGGAGGACGATACAGCCGTGAAACGCAATGCCGGTTGGTCCGGGACAGTCGGATTCAGCCTGTTGGGTGGAGCGCCGCCCTATGAAACCTGGAGATTGATCTCCGCGGGTGATTCGCAAGGGGAAGATGGCGGCCCGCCGACTCAAGCAAAAGCCAACAGGCTCGATGACTATAAAAATATTCTGTTCGCCATCGATTCATACAGTGTCGGCCTGCGGGCGGCGATCAGCAATTTCGGCGTCAATCCATTGCAAAGTCTGCTTTCCGTCGTGCCGGAGCAAATCAATATCGCGCTCGCCAGTGGCAGCCTCAATCCGCTGATTCAGCATGTAGTGAAAGGCACGCCGGTTTCCGTCGTGGTCGACCTGATACTGCGCTATGGCCAGAACGAATTCCTGGACATGTTCAAGCGCACCTACGAAGGCGATTCAGCAGCGCCGCCTACCACCGATGAAGCCTTCGCCACCAACGCTTACGCATTCTTCTCGGCATTTTCACCCGAGCAGTCCCAAAGCATCGTCACCCGATCAATCGGCGAATACGGAAACGCGGATTCATGGGCAAAACTGGCTGGGGAGTCGACCCCCGTCGGCCTGTCGTTGCGCAATTCCCTGAAGCAGCTCAGTGAAATCGTCATTGAACGCGATGACGGTTATCCCGGACGCGGACTGGAGCTCTACGATCCGCTGACCGGCGAAGGTTTCATCACCGCGCAATGGCTCGCCGATCGTGCGCAAATGTTGGCCCGGTTGATTGCCCGAACCCAGGGCTCGTTTGGAGAACAATCGCTGCAGAAGTTTTCCTACTCCGATCTCGCCTCAGCCAAACAGGTGCCGATGACCACCGGTGTGTTGAACCCGCTGGTCATGTTCGGTGATGACGGCGCGCGGTCTTTCGCGGGCGGTGCGAACACTGATCATCTGTATGGCGGCGCGGGCAATGACACGATCAACGGCCTGGCAGGTCACGATGTCATCGAGGGTGGACGCGGCAACGACTTGCTTGCCGGAGGCGACGGCAATGATGCGCTGTACGCAATGGCCGGTGATGATGTTTTGCTCGGAGGAAAGGGCAACGACACTTTGATCGGTGGCGCAGGCAGCGACCGCTATGAGTTTTCCAGCGGTGATGGCATCGATGAGATCTTCGACGCCAACGCCAATGGGCAGCTATGGATCAACGGCGCGCCGATTCCTTCACTCAAACGCCGCGCCCCTTTGAGCGATGTCTGGTCGACCGAGGATCAGGCCATTACCCTGACTCTCATCGAAGAACTCAGCGAACCCACGCTCAACATCAAATATGGCCTGAACGATCTCGTCGTTATCAAGAACTTCCGCCCCGGGATGCTGGGTATCCGACTTCCTGAATACCAAGACCCTACGGTCTCTGCTCCCGATCTGGTTCTCCAGGGCGACTGGAAAGCGAAAGATATCGACCCGAATGTTTCCGGTGATCAGTTCTCATACGATGAGTTGGGCAACGCCTTGCTATTGCCCAACGTAAAACAGAGAAACAAGGCCGATGTGCTCTACGGCTCTGCAAAAGACGACGTCATTCTCGGACTTGGTGGATCAGACCGATTGTTCGGCAAGGACGGAAACGATCAGTTGTTTGGGGATAAACGGACGACGCTCGAAAAGGCCATGGCCGCTGGTGACTCTAAAGGGAAAGCCGCTCGAGGCGATTGGCTTGACGGAGGCGCCGGCCACGATTTGCTCATCGGTACAGCATCCCAGGACGTGCTTCTGGGCGGTAACGATCGGGATACGCTGATTGGAGGTGCGGGAGATGACGTTTTATCAGGGGATGCAACGACCGGCGCGCTGGAGCAGAAATGGGGATTCAAACGCGTCGACGTTCTTATAGACGGCGGTGTCACCAGTCACCGAACTGTCTTTTCAAAGGCCTCCTTTAATAGTTCGACGCAGGGCGATAACGACGTTCTCTACGGTCAGGGCGGTCGCGATGTTCTCAATGGTGAATGGGGCGACGATCTGCTTGATGGCGGAACTGAGGATGACCTTCTTGGAGGGGATGGCGGGAATGACACGCTGGCCGGAGGAAGTGGTAACGACACAATGATGGGAGATAACCTCGACTGGGGCGGTGGCCTGCAAAGCAAACACCATGGCAATGATGTATTGGACGGTGGCAGTGGCGATGATCGGCTCGCTGGTAACGGTGGAAACGACGCGATTTATGGTGGTCCAGGCAATGACACTCTCAAGGGCGATGACGATGTACTGAACGGCGTTGCCGGTGACGCCGCCCATTTTTTTGGAAATGACCTGCTGGACGGTGGCGCGGGAGACGACAAACTCTGGGGCGGTGGGGCGGACGATCTGCTGTTCGGAGGTGAGGGTAACGACGTGCTGGCCGGGGATTATGCTGAGCACCCGATTCGTTATCACGGTAATGATTTACTCGATGGCGGAACGGGCGATGACACACTTCAGGGAATGGGTGGCTCCGATACCCTGATCGGTGGGGCAGGAGCTGACGCGCTGGATGGTGATGTGTCCAACCTGCAGTCAGGTGGAATCAACAATGATTACCTTCAAGGCGATGAAGGAAACGATACCCTTCTGGGAGGCTTGGGCGCCGACACGCTTTATGGCGGCGCTGATGATGACATTTTATCCGGCGACTACGAGCAGACAGCCGAGGCTGAACACGGCGCAGATTATCTGGACGGTGGTTCAGGCAACGATACCCTGCTGGGCGGTGGTGGCAACGACACTTTGTTGGGCGGGGAGGGTGTAGACCACCTTCGTGGAGATTCAGGCAATAACGTTTTTGATGGCGGGGCCGGTAACGACGTGATGGAGGGCCATGACGGCGCTGATCTTTACTATTTCGGGGTGGGTGATGGTCTTGACGTTATCACCGATTCAGGTGGCAGCAATGTCATCAAGTTCGGTGCCGGGTTCTCTGCGGAAAGTCTGAAAGCCGACATCATTGATGTTTCCGTAGGCCGGGTATTGCGGCTGTTCAATGGTGAGGGGGACGCCATCCTTATCAGGAATTATGAAGAATGGAAGAATTCAACGTTCACGTTTAGCGATGGTGTCATTCTCGGCTATCAAGAGGTCATGAAAAAAACGCTGCCAGCCGTAGATATCATCGAACCGCCAGCAGGGGAAGGAGTGCTGGCCAAAGAAGAAGATAAAGACATCATTGCAGACGAAGACCCGGTTGCTGTTCCGGGCCAATCAGGGATCGTTGTTCCTGGTGAGGAACGAAGTAATGCCATTGATCATAATGTTGGCTGGACAGACAGGTTCCTGGCGGAGCTCAAAGCAAAGCGCTCCGCAAGCAGGCATGCAACAGGCTTTACCTTGAGCAAACCAGGTGTCTGGGTTCGTAACCATATAACCACCAACGATACGGGTTATATCACCCACACTGATGTGATCGATGAAAGCATCGAAACGGGGGTATTGTCTGAAACGCCTCAATGGATGGGGTCTGCCACTGGCGATGCGGTATTTAGCGAAAGACAGTCAAGCTCTACATCCCAATCCAGTTTTCGAGAGGTAAAGAAAGAGGGCATTACGTCGCCGTTATTACTGGAGCCACGTTATTTTCGATCTGGCACTGCCAGCGGTTTTTCATTCAAAGTCGGCGACGTAATTATTGCAGATAGAACAGATTCAGGTGCTATCGAAGGATGGTACATCTATCCTGCTGAAAGTTTCACGGCGGGCGAAACTGTCCGCAAGGAATTTCGGCGGGATGTCACAACTGAAGCGATCAAACATAAAGTTGTCCACGGCGACGATGTCGGTGGGCGAGTTAATGTCGAAGTCGGCAATCTTTTCCAGGGTGGTGCAGGCGATGACCTGATCGTCGCCTATTCTGGTGTTCTACTTGATTACGACTATATTAATGACAGGATACCGGGTGCCTTTCTGTCCGCCGGGGCGGGCAATGATACCCTGCTCGGTTCTGAAGGCGCTGATTATTTATTGAGCGGCGCTGGGGATGACTACCTGTACGGTGAAAACGGTGCCGATACTTACATCGTGCAGGCACATGTTGGCGCAACGACCATTATCGCGGATGTGCTGAATCCGGTTTTTCTCCGACCTGAAGTAGGTGTTGCCGGATGGAAGGACGAGTATGGATTAGTCGATCAAGATACTGTCGTGCTTCCAGAGGACGCGACGCAGGAGAATTTGCAGCTCAGTTGGGGCGCAACACTCATTGAAACAGTGAATGTTGAGTTGGCAACTGATCCGCGTCGTGATGCCTATCGCCATCCGCCTCGGGCGAAAATGCTCTATTCGACACTCGATATTAAATGGGGTGGGTCGCAGAAAGTTCGCATTGTTCTACCCAATGCCGGAGATATTGAGGGTTCCGGTATCGAGGTTATAAAGTTTGCAGATGGATCAAGCGTTACTCTCAAAGAGCTGTTTGGCTCCAGTCAGCTGGGTCCTGCCCCGGATACTTATCACAATGGTCTGTTGGTCGATAATGCGGCCAGTGCCAAATCTATGAGAGATGGCCAAGCGCTCCCACTGGTGGGAAGTCACGGTAATGACACGCTAAGCGGCGCAGGTGAAATCAGAGGTATGCATGGACATGATGTGCTGATGGGGAGTGTCGACGATGATGTGCTGCTCGGCGGTCCCGGTAATGACACATTGTCTGGTGGTGCTGGCAACGATCTCTATAAATACGATGGTCTTGGAAGAGACTTGATTAACAATACCGGGGGTGGGATCGATGGAATCGATTTTTCTGGTGTGGGTATACCTATTGAACAATTAAGGTTTCATCGCGATCAGGATGATCTTGTCATAGTGGTCAGTTATGGCGTGGGCCCCAAGATTCGAGTGGCTAATCATTTTTCTGGAGGCGAAAGCGCGATTGGGTTCATAAGGGTTAGCGGTGAAGGAAAGGCAGTTCAAGACTACACCTCAATGCAAATTGCCGAACGACTGCATCCTCTTCCGCCGTTGCGGGATGTGGAGGATATTCTTGTAAAAGAAAACGAAGAATCGCACCTCGCTTTGGCCGAAATAATTCAGTTCTACGAACTGAACATGTGACCGCAATAACTTCAGATTGAGGGAACCGCGATGGGACCAAGAGGTGACCATCGCGGGCAATCAGTACTTCAATACTGCGTCAAATCCGCCAACGGATGCCGCCCCTCCCAAACCTTGTGAAAATGCGCCTCAACCACCGCTTCCGGCACATTGTTGATATCCGGCCAATGCCAGTGCGGCTTCTGATCCTTGTCGATCAACCGTGCGCGAACCCCTTCGCTGAACTCCGGATGCCGGCAGCAATTGAGGCTCAGGGTGTATTCCATCTGAAAGACTTCGGCCAGCGACATGTGCCGGGCGCGGATGATCTGTTCCCAGACCAGATGCGCGGTCAGCGGCGAGCCTTCGCTCATGGTTTTCGCTGCCCGTGCGATCAACGGATCGCTGCTGTCGCGCTGCAGGCTGATGGCTTTCCAGGCGCAGGCCACGTTGCTGACGTCGAGCAGTTCGTCGATCTGCTGGCGACGCGGTAGCCACTGCGCCTCGGGCATCTGCGCCACGGCTTCCTGCTGCAACGCCTTGAGCAAACTGTTGAGTTGCACGTCTGTCTGTTCCTGCCAATTGAGCTGCAGCAGGCCTTCGATCAATTGCGGCTGCTGTTCGTCAAGCAGGAAGCGGTCGGCCAGGTCCAGATCGATCGCATCACGAGCGTTCATGTGCGCACCGGTCAGGCCGAGGAACAAACCGAGCTTGCCCGGCAGCCGGGCGAGAAACCAACTGGCGCCGACGTCCGGATACAAACCAATGCTGATTTCCGGCATCGCCAGGCGGCTGCTCGGCGTAACAATCCGCGTACTGGCACCTTGCAACAGGCCCATGCCGCCACCGAGCACGTAACCATGGCCCCAGCAGATCAACGGTTTCGGATAGGTGTGCAGGCTGTAATCCAGACGATATTCCGCGCTGAAAAACTGCGCGGCCAGCGGTGGTACTTCGCCGGGATGGGCGCGACAGGCCTCAACCAGGCTGCGCACCTCGCCGCCAGCGCAGAAGGCCTTGGCGCCATTGCCGCGCAGTAGCACGCAGACGATTTGTGGATCCTTGGCCCAGGCGTTCAGCTTGTCGCTGAGGGCGTTGATCATCGGCAGGGACAGCGCATTCAGCGACTTTTCAGCATCCAGGCTGGCGATACCGATGCGGGCGCCGTCGGTGCCGGTGAGTTCTTCGAAGTGCAGATTCATCGTGACCTCGATCGGGAATTTGAACGATCAGTATGATCGTTGTGTGGGAAAGTGCCGGATCTGCATCAGATCAATTGACAAGCGTGGTCGGCTTTCCTAGGGTTCGCCCCATTGTTTTTGCCGGGTATGACCATGACTGCTGACGACCGTATCAAACTCGAACCGAGCTGGAAGGAGGCACTGCGTGCTGAGTTCGACCAGCCTTACATGGCAGAGTTGCGCCAGTTTCTGCAGCAGGAGCGGGCGGCCGGCAAGGAAATCTATCCGCCGGGGCCGATGATTTTCAATGCCTTGAATTCAACACCGCTGGATAAAGTGAAGGTGGTGATCCTCGGCCAGGACCCGTATCACGGCCCGGGCCAGGCCCACGGTTTGTGCTTCTCGGTGCAACCGGGCGTGCCGGCACCGCCGTCGCTGGTCAACATCTATAAAGAGTTGAAACGCGACCTCAACATCGACATTCCCAATCACGGTTACCTGCAGAGCTGGGCCGATCAGGGCGTGTTGATGATCAACACGACCATGACCGTCGAGCGCGCCAACGCCAATGCGCACAAGGACAAGGGCTGGCAGTTCTTTACTGATCGAATCATTGAACTGGTCAGCGAGCGCCAGCCGCATCTGGTGTTCATGCTCTGGGGCGCCCATGCGCAGAGCAAGCAGAAACTGATCGACGCGACCAAGCATCTGGTGCTGACGTCGGTGCATCCGTCGCCGCTGTCGGCGTATCGCGGGTTTTTGGGGTGTGGGCACTTCAGCCGGACCAACAAGTTTCTCGAGCAGAATGGTGAAACGCCGATCGAGTGGCGTTTGCCGCCGATTTGATGGGCTGCCGGCCCCTTCGCGAGCAGGCTCGCTCCCACAGGGTTTTGAGGTGTACACATAATCTGTGGCACCCACAAGAACCTGTGGGAGCGAGCCTGCTCGCGAAAAGGGCGACGCGGTCTTACTCCGGATTACGGTTCCAGTACTTGAACAACGGCTCCGCCAGAAACAGCACAAACAACAACCGCATCACCTGCATCGCTGTCACCAGCGGCACCGACAATTGCAGGGTCTCCGCCGTCAGGCTCATCTCGGCAATCCCGCCGGGCATCATGCCCAGCGTCAGCGAACGCAGATCCAGATGGGTCAACGCACTCAGCCCCAACGCTGCCAGTGTCGCGATCAACATGGTCAACGCCGTGCCGATCAACGTCCGCCCCATGAATGAAGGCGCGCGGCGGAAAAACTGCCGGTTGAAGTGACAACCCAAACCGCTACCAATCAACCACTGACCAATCTGACTGCCACCATTGGGCAAACCAATGTGCAGATCCCAGCCAATGCTCACCGCCGCACTCACCAGCAACGGCCCGAACAACCACGGATTGGGTTGGCGCAAACGCTGCCAGAGCCACGCAAGCAAACCGCCCGCCGGAAACAGAATCGCCAGCCAGCGCCAATCGACGCTGCCGGCATGAGAAATCGGATTGCCGTCGCCCAGCAGATATTTGAACGCTGCCGGTACACACAGCACCACCACCAGCACCCGCAAACTTTGCCCTGCCGCGACATGGCTGAGCATCGCGCCATTACGCGCGCCAAGGTTGACCATCTCCCCGGAACCGCCGGGCATGCTCGAGAAAAATGCCGTGGCGCGATCCTCACCGGTGCTGCGCATCAACCACACGCCGACCACCGCCGAGACACTGGTGACCAGCGCACCAAAGAAGATCAAACCAAAATGACTGAGCACCTGCTCCATCACCACCGGGGTGAAGTGCAGGCCGATGCCGATGCCGACAATCCACTGGCCGCACTTGCGGCCGCCAGGGATTTCCGTGAGTTGCCACGGGGTCAGGCAGCGCACGAGGATGATCGCCAGCAACGAGCCGACCATCCACGGCAGTGGCCAGCCGATCTGGCTGGCGAGGTAACCGCCGAGCAGACCGACCAGCGGGGTTCCCCACCAGGATTTCAGTGAGGCGCGATCAAACATCGGCGATGGCGCGACGCGCGACCGAACGTTTGCGCCAGATGCGCAGCAGCGGCATCAGCAGCATGATCGCGGTCAGCACCCAGACACCGAAAGTGATCGGGCTCGACCAGAGGATTTCCAGCGCACCGTTGGAAATCGACAGCGCCCGACGCAGGTTCTGCTCCATCAGACCACCGAGGATGAAGCCCAGCAGCACCGGCGACAACGGGAAGTCGAGCTTGCGCAGGATGTAACCGAAGATGCCGATACCGACCATCAGGAACAAGTCGAACGTGGTGGCGTGCACCGCGTAAACGCCGATCCCGGTGATGATCGCGATCACCGGCACCAGTGCCCAGTTCGGCACGGCAAGGATGCGGGTGAAGATGCGGATCATCGGGATGTTGAGGATCACCAGCATGATGTTGGCGATGAACAACGACGCGATCAGGCCCCAGACGATGTCGGGTTGTTGCTGGAACAGCAGCGGGCCCGGCGTGATGTTGTACAGCGACAGGGCGCCGATCATCACTGCCGTGGTGCCCGAACCTGGCACACCCAGCGTCAGCATTGGCACCAGCGCACCGCAGGCCGAAGCACCGATGGCAGTTTCCGGCGCAGCGAGGCCACGGGCATCACCCTGACCGAATTTGCCACTGGCACCGGCGATGCGTTTTTCGGTCATGTAGGCCACGGCACTGGCCAGCGTCGCACCAGCACCCGGCAATACGCCCATGATAAAACCGAGCAGGCCGCAACGGATGTTCACCACGAACACCGACGACGCTTCCTTGAAGTTGAACATCATCCGCCCGGTGGCTTTCACCGCTTCCTGGCCGCGATGGGTTTTCTCCAGCAGCAACAGAATCTCGCTGACCGAGAACAGGCCCAGCACCAGCACGACGAATTGAATGCCGTCAGTCAGGTGAATGTTGTCGCCGGTGAAGCGGTAAACGCCGCTGTTGGCGTCGATGCCGACGCTCGACAGGAACAGACCGATCAACGCCGCGATAAAGGTCTTCAACGGTCGGTCACCGGCCATGCCGCCGAGACAGACAATCGCAAACACCATCAGCACGAAGTATTCCGCCGGGCCGAAGGCAATCGCCCATTTCGCCAGCAGCGGCGCGAACAGGACCATGCCGCAGGTGGCGATAAACGCGCCGATAAACGAACTCCACGCCGACAGCGACAGAGCCACACCGGCCAGACCTTTGCGGGCCATCGGGTAACCGTCGAGGGTGGTCATCACGGTCGATGCTTCGCCGGGAATGTTCAGCAGGATCGAACTGATCCGGCCGCCGTATTCGCAACCCAGATACACCGCTGCCAGCAGGATCAATGCCGACTCTGGCGGCAGGCCGAGGGCGAAAGCGATCGGGATCAGCAAGGCCACGCCATTGATCGGGCCAAGGCCCGGCAGCAGGCCGACGACGGTGCCGATCAGTGTGCCGGTCAGGGCCGTGACCAGGTTGTACGGGCTCAGCGCGACGCCGAAGCCTTGACCCAAATAACCGAGGGTATCCATATCAGTTCTCCAGCACGTCGAGCAGGCCAAGGGGCAGCGGAACGTCCATCACACGGTCGAACAACAGGTATAGACCGATGGCCATCAGCGTGGTCACCACGATGCTCGGCATCCAGCGACCGCCATACAGGCGCGCCATCGGAATGCCGATGAGGATGCTGCTGAGGATGAAACCCAGCGGTTCGAACAGACCGGCGAACACCAGCAGCAGTGCGACGCAAATGGCGATCTTGGTCAGGGTTTCGCGATCCAGTGGCGGCTCGTCGTCGCTGTGTTTGATCGGCGCCGGGCGGAACACCATGTACAGCAGCGCCGCGCCCATCAGGCCGAGCATCAGCAGGGGGAAGGCGCGCGGGCCGACCGGTTCGTAGGAAAAGGCCGCTTGGTACGGCCACGCCATCAATGCCAGGCCGGCGCAAGCCAGCAACAGCACGGAGGCGAAAATGCGTTGAATAAGCATGGGAGCTCCTGTGCCGCGTCCCCGCAACCGGGAACGCAGCCGCTAGACAGAGGCGATCACTGGATCAGGCCGAACTCTTTGGCCAGCACTTTGTAGTCCGCGACTTGCTTCTTCACGTAGGTGTCGAGTTCCGGGCCGGTCATGGCGAAGGGGAACAGTTCACGCTGGTCGCGCAGCGTGGCGAACTCGTCGGAGGCCAGCAGTTTGTCGAACGAGTCTTTCCACCAGGCGTAGTCTTCGTCGCTGACTTTTGGCCCGAGGTAGAAGCCGCGCACTACTGGCCAGACAATGTCGTAGCCTTGCTCGCGAGCGGTCGGGATGTCTTTCATTTCCGGCTCGTCGAGACGCTTGTCGGCGAACACCGCGAGCAGGCGCATGTCGCCGCTCTGGATGTGCGGCATGGAGTCGGAGATGTCGGTGCTGCCGACCTGAATGTGGCCGCCGAGCAGGGCCGTGGCGATTTCGCCGCCACCTTCGAGCGCCACGTAACGCAGGTCGCGCGGGTTGATCCCGGCAGCCTTGGCGATCAGTGCGGTTTGCATCCAGTCCTGGCTGCCAACGGTGCCGCCGGAACCGATCACCACCGAGCTTGGATCTTTCTTCAGTGCCTGAACGAGATCGTCGAGGGTCTTGTAAGGCGAATCGCTTTTCACCGCGATGGCGCCGTAGCTGGTGCCGACCGCTGCGAGCCAGCGCACGTTGGTTTCATCGAAACGACCGAACTTGCCCTGGGCCAGGTTCAACAGCGAACCGCTCGACCACGCCACCAGCGTGCCGGCATCCGCCGGACGTTGCGCGACCACGGCGTTGTAGGCCACCGCGCCGACACCGCCGGGCATGTAGGTCACGCGCATCGGTTTGCTCAGCAGTTTCTGGTTGACCAGTGCGCTCTGCACCAGTTTGCAGGTCAGGTCGAAACCACCGCCGGGGGAGGCCGGGGCGATACATTCCGGACGTTTCGGTTCGGCCATCAGTTGGCCGGCAAACAGGATGCAACTGGCGGCCAGTGCAACTTTACGCAGTGACAGGTTCATTCGATTCTCCACGGGCATTGTTGTTATTCGACGTGTTTTTCACTTACGGGCATTTACCAAAGGGCAACGCTGTAGCTCACCAGCAAACGCACTTCGTCTGCATCGCGAGCCGAGTAGTTGGAGCGGTAAGTGGCATTACGCAAACGCACGGCGACATCCTTCAAGGCGCCGCTTTGTACTACATATTTGATCTCGGTGTTGCGCTCCCACTCTTTGCCTTCTTCACCGTTCTTGAGCTTGATGTTGTCACCGCTCAAGTAGCGGCTCATGAAACTCAGGCCAGGAATGCCGAGCTTGGCGAAGTCGAAGTCATAGCGAGCCTGCCAGGAGCGCTCTTCAGCGCCGGCAAAATCGTTGATCTGCACGAAGTTGACCAGATACGGGTCGCTGCCATCGACGTAAGGGAAAGCGCTGTCGCCAGACATGTGCTGATAACCGGCGCTGAACTTGTGGCCGCTCAGGGCATAGCTGACCAGACCGTTGAGCGAGCGGTTGTCGATCTCGCCGCCACGGGCTGCGCCTTGGTCATCGCTGACGGCGAAACGCAGATCGGTTGCAAACGTGCCGGGGCCCATCGGCCGCGAAGCAACGAGGCCGAAGAAGTGCTGGTTATAGACTTCGTCGAGTTGGGCGAAGTGGTAACTGCCGGTGATCTTGTCGGTGAACTTGTAGTCCACGCCGCCAAAGTCGAAGTGTTTGCCAGCGGCGGTGCCGGCAAAACGGCTGTTCTTGTTGTTGAGGGCGATGTCCTCGAAATCGGTGCTGTCGCGATCCTTGGCTTTTTCCAGTCGACCACCGGTGAAGGTCAGGTTCTTGATCTCTTTGGAGGTCAGCAAGCCACCTTCAAAGGTCTGCGGCAGGATGCGCCCGTCGTTCGGTTTGAGAATCGGCAGTTCAGGAATCAGGCTGCCGATTTTAAGTTCGGTGGCGGAGATTTTAACTTTGCCGGTCAGGCCGACTTTCGAGTATTCATCCGCCGCGCGCCCATCATCGTGGGTCGGCAGCAGGCCAGTGCCGGTGCGGTCCGGGCTCGAATCCAGTTTTACCCCAAGCATGCCCAGCGCATCGACACCGAACCCCACGGTGCCGTCGGTGTAACCCGATTGCAGATTGAGCATGAAACCCTGGGCCCATTCGTCACGCTTGGATTGCTGGGCGCTGGTGCCATCGCGAAAGTCGCGGTTGAAATACATGTTGCGGGTTTCGAAGGTGGCGCTGCTGTCTTCAATGAAGTCGGCAAAACTCAACGGCGAAAAACCGGCGAGAGCGGCGGCACTGACGAGGGCGGTGTGGCTGAAACGGGAAGGGCGAACAGGCGTGGACGCCTGAGGCTGCATGGACGGCATGCGGGTGTACTCCGTTTATTGTTCTTATTGGTCGAAAACGCTTCGAGGCGTTTTTCGTTGCGCTGAGTGGCATCAGCGACGGCAGTCGGAACTGTCCGTGGGCCGACTGTAACCAGCTAACCTTTCGCTAACCTTTCAGCAGACTTTCAAGGTTTTCGGGCTTCACAGCGGCGGTTGCGGCTGTAAACTCCGCGGCAAAGCGTGGCGTCGGCCATCCCTGAACGAGGTAAAAATCCATGCGTGTCCTGCTCGTCGAAGACCATCTGCAACTGGCCGAAAGTGTCGCTCAGGCGCTCAAAAGCACCGGTCTGACCGTGGATGTCTTGCACGATGGCGTGGCCGCCGATCTGGCGCTGGGCAGTGAGGAATACGCCGTGGCGATCCTTGATGTCGGCCTGCCGCGCATGGACGGTTTCGAGGTGCTCGCGCGGTTGCGCGCACGTGGGAAAAATCTGCCGGTGCTGATGCTCACCGCGCGCAGTGATGTGAAGGATCGTGTCCATGGCCTCAATCTGGGTGCCGACGATTACCTCGCCAAACCGTTCGAACTGACTGAACTGGAAGCGCGGGTCAAAGCCTTGCTGCGCCGTAGTGTGCTCGGTGGCGAACGCCAGCAGCGCTGCGGCGTGCTGGCCTACGACCTCGACACCCGGCGCTTCACCCTTGGCGAAGATTTGCTGACCCTGACGTCGCGAGAACAAGCGGTGCTGGAAGCACTGATCGCCCGGCCAGGTCGGGTCATGAGCAAGGAGCAATTGGCCGCACAGGTGTTCGGTCTCGACGAAGAGGCCAGCCCCGATGCCATCGAGATCTACGTCCATCGCTTGCGCAAGAAGCTCGACGGTCAACCGGTAGCGATCGTGACCTTCCGCGGCCTCGGTTACCTGCTGGAAAGCCGCGATGCATAAGCCCAGCAGCCTGCGCTGGCGCTTGTTGTGGAACCTCGCGTTGTTGCTGGTGGTGTTGATGCTCGCCAGCGGATTGAGCGCGTACTGGAACGGTCGCGAAGCCGCCGACACCGCGTACGATCGTACGTTGCTGGCCTCGGCGCGGACCATCGCGGCGGGTCTGTCGCAACGTGACGGCACACTGAGCGCCGATGTGCCTTACGTCGCACTCGATACCTTCGCTTATGACAGCGCGGGGCGGATCTACTATCAGGTCAATGACATCCATCAGAAGCTGATTTCCGGCTATGAAAACTTGCCCGGGCCGCCGCCGGGGACGCCGCGCACGGACAGCTATCCCGCGCTGGCGCGCTTCTACAACGCCACGTACAAAGGGCAAAACGTGCGCGTGGTCAGCCTGCTGAAAGCGGTGACCGAACCGAACATGAACGGTATGGCGGAAATCCGCGTCGCCGAAACCGACGAGGCACGGGTGAGCATGGCGCGCAGTCTGGCCGCCGATACCTTGCTGCGATTGGGCATGCTGGCGATCGGCGCGTTGTTGCTGGTCTGGTTTGCGGTCAGTGCGGCACTGCGCCCATTGGAGCGTTTACGCACGGCGGTGGAAGAGCGTCAGCCCGACGACTTGCGCCCGCTGCCATTGGTTGAAGTGCAGCATGAGCTGTGGCCTTTGGTGCGCGGGCTTAATCATTTCACCGAGCGCTTGCGTGGTCAGTTCGAACGGCAGGCGCAGTTCATCGCCGATGCGGCCCATGAGTTGCGCACGCCATTGGCGGCGCTGAAGGCGCGGCTTGAACTGGGCCTGCGTTCGAACGAACCCGAGACGTGGCGCACGACATTGGAATCCTCGGCGCAAAGCACTGATCGCCTGACCCATCTGGCCAATCAGTTGTTGTCGCTGGCGCGCGTCGAAAACGGTGCCCGGGCGATTGCCGAGGGCGGTGCGCAGTTGCTCGATCTGAGCCAGTTGGCCCGGGAATTGGGCATGGCCATGGCGCCGTTGGCGCACAAGCGCGGGGTGGCGCTGGCGCTGGAGGCGGACGAACCCGTCTGGTTACGCGGTGAGCCGACGTTGTTGAATGAGTTGCTGAGCAATCTGGTGGACAACGCTTTGGCGCATACGCCACCGGGCGGTAACGTCATTTTGCGCGTGACCGCGCCGGCGGTGCTTGAGGTAGAAGATGATGGGCCGGGCATTCCGCTGGAGGATCGCGATCGCGTGTTCGAGCGGTTCTACCGACGTAATCAGCAGGTGGCAGGTTCAGGGTTGGGGCTGGCGATTGTCGGCGAGATCTGCCGGGCGCATCTGGCCCAGATCACTTTGCACGATGGCGAGCAGGCGGGGTTGAAGGTGCGGGTCAGTTTTATCGCCGGGTGATTGTGGTGGTTTTGCTGGCCCCTTCGCGAGCAGGCTCGCTCCCACAGGGGGAATGCATTTCAATGTGTGAATCAGCTGTGCCCCCACAGGGGAATGCATTTCAATGTGTGAATCAGCTGTGCTCCCACAGGGGGAATGCATTTCAATGTGTGAATCAGCTGTGCTCCCACAGGGGGAATGCATTTCAATGTGTGAATCAGCTGTGCTCCCACAGGGGAATGCATTTCATTGTGGGAGCGAGCCTGCTCGCGAATGGGGCGGCGCGGTTTCGGATCAGTAAAACATCGTCCGCGACTCTTCCAGATCTTCACACAGCGCTTTGTTCTCCTGATCAATCCCAAGCTTCCTGAACGCCGGAACGGTCATTGGATCAATCCGCGCAAACGGATGATCCGTGTCCTTGTGGCAATACAGGCTCGCCACCTGCACCAGATCGACGTAATCAATGGCCGTCGAATCGCGCTTGAAGTCCTGATAGCGCCCCGGCAATTCCACCAGTCGCTCCGGGAACTCCCAGACCCGCAACAACTTGTCGCCCAGCAACGGATGAATGTGATCGATCACATGGTTGAGGCTGACCGGGTCTGACAACAGTTCGTAGTGATCCTCGGCGTAAGTCAGAATCGGCAGCACGCCAATCTGATGCACCAGCCCGCCGAGCGCTGCCTGATCGGGTTTGAGCTGCGTGTAGCGGCGACACAGCGCATAACTGACCCCGGCAATTTCCAGACTCTTGCGCCAGACTTCGCGCATCTTCTGCTCGACCACTTCGGAGCGGGCGTGGAAAATCTGCTCCATCACCAGACCGATCGCCAGGTTGCTGCTGTAGTTGATGCCCAGCCGGGTGATGGCGGTGTGCAGGTCGGTGACTTCCTGTGCGGCGCGCAGCAGCGGGCTGTTGACCACTTTGATCAGGCGCGCCGACAGCGCCGTGTCCCGGCCGATCACTTTGCTCAGGTCGCTGACGCTGATTTCCGGGTCTTCAGCGGCCTTGCGAATCTGCAGGGCCACTTCCGGCAACGTGGGCAGAACCAGGTCATCGTTATCGATGGCCTCAACCAAATCCTGTTGGACTTTTTCCGCCAGTTCGCTCATTTAAACTCTCTAGGGTGTTGCAACAAATGCTGCGATCAGCGCTGGATTTCGCGGTCGCGATCCAGTTCGTAAGGCAGGTCGAGCAGATGCAGCGCGGGACCTTCGAGGGCGCCCAGATGCAAATCACCGGCTTCGGCAGCTTCGGCCTGCAGCACCGCCAGGAGTTCAATGTTTTGCCCGGCCTTGGCGGCCAGCACCACTTCGCCGATGGCGCTGTTGTGGCTCGGCGCAAACAGTTGTGTGCCAGGCTCTGGCAAATCAGCGGCGTCCAGGCTCAGGCGATACAAACGACGCTTGAGTTTGCCCAGGTACTGCATGCGCGCAACGATTTCCTGGCCGGTGTAGCAGCCTTTCTTGAAACTCACGCCGCCGACCGCTTGCAGGTTGAGCATTTGCGGAATGAACAGCTCGCGGGTGCTCGGCATGACCTGGCCGACACCGGCGCGGATCTGGCCCAGCAGCCACTGATTCAGCTCGGCTTCAGGCAGGGTGGCGGACAATTTGGCTTTGATCGCGTCAGCCTGATCGACCGGTGCCCAGAGCTCGGCGCGATCCGGCGAGACGCGAATCGCGATCAGGCTTTCATTACGCACGAGGCTGTCGGTTTCTGCCGGCAGGTCCAGACCGAGACTGGTCAAGGCGTTATCGCCATGCTCCAGGCCAAAACGTACCCAAGCGGCACTTTCGTCGGTCAGTTTTGATTTGGAGAACACCGCGTACTTTTTCAGATCCGCCAGTTGCGGTTCGAGCAGTTCGCTGGCCATCGCCAGGACCACGCCGTCACCTTCGAGCAGAATGCGGAAGCTCGACTGCATCCGGCCCTTCTGCGTGCAGCGGGCGCCGAGGCTGGCGCGGCTGTCGCTGAGGTAATTGAGGTTGCAGGTCAACTGGCCTTGCAGGAATTTTCCGGCATCCGCGCCGCGAACCGCGAGAACGCCTTCATGAGACAGGGTGCAGAAAAAAGCAGAATCGGCCATGGGTCTTCGCAGGGTAAATAGACTGGGGCACATCATAAGGGCGCGTTGGTGAAATGGGTAGTTGATAAAGGATCGGTGGTGCCCGACCAAAGCCGACTGTGCGACCCGCGCCGGGGCTGTATACTTGCCGGCAAATTTGAGGAGGGCCCCATGGTCGAACAAGTTGAACTGAATCGCCTGTTTTGGCACAGCCGTCGCGGCATGCTTGAGCTTGACGTGTTGCTGGTGCCGTTCGTGCAGGAGGTTTACGCGACGTTGAACCAGGTGGATCGCGATCTGTATGTGCGTTTGCTGACGTGCGAGGATCAGGACATGTTCGGCTGGTTCATGGAGCGCAGCGAGTCTGAAGATCCGGAACTGCAGCGCATGGTTCGCATGATCCTGGATCGTGTCCAGCCCAAGTAACACGTTCGAATGCCGCTGGCATGCCTCGCGGCAGTTGCTGGCGGCGTATCTGTTGGCCCAGGCGTTCGCACTGGGTGCTTTGTTTCTGCTTTCGATTCCACTCTGGGCCAGTCTGCTCGGGGTTTTCGCTTGCCTGCTTCACGGGATTTGGGTGTTACCTAGGCAGATTCTGCTGAATCACTGTCGAGCCTTTCGCGGTCTGCGCCGGGACGCCGATGGCTGGCAGTTGTGGAATCAGGCGGACGGCTGGCAGGCGGTACAGCTGCGCCCGGACAGTCTCGCGCTACCGCTGATTGTGGTGCTGAGGTTCAGATTGCGCGGCGAATGGCGGGTCAGATCGGTCTGCGTGCCACGGGACTCGCAAACGGCGGATATGCACCGACGTCTGCGAGTACGGCTCAAGTTCAGCCGGCGTAGGTGGGCGGCACCAGAATAGTGTCGAGCGCCTCGGGCAGCATGTCCGGATAGTCGAGGGTGTAATGCAGGCCGCGACTTTCCTTGCGCTCCATGGCTGAGCAGATCATCAGTTCGGCGACTTGCGCCAGATTGCGCAACTCGATCAGGTCGCGGCTGACTTTATAGTTGCTGTAGAACTCGTCGATCTCATCCAGCAGCAGGCGCACGCGGTGCTGAGCCCGTTGCAGGCGCTTGTTGGTGCGCACGATGCCGACGTAGTCCCACATGAATCGCCGCAGTTCATCCCAGTTGTGCGCGATGATCACGTCCTCGTCGGAGTCGGTGACCTGGCTGGCGTCCCAGGCGGGCAGGGCGCTTGGCGCGGCGACATCGTCCAGTTGCGCGAGAATGTCGGCTGCTGCCGAACGGGCATAGACAAAGCACTCCAGCAACGAGTTGCTGGCCATGCGGTTGGCGCCGTGCAGGCCGGTGAAGCTGGTTTCGCCAATCGCGTACAAGCCCGGCACGTCGGTGCGACCTTGTTGATCGACCATCACGCCACCGCAGGTGTAGTGCGCGGCGGGTACGACCGGGATCGGCTGTTTGGTGATGTCGATGCCGAATCCCAGGCAGCGCTCATAAACAGTCGGGAAGTGACTTTTGATGAACGCTTCGGGTTTGTGGCTGATGTCGAGATAGACGCAGTCGACACCCAGACGCTTCATTTCATGGTCGATGGCCCGGGCGACGATGTCGCGTGGTGCCAGCTCGGCGCGCTTGTCGAAGCGGGACATGAAGCGTTCGCCATTGGGCAGCTTCAAATGCGCGCCTTCGCCGCGCAGGGCTTCGGTAATCAGAAAACTCTTGGCCTGCGGGTGATACAGGCAGGTCGGGTGGAACTGGTTGAATTCCAGGTTCGCCACTCGGCAGCCCGAGCGCCATGCCATGGCGATGCCGTCACCGCAGGCGCCGTCGGGGTTGCTGGTATAGAGGTAGACCTTGGCGGCACCGCCCGAGGCCAGAATCACGAAGCGTGCGCCGTAGGTGTCGACCTCGCCGGTTTTGCGATTTAGTACATAGGCGCCGAGGCAGCGCTCGCCGTCCATGCCTAAACGGCGTTCGGTAATCAGATCAACGGCAACCCGCTGCTCCAGCAATTCGATGTTCGAACGCTCTTTGGCCTGGGCCAACAGGGTTTTGAAAATCGCTGCGCCGGTAGCATCAGCGGCGTGGATGATGCGCCGATGGCTATGGCCGCCTTCTCGGGTCAAATGAAATTCGAACCCGCCGTCTTCAGTGCCTGACTGATCGTCGCGGGTGAAGGGTACGCCTTGGTCGATCAGCCACTGGATGGCTTCGCGGCTGTGCTCCACAGTGAAGCGCACGGCGTCTTCATGGCACAGACCACCACCGGCGTTCAGGGTGTCCTCTACATGGGATTCGACAGTATCAGTGTCATCGAGCACGGCGGCGACGCCACCCTGGGCCCAAAAAGTAGAGCCGTTGGCCAGATCGCCTTTGCTCAATACCGCAATGCGCAAATGACCGGGCAGGGTCAGCGCGAGACTTAAACCGGCAGCACCGCTGCCAATGACCAGAACATCGTGTTGGAATTGTTGGCTCATTACAGGATTCCGCTCAAAGCGACCCGGGTCGGGGGTGGAGCAAGACAGCTGGATCGGCGAGTCAAGACAGCCACACAGCCCACTAGTATATAGAGGGGGGGGACGGCACAATAGCCGCGCCGATATGGCATTGTGAAACTACTGTGACGGGAAAAACGGGTGCTTCGTCGGAAGTTTTTTTCCCATGTTGGGGGAAAAGGCGACTGTATCGGCGCTGAAACAGACTTTTTCTGCACAGGGTTGCCCAATGTCGGGTGGCGACGGCTATAAATAATTGGAACTTTTGCCAAAGGCCCAAGATCAATAGTCGGTGCCAGAGATAAGGGACAGTGTCGGCTTCAGTGCGGAATCTGTGGTTGGATTCCTGCCGGCGAAACCGATGACAAGATTATTCGCGCAGCCGGTTTATCCCGAGCTGCGTTTTTCGTGCGTGCCAAATCAGAGCCCGCAGGAAACTTGCCTGGAGGGGGAGAACTTTTGCGAAAAGCCCGAGTCTATGTTTGCAAGTCTGGTCGTTTAGTTATGCAAGTCTCCTTCGGGCTTATCGAGGAGTGTTCATGCTAACCCAGGAAGAGGATCAGCAGCTGGTCGAGCGCGTTCAACGCGGCGACAAGCGAGCTTTCGATCTGTTGGTGCTGAAGTATCAGCACAAGATTCTCGGGTTGATCGTGCGTTTTGTGCACGACACCCATGAAGCCCAGGACGTGGCTCAGGAAGCCTTTATCAAGGCGTATCGAGCACTTGGAAACTTTCGCGGCGACAGTGCGTTTTATACGTGGCTGTACCGTATTGCCATCAACACGGCAAAGAATTACCTGGTTTCACGCGGCCGCCGGCCGCCGGATAGCGATGTAAGTTCCGAGGATGCAGAGTTCTATGATGGCGATCACGGCCTCAAGGATCTCGAGTCACCAGAACGTGCACTGCTGCGGGATGAGATCGAAGGCACCGTCCATCGAACCATCCAGCAACTGCCAGAGGATTTGCGTACGGCTTTAACTTTACGTGAATTCGATGGTCTGAGTTACGAGGACATTGCGAGCGTCATGCAATGTCCGGTGGGTACCGTGCGCTCCCGGATTTTCCGCGCTCGGGAGGCCATCGATAAAGCCCTGCAGCCGTTGTTGCAGGAAAACTGAGACAGCGGCGACAGCCAAGAGAGGAACGCCATGAGTCGTGAAGCCCTGCAGGAATCGCTGTCCGCAGTGATGGATAACGAAGCGGACGAACTGGAATTGCGTCGGGTGCTCAATGCACTGGACGACGTAGAAACCCGTGAGACCTGGGCTCGTTACCAGATCGCTCGGGCAGCCATGCACAAGGATTTGCTGCTGCCACGTCTGGATATCGCTGCGGCAGTGTCTGCTGCACTGGAAGACGAAACGGCTCCGGCCAAAGTATCTCGCAGCCCATGGCGCAACCTCGGCCGTCTGGCTGTTGCAGCCTCGGTAACTGTTGCCGTGCTGGCCGGTGTTCGCCTGTACAACCAGGACGAAATCGCTGGTGTCGAACTGGCTCAGCAATCCAATCAGCCAACCCTGGCGACCCCACAGGTCAAAGGTCCGGCTGTTCTGGCAGGCTATAGTGAGAGTTCGGAAGCCACTGGCCCAATGGCCAATGGCGTATTGCAAGGTCAACCAGGCTGGCATGATCAGCGTCTGCCAGGTTATCTGCGACAGCACGCTCAACAGGCTGCACTGAAAGGCACTGAGAGCGCACTGCCATACGCACGTGCAGCAAGTCTGGAAAACCGATAAGGAGGATCATGCGCGCCATACCTCTACTTTCGCTTCTGCTCAGCGGCTGGTTCGTTGTTCCAGCCCATGCTGATGAGGCCCAGGACTGGTTGACCCGTCTGGGCCAGGCCGAGCAGCAGCAAAGCTTTCACGGCACATTCGTTTACGAGCGTAACGGTAGCTTTTCTACCCATAACATCTGGCATCGCGTCCAGAATGGCCAGGTTCGCGAGCGTTTACTTCAGCTCGACGGTTCGGCACAGGAAGTCGTGCGCATTGATGGGCATACTCAATGCGTCAGCGGCACCCTGATAGCCGGACTGGGGGATTCTCCCAACTCAGCCGCTCGTCCTCTCGATCCGCAAAAGCTGAAAAACTGGTATGACCTTGCCGTCATCGGCAAATCGCGCGTGGCCGGGCGAGACGCAGTGATCGTATCGCTGACGCCTCGCGATCAGCATCGTTACGGTTTTGAATTGCATCTGGACAGGAAAACGGGTTTGCCACTGAAGTCGTTGTTGCTGAACGACAAGGGGCAGTTGCTCGAACGTTTCCAGTTCACCAGTCTTGTTACTGATGAAGTCCCTTCGGACAAAGACTTGCAGGCCGACGCCGACTGTAAAGCGATTACGCTCGACAGCGACAAGGCTTCGGCCGTCAAGACTGCTCAGGTATGGCACTCTGAATGGCTGCCGACGGGTTTTGAATTGACCAGCAGCACCTCGCACAAAGATCCGGAAACCAAGACCCAGGTCAACAGCTTGCTGTATGACGATGGTCTGGCGCGTTTCTCGGTGTTCCTTGAGCCGTTGAACGGTGCAACAGTGACCGATACCCGGACTCAACTTGGCCCGACTGTCGCCGTTTCTCGTCGCCTGACTACCCCCGAGGGCGAAATGATGGTCACGGTGGTTGGCGAGATTCCGATTGGCACCGCCGAACGAATTGCTCTGTCGATGCGTAATACCGATGGCGCTGCGACCAGCAAGCAGTGAGCTGATTTCAGTCATTACCACCTCTTCGTCGAGACGTAGATGAAATGTTTGCTGAGCATTTTCATTTGCAAATACCCCGAAAATTTTTTATAGGTCAGAGCCTCACGGCTCTGGCCTTGTTTGTTGTTCCTGGAACAAAAATGCCGGTCGGTGGTTTCCGGTGTTCCTTGCTCCATATCGCTTAACCCTGCTCGTCGTAACGGGAGCTGTATGTCGATACCAAGTTTGAAATCTTATCTCTCCATTTTCGCCACCGTGCTGTTGCTCGGTCAGGCGGTGCCTGCTGCGCAAGCGGCCGATCTGCCTGACTTCACCCAATTGGTCGAACAAGCTTCGCCAGCCGTGGTGAACATCAGTACCACGCAGAAGCTGCCGGATCGCAAAGTGAACCAGCAGATGCCTGACCTCGAAGGTCTGCCGCCGATGCTGCGCGAGTTCTTCGAACGTGGCATGCCGCCTCAGCAGCGTTCGCCGGGCGGCGGTGGTCGTCAACGTGAAGCGCAGTCGCTGGGCTCGGGCTTCATCATCTCTTCCGATGGCTACATCCTCACCAACAACCACGTGATCGCCGATGCCGACGAAATCCTCGTCCGCCTCGCCGACCGCAGTGAAATGAAAGCCAAGCTGATCGGCACTGACCCGCGCTCCGACGTGGCATTGCTGAAAATTGAAGGTAAGGATCTGCCGGTGCTCAAGCTCGGCAAATCCCAGGACCTGAAAGCCGGCCAATGGGTCGTGGCAATCGGTTCGCCGTTCGGCTTCGACCACACCGTGACTCAAGGCATCGTCAGTGCCGTAGGCCGCAGCCTGCCGAACGAGAACTACGTGCCGTTCATCCAGACTGACGTGCCGATCAACCCGGGCAACTCTGGTGGTCCGCTGTTTAACCTGAACGGTGAAGTGGTTGGCATCAACTCGCAGATCTACACCCGCTCCGGCGGCTTCATGGGTGTGTCTTTTGCGATTCCTATCGATGTCGCGATGGATGTTTCCAATCAACTGAAGAGCGGTGGCAAAGTCAGCCGAGGCTGGCTGGGTGTAGTCATCCAGGAAGTGAACAAGGATCTGGCCGAGTCGTTCGGCCTGGATAAGCCGGCCGGCGCGCTGGTTGCACAGATTCAGGATGACGGCCCGGCAGCGAAGGGCGGCCTGCAAGTCGGCGACGTGATCTTGAGCATGAACGGCCAACCGATCGTCATGTCTGCTGACCTGCCACATCTGGTCGGCGCACTGAAGGCTGGCGCGAAAGCCAATCTGGAAGTGATTCGTGAAGGCAAGCGCAAGAACGTCGAACTGACGGTTGGCGCGATCCCTGATGAAGACAAGGAACTGGATGCGCTGCCGAAGTCCGGTGCTGAAACCAACAGCAACCGCCTCGGTGTATCGGTGGGCGAACTGACTGCCGAGCAGAAGAAAACCTACGACCTCAAAGGTGGTGTGGTGATCAAGGAAGTGCAGGACGGTCCTGCAGCGCTGATCGGTCTGCAACCAGGCGATGTCATTACTCACCTGAACAACCAGGCCATCGGCTCCAGCAAGGAATTCGCCGAAATCGCGAAAGCACTGCCGAAGAATCGTTCGGTGTCGATGCGCGTACTGCGACAAGGTCGTGCGAGCTTCATCACCTTCAAACTGGCTGAATGATCAGGTTTGACAGGTAAATAAAAACCGCCTCGAAAGAGGCGGTTTTTTTATGCCTGAAGCTTTGTCGTGGCGGGTAACGATCAGCCCATCATGTCCTTGATCATCCGCTCCTGCTCCATCAGCTCACGCTGGCGGGCATCGATGCGTGAGGACAGTGGGAAGTTGCTGCCAGCCTTGCGCTTGGCAAAATCGAGCTGCTGGATCGCCTGGCGGTAATCGCCAACCAGTGCGAAGTACTCGGCACGAGCCTGGTGCAGTCCGATGATGTTGCCCGACAAGCCACGGGTTTCGGCAACCTGATACCAGACGTCCGGATCATCCGGGCGTGACTTGAGTAGACCTTCGAGTGCCTTCTCGGCATCGGCAGCGCGATTCTGTTTCAGCAGCAGATCAACGCGCACCTGATTGAGCGGATAGTTGCCCGGATACTGCGTAAGCATCCGGTCTACCCGCGACTGTGCGTCAGGCAGGCGATTGTTGGTGATGTCCAGATCGACTTGAGCGAGGTTGTAGATGATCTCGTTGGGTGACTTGGCCAAAAGCTGTTTGAGGTTCTCCCGCGCTTCATTCAATTGGCCGCCCTTGATCTGGGCGATGGCCAGTCCGTAACGAGCCACATCGTTCAGCGGGTTCTCGTCCAACTGCGCACGGAAGCGCTTGCCGCCCAGCCCCGGAGTTTCTTCGTAGATCAACTGCACGCGCGCGCGGATCAACTGATAGCGCTTGGAGTCTTCAATACCGCCCGGTTTGGCCTGTTCGGCACGGTTGCGGGTGTCGGCGATACGCGATTCGGTCACCGGGTGAGTCAGCAGGAATTCCGGTGGTTTGGCGTCGAAGCGATATTGACGCATCAGGCGTTCGAACATGGTCGGCATCGAACGCGGGTCGTACCCGGCTTTTTCCAGATTGAGAATGCCGATGCGGTCAGCTTCCTGTTCGTTCTGCCGGGAGAAAGTGCGTTGCGATTGGATTGCCGCCGCTTGAGTGCCGGCAATGGTCGCGATCCCGGCGTCACCGCCGCCGGCTGCCGCAATGACAATCCCGGCCAGCAGCGCGGCCATCATCGGCACCTGCATCCGCTGCGAGGCCTCGACGCCACGAGCAAAGTGGCGTTGCGACAAGTGAGCCAGTTCGTGCGCCAGTACCGAGGCGTATTCGCCTTCGGTCTGCGCATTGAGAAACAGACCGCCGTTGACCCCGACCACACCACCCGGCGCCGCGAAGGCGTTCAGTTGCGGGCTGTTGATCAGGATGAATTCGAGGCGCCGGTCAGTGACCTGGCTGGTCTCGACCAGCTTATAGACGCTGGATTCGACGTAGTCCTTGAGCTGCGGGTCGTTGAGTTGTGAAACCTGGCTGCGCAACATGGCCAGCCAGGCACGACCGAGCTGATATTCCTGTTGCGGCGAGACAATGGCAGAACTGGCGTCACCGAGTGACGGCAGATCGTCGGCAAAGCCTGGTGAGGCGAGCAGGCAAGCGAGCGTCAGCAGGGTAGGGCGCAGAAAAGTCATGCACAAAGCCTTAGAAGACAAAGACCTTACTGTAGCCGGACACCGGAGCTGCGACCAGATATTCTAGGCAGCTCGACGACCTGAACCGGAGTGACGCAATGACTGACGCTGTAGCCCATGACGTGGAACTGGACGCCAGTGGCCTGAATTGTCCGTTGCCGTTGCTCAAGGCAAAAATGGAACTCAACAAGCTCCAAAGTGGCGCCGTCCTCAAGGTGATCGCCACGGATGCTGGCTCGCAGCGCGACTTTCGCACCTTCGCCAGATTGGCCGGTCATACGCTGCTGCGCGAAGAAGACGAAGCAGGCGTTTACCGTTACTGGTTGAAAAAAACCTGAACCCGATAGCGTAAAAGACCTAAGGATTATTGATGTTCAAAGTGTTACGCGACTGGATTCAGCGCTATTTTTCCGACGAAGAAGCGGTGGTGCTGGCGGTGCTGCTGTTTCTCGCCTTCACGGCCGTGCTGACCCTCGGCGGGATGCTCGCGCCAGTGTTGGCAGGGATGGTGCTGGCGTATCTGATGCAGGGCCTGGTGGTCACGCTGGAACGTCTGCGCGTGCCGGGTGGCGTGGCGGTTGGACTGGTGTTTGCGCTGTTCATGGGCGTGTTGATGCTGTTTATCGTCGTGGTGCTGCCGCTGCTTTGGCATCAGTTGATTACTCTGTTCAATGAGCTGCCGGGCATGCTTGCCAAGTGGCAATCGCTGCTGCTATTGCTGCCGGAGCGTTATCCGCATCTGGTTTCCGATGAACAAGTCTTGCAAGCCATCGAAGCGGCGCGCGGCGAGATCGGCAAATTCGGCCAGTGGGCACTGACCTTCTCGCTGTCGAGTCTGCCGCTGCTGGTGAACATCATGATCTACCTAGTGCTGGTGCCGATTCTGGTGTTTTTCTTCCTTAAAGATCGGGCAATGATCGGTGAGTGGGTGCGAGGCTACTTGCCACGCGAGCGCGCGCTGATCACCCGGGTCGCGCAGGAGATGAACCGGCAGATCGCCAATTACATTCGCGGCAAGGTCATCGAGATCGTGATTTGCGGTGGCGTGACCTATATCGCTTTCGTCGCGCTCGGTCTCAACTATGCCGCACTGCTGGCGTTGCTGGTCGGTGTGTCGGTGGTGGTGCCGTATGTCGGCGCTGTGGTCGTGACCGTGCCGGTGCTGTTGATCGCATTATTCCAGTGGGGGTGGAGCGATCAGTTCATTTATCTGATGGCGGTCTACGGGATCATTCAGACACTGGATGGCAATGTGCTGGTGCCGCTGCTGTTCTCGGAGGCGGTCAATTTGCACCCGGTGGCAATTATCTGCGCGGTGCTGTTGTTTGGCGGATTGTGGGGATTCTGGGGTGTGTTCTTTGCGATCCCGCTGGCGACCCTGTTCAAGGCAGTGCTGGATGCGTGGCCGCGCCAGGAGCCGGCGGTGGCGCCGCTGCTGTAGCGATTGATCCAGATTTTGCAGGAAGGCTATTCGCGAGCAGGCTCGCTCCCACATTTGATCGATTCGCCCATGCGAACACGGTTTAATGTGGGAGCGAGCCTGCTCGCGAAGGTGTCAGTAAAAATGACGCAAAACCATCAGGCCTTGTTCAAATCCTGAGCAGCGGCCAGAACGGCATCCACGTGCCCCGGCACTTTCACACCGCGCCATTCCTGACGCAGAACACCGTCCTTATCAATCAGGAACGTGCTGCGATCAACGCCCAGGTATTCCTTGCCGTACAGCTTCTTCAACTTGATCACGTCGAACAACTGGCAAACGGCCTCGTCCTTGTCGCTGATCAACTCGAATGGAAACTCCTGCTTGCACTTGAAGTTCTCATGGGACTTCAGGCTGTCGCGTGAGATACCGAAAATCTCCGTGTTGGCAGCCTTGAACGCGGCGTACTGGTCACGAAAGCCCTGGCCTTCGGTGGTGCAACCCGGAGTGCTGTCCTTCGGGTAAAAGTAGATCACCACTTGTTTGCCCTTCAGGGCGGACAGGCTGACGGTCTGCCCACTGGTGGCAGGTGCTTCGAAATCGGCAACCGGTTGGTCGATGACAACGGCCATGAAAGCTTCCTTACATTGGGTTTTGTGGGCGCCAAGGCTCGATCAGTGCATCCAGGTTCATCGCGTCGGAGAAGTCGAGGAACTGGTCGCGCAGCCAACTGATCTGGGTGCCGGCCGGCAGGGTCACGGTGAACGTGGCGTTGAGCATGGTGCCGCCGGTTTGCGGTGCCTGATACGTGTCGCAGGTCAGGTTTTCCAGCTCGACGTTGTGATCCATGAAGAACTGGCACAGCTCATTGATGATGTCCGGACGATACGCCGAGCTGACATAGGCCACATACGGCAGCGCCTGCGGACGATTTTCCAGCGGCGCGCTGCGCACCACGTTAGCCGTGAAGGCATGTTTCTTGGCCAGGCCCGGGAGGCTGCCCTCCAGGCGGGCGAGGGCGTCCCAACTGCCGGAGATCTCGAGGATCAGCGCACTGCACTCGCCGTGGCGAGTCAGGCGCGAAGTAACCACGGCGCAGCGATTTTCATGGCTGGCGCGGCACAGGACGTTAGTCAGCTCCATGGGGTTGGCGCCAAGGGCACTGATGACAAGGAATTGTTCGCGAACTGTGGGGGTGGACATGCAGCATTCCTAAAGCGATGAGCGGTCGGTAGGTTGACGCGCGTTGGCTGCCGGGGAGTGCCTGTTCTGGCGGTCCGTACAAAGAGGCCCGGCAAGCTCGCGGCTCGCTCCACTATAGCGGGAACGCGCCGATGCGACGCAGGAACGGGGTCTGTGAGGCCGAAAAGGGAGGCTGGAACCCGGCGTACAAGCTGATCAGTACCGATCAAAGTCTGAAGGGTAGCGAAAAGCGGCGCCAAGGGGAATGGCGGCAGCGCAGTACTTCGCTTGTGCAAGCATCTTGGCGCCAGTACCATTACCGCTCTCTTTTTCCGGCAGGAGCGGTTTCATGATTGCGGGCAGTATGGTGGCACTGGTCACTCCCATGGATGCACAAGGGCGTCTTGACTGGGACAGCCTCAGCAAACTCGTGGACTTCCATCTCAAGAACGGCACCCATGCCATTGTCGCGGTCGGTACTACCGGCGAGTCGGCAACTCTTGATGTAGAAGAGCACATCGCCGTCATCAAGGCCGTGGTCAAACAGGTTGCCGGGCGTATTCCGGTCATCGCCGGCACTGGCGCCAACTCCACCCGCGAAGCCGTCGAGCTGACCCGCGACGCCAAGGAAGCCGGCGCCGATGCCTGCCTGCTGGTCGTTCCGTACTACAACAAGCCGACTCAGGAAGGCCTGTACCAGCACTTCAAACACATCGCCGAGTCTGTCGACATTCCACAGATTCTCTATAACGTTCCTGGCCGCACCTCTTGCGACATGCAGGCCGAGACGGTGATTCGCCTGTCCACCGTGCCGAACATCATCGGTATCAAGGAAGCCACCGGCGACCTGAAACGCGCCAAAGCGATCATCGATGGCGTGAGCAAGGACTTCATCGTGCTGTCCGGCGATGATCCGACCGCAGTCGAACTGATCCTGCTGGGTGGCAAAGGCAACATCTCCGTGACTGCCAACGTCGCTCCGCGCGAAATGGCTGATCTGTGCGAGGCCGCGTTGAAAGGCGACGCCGACACCGCACGGGCGATCAACGAAAAACTGATGCCACTGCACAAAGACCTGTTCATCGAAGCCAACCCGATTCCAGTGAAGTGGGCTCTGGTTGAAATGGGCCTGATGCACGAAGGCATCCGCCTGCCACTGACCTGGCTGAGCACACCTTGTCATGAAACGCTGCGCTCGGCCCTGCGCCAGTGCAGCGTCCTGGTTTAATTGAGGAAGTACAACGCATGAAGCGAATGGCCGGACTTTCCGCACTTGCCTTGATTATCTCCAGCACCAGTGGCTGCGGATGGGTCTGGGGCCCGGAAGGTTATTTCCGTGACCGTGGTAGCGATTACCTGGAAGCGCAACAGACTGCACCGATGCAACTGCCACCGGATGTCAGCACCTCCAAGCGTCTGGATCCGCTGCTGCCGATCCCGCGCAACGTCGCTGATGACACCGCCAAGGGCGAATACATTGTTCCGCGTCCTCAGCCGCTGTCGGCCGTTGCCGATGCCAGCGACTACTCGCTGCAGAAAAGCGGTGATTCGCGTTGGGTCGTGGCCCAGCACCCACCGGCCGAAGTCTGGCCAGTGGCTGTGCAGTTCTTCCAGGACAACGGCTTCCGTCTGGATGAACAGCGCCCGCAAACCGGCGAATTCACCACCACCTGGCAGCATTCCGACGAGCTGTCCGCCGCTATGGCCAAGCGTCTGAGCGCAGCCGGTATCGCCAGCGATAGCGAAACCCGCGTGCGTGTGCGTATCGAGCCGGGCGTGCAGCGCAATACCAGTGAAATCTACGTGGTCAGCGCCGAGCGTCCTGCCGGCAGCACTGCCGATGTGGCCTTCACCAATCGTTCGGTCAACACTGGCCTGGATGCCGCCCTGGTCGACGACATGCTCGCAAGCATGAGCCGTATCTCCGAAAAGGGTGGTTCGGTGTCGATGCTGGCTTCGCGTGATTTCGATACGCCGAGCCGTGTCAGCCTCAGCGAAGACGGCAGCGGCAACCCGGTGTTGAACGTCGGTACCGATCTGGACCGTGCCTGGTCGAGCGTTGGCCGTGCACTGGAACAAGGCGAATGGCGCGTTGAAGACATCAACCGCAGCCTTGGCCTGTACTACATCAACCTGGCCGAAAAAGCCGAGAAGAAAGACGACAAGCCTGGTTTCTTCAGCAGCCTGTTCGGCAGTGCGCCGACCAAGGAAGAAGTTGAATCCCGTGCCGAGCGTTATCAGGTTCGCCTGAGCAAGGTTGGCGAGAACATCCAGGTGACCGTCGAGAAAAACATCAACACCGTCGCGCCGGCCGAAGTGGCACGCAAAGTGTTGAGCGTGATTCAGGACAACCTGGGCTGATCAATCATGCGTTTTGCCGTTCTCGGCAGCGGTAGCCAAGGGAACGGCACGCTGATCGCCAGTGCTGATACGTATGTGCTGGTGGATTGTGGTTTTTCCCTGCGGGAAACCGAAAAACGCCTGTTGCGCCTGGGTGTGAACCCGGCGCAACTGAGCGCGATACTCGTAACCCACGAACATGCCGACCACGTGCATGGCGTGGGTTTGCTGTCTCGGCGCTACAATCTACCGGTCTACCTCAGTCGCGGCACACTGCGCGGGATGCGCAAACCGATTGAACCCGCAGGCTTCCTGGCTGGCGGCGAGCAACTGCAGATCGGTGCACTGAACATCGGGGTCATTGCCGTGGCTCATGATGCGCAGGAACCGACCCAGTATGTCTTCAGTGATCACGAGCAGCGGCGCTTCGGCCTGCTGACCGACCTGGGCTCCTACTGCGAGCGGGTGCTGGACGGTTATCGGGATCTCGATGCGTTGATGATCGAGTCCAACCATTGTCGTGACATGCTGGCCCGTGGTCACTACCCGTACTTTCTCAAGCAGCGGGTGGGCGGCGAGCTGGGACATTTGAACAACCATCAGGCGGCATTCCTGGTGTCCGAGTTGGGTTGGCAGGGTTTGCAACACCTGGTCCTGGCCCATCTGAGCAGCAAGAACAACCTGCCGCAGCTGGCCCGGCAATGTTTTGTCGACACCCTCGGGTGCGACCCGGACTGGCTGCAACTGGCCGATCAAGATTCAGGGCTCGACTGGCGCCACATCGCCTAGCCCACCTACTTAGCAAGCGGAGCCCATCATGGAAAAACGTGAAGAACTCTACCGCGGCAAAGCCAAATCGGTTTACAAGACCGACGACGCTGACCGCTTGATCCTGCTGTTTCGCAACGACACCTCGGCGTTCGACGGCAAGCGCATCGAGCAGCTCGACCGCAAAGGCATGGTCAACAACAAGTTCAACGCCTTCATCATGCAGAAACTCGAAGCGGCCGGCGTACCGACCCAATTCGACAAACTGCTGGCCGACAACGAAGTGCTGGTCAAGAAGCTCGACATGATCCCGGTCGAGTGCGTCGTGCGTAACTACGCCGCTGGCAGCCTGGTCAAGCGTCTGGGCGTTGAAGAAGGCCTGAAGCTCAACCCGTACACGTTCGAACTGTTCCTGAAGGACGACGCCAAGGGCGACCCGTTCATCAACGAATCCCACGTCGTGGCATTCGGCTGGGGCACCGCCGAGCAACTGGTTCGCATGAAAGAACTGTCGCTCAAGGTCAACGAAGTCCTGACCAAGCTGTTCGACGACGCCGGCCTGCTGCTGGTCGACTTCAAGCTTGAATTCGGCGTGTTCAGCGACGGCTCCATCGTCCTCGGTGACGAGTTCAGCCCGGACGGCTGCCGTCTGTGGGACAAGGACACCAAGAAGAAGATGGACAAGGACCGCTTCCGTCAGGGCCTCGGTGACGTCATCGAAGCTTACGAAGAAGTCGCCAATCGTCTGGGCGTACCGCTTTAATCGACGCAAGCATCTGATAGCACGAAGAAATTTTCGAAAGAGGGTTTGCTTTCGGTAAAAGTGTTGTTATGATGCGCGCCGTTGGAGAGATGCCAGAGTGGCCGAATGGGACGGATTCGAAATCCGTTGTACCTTCACCGGTACCTAGGGTTCGAATCCCTATCTCTCCGCCATTACATAGAAAAAGCCCCGTAGATGAAAATCTACGGGGCTTTTTCGTTTCTGCGAATCCGGTATTCGTGGCGATAGCGGAGGCGCTGAAGCGCGTCTTGCGCAGTGAGGTCGTTGGGCGCGAGGCAATTTAAGTAAATACAGCCTCTGCCGACATTAGAGATACGACGCTCACAGGACTCGCCGGCCCATTTAAAGCAGCGTTCGCAGAGTAGAGGGCTGTCATTATTGGCGAGCGATCAGCCGCCAGATCACACCTGTCATCGTTTATCCTCTGCCCAGCCATCAGGCCAGCGCTCTCACTAAAGTGGATACTTGCTCACCTCGCCGTGAAAGGCGCATCCAGCGAGTTCCAGCCTCGCTCCCTATTTGAATTGGTTTGAATATGATAATTCCACCATCAGCCCAAGGTGCTCACCGCGTATCTGAACTTCAGTCCGTCAAGTCAGCCAGCGGCGCCGTTTCCCAGGTCGAAGAGTGCGAAGTGCTGGTTGCGCAGTTGCCAGCATTCGAGGATGGCGAGCCGCCAGTCGGCGTGGTCATCCATGCGTTTTACCCCGAAGTGCTGAAAGATATTCTGCGCCGTTTGATTAAACTTTCTGAACGCCTGCATCTCTACGTGACCTGCGTAGCCGGATGTGAAGATGAGATCTGTGCTCAACTGACGGCCAGCACATTGAGTTTTTCGCTATACCGGGTGCCGAATCACGGCAGGGACGTTTTTCCGTTCCTGCGGGTGCTGCCGTTCTTGCGTGCCGATAACATCCGCACCCTGGTCAAGCTGCACACCAAGCGTTCGCTGCACTTGGGCGGGGAGATCGATTGGGGCGTTGAACTATTCGATGATCTGCTGGGCCCGGTACGATTCAGTCGAGCGCTGGAACACCTTGCCGACCCGGTGCACGTTCCAATGCTGGGTCCTCAGCGATACCTGGTGCCAGTCACCCGATTCCTCAGCGAAAGCAACCGTGCGTTGCTTGTCACCTTGGCCGAGCGTGGCGGTATTGAGCCGCAGGGCATCAACGAAGCGGATTATTTTGCCGGCACCATGTTCTTTGCGCGCATTGAAGTGTTTACGCCTCTGGAGCGGATTCAACTGACGGGCAGCGATTTCGAAGTTGAATGTGGCCAGCTCGACGGTACCCTGGCACACACGTTAGAGCGGTATTTCGGCGTTCTGGCGAATGTTGGCCGTCAGCAGCGCAATATCGACCTTTATCAGCGCTGGCTGGCGAGTCGGCAACTGGCTGCCGTCGAGGTCGAAGGTTTGCCCGCGCGACTGGCGAGCTGGCCGCGGCAACCGGATGTGTTGTTGGTGTTGACCGACACGACGGGTGATATCGGACTGTTGCGTTCCAGCCTGGACAGCATCGACCGCCAGCTTTATCGGGCGGCGGCCATCGTGGTCCTGTCCAATGCCGAACCTGTAGGCGTGACGCCAGCCGATAATCTGGTCTGGCTGCCGTTGGCCGAATCCTGGCCGAGCCAGCTCAATGAACTGTTGCAGGAGATCGACGTTGACTGGTGGTATCTGTTGCGCGGAGGAGACGAACTGGATCCCCATGCGCTGCTTTTGCTCGCCGAAGGCATCGCCCTCAATCCCGGTGTCAGCGCTTGCTACAGCGATGAAGATTCACTGACCGCTGAAGGCTGCCAGAGTCCGGTATTCAAGCCGGACTTGAATCTGGATATGTTGCGCAGTTATCCGTATGTCGGCCGCGCACTGGCTTTCAGTCGCGAGGCCGCGTTGTCTGCTGACGGCTTTGATCCCGCCTTCAGCGAACTGGCGCCCCATGATTTGCTTTTCCGGCTGATTGAAAATCACGGTCTGGGCACTGTCGGGCATCTCGCGGATGTGCTGGTGCACCAAGCCATCAATTTCCCCCAGTGGCTTGGTGAACCCCAAGTCATCGCGAACTCGGCAGCCATCGTCGGGGCGCACTTGCAGCGCCTGGGCGTGGCTCATGAGCTGCAGGCCGGACCTTTGCCAATGGCCAACCGTGTGGTCTACCAACATGCGGAACAACCGCTGGTCTCGATCCTGATTCCCACCAAGGACTGCCTGCCGATGCTGCTGCGCTGCATCGAAAGCATCATGGAGAAAACCAGCTATACGAATTACGAACTGATCATCGTCGACAACAACAGCGAAACCGACGAAGCCCGGGACTGGTTCAGCGGTATGGAGCTGTTGAACAATCCCAAGGTGCGCATCCTGCGTTATCCGCATCCGTTCAACTATTCGGCGATCAATAATTTTGCCGTCAACCATGCCCGCGGCGATTACCTGGTGCTGCTCAACAATGACACGGTGGTCATTGATGGCGACTGGCTTGGTGCGATGCTCCATCACGCCCAGCGGCCAGAAGTGGGGGTAGTCGGCGCCAAGCTGTTATTCCTCGACGGGACTGTTCAGCATGCAGGCGTGGTACTCGGGTTGCGTGGCGTTGCAGACCACCCGTTTATCGGCGATTCAATGCAGTCCAACGGCTACCTTCACCGCTTGCATCTTGATCAAAACTACAGCGCGGTCACCGCCGCCTGCCTGATGATCAGCACCGAGTTGTACCAGCAAGTGGGTGGAATGGACGAGGTCGACCTGGCCGTTTCCTATAACGATGTGGATCTGTGCCTGAAAGTCGGCCAGGCCGGGCGGTTGATTGTCTGGACGCCTTATGCGCTGCTCGTTCACGAAGCCAGTGTGAGCCAGAACAACGTCGACACGACCAAGGAAGAAGCCAAGCGTAAAAGGTTCAAGGGCGAACAGTCGGTGATGTACCAGCGCTGGCTTGGGCAAATCGCCAACGATCCGGCCTACAACCGCAACCTGACCCTGGAGGGCAGCGGCTTCTCCTCCAAATACCGCACCGATACCGACTGGCACCCGTTTGCCAGTCGTGAGTTGCCTCATGTGCTGTGTCATCCCGTCGACTCTTTCGGCAGTGGGCACTACCGCGTGCGTCAGCCTTTCGCTGCCCTGAAAGCCGCGCAGCTGATCGGCGGAACGGTGAGCGACGAGGGGCTGCAACCGACAGAACTGGAGCGCATTGCGCCGGACACGATTATTTTCCAGGGGCAGCACACAACGCCTCATCTGGAGTACATGCAGGACACCAAGGCATTCTCCAGGGCGTTCAAGGTTTACGAGCTGGATGACTATATTCTTGACGTGCCCGCTGGCAACTTGAACCACGAATTGCTTCCCAAAGACATCACCAAACGCTTGAAGAAAGCCGTAGGGCTGTGCGATCGGTTGGTGGTGTCGACCGAGCCGCTGGCCAATGCGCTGAAGGGTTTCAACGCCGACATCCGGGTGATGGAAAACCGTCTGCCGAGCCATTGGTGGAGCGACCTGACCAGCCATCGCCAACAAGGTCGCAAGCCTCGGGTTGGCTGGGCCGGCGGCTCGAGTCACAGCGCCGATCTGCAAGTCCTTGCCGAAGTGGTTCGTGCGCTGGAAGGAGAAGTTGAATGGGTGTTCATGGGGATGTGTCCACCGGCACTGCGGCCTTATGTCCATGAGTTCCATAGGGGGGTGAGTATTGAAAAGTACCCGCAAAGACTGGCCGGCCTGAACCTGGACCTGGCTTTGGCACCTCTGAAAGACAACTTTTTCAACGCCTGCAAAAGCAATTTGCGCTTGTTGGAATATGGCGCTTGTGGTTTCCCCGTGATCTGCTCGGACATCCCTTGTTATCGTGGTGATTTCCCGGTGACGAGAGTCAGGAACCGATCGCAAGACTGGATTGCCGCTATTCGCGAACACCTGGCTGAGCCCGATGCCAGCGCCAAGGCTGGAGACGCCCTGCGCAGCGTTGTACTCGATCACTGGATGCTCAATGACGAACATCTGTTGGCGTGGCGAAACGCCTGGCTGGCGGACTGAACAAGAGGCCAGCGTTGCGCGCTGCTTCTTCAATGTCTTTCGATACCGGCCCGAAAAAAAGCCTCACAGCCTTGAAACTGTGGGGCTTTTTCATATCTGCAGGATCGTGCTGAGCGGTTAGATCTCCTTGATCGGAGCCTCCCCCTGGACAGCCTTGATCAACCCGATCACGTGCAAACAATCCGCCTTGTTCACATACGACTCGCCACTGGCGATGGTCTCGTGGTTACCCGCCCGCAATCTCCAGCGCCATTGCCCTTTGCCGGTGCTCGGGGTGCCTCTGGATTGCCTGTAAATCTCGAAATACATTCGTTTCGCTCCATGCGATTCATTTGTGCGACAGCCTGTGTGGCGCATGGTCGCAAGCCTAGCGCAGACGGTTTTTTTGGCTATCGGACATTTGTTTCCAATCGTTCGCGGATGTTTCTGAAGGGCGCGGGCTAGAGCGCCGCAATAGGCCTGTGGATTGGCCAAAATGACGCCGTCTGCGCCTTGCAACACAGTCGACGCTGCTGCTTAATACGGGACGGCTCATGGCGTCGAATATCGTTCGACGACCGACAAACACTATAAAAAGAGCATTCCTTTTGACTGAGCACGGAACGCAACAGCACAGGCAGGTGACGTTATCGCTGGTGGTCCCCGTTTTTAACGAGGAGGACAGCCTCGACACGTTTTTGCGGCGCATCAATGAAGTCTTCAAGACGCAGACGTTGATCGATCTTGAGTGGGTGTTCGTCAACGACGGCAGCACCGATGCCACGCTCGAACGCCTGCTCGAACATCAGCGACACGATGCACGCCTGCGCATCGTCGACCTGAGCCGCAACTTCGGCAAGGAAGCGGCGTTGTCCGCTGGTTTGCAGACCGCGACCGGGCAGATCGTGGTCCCGATCGATGTTGACTTGCAGGACCCGCCCGAAGTCATTCTGCAGATGATCGAGCGCTGGCGAGAAGGCTTTGAGGTGGTGCTCGGTCATCGCATCAGCCGTCGCAGCGACACCTGGGCCAAGCAGACGTCGGCCCACTGGTTCTATCGCTTGCACAACAAAATTGCCGAACAACCTTTACCTGAAAACGTCGGCGATTTTCGTCTGATGGATCGCTGCGTCGTCGATGCGTTGCTGACGCTGCCCGAATCCCGGCGCTTTATGAAAGGCTTGTTCGCCTGGGTCGGGTTTCGCACCACCCACGTCGATTACGAACGCCCGGAGCGCGTGGCGGGGCAGAGCAAGTTCAACGGCTGGCGCCTGTGGAATTTTGCGTTGGAAGGCATCACCAGTTTCAGCACCGAGCCGCTACGGATCTGGACGTATGTCGGCGCGCTGGTGTCGCTGGTGTCTTTTGCTTTCGCCATGTTCATTGTGGTGCGCACGCTGATTCACGGTGTCGACATGCCCGGTTATGCCTCGCTGATGGTGGCCGTGACCTTTCTCGGTGGGCTGCAATTGATCGGCATCGGAGTGCTCGGTGAGTACCTGGGCCGCACGTATATCGAATCCAAACGCCGACCGGTTTTTCTGGTGCGTCGCGTCTACGACTCCAAGGACTGATTCATGGATCTCAAGGAAACCGACATCCTCGGCGACAGCATCAACGAGCATTGGTATTACTGCTCGAAAGCCGCGGCCACCCGGCGTTTGCTGGGAGATGCAGCCATCGGCCGAATCCTCGATGTCGGCGCCGGCTCGGGGTTTTTCTCCCACCACTTGCTGACGCATACCGATGCACGCGAAGCGTGGTGCGTGGATATCAGCTATAGCGCCGACTCCAGCGCCACCACCGCCGGCAAACCTGTGCATTACCGTCGCGGGATTGAAACCATCGATGCCGATCTGGTGCTGTTGATGGACGTGCTGGAGCATGTCGATGACGACCTCGGTCTGCTCAAGATGTATGTCGATAAGGTGCCATCGGGCAGCCGCTTTCTGATGACCGTGCCGGCGTTCCAGTTCTTGTGGAGCGGGCACGATGATTTTCTCGAACACAAGCGCCGCTACACCCTGGCGCAGTTCGAAACACTGGCGCGCGCTGCCGGTTTGTCGGTGCAGCGCGGTGCGTATTATTTCGGCGCGGTGTTTCCGATTGCGGCGGCGTTGCGCTTGTTGCCGCAAGGCGCACAAACCCAGCCACCGCGTTCGCAACTCAAGCGTCATCATCCGCTGGTGAATACGTTGCTCAAGACACTTTGCAGCCTTGAATTACCGTTGATGGGTATGAACCGTCTGGCAGGTTTGAGCGTTTTTGTCCTGGCGCAAAAGCCGTGACCTCAGCTGAAAAGTCAGCGTTGATCCAGCGGGGTTTGCGTTTTGCCGTGACCGGTGTGTTTGTCACCGCGTTGCATGCGTTGGTCGCGGTGCTGTTTATCCATTTCATCAGTGCGCCGCCGCCCCTCGCCAACGGTGTGGCGTTCGCCGTGGCGACAGTGGTGTCGTATGTGATCAACACCACCTGGAGCTTCTCGGCCCGATTGCATGGGCGGACCCTGGTGCGGTTTCTGCTGGTTTCGGTCGGTGGTTTTTTTCTGGCGATGTTCGTCGCCTGGGCTGCGCAAATGGCCGGCCTCCACTATTTGCTGGGCATCGGCGCGGTGGCGCTGACGATCCCGGCATTCACCTTCGTACTGCACAACTTCTGGACGTACCGATGAGGGCATTGAACAAGCATCCGGCCCTCGCGCTACTGCCATTGTTGCTCGGTGTGCTGGCGTTTTTTCTGGTGATCGGCCCGCGCGCCCTGGATCCGCAGAACATCGCTTGGCTGAAGGACGGTGACCCGGCGACGCATTACTTGGGCTGGGTGTATTTCCGGCACTCGCCCTGGACGTTTCCGCTCGGGCTCAACCCGTCTTATGGACTGGAGTTGGGCAGTGCGATCATTTTTTCTGACTCCAATCCACTGCTGGCACTGTTGTTCAAACCGTTCAATGGCTGGTTACCGGAAACGTTCCAGTATTTCGGCTTTTGGTTGCTGGCCTGTTTTGTCCTGCAAGCGTGGTTTGCCTGGAAGCTGCTCGGACTCATCAGCGACAACCCCGTGCTGCGCCTGTTGGGCACCGGTTTGCTGGTGTTTTCGCCGCCGATGTTTGTGCGTACCGGTGGGCATCTTTCTCTGGCCGGCCACTTTCTGATCCTGGCTGCTTTGTATCTGGCCCTGCATCCGGCGCTGACGCGACGGCGACTGGCATGGGGTGCCTTGCTTGCAGCCACCGCGCTGGTGCATGCCTACCTGTTGGTCATGGTGGCTTTGATCTGGATAGCCGATCTGTTTGGCAAAGTCATGCTCGGCACTCTGACTCGTCGGCAGGGGCTGACAGAGTTCGGCAGTCTGTTTGCCCTGGTCAGCGTATGTTGCTGGCAGGCGGGTTATTTCAGCATTGTCGACGGCGCCGGTGGTGGCGGTTTCGGTTGGTATCGGATGAATCTGATATCCCTGTTCGACGCTGAGGGGTGGTCATACGTACTGCCAAGCTTCGTGACGGGCGGCGGCGACTACGAGGGCTTCAACTATTTGGGCCTTGGGGTGCTGCTGCTGGTGCCCGCCGCGGGTTTTGCCATGCTGCGCAGCAATATTCGCGTCAAGGCGTTGCTTAGCCGTTGGCCATGGCTAATGTTGGCGATGCTCGGGCTGACGGTATTTGCCTTGTCCAATCAAATTGGCCTGGGCGCTCACACGTTCAGTTATCCGCTGCCGAAAACCGTTGAGGGGCTGGCGAGTATCTTCCGTGCCTCGGGCCGGATGTTCTGGCCGGTATTCTATGCCATCGTTTTACTGGTTACGTTTCTGGTGGTGCGTGGCTATCGACCGGCGTTCGCCATGGGGCTGCTGGCGCTGGCGCTGACGACCCAGATCGTCGACACGCGAATTGCCTGGGCGGGGTTGAGAGCGACAAAAATGGTCCCGCAAACTTCGGCCTGGGCCAGCCCGATGCACGATCCGTTCTGGAACAGTGCGGCCGCTCACTACAAGAATATTCGTGCGTTGATCCCCAAAAACCAGTCGGATCAGTGGCAGGTCCTTGCCGATTTTGCCGCGGCTCATGGTTTGAAGACCGATGCAGTTTATATGGGGCGCATGAGCCCCAAGGCGCTCGAAGAGGCTCAGCGTGACGCGCAACGCCGGCTGAGTGCCGGCCAATACGAAGCCGATTCGCTATACATCCTCGACGATGATTCGCTGGACCTGGCCATCCAGAATGTTCATAGCGATACCGATCTGCTGACCCGGGTCGATGACTTTGTCGTACTGGCCCCAGGCTGGAAGCGCTGTGATCAATGTGTGGCGATGGTCGATGAGGGGCGCTCAATGTCAGCTGTTCCGTTGAGCCAGCCCGGCCTGGTGCAAGCGTTCAATCGCAAGAGCCGGCAGTTGGTCAAAGGCTGGGCCGCTCCGGAAACGTGGGGCACCTGGAGTGAAGGGCAAGACGCCGAAATCGCGCTGCGTGTGGCGCCAGATACCCGCTCGATTGTCATCGACGTGCTGGCTTTCGTCATGCCGCCCAAACTGACTCAACGGGTCATCGTCAGTGTCAATGGCGTTGAAGTCTTGTCGACTCGCCTGACGCAGGTTCAGGGCAATCTGCTGGAAATTCCGCTCAACCCGGCTGTCCGCGAAACGCTCGTCGATGGCCGGGTCGTGACGATCCAGGTGCATTTGCCCGATGCCACCAGTCCACGCAATCTGGGGTTGAACGATGATGCTCGGGTGATGGGGCTGGGGCTGAAATCGCTGACCGTTCGCTGAGGCTCGGCCGGCCGTGCAAAGGTTGATGGACGCCGGGCCCAAGGCCTTTCTACACTGCCCGTATTCCGGGGAGCAGGGGGCAATGGATGAACCGCAATGAACTACGCAAAGCCGACATCAACCTGATGGTGGTGTTCGAAACCTTGATGCTTGAACGCAATGTGACCCGGGCGGCCGAGAAGCTGTTTCTCGGCCAGCCGACCATCAGCTCGGCGCTCAACCGCTTGCGGACGATGCTCAACGATCCGCTGTTCATCCGCGTCGGCCATCGCATGGAACCGACTGCCCGTGCCGAAGATATCTTTCGCCATCTCAAGCCGGCGCTGGATTCGCTATCCGTGGCGCTGAGCCTGACCCGCGATTTCGATCCAGCGGTCAGTACCATGACTTTCCGTATCGGTCTGTCCGATGACGTCGAGTTCGGCCTGTTGCCGCCGCTATTGCGTGCACTGCGTCAGGAGGCACCCAACGTGGTGTTCGTGGTGCAACACGTCGATTACTGGCGGATTCCCGATCTGCTCGCCGCTGGCGACATTACTGTCGGCATCAGCCAGACCCGAGGTCTGCCGGCCAATGCCAAGCGCAAACTGCTGCGGCATATTCAGCCGAGCATCCTGCGTGCCGACGCCAGTGATACGCCGCTGACGCTGGATGAATATTGCGCACGTCCGCATGTGCTGGTTTCGCACACGGCCAACGTCAGTGGTTTCGCCGATGAGTGGCTGGCCGAACTCGGTCGTACTCGCCAAGTGGTGCTGTCGGTGCCGCAATACAGCGCGTTGCCGGCGCTGTTGGCGGGTACGGACCTGATCGCCAGTCTGCCGGATTACACTGCGGCGGCCATGGCCACTTCCGGATTACTGTTTAAGGAGCCGTTTCCGTTTAAAACACCGACGCTGGATTTGTCGATGGTCTGGCTCAGTCATGTGGACAGCGATCCGGCTGAGCGCTGGTTGCGTTCGCGGCTGGAGCAATTCATGAGTGAACGGCCATTGACCGCAGCCTGAGCCATGACACCGTGTAGGAGCTGCGGCACGCTGCGATCTTTTGATCTTCAAATCTCACGATCAAAAGATCGCAGCCTCGTTTCACTCGACAGTTCCTACAGGGATTGGTGATGAGCCGCATGTGCTATATGTACGACCTTTCTGCCAACTGACTGGGGATATGCAATGCCACACCTGCACATGGAATACACCGCCAACCTGCCACAGTTGAACGCCGACGTCGCGTTGATCCGCCTCAACAACACGCTGGTGGGCTCCGGTCAGTTCGCGGCGGAGTTCGATATCAAAAGTCGTGCGGTGAAAGTCGAGACCTTCAAGGTCGGTACCGCCATGGCCGAGCGCGCCTTCGTCTATGTGAAGCTGGCGCTGCTCAGCGGACGTTCGCCACAGATCAAGAAGCAGTTGTCAGAGAGCCTGTTGGCAGTCTTGCAGGAGCTGTGCGAATGGCCGGCCGGTGTCGAGGTGCAGCTGTGCGTTGAGCTGGTCGACATGGATCGCGAGTCCTACAGCAAAACCGCGATTGGCGTGTAGGACTCAGGCCGCTTCGAGTTCGCTGCACACCTTGACCACCTGCTCGCGCAACCACAGGTTGGCGCTGTCCTGATCCACGCTCTGGCTCCACTGCATGTCGAGGGTAAAGCCCGGCAAGCCGTTTGGCGCCTCACAGTGATTGAACACCGCCTCGTTGGTCAGCAAACGCTGGATACGGCGGGGCAGGGTGAGGATGAAGTCGGTCCCGGTGATCATTTTCAATGCCGCGCTGTAGCTGTTCGAGCGCGCGACGATCTGGCGCTTCTGCGCCTGCCGCGCCAGCCAGCCATCGACCATGTTGGTGGTTGACGTCCACGGTGTCGGGAACACATGCCGGCGTTCGGTAAAGGCCTGCAGACTCAAGCGCGGTTCCAGTGGCGTGGCACGTTTGTCGAAGACGCAGACCAGATCATCCTCCAGCAACATCCGTGATTTCAGGTCGGTGTGATGGCGGTGGAAGTTGGGGCCGAAGCTGATCACCAGATCGAGGCTGCCGTCGCGCAACTCATCCGCCGGGACGTCGGTCTCGAACTTGTGCATGTTGACCATCACCGGCAAATCATCGAAATCGAAACGCTTGAGCAGGCGCGGCAGGATCAGTTGCTCGAAGTATTCCGGGGCGCAGATGTTGAAGGTGACGGCTTGCTGGGTCGGGTCGAACGTGGGGGCGCCGGCGTGGCACAGGTTGATGCTTTCGAGGATCTTCTGCACATGGCCGTACATGGTGCTGGCCTTGTAGGTCGGACGCATGCCGGTGCGGGTATTGATAAACAGTTCGTCTTCGAAACTGGTGCGCAGTTTTTTCAAACAGTAACTGACGGTGGACTGGCTGACGAACAGGGTTTCTGACACGTCGGTAACGCTGCTTTGCTCATAAACAGCGATAAACACCATGAGATCCTGCATGTCGAGCTTTCGTAGCAAGTTACTGTTCAGCATCCGTTCCGTCTCGCTGTGCTCCTTGCGCTGAATCCGCGCAAACGTGTGCGAACGATCCTAACGGAACGATGGTGCCAGGACAAAGCCCTGTAGGACGTTTCACGGTCAGTTGTGGGACAGAAAGTTTTACTAACACGACGTCGCCGACAAAACCGCTGTAAGGTGGCCAGAAGCCTTTATCTCGACGAGGGAAAGTGTCGGGCGTAATGCCTGGGATCGAAGCGCCACACCATCAACAGCATCACCCCCATCACAGCGGTCAGCGACCACCATGCCCATTCGAAGCTGCCGAGTCGGTCGCGGATCACTCCAGCCATTAGCGGCGAGAGGCCAGCGATCAGGTAACCGATGCCCTGCACGAAGGCGGTCAGGCCACCGGCGCGTTGCGGGTTGTCGAGATGATCGAGCGAGACGATCAGGCTCATCGGAAACAAACCGCCAATGCCCAGCCCCAGCAGGCACGGCCACAGCAGGCTGAGCTGTTGTGGACTGAGGATCAGGCCGCAAAACCCGGCGATGATCAGCGTCAGTAACGCCATCAGAATCACGCGGCGATCCCGGCTGCGATTGGCGATAGCGGGAACCACCAGGCCGGAAATCACCTCCATGGCCGTCAGAAAACCTAACAGCAGTCCGGCGTTTTGTTCGCTCCAGCCTTTTTCCACGTAGTACGGGGCGAGCCAGGCGAGAACACAGGTGTAGGACGCTGTCCCCAAACCAAAGAAGATTGCCAGTAACCAGGCGCGGGAATTGCCTAAGAACCAATCTTTCCTCGCTGCCGCCATTTCCGTGGAGGGTTGCTGGCGGCGTTGGAACCACCAGAACACAATCGCGAGTAAAGCCAGAATCGCCCAGAAGGCCAGACCGCTGCGCCAGCTTCCGGTTTGCACCATCACCAGTGGCGCCAGCGAGGCGGCAAGCGCGGCGCCACCCATGATCGACGTGACGTACAAGCCCATGCACAGAGCGACGTTGTCGGCGAAGCGCGATTTGATCAGCGCCGGCATCAACGCCTGAATCAGTGCAATGCCGATGCCGGCCAGCACGGCGCTGGCGATCAGTTCGGCTGCCGATTCGATAAACAGTCGCGACAGCGTCGCCAGGCCAATGATCAGCAACGACAGCAATACCGTCCGTTGCTCACCCAGCCGTTGACTGATGCCAATGCCGAAAAACATCGCCAGCCCCATGGCCATCACCGGCAGCATGGTCAGCAAAGAAGCGACACTGAAGCTCAGCGGGATGTCGCCGCGAATGGCCGACAGTAGGGGGCCGACCGCCGCCATCGACGGACGCAAATTGAGCCCGACGAGAATGATGGCGAACATCAACCAGACAGCGGGGCGGGCGGTGGCGCGGAGGTTTTCCATCATCAGACCTTTGAGCGGGGCCAACGATTAGGCGCGGAACCGCTTGTGCCGGGCAAACCAGAAAATCCACGGCAGTATTTAAAAATTCGATAACCCCATTACCCCTGTGGGAGCGAGCCTGCTCGCGAAAGCGGTTTATCGGTCATCGAAATATTGCATGTGCCGGCCTTTTCGCGAGCAGGCTCGCTCCCACAATAGACAGCAGTGTTATTTTTCTGAATAAAACCTGAACCATTCTCAAATACTTCACAAGTTTCAGCGTAAAGGTATAAGCCAACTAATCATTGGCGTCTTTTTCACAAAAAATTGATGGTTGCCTGCTTAAAGTTTGTCATGCCTTAGTTAATGAAATTTTCACAATTGAATTTTCCATCATTGACCGAGGCTCGTCTTTTCAGGAATGACCCCTTCTATGTTGAAGTTAAAAGCCGTGCGCCCGGAATGGGTGACGTTGATTGCCAGTGCCTTTCTTTTACTGGGCTGCAATGTTGTGCTCTGGCAGCACCTGTTCGAGATCACCGCTGCCGATGGCAATGGCCTCGCCATGCGCTTGGCGTTCGGGGTGATGATCCTCGCCGCGTTCAACATCGTGCTGACGGTTCTGGCTTTTCGTCCGGTGCTCAAACCGCTCTTGACGCTGATATTTCTGATCAGCGCCGGTGTGGCTTATTTCATGAGCCAATATGGCGTCATGATCGATGCCGGCATGTTTCGTAACTTTGCCGAAACCAATGCCACGGAAGTGCGTGACCTGCTCTCGTGGAAGTTGTTTGCTTATATTCTGTTGCTCGGTGTTTTACCGTCCTTGTTACTGTGGAAAGTGCCAGTCAACTATCGTCGCTGGCACCGCGAGTTGATCAGCAAAGTTATTGTCAGTGTCGTTTCGGTCGCGGTGATTGGCGCGGTGGCATTGGTCAACTATCAGGGCCTGTCCTCGCTGTTTCGCAATCACCACGAAATTCGTTTGATGCTGGTGCCCAGCAACTACATCGGCGCTTCGGCCGGTTACCTGCGTGAGCAAGTGGTCTCGGCACAGCAACCGTTCATCAAGATCGGCGAAGATGCCCGGCGCAATCCCGAAGTGCAGCTTCAGCCGCGTAGATCCCTGACCGTGCTGGTCGTGGGCGAAAGCGCCCGAGCGGAGAACTTCGGCATCCTCGGTTATGACCGGGACACCACCCCGCAACTGGACAAGGAAGCCGGGTTGATCGCCTTTACCGATGTGCACTCCTGCGGTACGGAAACGGCTGTTTCGGTGCCGTGCATGTTCTCCAATATGGGCCGCAAGGATTACGACGCGAGCAAGGCGAAAAATGAAGAAGGCCTGCTCGACGTGCTCAAGCGTGCCGGCATCGATGTGATCTGGCGCGACAATCAGTCGGGCTGCAAAGGCACTTGCGATCGGGTCACTCTGCAAGATGTGAGCAACCTGAAAGATCCGGCACTGTGTGCCAACAGTGAGTGCCGTGATGAAATCCTCCTGCAAGGTCTGCAAAGTTTTATCGACCATCTGGACAAGGACACCGTGCTGGTTTTGCACCAGATGGGCAGCCATGGCCCGGAATACTTCAAGCGTTATCCGAAGGAATACGAGCACTTCACCCCTGTTTGTGAAAGTAACGCGCTGAACAATTGCAGCCGTGAAAGTATCGTCAACGGTTACGACAACACGCTGGTGTACACCGACCATGTGCTATCGAGCCTGATCGATGTATTGCGCAGCAATCAGGACAAAGTCGATACCGCCATGTTGTATCTGTCGGACCACGGCGAGTCGCTGGGCGAATACAACTTGTTCCTGCACGGTACGCCTTACATGTTGGCGCCAGAGCAACAAAAGCATGTAGCGATGCTGGCGTGGTTCAGCGACAGCTATCAAAAGGCCTATTCGGTCGATACCCATTGCCTGCAAATGAGCCGCGACAAACCGCTGAGCCAGGACAACCTGTTCCACTCGATGCTTGGCCTGCTCGAGGTCAAGAGCAAGGTCTATCAGCCGGATCTGGACATGTTTGCCGGTTGCCGTGGTGCGGTGATCGACGGCGTACTCGCCAAGGACTGAGTCCAATCGGCTCCGTCGTTCTGATACGACGGGGCTTTCTGCTTCTTTTGTCAGACTATTCTTGCTCTCTGGCAGGACATTTCGTTACAGCTCTTGCCCTTCACAGGCGCGTAAATCGCCGGTGGCGATATATACTGCGCGCCATTCTTCAAGGGAGAGCCGTGTGGCCATCGATATTCACTGGATTCGCGACAACGAAAGCCTCGCGCAGTTTTGCGCCGAGTGGCAGCAGCTGCCGTTCGTTGCCCTCGACACCGAATTCATGCGGGTCGACACCTTCTACCCGATTGCCGGCCTGTTGCAGGTCGGCGACGGCAAACGCGCCTACCTGATCGACCCGTTGACCATCAACGCCTGGCAACCGCTGGCCGCCTTGCTGGAAAACCCGGCGGTGCTCAAAGTCCTGCACGCCTGTAGCGAAGACCTCGAAGTGCTGTTGCGTCTGACCGGCAGCCTGCCGGCACCGATGTTCGACACGCAACTGGCTGCCGCTTACTTGAACCTCGGTTTCTCGATGGGCTATTCGCGGCTGGTGCAGGAAGTGCTTGGCATCGAACTGCCGAAGGGCGAGACCCGTTCCGACTGGTTGCAGCGCCCGTTGTCCGAGACGCAAATCAGCTACGCCGCCGAAGATGCCGTGCATCTGGCCGAGGTTTTCGTACAGCTGCGGCCGAAACTGTCTGACGACAAATTTGCCTGGGTATTGGAGGACGGTGCCGAACTGGTCGCCAACCTGCGCCGCGAAACCGATCCTTACGAGGTCTATCGCGAGGCCAAACTGGCGTGGAAACTGTCCCGTGCGCAGTTGGCCGTTCTGCGTGAGTTGTGCGCCTGGCGTGAAACAGAGGCCCGCGCCCGCGATCTGCCGCGCAACCGCATCGTCCGTGAGCATTCGCTGTGGCCGCTGGCCCGCACACAACCGGACAACCTTGCAGCGCTGGGCAAGATCGAAGACATGCACCCGCGTACCGTGCGTCAGGACGGCCAATTTCTGCTTGATCTGATCAAGCGCTCTGGCAGTGTGGGGCCTGATCAATGGCCGCCAGCGGTGCCGGAGCCATTGCCGATCGAAGCCGCTGCGTTGATCAAACAACTGCGCGCATTGGGTCAGGCTGAGGCCGAGCGTCTGGGTATTGCCCCGGAACTGATGCTGCGCAAGAAAACCCTCGAAGCCCTGGTCAAAAGCGGTTATCCCGAGGGTCCTTACCAATTGCCTGAGTCGTTGCGTGGCTGGCGCCGCGAACTCATGGGCCAGAAGCTGCTCGACAGCCTGGCCACCGCCGGAGAACAGCCTTGAAACGTATTTGTTCCATCTACCAAAGTTCCAAGCGCAGCGGCATGTACCTTTATGTGCTCAAAAGTGATGCGCTTGAGCGTGTGCCGGAAGCGCTGATGCTGGCGTTCGGCAAGCCGAAGCATTCCTTCGATCTGGTGCTGTCGCCCGAGCGCAAACTGGCCAGCGAGGACATCGTCGTGGTCCTGGAAAACCTCGACAAGCAGGGCTATCACCTGCAAATGCCGCCAGCCGAGGATGAGTACATCGAGCACTTGCCCGAAGAGTTGCTGCGACGCAACGACCCGGTCTGATCTGCGCGGCTCTGTTCTGAGTCTCGGTTTACCCTGGAACTGTTTTTACCGCGATGGCCGTCCGAATCCGGCGGCCATCTGCACGGTTTGCGAAAGGTTTGAAGATGCGCGTTCTGATTGCCGAACACGACCACGCGATTTACGCCCGGCTGCTGCGTCAGGCAGCGCCGGAGCTTGAAGTACTGACCAGCGGCGACTCCGCCGAGCTGGCCCGTCAGGCCGCCGATTGCCCGGTGTGGCTGGGCCAGCCGGACCTGCTTGCGACCCTGCTGCGCCAGGGCCACCAGCCACAATGGCTGCAATCGACCTGGGCCGGCATCACGCCGTTGCTCGCGGACGGTTTGCGCCGTGACTACCGTCTTACCCGCGCGGTGGGGATTTTCGGTCAGGTGATGGCTGAATACGTGCTGACCTACATCCTCGGCCATGAGCGCGAAGTGCTCGCACGACTGGTCAGCCAGGTCGAACGCAAGTGGGACCACCGCAGCGGCCAGAGCCTGGCCGGGCGCAAGGTGTTGATCGTTGGCACCGGTGATATTGGCCAGAGCGTGGCGCAGTTCCTGCTGCCATTTGGCATTGAGTTGTACGGCATCGCCAGCAGCGCCCGCGAGCAGGCGCCGTTTGTCGAGGTCGGCTCGATGGCCGATCTGCCACGGCTGGTGGGCGAAGTGGATTACGTGGTCAATCTGTTGCCGAACACCGAGCACACCCACGATATCTACGATGCGGCGCTGTTCAAGCAATTCAAACCGACCGGGTTGTTTATCAACGCCGGACGGGGTGTCGCGGTGGTTGATGCCGATCTGGTGGACGCGTTGAAGGAAGGCCATCTGGCGGGGGCGGTGATCGACGTTTGCCGTCAGGAGCCACTGCCACAGCGTCATCCGTTCTGGACCGCGTGGGGTTTGCTGCTGACCGGGCACAGCTCGGCACCGACGTCGCCGGCGCTGATGGTGCAGTTGTTTGTCGAGAACCTGAAGGCGTATCAGGCAGGTGAGGCGTTGCGCGGGGAAGTGGATTTCAACCGCGGATATTGAGTGTTCGCCGAATAAAATGTGGGAGCGAGCCTGCTCGCGAAGGGGGAGTGTCAGCCAACATCATCGTTGTCTGACACAGCGCTTTCGCGAGCAGGCTCGCTCCCACATTTGTTTTTGTGCTGGCTTAGAGGCTGAAGTCGCCTTCCGCCGCCAGTTCATCCAGCGGGCGGCGCGGGCTCGGCTCTTCACGGGCCTGCAGGTATTCAGCCAGCGTTGCCTTGTCACCGAGTTTGCCGACCGCCACGGCCGCGTGCAGCGCGTAACCTTCAGGAATATTCAGCTCTTTGCGCGTCAACTCCTGATCGAAACCAGCCATGCCGTGGGTGTGCCAGCCGCTGAGGCTCGCTTGCAGCGCCAGATGGCCCCACGCTGAACCGGTGTCGAAGGTGTGCCACAACGCTGGGGTTTCTTCCGTCGCGCCTGGTGCAGTGAAGGTGGTTTTCGAAATCACGATCACCAGCGCCGATGCGTGCTGCGCCCAGCTACGGTTGAATTCATTGAGCAGACCCAGATAACGCTCCCAGTTCGGCGTATCGCGACGCGCATAGAGGAAACGCCACGGCTGCGAGTTATACGCCGAAGGCGCCCAGCGCGCGGCTTCGAAGAAGCTCAGCAGGGTTTCTTCCGGGATCGCTTCGCCAGTGAAGGCGCGCGGCGACCAGCGTTCGGTGAATTGCGGGTGAATGGCGTAATCGGCAACGCGAGGGTTGGCACTCATGGAGAGATTCCTTGCTACGGTTGATTCAGGGATTTGAATGAAAACCCGGCGAGATCAGTTGCGCTGAACGATGGGGTTTTCCGAGCCTGAGGGTTCACCACAATGCAACGCGGTCGAGCGTTAATGGCTTGCGGGCAAGGCTCCTTGCGACTGGCAAAGCTACGCGCCGCCACAAAAACTGACAAGTCCCGCACAACCGGCAGTCGCCAACGCTTGGCCCGCAAGGCCTTGAGCACTAGACTGGCGGCCTTTTCACCACCTGATGTTGATGCTTGAGCCATGGCCGCCGAAGTCGAACCGTTCTGGAAACGCAAAACCCTCGATCAGCTGAATCACCAGGAATGGGAATCGCTGTGCGACGGCTGTGGTCTGTGCTGCCTGCAAAAGCTCGAGGATGAGGAAGACAACAGCGTTTACTACACGCGCATCGCCTGCAAACTGCTGGACCTGAAAACCTGCCAGTGCAGCGATTACCCGAATCGCATCAAATTTGTCCCGGACTGCATCCAGCTCACCCCGGGCCAGGCCGAAGAATTCAAATGGCTGCCGCCGACCTGCGGTTATCGACTGGTCAGCGAAGGCAAGGATCTGCCGTTGTGGCACCACCTGGTTTGCGGCGATCGCGACGCGGTGCACCACGAGCGGATTTCCCAGTCCGGGCGCATGCTCGCCGAAGGCAGCGTGCCGGAGGATGACTGGGAAGATCACCTGATTTTCCGCGCGGGCTGAACACCTGCGGATTCAAGCTTTACCAAGGAGTGTGTATGGCTGTCGGATTGTCGCGAGCGTTGATGATTGCGCTGCTGGCGGTGAGCGCGCCGGCATGGGCGGCGAAGAAAGTCGATCTGGATTATCACGTGCGCCTGTTGCCACAGAGCGATCAGGCCGAAGTACGCCTGACCCTGGCCAAAGGCGAGGCGGTGCGCAGTCTCGACTTCGATCTTGGCGACGGCAGCCATTACAGCGACTTCAAGGCTGACGGCCAGTGGCTGCTGACCCCGGGCAAAAACGCCCGGGGCGTCTGGCGCCCGACCAGTGACAAGTCCAGCCTGACCTACCGCGTACGCGTCAGCCACGGTCGCAAGAACGGCAGCTTCGACACGCGCATGACCCCAAGCTGGGCGTTGATGCGCGGCGATGAACTGGTGCCGCCAGCCAAACTCGATCAGCAGGACGGCACCGAACTGGTCGCGCGTCTGCAATTCGAATTGCCCGACGGTTGGAAGAGCATCGAAACCGCTTGGCCGCGCATCGGCAAAAACAAGTTCCGCATCGACAATCCTTCGCGCCTGTTCGACCGCCCGACCGGGTGGATGCTCGCCGGCCACCTCGGCAGCCGCCGCACTCGCTTGGGTGAAACCGAGGTCACCGTGGCCTCGCCGCAAGGGCAGGGCATGCGTCGAATGGACGTGCTGACATTGCTCACGTTCGTCTGGCCGCAGGTGCAGGCGGTTTATCCACGACATCCGGCCAAACTGTTGATTGTCGGTGCCAGCGACCCGATGTGGCGCGGCAGCCTCAGTGCGCATGAGTCCATCTACGTGAATACGCGATTGCCGCTGGTCAGCGAAAGCGGTAGCAGTGCGCTGGTGCGTGAGCTGGCACAGGTGTTCGGGCGGATCAACGACGAGCAGCGCAGCGACTGGATCAGCGAAGGCTTTGCCGAGTATTACGCGATTGAACTGGTGCGCCGCGCGGGCGGCATGAGCGATGAGCGTTATCAGAGTTTGCAGGCGAAACTGACCAGGGACAGCCAGAAAGTCACGACCTTGCGCGGCGAGCAGATCAGCCCGGCGCAGGTGGCGAAAGCGGTGGTGCTGTTGCAGGAACTGGATGGCGAGATTCGTTTGAAAACGCGCAACAAGCGTTCGCTGGATGATGTCTTGCGTGGGGCGATGCATCTGGGGGCGGTGAGTACCAAGGAGTTTGTGCAACTGGCCGAGAGCGTGCTCGGCGAGTCTTCCAAAGTCCTCGATACCGCGTTGCTACAGTAAAGATCAAAAGATCGCAGCCTGCGGCAGCTCCTACCTGTGGAATGCGTTTTCCCTGTAGGAGCTGCCGCAGGCTGCGATCTTTTGCTTTTAAGCTATCAAACCCCGGCTTTCGGCGATTTCACTGAATCATTGCCGGTCACGGTGGCGGTGCTGGTCGCCGCCTCGGCATTGGCTTTGAGCTTGCTCAACTCTTCCCCGGCCCGCTCGATCTTCGCCCGCACATTGTTCATGTCCTGACGACTTTTCTCAAACAGGCTCTTCACCGAACTGTGCCCGGTAATCCCGCGCGCCATGGCCACGCCGCCAATCGCCACCTGAATCAAGCCGAACACACCGCCACGGCGCAGGCCCTTACCGACCATGATCACGCCGCCCGCGAGCGAGCCGATACGCTCCCAACCTTCCACGTTCTGCTCGGAACGGCTCTGGAACGGGGTGGATTCGATACGTTCGACACGTTTGAGCTCGGTCATGATCTTTCTCCAGGCAATAAGTAATGGATAAACAAGCTGACTGCCAGAGCGGTCAGCTCGTTCCATCAAATGTGCGACGCTTCAGCGGAATTTCGGCCCGGAGCGGGTGTTCAAGCCCTTGGCCATGCGGTCGTAGAGCACGACGTTGACCGTGGCGGCGAGGTTCATGCAGCCGGTGGTCGGGATGTACACGACGTCTTCGCACCAGTCGCGGATGTCTTTGTCCAGCGAACCGTCTTCGGGGCCGAAGATATACAGGGCGCGATCCGGGTGGGTGTATTCCGGCAGCGGGCGGGCGCCCTCGACCAGTTCCACGGCGACCGGTACGCAGTTGAGCGGGAGGATCTTTTTCAGATCGTCGATGCCGATCAGCGGGATGTCGTAGTGCACGCGTTTGGTGTCGGTGACGAAGTCGGCGGCGCGTTCATAACGCTTGCCGGTGTAGAACACCGACGCCACGCCATAGCAGCCTGCGGCGCGCATCACCGAACCGACGTTCTCCGGTGATTTGGGGTTATACAAACCAATGCAGCTGTACCGTTTGTCTGCCACGAGCGAGGTGCCTTCGGGAAAAAGAGCGCGATTATACGGGGATTGGGGGAGGGTGGGCAGATTCGAGGTCTGCGGTGTCTGGCCGGCCGCCTTCGCGAGCAGGCTCGCTCCCACATTGATTTCGTGTACACCACCGATCAAATGTGGAAGCGAGCCTGCTCGCGAAGGGGCCAGTTCAGGCGCTGAAGATCATCAGTCTTCTTTCTTCATCAACCCGGCCAATGCGGCAAACGGGTTATGCGTTGCCTTGGCGATCTTCGGCGTGCTCAGCGAGCCTTCGCTGAAATACTGCTGATCGGTATAGCGCGAGTGTTCGTTGTCGTGGCAATACAGGCACAACAATTCCCAGTTCGAGCCGTCCTGCGGGTTGTTGTCATGGTTGTGGTCGCGGTGGTGCACGGTCAGTTCGCTCAGGCGCTTGCCGGAAAACTCACGGGTGCAGCGGCCACAGACGTGCGGGTACATTTTCAGGGCCTTGTCGCGGTAGCCCATTTCCTTGTCGCGCTGGTTGTCGGCGAGGATGCGATCCAGCTTCGACGTGTTGGTTGGGGTGGACGAACTCATGGGTTCACCTTTGTAAAAGACTAATGACGGTTATGCGCAGAGTTTAGCTCAGCCCTTGAGCTTCTCGGCAATCCAGATCGTGTGGCGGGTGCCCTTGTTGCCGTGGGCGAAGACCTGGACTTCTTCGGCCTTGAAGCCGGCCTTCTTCAATTTGTCGGAAAACAGCCGGTCGGCGCTGGCCGACCATACCGCCAGCACGCCTTTCGGGCGCAGGGCTTTGGCGCAGGCATTCAGACCGGCGGCCGAGTACAGCCAACTGTTGGCCTTCTGAGTCAGGCCTTCGGGGCCGTTGTCGACATCGAGCATGATCGCGTCGAAACCGTTCGGCTCACTTTGCAGGACCTTGGCCACGTCTTCCTGACGGATCACCGTGCGCGGATCCAGCAGCGGTCGGCCGGACTTTTCGCCGAGCGGGCCACGGTTCCACTCGACCACACCTGGCACCAGCTCCGCGACCACCACTTCGGCAGTCTTGCCCAGATGCTTGAGTGCCGAGGCGAGGGTGAAACCCATGCCCAAACCGCCGATCAGCACTCGCGAATCCGGCCGGCCCGCGACCTTGCGGCACGGAATCTCGGCCAGTGCATCTTCGGAACCGTGCATGCGCGTGTTCATCAATTGTCCGCCGTCGCCGCCCTGGATCTTGATGACAAAATCCTCGCCATATTCGAACAGGCACAGGGCACCGCCGCTTTCAGGGATCGGGGTGGTGTCGAGCAGAACGAAACGTTTCATGGAAATCTCTACAAGGGGGAAGGCAAGCAGGCCCGTTGGGAGTAGCCTGAGCGCAGACTAGAGGCCAAACGGAGCCCTTGATGAAGCGCACCATTCTAACGGTCATTGCCCTGGCCGCGCTCTCGATTACTGCAGTGCAGGCGCAACAGGCGATTCCGCTCAGCCCGGCGCCGCAACCCGGCTCGCCCGGAACAGCGACACCGACGCCGTATCCGCAGATCACGCCGATCAACATTCCCAAGTCTGGCGCCGGCAGTGGCAGTCCACCGCTGGTGCCGATCGAAATGCCCAGCCCGCCGAGCAAGGATCAGCCGGTGCCGGGCATTGAACCGAGCGGCACCAAGGCAAAATCCCCCGGCGGTTAAACCTGTTGCGCCGCCAGTTGACCGTCGGCCATACGCAGGCGTTTCGACAGGGAGACGGCGAGGGCGCGGATGATCTTCGCGGCGATCTTCGGCGCGTCGTTGAGCATTTTTTCCAGCGAATCCTTGCCGAGGTTCAATAGCTGGCAGTTAGTCGCGGCGACGCAGGTGGCCGAGCGTCGTTCACCGTCGAGCACGGCCATTTCGCCGAACGCCCGGCCACTGCGCAGGGTGGCCATGGTGATCACCTGACCATCGGGCCCGGTTTTCTGCACGGCGACCTGGCCGGTGTGGAGGATGCACATGAAACTGCCGGCATCGCCCTCACGGAAAATCGCCTCGCCTTCAGCCACGGTGCTGATGCTGAAGTAGCCGGAAGCGGCCGCAAAATCGGCCAGCTGCAATTGATCGAACAGGCCGCAGTCCATCAGCCAGTCGCGGATTTCGTTGTTCAGTAAGGTCGGTTCTGACATGTCGTCACGGTCTTTTTGTTTTTACATTTTCAAGGCTGTACACCGCCCCTGTGGGAGCGAGCCTGCTCGCGAAAGCGTAGTGCCAGTCACCGACGATGTGGATGACAGGTCGCATTCGCGAGCAGGCTCGCTCCCACAAAGGATCTTGGGGGTATCGGCCTCTTGGGTCTGGAATTAAGACCCAAGTGACCGACGGAGTTCCTCAGGCCAGGCCCAAAACCTTGAAAACAAATGCGTATTCGAGCGCTACGTCACGTAATCCCTGATAACGCCCGCTCATCCCGCCATGCCCGGCGCCCAGTTCTGTCTTGAGCAGCAGCACATTGTTGTCGGTCTTGGTCGCGCGCAATTTCGCCACCCACTTGGCCGCTTCCCAGTACTGCACGCGGCTGTCGTTGTAGCCGGCGATTACCAGCGTTGCAGGATAGTCCTGCGCGCTGACGTTTTCGTAGGGCGCGTAAGCCTTGATCCGCTCGTAAACCTCCGGCTCCTCGGGATTGCCCCATTCGTCATATTCGGTGACGGTCAGCGGCAGCTCCGGGTCGAGCATGGTGTTGAGCACGTCGACGAACGGCACTTCGGCAATCGCCACGGCGAACAGATCCGGGCGCTGGTTGAGCACCGCACCAATCAGCAAACCACCGGCGCTGCCACCGCTGATCGCCAGTTTTTCAGCCGTGGTAATGCCGTTGAGGATCAGAAACTCGGCGCAGGCGATAAAATCGCTGAAGGTGTTGTGCTTGTGTTCCTGCTTGCCGGCGCGATACCAGGCTTCGCCCAATTCACCGCCGCCGCGCACGTGAGCAATGGCGAAGGCCATGCCACGATCCAGAAGACTCAGGCGCGCATGGGAGAACCACGGATCAAGGCTCGAACCGTAAGCGCCATAGCCATAGAGATACAGCGGCACCGCTTGGCCGACCATTTCGCGCTTCATCACCAGGCTGATCGGTACTTGCGTGCCGTCCGGTGCCGTCGCCCACAGACGCTGACTGACGTATGCGTCGGCGTCGAACGGGCCGAGCACCGGGGTTTCTTTCAACACCGCTTGTTCGCCGCTGGCGAGGATCAGTTGGCGAACCTGTGCCGGACGATTCAACGCCTCGTAGCGCAGACGAATGCGGTCGCTTTCAAATTCCAGGCTGTTTTGCACATACAGGCTGTAGGCCGCGTCCGGCAATTGCACGCGATAAGGCGTCAGACCGTGTGGGTGCACTTCGATGATCGGCAGGCCACCCTCGCGCAGACTCAGGGTCATGGCCTCGGTGTTGAGGCTGACGCCATCAAGCATCACTGTGTCGCTGTGGGGGATCAGGTTCTGCCAGTCGGCCTCGATCGGCGCGGTGCCGCTGTCCGGGGCCTGATACAGGGCGTAGTTGATGCCGTCGCGGTTGGTGCGGATAAACCACGTCCACACGCCATCGAGCAGGCCGTGATCGACATCGTATTCATGATCCTCGACCCGTGGCGCCAGGCAGGTGAACGGCAGGTGCGGCTGATTGGCGTCGAGTGCCCAGACTTCACTGGTGGTCTTGCTGCCCAGCGACAGCAGCAGTTGCTGCTCGGAGCTGGAACGGTAGCAATGCAGGAAGAAACGCCCGTCTGCCTCGTGGAAAACTTCTTCGGCAGCAGTGCCATCGAGGCGATAGCGGAACAACTTGTGTGGACGATGGGTGTCGTCGAGCACGCCAAAAAACAGGGTCAGGCTGTCATTGGCCCAGGTCATGCTGCCGTCGCAGTCTTCGAACTCCAGTTCGCTGACCTTGTCGTTGGACAGTTCCTTGACGAACAGCGTGTAAATCTCATCGCCCGAGGCGTCGACGCTGTAGGCCAGACGTTGATGGTCCGGGCTGATGCTGAACGCGCCCAGCGAGAAGAACCCGCCGTTGGCCAGCACATTCGGGTCCAGCAGCAGTTGCTCGCGGCTTTCGTCGAGGGTCAGGCTGTCGTCCGCCGGTCGCGGGCAACGGTAGTGCCGGGCGTATTCGTCACCCGCCGTGGTGCGCGTGTAATACAGGTACGGGCCCCACGGCGATGGCAGGGACAGGTCGGTTTCGAGAATCCGGCCCTTGATCTCTTCGAACAGGGAGTCGCGCAGGTCGGCCTGATCGGCAGTTTGCGCCTCTTGATAAGCGTTTTCGGCCTTGAGGTAATCGAGCACCGCGTCGGTGTCGCGCTCCTGCAGCCAGGCATACGGGTCGGCACCGGGCGCCTTGTGGGCAATCGGGGCACTGATGACGTTGGCGGATTGGGGCATGGAAGGCTCTCGGACAAATTACGGAATAGGGTTTTCGCAGCTTTTGAAACCGTCGCAGGCCCCTGTGGGAGCGAGCCTGCTCGCGAAAGCGGTGGGTCAGACAACAATGTTTCAACTGACAGTCCGTATTCGCGAGCAGGCTCGCTCCCACAGGTCGCATGTCTATTGGGACAAGCCGGATGGGCGAAAAGTCGTTACTATAAGCGCCTCTTTGCCTGCCTTGCCATGGACACCATGACCGAGAACGACTATCTGATCGCCTGGGGCCTCTACGCCTTTGCCGCTGTGGGCTGCCTGTTGGTATGGATGCGCCTGACCACCTGGATGTGGCGCTGGTTGCGCGAGCCGCTTCGCGTGCTGATGGCGGTGTTGCTGTTCAGCCCGACCATCATTGATCCGGTGAAAGCCAAGGTTGCGCCGTCCATTGCCATCACCGCGCTGGATTTGGCCTTCAAGGTCGGCAACAACGCCTGGCGTGCAGTCTCCGATCTGTTCATGTACAGCATGATCGCGTTCGGCATTTACCTGATTTTCGTGGCGATCCGCTTCCCGATCGAGCGTGCTTCGCGTGCGCGTCGTGAACAGGCAGAAGCCGCCAAAGCCGCCGCTCGCGCCGATGATCGCGATGACGATCAACCGTTCGGCGGCGCCGGTGATGACCGTTACGGTCGCCCGCCAGTACCGAACAATCCGCAGCGCATGCGGGTCGAGCCGCGCCTGTAACCCGAGAGTCCGCACATGTGTGAATTACTGGGCATGAGTGCCAACGTGCCGACCGATATCGTGTTCAGCTTCACCGGCCTGATGCAGCGCGGCGGCCGCACCGGCCCGCACCGTGACGGCTGGGGCATCGCTTTCTATGAAGGCCGTGGCTTACGGCTGTTTCAGGATCCGGCGGCGAGTTGCGAGTCGGAAGTCGCCAATCTGGTGCAGCGTTATCCGATCAAGAGCGAAGTGGTCATCGGCCACATCCGCCAGGCCAACGTCGGCAAGGTCTGCCTGTCCAACACTCACCCGTTCGTCCGCGAACTGTGGGGGCGTAACTGGTGTTTCGCGCACAACGGCCAGCTCGCCGATTTCACTCCGATCAAAAGTTTCTACCGCCCGGTCGGCGATACCGACAGTGAAGCGGCGTTCTGCGATTTGCTCAACCGCGTGCGTGCAGCATTCCCGGAGCCGGTCGATATAGAAGAGCTGTTGCCGGATCTGGTCGCTGCCTGCGCCGAATACCGCAGCAAAGGCGTGTTCAACTGCCTGCTCAGCGATGGTGACTGGCTGTTCTGCTATTGCTCGACCAAACTCGCACAGATCACCCGCCGCGCACCGTTCGGCCCGGCGCGTCTGAAGGATGTCGACGTGATCGTCGATTTTCAGGCGGAGACCACGCCCAACGACGTGGTCACGGTGATCGCCACCGAACCTTTGACCGAAAATGAAACCTGGACCCGCTACGAACCGGGCCAATGGAGCCTGTGGCGACGCGGCGAATGCGTCAGCCAGGGCAAGACCGAATAAGGATTGCACCCCATGTTGCTCAGTTATGTACGGCTGGTGTTGTTTGCGGCGGGCCTGTTGATCGGTGTCCAGGTGCCGGGATTCATCAATGATTACGCGAAGCGGGTCGAGGCGCATCTGATCGAAGCGCAGACCGGTTTGCGCGGTTTTCAAGGGACTGCCGAGCAGTTCTTCAAGGGCGATATGCAGGCACTGGTCGCGCATTACCGCGCCAGTGAAGATCCGATCTTCCGCAGCGACGCCGACAGTCTGAACACCTTGCTCACGCGTCAGGTGGCGTTGGACAAGCAGTTCCAGGCGATGCAAGGCCCGTGGTACATCCGCTTCCTGCAAGTGGTGCTGGCCGCTGACCCGGATATTCGCAAGGAAACCTGGAACGGCTACAGCTACCAGATCCTGCTGACCCCGGAAGCGATGATCTGGGGCATGAGCGGGGCGTTGCTGCTGTCGTTCGGCATTGAATGCCTGTTCCGACTGATCGACTGGGTGGTGCTCGGTGGTCGACGTTTGCGCCAGAGCCGGCCGATCGAAGACCGCGACGTGCGCGGCCTCTGATGATCATTCCCACGCTCCGCGTGGGAATGCCTCAACGGACGCTCCGCGTTCGGCTTTCGAGGGACGCGGAGCGTCCCGGGCTGCATTCCCACGCGGAGCGTAGGAACGATCAACTTAACGCGATGTAGTCCTTGCCCACCTTGTGTGCATACCCTTCAAGCACCTGCTGACACAACGTCACAATCTCCTCGACCCACTCAACCCCCACCCGCCACGACACCACCACCTGCAGGTTTGGCGGTCGCTGATCAATATCCAATAACGTCAATTCCCCCCGCGCCAATTCCTCAGCCACCAACACTGGCGGCAGCACACCAATCCCAAATCCATCACGCAATAACCGGGTAATCGCCGACACCGAGTTCACGCAATTCAAACGTGGCGCCAGTACGCCATTGGCTTGCATCAACGCCAACAGATCCTGATGCGGCCGGGAGTTTTTCGAGTAGGTGATGATCCGTTCCTGCGCCAGTTCGGCGAGGTCGGCGTAATCGCGGTTGTAGATAGAATTGCTGGCGACAATCCAGCCCAGCGGATGACTGGCCAGCTCCAGACTGCGCACGCTTTCATGGCGGATCAGATCGGTTTGCAGAACGATGTCGAGAAAGCCTTTTTGCAGCTGATCGCAGAGGTTCAGCGAGGTATCCGCCACCAGCTCGATTTCCACCCGTGGGTACAGATCGGTCATCTGCGCCACCAACGGGCTGAGCCAGGTGTGGATTACCGTGTCCATTACGCCGATACGGACGCGACCAACCTTGCTCGAGCGGGTCTCGATTGACTGTTTCAGGGCGGACATGGTGTCGAGCATCTGCTCGGCATACTCCAGCACTTTCAGGCCTTCGGGCGTCAGGCTGACACCGCGTGAATCGCGCAAAAACAGCTTCACCCCCAGCTCACCTTCCAGTACCGCGATGCGGCTGGAAATCGACGCCTGGGTGGTGAACAGCTTATCGGCGGTCAGACGAAAACTCTTCAGTCGGGCGACCCAGACAAAGGTCTCGAGAAACTTCAGGTTCATGGGCAAGGCTCGGGTGACAAATTTTTCTTATGGCTAAGGCGGGTTTTTATTCGTTGGACGCAGCAGGGCCGCGCGACGAAAAATCGACGCATCCGGTCCCCACGATAGGCGTCGTCGGGGCTACGAACAAGACCAATAAAAAACCTGCGGAGATAAGCCATGCGTGCTCCCGACACCCTAGAAGTACCCAAGGCAACGGCGCGTCCGGGGCCGTTCGACTGGTATCGCAACATCAACCAACAGGAGCGCCGCACGTTCTGGAGCTGCAAGATCGGCTACGGTCTGGACGGCATGGACACGCAGATGCTCAGCTTCGTCGTGCCGACGCTGATCGCGATGTGGGGCATTACCACCGGTGAGGCCGGGCTGATTCACACCAGCACCTTGATCGCTTCCGCCATCGGCGGTTGGGTCGCCGGGATTCTCTCTGACCGCATCGGTCGCGTGCGCACCCTGCAACTGACCGTGCTGTGGTTCGCCTTCTTCACCTTCCTCTGCGGCTTCGCGCAAAACTACGAACAACTGCTGATCGCGCGGACGTTGATGGGCTTCGGTTTCGGCGGCGAATGGACCGCCGGTGCGGTGCTGATCGGCGAGGTGATCCGCGCCAAGGACCGTGGCAAAGCGGTGGGCATGGTGCAATCCGGGTGGGCACTGGGCTGGGGGCTGACGGCGATTCTGTATGCGCTGCTGTTCTCGGTGTTGCCGCCGGAAGACGCCTGGCGTGCACTGTTCATCCTCGGCATCGTGCCGGCGATTTTTGTGATTTTCGTCCGTCGACTGGTGAAAGATCCGGAGATCTACCGCGAGGCCAAGGCGCAGCAAACGCCGGAGACTCAATCGAAATTCTACGAGATCTTCGCACCCGGCATGCTCTTCACCACGTTCCGCGCTTCGCTGCTGACCACGGGGGCGCTGGGCGGTTATTACGCGATCACTTCCTGGCTGCCGACCTTTCTGAAAAACGAACGCGGCTTGAGCGTACTCGGCACCGGCGGCTATCTGGCCATGGTGATTGTCGGTTCCTACGTCGGCTATGTGATTAGCGCTTATCTGACTGACCTGCTGGGGCGTAAGAAGAACTTCATTCTCTTTGCGGTCGGCTCGTTCACCATCGTTCTGCTCTACACGCAGCTGCCGGTGAGCAACGGCGTGATGCTGTGGCTGGGCTTCCCGCTGGGCTTCTTCGCCTCGGGGATTTTCAGCGGTATGGGCGCGTTTCTGACTGAACTGTTCCCCACGCGAATTCGCGGTTCGGGGCAGGGCTTTTGCTACAACATCGGTCGGGCGCTGGCTGCCCTGTTTCCGCTGCTGATCGGCCTGCTCAGCCAGACAGTACCATTGAGCGTAGGCATTGGCGCCTTTGCAGCGGTGTCGTACGGCGTGGTGATTATCGCGGCGTTGAGTCTGCCGGAAACGCGCGGCAAGCAACTGGACGCGCAGTAACTGATAACCTGCGCAGCACAGTCCTACAGATAAAAAGACAAGCACCTACAGGAGTGTTCACCGTGAGCCGCCTGCTATTGAATTGCGACATTGGCGAGAGCTTCGGCAACTGGACCATGGGTCTGGATGTCGAGGTCATGCCCTTCATCGATTGCGCCAACGTGGCCTGTGGTTTTCACGCGGGTGATCCGAGCATCATGCGCAAGACCGTCAGCCTGGCGTTGAGCCACGGCGTGCAGATCGGCGCACACCCGGCTTATCAGGATCTGGTCGGCTTCGGTCGACGTTCCATGGCGTACTCGGCGCAAGAGCTGCAAGACATCCTGCATTACCAGATCGGCGCCCTCGACGGCATTTGCAAAGCCCAGGGCGGCCGTGTCAGTTACGTCAAACCCCATGGTGCGATGTACAACGACATGATGGCCAACCCGGCGCAATTGCGTGCGGTGATTCAGGCGGTGGCCGCTTATGACCGCAGCCTGCCGCTGATGCTGATGGCCACCCGCGACAACTCCGCTGCGCAGCAGATCGGCGATGAGTATGGCGTGACAATGTGGTTCGAAGCATTCGCTGACCGTGCTTACGACAGTGCCGGCAAACTGGTCTCGCGACAATTGCCGGGCGCGGTGCATCACGACCCGGGAAAAATCATCGAGCAAGCCCTGACCATTGCCCGGGGCGACAACCTCAGCGCCAGCGACGGCAGCGCCTTGCGCCTGCACGCCAACACCCTCTGCGTGCACGGTGACAACGCCAGTTCAGTAGCCGCCGTGCAACGCATTCGCGAAGCCTTGAATCAGCAGAGCGCCTCATGAACCCAAGGATTGAAGTGGTGGCACTGGATTGCCTGATGCTGCGTCTGTTCGATGAAATCGCCGAAGCCAACATGCCGTGGATGCTTGCTGCCAGTGAGCGTTTGCGTGCGGTATTCGGTGAGCAACTCATCGATCTGGTGCCGTCTTATACGACGTTGATGGTGCATTACGATTTGACCGCATTGAGTCCGAGTCAGGCGCGGGAATTGATCGCCGAAGCGTTGATCGATCTGTCACCGAATGCGCAAACCGCTGGCCAATGCCATGTGCTGCCGGTCTGGTACGACTTGAGTGTCGGCCCTGAGTTGAGTTTGCTGGCCGAACGCAGCGGTCTGGCGGTGGATGAAGTGATCCGTCGCCACAGCGGACGTGAGTATCAGGTATTCGCCCTTGGTTTCGCGCCGGGTTTCGCGTTTATGGGGTTGGTCGAAGAAGTGCTTGCCGCGCCTCGCCTGAACACGCCACGCAAAAAAGTCGCTGCCGGTAGCGTGGGCATTGCCGAACGGCAGACGGCGGCTTACCCCGTGGTCTCTCCCGGCGGCTGGAACCTGATCGGCCGCACCCCGGCCAAGTTGTTCGACCGCAATCGCGATGGCTACAGCCTGATGCAACCCGGCGACACCGTGCGATTCGAAGCGGTCAGTCATGCCGAGTTCGTCAATCTGGGCGGCGATGACACGCCACTGGAGGCGCAGGCATGAGCCGACTGAGGATTGAAGCGAGTACACCGCTGTGTCTGTTGCAGGACGCGGGACGTTTCGGCGTGCGGCATCTGGGCGTCACCCAGGGCGGCGCGGCGGATTGGTGCTCAGCGAGCTGGGCCAACTGGATGCTGGGCAACCGACTGGATGTGCCGGTCATCGAAATCACCCTTGGCGGGTTTGCCGTAGTCGCTGAAGACGATTGTTTGCTGGCGCTGGCCGGAGCTGATCTAGGCGCGCAGATTGATGGTCAACCGCTGGCGCCGTGGCGCAGTTTCAAGTTGGGTAAAGGACAGAAGTTGCTGTTCACGCAACCGTTGCTCGGTGCCCGGGCTTATCTGGCGGCGCCCGGCGGTTTCGAGGCGCCCAAGGTCTTGGGTAGTAGCGCGACAGTGGTGCGCGAGGCGTTCGGTGGTCTGGATGGCCTGGGCTTGCCGCTGGCCAAGGGGGCGGCGCTGAGTTATCGCGGTGAATCGCTGTCGCTTCGCGAAGTGCCTTTGGCGTTACGGCTGGATCTGAAATCGAATGCACCACTGGATCTGGTGCTCGGTGCGCAGATTGGCCAGTTCAGCGGGCAGAGTCTGTTCGATGCATTCAACAGTGCCTGGACGCTGGACAGCCGCGCCGATCGCATGGGCATTCGTTTGCTGGGCAAGGCGTTGGAATATCAGGGCCAGCCAATGATTTCTGAAGGAATTCCTCTCGGTGCGGTGCAAGTGCCGCCGGACGGCCAGCCGATTGTGTTGCTCAATGATCGGCAGACGATTGGCGGGTATCCACGATTGGGCGCATTGACGCCGTTGGCGTTGGCGCGGTTGGCGCAGTGCCTGCCGGGGGCGCAGGTGCGGTTGCGGCCGGTGGTGCAGGAAGTTGCGCACTGTGAGCACATCAAATATCTGCAGCGCTTCAGCAATAGCTAAAAGCTTCGCGAGCAGGCTCGCTCCCACAGGGTGAAATGCATTCCAATGTGGGAGCGAGCCTGCTCGCGAAGGGGCCATTACTGACAAAACAGATTATTTGGACAAAAACCGCATCCCTTCCTCAAGCCCGCGCAACGTCAACGGATACATCTGATCCTCGATCAGATCCCGTACGATGTTGGTCGACGAGGTATAGCCCCAGGTATCTTTCGGATACGGGTTGATCCAGATGAGCTTCTTGTACTTCTCCATGAAGCGCTGCATCCACACGTAGCCCGGCTCTTCGTTCCAGTGCTCGACACTGCCACCAGCCTGGGTGATTTCATACGGCGCCATGGCGGCGTCACCGATGAATATCACTTTGTAGTCGGCGCCGTACTTGTGTAGCAAGTCCTGGGTCGACGTGCGCTCTGAAGTGCGGCGCATGTTGTTCTTCCACACCGATTCGTAAACGAAGTTGTGGAAGTAGAAGTACTCCAGATGTTTGAACTCGGTCTTGCAGGCCGAGAACAGTTCTTCGCAGATCTTCACGTGCGCGTCCATCGAACCGCCGATGTCGAACAGCAACAACAGCTTCACCGTGTTGCGGCGCTCCGGGCGCATCTGAATGTTCAGCAGGCCCGCATCTTTGGCGGTGTGATCGATGGTGCCGTCGATGTCCAGCTCTTCTGCCGCGCCCTGACGCGCAAACTTGCGCAGTCGACGCAGGGCGACTTTGATATTGCGCGTGCCCAGTTCCACCGAATCATCGAGATTCTTGTACTCGCGCTGATCCCAGACTTTCACCGCTTTGCCCTGGCGCTTGCCAGCATCGCCGACCCGAATGCCTTCCGGGTTGAAGCCGCCGGAACCGAACGGGCTGGTGCCGCCGGTGCCGATCCACTTGTTGCCGCCGGCGTGGCGTTCCTTCTGTTCTTCCAGACGTTTCTTGAACTCTTCGATCAGCTTGTCCAGACCGCCGAGGGACTGGATCTGCGCGCGTTCCTCGTCGCTCAGCGAGCGCTCGAACTCCTTGCGCAGCCAGTCTTCGGGAATCAGCGCCTGCAAGTGATCGTCGAGCTTTTCCAAGCCATTGAAGTAGGCGCCGAACGCACGGTCGAACTTGTCGAAATGGCGTTCGTCCTTGACCAGAATCGCCCGCGACAAGTAGTAGAACTCGTCCATGTCGGCGAAGGTCACGCGCTGTTTCAGCGCGTTGATCAGGTCGAGCAGCTCGCGCACCGACACCGGCACCTTGGCTGCACGCATTTCATTGAACAGGTTGAGCAACATGGCATCAGCCTCTTAGCGGGTGCCGCGACGGCTCATGAACGCCAGGCGCTCAAGCAGTTGCACGTCCTGTTCGTTCTTCACCAAAGCACCGGCCAGTGGCGGAATTGCCTTGGTCGGATCACGTTCGCGCAACACCGCTTCGCCAATGTTGTCGGCCATCAGCAGCTTCAGCCAGTCGACCAGTTCCGAGGTCGACGGCTTCTTCTTCAGGCCCGGCACTTTGCGCACGTCGAAGAACACGTCCAGCGCTTCGCTGACCAGATCCTTCTTAATGTCCGGGTAGTGCACGTCGACGATTTTCTGCAGGGTCGGGCGGTCCGGGAAGGCGATATAGTGGAAGAAGCAACGGCGCAGGAAAGCGTCCGGCAGCTCTTTTTCGTTGTTCGAAGTAATGATGATGATCGGGCGTTTTTTCGCCTTGATGGTCTCGTCGATCTCGTAAACGTAGAACTCCATCTTGTCGAGTTCTTGCAGCAAGTCGTTCGGGAACTCAATGTCGGCCTTGTCGATCTCGTCGATCAGCAGAATGACCCGCTCTTCGGACTCGAAAGCCTCCCAGAGTTTGCCCTTTTTAAGGTAGTTGCGAACGTCGTGAACCTTTTCCGTTCCCAGTTGCGAGTCACGCAGACGGCTGACAGCGTCGTACTCATAGAGACCCTGATGCGCCTTGGTGGTGGATTTGATGTGCCAGGTGATCAACTTGGCGTTGAACGATTCGGCCAGTTGCTCGGCGAGCATGGTCTTGCCGGTGCCCGGCTCGCCCTTGACCAGCAGCGGCCGCTCCAGGGTGATGGCGGCGTTGACCGCCAGCTTCAGGTCATCGGTGGCGACGTAGGCCTGGGTGCCTTCGAACTTCATCTGCTAATCCTCGAACGGTAACGCCGACCTGAACGGGCAGGGCGGGGGCAAAATAATCGAATGCCCGACTATAACGCGCAGGCCGGTCGACTGTGAACGCAGACGGCTTATTCAGTCTCTGAATGGGGCGTCACATGTTGACTCAGTCTCGGCCGATGGCCAGTATTCAGGTATCGCCGATTTGGCGATAGCCTCTCGGTCATGACGACTAAATACCGATTTCGCGACAAATACCGCATTCAGTTGCGCGAGAAGGATCATCCGCCGCCCCATGTGCACCTTATCGGTGGCGGCGTGGATGTGATGCTGAGCCTTGAAACCGTTGGGGTGATGATGGGCAAGGCGCCGCCACTGAAGCGCTGGCGTGGGTCTCGGCTCATCAAGTGCAACTATTGGAGGACTGGAAACGATGTTACCCATGAAAAGGCCTCGCCTGTCAGCAGTGCAGGCACTGTCAGACTTTCGATTGGCACTGACCTTTATTGATGGACAGGAACTGACACTTGATCTCTGCCGGGATATTAAAGCTTATCCAGGGTTGCAGCCATTGCTCGATTCCAAGGTGTTTTTGACCGCGACATTGGATGACTATGGCTGGACTGTCGAATGGCTTGAACCCGATATACAGATTGGTGCAGATACACTTTACATGGATGCGCTAGCTCAAAACGCAGCCGATGAAAACACGCGAATCTTTATCGACTGGCGCGCCCGAACGGGACTGTCTCTTAGTCAGGCTGCCGAAGCGCTGGGTGTCAGCGCTCGTAGCATCAGTCGCTACAGTAATGGGCGCGAGGCAGTCCCACGTTCACTGGCGCTGGCTTGCCTGGGCTGGGATTCACTGCAACAAAGCTCAACACTGGCTGCAGAGGAGTCGGGTCGCTATATCGTCAACCGCAAAACCTAACCCGCATCAGGCTTCGGCCGCTCATACCGCGCATTGAATGCCTGTACGAAACCATTACGCAAAATCTGCAAAAAAGCTTCGAACGCGCTGATATTTTGCTGATGTACGTTGCCACTGAGCTCGACCTTGGTGGCGAACTGGTTTTTCGCCTGGTTCTTCAGCACGGTTTCAGTACCACCGACCAAAGCCTCCCAGACCGAGCGGAAGATGCTCTTGTTGTTGTTTTCCACGTCCTGCTGCCAGTTGAACACTTCGACGTCGCGCAGCAGTGGTTTGATGTAGCCGTTGACCTTGGCTTTTTTGGCTTGGGCTTCGATCACCACATCACCGTGGCCGGCGTTGAAGTCGAACTTGCCGTAGGCCGAGGCGAAGTCGTTCATGCTTTTGAGTTCGATGTCCTTGGCGCGCAGGCGGAATTCGAAGTCCTCGAAGTTGCTCAGAGGGTCGAACGTTGCGGTGGTTTCCAGCGGTGCATGCCCCAGCAGCAGGGCTTTGCCTTCAAAGCGGGCGTCGCGTTTGCCCTGTTTGTCGACCACGTTGGTCAGGTTGTAGATGCTCGCGTCGACGTTGGTCGCGTTCATGTTCACCGGCGGTTTTGAGTTGAAATTGCGAAAGCTGATCTTGCCGTCGTGAATCTGCACTTCGTCGAGGGTTATCGGCAGCAATTTGCCTAGTTGCGCACGCCAGTCAGTGCCCTGACCGGTCTGGGAGTTCTGCTTGTTGGCTCCGCCATCGACGAAATTGATTTCGGGATTGACGAATTTCACTTGCGCCACCACAGCATGGTCGTACCACAGCGAATGCCAGCTGACCGCAAGATCGATCAGCGGTGCATTGACGAACGGCACCGGCACCTTGCCGTCGACCTTGACGATTTTCAGGCCATTGATCTTGTAGGCGCCGCGCCACCACGCGAGGTCGACATCAGTGATCTGGCCGCGGTAATCACCCATGTCCGCCAGCTTGCCGTTCAGGTAGTCACGCACCATGTAGGGCAGGGCGATGTGCAGCGCGATCAGCAGCACAACGACGACGGCGAAAGTCCCTAGTGGCCAACTGTAGCGACGCTTCATGACGGCAATTCCCTGACGATGTAAGCGATTGACTGTTACGCCGCGCAGACGTTCGACCCGACTGGACTGCGCCAGGCAACAGGCATACCTTGGAAGGCTGAATTCAATGCTGCATAAGGACCCAGCCATGAGCCGTATTTTCGCTGACAACGCCCATTCCATCGGTAATACGCCGCTGGTGCAGATCAACCGCATCGCACCGCGTGGCGTGACCATTCTGGCCAAGATCGAGGGGCGCAACCCCGGTTATTCGGTCAAGTGCCGGATCGGCGCCAACATGATCTGGGACGCCGAGAGCAGCGGCAAACTCAAGCCGGGCATGACCATTGTCGAGCCGACGTCGGGTAACACGGGGATTGGCCTGGCATTTGTTGCCGCCGCTCGTGGTTACAAATTGATGCTGACCATGCCGGCCTCGATGAGTATCGAGCGCCGTAAGGTTCTCAAGGCCTTGGGCGCCGAGCTGGTGTTGACCGAGCCGGCCAAGGGCATGAAAGGCGCCATCGAGAAAGCCGCCGAGATCGTCGCCAGCGATGCTGACAAGTACTTCATGCCATCGCAGTTCGATAACCCGGCCAACCCGGCGATTCACGAAAAAACCACCGGTCCGGAAATCTGGAACGACACCGATGGTGCGGTGGATGTACTGGTGGCCGGAGTCGGCACCGGCGGAACCATCACGGGCGTTTCGCGGTATATCAAGAATACCCAGGGCAAACCGATCCTGTCGGTGGCGGTGGAACCGGTTTCCTCGCCGGTGATCAGCCAGGCGCTGGCGGGCGAAGAGATCAAACCGAGTCCGCACAAGATTCAGGGGATCGGTGCCGGTTTTGTGCCGAAGAACCTGGATCTGTCGATGGTCGACCGGGTCGAGCAGGTCACCGACGACGAATCCAAGGCCATGGCGCTGCGCTTGATGCAGGAAGAAGGGATTTTGTGCGGCATCTCCTGCGGTGCAGCGATGGCGGTAGCAGTGCGTCTGGCGGAGACGCCGGAAATGCAGGGCAAGACTATCGTGGTGATTCTGCCTGACTCGGGTGAGCGTTATCTGTCGAGCATGTTGTTCAGCGATCTGTTCACTGAACAGGAGACTCAGCAGTAATCCAGTTGATTCAGGTCAGCCGCGGTTCAGGATCGTTATGCTAATAAATGCTTTGTTGCGCAATTCTTAACACTGATTCTTGTGTAAGGCGGGTTTTGCCCGGCGCCGGTAGTGTTTATCATGGCCGGCTGCCATGCCGGGTAAAGGGCGTTGCGCAGCGTTGTCTTTATTCAAGGAGTTGTTGATGACCTTTTCGTTTGCCGCCAAGGCGTTTGTGCTGCTGCTCTTTTTGGGCAGCACGCTCTATGTGCATTTGCGCGGCAAGGCGCGTTTGCCGGTTCTGCGTCAGTTCGTCAACCACTCGGCGCTCTTCGCTCCTTACAACGCCTTGATGTACCTGTTTTCCGGCGTGCCGTCGAAGCCGTATCTGGATCGCAGCAAATTCCCGGAACTGGACGTACTGCGCGACAACTGGGAAACCATTCGCGACGAGGCCATGCACCTGTTCGACGAAGGCTATATTCGCGCGGCGGAAAAGAACAATGACGCCGGTTTCGGCTCGTTCTTCAAGAAGGGCTGGAAGCGTTTCTACCTCAAGTGGTACGACAAACCGCTGCCGTCGGCTGAAACCCTGTGCCCGAAAACCGTCGCGCTGGTCAGTGCGATTCCCAACGTCAAAGGCGCGATGTTCGCGCTGTTGCCGGGTGGCAGCCATTTGAACCCGCATCGCGATCCGTTCGCCGGCTCGCTGCGTTATCACCTCGGCTTGTCGACGCCGAACTCCGACGATTGCCGGATTTTCGTCGATGGTCAGGTGTACGCCTGGCGTGACGGCGAAGACGTGATGTTCGACGAAACCTACGTGCACTGGGTCAAGAACGAAACCGACCAAACCCGCGTGATCCTGTTCTGCGACGTCGAGCGTCCGCTGAGCAACCGCCTCATGACCCGCATCAACCGCTCGATCAGCGCCTGGCTCGGCCGTGCCACCGCACCGCAGAACCTCGACGACGAACGCGTCGGCGGGATCAATCAGGCCTACGCCTGGAGCAAGAGCTTCAGCGACAAATTCAGCGGCGTGGTCAAACAGTGGAAACGCCGTCATCCGAAGGCCTACCGCGTGATGCGGCCGGTGCTGGCAGTGGTGGTGTTGACGTTGTTGGGGTATTGGCTGTTTGGTTGAGGCTGGATGTGTAATAAAAACCGCTCCTTGTGAGCGGTTTTTTATTGCCTGCGAATCAGCGCCGTCCAGCGAGAACGTTGGGTTCATCTACGTCAATGCCATCGACAAGAACCTGCAGAAATCGTTGCTGGTTGGTGGATAACACTAAATCCCCCAGCTTTTCATCGGCTTTGCGTGATCCCTTTTTCGAGGGGGCTCGTTTAACAACCTTACGCATTTTTTTGCCCTCGCTGATCATTAATTGAACAGTTTTCACAATACTTTACCCTCCACTGCGAGCACAAGCCGGCCATCCAAATCAAATGTGAAGCCGAGCTGTCTATATTTCGGAATGGCTCCTTGCATGGGCTCCTGAACTTCAATCAATCTGCTGCCAATAATTTGGGCAAATTCGTCAATGGCCAGCATCGCCAACGCCGCGATACGGTTTTTAAGTGGATGCGCTTCCCCTGGCCTTCCCTCTAGTCGCACGATTCGAATTCGCTGACGGCTATTGTTTGGAATGACAAAACACAGCCCGCAGAGCTCTTGTTCAAACCAGATCGCGACATCCAGAGACAAGGGTTCTCGGGTCTTCCAGGTGACGACATCTCCCCAGGAAAAATGCGGGTTATCCCAAAGCTCAAAAGCACTCATTGCCTGAGCATCGATGGCTTCGAAGCGTACTTTCGAAAAGTCTGCTCCCTCATGAAAAAGCATTTTCTTGGTGGTGATACTAGCCGCCTTTCTCGCCTCTGACCGACACAACTGATAGCGCAGATAACTCCGTTCCCTTGGCATATGATTTCGAGCATTCCATGTCTCCCCATCGATAGGTGTAGCCGTTGCTCAACAGCCTATTCAGCTCCCATGTATCCGTCGCTACTGGCCCTTTGTCCAAATCATTGCAATCCATGTCGCCCGCTGGTTATAGTCGGCGCTCGTGAGCCGTACGGCTCACCCTCCAACCCCTCAAAAAAGATCTGCGCCAATGCCTGCATCCCTTATCAACGCGGTAGTCGATTCAGCGGTCAACGCTGGCGTCGTGCCGTGCGGGAATCAGCAGCCCCAGCAGATCAGTCATTACCCTCCACCTGTCAGTAGCACGCCGGTGTGCGCAGTCGTATCACCGCCGGGCGTTGGCGTTTCGGGCTGATCGGCAGTTTCTGCTGACCCCTGCGCCCGCCAGAAAAACCTACTGAATTTCAGCTTCGGCTGAGTTGGCTTCTTGCCTGACTACAGGTGGTATTCATGTTTGTCCTTTCGAAAAAATCCGCGCTCGCGGCGACGTCCACGAGCCTGTTCGTTCTGCTGTGGAGCAGCGGGGCGATCTTCTCCAAATGGGGGCTGGCCCACGCATCACCGTTTGCCTTTTTGCTGATTCGCTTTGTGATTGCCTTGTGCGGGCTGGTGCTGCTGGCGCCGTTGCTCAAGTTGAAGTTGCCCAAGGGCGGCCGGCCGATGTTGTTTGCGATTGCCACGGGCGTAGTGTTGTTGGGGGCCTACCAGATTTTCTATCTGCTGGCGCTCGACACCAAAGTCACCCCGGGGGTGATGGCGACCATCATGGGTGTGCAGCCGATTCTCACCGTGGTGTTGATGGAGCGGCAGCGCTCCGCGAGCCGGATGTTCGGGCTGGCGCTGGGGCTGGCTGGTCTGATCATGGTTGTTTACCAGGGCATCGGTCTGGCCGGGATGTCATGGGCGGGGATGCTGTTTGGTCTGCTGGCGCTGGCGAGCATGACGCTGGGCTCTATCATGCAGAAACGCATCACCGACAATCCCCTCGGTACACTGCCGGTGCAATATCTGGCCGGGCTGTTGTTGTGCGGGATTTTCGTGCCGTTTCAGCCATTCCACTTTGAACACAGCACAGGTTTTATCGTGCCGGTGTTGTGGATGGGGCTGGTGGTGTCGGTGCTGGCGACGTTGTTGCTGTATCGGCTGATCGCGCGGGGCAATCTGGTGAATGTCACCAGTTTGTTCTATCTGGTGCCGGCGGTGACGGCGGTGATGGATTACCTGATTTTCGGCAATCGCCTGGCGGCGTTGAGTTTGCTGGGAATGCTGTTGATCATCGTTGGGCTGGCGTTTGTGTTTCGTAAAACCAGTTAATAGATAGATTGGCGGCGCTTGTCCCGCCGCCTTCGCGAGCAGGCTCGCTCCCACATTGGAATGCATTTCAATGTGGGAGCGACGGTGCGACGATTCGACTTGCTCGCGAATACGGACGCCCAACGCCATGAATCTAGCGGGCTGTCACCTGCGAAGGTTTCACCACCGCCGGCTTCAACACCAACCACAACGCCAGCGCAATCAATACCCCGCCAAAAATGTGCGCCATCGATAACGGCTCATCCAGCAACAGCGCCCCCCACAACACCCCGAACGGCGGAATCATGAAGGTCACGGTCATCGATTTCACCGGCCCGATCGAACTGAGCAGGCGGAAGTAGATGATGTAGGCGAATGCCGTGCAACCGAGGCCCAGGCCCAACAGCGACAGCCAGACATTCCAGCCACCCCAACTGACCGGCGGCGCGGTGATCACGCTGTAGCCGAACAGCGGCAACAGGAACAACGTTGCGCCGAGCATGCTGCCCAGTGCCGACAATCGGCTGTCCAGTCCACCGGCCTGATCCAGCCAGCGCCGCGCGAGGAAACCGGCAAAGCCGTAGCAAGTGGTCGCGAGCAGGCAGGCGAGGGCGCCCAGCAACAGTTGCATGTCAAATGCCACGGGACCGGAGCGGGTCAGCACGCCAACGCCTAACAGACCGAGGAACACCCCGCCCAGTTTGGCTGCGGTGAGTTTTTCACTGAAGAACAACCCGCCAATCAGCACGCCCATCAGCGGCGTGGTGGCGTTGAAAATCGCCGAATAGCCGGCTGGCAGTACCTGAGCGGCGACCGAATACAGCGTTGCCGGAATCCCCGAGTTGATCACGCCCAGCAGCATCACGGTTTTCAGTTTGCCTTTGAAATCCCAGCGCACGCGCATCAGCCCGAGGATCACCAGCAGGCCAACGGCCGCAATCGATACGCGAAAGAACCCGGTCGGAATCGTGCCGATCGCTGGCGCGATAATGCGCATGAACAGAAAACTCGCGCCCCAGATGGCCGCCAGCGACAACATACGGAAAATATCGACAGGGCTCACGGCGGGTCTCCTTCCTTGATCGGGACGAGAGTGTTGCCGAGCGCCCTGACGATGGCAACCGCTATTCGGGCATTCAACTTTTTGCTCAGATCACAAAGCGTGTGACCAGGCCGTTGAGATCGACCGCCAGACGCGACAATTCCTGACTCGCGGCCGAGGTCTGCGTCGCCCCTGCGGCGGTTTGGGTCGAGAGGTCACGGATGGTCACCAGATTCTGATCGACCTCACGCGCCACCAAAGCCTGTTGCTCGGCCGCGCTGGCGATCACCAGATTGCGTTGGTTGATCTGCGAGATCGACGCGGTGATTTTCTCCAGCGCCTGGCCCGCGCTGTTGGCTCGGCGCAACGTCTGGCCAGCCTGCTCGGCACTGCTCTGCAACGCGCCAACAGTTGCCCCGGTGCCTTGCTGGATGCTGCTGATCATCAGCTCGATTTCTTCGGTGGAATTCTGCGTGCGTTGTGCGAGCGAACGCACTTCATCGGCGACCACGGCAAAACCGCGCCCGGCTTCACCGGCGCGTGCCGCTTCGATCGCCGCATTGAGCGCCAACAGATTGGTCTGCCCGGCAATCCCGCGAATCACCTCCAGCACTTTGCTGATGTCCTGCGCCTGAGTGGCCAGGCCCTCGGCTTGTTCAGAAGCACCGAGTACTGCATCGACCAGCTCCTGAATCGAACTGATGGTTTCGCTGACCTGTACATGGCCGTGCTTGCTGTCCTCGTTCGACGCAGCAGATGCCTCGGCGCTGGACACCGCGTTGGCAGCGACTTCGTCCACAGCCGTGCTCATCTCGGTGACCGCGGTGGCGGCTTGTTCGATCTGATCGTTCTGCTGTTGCAGGCCGCGGGTGCTTTGCTCCATCACCGAACTCATTTCCTCGGCCGCGGAAGCCAATTGCTGCGCCGACTCGCTGATACCGCGAATGGTCGAGCGCAGATTGCCCTGCATCTCGGCCAACGCATCCAGCAGATGCGCAGCCTCATCTTTACCGGTGCTGACGATCTGGCCGCTGAGGTCGCCGGCGGCAATGCGTCGTGCCACATCCAGTGCCTGATTGATCGGCGTGGTGATGCTGCGGGTCAGCAACCAGGCCAATAGCAAGGTGGCAAGCAGGGCGACCACGATGATCGACGCGACGATCCACAGAGCCTGCTGATACATCGCCGCAGCGGCTTCGGCTGCGGCATCCGCACCTTGTTGGTTGAGGGTGATCATCTGCTCTAGCGTCTTGTCGAGCACAGTGCCCTGCGGTGCCAGTTCATTGCTCAAACGCGTGGCAGCCTGCTCGTTCTGCCCCGCGTCAATCTGGCTGACAATCTGATCGAGAATGCTCAGGTATTTGCCGACGGCCGCGTTCAAGCCGTCGAGCATCGCTTGTTCCTGATCACTGGCGATCAAGGCTTTGTGATCGTTGAGGCGCTTGAGCAACTCATCGCGTTGCGCCTTGAGAATGCCTTTGCTTCTGTCGCGCACCGCGGGTTGGGTGACTGCGATCAGACGCAAGGATTCGAGGCGGATGCTGGCGATATTCGCCGCCGCGTCATGAATGCTCTCGATGCTGGGCATCCACGATTCTTCGATCACTGCCGCACTTTCGCGCAGGGTTTTCATTTGGCCCAGACCGAACAGGCCGACCACCACCAGCAGACTGGCCAAAACGGCAAAGCTCAAACTGGCGCGCAAACCTATGCGCAGATTCCGGATAGACATCAGTGTGCTCCTTGATCTTTGAGGGGGGGAGGTCGTCCTCGTCAGCGAGGATCTTGTTATGAGGCGGGTAATGGCGGGCTGTATATCAAAGTGCCATTATTTTGGTAAGACCAATCTGGCGTCGTCTCCGAGGGTGCGTGAATTTGCAGCAAAGCCACGGCCTAGACGCGTGTATTCGCTATTGGATGCGAAGCCCAGAGAATTCGCGGGCTGGCGCAGGAAGAGAGGCCGCACCGCTCAGGCGCTTAACTGACCGAACGGTCGATTAAAAAAACTTTGCAGAAACGGCGTTGGCGTACAACCCCGGCGCAGATTTGGCAGAAATTGCACTTCACCTGTGCGCACATCCGTAGCTAAGCTCAGGCACAGATTTCCAAACGCACGCCGAGGTCTTATCTATGCCGCAGCAATGGCCAGCCACCGACATCGCCCGCATGATCCTCGATGGCTTCGACGATTATCGCGAGCATTTCCGGCGGATCACCGACGGCGCCCGCGAGCGTTTTGAGCAGGCACGCTGGCAGGAGACGCAAACGGCGTCGGCGGCGCGGATCAATCTCTATGAAGAAAAGGTCGGCGAAACCATCGCCCGCCTGCGCGAGTACTTCGACGATGAAACGCTGATGAATGTCAGTTGCTGGCCGTTGGTGAAAAGCGCCTACATCAGCGTCATCGACCTGCGCTTCGACGATGAGCTGTCCGAGACCTGGTACAACTCGATTTTCTGCGGGCTGTTCAGCCACGACCTGATCAGCGACGGCTGCATGTTCATCCACACCACGCGCCCGAGCCTGCGCCGCGCCCGCGCTGCACAAACCCGCACATACAAGCCGCAGGGACAACTGTCGGGGATGCTCGCGAGCATTTTTGCCGACTACCGTTTCAGCGAGGATTACGCCGATTTGCCGGGTGACTTGCTCCGGCTCGAAGCGCAACTGCGCGAGAATCTGCCGGACTGGGTGTGCAAGGATCCTGAGCTCAGCGTCGAGCTGTTTTCCTCGGTGTTGTACCGCAACAAGGGCGCGTACCTGGTCGGACGCATCTACACCCGCGACGAGCAATGGCCGCTGGTGATTCCGCTGCTGCACCGCGAAGGGCGCGGGATTCAGATCGACGCGCTGATTACCGACGAAGCCGATGTGTCGATCATCTTCTCGTTCACCCGTTCGTATTTCATGGTCGACGTGCCGGTGCCGGCGGAATTCATCGGTTTCCTGCGGCGCATCTTGCCGGGCAAGCACATCGCCGAGCTGTACACCTCGATCGGTTTCTACAAGCACGGCAAGTCCGAGTTCTACCGCGCACTGATCAACCATCTGGCCAATACCGATGACCAGTTCATCATGGCCCCGGGTGTGCGTGGCATGGTCATGAGCGTGTTCACCCTGCCGGGTTTCAACACCGTGTTCAAAATCATCAAGGACCGTTTTTCGCCGTCGAAAAACGTCGACCGCGCCACGGTGATCGAGAAGTATCGGCTGGTAAAAAGTGTCGACCGGGTAGGGCGTATGGCCGATACCCAGGAGTTCGCCGACTTCCGTTTTCCGTTGAGCAAGTTCGATCCGGCGTGTCTGGCAGAGCTGTTGGAGGTAGCACCATCAACGGTGTCGGTGGAAGGCGAGACGGTGCTGATCCGTCACTGCTGGACCGAGCGGCGAATGACCCCGCTCAACCTGTATCTGGAAAACGCCAACGATGCACAGGTGCGTGAGGCGCTGGAGGATTACGGCCTGGCGATCAAGCAACTGGCGGCGGCGAACATCTTTCCCGGTGACATGTTGTTGAAGAACTTCGGCGTCACCCGGCATGGGCGGGTGGTGTTTTATGACTATGATGAAATTTGTTTCCTGACCGAAGCCAACTTTCGCCACATCCCTGCGCCGCGCACGCCTGAGGACGAAATGGCCTCTGAACCGTGGTATTCGATCGGGCCGCTGGATGTGTTTCCCGAGGAGTTTCCACCGTTCCTGTTTGCCGATTCCGGGCAGCGCAAGTTGTTCGATCAGTTGCATGGCGAGTTGTACAACGCTGATTACTGGAAGAGTTTGCAGGAGGCGATTCGGGCGGGGAAAGTCATTGATGTCTTTCCTTATCGGCGTAAAGGCCTCGATAACGAGTAGCTCTTTTAAAAAAACACCCTCACCCCAGCCCTCTCCCGGAGGGAGAGGGGGCCGACCGAGGTGTCTTGCGTCAAACGCCGACCTGAGAGACCCAGGCGATTATGGATTCGGTGATGCACGTTCAGGTCGGCGAAGCTGGCAAAGTTGACTCGATCGGTCCCCTCTCCCTCCGGGAGAGGGCTAGGGTGAGGGCCGCAATCCCCCTGACACGCCACAAATCCGCCAAATCTGCGACAATCCGCCCCCTGCATAAATAGACGACCGAATTGCCTACCCGATGACCGACGAATCGCCCTCCATCGACAAACTGCTGAAGAACCTCGATCACGCCATGCTCGCCGACCGTCACCGGCTGCGGCGGCAGTTGCTTGAGCTGCGCAAGAAACCCGACGAGGCCAAACTGGCCCAGTGGGTGACGCGCATGCAGGCGTCCTGTGATCAGGTGCTGGCGCGCAAGGCCAGCCTGCCGGTGATTCGTTACGACGACAGCCTGCCGATCGCCGCCAAGCGCGACGAGATCAAGAAGGCGCTGGAAAAGCATCAAGTGCTGATCATCGCCGGCGAAACCGGCTCGGGCAAAACCACCCAGTTGCCGAAAATCTGTCTGGAAATCGGTCGCGGTCAGCACGGTCTGATCGGCCACACCCAGCCACGTCGAATCGCTGCACGCAGCGTCGCCAGCCGCGTCGCCGAAGAGCTTGGCACGCCGCTCGGTGCGCTGGTCGGCTATCAGGTGCGTTTCGAAGATCAGAGCGATTCCAACACCCTGATCAAACTGATGACCGACGGCATCCTGCTCGCGGAAACCCAGAATGATCGCTACCTCGAACGCTACGACACGATCATCGTCGACGAAGCCCACGAGCGTAGTCTCAACATCGATTTCCTCCTCGGTTACCTGAAAACCCTGCTGCCACGTCGTCCGGATCTGAAAGTCATCATCACCTCGGCGACCATCGATCTGGAGCGTTTCTCCAAGCATTTCGATGATGCGCCGATTGTTGAAGTCTCGGGTCGTACCTTCCCGGTAGACACCTGGTATCGCCCGTTGACGCTGGAGCAGGACGAAGAGGGCAACCGCGTCGAAGATGACCTGACGGTGGATCAGGCGATCCTCGCGACCCTCGATGAAATCGCCGCTTACGAACGCAGCGAGCGTCGTAGCCCTGGTGATGTGCTGGTGTTCTTGCCTGGCGAGCGCGAGATTCGTGACGCCGCCGACATGCTGCGCAAGGCGCAACTCAAGCACACTGAAATTCTGCCGTTGTACGCGCGCTTGTCGCCGGCCGAACAGCAGCGGATTTTCCAGTCGCACCCGGGCCGTCGCGTGGTGCTGGCAACCAACGTCGCCGAGACCTCGCTGACCGTGCCGGGCATCCGTTATGTGATCGACAGCGGCACCGCGCGCATCAGCCGTTACAGCTATCGCGCCAAGGTGCAGCGTCTGCCGATCGAGGCGATTTCCCAGGCCAGCGCCAACCAGCGTAAGGGCCGTTGCGGCCGGGTCGAGCCGGGTATCTGCATTCGCTTGTACAGCGAAGAAGATTTTAATGGGCGCCCGGAATTCACCGATCCGGAGATTCTGCGCACCAACCTCGCCGCCGTAATCTTGCAGATGCTGCATCTGCGTCTCGGCGAGATCACCGCATTCCCGTTCATCGAGCCGCCGGATGGCAAGGCGATCAGCGACGGTTTCAACCTGCTGCAAGAACTCTCGGCGGTGGATCGCAACAGTCAGCTGACCCCGCTCGGTCGTCAACTTGCGCGCCTGCCGGTCGACCCGCGCATGGGCCGCATGCTGCTTGAAGCGGCCAAGCTCGGCAGCCTGCAGGAAGTGCTGATCGTTGCCAGTGCGATGTCGATTCAAGACCCGCGCGAGCGTCCGCCGGAGCGTCAGCAAGCGGCCGATCAGGCACACGCACAGTGGAAGGATGTCGATTCGGATTTCGCCGGTTTGGTAAATCTGTGGCGTGGCTTTGAAGAGCAACGCCAAGCGCTGACCGCGAGCCCATTGCGCAACTGGTGCCGCAAGAACTTCCTCAACTATCTGCGCCTGCGCGAGTGGCGCGATTCCCATCGCCAGTTGAGCCTGATCTGCCGCGACATGCAGTTGAGCCTGAATAAAGAGCCGGCGGATTATCCGAAACTGCACAAAGCGGTGCTGGTCGGTCTGCTCAGCCAGATCGGTCAGAAAACCGAGGACGGTGATTACCTCGGCGCGCGTCAGCGGCGTTTCTGGATTCATCCGTCGTCGGGCATTGGCAAGAAGCGTCCGCAATGGCTGATGACCGCCGAACTGGTGGAAACCACCAAGCTCTACGCGCGCATGGTCGCCAAGATCGATGCCGACTGGATCGAGCCGCTGGCCGGACATCTGATCAAGAAAAACCATTTCGAACCGCACTGGGAGAAGAAGCGCGGCCAGGTCGTGGCGTTCGAACAGATCACCTTGTTCGGGCTGATCGTGGTCGGCCGCCGCCCGGTGCATTACGGCCCGGTCGATCCAGTGGTTTCCCGTGAGCTGTTTATCCGCGAAGGTCTGGTGCGTGGCGAGATTCAGTCCAGAGCCAAGTGCCTGACGGCCAACCAGCAACTGCTGGAACAGCTCGACGAACTGGAGGCCAAGGCCCGGCGTCGCGATATTCTCGCCGACGAAGAAACCTTGTACGCGTTCTACGATGCGCGGTTGCCGGCGGAGATTCACCAGACCGCGACCTTCGACAGTTGGTACCGCATCAACAGCCAGAAGAACCCGCAACTATTGATCATGCGCGAAGAAGACGTGCTGGCCCGCGAGGCCAGTGAAGTCACCGCGCGCGATTACCCGGACACGCTGCACATCGGCGATCTTGAACTGGCGCTGACCTACCACTTCGAGCCCAATCACCCGCGTGACGGCGTGACCCTGCGCGTGCCGGCACCGCTGTTGCCGATGCTGCCGCCGGAGCGCTTGGAGTGGCTGGTGCCGGGGATGATCGAGGCCAAGTGCATCGCCCTTGTGCGCAACCTGCCGAAAGCGCTGCGCAAGAATTTTGTGCCGGTGCCGGACTTCATCAAGGCTGCCTTGCAGCGCATGACCTTTGCCGAGGGTTCGTTGCCGCAAGCGCTCGGTCGCGAACTGCTGCGCATGACTGGCGCGCGGGTCAGCGACGAGGCGTGGGCCGAAGCTGAGCAAGGCGTCGAGGGGCATCTGCGGATGAACCTGGAAATCGTCGACGGCCAGGGCAAGTTCCTCGGTGAAGGTCGCGATCTGGCCGAATTGACCGCGCGGTTTGCCGAAGCCAGTCAGGCCGCGTTGGCGGTGCCGCAGAGCGCGAAAAGCCAGCAACCGGTGGAGGCGAAAGTCTTCGCGCCGGTGGCTGAAAAGACTCAACAGAAGATCGCCGGGCTATCGATGACGGTGTATCCGGCGCTGGTCGAAGAGGGCGGCACGGTCAAGGAAGGGCGCTTCTCGACCCCGGCCGAAGCCGAGTTTCAGCATCGTCGCGCCTTGCAGCGGTTGTTGATGCAGCAACTTGCGGAGCCGGCCAAATTTCTGCGCGGCAAGTTGCCGGGGCAGACTGAATTGGGCCTGCTCTATCGCGAGCTGGGCCGGGTTGATGCGCTGGTTGAAGACATTCTGCTGGCCAGCCTCGACAGCTGCATTCTCGAAGGCGAAGACCCGTTGCCCCGAGATGGCGCCGGGTTGGCGGCATTGGCCGAGCGCAAACGCGGCAACTGGACCGAGCACGCCGAGCGCGTGGCCCGGTTGACGCTGGAGATTCTCAAGCTCTGGCACGGTCTGCAAAAACGCTTCAAGGGCAAGATCGATCTGGCGCAAGCCGTGGCGCTGAATGACATCAAGCAGCAGATCAATAATCTGGTTTACCCGGGGTTTGTCCGCGAGACGCCGATGCAGTGGCTCAAGGAGTTGCCGCGTTACCTGAAAGCGGTCGAGCAGCGTTTCGAGAAACTCGGTGCGCAGGTGCAGAAGGATCGCGTCTGGAGCGGTGAACTTGCCGGCCTCTGGGCGCAATACCAGACCCGCGCAGCGAAACATGCGCAGGAAGGCAAACGCGACCCGCAACTTGAGCTGTACCGCTGGTGGCTGGAGGAATACCGGGTCTCACTGTTCGCCCAGCAACTGGGCACCAAGGTCCCGATCTCCGACAAACGCCTGAACAAACAGTGGAGCCAGGTCGAACCCTGACCTTGAGCCGCACGCCATCCCCTGTGGGAGCGAGCCTGCTCGCGAAAGCGGTGTGTCAAACAAGAATCTGGTGACTGACACTCCCCCTTCGCGAGCAGGCTCGCTCCCACATTGGGATTTGGGTTGTGCTTGAGAAAGGCGCCAAAAGTCCGCGTTTATGGCAAACTTCGCGACCATAAACGCCGGTTTCGCGACCCAGAGCCTTCGGCCGTGGTGCGAGACGGAATAAAGCGATGCCAGGTTTGCGTCCCCCGGATGGGAATAGACCCTTTGTGTGTTGGTACGACGGTTCCAGCACTTTCTGCCTGAACAGATTAGAGAAACGACCATGCATAACGTCGTCATCAGCGGCACCGGCCTGTACACCCCGGCCAACAGCATCTCCAACGAAGAGCTGGTGCAGTCTTTCAATACCTACGTCGCCCAGTTCAACGCCGACAACGCCGAGACCATTGCCAGCGGCGAAGTCCAGGCCCTGACCGAATCCAGCGCTGCGTTTATCGAAAAGGCTTCCGGCATCAAGAGCCGCTTTGTCATGGACAAGGACGGTATCCTCGATCCACAACGTATGGCTCCGCGCTTGCCGGAGCGTTCCAACGACGAATGGTCGGTGCTCTGCCAGATGGCCATCGGCGCAGCCGAGCAAGCCCTGCAACGCGCCGGCAAAACCGCCGCTGACATCGACGGCGTGATCGTCGCCTGCTCCAACCTGCAACGTGCCTACCCGGCCATCGCCATCGAAGTTCAGGAAGCGCTGGGCATTCAAGGCTTCGGTTTCGACATGAACGTGGCTTGCTCCTCGGCGACCTTCGGCATTCAGGCGGCGGCCAACAGTGTGCAACTGGGCCAGGCCCGGGCGATCCTGATGGTCAACCCGGAAGTCTGCACCGGTCACCTGAACTTCCGTGACCGCGACAGCCACTTCATCTTCGGCGATGCTGCGACTGCAGTGGTCATTGAACGCGCTGACACCGCGACGTCCAAGCACCAGTTCGACGTGGTCAGCACCAAACTGCTGACCAAGTTCTCCAACAACATCCGCAACAACTTCGGCTTCCTCAACCGCGCAGCGGAAGAGGGCATCGGCGCCCGCGACAAGCTGTTCGTGCAGGAAGGCCGCAAGGTGTTCAAGGATGTCTGCCCGATGGTTGCCGAGCTGATCGGCGAGCACTTGGAAGAGAACAAGCTCAACGTCGGCGACGTGAAGCGCTTCTGGCTGCACCAGGCCAACCTCAGCATGAACCACCTGATTGTGCGCAAACTGTTGGGCCGTGAGGCCACCGAAGAAGAAGCGCCGGTGATTCTCGACACCTACGCCAACACCAGCTCCGCAGGTTCGGTGATTGCTTTCCACAAATATCAGGACGATCTGGCTGCCGGTTCGCTGGCTGTCTTGAGTTCGTTCGGTGCAGGCTATTCGATCGGCAGCGTCATTCTGCGCAAGCGTTGAAAAGAGGTTTAATTTCCTCTTAATCGCGCCGACTTTTCCTACATCCGAATCGGCTCAAACGCTGTAATTTTTCGGAAATGGCGGCAGGTGAGGACCTGCCGTCGTCATTTTCGGAATCGGCACAAGGAAATTTTTGGATGGCGGCTAACGACACCCAACTGCTTGCGCGCCTGCTGGCCGGTGAGCAACAGGCTTTCAAGGAACTGGTGACGACGTATCAGAGCGCCATGCGCGCGGTGGCGTATGCGATTGTCGGGCAGCGCCATGTCGAAGAAGTGGTGCAGGACGCATGGCTGTCCGTAGTGCGCCACATCGGCAGCTTCGAAGGTCGCTCCAGTCTCAAGACCTGGCTTCTGACCATCACCGCCAACTCAGCGAAAAGTCGCTATAAACAGAATCGCCGCGAAGTGTTGATGGATGATCTGCCATCGCCCCATGGCACGATCGACGACGACCGTTTTTCTCCCGGTGACGGCCATTGGCTGGTCGCCCCGTTCGCCTGGCACCAGGACACACCGGAAGCGCTGCTGACCGAAAGCGAATTGCGCGACTGTCTTGAGCACACCTTGTTGAATCTGTCGGAGCTGCAAAGCAGCGTTTTGCTGTTGCGCGAACGGCAGGGGCTGGAGCTGGAGGAAATCTGTAATCTTCTGGAGATCTCACTCTCCAATGTCCGCGTGCTGCTGCATCGGGCACGTTTGAAGGTCTTCGCGACCGTAGAACATTTTGAGGAGACAGGAGAATGTTGACCTGCAAGGAGCAAGTGGCACGATCCAGCGATTATCTCGATGGCCAGTTGAGCTTTCGGGAAAAGTGGATGGTGCGTCATCACCTGATGTTTTGCCCGAACTGCCGGCGTTTCATTCGCCAGATGCGTTTGATGCAAGCCACCTTGAAGGCGCTGCCGGAGCAACCGGTAGAAGGCATCGATGACCTGGCCGAACGCCTGGCCGAGCAACGACGAAAAGATAACCCCCTGTAGGAGCTGTCGAGTGAAACGAGGCTGCGATCTTTTGATCTTGTTTTCAGGATCAAGATCAAAAGATCGTCCGATCGCGGCCCGAGCCTTCGGCAGCTCCTACAGGGGGTTTTTGCATCCTGCAGAAATAACCCAGTGCGGGTGAAACGAACGGATGATGGGGATCGTCCCGCCCGCACCGGGCTATAAGAGAGTCAGCTGCAAGCGCCAAGTCTCAAGCTGCAAGTAATGCTTTGACTTGCAGCTTGAGGCTCGAAGCTTGCAATTGCTGTTTTTAGAACTTGGCTTCCGCATCCAGCTGCAGGGTGTTGGCGTCAGCGTCACGCTGGGTACGGCTGGCGAAGTCGGCCTTGGTCAGGAAGTACGTGGCGCCAATGGCGAAGTTCTTGTCGATGTCATAACCGACCTTGAACTTGTGCCCACGGGAACCGGTGGTGCCGTTGGCGAAGTCGGAGTCGGTGAAGGCGCCAACCACGGCATTACGCTGCACGTCACGATAGTTGTAATCGAGGTTCAGACCGAAGACTTTCGACTTGGCACCGAGCAGCCACGCGGTGTCCTGATCGGTCACGGCATCGTTGTTCTTCACGTACTGACCGTAGAACGACAGTGGCATCGGCAGACCGCCGATGTCGACCTGGCTGAACCCTTCATACAGACGGAATTCGTTGTTGGCCGAGTTGCCGTTGACCGCCAGCGCGCACGGTGTGGAAGTACCGGTGCAGCGGCTGTCTTCGTCGTTCTGGTAGGCGTAGACGCTGCCGCCCAAGGTGACTTTCAGGTTGTCGCTGATGTTGAAGCGGCTACCCAACTGGCCAGCGGTCAGACGCAGGTCGTGACGGAATTGCACGCCATCGCCGTCAACGTTGTCCTTGAGGTTGTAGTTACCCAGGCTGCCGAACAGTTCGGCGCTGCTGCCCAACGGGTATTTGTAGGTAACGGCCAGACCTTCCGGGTTGATGTCGCTATCCCAGATCACGTCGCCCATGCTGACCCACGGCTGAAGCATCTTGCCGCCGATGATGTGCAGGTTCTTGATCTGATCCGGGTGGTAGTCGATGTAACCCAGGTCGAGCCAGATCTGCTTCTTGTCGAAGTAGTTGTCCTGGTCCTGGTTGGTCGAACGGGCGTCATCGCCGCCGCCGGTGGCAATGCGGATGCCGGTGTCAACCTGCGGGTTGATCTCGGTGTAGGCACCCAGACGGGCACGGATGCGCTGACGATCCTTGTCGCGGCCGCCGTTGTTCGGCTCGCCGTCGATCTTGATGGTTTCCTGGCGGATACGCACATCACCCTTGAACTGGGTCTTGGCCGCCCAGGCCAGTTTCTGGTCGAAGACGCTTTGTTCGTTGGTTTTCTTCGCAACAGCAGCGACTTGTTCGTTGGTCTCTTGCTGCGCCTGCTGCGCGATTTGCTGAGCCTTCTGATCCTTGGCCAGTTCAGTTTGCAGTTCGATGTACTGCGCCTGGGAAATGGAACCGTTAGCCTTGAGCATGTCGAGCAGTTTGGCGTCGACTGCAGCACTGGCCGGAATACTCATGGCCAGCAACAAGCCACCGCACAGGGCCGCCGCAGTTTTCGTGGAAGCAAGACGCATAGCAATCTCCGAAGATGAGAGGGGATGGCACAGCCATCCGGGGCACAACCGACGATTCGAGCGTCGGAAAACAGTGTCCGGGTAGAACCCGGCGCTCTAAAAACAGGCGCCAGTATCGCGATGGTTTATGACAGAGCAGTGGCACAGTGATGGCAGGTTGATGACGATATCGATTCGCCCTGAACTATTGATCTAGAGCGCTGTCGGCCGATTGCGGGTGTGCAATGCCGCGCAATCGGCGATACTCGCCGGGCGCTGAAGTCCTGTTGTGGAGAGCTTGTTGATGCCGTTGCAACGCCTGCAAAACCTGTCGGAAATTGCCCCGGCAAGCTGGGATGCGCTGGTGCCTGAAAGCCAGCCATTTCTGCGCCATGCCTTTCTCAGTGCGCTGGAAGACAGCGGTAGCGTTGGCCCCCACACCGGCTGGCAACCGGAGCATTTGCTGCACGTCGAGGGCGATCGTCTGATCGCCGCGTTACCCAGTTATCGCAAGTGGCATTCCTACGGCGAGTACGTGTTCGATCACGGCTGGGCCGACGCCTGCGCCCGCGCCGGCATCGATTACTACCCGAAGCTTTTGACGGCTGTGCCATTCAGTCCGGTGAGCGGCCCGCGCTTGTTGGCGGCCAATGTCGAAGACGGTTTCGAACTGCTCAAGAGCCTGCCGGGCTATCTGGAGATCGAAGGGCTTTCCAGCGCGCACATCAATTTCACCGACGCTTTCACCGATGCTGCGATGGCCGAACAGCCGGGCTGGCTGCAACGCATTGGCTGTCAGTATCACTGGCAGAATCGCGGGTATCGCGACTTCCAGGACTTCCTCGATGTGCTCAGTTCGCGCAAGCGCAAGCAGATGCGCAAGGAACGCGAGCAGGTGGCGGGGCAGGGCTTTGAGTTTGAATGGCTGGAGGGGCGGGAGCTGGACGAGGCGCGGTGGGATTTTGTCTACGCCTGTTACGCCAACACCTACGCGGTGCGGCGCCAGACGCCGTATCTGACGCGGGAGTTTTTCAGTCTGCTGGCCGAGCGCATGCCCGAGGCAATCCGCGTGGTGCTGGCAAAACAGGGCTCACGGCCGGTGGCGATGGCCTTCAGTCTGGTCGGTGGCGACAGTTTCTACGGGCGCTACTGGGGGTGTCTGGCCGAGTTTGATCGGCTGCACTTTGAAACCTGTTTTTATCAGGGGATGGATTATGCGATCGCGCAGGGTTATCAGCGTTTCGATGCTGGCGCTCAGGGCGAGCACAAGCTGATTCGCGGGTTTGAACCGGTGATCACCCACTCTTGGCATTACCTGCGGCATCCGGGGTTGAAAGCGGCGGTAAAAGACTTCCTGCAACAGGAACGCGCCGGCATTCTCGCCTACGCCGAAGAAGCAAAAACAGCGTTGCCCTACCGCCAGGCATAGATCCCTGTGGGAGCGAGCCTGCTCGCGAAGGCGTCGTGTCAGTCGACATATACGTTACTGACACAACGTCTTCGCGAGCAGGCTCGCTCCCACAAAGGGATTTCATACGCCTTCAGGTTTCTTCCTTGCCCAGCCACCGATAGATCCCGCCACCGACCACCGCGCCAATCAACGGCGCGACCCAGAACATCCACAACTGCGCGATCGCCCAGCCGCCGACCATCAGCGCCGGTCCCGTGCTGCGGGCCGGATTGACCGAGGTGTTGGTGACCGGAATCGAGATCAGGTGAATCAGCGTCAGGCCCAAGCCTATGGCGATCGGTGCCAGTCCCGGCGGTGCGCGTCTATCGGTGGCGCCGAGGATGATGATCACAAACATCGCGGTCATCACGAGTTCAGTGACGAACCCCGCCGCCATCGAGTACTTGCCCGGTGAATGCTCACCATAACCGTTGGACGCCAGGCCAGCGGCGATGTCGAAACCCTCCTTGCCGCTGGCGATGTGGGCGATCAGCGCCGCCGCGAGAATCGCGCCGAGCACTTGGGCAATGATGTAAGCGGGCAACTCCTTGGCCGGAAACCGGCCGCCGACGAACAGACCGACCGACACGGCGGGGTTGAGGTGACAGCCGCTGATGTGGCCGATGGCAAACGCCATGGTCAGCACCGTCAGACCAAACGCCAGGGCCACCCCCAGCACCCCGATTCCCAAGGGTGAAGACGCGGCGATCACCGCGCTGCCGCAACCACCCAATACCAACCAGAACGTACCCAACAACTCAGTGACTGAACGTTTGAACAGAGACATGAGAGGCGTCCTTGATAGCCCTGCTATCGAGACTGCATCGAGTTGTGCATCCTTGCAGACTTACGACAGGCTCCGTTCCGGAACCTTGGCTGAGTACAGCAGGCTTTTTGCCGATTTCCAGCAAGCACAAAAAAACCGCCAGCACCCGTGGTTGGCGGGCTGTGGCGGTGATCGTTCCCACGCTCTGCGTGGGAATGCCTCAAGGGACGCTCCGCGTCCAGTGACGCGGAGCGTCACGGGCTGCGTTCCCACGCAGAGCGTGGGAACGATCTTGGGAGAGATCAATCGATGCCGACAAACCCCCCGGTCTGATGCGCCCACAACCGTGCATACAAGCCACGGTGAGCCAGCAATTCAGCATGGGTGCCGCTCTCGGCAATCTTGCCGTTCTCCAGGACCACCAGCCGATCCATCCGCGCAATGGTCGAGAGTCGGTGCGCAATCGCGATCACGGTTTTGCCCTGCATCAGGGTTTCCAGGCTTTCCTGAATCGCCGCTTCGACTTCCGAGTCCAGCGCCGAGGTGGCTTCGTCCATGATCAGGATCGGCGCGTCCTTGAGCAGCACGCGTGCAATAGCGATGCGCTGGCGCTGGCCACCGGACAACTTCACTCCGCGCTCACCAACATGCGCATCGAAACCCGTGCGACCTTCAGCGTCCGATAGCAGCGGAATGAACTCATCGGCGCGCGCCTTGTGCACCGCATCCCACAACTCGGCGTCGGTAGCATCCGGTTTGCCGTACAGCAAGTTGTCGCGGATCGAACGGTGCAGCAGCGAGGTGTCTTGGGTGATCATGCCGATCCGCGCACGCAGGCTTTCCTGACCGACTTCGGCGATGTTCTGGCCGTCGATCAGAATGCGTCCGCCTTCGACGTCGTACAGGCGCAGCAACAGGTTGACCAGCGTTGATTTGCCGGCACCAGACGGCCCGATCAAGCCGATTTTCTCGCCCGGTTTGATGTTCAGGTTGAGGTCGCCGATGATCCCGCGCTTTTTGCCGTAGTGAAAATCCACGTGCTCGAAACGCACTTCGCCACGGGCCACGTCCAGCGGTTTGGCCTGCTCGTGATCGGTGACGCTGACCGGTTGCGAGATGGTGCGCAGCCCGTCCTGAACCATGCCGATGTTTTCGAAAATGCCGGTGACCACCCACATGATCCAGCCGGACATGTTGACGATGCGGATCACCAGGCCGGTGGCCAAGGCAATCGCACCGACAGTGATCAGCGACTGCGTCCACAACCACAGCGCCAACGCCGTGGTGCCGACGATCAGCAAGCCGTTCATGGCAGTGATTACCACGTCCATGCTGGTGACGACGCGGCCGGCCATTTGTGCTTTGACGGTCTGTTCTTCGATGGCTTCCTTGGCGTAGTGCTGTTCGAAGTTGGTGTGGGCGAACAGCTTCAGCGTGGCGATGTTGGTGTAGCCGTCGACGATGCGGCCCATCAGTTTCGAGCGCGCGTCGGAGGCTTCCACCGAGCGCTCTTTCACGCGCGGTACGAAGTAATACAGCGCGCCGATGTAGGCGACGATCCACGTCAACAGCGGGATCATCAGGCGCCAGTCGGCTTCGGCGAACAACACCAGCGAACTGATCGCATAGATCACCACGTGCCACAGCGCATCGACCGCTTGCACCGCCGAATCACGCAGCGAGTTGCCGGTCTGCATGATGCGCTGGGCGATGCGCCCGGCAAAGTCGTTCTGGAAGAAATTCAGGCTCTGTTTGAGCACGTAGCTGTGGTTCTGCCAGCGGATCATGCTGGTCATGCCGGGGCTTAACGTCTGATGCACCAGCAAGTCGTGCAGGCCGAAGAAAATCGGCCGCAGGACGAGGGCAACCACCAGCATCCACGTCAGTTCGAGGGCGTGGTCGCTGAAGAAATTCGGGTTGGGTGTGCCTTGGGCCAGGTCGATGATACGGCTCAGGTAACTGAACAGTGCCACTTCGATCAATGCGGCGAACAGGCCAACGACGAGCAGGGCGGCAAAACTCGGCCAGACCTGCTTGAGGTAATAGGTGTAGAAGGGGAGAACGCGGTCCGGCGGAGACGCCGTCGGGGCTTCACGGAATATGTCGATCAGTTGTTCGAAACGGCGATAGAGCATCAGATAACCGCCCGGAGTACGGGCTCTCCTTTTATCGGTGTGAGCGGCGTGAGGTTGAACTCACGCCGCTCGATACGCCCTGTACAGCTTAGTCGATGACTTTGGCCGACTTGATGAATACAGGGTCGGCAGGTACGTCTTTCATGCCGCTTTTGGTGGTGGTCGGCGAGTTGACGATGATGTCGACCACGTCCATGCCTTTGACCACTTTGCCGAATACAGCGTAGCCGTCGCCTTGGTCGAGGAAGTCGTTGTCCTTGACGTTGATGAAGAACTGGCTGGTCGCCGAATCAGGTACGGAAGTGCGAGCCATGGACAAGGTGCCACGAACGTTAGCCAGACCGTTTTTGTGCTCGTTCTTGATCGGCGCCTTGGTTTCTTTTTGCTGCATCTGTTGAGTGAAACCGCCGCCCTGAACCATAAAGCCCGGGATCACGCGGTGGAAAATCGTGTTGTTGTAGAAGCCGCTGTTGACGTAATCGAGAAAGTTCTTGGTGCTGATTGGCGCCTTGACCGGATCCAGTTCGATTTCGATCTGGCCGTTGGTGGTGTCCAGCAGCACGTGCGGTGCTTTGACCGGCGTGGCTGCCATCAGGTTGGCGGCAAACAGCACAGTACCAGCGGCGAGGGCGAGTTTTTTCAGCATGGGTCAGTGATCCTGAGATTGAGTATCGGCTGCGGCGAGGAACTCCAGCAGCGTTTGATTGAAGCGTTCGGGTTGATCGAGCGGGGTGGCGTGGCGCGAATCGGCAATCACCACCAGCCGCGCATTCGGCAGCAGTCTTACATAGGTTTCTTTCAGTGCCACTGGTGTGTAATCACGGTCGGCGCTGATGACGAGCGTTGGACAGGTCACCCGGGAAAGTCGTTCCTGAACGCCCCAGCCAACAATCGCATCGAAGCTGGCGAGATAAGCACGTTTGTCGTTTTTTGCCCAGCGTTCGGCCATTTTCTGCCGCAGATCGGCTTGTTCCGGTTTCGGAAAAAGTTTGCCGCCGAGGGCTTTGCCGATGCTGGCGAGGCTGAGCACGCGCATCAGACTCCAGCGCTTGAACCACTGCCAGTAATCATCGCGGCTACGCAGTTTGACTTCGGGCGCGCTGTTGACGATGGTCAGGCTTTTCAGCATTTGCGGCTGATCGACGCCGAGCTGGAAGCCGATCATACCGCCCATCGACAGCCCGACGTAATGCACCGGGCCGAGACGCAAGTGCTCGATCAGCGCAACCATGTCGGCGCTGAAGCCGGCGATGCTGTAGCGCTCACGGGGTTTGTCCGAGCGCCCGTGGCCGCGAATATCCGGGACGATCACCCGATAGTGCGCGGCGAGCGCCGGGATCTGCATTTCCCAATCCAGCGTGCTCGAACCGAGCCCGTGAACCAGCAGCAACTGCGCGCCGTGGCCATATTCCTCGTAGTGCAGGTTGCAACCTTCGTGCTCGAAATACGCCATCGGTGAACTCCGTGTCAGGCTTGTTCAGGGGCGGCGAACGGTGCGTCCAGCGGCAAAGTGTCGAAGGTGCGCAGCAGTTCGATGAGGATTTGCGTGGCCGGGCCCAAGGGTTTGTCCTTGTTCGAATACAGATAGAAGCTGGAATTGCGGTTGCCGCCCCTGTCCAACGGTAGCAGCTTGAGCGAACCATCTTTCAATTCCCGCTCGATCATGTGCCGGGGCAGCCAGGCAAAACCGAGGCCGCTGCTGACGAACGTGGCCGCCGTGGCGAGGCTGCCCACGGTCCAGCGCTGCTCGGCGCCGAGCCAGCCGACGTCCCGCGGTTGCTGGCGGCCGGAGTCGCGAATCACCACTTGCATCTGGGTTTCCAGATCCTGAAAGCTCAGCTCGCGATTGAGCCGATGCAGCGGGTGATCGGGGTGGGCGACAGCGACGAACTCGACGTCACTCAATTCCGCGCCGAGGTAGCCGGGAATGCTCAGGCCGGTGATGGCCAGATCAGCCACGCCTTCAAGCAGCACTTCTTCAACACCTGACAATACTTCCTCACGCAGACGCACGCGGCAGCCGCGACTCTGCGGCATGAACGCGGTCAATGCGCGCACAATTCGCGCGCTCGGGTAGGCCGCATCGACTACCAGCCGCACCTCGGCTTCCCAACCTTGCTCCATATGGTGGGCAAGATCTTCCAGTTGGCTGGCCTGTTTCACCAATTGTCGCGAACGACGCAGCAACACGCCGCCGGCCTCGGTGAGCACGGCTTTGCGCCCGTCGATGCGCAGCAACGGCACGCCGAGCTGGTCCTGCATGCGGGCGACGGTGTAACTCACCGACGATTGCGAACGGTGCAAGGCCTCGGCGGCCTGGGCGAATCCGCCGTGGTCGACCACGGCCTGCAATGTTCGCCATTGATCCAGGGTCACGCGGGGCGCTTTCATCAATAGCTCCTCTTGTCCTAAGCTGGCCGTCCCTCATGGAGACTGCCGAATGAAAAAATTCTGTTGTGTGCTGCTGGCGCTGCTACCGCTGACTGCTTTTGCGTACCCGATCGATGTGCAGAAAGAACTCAACGGCATGAAGATCGACTACGAGACCTTCGACACCGATAACGACATCGGCTCGATTCGGGTGGCCAACTACGGTGATGTCGACGCGACGTGCAAAGCGGTGTTCAGCAATGGCCCGGAAGCGCCGCGCACCCGCACAATCGATGTACCGGCCGGCAAACATAAAAACGCCACGGCCAAGTTCACCCGCGAGATCATCAAGCTGCGCATCAAACTGAGCTGCACCCCGAAATAACAGCGTATTTACTGTGGGAGCGAGCCTGCTCGCGAAGGCGTAGTGTCAGTCGACACTTTCTCTGACTAATACACCGCCTTCGCGAGCAGGCTCGCTCCCACAGGGGTTAGGTGCATCTAAACGAATTATTCGATGCTTTGCAGCAATTATTTGCGCTTTTTCATCGATTCGACTCTGTTTAACCTTCACTCCATCGACCTACAACATTCTCGGATGGAGGCTACACACCATGTCCCGCGTTCTGATCATCGAAAGCAGCGCCCGCCAGCAAGACTCGGTATCGCGTCAACTGACCCAGACCTTCATCGGTCAGTGGAAAGCGGCGCATCCCAACGATCAGATCACCGTACGTGACCTCGCTGCGAACCCGGTACCACACCTGGACAGCAACCTGCTGGGTGGCTGGATGAAGCCTGCCGATCAGCGCAACGCCAACGAGCAATCGTCGCTGGACCGTTCCAACGAATTGACCGATGAGTTGCTCGCCGCCGACGTGCTGGTGATGGCCGCGCCGATGTACAACTTTGCGATCCCGAGCACCCTCAAGGCCTGGCTCGACCACGTGCTGCGTGCCGGTGTGACCTTCAAGTACACCGAAACCGGCCCGCAAGGTCTGCTCAGCGGCAAACGGGCTTACGTACTGACCGCTCGCGGCGGCATCTACGCCGGCGGCCCGGCGGATCATCAGGAACCGTACCTGCGTCAGGTCATGGGTTTCATCGGCATCAACGACGTGACGTTCATTCACGCCGAGGGCATGAACCTCGGTGGCGACTTCCAGGAGAAAGGTCTGAATCAGGCCAACGCCAAGCTGTCCCAGGTCGCTTGATATGTTAATCGCCAGATAATCGCTGGATGGTCTAGTGACCTGGCGCAACCCCTTCAAGGCTCTACGCGCATCGAACCTCCCTTTGCACTTGTTGCTCCTGAGTGCTGTAGCCCGATTGAACGCATTAGCGAGATCGGGCTTTTTTTTGCCTGCCGTTTCATCAAAAACACAAAAACAGAATTTTCCTACGTGATTCTCAGGTTGTCTGTCGGAAGGGGCATCCCTAGGCTTTGGCCTTGTCTGAACAGTCAGCGATCAAGGGAGATCACGATGCTCAAAAAAGTCATTGCCACTATCGCATTCATTTCGGCACCCGCTTGGGCGAGCCCGCCCCCGTTCACCGGCACCGATTACAGCGGGGTTTATGAATGCAAAGGCATGGACAGCCACATTGGCGAATTCAAAGGCACGGTCGACATGCAACTCAATGCCAGGCAAAGCACTGGGCATTACGGCGCTTACACCTTCAGGCTGACCCTGGCGGACAAATCCGTGTACGACGGTTTTGCCGCTGCCAATGCAGACTCATTGGCGATTTACTTTGCTCACACAGACGCGGCCCTGAAAGATTACGGTGTCGGTATCGCGCGGATGACCGCGGGCTCTGACGGCAAACTCGCTTTCAGCAAATACTATTACGGCCCTGAATACGAAGGCGGCGGTCACGGCATGGAAAACTGCGTCAAGGGCTGATTCCCCTGATTCCGTGGGGGCGGCCAAGGGCGTTCCCACGCATGCTGTCATTGCGCAGGGTTCGCGATCAGCCGTAAAACCCGCTATCGTCGCCGCCATTCGATTTCGAGGCGAGCATGGGCTATCTACTTTTTGTCACGCTGATTCAGGCGTTTTCCTTCAGCCTGATCGGCGAATACCTCGCCGGTCATGTCGACAGTTACTTCGCGGTGCTGGTGCGTGTGGTGCTGGCTGGTCTGGTGTTCATTCCGTTGACCCGCTGGCGGTCGGTCGAACCTTCGTTCATGCGCGGCATGCTGGTGATCGGCGCCTTGCAGTTTGGCGTGACTTACGTCTGTCTTTATTTGAGCTTCCGCGTGCTGACGGTGCCGGAAGTATTGCTGTTCACTATCCTCACGCCGCTGCACGTGACGTTGATCGAAGACGCCCTGAACCGGCGCTTCAATCCGTGGGCGCTGATTGCGGCGCTGGTGGCGGTGGGCGGGGCGGCGGTGATTCGCTTTGACAGCATCAATCCGGACTTCTTCATGGGCTTCCTGCTGCTGCAACTGGCCAACTTCACCTACGCCGCAGGGCAGGTGATGTACAAGCATCTGGTGGCGAAACACCCGAGCGACCTGCCGCATTACCGGCGTTTCGGCTTCTTCTACCTCGGCGCGCTGGCCGTGGTGCTGCCGGCATTCTTGATGTTCGGCAAAGCCAACTTCCTCCCGGAAGCTCCACTGCAATGGGCCGTGTTGCTGTTTCTCGGTCTGGTCTCGACCGCGCTGGGCATGTACTGGTGGAACAAGGGCGCATGCATGGTCAACGGCGGCACGCTGGCGGTGATGAACAACCTGCATGTTCCGGTGGGGTTGCTGCTGAATTTGCTGATCTGGAATCAGCATGAGGAACTGGGGCGGTTGTTCCTTGGCGGGAGTGTGATTCTGGCTGCCGTGTGGATCAGCCGACTGGGCATCCGAAAAAAACCGGTCGCTGCATAACCCCTGTGGGAGCGAGCCTGCTCGCGAAGGCGCTGGGTCAGATAAGTATGGGTCGACTGACACATTGCATTCGCGAGCAGGCTCGCTCCCACATTTGATCTTTGGGTTACATCAGGTGTTTCTGTGGTTCGGGAATGCTGGCCGCGCCGAGTACCGCTGGCAGCAACCCGGAACGCAAATCCCCACCACTCGGCTGTTGATACAGACTCAGCCCGAACTCCGGCAGCACCGCCAGCAGATAATCGAAAATATCCCCCTGAATCCGCTCGTAATCGGCCCACACCGTGGTGCGGGTGAAGCAGTAGATCTCCAGCGGAATGCCCTGCGCGGTGGTCTGCATCTGCCGCACCATGCAGGTCATGTTCGGCTGAATCTCCGGATGACTCTTCAGATACGCCAGCGCATACGCGCGGAAAGTGCCGATATTGGTCATGCGCCGGCGGTTCGCCGACATCGCCGCGACATTGCCCTGTGCCTCGTTCCACGCCTTGAGTTCGGCTTTCTTGCGGCTCATGTAGTCGGTCAGCAAGTGCACCTGGGAGAGTTTTTCTTCCTCGTCATCGCGGATGAAACGCACGCCGCTGGCATCGATGAACAGGCTGCGCTTGATCCGTCGCCCGCCCGATTGCTGCATGCCGCGCCAGTTCTTGAACGACTCGGACATCAGCCGCCAGGTCGGAATGGAAACGATGGTCTTGTCGAAGTTCTGCACCTTGACCGTGTGCAGGGTGATGTCGACCACGTCGCCATCGGCGCCGACTTGTGGCATCTCGATCCAGTCGCCTACGCGCAACATGTCGTTGCTGGTCAACTGCACGCTGGCGACGAACGACAGCAGCGTGTCCTTGTAGACCAACAGAATCACCGCCGACATCGCACCCAGACCGGACAGCAGCAACAGCGGCGAACGGTCAATCAACGTGGCGACAATGATGATCGCGCCAAACACGTACAAGACCATTTTCGCCAGTTGCACGTAGCCTTTGATCGAGCGCGTGCGGGCGTGCTCGGTGCGTGCATAGATGTCGAGCAGGGCATTGAGCAGGGCGCTGACCGACAGCAGCAGGAACAGAATGGTGAACGACAGTGCCACGTTACCGAGAAAGGTCATCGCGGTTTTACTCAGTTCCGGCACCAGATGCAGGCCGAACTGGATCACCAGCGACGGCGTCATCTGCGCCAGGCGCTGAAATACCTTGTTGTGGCGAAAGTCATTGATCCAGTGCAGCGACGGCTGGCGGCCGAGCATGCGGCTGGCGTGCAGGATCAGGTAACGCGCCACTCGTCCGAGCACCAGCGCGATCACCAATAACAAGGTCAGCGCAAGGCCGGCCTGCAACAGTGGATGCTGTTCGAGGGTGCCCCAGAGGTCTTGGGCGTTGAGCCAGAGCTGTTTGAAATCCATATGAGCAACGATTCTTCTGTAAGACGCGATGGGTGATTAGAGCATTTAAGCCGCTGTGTATTACCGTTGGAGACAAATCGAGCAACAAAAAAGCCACTGATTACGTCCGTTTGTATAAAGAAACTCGGCCTGAGCGCTCGAAACCGGTAACCTATGCAGCTGTTTTTTTGCATATCTTCGAGGTAGCACCCGTGTTTTCCCAATTCGCCCTGCACGAACGCCTGCTTAAAGCTGTGGCCGAGCTGAAATTTGTCGAGCCAACGCCTGTGCAAGCCGCGGCCATCCCGCTGGCGCTCCAAGGGCGTGATCTGCGGGTGACGGCGCAAACCGGTAGCGGCAAAACCGCCGCTTTCGTTCTGCCAATCCTCAATCGCCTGATCGGCCCGGCCAAGGTTCGCGTCAGCATCAAGACGCTGATCCTGCTGCCGACCCGTGAACTGGCCCAGCAGACCCTGAAGGAAGTTGAACGCTTTTCGCAGTTCACCTTCATCAAGTCCGGCCTGATCACCGGCGGTGAAGACTTCAAGGTCCAGGCCGCGATGCTGCGCAAAGTGCCGGACATCCTCATCGGCACCCCGGGCCGGATGATCGAGCAACTCAACGCCGGCAACCTCGACCTCAAAGAAGTCGAAGTGCTGGTGCTCGACGAAGCCGACCGCATGCTCGATATGGGTTTTGCCGAAGACGTACAGCGTCTGGTCGACGAATGCCCGAACCGTCAGCAGACCATGCTGTTCTCCGCCACCACCGGTGGTTCCGGCCTGCGGGACATGATCGGCAAGGTGCTGAACAACCCTGAGCACTTGCAGCTCAACGCGGTCAGCCAACTGAACTCGACCACCCGTCAGCAGATCATCACCGCCGACCACAATCAGCACAAAGAGCAGATTGTGAACTGGCTGCTGGCCAACGAGACCTATCAGAAGGCCATCGTCTTCACCAACACCCGCGCCATGGCCGACCGCATCTACGGTCGTCTCGTGGCTCAGGAATACAAAGCGTTCGTGCTGCACGGCGAGAAAGACCAGAAGGATCGCAAACTGGCGATCGACCGTCTGAAGCAGGGCGGCGTGAAGATTCTCGTGGCCACCGACGTTGCGGCCCGTGGTCTGGATGTGGATGGTCTGGATCTGGTGATCAACTTCGACATGCCACGCAGCGGCGACGAATACGTGCACCGCATCGGTCGTACCGGTCGTGCCGGTAACGATGGTCTGGCGATCTCGTTGATCTGCCACGGCGACTGGAACCTGATGTCGAGCATCGAGCGCTATCTGAAGCAGAGCTTCGAGCGCCGTACCATCAAGGAAGTCAAAGGCACCTACGGCGGACCAAAAAAGGTCAAGGCTTCGGGTAAAGCCGTTGGCGTGAAGAAGAAAAAGACTGACGCCAAGGGCGACAAGAAGAAAACCGCCGCCAAAACGCCGACCAAGCGCAAGAGCGCCAACCGTCCGAAGCCGGACTCGTTGGTGAGCAGCGACGGCATGGCCCCGCTGAAGCGCCGCAAGCCAGCAGAGCCTGCGGCTGAGTAAGTCGTTTCAGGCGCACAGAAAAAACCCGGACAGTGTCCGGGTTTTTTTTCGTCCATCAGTTGCCGAGCTGACCACTGGTGTCGGCATCAAAGCGCCGCTTGGCCTGATCGGCCGCCGGCTTCAATGCTGCGAGCAAGGCTGCCTCGCTGTACAACCGAGTGGTCGCCAGATCCTTCGGCGTTGGTTCAATCGGGATCAATACATCCTCACCGTCGGCATGCAGCCATATCGCCACAACATGCAGCGCCGAGACAAACAGCACGCGCAACTCAACGGTTTTGCCCTGCAGTTGCGGCGCTTGTTCTGCGAGTTTCAGCGCACTCACCGTCGCGGCGGCGTGATCGCCGTGGTTCAACGAAGCGAACTCGACATGCCCGCGCACCTCGGCCAATTGCGCATCGGCAATCGTCACGCCGTCGGCAAATACCAGATAATGCCAGTCGCCGATTCGCGCGTCTTGCAGACCTTTGCCTTGGCTCAGGTCCTCCAGGTTCAACGAGTAGCCGCGATAGGCCTCACTGAGGCTGATCTTCGCAGGTGCTGCGTTGGCGAACTGGCGATTGGCGCCGAAGCCCTGGGTTTGCAGCGCAGCTTGTAGCGCTGGGCGTAAGGTCTGTACGCCGTTGGAAGGCGCCTTTGGATAAGTCAGTTGCATGATGTCGCCCTCCTAGTTTTTGACTGTGAAGTAAGTGTGGGTCCAGTTGCCGCCGCCGTTATAGGCACGGGGAAACGCGTTCAGTGCGCGGGTCGAATAGCCGTAGATCGAGTCCGCGACCAACAGGTAATCGCCATTGGTGCCGTAGATCGTCAGGAAATGCGCCCCACCGCCGTACCAGGCGCAGCGCAAGCCGACCGGGCGGCCCATGCTGATCTGGTTCTGGATGGCCGACATCTGCAGCGAGCCCTGATTCATGCCGTTGTAGCTACGGGTGGTTTGCAGCGCCGAATCCAGATAGCCGTAAATGTTGCACGGCCCTGGCTGATTGCAGCAATTGCGATCGAGCTGGGTGCTGGCCACGCCGCACTGCGTCCAGTTGCCGGTGCCGTAATAGTTGCCGACCGAGGCGGACACGGCGGCCCAGCACCAGTTGGTCTGGGTCTGTTTCTGCATATTGAAGTTGAGGCTGCCGGCGGCGCGGGCGCTGAGCTGTTCAGCGGCTTCGACTTCGGCGAGTTGCGGGTCGAGCAGGTGACCGGCCAGGCACCTTGGCAGTGATTCGCCGGTGAATTGTGTTGCTGCTGTGGTTAACATTTTTCAATCCTCCATGAGTGAAAACAAGCGTCCAGCTTGTGAGGGTGTTGCGGTATTGCTGAGCGATCGGTGCTTAACGGTTGCCATCTTCTGTGGCCGGTTCCGATCTCCTTGCTCGAGGTAACCCTAGTCAGAGATATGCGTTAATGCAAATAAATAAATGCACAAATGCATTTCTAAGCGCAAAAAATCGCAGTCTGCAACAGCTCTTACAGGGTTTTGTGTAGGAGCTGCCGCAGGCTGCGATCTTTTGATCTTGCTGTTAGCCCTCGGTCTTCTTCTCGGCAGAATTCAGTTCTTTCAACCGCTGATCAATCAACTGGCACTTGTCCGGCAGATCCGCACTGGCCGTGCCCAGATCCATTTTTTGCAATTCAGCATTGATCTCCTTGGCCTTGGCCGGATTCTGCTCGGTCAGCTTCGAGACTTCCTTGGCCAGTTGTTCGCGCTTGGCGGTGGCTTCTTCCGGCGTGCAGGCCCAGACGGGCAGGGCGCAGGCCAGGGTGGCGGCGAGGGTGAGCTTGATCAGGGTTTTCATCGGGGCAGGCCTCAGTTCCGGTTAAGGCGGGTTAATCGGTTGAGGCCTTGAGCGGGAGAAAAGTTCATTGCTCATCACTCAGAGTGGCAGCAGCTCGACCTGGAATCGCCTTCATAACGATCATGATGCCGCACCCATTCCATGATCTCGTCCTCATTCCTGCCCTTGGGCGTGAGGTCTAGATAGTTGTAGGCACCGACCAGCATGTCGAGACCGCGAGCGTAAGTTGAGTAGGTGTGGAAGATGTCGCCCTTTGCATCACGATAAAACACGCTCAGCCCGGGCATTTCTTCCTCGGCGCTGTCAGTCTTTTCGTAGTTGTACGTAGCCTTTCCCGCCGCGACATCCTCAGCCCGTGCGCAAACGCCGAAGTCATAGTTGAAGTCGCAACCCTCTGACGACACCCAGTCAAACTTCCAGCCCATCCGCCGCTTGAAATCCTGGAACTCATTAAACGGTGCATGAGACACAGCAACCACGGCGATATCGTGATGCGCCAGATGCAGGTTGGCGCCATCGATGTGGTCACTGAGAAACGAGCAACCCTGGCAGCCTTCCTCCCATTCTTTGGCAAACATGAAGTGGTAAACCACCAATTGGCTGTGTTTACCGAACAGGTCAGCGAGTTTCAGCTCACCGTTGGGACTTTGGAAGTGGTAATCCTTATCGACTTTTACCCATGGCAACGCACGACGCTCGGCGCTGAGCCGGTCGCGTTCCTTGGTGAAAGCTTTTTCGTCGGCGAGATGTTGCTTACGGGCGGCGAGCCATTCTTCGCGCGATACCACCGGATGATTCTCAACGTTCATGATGATTTCTCCTGCGGGGTTGAAACCGTCTGTTTCAGACTAGTCGTTTAACCCTGCGGGAAATCGACAGACCGCCGGTCGGTCGGCTCGGCAAATGCGGCTGAACGGCTGCGAGCCACTCCGGTCACAACCTATGAACGCGCCATAAATCACGCGCACCGGAGGTTGTATCAGGATGACGACTTATAACTGGGATTTGATTGAACGCTTGCTGCATGAAGTGCAGAACAGCGCCGGCCATAGCTTTGCCCCACGGGCTTATGCCGAAGACTATGCGGCGGAGCAAGCCAGCGCGGGCGAGCCGATCGAGAACCTTGATCACCTGAAAACGCTGGCTTGCGACTATGAAAGACTGTTGCTCCTGCGCGGCTATATCGCACCGCGTCCGGATGAGGAGGGCAGCACCGGAAACAACTTTGTTCTGACGCCTCGCGGTTCCAGCTTGTTGAGCCTTATCGACAGCAGCATTCCCGGTAACGATCATCCGCGTCAGGTGCTGGATGAGCAGGAGGACGCGCTGGCCGAGGCGACGTTTGATGAAGTGGCATCTAAAGCTCAGATCGCCTGAGTTCAAAGTGATACCCATGTGGGAGCGAGCCTGCTCGCGAAAGCGGTACGTCAGTTACTTCAAATGTCACTGACAGACCGTATTCGCGAGCAGGCTCGCTCCCACATTGATCTTCGTTTTGTTCAGATTTTTTGCGCGGCCTTGAGGCATTTGAGGTCGTTGAAGTCTTTGCGCACCCCTTCGATCTTCTTCAACAACCGCTGACGCTGTTGCGGTGTACTTTCGGCCATCAAGTCCACCGCCAGCGAGCGTCCCTGCGCTTCAGTATCGGCGAAAGCCTTACGGTAATCCGCTGTCCATAAACTCTCGCGATTGACCAGAAGCGTCTCGATTCTCTGTGGGAATTCGGGACTTTTGCGTTGTGCGACGGCGGCACTGAATTGCTTCTGCCAATGGGCGCGGTTGGCGATCCATTGGGTGTACTGATCGCCCAACGCGGCCGACCAGGCCATGACCCGCTGTTCTTGAGTGGCGCTCAATGGCCCGAGCCAGTCATTCAAGCGTTTAACCATTCGCGCGCCACGCTCGGCGATTTGCTGATCAAGCGGTGGTTTGAGGTATTCCTGCTGACGCTTGCGCAGATCCTTGGCAAACGCGTCATTCATCTCGGCGACCTGTTTGTCATCCAGCCCTTGCAGCAACTCGATCGCCGACGGGGTGATCTCTCGAGCGGTTTCGGCAATGGCCTGCTTGGCTTCCGTAGTGCGCGCCTGCAACGCGGCATCGGTGATCTGATTGGTCTCGACCATTGTCTGTAGACGATCGAGCCAATCCAGATAACCCGGCAGTTGCGTGGTGCAATGCCAGTTCAAGTGATCCTTGAGCCGTTCGTTGAACCAGTCTTTCTGCTCGCCGTTCATGTCCAGGTAATCGCCGAGCGTCCACGGAATAATGACGTCGAGATTGCGGTACGCCAGGCCGACACGGCTGCAGGCGCCGAGGGCGAGGGTAAAGATCAGTAGCGTGGCGATGTGTTTGAACCAGCGAGACATGGGCGAATCCTTGCGTGAGCCTGGCTTCGAGGGACTGATTCCTATGTGAACGCAGAATGAACCCGGCAGTTCAGCCGATCAATAGAACGCGCGCGCAGCCTTGAGGGTGACAAGGCCGTCGCACTCGCTGTTGTGCCCGGAGTAGGCCGAACAATCGCTGCCGCTGAGACTGGAGTTGCTGTAGATCAGATCGAGATCGACGCCCATGAACGGCCGGGACAATTTCACTGACCAATCGGTAAAACTGCTGACATAACCACCGTCCACGGCGACGGGCGTGTTCAGTTGGTGGGTGGTGTATTTCATGCTGACGCCGATGCCGAATGGCTGGTTGCCGCCAAGATCGGCAAACAAGGTGTTGTTCTGTTTGTCCGGGTCGTTGCTGAAGGCCACGCCAAAACGACTGCCGAGCAAGGTCAGGCCACCGAACAGCTCTTGGCTGTCGAGGGTATCTACCTTGGGATAGCTGTAGTGGATCATGCCGACTTCGTAGCCGAGGGTCTGATCGAAAGGCTGTTTAAAGCCGACGTAGGAATCGATCTCGAGGTTCTTGCCTGGGCTGATGCCCATACTCGGTGCGTACTGGCCGACATAGAGGCCGCTGTCGTGGCTAAGGTCGAGGCCGCCGTGAAAAGAACCGACTGCCGCTGGTTTGACCAGGCCCTGAGCCATGCTACGTGTGGGCGTGGTGCCGAGTTTGAGGTCGAAGTCGCCGAGTTCACGCTGGAAAATCTGCGCGTGCGCGGTCGCACTGGCCAAAAGGCCTACGAGTAATAAACAGGATGTTCTGCGCATGCGTCACTCCATGAACAGCGAGGGCAGGGCGGCGGGCCTGCTGAAACGCTTGATCTAGACGCGTGCAAGGATACCGGCGAATGCTCGGCATTGAAGGCCGTTCGTCGATTTACAAGGATTTTTGTTTAAAGCGGGAGGGATGTTGCGCGGTGCCAGTCCAGACGCTTCGAAGCTCAAAGCGCCTCTGGACGGGTGTAAAACCGGGTATTACTTCTTGCCCAGGCTGATCTGCTTGGACGGGCCGAATGTCTGGCCACTGACGCCTTTGGCAATTTGCTGAATCTCGCCGCCAGACTTGAGGAACGCTGCGATCTGATCGTTGATCGATTCGCTGGTTTCAACGGCTGGAGCTGGCTTTGCTTTGCTGGTGGATGCTTTTACACGCATGGCGGCCATTAACCTGTAGAAAAGTAACTCGGCCAGGCATCGTACAGGAATAACTTGACAATTGCTTGGTAAATATCCCCCGGAATAACCCAGCGCAGTGCTGCATTATTCTCGATTGAATATTCGATATATCCGGCTAACCTGCTGTTTTAAATAAGAACATTTGGGCTGAGCGGCATTCAAATACTCAACCGCGAGCGGTGCTGCCTGCCAGACGAGCGGCACCTCAGCACAGCCGCACATAAGGAAAATCAAAGCGTTGCGCAGAATTCCGACGCGTGCGGATCTGCCGCCCGACGGCCACGCCAAAAACGGGTAGAATGCCGCCCACGCAATGAGGGTTTCGGAAAATGGCTTTAGTCGGGCGTTACAACAGTTTGCAAGTGGTTAAACACACTAACTTCGGTTTATATCTGGATGGCGGTGCCGACGGCGAGATTCTTTTGCCTAATCGTTATATCCCGAAAGATATTCCTACCGAAGATGAAGATTGGCTCAACGTATTTGTTTATCTGGACAGCGAAGACAAACTTCTCGCTACCACGGAAAAACCAAAAGTTCAGGTGGGTGAATTTGCCAGTCTGAAAGTCGTTGAAGTCAACAGCATCGGTGTGTTCCTCGATTGGGGGCTGCCAAAGGATCTGTTGCTGCCGTATTCCGAAGAAAAGCGCCAGATGACCGCCGGCGAATACTGCGTGGTGCATGTCTACCTCGACAAGCACACCCGCCGCATCACCGCCACTGCGCGTCTGGATCGCTACCTCGACAAGACCCCGGCCAACTACAGCCCGGGCCAGGAAGTCGATCTGCTGGTTGCCGAAGCCACCGACATGGGTTTCAAGGCGATCATCAACAACAAGCACTGGGGTTTGATCCACAAGAACGAAATCTTCAAGTTCATGCGCGCCGGCATGATCGAGAAGGGCTACATCAAGGAAGTCCGTGCCGACGGCAAGATCGCCCTGAGCCTGCAGCCGGTTGGCCAGGAAGCAGCGAGCAGCCTGAACTCGAAGATCCTCGCCAAGTTGCGCGACAACAGCGGTACGCTGCCGGTCAGCGACAAGAGCGATCCGGCGTTGATCAGCAGCCTGTTCGGCGTCAGCAAAGGCAACTTCAAGAAGGCCATTGGTGCGCTGTACAAGGAAGGCAAGATCGTTATTCACGCCGATCGCATTGAACTAACCTGAGCCTTGGGTGGCCCATGTTGCATGGGGCACACACGAGGTCGGGTCGATGAACAAAGCGCTGATTGCCTACGTTGCCACGCTGGTGACGTTTCTGCTGCTCGACGGTATCTGGCTCGGCCTGTTGATGGCGCCGACCTATCGCGAACTGCTCGGTTCGCTGATGCTCGAAAAACCGCTGCTGGTTCCGGCAGCGGTTTTTTATTGCCTGTATGTTTTTGGCTGCGTGGTGTTTGTGGTGCTGCCGGCCGTGACATGGCAATGGGCGGCGAAGCGGGGCGCATTGTTAGGGCTGATAGCTTACGGCACGTATGACCTGACCAATTGGGCGACGTTGCGCGGCTGGTCGGTGCAGGTGACGTTGATGGATTGGGCGTGGGGGACGTTTGCTACTGCTGTGGCTTGTAGCGTTGGGTTTTTGCTGGCGAGGCGGTTTGGCAAGTCTGCTCGGTAATGTGTGTTGGCAGTGCCGGCCCCTTCGCGAGCAGGCTCGCTCCCACAGGGGAACGCACGCCAAAGTGGGAGCGAGCCTGCTCGCGAATGGCGGCGTAGCCGACAGCCATTCACCCCTGACGCCACTGAAGCACAAAATGTCTTTTCCAGACGGCTTTTTCCCTCTGACTGATTGATAATCCCCGGCACTATTTTCTGAGCATTGGATGGCCTGCCATGTTTTGTGTGTTCGAGGTGCTGCGGTGATTGTCGAGCGGCGCAGTGCCGACAGTTTTGCCCTGCAAGTGATGATCGGCCTCTGCCTGATCTGGGGCGTGCAGCAGGTGATGATCAAGTGGGCGGCGCCGGACATTGCCCCGGTGATGCAAGCGGCAGCGCGCTCGGGGATTTCTGCGTTGCTGGTCGGCTTGCTGATCTGCTGGAAGGGCGGTTGGGATCAGGTCGGCAACACCTGGCGCGGTGGCTTGCTGGCCGGTGCGCTGTTCGGTCTGGAGTTCTTCTTCATCGCCGAAGGCTTGCAACTGACCACCGCCGCACATATGTCGGTGTTCCTCTACACCGCGCCGATTTTCACCGCGCTGGGCGTGCATTTTCTGCTGGCCAGTGAGCGCCTGCGACCGTTGCAATGGCTGGGTATTCTGCTCGCGTTCATCGGCATTGCAATTGCTTTCGCCGGCGGCGTGTCGTGGGACAACCTTGACCGGCGCATGCTGCTCGGCGATGCCTTTGGCGTGCTGGCCGGTGCCTGTTGGGGCGCGACCACCGTGGTGGTGCGCGCCTCGCGTCTGTCGGAAGCACCGGTGACGCTGACCCTGTTCTATCAGTTGATCGTCGGTTTCCTCGGCCTGCTCTTGATCGCGCTGTTCAGCGGTCAGATCACCCACGTCAGCCTGACCACTGTGGCGGTGGCTAGTGTGCTGTTCCAGGGCCTGGTGGTGTCGTTCTTCAGTTACCTGATCTGGTTCTGGCTGCTGCGTCGGTATCTGGCAGCCAACCTTGCGGTGTTTTCGTTCATGACGCCGTTGTTCGGCGTGACCTTCGGCGTGCTGCTGCTCGGCGAACAATTGAGCGTGAACTTCGTCATCGGCGCCGTGCTGGTGTTGCTCGGTATCACTTTTGTCAGCGCCGAGCAGTGGCTGCGTCGGCGTTTGCGCAGGGCGCTGGGCCAGCGCTAGTCGACTGCATCGCCAGGCCGCCAGCGATCAGCAAGCCGCTGCCGGCGATTACCAGTGCCAGATGCAGGCCGCCGCTGAAATGGCTGCTCAGCGCCGCCAGCAACGGGCCGCTGAGTTGGCCGACGGCAAAGCAGGCGGTCAGCATCCCGGCGTTGCGCTGGGTGGCGTGCGGCGCCAATTCCCGCGAGCGCTGCATGACCAGTTGCATGCAGGCGAGGAATGGCGTGCCGCACAGGATCACTCCCAGCGCGAGGCCAATGCCGCTGCCCAGCAGGCAAGCGAACACACCGGCCGCTTGCAGGCACAAAGTCGCCATCAACCAGTGCCGTGTAGTTTCAGGATCATGCCGACGCAAGCTCACCAGCACCACACCGATCGCTGCACTCAAACCAAAGCACGGCCAGAACAAATCGGCCTGCCACTGCCCGTGGAACTGCGCATTGGCCATTTGCGACAGGAAGGTCGCCGGAATGATGTACCCAACGCCGTAAAGCGCATAAATCAAGGCCAGCCGTCCGATGCCCCGATTCGATGGACTGACTGGCGCTGCAACCATCGTCGCCGTTGCGACCGGCGTTGGCAGCAGTCGCCAGACCCCCAGCATCATCACCAACGCAGCCGCTGCATAAATCAGCCACAACGTTGCGGACGTCTGATTCAGCAGATGTGAGACCAGCGCCAACAACCCTGTCAGAAAGATCCCCAACCCCGGTCCGGCAAACACCAGTGCGCCTAATCTCGGACGACCTGCTGCTGCCGCCAATGGTTGACTCAACGAAGTGATCATCACCAGCACCCAGGCACTCGCCACCCCGGTGCCGAAGCGCAGCAGCAAGTGCGACCAGAAGCCATTGGCCCAGAACGACGCCAGCGTCAGCAGCACGCACAACCACAGGCCGCCATGCAGGCGCCGCTGAACCTGCTGCGGGCGATGCGCAAACATCGCGTCCACCGCGCCGAGCAAGTAGCCGAGGTAGTTGGCCGCCGCAATCAGACCGGCGGCCGTCAGGTCGATCTGGCCTTCGCTGAGCAGGTGCGGCATTTGCGGGGTGAGGGCGAAACGCCCGATGCCCATGGCCATCATCAGGGCAACGAAGCAAGCGGATAAGCGAATCAGGGGCGACATGGTCGGGATTCCTTGGAAGGATCAATGACCGTCAGGCTAGGACTGATTGACTTTCTTTAAAATTGAATAATAGTGAGTAACTTGTTCTGTTGTGGAGAAAGGTTGTGGAGTTCAGCCAATTGCGGATCTTTCAGGCCGTCGCCGAAGAAGGGTCAATCACCCGCGCAGCCGAACGCTTGCACCGAGTGCCGTCGAACCTGTCGACGCGGCTCAAACAGCTGGAAGAGCAACTCGGTGTCGAGCTTTTCGTTCGTGAGCGTCAGCGTTTGCAACTGTCGCCTGCGGGAAAAGTCCTGCTGGACTACACCGGCAAACTGTTCGCCTTGCGCGATCAGGCCAGTGCGGCGGTGATGGGCGGGCAGCCGGCGGGGGACTTTGTGATGGGCACCATGTACAGCACGGCGGCGATCCATCTGCCGGCACTGCTGGCGCAGTATCACAAGCAGTATCCGGCGGTGAATCTGCAGGTGCAGTCGGCGCCCAGCGGGGAGTTACTGGAAGGTTTGCTCACCGGTCGTCTTGATGCCGCGTTGGTCGATGGACCGCTGGAACTGGCCGGGCTCGACGGCGTACCGTTGTGCGAAGAGCGGCTGGTGCTGATCACTGAAATCGATCATCCGCCGGTACGCAGTGCCCGCGATGTCGAAGGGCGCTCGGTGTTCACCTTTCGTCGCGGCTGTTCCTATCGCATGCGTCTGGAAGCCTGGTTTTCGCACTATCAAGCGACCATGGGCCGGGCGATGGAGATCGAGTCGTATCAAGGCATGCTCGCCTGCGTGATTGCCGGCAGTGGCGTGGCCCTGATGTCGGAATCGATGCTGGCCAGTCTGCCGGGACGCGATAGCGTCGCGGTGCATCCGTTGGCCGAGCCATTCGCGGCTGCGACAACATGGCTCATGTGGCGCAAGGGCATGCTCGGCGCCAACCTCAATGCCTGGATCGAGGTTCAGCAGGCCGTCTATCCTGCGGCTCAGATCGAAACCCGGGAAACAGCCTGAACCAATGGCGGCCTATTCTGTTCAATTCAGTAACAGATCATTGCGGATTTGGCCGAGCATTACGTAGGACTTCGGACTATTATCAGTGCGAAGCGACCTCAGAATTCCGGCCGCTCTGCACCACCCTGAAGGGGGCATGACGATGAAAGAGAAAATTCAAAACTGGCTGCACGATTTGGGTGTTGCCCTCGGTTTGATCGAACCGCCTCTGCAACCTGTACCGATCCGCACCGATGATGAGCAGCGCCGCCGTCAACAACGGCGCCGGTAACGCCCCCGATCCGAGATCAAGGATTCAAGATCAAGAGATCGCAGCCTTCGGCAACTCCTACACGGATTAATGTAGGAGCTGCCGAAGGCTGCGATCTTTTGCTTTTAATGACGGCCGATCTCAAGCAAAAACCGGCTCAAGTCGTTCGCGGTCTTCGCGGTCTTGAGCATGCGGTCTTCCTCGGCGGTGAACGCCGTCAGTCCGAATTCATCTTCCAGATGAAAGATCAGATCTTCGATATCGGCTTTCTCCAGGCCTAGTTGGGCCAAGCTGGTGTTGTCGTTGAATTCGCGGGTTTCCAGCAGACGCCGGATATATCGGTGCACGGCGGCACGCACGGCAGCTCTTCTCATGGCAGATTTTTCTGATTGTTGTTGTGCTTGAGTGAAGCAGGCCTCAGGCGTGGCCGCGCAACCACTCGTCAATCATCGAGCGCAAATGCTCCCCGGAAAAACTGCCGAAATGCCCGCCATGCACCGTGCGGATCGGCAACGCCTGCAAACGCCGCAGACTGCTGGCGTAATCCTCAAGATTGGAGTGGTAGGCGTCTTCGATCAGCGGCCCGTCGTAGATGATGTCGCCACTGAACAGCGTCTCAGTCGCCGCTTCATACAGGCTGATGCCGCCCGGCGAATGCCCCGGTGTGTGCAGCACTTGCAGCGTGCGATTGCCCAGATCGAGCACATCGCCGTCCTCGATAAACCCGGTCGCCGGCGCGGCTTTGACCCGGTATTCGGCGTAGCACAACGGGCAGTCCGGGTGCGCCTCGAACATGTCATCGCCGACAAACGCGCGGCTCAAATCATTCTCGCCATCCGGCGCCGCAAGGATGTCCGCTTCGGCGCGATGCACCAGTCGTTCGGCGAATTCATGATGGCCGGCGATATGGTCGAAATGGCAATGACTGGCGACCGCCACCAATGGGCGCTCGGTAATCCATGGCAACTGCTCGCGCAGGCTGACCAGCCCCGATCCGCTATCGAGCAGCAAGTCTTTGTCGCGACCCTGAACGTGCCACAGATTGCAGCGGTAGAACGGTCGAATATACGGCTCATGAATCAGCCGGATGCCATCGCTCAGGTGCTGCACCTCAAACCACTGATCGCGAGAAACAATCTTCATCAGTACTTTTCTCCCGGCGTAAAAAAACGAGTGTGGCAACCGACGCCACACTCGTCGAAGAAAGCATCAAGTCGTTATGTTTCAGCTTAGATCGCGCGAGCCACCGAGACAGGACGGCGCGAGGCGAGGCTCACCACCACAAAACTCACCAGACCCACAGCCAGGCTGTAGTAGATCGGCGTGTTCGCATCCAGACCGTCCTTGAACATGAACAGCAGCGCCGTGGCAAAACCCAGGCCCATGCTGGCGATGGCGCCGGCGGTGGTCGCGCGTTTCCAGAAAATTGCACCCATCAACGGAATCAACATGCCGCCCACCAACAGGTTGTAAGCGAGAGTCAGCGCACTTATCACGTCGTTGACCACCAGCGCGATACCCAGCACGACAATACCGGTGAGCAAGGTGAACAGACGGTTGATGCCCAGGCTCGACTGTTTGCCGCCACGCAGTTTCGGCAGCAGGTCTTCAGTCAGCGTGGTGGCAGCGGCGAGCAGGCCGGCGCTGGCGGTGGACATCATCGCAGCGAGTGCCGCAGCGATCACCAGACCCCGGATACCGTCCGGCAGCGACAGTTTGACGATGGCGGCGAAGGCGTTGTTGACGTTGTCCAGATCCGGGATCAGCACGTGCGCGGCCATGCCGATCAGCGCGCAGGCCAGGCCGTAGAGGATGCAGTAGATGCCGGCGATGCTGCCGGCGTATTGCGCGACTTTGGCGGTCTTGACGGTGAACACCCGTTGCCAGATGTCCTGACCGATCAGGATGCCGAAGAAGTAGATCATGAAGTAGGTGATGATCGTGTCCCAGCCGATGGTGGTGAAGCTGAAGGCGGTCGCCGGCAGTTTCAGCACCAGTTCGTCCCAACCGCCGACGCGGTACAGGCAGATCGGCAACAGGATGAACATCAGGCCCACGGTCTTGATGATGAACTGGACGATGTCGGTCAGGGTCAGCGACCACATGCCGCCAATCGCCGAGTAGATCACCACCACGCCACCACCGACGAGTACCGAAACCCAGAATGGCAGGTCAAACAGCACTTGCAGCACGGTGCCGATCGCGAGGATCGAGGTCACGCCGATCATCAGTGCGTAGGCCAGCATGATTGCCGCGCTCGCCGAGCGGGCCATCGGGTTGTAGCGTTTTTCCAGGACCTGGGTAACGGTGTAGATCTTCAGTTTCAGCAGCGGTTTGGCGAGGAACAGGTTCAGCGCAACGATGCCGCAACCGAGGGCTGCGCACAGCCAGAAACCGGAGATGCCGTGCACGTAACCGAGACGCACGGTGCCGACGGTGGACGCGCCACCGAGTACGGTCGCGGCCATGGTGCCCATGTACAGGCTCGGGCCGAGGTTACGGCCGGCAACGAGAAAATCCTCGTTGGTCTTGGCCTTGCGCATGCCGAAGTAGCCGAGCAAGAGCATGCCGGCGGCGTAGATGAGGACGACGAATAAATCCAAAGCCATGATGGCGTGTCTCCGATTGTCTTTTTTATGTGAGGCTGAATTCGAATCTCACTGTGGGAGCGAGCCTGCTCGCGAAGGCGATCTGTCAGTCACATCAATGTTGAATGTGCTGAAGTCTTCGCGAGCAGGCTCGCTCCCACAGGGGATCTGCGTCAGGCGGCCTGGCGCAGTTCAGGTTTTTCCACGATTTGGCTGCGGGCATCCTTCGGGCCGAACACTTCGCGCGGTTCCGGGAACAGGCTCAGCAGCGTCAGGTACACCACCGAGGCCAGGCCCAATGTCACCGGCAAACTGATGTCGATGCCTCCGGCCATTTCACCCAGCGGGCCAACGAACTGCCCCGGCAGATTGACGAAGCACAAGCCGACCGCCGCGCTTGGGATCCACGCACCCAGACCGCGCCAGTTCCAGCCGTGGCTGAACCAGTAGCGACCGCCCTGTTCGCCGCGGGTGAACACTTGCAGGTCATCCGGGCAGTAGAAGCCGCGACGCACCAGCAAGCCGATGATCATGATCACCATCCACGGCGTGGTGCAGGTGATGATCAGCACGGCGAAGGTCGACACGCTTTGCACCAGGTTCGCCGCAAAGCGCCCGATGAAGATGAAGGCAATCGACAGCACGCCGATCAGCAGCGTCGCTTTCACTCGCGAGAGAACACGCGGGAACACGCTGGACATGTCCAGCCCGGTGCCATACAGCGAGGTGGTGCCGGTGGACATGCCGCCGATCACCGCAATCAGGCACACTGGCAGGAAGAACCAGCTCGGCGACACCGCCAGCAAACCGCCGACATAGTTGTTCGCCGCGATATAGTCCGGTGCCTTGATCGCGACGATGGTCGCGGTGCTCAGGCCGAACAGGAACGGGATGAACGTGGCGATCTGCGACAGCACCACCGCCGCCATGATCCGTTGTTTCGATGTGTCACGCGGGATGTAGCGCGACCAGTCGCCGAGGAACGCGCCGAAGGAAATCGGGTTGCTCATCGCCACCAGCGCAGCGCCGATGAACGCCGCCCAGAAACCCGGCTGACCGAGGCTGACGGTGCCGGCGTAATGCGCGTCGAAAGGACCGGCGAAGGCGAAGAGGCCCAGCAGGAATAACAGGCTGGCGCTCCACACCGCGATCTTGTTCACCCACAGCAAAAAGCGGAAGCCGTAGATGCACACGGTCAGCACCAGAATCGCGAACAGGCCGTAGGCCAGGCCCAAAGTCAGGTCGGTTTCCGGCAGACCGATCAGGCGTTTCGCACCACCGATCAGCGCATCCCCCGAACTCCACACCGAGAGCGAGAAAAACGCGATAGCGGTCAACAGCGACAGGAACGAACCGACGATCCGCCCGTGCACGCCGAAATGTGCACCGGACGACACGGCATTGTTGGTGCCGTTGAGCGGGCCGAACAGGCCCATCGGTGCGAGGATCAGCGAGCCGAGCAGCACGCCCAGCACAATCGCCCAGACGCCGGCCTGAAAAGACAGACCGAACAGCACCGGGAAACTGCCGAGCACGGCGGTGGCAAAGGTATTCGAACCACCGAAGATCATCCGGAACAAATCCGTCGGGCCTGCGCTGCGTTCGTGGTCCGGGATCTGTTCGACCCCGTGGGTTTCAATCTGCGTAAGGCTTTGGTCGTTGTTGTTGTTATTCATGATCTGCTCCGATCATAAAGGCGCGCCTCATCGTGCGTGAGGTGTCACCTGTTTGGCTAAGGGGATGGCAGCCCTTCCGGCATTGCGGACAAATGTTCGTGGCAGGCCAGCCAATGGCCTTGTTGTTCTAGGCTCGACGTTTGTTTCTTGAAAACAATCGTCTCGCGCTCCTGGCTGAAGTGTTGCTCCCCTTGCATGCGCAGCTCGGTGGCCACGTCATGGATGAAAATCGCCACGTCACCTTGCAGGCTGACGAAGGCGTTGCTTGAGGTGCACGCCAGCACCTCGAAGCCATCCTCGGCGCGCCAGTTGTCCCACAAGGCCTGATAGGCATCGCGCGACAGCAGCGGCTGTTCGAGGGTGTAAAACACGAAACTCGCATCGGCGCTGAACGCGCCGAAATAAGCTTCGCGATCGTTACGGGCGAAGGCGGACACCAGGTCGGCGGCCGCTTGCAAAACCTGATCACGTGCGTTCATGACCCGACCCTCAGCGATGGACCACGCCAGGCAGTACGCAGAGCATTTCGTACAGCAGGTTGGCGGCCAGCAGCGAGGTGTTGCCGGTGGTGTCATAAGCGGGCGAGACTTCTACCAGATCGCAACCGATCAGGTCGAGGCCTTGGCAGCCGCGAACGATTTCAATCGCCTGAATGGTCGTCAGACCACCGATTTCCGGGGTGCCGGTGCCCGGTGCCCAGGCCGGGTCGATGCCGTCGATGTCGAAGCTGAGGTACACCGGACCACCGCCGACTTTCTCGCGCACTTCGGCCATCAGTGGCGCCAGCGACTTGTGCCAGCACTCTTCGGCTTGAACCACGCGGAAGCCTTGATCGCGGCTCCAGTTGAAGTCATCAGCGGTGTAACCCTGGGCGCGTAAACCAATTTGCACCACGCGATCGCAGTCCAGCAGACCTTCTTCAACGGCGCGACGGAAGGTGGTGCCGTGGGCGATCTTCTCGCCAAACATGTGATCGTTGACGTCAGCGTGGGCATCGATGTGCACCAGACCGACCTTGCCGTGCTTTTTATGAATCGCCCGCAGGATCGGCAGGGTGATGGTGTGGTCGCCACCCAGGGTCATCGGGATCACGTTGTGCTCGAGGATGTTGTCGTAGGCTTCTTCGATGATGCGCACGGCGTCGAGCAGGTTGAAGGTGTTGATCGCCACGTCACCGATGTCGGCCACCGACAGCGAGTCGAACGGCGCCGCGCCGGTCGCCATGTTGTACGGGCGGATCATCACTGATTCGGTGCGGATGTCGCGTGGCCCGAAGCGGGTACCGGGGCGCAGCGAAGTACCGATGTCCAGTGGCACGCCTACGAAAGCAGCGTCCAGGCCGGCAGCGGTCGGTACATGGGGGAGTCGGAGCATGGTGGCGATGCCGCCGAAGCGCGGCATTTCGTTGCCGCCCAGTGGTTGGTGAAGAATCTTGTCCACGGGTAAGGCCTCATCGTCTTTGTTTTATTTATGTCGGCGCACCGTTGAGCACAGGTTCGGACGCCGCTGTGGGGCCGATGATGCGAAATGTAGTGCGGGGAAAGAATCGCTACGGGCAAAAACTTAGTTCAGATTTTTCTAAACTAATGGTGGTGGGCGGATTAGACTTTGCGCTCTTGGGATTCTTGCCTGGCTGAACATTGCCGCCCCTCACCCCAGCCCTCTCCCAGAGGGAGAGGGGGCCGATCTCCATGGCTTTTGAATCCTGAGTTCGACTCGATATCACAGGTCGATGCGCATCCTGAGAGCACCGCGGTCGGCTCCCTCTCCCTCCGGGAGAGGGCTGGGGTGAGGGAAGGTTCTATCAGGCAACACATCTCTAAAGCCCGGAGCAGACATGGCCAACGCTTTACCCGACCTGAAACTATTACGCATCTTCGTCAGCGTCGTGCGTCATCAGGGTTTCGCCAACGCACAGCAGGAACTCAACCTGTCGACCTCGGCGATCAGCACCTACATGAGCCAGCTCGAAGCCGCGCTCGGCCTGGTGCTGTGCCATCGCGGGCGTGGCGGGTTCAGCCTGACCAGCAAGGGCGAGCTGTTCCATCAGGAAACCCTGCGCCTGCTCGCCGAGCTCGAAGGTTTCGAGCAATACGCTGCAGCGCTCAAGGGCGAACTGCGCGGTACGCTCAACCTCGGGGTGATCGACTCCACCGTCAGCGACAAGGCTTTGCCATTCGCCGAAGCCATCGGCGCCTACAGCCAGGAACACCCGGCAGTGCATTTGCACCTGTCGGTGATGAGCCCCTACGAATTGCAACTCGGCGTGCAGGACAACCGTCTCGATCTGGCCATTGGTGCGTTCTCCACGCGCATGAGCGGTCTGATCTACATGCCGCTGTACCGCGAACAACACTGGTTGTATTGCAGTAGCCGGCATCCGTTGTTCAACGAGCGGCGCATACCCGAGCAAGTCATCACCCAGCAACGCATGGTCGGGCGTGGGTACTGGAGTCAGGCGGAACTCGCCCGCCACGGCTTCAAACACAGCGCGGCGACGGTGGAAAGTATGGAAGCGCAGCTGATTCTGGTGCTGTCCGGTGCCTACATCGGTTACTTGCCGGAGCACTATGCTCAGGCGTGGGCCGATAAGGGTGATTTGCGCGTGTTGCTGCCGGCGACCTTCGGTTATCAGGCACCGTTTTCGATGATCATGCGCCGGGGCCGCAGCCGCGAGCCGCTGATCCAGACCTTCCGCGATTTGCTCAAAGCACAGCTCAATCAGGCTTAGCTTGTAGGGAAAAGAAGTATGTCCAGACCTCAATGCCCGCGCTGCCTGCGCCCACAAACCCATTGCCTGTGCCCGCTGATCCCGAGCCTCGACAGCCGCACGCGAGTGTTGCTGTTGCAGCATCCGAGTGAGGTCAATCATGCGTTGAATACCGCGCGGTTGGCGGCTCTGGGGTTAAGCAATGCCGAGTTGATTGTCGGTGAGGTATTCGAGGATTTGTCGGCGCTGTTGAACCGTCCGGGGTATCGGGCGCGGTTGTTGTTTCCCGCCGATGATGCGCAGCCGATACAGGCTTACGGCGAGTCCGATGAACCACTGTTACTGGTCGTTCCGGATGGCACTTGGCGCAAGGCGCGCAAGATGTTGCACCTTAATCCGCTGCTGGCGGCGCTGCCACGAGTGACGCTGGCCGAGGGCGGGGTGTCGCGGTATCGCTTGCGCAAGGCACCGGGGCCGGGGGCGTTGTCGACGATCGAGGCGATTGTGCAGGCGTTGCAGACGCTGGAGGCGCCGGCGTCATTTGAACCGTTGCTCAAGCCGTTCGAGGCGTTGATCGAGGGGCAGATTGCGGCGATGGGGGAGGAGACGTTTCAGCGTAATCATGGCGACAAATGATCGTTCCCACGCGCAGCAAAGGAATGCATCCAGTGACGCTCTGCGTCACAGTCGCAAAGGGACGCGGAGCGTCCCGGGCGGCATTCCCACGCGGAGCGTGGGAATGATCATTGACTAGCGCTCGCGCATCGCCTCGGTCCGCGCTTTCAGCACGGGTTTGAGCAGATAATCCAAGACGCTTTTCTCCCCGGTAATAATGTCCACCGTCGCCACCATCCCCGGAATGATCAGCAACGGTTTCACATCCCCGCCCAAATGGTTTTTATCGGTTCGCACCTGAATCAGATAGAAACTGTTGCCCTTGTCATCGGTAATCGTATCGGCACCAATCAGCTCCAGTTTGGCACTCAGTCCACCGTAGATCGTGTAGTCGTAGGCACTGAACTTGACCATGGCTTTCTGGCCCGGATGCAGGAACGCCACATCCTGCGGCCGCACTTTGGCCTCAATCAGCAGGTTGTCTTCCAACGGCACGATTTCAACCATGTCGCTGCCCGGTTGCACCACGCCGCCGATGGTGTTGACCTTCAATTGCTTGATCACCCCGTGCACCGGTGAGGTCACGGTGGTGCGGGTGACGCGGTCGTCGATGGCGATGCTGGTCGCGGTGATTTTCGACAGATCGGTGCGTTTCTCATTCAGCTCTTTGGCGGCCTCGGAGCGGAAGGTTTGCTCGGACTCGTCGATCTTGCTGCGGATCTCGGCAATCGCCGATTCGGCGCGGGGGATAGCCAGCGTCGTGGCGTTCAATGAACCGCGGATTTCCACTGCGCTGCGCTTGAGGCGGAGGATTTCCACGGGTGACACCGCACCGGTTTTCACCAGCGGTTCGGACATGTTCATCTCTTGCTGCAGCAGCGCCAGACTCGAGCTGAACTGACCTTGCTTGGAGCGAAACTCGGCGAGTTCCTGAGTCTTCTGCCGCAGTTGTTCGCTGAGCGTGCGCTGCTCGCTGGCCAGCCGGCGCTGACGTTGTTCGTACAGCGAACGCTCGTCTTCGGCGACTTGCGGCGCCTTGGCGATGACTTCATCGGAGAGCTTGAACGGCCGGCCCTCGGCCTCCGCTGACAGCCTTTCGACCTGCGCCGTCAACGCATAACGATCCGCCTCGCTTTCGCCCTTGTTCGAGCGAAATCGCGTGTCATCCAGGCGCAGCAGGGTGTCGCCCTTGTTCACCATCTGCCCTTCACGAAAGAAAATTTCGGTGACGATGCCGCCCTCAAGGTTCTGGATCACCTGAATCTTGCTCGAAGGAATTGCCTTGCCTTCGCCCATGGTCACTTCTTCGAGCACGGCGAACTTGGCCCAGACCACCGCGCTGATCAGCAGCGCCGCCGCCAGCCACACGGTGATCCGCGACCAGCGCGGCGAATCCTGCAAGGAAGCGCCGGCAGTTTCCGGCATGAATTCGGCTTCGGCGCTTTTGCCGAAACTGTCGAAGTAGCCGCGCTCTTTGCTATCGGAGGAAGCAGACATTGGGTAACTCCTAGACCGCTGCCGAGCCGACACGGCCCTTGCGCAGTGCATCGATGACCGCTTCTTTCGGACCGTCGGCGACGACCCGGCCGTTGTCCAGCACCAGCAACCGGTCCACCAGGCTCAGCATCGAGGTGCGGTGGGTGACCAGCAGCAGTGTCTTGCCTTGCACCCAGCCGTGCAGCTTCTGCCGCAGCAAGTCTTCACTGCTGTTGTCCATGGCACTGGTCGGTTCGTCGAGCAGCATGATCGGTGGATCGAGCAACAACGATCGCGCCAGCAACACGGCTTGGCGTTGACCGCCAGAAAGCAATTGCCCACGTTCACCCACCGGTCGATCAAAACCTTGCGGATGCTGACGAGCGAGTTCGGTAACGCCGGTCAGTTCGGCCACTTCGAGCATGCGTGAATCGCTGATGTAACGCGCGCCGAGGGTGAGGTTGTCGCGCAAACTGCCGGCCAGCAACGGCAGATCGTGGGCGACGTAACCGATCTGTTGGCGCAGGTCGGCGACGTCGAGTTGTCTCAGGTCGAGGCCGTCGAGCAGTAGCTGGCCTTCCTCAGGTTCGTAAAAGCCCATGACCAATCGCGCCAGGGTACTTTTGCCCGAACCGCTGCGGCCGATGATGCCGACCCGCTCACCGGGTTTCAGGCTGAAACTGACATTGCTCAGCGCCGGGGCATTCTGGCCGTTGTAATGAAAGGTCACGCCGCTGACGTCCAGCGCACCTTGCAGTTGCGTGCGTTCCAGCGGCCGCTGTTTGCCGTCGCGTTCCTGCGGCAGGGCCATCAGCGCGTCGGTGCTCTTCATGGTCAGTTGCGCTTGCTGATAGCGGGTGATCAGCCCGGCAATCTGTCCCAGCGGCGCAAGCACGCGGCTGCCGAGCATGTAACTGGCGACCAGCGCACCGACGCTGAGGTTACCGGCGATGATGCTGTAGACCCCGGCGACAATCGTCGCCATCCCCGAGAACTGTTGAATGAACAACGTGCCGTTGGTGGCCAGCGCCGACAGATTGCGCGCGTGGCTGTCGAGACGGGTGAGGGCGCCGTGGGTGCTTTCCCATTTGTGCTGGCGCTCGCTTTCGGCGCTGCAGGCCTTGAGGGTCTCCAGGCCACCGAGGGTTTCGATCAGCACGGCCTGACGTTCGGCGCCGAGGCTCAGGCTCTTTTGCACGGTGTCACGCAGACGTACCTGAATGATCATCGCGAAGATAATGGTGATCGGAAACGCCAGCAGCGGAATCACCACCAGCCAACCGCCGAGCAGGCCGATCACCACCAGCATCAGCACCACGAAGGGCAGGTCGATCAGGCTGGTCAGCGTCACTGCCGTGAGAAATTCACGCAGGCCCTGGAAGTCATGAATGCTCTGGGCGAAACCGCCGATGGTCGCCGGCCGTGCCTTCATCGACATGCCGGTAATGCGCTCGAATAAAGTCGCGGAAAGGATCACATCGGTTTTCTTGCCGGCAGTGTCGAGCAGGTGCGCACGCACCACCCGCAAGACCAGTTCGAAACCGGTGCCGATCAACAGTCCGATCGACAGCACCCACAAGGTCGAGGTGGCCTGATTCGGCACCACGCGGTCGTAGGTCTGCATGACGAACAGCGGCACCATCAGGCCTAAAAGGTTGATCAGGAAACTGGCGAGAATCGCATCGCTATACAACCATTTCGACAGCTTCAGGGTGTCGCGAAACCACGCATGCACCCGTGGCACCAGCGGTGAACGGAGGTCTTCGAGTTCGTGGCGCGGACGGGCGAACAAGGCCTGGCCGCTGTAGTGCTCGCCGAGTTCTTCGCGGCTGATCCATTGCTCGCCGCCGTCGGCTTCGCTGGGCAGGATCAGCGCTTTGCCGTCGTCGCCGAAGCGCCGTAAAACAGCAGTGCGACCGTCGTTGAGCAGCAGCAGGATCGGCAGATTAAGCGGTGAGATGTCTTTCAGATCACGCCGCAGAATCCGCGCCTGCAACCCGGCCCGGGCAGCGGCGCGGGGCAGCAGATCGAGGCTCAGGCGCTGTTTGTTCAGCGGCAGCCCGGCACTCAGGCTGGCGCGGCTGACCGTTGCGCCATGCAGTTTGCAGAGGATCAACAGACCGTCGAGTAACGGATCATCGAAGCTCAGCCGCGGATCGATCCCGGTATGGCCGGGTTCCATGCTGGTCATATTGATCGCCTCTGTTGAACGGGCACGGGAATCCACACATTGATCGTTCCCACGCTCCGCGTGGGAATGCAGCCCGGGACGCTCCGCGTCCCAAAGCGGACGCAGAGCGTCCATTGAGGCATTCCCACGCAGAGCGTGGGAACGATCAACAGGGGACTTATTTCAGTTCGGGCAGGCGCGCTTCGTTTTTCACTTCGGTCGCAGCGATCGCATCGGCCGGCAGCACCACCCTTTGTTTGCTCAGCAACTGGCCCATGTTCGCCAGCACGCGGTACATCGAATATTCCTCGGTGTAGCGGATTTCGGTGTAGCGACGGTTGGCGTTGTAGAGCTCGTTTTCACTGTCGAGCAAGTCGAGCAAAGTCCGTTGGCCGAGGCCGAACTGATCCTGATAGGCCGCGCGTACGCGTTTGGTGGTTTCCGCGTATTCGCGGGCGGTCGGGGTCTGTTTCTTCGCGTTTTCCATGGCGTTCCACGCCAGGCGGATGTTCTCGTTGAGCTGGCGCAGGGCGTTGTTGCGGATGTCCATCGCCTGATTGATGTCGTGGGCATTGGCGGCCAGTCGGGCCTTGTCGCTGCCGCCACGGAACAGGTTGTAGTTCATCACCACCCCCACGCGCCATTCGTTGTCGTGGCCTTCATCGCCTTGCACGTTGTTGTTCGCGCCGACGGCGGCTTCGGCATCGAAGCGCGGGTAGAACGGCGATTTGGCGACTTCGTACTGGCTCTCGGCCGATTGCACGTCAGCCTGGGCGGACTTCAGATACGGGTTGTTGTCGACCATGCTCTGTTGGGCTTCACGCAATTCGGTCGGCAGTTCGCCACGGGTCGAGGCCGGGGTTTCCAGCTCATCGGGCATCCGCCCGACCACGCTGTAGAAGTTCGATTCGGCGTCGGCCAGATCGACTTCGGCGGTGTCGAGGTTGTTTTGCGCCAAGGCCTTACGGGCTACCGATTGGTCGGAGTCAGCGGTGCTGCCGACGCCACGCTCGGTGCGCAGACCGATCTGGTCGTTGACGCGCAAGTGCGCCTGCAGGTTGTTCTTGGCCAGGGTCACCAGCTCGCGACGTTTGAGCACTTCGAGGTAGACCTCGATGGTGCGCAGGGCGAGATCCTGGGCGGTGCCTTGCGCGTAATACGCGCGCGAATTGGACACGCCCTTGGTGCGCTCGACTTCGTTGGCGGTGTTGAAACCGTCGAACAGCATCTGCCGCAGACGCAGTTCGGACTGGGTGTAGTTGAGGATTTCGGTGTGGTGATTACCGAAGGCCCGAGTGTTGGTGTTGTCGCTGTAGCCACGGCCATACGCGGCGTTCAAATCGACGGACGGATAGAAGCCGCCCTTGGCCACTTTGACTTGTTCATCAGCCGACAGGCGGGCGTCCACGCGCGAGGCCAGTTCCGGGTGAGTGGCGATGGTGCTTTGAATCGCCTCGGTGAGGTTCATGGCCTGGGCTTGAGAAGTGCAAGCCATGGCCAGCAAAACCGCGCTGCAGAGGGGGGTTAGAACGCGCATGGGTGCATCTCCCTGAGTCCTGATGGTGTGTTACTGTCGCCAAATATTTGACGATATTTTTAGGTGTATGCGTTTCACTCTTGTAACAACAGAGCTAAGAACATCCTGAAGCGTAGCTAAGAAAAAATTTTCATAAGGCTTATGCCGAAAAAAACTTATGCGCTTTGTAAAAACCGGCACATTGTTCAGCACGAAAGCCTTTGTTTTATGCGCTTTAGGGAGCGCAAAAAGGCTTGAGGAAAGTTCCACTCACTTTGCGACATACGGCGAAGTACTGCTGAAGGGGAGGGACGCGTAGCAGCTGAGGGGCGACAGATTTTTGTCACTCGAGTGATTCATCAGCGTTACGTAGCGTTAGCGGGCGTATGGCTTTGATCAGGATGCGGAAGTGCTTGATAGCACTGATGTTTCCGAAAGAGGCCGCCTGCAAAACGAACTGTTGAAGGTGCGAGCGTCACCTACGACAACCCGATTGAGCCATGGGCTGCTTCGCTTACCAGTGCCGACGGTGGTCGGCAGCGGAGGATTTCACATGGCAACGCTCATCGGCACAGTCACTAAAGTCATTGGCCAGGTTTTCGCCCAGTCAGCCGACGGTACTAAACGCGCACTGGTTGAGGGGGATCGCCTGTTTGCCGGCGATCAACTGATCACCGGCGCAGAAGGCGCCGTCGCCGTTCATCTGCAAAACGGCCAGGAACTGACCCTCGGACGCGGCAGCAGCATGACCATGACCGGTGAACTGCTGGCGGGTCAGGCGGCGCATGTCAATGCCGCGGAGGCCGTGACCCCGAGCGACGCGCAATTGACCGACGTCGAGCAGATCCAGAAAGCCATCGCCGCCGGTGACGACCCGAGCAAAACCGCTGAAGCCACCGCGGCCGGTCCGAATGCCCCGGGCGGCGCACCGGGCGAGGCGGGCGGCGGCCACAGTTTTGTCCTGTTGACGGAAGTCGGCGGACGCGTCGATCCGATCATCGGTTTCCCCACCGCCGGGTTCGGCGGTATTCCTGAATTCCCTGAAGAACGCCACAACGCGGTGATCGACAACGGCGATGACACCCCGGCTGTGGTGGTGCCGCCACCGGTGAACAATCCGGTGACCCTCACCGGTCTGAATGTGGCGGGCGGTGAACTCAACGTCAATGAAGCCAATCTGCCTGACGGTTCGTCGGCCAACCCCGGTGCACTGACGCAAAGCGGCAGTTTCACCGTGTCGGCACCGGACGGTCTGACCAGCCTGAGCATCGGCGGCATCAACGTTATCGTTGGCGGTGTGCCGATCGGCTTCCCGCAATCGATCACCTCGCAGCTGGGCAACACCCTGACCATCACCGGCTACAACCCGGCGACTGGCGTTGTCAGCTACAGCTACACCCTCAACGGCAACGAAACTCATGCGGCCGGCGACGGCGTGAACAATCTCAGCGAACAGTTCACCGTGATTGCCGGCGACAGCAATGGCGACACTGCGACCGGCACGCTCGACGTCAACATCACCGACGATGTGCCAAAAGCCTTTGATGACAACAATGGCACGGCGTCTGAAACGCAGCTGACACTGACCGGCAATGTGTTGACCAACGATGTGCAAGGGGCTGATCGTGTGCCCACCGGGCCCGTCACCCCAGGCACTTTCACCGGCACTTACGGCACTTTGGTGCTGAACGCCAACGGCACTTACACCTATACGCTGAACACCAACGATGCCGACTTCAAAAACCTGCACGGTGGCGGTAACGGCACGGAAACCTTCGCCTACACCATCACCGATTCCGATGGCGATACCAGCACTGCCAACCTCGTCCTGCAGATCCACAACAATGACGATCCGGTTGTCATCAACGGCCTGAACGTCGAAGGCGGGGAGCTAACGGTCTACGAGAAAAATCTCGGCGACGGCAGCGCACCGGATTCCACCGCGCTGACGCAGAACGGTACGTTCACGATCACAGCACTCGATGGCGTCACCACGCTGACTGTCGGTGGCATAGCCGTCGTCACCAATGGCGTAGCGGCAGGCTTCCCGCAATCCGTGACCACTCCACTCGGCAGCACGCTGACCATCACCGGGTTCAACGCCACCACGGGCGTGGTCAGCTACAGCTACACCCTGGTCGACAACGAAACGCATCCAGCCGCCAACGGCGCGAACAATCTGCCTGAGCAGTTTGCCGTCACCGTGGTCGATGATAATGGCAGCACTGCCAACGGCACGCTCGACGTGAACATCACCGACGACGTGCCCAAAGCCTTTGATGACAGCAATGGCACGGCGTCTGAAACGCAACTGACACTGACCGGCAACGTGCTGACCAACGATGTGCAGGGCGCCGACCGCGTGGTGACCAATGAAAGTGCCGGGCCGATCACCGCCGGAACATTCACCGGGACTTACGGCACCTTGGTCCTCAACGCCAACGGCACGTATACCTACACGCTGAACACCAATGACGCCGACTTCAAAAACCTCCATGGCGGCGGTAATGGCACAGAAACCTTCGCCTACACCATCACCGATTCCGACGGTGACACCAGCACCGCCAACCTTGTCCTGCAGATCCACAACAACGACGATCCGGTGATCATCAACGGCCTCGACGTCAATGGCGGTGAACTCACCGTCTACGAGAAAAACCTCAGCGATGGCAGCGCTCCCGACTCCACCGCGCTGACCCAAAGCGGCACGTTCACCATCACTGCACTCGATGGCGTCACCACCCTGACCGTCGGCGGCATCGCCGTCGTCACCAACGGCGTTGCCGCAGGCTTTCCGCAATCCGTGACCACTCCGTTGGGCAGCACACTGACCATCACCGGTTTCAACGCCACCACCGGCGTGGTCAGCTACAGCTACACCCTGGTCGACAACGAAGCGCATCCAACCGCCAATGGCGCGAACAATCTGCCTGAGCAGTTCGCCGTCACCGTGGTCGATGACAACGGCACCACCGCCAATGCCACCCTCGACGTGAACATCGTCGACGATTTGCCAAAAGCTGTGGATGACAGCAACACCGGCACTGCGTCGGAAACTCTGCTGACCCTGACCGGCAACGTCCTGACCAACGACGTGCAAGGCGCCGACCGCGTACCGAGCGGGCCGGTCACTCCGGGCACTTTCACCGGGACTTACGGCACCTTGGTCCTCAACGCCAACGGCACGTATACCTACACGCTGAACACCAATGACGCCGACTTCAAAAACCTCCACGGTGGCGGCAACGGCACGGAAACCTTCGCCTACACCATCACCGATTCCGACGGTGACACCAGCACCGCCAACCTTGTCCTGCAGATCCACAACAACGACGATCCGGTGATCATCAACGGCCTCGACGTCAACGGCGGCGAACTCAGCGTTTACGAGAAAAACCTCAGCGACGGCAGTGCGCCGGATTCCACCGCGCTGACCCAGAGCGGCACGTTCACCATCACTGCACTCGATGGCGTGACGACCCTGACTGTCGGTGGCATTGCTGTCGTCACCAACGGTGTGGCCGCAGGTTTCCCACAATCGGTCACCACTCCGCTGGGCAGCACACTGACCATCACCGGTTTCAACGCCACCACCGGCGTGGTCAGCTACAGCTACACCCTGGTCGACAACGAAGAGCATCCAAACGCCAACGGCGCGAACAATCTGCCTGAGCAGTTTGCCGTCACCGTGGTCGATGACAACGGCACCACCGCTAACGGCACCCTCGATGTGAACATCGTCGACGACTTGCCGAAAGCCGTGGATGACAGCAACGCCGGCACCGCGTCGGAAACCCTGCTGACGCTGACCGGCAACGTCCTGACCAACGATGTGCAAGGTGCCGATCGCGTACCGAGCGGACCGGTAACTCCGGGCACCTTCACCGGGACTTACGGCACCTTGGTCCTCAACGCCAACGGCACGTATACCTACACGCTGAACACCAACGACGCCGACTTCAAAAACCTCCACGGTGGCGGCAACGGCACGGAAACCTTCGCCTACACCATCACCGATTCCGATGGCGATACCAGCACCGCGAATCTAGTGCTGAACATCCACAACAATGATGATCAGGTCTACCTCAATGGCCTCGACGTCAACGGCGGCGAACTGACGGTCTACGAGAAAAACCTCAGCGACGGCACCAGCCCAAACACCCCGGCGCTGACCCAGAGCGGCACCTTTACCGTGACTGCCCTCGATGGTCTGCAAACCCTGACCGTGGGCGGCATCAACGTGGTCACCGGTGGCGTGGCCGCAGGCTTCCCGCAATCGATCGTCACGCCGCTCGGCAGCACGTTGACCATCACCGGTTACAACCCAGCCACCGGCGTGGTCAGTTACAGCTACACCCTGGTCGACAACGAAACCCATCCAAACGCCAACGGCGCCAACAGCATCACCGAGAACTTCAACGTCGTCGCCACCGACACCGATGGCAGCACGGCCAACGGCCAGATCAACGTCAACATCGTCGATGATTTGCCCAGCGCCCATCCTGATGCCGCATCGGTGGCGGAGGGCGGCACGGTCAGTGGCAATGTCCTGAACAATGACATCGGCGGCGCCGACGGCCCGGCCGTAACCGGTGCGGTGGTCGGCGTGCGCGCCGGCGCCGACACTTCGACCTCGGCCATCGGCGGCCTCAACAGCAACATCAACGGCACCTACGGCTACCTGACCCTGGACGCCAACGGCAACGCCGTCTACCACAGTAATCCCAACGCCGTGAACGGCCCGGGCGCAGTGGATGTGTTCACCTACACCGTGCGCGATTCCGACGGTGATGAAAGCACCACCACCATCACCATCGATGTCGCCAACAGCAAGCTGTGCGCGACCAGCGACACCGACGTCACCGTTTACGAAAAAGCCCTCGACCTGACCAAGGACGGCGCGGATCTGGCCGCCGGTACAGTCACTGGCAGCGACCCGACCAACACCGGCGAAACCGCGTCCGGCACCTTGGTCGGTTCGGTCGCTGGTGCGGTCGGTGCAATCAGTTATGCCTTGGTCGGCAGCGCCACCGGCAACTACGGGCAGATCGTTCTCAACCCCAACGGCACGTACACCTACACGCTGACCTCGCCGGCGAGCACCACGCCGCATGCCGACGATGGCGCCAACAGCCTGAGCGAAACCTTCACCTATCAGGCCACCGATTCACTGGGCAACATCGTTACCAGCACCATCGTTGTGAGCATCGTCGATGACGTGCCAAAAGCTGTGCATGACAACAACGCCAACAGCGCCTCGGAAACGCAACTGACCCTGACCGGCAACGTGCTGACCAACGATGTGCAAGGCGCCGACGTGGTCGCAACCGGACCGAATGCCGGGCCGATCACCGCCGGCACCTTCACCGGCACTTACGGGACGCTGGTGCTCAACGCCAACGGCACGTACACCTACACGCTGAACCCCAACGATGCCGACTTCAAAAACCTGCACGGCGGCGGTAACGGCACCGAGACGTTCACCTACACCCTGACCGATGCCGATGGCGACACCAGCACCGCCAACCTGGTGCTCAACATCCACAACAATGACGATCCGGTGCTGCTCAACGGCCTCGACGTCAATGGCGGCGAACTCACCGTCTACGAGAAAAACCTCAGCGACGGCACCAGCCCCGACACCCCAGCGCTGACCCAGAGCGGCACCTTCACCGTCACTGCGCTCGATGGCTTGCAAACCCTCACCGTTGGGGGCATTGCCGTGGTCACCAATGGTGTCGCCGCAGGCTTCCCGCAATCCGTCGTCTCGCCGCTGGGTAGCACCTTTACCGTCACCGGTTACAACCCGGCGACCGGTGTCGTCAGTTACAGCTACACCCTGGTCGACAACGAAACCCACCCGAACGCCAACGGTGCCAACAGCCTCACCGAGAACTTCAATGTGGTGGCGACGGACACCGATGGCAGCACCGCCAACGGCCAGATAAACGTCAACATCATCGACGACCTGCCGACTGCCAAACCCGACACCGGCTCGGTGGCGGAGGGCGGTACGGTCAACGTCAGTGTGCTGGGCAATGACGTCAGCGGTGCCGATGGCGCCGCGACGGTGGTTGGCGTGCGCGCCGGCAGCAACACCGGCACTTCGGCCATCGGCGGCCTCAACAGCAACATCAACGGCAACTTCGGTTACCTGACCCTCGATGCGGCCGGCAACGCCGTTTACCACAGCAACCCGAACTCGGTGAGCCCACCGGGCGCCACCGATACCTTCACCTATACCATCCGCGACAGCGACGGCGATGAAAGCACCACGACCATCACCATCAACGTCGCCGACTGCAAACTGGTAGCCTCGGTCGATCAGGACGTGACGGTCTATGAAAAAGCCCTCGACCTGAGCAAGGACGGCGCGGATCTGGCCCCCGGTACGGTCACCGGCAGCGACCCGAGCAACACCGGCGAAACCGCCACCGGTACGCTGGTCGGCGCGGTCACCGGCGGCACAGGCGCGATCACCTACACCCTGGTCGGCAGCGCCACCGGCAGCTACGGGCAGATCCAGCTCAACGCCGACGGTACCTACACCTACACGCTGACCTCGGCACCGAAAACCTCGCCGGGTGCCAACGACGGGGCGAACACCCTCAGCGAAAGTTTCACCTACAAAGCCACCGATGCACTGGGCAACAGCACCACCAGTACCCTCGTGGTCAACATCGTCGATGACGTGCCAAAAGCCGTGGCGTCGGATCGTTCGGTGGCAGCGGTGGAAATCGATTCCAACCTGCTTATCGTCCTCGACATCTCCGGCAGTATGGCCGACGCCTCGGGTGTGCCGGGCCTGTCGCGGCTGGACCTGGCCAAGCAGGCGATCAGCGCCTTGCTCGACAAGTACGACGACCTCGGCGATGTCAAAGTCCAGCTCGTTACCTTCAGCAGCAACGCCACTGACAGAACCTCGGTATGGGTCGATGTCGCGACCGCGAAAACCATTCTCGCCGGGCTGACGGCAGGCGGCGGCACCAACTACGACGCCGCTGTCGCGGTGATGCAAACCGCGTTCAACACCTCGGGCAAACTCACCGGGGCGCAGAACGTCGGTTACTTCTTCTCGGACGGCAAACCCAACGAAGGCGACATCAACGCCGCTGATGAAGCGGCGCTGAAAAACTTCCTCGATGCCAACAACATCAAGAATTACGCGATCGGCCTCGGCAGCGGCGTGAGCAACGCCAACCTCGACCCGCTGGCCTATGACGGCATCAGCCACACCAACACCAATGCGGTGGTGGTCACCGATCTCAATCAACTCAACTCGGTGCTGTCCGGCACTGTGCAGGGCGCACCGGTCACCGGTTCGTTGCTGGGTGAGGGCGGCACCTTTGGCGCCGATGGCGGTTTCATCAAGTCCATCGTGATTGACGGCACCACTTACACCTACGATCCGAAAGCCCTCAGTGGCCAAGGCTCGTTGACGCCAAGTGGCGGCACCAATCACGGCACCTTCAACACCGCCAACAACACGTTGAGCATCGCCACCAATAATGGCGGCACGTTGCTGATCAACCTCGACAGCGGCGACTACACCTACACCTCGCAGAAAACCACGGCGGTGCTGATCACTGAGAACATCGGCTTCACCGTCAGCGACAACGACGGCGACCTCGCCAGTTCGACGCTGACCGTGAAAGTCATTCCCAACGCGCCGCCGGTGGCGGTTGACGATCACGTCATCACCAACGTGCTGTCGGGCAACATTGTGGTGCCGGGCGAGCTGTTGCTGGCCAATGACACCGATCCGAATGGCGACACGCTCAACGCCACGCCCACCAGTTTCAACACCGGCTGGATCTCGAAAGCGGCGGACTTCACCGGCACTGGCGCGATCAACTTCACCGGCACCAACGTCAACACCGCCGCCAACCAGAACCTGGCCAACGTGCGTAATTCGTTCAGTGCCAACGCCGCGACCATGACCGCCGTGCTGGTGGTCAGTGGCTATCTCGGCGCAGTGACCAACAGCAACGCCAACGACGAAGACCGCATCGCCGTCAACCTGCGCCAAGGCGAAACCCTCAATCTGGATCACAACCTGGCGGCCGGTCACGTCACCATGGAGTACTCGATCAACGGTGGCGCCTACACAACCCTGGCTGACGGGCAAACCCTCACCGCTTCAGCCGATGGCGTCTATCAGATCCACATCACCAACATCGCCAATCCCAGCGGCGGCGGTAACCCCAACGCAGCGGAAAACTATCAGCTGACCATGACCCTCAACTACGCCGGGGCGCACGACATCACTCCGGACTTCCACGGCAGCTACACCGCCAACGACAACCATGGCGGCAGCGACACCGCCAACGTCAGCATCAGCTATCAGGATGGCCACACCCTCACCGGCACCTCGGGGGATGACGTGCTGGTGGCCGGCAGCGGCGACAACATCATCAACGCCGGCGACGGCAACGATGTGCTCAGCGCAGGCTCAGGCAACAACGAACTGCACGGCGGTGCCGGCAACGACTTGCTCTACAGCGGCCCGGGCAACGATTTGCTCGACGGCGGTACTGGCATCGACACCGCCAGCTACGCCCACGCCACTGCCGGGGTGACGGTCAACCTCGGCCTGCTCGGTGCGCAGAACACCCTCGGCGCGGGGACGGACACCCTGACCGGCATCGAAAACCTCGTCGGCTCGAACTTCAACGACACCCTGACCGGCGACAACAATAACAACGTCATCAACGGTGGTCTGGGTAACGACATCCTCAACGGTGGCGGCGGTGACGACCTGTTGATCGGCGGCATGGGCAACAACACCATGACCGGTGGTTCAGGCGCCGACACCTTCCAGTGGCTCAAGGGCAACAGCGGCCACGACCTGATCACCGACTTCACCCCCGGCACCGACAAGCTCGACCTGTCGCAACTGCTGCAGGGTGAAAACGGCACCACCGCCTCGCTGGATGACTACCTGCACTTCACCGTCACCGGCAGCGGCGCCTCGGTGCTCACCAGCATCGACGTCAGCGCCATGGCCGGTGCAACCCCGAACCAGACGATTGATCTGGCCGGCGTCAATCTGGCCAGCCACTACGGCGTGACGCCGGGGGCGGGTGGGGTGGTGGCTGGCGGGCATGACACGGCGACGATCATCAGCGGGATGCTGAATGATCATTCGTTGAAGGTGGATACGGTGTAAGCGACGCCTGAAACGACAAAACCCGCCGTCCCGTTCAACCGGGGCGGCGGGTTTTTTCTGCCTGGAGGCAGGGCGTTGTTCTTTCGTCAGTCTTCGCGAGCAGGCTCGCTCCCATATTGGAGCGCGTTTAACTGTGGCAGCGAGCCTGTTCGCGAAAGCGCCCGATCTGACTCCGAAAAACTCAGCGGTTGATCACAGCTGCATCAACACGGCGGATTCTGGCGTAGCTGTAAGCGATGACGCGAGGTCGTGTAGCTCGATTTGTTGCCTTCACGTTTCTGATAAGCGCACATGTTCAAGCCCCCTGTGCATGAGCATTGATTCCGACGAACGGTAGCAATACCTGTAATTTCTGACAGTAGGCAGCACCCGCCATTGCGCATTAAATCGAACCCATGCAGCGGCGGTATCACCCTGTTGATACCCGCACACCAACGATTGGTTAATTGTCGCGGAGCGTCTTACATGCAGCCCCCGGAACACACACAAGACCCGCACAGTGCAAATCCGCAACCATCGGAAGTCACCGCTTTGCCGGTTCCGCGAGTGCCGGTCATTCTCAAAGACGAACTCGGTGAAGAAAGCCCCGACGGACTGTTGCCGCGTACGGAGTTGAACCGTGATCTGCAGTTGATTGTTCCTGAGTGGAACTTCACGACCGATCCTCTTCTCGGGCCCGATATTATCAAAGTGGGATTCCGCCTGCTTGGGAATGACTTTCGCGAAGTCAATGAATTTAAGTTCCCTATTCCCATCGAACCTGGGGACAAATACGTATCAGTCCCTAGGGACTATATGGACAGTGGCATCTACGACCTGTCTTACATCCTGATCCAGGGGGGCAACCCTGCTGAGTCCGCAAAAAAACGTATTACCGTGGACACGGTGGCCCCGAACTATGGTCAGGAGCCCGTCTTGCTGGAAATGCTGGATGTCGTCGGCAGTATCACCGACGACTACTTGAAGGAGCATGGGCAGGTTCGTTTTAAAGTTTGCAGTTATGCGGGAATTAAAGCCCGGGACAGAGCGATTTATTTCTGGACCGATACGGATACACCTTCCGGCTCGGAAACAGATATTGGCGAACAGGAATTCAGTCAGGCAGACATTGACCGTGATGAACTGTTTATCACCGTGCGCGAACAGGATATTCGTGACCGGGGTGAGGGGCCCCGTTATATCTATTACCGTCTACGAGACTGGGCGGGTAATAAAGGCCCCAGATCAGAACTGTTGGGGCTGTTTGTCGATCTGCTCCCGGGGCCCGGAAATCTCAAGCCGCCTCGCGTGCCGTTGTCGGACCGAGGGTTGATTGACCGCCAGCATGCCCGCGAAGGTGCGGTGGCTCAGGGAACCGTGACGGTAGAAATCGATCGTTATGACAATCCTGGTAGTGACAACGACATTCTGCTCGACTGGAATGGCACACCGCTGGCGCCGGTGCCGGTTGATCCTTCCCGCTTTCCCGTGGTCGTGCCAGTGCCTTGGTCAGCCCTGACAGCCAAGGGGCTGGGGCCCTTGACGGCGTCGGTGACTTACAAAGTGCGGCGTCCTTCAGGCCCCACGCCATCCTCTCTGGAAACCAGGGTCCCGGTAGATTTGACCCTCGCCGGACAGGACCATGCCAATGCCCCGGCATTACTCAACCCGACTCTGGCAAAAGTGGAAATATACGGCGTCAATTCGAAAGTCCTCAACACGTTGACGTCGGATGATTTTGGCGAGCCTGCCGAGGGGGTTCTCGCGCTGTTTGATGCGCCACTCGCCGGGCAGACCATCAGCCTGTTTTGGGGGGCGATCACCACACCTGCAGCGCAATATATCGTTCAGCACGGTGATGTAGCCGGTAAGCGCGTGCCGTTCACCATTCCCTGGTCGATCATTGACCAGGATCGGGAGAACCCTGCATTACCGGTCTATTACACGACCAGCAACAACGTCAACCTGCAACAGGCTCTGACAACCTCAGTCAATGTATCGATTGTGGTGATCGAAAACCTGAAGGAGCCATCCTTTCCGCATGCGAGCAGGGACGGTGTTCTTGACTGTTGTGCATGCCCGCGACTCTGGAAAGGGGTCTGGGTAAAAATCGAGGGGAATACCGCCTTCGACAAAGATGATGTTGTGACTCTGCATTGGCAAGGATGTGAAGGACTGAATGGCTCTGAACCTATTCCCGGAGTGACAGACAAGTTCCCCACGATATTGAGCGACGCGCAAGCGCGTGATGGTTTTGAAGTGCACGTTGCGGACTTTGAACGTCTGATTGCCCCTATGGTGAATGATGGCTCTGCACTGTGTCATTACACACTTAAGAAAGCCAAGGGCGGAGTGGGTAGTTCAAAAGAGGAGTTCGTCATTATCAATAGAACCCTGCCCAGCAGTATTGTCTGTTCCGATAAGGAGGGCGAGGATCACTGCGGTTCGCCCTGCGAGCATTCCGGGTGGGGTGAAAAGTTTGCAGAGTATTCGTCTGCGAAGTTGCAAGGCTTATTGAAATAAGCAGTTCTTGAGTTCCACGTTTCTCGTGTCTGACTTGAGTAGTGTCTGTTAATTGCAAGAAGTTTAACCAGTGCCAAACGTATGCCTGCGTTGTTGCGTATGCGTGGGCGTCTTCTCCAGGAGCGATAAAATGACCGTTTATAAAAAACTCACCCCCGCACAGCAAAGTCGACTGGATTACCAGAAGATCCGCTTGGCAGCCCCGAAGATGGATGCATTTCCGCCTGAAATTCACCCCGATAATCTCTTGCTGCCTGATCAACCGGGTGATGGCAAGAATCAGGTTCATCGCTCAATACAGGGCTTGCCACTGAAAATAAATATTCCTCGGTTTTCAGAAGCCGGTGCTACGCCCTCGGTGGACGGATTTATTGAATTGACGTGGAATGGCAAGAGGTTGCCGGAAACGCGTTTTACCTACCGCACGCCAATTGACGCTGCCATTCTCCTAATCGAGATGAGGCTGCCGGCCAACCTGACCGACAAAGAGGGAGAACATGAACTGAGCTATTACCTCAATCAAGGTGGGAACATCGCTAAGGTGACACCCGTGCCGATTAATGTTGACAGCACCCCGCCACTGACGGAAACGGAGGTAATTGTTCCAGCTGAAGTAGACCGTGACGGTATCACTAAAAAATATCTGGACGATATTGGTCATGTGCTGATAAGGGTTCAGGAATATCAACTCCACATGCTGAATGACAAGGTTGAATGTTTTATCGGTCGTTCCTCCGCTTTGGCGACGAGGATTGGAACAGTTGATCGCACGGATCTGACTCTGCCTTTGGAATTTAAACTGACCGCCGAAATGCTGGACGGTGAAGAGGGTGTAAGGGCTATTTATTGGAAAGTGACGGATCGCAAGGGAAATGCGAGCCTTGAGTCACCTTATAAACGATTGAACGTCACGCTGACCGACCCTCCTGCGGATTTGCAGCCGCTGGATATTCCCCTGTATATCGACAGCCTGATTGATCTGGCGGATGCTCAGGAGCCGGTAGGCGTCGGAATTAAAGATGAATATACCCACTTCCTTCCGGGTGATCAGTTGGAAGTCACCTGGGATGGCCTGTTACAGCCGGCGGTCCCGATTTCCGGTTTTCCTTTTTATGTCGATGTCCCCTTCCGCAATGTCTTCAACAGCAATGCCGGCCCGAAGACTGTTACAGCCAGTTATCAGATAAAACGCGGGGGTGCTGCCCATCCTGTTAATCCGGTCGAGCTGAACAATATCAGCGTGGATTTGCGCAAGCCAGGCACGCCAATAGATCCCGACAAGCCAGGCAACCCTAACCCCGATCTGCCAGAACTGTCAGTGCAGGGAGCCGCTGGAGGTATTCCTAATCAGCTGAGGGAGGGCGACAACGTGGATTCGGTAGTTATAACGGCTACGCTCTATACCGCGGCCAAGGAGAATGACCAGATACAGCTTTACTGGAAAGGTGAGCCGGTAAGCGAGGCAGACGGCGGGGTTGTAAAAATCGGTACTACGCTTCCAGCCGACTTGCGATTTACTGTTCTATGGAAGGTTTTCGACGACGCAGGCAATGGTAATCCTATCAAGACCCATTATGTAATCAGCCACGATGTAAACGATAACGTAGATGTTTCGCTCGCGACGGATGTTGATGTACTCATTCGTGACGGTGTCGTCCCGGAGGTGAAGTTCCAACACCTCGATGAAGACTTCGGCTTGCTGAATTGCGGTTCTTTGCGACCGGATACCGTTGCCGGCACAGTAGTCGAAGTGTTGGTCTTGGGGGGCGAGCCCCAATTGGAAGGTCAGGAATTGACGTTCACTTATCAAGGTTACGTTGACAACGGAAGCACGATTAAACCCGGTACTGAAGCCAAAGTTACATACAAACCAACTAGTCAGGAAGCAGCTGCCGGGTTCATTGTAAGGATTCCCTATGATCCGGCGGTACTGGCTACGGAAAACGCTTGGGGAGGCATAATTTACTCGGCTGTAATTGACGGGCGCGACACACCCTCCGTACAACATGTGGTGAGGGTTTATATGAAAGATCCGGGGACGGGTGGCACATGCCCGCTGCCTTGAGTAGGCGCTGAAGTTGCCAGGGAAGGTACTGTACGTACCTTCCCTTTTAAATGTTTAACAAGTAGCCGGTGAGAAGTGGTTACGAATTATTTTACGGACTTTTACCCTGCAAAAGTCAGAAAAATCCTACGTTGGTTGGGGTGTGGCAATCGGTATCGTACGACGCTGAATTATCTGGCGGGTAAACAAATTTGCCGGAGTTAATTAAACGAAGGATAGTCAATCATGAAACCCGAAGTCTTTTCATTCTGCAGAGTCGCTTCCACCGGAAGCTTTCGAATGCTGGTAGCGATACCGGCATTTTTTATGTTGGGTTCTCCCGCGTTGGCGGTCATCGTCGATAACAGCACGCTGGATGTAGATTCGACAGTGCCGGCCACTGATTATCTGGTGCGCAATAACGGGGTACTGAATCTGACCCGGGCCAGTACTCAAAACCTCAACGTGGTTTCCGGATCGACATTGAACATCAATGGCGCCACGGTGAATGCTGAACCTGGCATTGAGGGGATTTCCATCTCGGACAGTCGAGGCACTCTTGTGCAGGCCAATGTCACCAGCGACTGGATAGGAATGATGGTCAATCGGTCTTTCTCCTCGACGCAGGGGTCGACTGTCACCGCGACTGACAGTCAATTCAGGGGGGGCGAAGCCGGGATACAGATAACCGCGTTGAGCCACCTGACACTGATCGGCAGTGAAGTCACGGGGCAGGCCGCGGGCAGTGTCGGCTTGAATATGATCGGCGGTGAGGTGCACGCTACTGACGGTACTCGTATCAGCGGCGAACGGGCGGGGGTACGGATGGTCAACGACTCGTCCGTTTCAGGCAGTAGCAATACGCTGGTACTGGACGGTGCCAGTGTTGAGGGGCGCAACGGGCCGGCCATAGAAGTTGCCCGTGGCGCAAACGTCAGCATCGAGGTGCTGAACAACTCCACTCTGCAGGGTAGCGCAGATCAATTACTGGTGGTTCAAGAGGCTTCGACCGCCGCTGTAACGGTTGGCAGCAGTACGTTGAATGGCAACTTTGCAGTGACGGGTTCCAGCACGGCTGATTTCATCTTCGACCGAGGCCATATGACCGGAGACGTGCTGGTTGAGGACGGCTCGACGGCCAGCGTCACCCTGCAGAACCAGTCGCAATTCACCGGCAGCCTGGACAAGGTCGCCGGCGTCAACATCAACGACAATTCAAACTGGACCCTGACCGGCGATGACTCTGTTGGCGCAATGCGCATGGAAGCAGGACGAGTTACTTTCGGCGCGGCGCAAGAGCCCGCGACCTACTATCGACTGACGATCGGTTCGCTCGCCGGTACCGGTACGTTTGAGATGAAAGGTGATTTTGCCAGTGGTGAGAGTGATTTCCTCAATGTTCTTGGTCAGTCAGAGGGGCAGTTCGATCTCGCTGTGAAGGCTTCGGGGCTGGATGCGTTGTCGCCGCAGCAATTGACGCTAGTGCGTACCGGCACCACCGACGGTGCGAATTTTGCGCTGGCCGGCGATCAGCGGGTGGATGTCGGGACCTGGTCTTATGGGTTGGCCAGTCGGGAAATCGAGGGGGGAGCGAAGGAGTGGTTTCTCGACCCGACCACCGAAGTCATCAGCCCCGGCGCGCGCTCGGTACTGGCCTTGTTCAACACCGCGCCGACCGTGTGGTACGGCGAGTTGTCGTCGTTGCGCAGCCGCATGGGAGAGCTGCGTTTCAATGGCGGACAGTCCGGTGGCTGGATCCGCACGTACGGCAACAAATACAACGTGGCCGACGGTTCGGGCGTGGGCTACCAGCAGTCGCAGCAGGGCCTGTCCCTTGGCGCTGACGCCCGAGTGGGTGAAAGCCAGGTACTGGTGGGCGTGCTGGCGGGCACCAGCGAGTCCGATCTGGACTTGAACCGTGGCACCTCGGGCACGGTGAAAAGTTACTACGTCGGCCCCTACGTGACCTGGCTCGACAGCGATAGCGGTTATTACTTCGACGGCGTGCTCAAGTTCAACCGCTTTCGCAACGAGTCCAAGGTCCGCCTGAGTGACGGCAGCCGCACCAAAGGCGATTACGATAACTGGGGTATGGGCGGTTCGGCGGAATTCGGTCGTCATATAAAACTGGCAGACGGCTACTTCGTCGAGCCTTTCACACAACTGTCGGCGGTGCAGATCCAGGGTAAACGCTACACGCTGAACAACGACATGCAGGCCGATGGCGATCGCATGCGCTCTCTGCTGGGCAAGGCCGGTGCCACGTTCGGGCGCAACTTCGGTTTCGGTAACGGCGCTGTCGCGCAGCCTTACGTGCGCGCGGCGATCGCTCATGAGTTCGCCTCGAACAACGAAGTGAAGGTCAACAACAACGTGTTCAACAATGACTTGTCGGGTTCCCGGGCGGAGTTTGGTGCGGGGGTGGCGGTGGCCATGTCGGCGCAATGGCAGGTGCATGCCGATTTCGACTACGCCAAAGGCGAGCATATCGAGCAGCCTTGGGGGGCGAATGTCGGGGTGAGGTATAGCTGGTAAGTAATCGCGTCATATTTTTTATTAAACGTTAATAAAAAACGCCTCGCAAAATTGCGAGGCGTTTTGCTGAAGCCATCGGAGTGCACTATGCGACCCCGATCCCAAGAGGATATTGGGCATAGTGCTGGACGTGGGCCTCCTGCCCCGTCACGAGATTTTTCATATAAAGGCGCAAGAACGGAAGATTTGCTGCAACGTTGGTTGACCAATAATAACCATTGCCCATAGGCCAACGATTTCCGTATAGGTTGAAGATTTCTCTCAGTTGAGCGAGGGGCGTCGGGTAAGTCCCTTTCGCATAGGCTCGTCTCGTAATAGTGTGATAGTCGCCGTTGCCCAATCCAAAGCATTGTAAGACGCCGGTCACTTCTACTTCGTAACCTGGAGCAGTGGTCGTTCCATCAGTCACTTTGATTTGTGCTCTGCCCTTGCCTCTGACCGTGACAAGGCCAGTACCGTCTACAACGGCCACTCGTTCATTGCTGGAAGTGTAATGATAATTAGAATTTGGATTTCCTCCGGACGCCCGATGATGAGTCGACGTGCCCGGTCCAAAAGGCGGGAGTACTTTAGGATGCTCCGGCAGTAAATATATCTTACCGCTCAATAACACTTTGGTGGTGTTGAACACCAGCGGCGGAATCGGCGAAATGACCGAAAAACGGCGAGACACCGTATCCTGTCCGGTACTGATGGCCTTGGCTTTGACTTCATGTTGGCCAAGGCCTACCGGCAATGTCGTACTCCAAATGTTGCCGACCGCGCGCACTGTGTGCTTCGGGTTGTCGTTATCGTAAATCTGGACCTGGCGGTTGGGTGTGACGGTGCCTCGCAGGGTCACCGAAGTACTTTTGGTCTGCCCACCCGGTTGAACCTCACTTATGCCGTCATGGACCGATGTCAGTGTGGGGGCGATGTGGGCGGCGACGGAAAAGTTCCTTGGTTCACTGTCCACCGGAACAGCACCATACAATGCTCTGGCAATAATGCTGTGGGAGGTGATCGCCAGACTGGTGACCTGCGCCGTCCACGTTTTGTTGGCCGTGACGTTGATCGGTGAGCCAACGGGCACGCCGTTGTTGTAGAGCTGTATCTGTTCTCTCGGAGTGGCTCCACCGCTTAAGGTGACCGTACTGTCATACGTGATTGCGCCTTGCGCAACCGGGCCGACGGAGTCGACGGCGGCCGTGATCGTCGGAGAAATAAAGGCAGCCACGGTAAACACCCGGGGCGGGGCTGACTCCGGATTACTGCCGTATTCGGCCCTCGCGATCAGACGGTAGATATTCAAGGTCAGATTGTTGAAGACATAATCCCAATCGCCACTGGGCTTGACGTCCACGGTGGTGATTGGCTTATTGACGTCGAGCAGGGTGATTTTCTCGTTGGGGCTGGCTTTGCCGGTCAGAGTAACGGTTCGGTAATAAGTGGTGCCATCCATGGGGACGTCACTGCGGATATCGCTCACCCGTGAAATCGTCGGTGTCACGGCCTGAGCCACCACGAAGGTTCTGGGGCTGCCCACCGGCGGATCAATATCGTATAGCGCCTCGGCGGTGAGGCTATAAGTCTTGATCTTCAGATTGTTAAGGCGGTGACTCCATTTGCCCTGCTCGTCGACATCCAGGGTAATGGCCGGCGCATCGGCGCCGAGCAAGCGCACTTGCAGGTTGGGGGTCGCGCTGCCTTCCACGAAGACACTGTTGTCATAAGTGGTGGCGCCCGGTTGGACGGGGCCTCGCGAGTCGGTGATGGCGAGGACTTCGGGTGTTTCTGCAAATTTGACGGTAAAGGTTCTGGGCGTGCTGGATACAGGATCAGCGTCATAAAGAGCCTTGGCGGTGATGCTGTAGTTTCTCTCCGTCAAAATGCCGATCTTGCGGCTCCAGATGCTGTCCGTTCCGACTTTTGCAGTTCCCATTGAAGTGGAAATTGCATCGAACAGCTCAATGGTTTCCTCTCGGGTGGCAGTGCCGGTGATGGTGACTTCATTATCGCGGGTTTTACCACCTTCTTCGATGTCACTGCGTGAATCCGACACTCGGGTAATGACCGGAGTGATGTAGTCATAGCGGGTTCTGATAGTCAGTGGCAACCGGGGAAAAACATAAGCGCGATCTTCCACACCGTCACCATCGAATGCCACTTTGCAAACGACGGTGGCCGGGGTGGAGTGACCCAGTTTCATCAGTTCGCTTTTGAGCAGTGTTTCATTGAGGCCGTTGCTTATTTGCGTCGGTGTTATTTCCTTGCCGTCAATGATCTTGATGATGTGCCGGGTACCGGATGCGGTTTCTCCCTCAAGTAACAACCAGATGACTTGTTTCGGTGCAATGTAATACCACGTTGGGACTAAAACTTTCGCATCGCCGCTGAATGTCATCAGATCCAGAACGTTATTCGCTGCTTGGGGGACTTGCGGGCGAGGCAACTGATTTTCCGGGTCGGAAAACCCTGAAATGTAAAGATCCAGTGTTTGCGAAGGCGTCGTGATGGTATAGCGCGTTACCTCATATTGAACCGTGACGCGTCTGTCGATGTTTGCACCCACCACTGTAGCTGGCAGGTGGAATCGAACAGTGCCGCTCGAGTGCCCTGGCAGCTCAAGATCCTCGGATGTGCCCGCTCCCGGCGAGCCCAGCCACTTCAACCCGATCATGTCCTGCTCGGACTTCATGCTCGGGTAACCTACGCTCACATCGACGCCCGTCAACCCACTCATCGGGTCCAGTGTTCCGTCAGGCGCCTGAATAACATCGGGCGGCGGCAAATCCCCCACCAACTCACCAATGAGCAGATCCAGCGTGGCCGAATATTCATGTCGTCCGTTCGAGGCGCGCAACACCGAATAACGCACTTTCACGTACTGCCCGATGTTCGACGTGACATATTCCTTGTCGACTCTGAAGCGCACAGGCTGGCCTTCACTCACAGTGGTGATCGGCACCCAGTCGCTGGTACTGCCGAAGGGGTTGGGGCTTCGCCAGTAGTACGTCAGCACATCGCCTCTGAAGGTTTTCGCCTCGCCGATCAGCACATGAACGCTGTCGAACACCTTCGACGGATCAAGCACATCCCCCGGCGGCTCGGCCTCCTCGACAACAGGTTTGGGCAGCGTTGCCCGGATCTTCTCGACTTTAGCCAGCAAGCGCTCGGACTCCGTGATAGCGAGAAGACCCGGTGCATCGTTGGCGACGACATAGGAAAGGTCGAGCGTGCCGTTATCAAGCACACTGATGTGTTCATCATTGATGTAGAACGTCACCACGCCTTCCTTGGCTTCGTTGTCGCTGACGATATGCGGAACCTCGTGCTCATACTCGTCGCCATTGGACCGGGTGCCATACCATCTCAGGCAGATCAGATCGCCGTTTTTCATGCCGTAGCGCACATCGACAGTGGCGTAGGGCTCGTCCGGTTCGAGGGTGTCGCCGATCAGTTCGCGAAGGGTCGGCTCGGGCAACATGTTGACGTCGCCCACTACAGTCGCAATGGTCCGCTCGGAAGACAGCGGGTCGCCACCGTCCTTTTTGTAGAGAATATAAGAGGCGTCGGCTCTGCCCAGAGCGAGGGCCCTGATCAAGTCATAGGGCACCTTGATTTCCAGCACCGCGGGAATGTTGTCGATCTCGCGGGTTGCGCTGCAAACGATCGGTTCAGCGTTGCCTGGCGGTTTACCGATGAAGGTCATTTCCACGTTGTCGCCCAGACTGAAGTCCTTGGGGTTGACGTGGATCTGTACTGTTACCGGCAGCTTGTTCAAATCCCGGATGGTAATGACTTTATTGACCGCTTCCTTGAAGATTGGCGGTTCCAGGCGCCAGCCGCCGGCGTCCACGTCAATGTAGGTGCGTTTGGAATGGCGGTCGGCCCAGTTCCACACTTCATCATTGATGTCGTATTTGATTTCCCGTTTCAGGCCATCGCCGGCGCGGAGAATGTGTTCCTGTTCGATGCGGATTTCGATCGGTTGCTTCTTGTCGGCCTGGTCTTGGGTAATGAGGTGCGCGGGTAGCGAATAGTCGCCTACCTGCAATCTGACTTTATCGTTTCGCGTGCAGCACACGTAGTGAGGGATTGTGACCGGCACCCCGTTTTTTGCCCATTCGGCGTCTATGACGCCCTGTTCGACCAGCTCGGGCGGCAACTGCACGATGTTCAGTTCTGAATGGCCGTCGGGCAAATGGGGTGCCTTGTCACGATTTCCCGGCTTGTAAAGCTTGATCAATACCCGCAAGGACGCCGGCGGTGGATCGGGCTGAGTCTCGCCCACGCGGGTCAGTACATAATGGCAATTCTCAGCCCACCCCGACTCTGCCGGCGTCGGCAAATAGAAGAACACCCGCTGATTGACTTCGTCGGCCGCTACGAATCGTTCGAGCACTTTCTCGTTGTTCCAGTGGATCTCGAGTTTGTCCCCCTCTTTCATGGGGGGCAGATAAGGATTGATCACGCAAAGCAGGCCCTGCGGATCGTCGGTGGCGACATTGATGTTGATACCGCCATCGCCGTCTTGCGTCGGTTCGAGCATCCCTGGAATCAGCAGCGGGCGCAGTACCAGTGTGTCATTGCCTTCCCTCAGGGGAGGGAAGCGGAAGAGTGTGTGAGAAGGCATCAGGCAAGACCTCTTGAAGAGCGCGCAGGCGTCGTGTGGTAGTCGAATTCATCGAGAGGCGGGGTGCTTGCAAGCGCGGGGTGGATGGCGAACATGGGCGTGCACTCCGTGTCGGGTGATGGAGTGATTGAACCTGTGTTGAAGGGTTTGCACACCTGTCAAGTCTGACAGGTTTCGTGTGTTATCCGACGAGTGGTCGTCTGTGGCCTGGACGAGAAAATGTTGCTGTCGAAACGGCAAAAACCGCTGTCCCGATTCAACGGGGCAGCGGTTTTTTATGCCTGAAGACATGTGCTGGCTGTGAGGTCGCCTTCGTCGGATCGCCGCCCGGAGCAAGCCTGCTCCCACAGGTTCGGCGGTGTGAACACAGCCTGGTGATCGACACCGATCCCTGTGGGAGCGAGCCTGCTCGCGAAGGCGTCAGCCGCCCCGACTCAGCACTCAAGGTGCGTCACAGAGGCGCGCTACTGCGGCAACTCCAGATTATCCATCACCCGATTCACCGCCAGCTCGCCGAGCATGATCAGCTGTGCAATCCCCAACAAAGTACGACGCTGCGACGCGGGTATGAGGTGGGCGAAGTCATGGGCGATGGTTCTGGCTGAGGCGAGCGTTTCGCTGGCATCGGCCAGCAGTTCCTCGTTTTTGAAGTCCGCGGTGACGGCGTACATCCGGCGGGTTTTGCGTGGCGGTGGGGTGGAGCCGGGTGGGCAGAGGTAGTGATCGAGGGCGCGGTCGGCGGCTTCGTGGAGTTTTTTTGAATCGAGGGATTCGTAGGGCGAAGTTGGGTCGGTTTCGGGTGGGTTTGGCGTTGGTTTGATCATGGTGAAGCTCCTGAATTTATGGAGCCACTCTTTCTCTGTCGCTAAACAGGTGAAGGTGGCAGCTGTACGCAGGTTAGCGAACCGGTCTCAGGCACACCGGTAGACCCAAAGGTCTCCCGCATACAGCCGCCATAACGTAATTGCGGGCGAAGAGTCCCACAACGAAGCCACGAACGCTGATGCACTGAGTTGGTCCGGGTCGCTAAACCCGATCGCTGATTCGTCAGCGACCGATCCACAATAGAACCCGACCCCAAAGCGCACAAGCCGGCGGATTCTGGCTTGGCTGTAGGCAATGGCGCAAGGATTTGTAGCCTTGAGACCGTATCTGCAGGTGTCTTTTAAACTCATTGTTTAAAAAGCAAGGGCCGCTGCCTTATGCAGCTCTCTGGAGACGTAAATCCCTGTAGGTGCTGCCGGAAGCTGCGGTGCTTTGGCATTTCAAGAATGGTTAAATAAAACCGTCCCCAAATTGGCTTTTCCTTCGGTTAACTATCACTGATCGATGTTTACTCAAGTAAGTGCGCGGTTTTTACGGCAGATTTACATTAGGTTATTTAATTCCATATGTTTGTACATTTATTGCCGATCCGATCCCGAGCGAATTAATTATGTAAGAGAAAGTGTGGTATTCAGGAGCATAAAATCGCCCTACAACATATTGAGTTTGAGGCACTCCACCCACCCACCAGCTCTGCCCCCAGAAAAAACTATTCGGGTACGTTGAGTAGCCGCTCGCAAGCAGAGATCTGGCATCTGCTTCAGTAGGCAGGCGAGTACCTGAGGCGGCGATCGCAGCATTAGTTCTTTCCCAGGCATTTGAACCAACTGAAGTCGGATATCCAGAGTGGACTTCTATCCAAACTTTAGCGTTTATGACCATCACGCTATAGCTTGCAAGGTTATTTGCAGAATCCGTAACTTCAATTATCGCAGTACCATTTCCTGAAGCAACTACTTTTCCGTTTTGTTTATCCACTATGGCCGCGTCAGTATTTTTTGAAGTGTATGAGTAGGGTGGAACTCCGCCAACTATTGGCTGCGTATGGGTCGCCATTGCCGGTGGAGTAGGGGGCGGATTTCCTTGAATAACGCTATAGCCAGTGACATCCATCGTTTTATCCGGTCCTGCATTCAATGCGCGCGTGACAGTCAGATTGCGTACTTGCGAATGCACCGGACTGCTGTGGTAAAGGGATTTGGCATAAAGCCTGCGACCGCCTACATCGACTGTGATTGTGCACTCCCATTCGCCTGTGGCGACATCTGCCTTCGCTATGCCCTTGCGCACAGCACTTGCGCCGTTGCCATCATAAATTTCGACATCCTGCCCCTTACTGGCAGTACCTTTGAGCTTCAGCGTGGTGCTGACGGTTGTTTGTCCTTCGGATACTTCTACGTCCCTGTCGTCCAGCACATTCACGAGCGTTGGGGCGATCACTGCTGTCACTGTCAAAGTCCAGACCGCCGATTCGACACCCGTGCCATACAAGGCCCTGGCCTTGAAGTTGTGCACTGTCAGGCTCAGGTTTTTCACTTCCAGTTCCCATTTGCCGGTGGTGGCATTCACCAGCGCTTTGCCTTTCGACGCCGCCCCGTCAAAAATCTCTACGTTCAGGCGTGGCGTCCCGGTGCCGGTCAACTTGATGCTGGTATCGAGGGTCACGGTGTTTTTGGGTATTTCCACTCCTTTGGAGTCCTTCACCGAGGTAATGGCAGGGATCACTGCATTCGAATACGTGAGGATTCTGCCGGCTGATTCCTGGCCGGACCCATAATCTGCTTTGGCCTTGAACGTACGAGTCCCAATGGCGGTCAGCGTGGCGGTATATGTCCAGATGCCAGTGCCGTCGACCGGGTGCTTGCCCCTTGACGCGGCGCCTTCGAATACCTCGACCTGCTGATTGGGCGCGGCGGTACCGGTCAAGGTTACAACGGGATCGACCGTACCACCGTCGTGCACAATTTCTGCGCCTTTGGAGTCTTTCACCGAGGTGATCTCCGGTTTCACATCTTCCACAGCCTTGACCTTGTATGTCTTCACCGGCCCGACAATCGCGTCCGCTTCGACCTGACTTGAGGTCAGTGCCAGTTTGTAATGCAGCTCCAGATCTGTGTCGTGCCCCAGATCCTTCAAATAACTGTAGGGGATGACCTGCTCATATTTTCCGGTGTCGATCCAGGCCTGATAGACCGCGGAGCCCGGTACTTTCCACACCACGCGATCATGCTCATTTCCTTGAGCATTCTTGCCCTTGAGCACCAGCCGCACGGGGTGACCAGCTTTCATGAACGCCCACACCCCGGCGCGGAATGTCGCGCCCGCCGTGACCTTGCTCAGATCCAGCTCATCCCCCTCGGCCTGCACGATGCTGAGCTTGTCCAGCTCCGCAGCGGGCAGCGGTGTGACTGTCACCGTGAGCGCTAGCGATGGGAATTTGTGGGTTCCCTGCGTTACTTCGTATTGGAGCGTGAAAGTTTTCGCCGTGTTGCCGATGTTGGCGGCAATCGCTTCCGGCGGGATCAGAAATTCAACGCTGCCACTGGCGACCCCCGATTTGGGCGCGATGGTCGGAGAGCCGGCGCCGGGCGTACCGCTCATGGTCAGTTGAATGCTGTGTTTGTCGCTCATGCCGGTGTAGGCCACGACTACCCGGCCACCGGTTTGGGCGTTGAGCGGTGCCAGAGTCACAGCGGCGCCGCTGCCTTGCGCTTGCGGCATCTGCGGCAGTGGCAAAGGATTTTCCAGCGCCACCCCGACATCGAACTTCAACGGCTCGGCATAACTCGTCCCGCCGGCGGCGCGTTTGATCTCGTACCGGGCGATCACCGATCCGCCTTCATTGCCCTTGATCAGCTCGGCCCCGATGGGGAAGGGCACCGGTTGGCCGGCGGTGAATTCGTTCAGCTTGATCGAGTCGGTATATTCGCCGGTGATCGAACCGTGCCAGAACATGAAGACTTCATCGCCTTTGACCGTTTCGGTGTACACCACCGTCAGGGTGGTGCCGGCGGTGTCGGCGGGCAGGACGCCGTTCACCACGCCGGCCACTTCCGGTTGCGGCAGTTCCAGGCGGGCCTCGCCGACTTGCAGGATCGCAGTGTGGATCGACTCGCGAATGGCGCGGGTGGTCTCGTACGGGTCCAGCGTGGCGAGCACCGTCTCGGCGATCAATTGCTGGTAGTAGAACTCGGCCTTGCCGCCGTTGACCGGGGCCAGGTGTTTGCCGTCGATGTTGTACAGCAGCGGTTGGGCCGCGACGATGTCGTTACGGGTGATAAGGCGCGTCGGCAGGTCAGGCAGGTAGGGCTTGAGGCCTGGCGTGGTGCCGAGCATGAATATCTTGAGGACCTGGCCTTCGGCAAAGGATTTGTCGAAGGGGATTTCGACACGCACCTGGGGCAGTGCGGGATCCAGTGCTCCGGAGTTCTCGTCCAGCATTTTCGGCGCGGCCAGCCGTTGGACTTCGCCGATGGCGCGGATGAATTGGCCTTTGGAACGTAGATCAGGGGATGCGTCGGCCTTTTCCAAGCGGTACGACAAGGTGATCTGCGACTTGGCCAACTGGCGCAGCACGGCGTTGGGAACCTTGTCGTCAGTAACGCTCGGCACGCTTGTCAACGCCGCGCCTTCTACTTCCAGATCAATCGGTGGCCCTTCGACCGGTGTGCCCTTGATCCTGATGTAGGGAATGTCACCGACCGTGAACTTGCTGGTATCCGTGGCGATGATTTGCACGGTGCCGTCGGCGTCGCCCAGCTTGTCGACGTCCAGCACGTTGTTCAGTGTTTCCTTGAGCAACGGCGCCCCCAGCCGTGTTGCATCCACCGCCACCACGATGCGTTGCTCGGCACTCCAGTCCTCGGAGCGGTTAAAGACGCAGTCGTACACCTCGAAAACCACGGCCACGCCGGACGTTTCCGCATCACCGGCCTCTCGGATGATCGCTTCCGTGATGCTGATGATGATCGGCGCCTTGCCTTCGGCCTGTTCCTGAGTCAGCGCAGCACTGAACACGTAGATGCCGCCCCAGCTGAGACGACAGACATCGCCCGCCGCCGCGAAGGGGTAGGGCGGTGTGCCGTCAGCCTTGCCAATGCTGATCGGCACGCCAGCGGCGACGTTGTCCTTGTCGATGCCGCCGTCAACGATCTCCTTGGGAATCGTCATGATCAGCTTGGAGTGCCCGCCATCATCGTTGTCGTCATCGCCGCCGGGGCGCGTGAGTTTGACCAGCACCTGCATGACTTCGGACGCTTGATCCATGCCGCCCAGGGGCTTGACCACATAGGACACCGCAAAACGGCCATCGACCATGTGCCGGGACGGCACGAACATGCGCAACTGCGTATTGACCTCGGTCGCGTCGACAGTTTCCACCCAGACGTTCTGCCCGGTGCCCCAAAAGATCGTCAACCTGTCGCCTTGCGCCATGTTCCCCCACGGCCCGGCCTGGCACAGCAGACCGTTAAGGGGAAAGTTGCCCAGCGCGGCCGCGATGTTGATGCCCCAGATGTCGGGATCCTGCGATACCGGGTCCTTGCTGCGACCGGGGATGTTGAGTTCTGTGAGGGCGAGAGGCTGATCAGGCGTCGACATGGCATAGGCTCCGTGCGGGAAGGGGACGGAGTGATTGAACGGCTAAACGGCAAATTGCGCACCTGTCAGATCTGACAGGTGCACGGGGGTATCCGACGAGCGGTTGTTTGCTTTTTCTTGCTTGAGCGATGTGGGGGCTTTGAAGACGCCTTCGCGAGCAGGCTCGCTCCCACAGGTTCGGTGGTGTGAACACAGCCTGGTGATCGACACCGATTCCTGTGGGAGCGAGCCTGCTCGCGAAGGCGTCAGCCGCCCCGACTCAGCACTCAAGGTGCGTCACAGAGGCGCGCTACTGCGGCACCTCCAGATTATCCATCACCCGATTCACCGCCAGTTCGCCGAGCATGATCAGTTGTGCAATCCCCAACAAAGTACGACGCTGCGACGCCGGTATGAGATGGGCGAAGTCATGGGCGATGGTTCTGGCTGAGGCAAGTGTTTCGCTGGCATCGGCCAGCAGTTCCTCGTTTTTGAAGTCGGCGGTGACGGCGTACATCCGGCGGGTTTTGCGTGGCGGTGGGGTGGAGCCGGGTGGGCAGAGGTAGTGATCGAGGGCGCGGTCGGCGGCTTCGTGGAGTTTTTTTGAATCGAGGGATTCGTAGGGGGAGGTGGGGTCGGTTTCGGGTGGGTTGGGTGTTGGTTTGATCATGGTGAAGCTCCTACAAGGTGGAGCCGCTAAAACCCGTCGCTAAACAGGTAAGGTGGCGGCTGGACGCAGGTTAGCGAACCGGGTGTAGGCGCCCGGCAGACCCGAAGGTCTCCCGCGCACAGCCGCCATAACGCAAATTGTAGATAAGCATCCACAGTCGAGTTTGGAGCGCTGGTGCGCCTACAAAGATTCAGGTCGCTAAACCCGATCGCTGATTCGTCAGCGACCGCACCACAATAGAACCCGCCCCCAAGGCGCACAAGCCGGCGGATTCTGGCGTAGCTGTAGGCAATGGCGCAAGGATGTGTAGCCTGTAAGACGTGTCTGAAGGTGTCTTTTAAACGCCAGCGTTTAAAAGGGATTTTGCGCTGACTTCACTGGCCCCTTCGCGAGCAGGCTCGCTCCCACATTTGGAACGATCGCGTTTTCCTGTGGGAGCGAGCTTGCTCGCGAAAGGGCCATCCCGGTCAGCAGAAAAACCTCGATAAGCCCCACTGTTTAAATCACTGATTAAATAAATCCGTCCTCTTTGTGGGTCCCCTTTGTGCTGCTAACTCCGCTGCCTTAATACGACAGAACCATTTTTATTGGCTCATCCTAAGACTGTTAGATTCATATGAGATAAATTGCCCGCAAGTTAGGCCAAGTTGCACCGCCACTGCCCGCACTTGAATGCGTCCAGTTTGCCGTGTAGATAAAGCCCGGTCCATGAGGCCCTGGGGAAGTTGATAAGGCGGACGCAACAGTCACTACCCAGTATGCTTTGGGGGATCCGTCCGAGATGAGGATGCCAGTGTAAAAAAACTCTCTAACATTTGAATCGTAGGGGAGCTGGATGGGACGGTACGCATGACTCAACGCTGTAATGATCTTTATTATTTCCGCAGCGTTTTTATGGTCGATCATAGTTCCCCCTACGGCGCTTATGCCAGCCGCGGCTGCTATAGACGTTGGAAATGTCTGCGCAGTTATTGCTAGTTCATAAACATGGGATGTCCTCACCTCGAAACTTATGGCCGCACTCATTGAATCTTTAACAGAGATTATTGTTGTGCCATTTCCGGTGCTACGGACAACACCTCTATCATCGACTGAAGCAATGGTTGGGTCTTCTGATTCGTATGTGTAGGGAGGAGTTCCTCCGCACGCGGCTCTACGCTCCATCGTCCCAATAGAATCGGCAGTTCGCGACCAGCGATTTTGCGGATCAGTCAAGACTACATTAGTACCATCCAAAATAAGGGGAGTGGTGTCGACGCAAAGTTTCGGCGTGGCCATGATGGTGTATCTCCTGATGGGGGCGGTCACCGCTTGATTTTCGTTGGTACTGCCGTCGTAGCTGATTTTGAATTCAATCCTTAACTTGGAACCGTCCTTCAGTGTGCGCAATTCCTCAACAGGGGCCAGTGGTAACAATCCATTCAGGTCGCCAGACTCCACAGTGACGCCGTCATAAAACAGTCGCTCATACGGATTGTCGTTCTCATCGATTCCGCTGTAGCGCAGCCAGACTTTCTGGCCGACGGCAATCAGTGGCCACTTGGCGATGCGCGTGCGGGCATCGTCGGCAAGATCGGTGAGATCCACCTCCTCGTCGGTAGCTCCATCGATGGTCGGGGTCGGCAGCTCGGCAGCTTCCGTCGGGATCGCCTGCACGTTGAGAACAAACTCCCCCGACTTCGTCGAGGCACCGTTACGAATTACGGTGTAGAACACAGTCACCGCCTTGCCCAGATTGAAGGCCACCACCGTGTTGGGGATGGGGATATCCTTTTCGCCCACCGTTCCCACTTCCACCGCTGTCGAAGTGTGCGAACCGCCGGCCGGGGTGCCGGCCGCGCCGGTCCAGGTGACGCTGATCTGGTCGGTGCTTGCCATGCCGGTGTAGTGCGGAACGACCACGGTCAGCTTGTCCTTGGCGGCGAACGGATTCAGGCTGTTGCTGCCAGCGGCTTCTTTGAGTGACGGTTGCAGTGGTGTCGCGAAAGCCTTGATCGTGTACGTCTTTATTGGCCCGACAATCGCGTCCGCTTCGACCTGACTCAAGGTCAGTGCCAGTTTGTAATGCAGCTCCAGATCTGTGTCGTGCCCCAGATCCTTCAAATAACTGTAGGGGATGACCTGCTCATATTTTCCGGTGTCGATCCAAGCCTGATAGACCGCGGAGCCCGGTACTTTCCACACCACGCGATCATGCTCATTTCCTTGAGCATTCTTGCCCTTGAGCACCAGCCGCACGGGGTGACCAGCTTTCATGAACGCCCACACCCCGGCGCGGAATGTCGCGCCCGCCGTGACCTTGCTCAGATCCAGCTCATCCCCCTCGGCCTGCACGATGCTGAGCTTGTCCAGCTCCGCAGCGGGCAGCGGTGTGACTGTCACCGTGAGCGCTAGCGATGGGAATTTGTGGGTTCCCTGCGTTACTTCGTATTGGAGCGTGAAAGTTTTCGCCGTGTTGCCGATGTTGGCGGCAATCGCTTCCGGCGGGATCAGAAATTCAACGCTGCCACTGGCGCCCCCCGGTTTGGGCGCGATGGTCGGAGAACCGGCGCCGGGCGTACCGGTCATGGTCAGTTGAATGCTGTGTTTGTCGCTCATGCCGGTGTAGGCCACGATTACCCGGCCACCGGTTTGGGCGTTGAGCGGTGCCAGGGTCACACTCGCGCCGGTGCCTGTGGCTTGCGGCATCTGCGGGAGCGGCAAGGGGTTTTCCAGCGCCACCCCGACACTGAATTCCAGCGGATTGGCATAGCTGGGTTCACCCCCCGCCGCGCGTTTGATGTAATACGACGCCGTGACCGTGCCGCCTTCATTGCCCTTGATCAGCGCGGCCTTGATGGTGAACGGCACCTCTTTGCCGGCGCTGAATTCGTTCAGTTTGATCGAGTCGCTGTCGGTGCCGGTTTTCGAGCCGACCCACTGTCTGAAGACCTCATCGCCCTTGACCGTGTTCAGATAAATCACGGTCAAGGTGGTGCCGTCGGTGTCGGCCGGCAGCACGCCGTCGACCACGCCGGCCACTTGCGGCTCCGGCAGTTCCAGGCGGGGTTCGCCGACTTGCAGGATCTCGGCGTGGATCGATTCGCGGATGGCGTGGGTGGCGTTGACCCGGTTCATCGTGCCGAGCAGCGAGTCTTCGATCAGCAGTTGGTAGTACAGCTCCAGTTTGCCGCCGTTGATGGGCGTCAGGTGCGCCGCACCGGGGACGTTGATGCGCAGCGGCTCTTTGGCCTCGATGTCGCCGTTGGTGATCGGGCGCAGCGGCAGGTCGGGCAGGTACGGGGTCAGTTCCGGGCGGGTGCCGAGCCAGAACAGCCTGATCGCCTGGCCGGCGGCGAAGGAGGTGTCGAAGGGGATTTCGATGCGCACCTGGCTCAGCGTCGGGTCGAGCGCGCCTGACACGGCGTCCAGTGCCACTGGGGCTTTAAGCCGCTGCACCTCGCCGATGGCGCTGATGAACTGGGTCCTGGCGCGCAGGTCGTCGGAGGCGTCGTGCTTTTTCAGGCGATAGGACAGGGCAATCTGGGTCTGGGCCAGTTGGCGCAGCACGGCGTTGGGCACAGGAATTTCGGGGATGCTGGGCACGCTGAGGAGGACTTTTGCCGGTAACTCAAGATTGATCGGTGCCCCTTCTTTCGGGGTGCCTTTGATCCGTACAAAAAGGGTGTCGCCGACCTCGAAGTCTTTTGGGGCTGGATGGGGGCGGTTCATGGCCACAACCTGCGCCGTGCCGTCGGCCTCGCCGAGTTTGTCGACGTCCAGTTTGTTGTTCAGCGCCTCCTTGAGCAGCGGTGCGCCCAACAGGGTCGTGTCGAGCGCCACCACTACGCGTTGTTCGGCACTCCAGTCCTCGGAGCGGTTATCGACCACATCGTAAACTTCGAAGGCCACGGCCAGACCGGCGTCGCCGGAATCGCCGCCCTCCTTGATGGTGTCTTTGTCGATGTGCACGATGATCGGTGTCTGACCCGTTGCCTGTTCGTCGGTCAGCGGATCACTGAGGACAAACACGCCGCCCCAGGTCACCTGAATCACGTCGCCGACGGCGGCATTTGGATAAGGCGCCGCGCCAGCGGTGCCGATGGTGATCGGCACGCCAGCGGCGACGTTGTCCTGATCGATGCCGCCGTCGAGGATTTCCCGGGGGATGCTCATGACAAGTTTGGAGTGGCCGGGCTCGTCATTATCGTCATCGCCACCGGGGCGGGTGAGTTTGACCCGCACGTTCATCACTTCCGAAGGCAGCTCGGGCGTCTGGTTCAGGCGGGTGACCGCGTAGGATACCGCAAACTGACCCTCGTCAATGCGTGACGCGGGCACAAACATCTGCAGTTGGGTACCGACTTCACTGCGGTCGATGGTCTCCTGCAGCACCTGCTGGCCGGCGCCCCAATAAATCACCAGCTTGTCGCCCACGCCCATCGGGCTCCACGGCCCGGCGCGGCACAACAGGCCCTGACGTGGAAAGTTGTCTCGCGCGGCGGCCAGGTTGATGCCCCAGACCTTGGGCGTCTCGGACACTGGCCCGGTGCGGCCGGGGATGTCGAGTTCCTTGAAGATCAGGGGGGTGTTGTCGGGCTGTCGGGTGGTGGACATGGGGGACTCCAAGGCGCATGGCGGTGGAGTGATTCAACGCTGGATGGGGGATTTGCGCACCTGTCAGATCTGACAGGTCAAGGCTGTTTTCCGACGATCGGTAGCCTCGTTCGCCGCCCGCTCAGGATTTACGCAGCGTTTTCTGGCGCGCGATATAGACCGTCACCAGCACCGCACTGGTCAGCATGAAGCCTCGCGCCCACGGTAGCGGCACCAGATAGCACGAGAACAGAATGCTGGCCCACATCAGCCCGATCGCGTAGATCTTGCCCTTGAGCGGAATGCCGTTGCCATCGAGGTAGTCACGAATCCATGGTCCCAGTCGTGGGTGTTCGACCAGCCAGCGATAGAAGCGCGGAGAGCTGCGGGCGAAACACGCCGCCGCGAGCAGGAGAAAAGGAGTGGTGGGCAAAACAGGCAGGAAAATCCCGATCACCCCCAATGCCACGCTGAGCCAGCCGATGGCCAGCAGGATGTAGCGCAACATCAGGGGGCGGTTGCCTATGGGATTGTCCATAGGCCGGATCTTAGTGGTGACGTGGCTTGAGGATCGCCGGTTTTTCATCAGGCGCCTGGCACAGCAGGTACAGCGCGGTCAGGGCTTCCGGGATCTGCACGATCATGTCGTCCATCAGGTTGGCGTCTTTGGCGATGTCTTCGAATTCCGGCTGTTCGTCGAACAGGCCCGAACCGACCATGATCGGCAGGAGCATTTCGCTGACTTCTTCTTCGGCGGTTTCGAACCAGGCCGCTTCACGCAGGAACACGCCTTCCATGAAGCCGATGCACCAGCCGCGCAGTTCGGAATCATCCGGCTCGTCGCCCAGATCCAGTTCGCATGGCAGTTCGAATTCTTCATCCGAAGCCAGTTGACGGGCGATGTGCGCCTTGAGGCCGATCAGGGTGGCTTCGATCTCTTCGCGCTGGGCGTCGCTGCTGTAATGCGGCTCTTCGGCGAACAGGGCGTCGATCCACTCACGCTCCGGTACGTCTTCTGCGCAGATCGACAGCGCGGTGAGGTAGCCGTGAGCGGCCACGTAATCCAGCGCCTCGTCATGCAGCTCGTCGGCGTCGAGGAAAACTTGCAGGCGGGTCAGTTGCTCAGCGAAGGACATTACGGGGCTACCTTGGGGAATAAACAATGCGGGAATTCTAGGCCTTCTTGCGCGCTCAAGCCAGCCGCATGGCAGATTTGACCTGCCATACCCTGCATACACCCTGTAGGAGCTGCCGAAGGCTGCGATCTTTTGATTTGCTTTTAATAAAGACAAGATCAAAAGATCGCAGCCTTCGGCAGCTCCTACACAGGTATCAGCGATTGTATCGACGGGTGTCGCCCTGCGCAGGGGAGGCCTCGGGTATACTGCCGCGTTTTGCGATCCCTGCCCGCATTGCGCGTGTCACGTAATGCGTTCTTACGTTTTGTTTAAGCAGCCGTGGCTGTCCTGAACCAGCCTGTGCAGGGATGTTTCGGTAGATTTTTGGAGTTTTTATGCTCGAACAGGCTCAACGCGTCCTCAAGGACATCTTCGGCTACGACAGTTTCCGTGGCCGTCAGGGTGCAATCATTGAGCGCGTGGCCAGCGGTGGTGATGCGCTGGTGCTGATGCCTACCGGTGGCGGCAAGTCCCTGTGCTTCCAGGTGCCGGCTTTACTGCGCGATGGCCTGGCGGTGGTGGTGTCGCCGCTAATCGCGCTGATGGACGATCAGGTCGCCACCCTCGAAGAGCTCGGAGTGGCCGCCGCCGCGCTGAACTCCACCTTGAGCGCCGAACAGCAGCGCGATCTCGCAGCGCGGATCAAGCGCGGTGAAGTGAAGATGTTGTATCTGGCGCCGGAGCGTCTGGTGCAGCCGCGCATGCTGTCTTTCCTGCAAGGTCTGAACATCGCCCTGTTCGCCATCGACGAAGCGCATTGCGTATCGCAATGGGGTCACGATTTCCGTCCGGAATACCTGCAACTGGGCCAGTTGGCCGAGATGTTTCCCGACGTGCCGCGCATCGCCCTGACCGCCACCGCCGACAAGCGTACCCGCGAAGAAATCGTCACCCGTCTGCATCTGCAGAATGCCGAGCGCTTCCTGTCGAGCTTCGACCGTCCGAACATCTTTTACCGCATCGTGCCCAAGGAGCAGCCGCGCAAGCAGTTGCTGGCGTTTTTGGCCGAGCGACGCAGCGACGCGGGCATCGTCTATTGCCTGTCACGCAAGAAAGTCGAGGAAGTCGCGGCGTTTCTCAGTGAGCAGGGCTTTCCGGCGCTGCCGTACCACGCCGGTCTGCCGAACGATCTGCGTGCCTTCAACCAGAAGCGCTTCCTCAACGAGGAAGGCTTGATCATGGTCGCCACCGTGGCGTTCGGCATGGGCATCGACAAGCCCAACGTGCGCTTCGTCGCCCACCTCGATCTGCCGAAATCCCTTGAGGCGTATTACCAGGAAACCGGGCGCGGCGGCCGTGACGGTCTGCCGGCGGATGCGTGGATGGCCTACGGTCTGCAAGACGTGGTGATGCTCAAGCAGATGCTGCAGAACTCCGAAGGTGACGAGCGGCACAAGCGTCTGGAGCAACACAAGCTCGACGCCATGTTGTCGTTGTGCGAAGAAACCCGTTGCCGTCGTCAGACCCTGCTCGCGTATTTCGATGAAGACATGCCCGAGCCGTGTGGCCATTGCGACAACTGTGTCGACGGTGTGCAGACCTGGGACGCCACCGAACCTGCACGTCAGGCCTTGTCGGCGATTTTCCGTACCGGTCAGCGTTATGGCGTCGGTCATCTGGTCGACGTGCTGTTGGGCAAGGACAACGAAAAAATCCGCAGTTTCGGCCATCAGCACCTGTCGGTGTGGGGCGTCGGCAAGGCGTTGAGCGAGAGCGAATGGCGCTCGCTGTTCCGTCAACTGGTCGCGCGCGGTCTGGCGGATGTCGACCACGAAGGCTATGGCGGCCTGCGTCTGAATGACAGTTGCCGACCGTTGCTCAAGGGCGAAGTCACGCTGGAGTTGCGCCGCGATCTCAAACCGCAGGTCACCGCCAAAACCGCCAGCAAGAGCCCGGCCAGCCAACTGGTACGCGGCGAAGAGCGCGAACAGTGGGAAGCCCTGCGCGCGCTGCGACGCAAACTGGCCGAAGAACATGGTGTGCCGCCGTACGTCATCTTCCCCGATTCGACGTTGCTGGAAATGCTCCGCAGCCAACCGACTTCACTGGCAGAAATGGCCCGGGTCAGTGGCGTTGGCGCGCGCAAGCTGGAACGCTATGGCGATGCTTTCCTCGAAGTGCTCGGCGGCGAGGTCGAGGCGCCGAAAGCGGTGGCCGACGTGCGCCACGAGCTGATCACGCTGGCTCGCGCGGGGATGACGCCGTTGCAGATCGCCGGTCAGCTGCAGTGCTCGGAGAAGAACGTCTACACCATGCTCGCCGAGGCGATCGGCAAGCAGCAGTTGTCGCTCGAGCAGGCGCTGGATTTGCCTGAAGAGTTGATGGGCGAAGTGCAGGACGCGTTTCTTGATGGCGAGGGCGAGTTGCCGTCGGTCGCCGAGGTTGCGGAGCTGTTTGCCGGGCGTGTGCCGGAGGGCGTGCTGTATTGCGTGCGGGCTGCGTTGCAGTCGGAATTCGAGATGTAATTTTGCCGTACCCTCACCCCAGCCCTCTCCCGGAGGGAGAGGGGGCCGATCGAGGTGTCTTGCGCCATACATCGACCTGAATGACCGAGTCGATTATGGATTCACCAAAGCACGTTCAAGTCGCTGAATATCCCGAGCATCCCCCCATTCAGTCCCCTCTCCCTCCGGGAGAGGGCTAGGGTGAGGGCCTGCCAATTCTGGATTCAGCAGAGCACTTCCAAGTCGCTGAATATCTAAAGCATCCCCCATTCAGTCCCCTCTCTCTCCGGGAGAGGGCTAGGGTGAGGGCCGTCCAACTCTGGATTCAGCAAAGCACTCCCAAGTCGCTGAATATCTAAAGCATCCCCCATTCAGTCCCCTCTCCCTCTGGGAGAGGGCTAGGGTGAGGGACCTCAAGATGTAACGATTCAGTACAGACCGCCACTTGCCTATAACTGCAGCTCATGCTTAGCTGGCTAATAATTAGATTTTCTTTATTTTCAGTCTAACCGTGAGTGTTTTATGCCGTTAACCGATCAACACCGCTTTGGCATGCAACTGGCCCAGATGTCCCGTGGCTGGCGTGCCGAACTGGATCGCCGACTGGCCGGGCTGGGTCTGTCCCAGGCGCGCTGGCTGGTGCTGCTGCATCTGGCGCGTTTTGAAGAAGCGCCGACCCAACGAGAGCTGGCGCAGAGCGTTGGCGTCGAAGGGCCGACCCTTGCACGCTTGCTCGATAGTCTGGAAAGCCAGGGGCTGGTGCAACGCCAGTCCGTGATGGAAGACCGCCGGGCGAAAAAAATCGTTCTCTGCGCACCGGCGCTGCCGCTGATCGAGCAAATCGAAACCATTGCCACACAGCTGCGTCACGAGTTGTTCGAAGGCGTCGACGAGGCGGATTTGAAGGTGTGCATGCGAGTTCACGGGCACATTCTGGGCAACCTGGAAAAATCTTGAGGCACATCCCCGTGCCGTATCTTTGAGAGATCGCGCTGAGCCGACTATAAGAACTACTGGGCAATATCGTGTTCGTACCGGATGTGCGAACGCATAGAAGTCGGTTTTGCTTATTTAAGGGATGCTCATGCTCGCAAGTCGGCACGTGGTACTGCGCGGTGGCGCCAAATGGCTGCTGGTCGTCGGTGTTTTCAGCTATTCGGCCTGGTCGATGGCCTTGGGGCTGGGTGATATTACTGTTCATTCAGGCCTTAATCAGCCACTCAAGGCTGACATCGCGTTGGTCGATGTCGGCGGGCTGACGCAAAACGATCTGGCGGTGCGTCTGGCCACGGCGGATGAGTTCGCCGAGGCCGGGGTCGAGCGAGTGTTCTTCCTCAACGACCTCAAGTTCATTCCGATCCTGCATGGCAATCGCCAGATGATCCGGGTGACCTCCAGTAAACCGGTCAACGAACCCTTCTTGAATTTCCTCGTGCAGCTCAATCAGCCCAATGGCCGTTTGCTGCGCGAGTACACGGTGTTGATCGATCCACCGGGTTCGCCGGGTATCGTGCCGGCCACCGATGAGCCGGATCCACTTGCGCAATCCTCCGGTTTTCCTACTGTCGAGCCTGCCGTGGCTGCGCCGCAGGCAGCTCAAGGCAAGCGCGATACCTTGCCAAAGCCTGCCACCCCGCCCGCCAACGATGCGCTGGCCGAGCAATTGGCCGCCAGTGTGTTGCTGGGCCAGCAACTGCAGAAGACTGTCGACGAACTCAATGCAAAACTGCAGACACAGGATGTGCAGATTGCCGACGGCAAGAAGCAGATCGCTGACCTGCAAACGCGCCTGGTCGAACTTCAGCAAGCGCCGCCACCGACTGTAGTGACACCCGTACCGGTTTCGCCCCCTGTTGTGACGCCGGTCGCGTCCGGCGATGACGGTTTGAACTGGCCATTGCTCGGTGGCTTGTTGCTGTTGCTGGGGGCACTGGCCGGGTTGTTTGTACACCGTCGACGGCTACAACAGACACCGGCTGACGAACCGCAGCCGCTCTTGCAGCAGGGCAGTGAGCCGGATTTGCCTGAAGCCGATAACGCAGGATCAGTCAGCGCTTCTGTCTCTGCCCAACATCGTGAAGAACCGGCGGCGGGTGATGTGCTGGAAGCAGTAGGGATCTATCTGGCCTATGGCCGACTCGGCGAAGCTGCCGGGCTGCTGCGCGATGCTTTGCACAAAGAGCCGGAGCGCACCGATATCGGTTTGCAGTTGCTTGAAGTACTGGGGCGCCAGGGTGACAGCGCCGCGTTTGAACAACAGGAAAGTCATTTGCGTGAGCTGGGCGTGGCTGTCCAGACGTTGCAGGATGTGCGCGCTCGACATCCGAAACTGGCAAGTGCCGCGCTGTTGGCCGGCGCGCCGCCGGTCATTGCGGCGGCCCCCATTGTCGTTGCACCACAGCTGCCGGAAGATGATTTCGAGTTGAATCTGGGCGAGCTGTCGATGGATTCCAGTTGGGATCTGGAGGACAGTCGCCCGGCCTCAACCGAACCATCGGCTGATACCTCGGCGCTGGGTTCCGGCCTGCGAGTACTGCCTCAGGATTTCGAGTTGCCGGAGGCGACCAGCGCAGACGCTGAGCTTGAGTGGATCCCCGAACCGGAGGCCGAGCCGCTGGATGAAGATTTTCTCAATGAATTTGCCGATACCGAGCCGTCACTGGCGTTGCAACCGCTGGACTTGCAGGAACCGGAGCCGGTACACGACGACAATTCCGGCAAGCTCGAACAGGCGCAGACGTGCATCGATGACGGTGACATCGACAGTGCAATTGCGTTGCTCAATGAGTTGCTCAAGGAAGGGGATGAGCCGTTGAAGCAAACGGCGCGGACGTTGCTGGCGGGGATTCGCTGAACCCGATGGTTTTGCGGTGTATTTTATGCCGCTATCGCGAGCAGGCTCACTCCTACAGGGGAACGCATTCCAATGTAGGAGTGAGCCTGCTCGCGATAGCGATTCGTCAGGCGACCTGATCAGAAGGTCTGCCCCAGATTCAGATAAACCGCCTGCTCATTCGCATCATTCAACCCATAACTGAAATTCAAAGGCCCCAGCGGCGTGTCGAAACCGATAAACACGCTGGCGGCGTTGATGTAGCCACTGTCGAACTCATTGTCGTTGTTCCACGCCCGCCCACGCTCCAGCGAGGCGCCGGCATACAGCGGGAAGTCCAGCGGCAGATAAGAGCGCGGCGTCAGACGGCGGTAGTACACCGCGCGCATCAGGCTGATGTTCTGTCCGGAAATCGCGTCCTCACGGAAACCCGACAACTGTCGCGCACCGCCGAGCAGGAAACTCGATGTCACCACGTTGGCGTCGTCCAGCGTGCGCCCGTAGCGCCCACCGAGAATCAGCGTATCCGGGCCATGGCTCATGGCTTTGTCGATTTTAAAGTCCCACTGCCGATAACGCGTGTCCGACCCCAGGCCCGGTTCAAACTGCGTCAGCGTCAGGCTGACGTCCTTGCCTTCGTGAGGGAAGTACACGTTATCCAGTGAGTCGTACGAATACTTCAGCGCATAGAAACCTTCGTTGAAGTTTTCACTCGGCAGATCCTGATCGCCAATGCGTACATCGGCCTTGCCCCACGCCTCACCGACGCCGAAACGTACTTCGCCGTTGTTGCCGATCTGTCGACCGAAGTTGAGGCCGAAACCGTAGCGCTCGACGCGGTACTGCGCGATCGGATCGTTGTCGAGCACCGCTTCAACGTTCTGCGCTTCGAACGAAGCATACGGCGCGACGAAGTAGCGCGAACCAACGTCGAGCGGTTGATAGAACTCGGTGTACAGCTCTTGTTTGTCGCCAATTTGCGCGCGGGTCAGCCATTCCGCGCCGAGGCGATTGATGCCGTTGATGCGATAGCTGGCACCGAGGTTGAAGGCGCTGTCGCCACGCATGTCGTCGGACAGGTTGAGGCCGACCCGCAAGTAATCGGTGCCGCTGCGTTTGCCCCGAGCGCTGATCACCAGGGTGTGATCCTCGCCCTTGTGCACCACGCGGTATTGCACCTGCTCGAAGTAGTCGAGGCCATACAAGGTGCCCATGTCCGAGTGCAGGCGCCCCAGATCCAGCGGCTCGCCGATGTGCTGGCGGATGTAATAGCGAATGACATCGTCGTCGACCTTCGAGTCGTTCTCGACGCGGATCGCGGTAATGATCGGCGTGCGCTGCCCCGGCGAGCGCGCGGCATTGAGTTCGGCATCCTGGGATTCGTCGGGCTTGAGCTGAGCAAGGCGCGCATCGAGGATCCGGGTTGCGCGGTAACCGGCGTCGATCATCTCCTGAGCCTTGCCGAAATCGGTGACACCGAACGCCGCCAGTGCGGGCTGAATCAGCACATCTGAGGATTTCAGCGCGGCCAGTTGTTCTTCGGAGTTACTGCGGGTCATCAGGGTGATCGACTGGTTCAGCACGTCGACCACGGTGGTCAGTTGTTTGCGATTGCGCAGCGGTGTGCCGATATCGACGACGATGGCCACGTCGACGCCCATTTCTCGTGCCACATCGAGAGGAATGTTGTCGGTCATGCCGCCGTCGACCAGTAGCCGGCCATTGAGTTCGACCGGGGCGAACACCGCCGGGATCGACATGCTCGCGCGGATCACCTGCGGCAAGTGGCCTTTGCGGAACACCACTTTTTCGCCATTGGAAATGTCGGTGGCTACGGCGCGGAACGGGATTGGCAGTTTGTCGAAGTCGCGGGTGTCGCTGGTGTGCGCCAACAGGCTTTCCAGCAGCAGCGCTAGGTTCTGGCCCTGAATCACGCCCAGTGGCAGGCCGAGGCTGCCGTCGTCGCGAAAGCTCAGCTTCTGTTTGACCAGAAAGTCGCGGTCATCCTGCTTGCGCCGAAACGGCACGTCTTCGCGCGGTGGGGCGTCGGACAGCGCGGCTTGCCAGTCAATGTTCAGCGCGAGTTTTTCCAGTTCATCAATCTTGTAGCCCGAGGCGTACAGACCGCCGATCACTGCGCCCATGCTGGTGCCGGCGATCGCATCGATCTTGATGCCTTGCTCTTCGAGCGCCTTGAGCACACCGATGTGCGCCAATCCGCGCGCAGCGCCGCCGGACAGCACCAGACCGACTTTCGGTCGCGGCGCCTCACTGGCATGGACAAGCAGAGGAAGGAAACCAAGCAGCAGGCAGAACAGCAGACGGCGCATTGTGAGTCTCGGGGCAAGCGTTAAAGCCGGCTATTATAGCGGCGCCCTCTGTCTCAGGAGTTTCAGCAAACATGACTGTCGCAAAAGCAGAAGTTGTCATCACCTATTGCACTCAGTGCCAGTGGCTGCTGCGCGCCGCGTGGCTGGCGCAGGAGCTGCTCAGTACCTTCGGCGATGACCTCGGCAAAGTCTCGTTGGTGCCAGGCACCGGCGGGGTATTTCACATCACCTGCGCCGGCGTGCAGATCTGGGAACGCAAGGCCGACGGTGGGTTTCCCGAGGCCAAGGTGCTGAAACAGCGGGTTCGTGATCAGATCGACCCTGAGCGCGACCTCGGCCACAACGACCGCACTCAGTGAGACGCGGCCTCGGCGGCGACGGTTTTCTTGGTGGCGCTGCCGGACATCCGCGCGGAAACGACGATGGCGATGATGATCAGTGCGCCGCCCATCAACATCCGTAGCGTCGGGTTTTCGTTGAACAGCAGCCAGGCAATGGTAATGCCGTAAACCGGCTCCATGGCAAACACCACCGCCGCCGTGCGTGCTTTGATCACCGCCAGACTGGCGACGAACAGGCTATGAGCGACGCCGGTGCAGAACACCCCGAGCAGGGCGATCCAGAGCCAGTCCAGTGCCCGCACTTCGCTGAGTTGCGGCGCCGCAACCGGCAGCAGACACAACGCCACCACGACGTTTTGACACAACGCTGCCTGCACCGCCGGTATGCGTCCGGAGCTGGCGCGATTGGTCAGCGACAGCAGCGAAAACAGCAGCCCCGAAAGCACCGACCAGAGCAAACCGATGGTCGCGCCGCTGCCCAGATCGAAGGCCGGGGTCACCAGAATCAGGCCGATGCTGACCAACACCACCAGCACAATTTCATTGGCACGGATGCGTTCGCGGAAAATCAGCCCTTCGAGAATCACCGTGAAGGCCGGGAAACTGGCGAAGCCCAATGTTGCGATGGCGACACCGGCGATCTTCACCGACAGGAAGAAACTCACCCAGTGCCCGGCCAGCAGCACGCCGCTGAGGGCGAGCCGCCGCCAATCCACGGCCTGAAGTTTCTGCCAGCCGTGCTGACTGGCAAAACGGGCGAAAAATGCCAGGGCGAGCACGGCGAACGCGGCGCGACCGAAGACGATCACGGCGGGGGACGCGGCAGCGAGTTTGCCGAACACACCGGTCAGGCCAAACATCAAAGCGCCTATATGCAGAGCGCCAAGGGCGGTACGCGGAGTCATTGCAATCCTTAATCCAGACACGGTTTCTTGTGATGATCGTCCCCATGCTCTGCGTGGGAATGCCTCTAGGGACGCTCTGCGTCCAGTGACGCGGAGCGTCACGGGCTACATTCCCACGCGGAGCGCGGGAACGATCAATTAGTCCATTGAACCGCGTCTCGGCCTACAAGTCTGTCGGCAGACTATCGTCTTTTGTCGCAGGAATCGCGCCGAAGCTGGCCGGGTGATGCACCGAACTCACGTAGGACCGCGGCCGAGAAGGCACTCTGCGAGCTGTAGCCGACGCGACTGGCAACTTCGCCGATCGGCAGGGCTGTGTCGCGCAGCAGTTGCACCGCGAGATGCAGGCGCCGACTGCGGATGTAATCCATCGGCGTCTGCCCGCATTCGGCCATGAACCGTACATGCAGGCGCGCGCTGGACAACCCGGCCACGCGCGCCAGATCGGCGACTTGCAGCGGATAAGCGGCGTTTTGCTCAATGTGCGCATCCAGCGCGGCGTAGGGCAGGCGACGTGCGACGAGTTCGCCAGGTTGCGTGTGATTGAGACTGGCCAGCAGCAATACCGCGCCTTGCTGCGCGATCAACGGATCGCTGACCGGACTGTTCGCCAGCCAGCTGACCAACTGGCTTTGCCCCGCATCGAGTGACAGTCGCGCCGGCAGGTCGAGCAAGCGTTGGCTGGCCTCGGCGTGCTCACCCAGCGAGTCCTTCACCCATTGCCCCTCAGGGATGTCGAGGACCAGACAGCGGCTGCCGTCGGGACTGCCGCAGGCATGATGAGCGCCGGACGGAATCACTACGAAACTCTGCTGACGCACCTGACTGCCACAACCCTCGACCTCGAAATCCAGTGCACCGGACAGGCCGAACACCAATTGCGCGTGCTCGTGGCTATGCGCGATCAAGTCGTGGGTGTACTGACGCAGGGTGAGGATCGGTCGCATGGCAGGTTGTCTCCGAAGTGGCCGTCAGTCTACACCGGCGCACACCGGATGCGTTGTCACAGGACTGACTCACGCCTGTCATGGTCGATTAACCGGGCAGGCGCAGAGTGGCGAAAACATCGCAGAGGGTTGCCCATGACCAGCGCCGAGCTCGCCAGACCCAGTCGCAAACAACGGGTGCGAACCCTGTGGATCTCCGACGTGCATCTGGGCACGCGCGATTGCCAGGCCGAGCACTTGTCGCAATTTCTCAAGGGCTACCATGCCGACAAGATTTATTTGGTCGGCGACATTATTGACGGCTGGAAACTGCGCGGCGGTATGTACTGGCCGCAGGCGCATACCAACGTGATCCGGCGTTTGCTGACCATGAGCAAGCGCGGCACCGAGGTGATTTACGTCACCGGTAATCACGACGAATTCCTGCGTCGGTATTCCAAGCTGATACTGGGCAATATCCAACTGGTCGACGAGGCGGTGCATGTCACCGCCGATGGTCGGCATCTGCTGGTGATTCACGGCGATCAGTTCGATGTCATCACCCGTTATCACCGCTGGCTGGCCTTCCTCGGCGACTCCGCCTACGAATTCACCCTGACCCTCAACCGCTGGCTCAACCATTGGCGGGCGCGGTATGGCTACGGTTACTGGTCACTCTCGGCGTACCTGAAACACAAGGTTAAGACGGCGGTGAGTTTCATCAGTGATTTTGAAGAAGCCATTGCCCACGAGTGTGTGAAGCGCGAGTTGCATGGTGTGGTGTGCGGGCACATTCACCATGCCGAGATCCGCAAGGTGGGGGAGGTGGATTACCTCAATTGCGGTGATTGGGTGGAGTCGTGCACAGCGCTGATCGAGCATTGGGACGGCACGATCGAGCTGTATCGGCTGGCGGATGCGCAGGCGCGGGAGGCGGAGCTCAAGGCGGCCAAAGTCGCCGAACTCGCCTGAGCGAAAGAGAACCCTGTGGGAGCGAGCCTGCTCGCGAAAGCGATAAATCAGGCAAAGCCGTGTCGCCTGACACTCCGCATTCGCGAGCAGGCTCGCTCCCACATTTTGGATTGTGGCGTTCTCAGGCGGGGCTGTGTTCCTCCATTGCAGCTTTGTAAATCGAGTTCTTCGGCTGCGCAAACAACCGTTCCATCATCGGCTCAAAGAAGCTCAACGGCAGCGCGTCATAGCCCGGATCAAACGCCGCCGCATCGTATTTGGCACAAAACTCGGCGGTCGCTTGATACTGCGGATGGTCGGCGAACTGCTCGCGCAGATGCCGATCCATGCCCAGGTGATGAAAGAAGTAATACCCCTGAAACACCCCGTGCTTCTCGACCATCCACAGATTCTCGGCACTGACGAACGGCTTGAGAATCGCCGCAGCAATGTCCGGATGGTTATATGAACCGAGCGTGTCACCAATGTCATGCAGCAACGCGCAAACCACGTATTCCTCGTCGCGCCCGTCACGAAACGCGCGGGTGGCGGTTTGCAGCGAGTGGGTCAGGCGATCCACCGGAAAGCCGCCGAAATCGCCTTCGAGCAATTTCAGGTGAGTCATGATCCGCGAGGGCAACTGTTTGGCGTAGGCACTGAAGTCAGCGGCGATGATCGCCCAGTCTTCCTGCGTACCGTCCTTCATATGGGTGAAGCGGGCATTGGCATTCATTGGCTGACCCTCATTCAGAACGCCACGCGACCCAGAATCATGTCGCGGTACATGACGAAGTCGCCGAGCAGGCTGTACAGCGGGTGCTGGAAAGTCGCCGGTCGGTTCTTTTCAAAGAAGAAGTGCCCGACCCAGGCAAAGCTGTAACCGGCCAGCGGCACCGCCAATAGCAGCAGCCAGGCGCCTTTGGCGATGGTCATCGCCAGAATGAAAATCACCAGTGTCGTGCCGATGAAGTGCAGACGCCGGCAGGTGCTGTTGCTGTGTTCGCTGAGGTAATACGGATAGAACTCAGCGAAGCTGCTGAAATGCTTGATGTTTTCCACGACCGCGTTCTCTGTGGTTATTGTTCTGGCGACGAGTTGTGCTGCGGGTAGCTTATTTGAGTCTAGAGTGATCATTGGCGTGGGCCAGTGACAATCGGCGCCACTTTAGTATCCTTCGCAAATCAGGCCGTAACATGCGGCCCCTCATGTAAAAGAAAAACGCCATGAGCGAACGAACGACTTCTGCAAGCTGGGCGATGGGGATTGTCAAAGCATTGGAGATGGACGGCCTGGATTGCCGGGTTCTGTTCAAGCAGCTGGGGCTTGATTACACGGCTCTGGATGATCCGGATGCGCGCTTCCCGCAAGATTCCATGACCCGGCTGTGGCAGCGGGCAGTCGAACTGTCCGGTAATCCGGCGATTGGCCTGAACATGGGCAAAGTGGTGCGACCGGCGTCGTTTCATGTCGCCGGTTATGCGCTGATGTCGAGCAATACCCTGGCCGAAGGCTTTCAGCGGCTGGTGCGTTATCAGCGGATTATCGCCGAAAGTGCCGACCTGAGCTTCCGTCTGCTGGAAGAAGGTTATGCGCTGATTCTGACCGTGCACGGCGACCATCTGCCGCCGACCCGGCAAAGCGCCGAAGCCTCGCTGGCCTGTGCGCTGGGCCTGTGCGGCTGGTTGACCGGGCGCACGCTGCATCCGGTCAAAGTGCTGGTGCAGGGCGCCGAACCCGACGACCTGGAACCCTACAAACAAGCCTTTCATGCACCGCTGATGTTCAACGCACCTTACGATGCGCTGATTTTCGAGCGGGCCGACATGGAAGCCCCGTTGCCTACGGCCAACGAGGCGATGGCGCTGTTGCATGACCGGTTTGCCGGGGAATACCTGGCGCGGTTTTCCGAAAGTCGCGTGACCCACAAGGCGCGACAGGTGCTGTGCCGGTTGCTGCCACAAGGCGAACCGAAGCGCGATACCGTGGCGCAGACTCTACATTTATCGCAGCGTACCTTGCAGCGGCGCTTGCAGGAGGAGGGCACCAGTTTTCAACAGTTGCTCGATGACACGCGCCGCGAACTGGCCGAGCAGTATCTGGCGCAACCGCGCATGACCTTGCTGGAAATCGCTTACCTGTTGGGTTTTGCCGATCCGAGCAACTTCTTTCGCGCGTTCCGCCGCTGGTTCGACACCACGCCCGGCGATTACCGGACGCGGTTGTTGCAGGCGCCGAGCGCGGTCAGTGACGCCAAAAGGCCGGAATACACAGTACAAACACCGTAATGATCTCCAGTCGGCCGAGCAGCATGCCGAACGACAGGATCCACTTGGCCGCGTCCGGCAGGGTGGCGAAGTTGCCGGCTGGGCCGATGGTTTCGCCCAGGCCCGGGCCGACGCCGGACACGGTGCTGGCGGCGCCGGTCAGCGCGGTCATCCAGTCGACACCGAGCAGCGACAGCAGCAGGGCGATCACGCAGATGGTGATGGCGAAGAAGAACGAAAAAGTCAGAATCGAACGGACGATTTCTTCGTCGAGGCGATGGCCGTTGTACTTCTGCTTGATCACCGCGCGCGGGTGAATCAGCTGATTAAGGTTGGCCTTGAGCAGGATGTAGGCGACCTGGAACCGGAAAATCTTGATCCCGCCAGCTGTCGACCCGGAACAGCCACCGACAAAGCCCAGATAGAAAAACAGCATCAGCGAGAAGTTGCCCCACAGGCTGTAGTCGCCAAGGGCAAAACCGGTCGTTGTGACCACCGACGTCACGTTCAGCGCCACGTGGCGTAGCGCCTCCAGCCAATGCAGGTTGGTCGTCCACCAGTACCAGGTGCCGAGCACCAGCCAGGTCACCAGCAACATGCCGAGCAAACCCTGCACTTGCTGATCCTTGATCAGCGCCTTGCGGTTGCCGCGCAACGTCGCCACGTACAGGGTGAACGGCAGGCTGCCGAGAATCATGATGACGACTGCGACCCAGTGCACCGCCGGTTGCGTCCACTTGGCCAGCGACTGGTCGGAGGTCGAGAAACCACCGGTGGAAATCGCCGACATCGCGTGGTTGATCGCGTCGAACGGGCTCATCCCGGCCCACCAGAACGCCAGGCTGCCGAGGATGGTGATGCCGACGTAAGCCGCCACGATCAGCCGCGCTACCATGTGCGAGCGCGGCATGACCTTTTCCGAACGGTCCGAGGATTCGGTCTGGAACAGGCGCATGCCACCGATGCGCAGCAGCGGCAGAATCGCTACCGCCATGCCGATAAAGCCGATCCCGCCGATCCAGTGCAGCAACGAGCGCCACATCAGGATGCCCGGGGACATGTCGTCGAGATGATTGAGCACGGTCGAGCCGGTCGCGGTGATGCCGGACATGCTTTCGAAAAACGAGTCGGTGTAGCTGATGTGCTGGGTCAGCAGAAACGGCAGCGCGGCGAAAATGCACACCACCAGCCAACTGCTGACCGTCAACAGGTACATGTCGCGCGGGCGCAGGTGAATGTGTTCCGGGCGGCCGGGAATCACCAGCGCGAGGCCGGCGACGAAGGTGATCATGCTCGCCCAGAGGAACGACGGCAGGTCGCTGGTGCGTTCGAAAATCACCAGAGTGGCCATCGGCACGACCATGGCCACGGCCAGGGTGATCAGGAAGATGCCGATGATGAAACCAATGATCCGTAAGGTCGGCAACGCCATGAAGTCCGCTCGGGCTGATGTGGGAAGGGCGCCATTCTACCCGTGGGGCAGGGCATGTAAACCGGCATCCTGTTGGCAGATGAAGCTAGAATAGCCGCACATTTTTCTCAGGAGGTGGCCGATGCAGGCTCTCGACGCGTTGCTCAACCGTGTTTCCGTTCCACGACTGGTCGAACCGGCCCCCACTGCCGAGCAGCGCGAAGCCCTGTTTGGCGCAGCGTTGCGCGCGCCGGATCACGGGCACTTGCAGCCGTATCGCTTTCTGACCGTCGAAGGCGCAGCGCGCGAGCAAATGGGCGAGTTGCTGGCCGAGGCTGCACAGCTGCAGGAAGGCGAAGTCACCGAAGCGATGATCGACAAGGCGCGCAACGGCCCGCTGCGGGCGCCGCTGGTGGTTGTGGTGATCGCTAAATTGCAGGAGCACGTTAAATATCCTAAGGCCGAGCAGTTGCTGGCGGCGGGGTGTGCGGCGCACGGTATTTTGCTGGCAGCGTATGCGCAGGGGATTGGTGCGGTGTGGCGTACGGGGGATCTGGCTTATTCGCAGCACGTGGCCAAAGGTTTGGGGCTGGGGGAGGGTGAAGAGGTGATTGCGTTTCTTTACCTTGGCACGCCGCAGAAGGAGCCTCGCGTAGCTGAGAAGGTCGACCTGAGCGAGTTCGTTAGTGTCTGGCCTGGTAAAGCCTGAAGATCAAAAAGCCCCTCACCCTAACCCTCTCCCAGAGGGAGAGGGGACTGATTGGGGGATGCTGTAGAAGTACGCCGACCTGAAAGTGCTCGGCTGAATCCAGAGTCGATAACGGCTCCGATGCATTTCGAGCCCAGAGTCGACGACGGTTCAAGTATCTTCAGTCCATAATCGACTCGGTTCTTCAGGTCGATGTATGACGCAAGACACCTCGGTCGGCCCCCTCTCCCTCCGGGAGAGGGCTGGGGTGAGGGTCGCTTTTAGCTCTTAAAGTTGCACCACCGCTCCCGGCACCAATGGCAATTCCAGACTCGCAATAAACCCGCCCTGCGGATGATTGGCCAGCATCAAACTCCCACCATGACGCTCCGCCGCTCGCCGCGCAATCGCCAGGCCCAGACCATGTCCCGCCGCCGTCTGCCCCGGCGCGCGATAAAACGGCTCGCCCAACTGACTTAAATGTTCGGCCTGCACCCCCGGCCCATGGTCGCGCACGCTGACGATGATTTTCTCGCCCTGACGCGAAGCCTGCATTTCAATCGCTTGACCCTCCGGGTTGAAGCGTTGAGCATTACGCAGCAGATTATCGACGGCACGCTCGATCATGGTCGGCCAGCCCTTCAGGTTCAACTGCGGTTCGGCATCAAGTCGGACAATCTGCTCGGGCGATCCAAGCTTCGCATCCTTCTGCAACGTGCCGAGCAACGCATTCAAATCCACCTCTTCAGCGCTGGCGTTGTCGGCATCGACGCGCGCCAATACCAGAATTTCACTGATCAACGCCTCCAGCCGATCACACTCGCGGGTCAGTCGTGGCCAGAGTTTCTCGCGTTCTTCGGGGTTGGCCCGTTCCGCCAGCGCCAAGGCAATGCGCAGCCGCGCCAGCGGCGAGCGCAATTCGTGAGACACGTCGCGCAACAGCTGCCGCTGGCTGCCAATCAGGCTTTGCAGGCGTGCGCCCATGCGGTTGAAATCGTTGGCCAGTACGCCGAACTCATCGCGACGGTTGGCCAGTTTCGCCAGGCTGTTCTGCTGATACGTGGTCTGCCCCAGATCATGCACCGCGCCGCGCAAACGGCTGAGCGGGCGGGTGATGGAGAAGGTCACCAGCAAACTGAACAGGGTCAGCACCACCAGCGCGATGCCCAGAGCGCTCAGTGGCCAAAGCAGACTTTCGCGGTGCCAGGAGTCGAGTTCCGGGTGCGGTATGCGGTAGATGAACAGGTAGGTGTCACCGGTTTTTTCACTGGTGAACTCATCGGTCAGGCGCCGCCATGGCAGGCGCCGGTCATCATTGTTCTGGCGTGCCTCAAATGCGGCGGCGCGGCGCGGGAAGGTGCCACGCACCACCGGGTCGCCGGATTCGTTGAGCACCTGAACGTCGATGTGATATTGGCGTTTGCGCTGTTCGAGAATGTCCTGGGCGGCTTCTTCGCCCTGAGCTTCGTAGGTTTGTGTCCATTCGCCGGCGAGGGTGTTGAGGCCCGGATGGCGGCTGAGGATCCACGCGTCCTGATTGAGCATATGTCCGAGCAGAATGGACAACCCGGCCACCAGAGCGATGGCCAGCCAGAAGCTCGCGAGAATACGCCAGAACAATGAACGCACAGAAAATCCTCAATCAAACACAAATCTAAAATGTGGGAGCGAGCCTGCTCGCGAAAGCGGTGAGTCAGACAAGTATCCGTTGACTGACACACCGCTATCGCGAGCAGGCTCACTCCTACATTGGATCGGTGGAAAAAGACCCGACGGTGTTTAGCCGTCGGGTCCGGGGTCAGAACATTATTGCGCCTTTTGCGCCTGTTGCGCTTTCCACGCCTTGAACTCGGCCCATTCGGCGCGACGCTCGGCCTGTTTCTTCTGGATCTCGTCGAATTTCTTCTGTTGATCCGGTTTCAACACGGCGCGGACATCGGTCTCGGCTTTCTTGTGGTTGGCGGCCATCTCGTCCTTCATGGCTTTCTGGTCAGCCGGCGAGAGTTTTTCCAGGTACTTGTCGACCACTTGCTTACGCTCGTGCATCTGCTCGCCCATGATCTTGCGGATCTGCTCGCGTTGTTCGCGGGACAGGTCGAGTTGGCTGTACGGACCTTTGCCGTGCATGCCGTGCATCTGACCGCCGTGGCGTGGGCCGTCAAGCGGGCCACCCATCGGGCCGCCGTCTTGCGGCATGGCCATGGCGACGGTTGGCAGAGCGGCAGCGAACATCAGAGCGATAAGAGTCTTGCGCATGGTGTATCTCCTTGTCTCGTTCCCGGTACGTTCCGGATGAGTTCAGATTACGGAGATCAAGGTCAGCGGCGGTCAGCACTGCGTAAAGCTTCGGTAAAGACGCTTCGCGTCCAGCCTTACACATACCCTGTGCAGGAGCTGCCGAAGGCTGCGATCTTTTGATCTGTCTTTTAAAAACAAGATCAAAAGATCGCAGCCTTCGGCAGCTCCTACAGTGGGAATGGGCGCGGTTCAGAGGCTATAGAAGTAACCGCGGCTGCGCAGGGCGACGATCCGTGGACGCCCGTCGGGGTGCGGGCCGATCTTTTTGCGCAGGTTGCTGACGTGCATGTCGAGGCTGCGGTCGTACAGGGTCAGCTTGCGGCCGAGGGCGAGCTGCGCCAGTTCCTGTTTGTCCAGCGGCTCGCCGGGTTGTTTGAGCAGGGCTTCCAGCAGGCGACTTTCGGAGACGGTGAGAGTCAGTTCTTTCTCATCAATGCTGACGACGCCGCGCACCGGGCTGAAACTCAGGTCGCCCAGTTCGAGTTGCGTCGACACCGCCGCCGGATGACTGCGGCGCAACACGGCGCGCAGACGGGCGGTCAGCTCACGTGGGTCGCACGGTTTGGCCAGATAATCGTCGGCACCCAGTTCGAGGCCGAGGATACGGTCCAGCGGCTCGCCGCGGGCCGACAGCATCAGCACCGGCAGGTCGGCGTGGTCGTTGCGCAGTTGCTTGAGCAGTTCCAGACCACTGCCATCGGGCAGCATCACGTCCAGCACCACTGCCGCCGGAGCTGTTTCGGCCAAGGCCTTGCGCGCACTCTGGCCATCGTGGCAGGCGCGCACATGGAAGCCTTCCTGGCTCAGCCAGCTACTCAGGAGTTCGCACAACTCCTGGTCATCATCAATCAGTAACAGCTCGCTCATGACTCACTCAATTTAGCCATTGCCGACGTTTTCGGCTTGCTCCACTGGCAAAGATACCGCAGAGCAGCGCCAATAGCGCTACTCCGGCGCCCGTGACGAACCACTGCTGCTGATCGGTCAACAGACGCGGCAGCGGGCTGGCCTGGGCTTCCTTGAGTTGCAGCTTGAGACGCTGGTTCTCCTGGCGCAACCGGGCAAGCTGGGCGCTTTCGCGGGTGTTGTCGGCATTTTGCAGTTGTTTGCTCAGTTCTTCCCGCTGCTGCTCGCTGGCCTTGAGGCGCTGCTGCAACTCGGTGATCTGGCTGCCGGCGCTTAACGACAATGGCGTGGAGCTGCCGCCTTCGGTGGTTTCCTCACCATGGGCGGGCGCCATGATCGACAACGTGACCAACATCAGACACAACGGACCCTTGCGCATCGCGACACCTGTTTCCAAATGGATATTGGGCAGGTTGTCGGCAGGCAAACGAGAATAATGAGCGATTGAGAACGCGATGAACCGAGAAGGTTCATCGCGTGGGGATAGCGTTACGGCAGGACTTGCTTGAACGGCTTGACGATCACATTGGCGTAGACGCCGGCGGCAATGTACGGATCGGCATCGGCCCATGCTTGTGCAGCGCTCAGCGAATCGAATTCGGCGACGATCAGGCTGCCGGTGAAACCCGCTGCGCCCGGATCATTGCTGTCGACGGCCGGGTGCGGACCGGCCAATACGATGCGGCCTTCGCCCTTGAGCGCTTGCAGGCGTTCCAGATGCGCAGGGCGCGCGGCCAGGCGTGCTTCCAGTGAGTTGGCGACGTCGGTGGCAATGATGGCGTAGAGCATGTCAGTCCTCGGTTTTTGGTGTTGTTGTGGTATCGGCATCGTGCAGATGGCGCGACAGGTAAATGCCCTGTGCGACCAGGAATACCAGGGTCATGCCCAGGCTGCCGAACACCTTGAAGTCCACCCAGTAGCTCTGGAAGGTGAAGGCGACGAACAGGTTGGCGGCTCCGCAGAACAGGAAAAAGGCGATCCAGGCGATGTTCAGGCGGGTCCACACCGGATCCGGCAGGGTCAGCGCGTGGCCCATGATGCGTTTGATCAACAGGCGATCGCCGATGAAGTGGCTGCCGATGAAGGCGACGGCAAACAGCCAGTTGACCACCGGCGCTTTCCACTTCAGGAAGGTTTCGCTGTGGAAGGCCAGCGTCAGGCTGCCGAACACCAGGCAGGCGATCAGGGTCAGCCATTGGCTCTTTTCCAGCTTGCGCTGTTTGATGAACAACGCGCCGTACACCACCAGGGAACTGATGATCAGCATCGCCGTGGCACTGTAAATACCGCCTACAGTGACTTCATGGCCAGCGATGTCGACGACCCGTGGATCAAGTTTGTAAACGATGAAGAACAGCAGAAGCGGGATGAAATCGATGAATTGTTTCACAGTGAGAGCCAGAAGCTGGATGTGGCGGCATAATAACAAACATATGGGCGCGCGATAGCGCCAGCTGATTTGAGGTTACAACTCCCCGTGAATGTTGATTTGCACTGCCATAGCACGGCCTCCGATGGCGCCCTGGCGCCTGCGGTTCTGGTTGCGCGTGCGTTCGAGAACGGCGTGCGAGTCCTGGCGTTGACCGACCACGACACCCTCGAAGGCCTCGCCGAAGCGCGTACGGCCGCCAATGAATTGGGTATGCAACTGGTCAACGGCGTTGAGTTGTCCTGCACTTGGGGCGGCGCGACCATTCATGTGTTGGGCTACGGTTTTGATGTCAATGCGGCGCCGCTGGTCGAGGCAATTGCCAAATTGCACGATGGCCGCTGGCTGCGGTCGGAAGAAATAAGCCGCAAGCTCGCCCTCAAGGGCATGCCCGGTGCCCTCGAAGGCGCCCGGCAGGTGCAGCAGGAACTGGGCGACAGCGGCAACGCCCCGGCCCGTCCGCATTTTGCCGACTGGATGGTGCGTGAAGGGTTTGTAAAGGATCGCGCCGAGGCATTCCGCAAATGGCTCGGCGCCGGCAAGCTGGGTGACGTCAAGTTGCACTGGCCGACGCTGGAAGACACCGTTGGCACACTGCGCGCCGCCGGTGCCTGGGTCAGTCTGGCGCATCCTTGGCATTACGATTTCACCCGCAGCAAGCGCCGAAAGCTGATTGCCGACTATATTCAAGCAGGCGGGCATGCAATCGAGGTGGTCAATGGCCATCAGCCTGCGGAACAGGTCGGCAGCCTGGCAATCCTTGCCCGTGAGTTCGGTCTGCTGGTCAGCGCCGGCAGTGACTTCCATGGCCCTGGCGGCTGGTCCGAGATCGGCCAGTACCGGCCGGTTCCCGAGGACCTTCCACCCCTGTGGTGTCGGTTCAAACATGACACAGATATTGCCGCCGTCTGAACAGGTAGAGAATGTGAGTCAATTTTTCCAGATACATCCGGAAAACCCGCAAGCGCGCCTGATAAAACAGGCGGTCGAGATCATCCGCAAGGGCGGGGTGGTGATTTATCCCACGGACTCTTCCTACGCGATCGGTTGCCAAATCGGCGATAAAACCGCGATCGAGCGTGTTCGTCGCCTGCGTCAGCTCGATGAAAAGCACAATTTCGCCCTGATCTGCAGCGACCTGTCGCAACTGGGCAACTACGCCAAGATCGACACCGGCACCTTCCGTATTCTCAAGGCGCATCTGCCGGGGCCGTACACCTTTATTCTCAACGCCACCCGCGAAGTGCCGCGTCTTTTGCTGCATCCGAAGAAGCGCACCATCGGCCTGCGCGTGCCGAGCCATCCGATCGCGCTGGCGCTGCTGGCCGAACTCGGTGAGCCGCTGATGAGCGTGACCCTGATCATGCCCGGCGATGAAGACCCGCTCAGCGATCCGTACGAAATGCGTCAATTGCTTGAACATCAGGTGGACTTGATCGTCGACGGCGGCTTCGGCGGTATTAAAGCTTCGACGGTGATCGACCTCACCGGCGATGACCCGGAAGTGGTCCGCGTCGGTTGCGGCGATCCGACGCCGTTCATGGTCGAGGCCTGAATGTCCGCAGTGGAAACCGTTGTCGATCCCCAGGCCGGCGCTCAGCAGGAACTGCCGTTTGCCATGGTCTATGGCCAGGCGGTCATGGAAATGCCGCTGGATCTGTACATCCCGCCGGATGCGCTGGAAGTCTTTCTTGAAGCCTTCGAAGGTCCGCTCGACCTGCTGCTGTACCTGATCCGCAAACAGAACATCAACATCCTCGACATCCCGGTGGCGGAAATCACCCGCCAGTACATGGGTTATGTCGAGCTGATGCAGTCGGTGCGTCTGGAGCTGGCCGCCGAATATCTGGTGATGGCCGCGATGCTCGCCGAGATCAAGTCGCGCATGCTTCTGCCGCGTGCCGAAACCGTCGAAGACGAAGAAGACGATCCGCGCGCCGAACTGATCCGCCGCTTGCAGGAATACGAGCGTTTCAAGGCTGCTGCTGAAGGCATCGACGGCTTGAGCCGCGTCGGCCGCGATGTCATCGTGCCCAAGCTCGACGCCCCGGAAGCCCGCGCGCGCAAGCTGTTGCCGGATGTCGCGCTGGAAGAAATTTTGATGTGCATGGCCGAAGTGCTGCGCCGTGGCGATATGTTTGAAAGCCACCAGGTCAGTCGTGAAGCACTGTCCACCCGCGAACGCATGAGCGATGTGCTGGAACGGCTCAAGGGCGGCGGTTTTGTGCCGTTCGTCGAGCTGTTCACTGCTGAAGAAGGCAGGCTGGGTGTGGTGGTGACCTTTATGGCGATCCTTGAACTGGTCAAGGAATCCTTGGTCGAGCTGGTGCAGAATGAGCCGTTCGCCGCGATCCACGTGCGAGCCCGAGCCGAATAACGAGTCGAAACATGAACCTGACTGAACCCCGCGAGCTGGCACCCCTGCTTGAAGCCTTTCTGTTGGCCTCGGGAAAGCCGCAATCCCTTGAGCGCCTCTTTGAACTGTTTGAAGAGGGCGAACGCCCCGAGCCTGCAGTTTTCAAGAAAGCCCTGACCCTGCTCGGCAAGTCCTGCGAGGGCCGTGCTTTCGAACTCAAGGAAGTCTCGTCGGGCTATCGTTTGCAGATCCGCGAGAAGTTTTCGCCGTGGGTCGGTCGCTTGTGGGAAGAGCGCCCGCAGCGCTATTCCCGTGCGCTGTTGGAAACCATCGCGCTGATCGCCTATCGCCAGCCGATCACCCGTGGCGAGATCGAAGACGTGCGCGGTGTGGCGGTGAACAGCAACATCGTCAAAACCTTGCTTGAGCGTGAGTGGATCCGCGTCGTCGGTTACCGCGATGTGCCGGGCAAACCGGCGATGTTTGCCACCACCAAAGGCTTTCTCGATCACTTCAACCTGAAGAACCTCGAAGACCTGCCGCCGCTGGCCGAACTGCGCGAGATGGAAACTGACCCGGTGCTTGATTTCGACGATGCGCCGGTGCCGCAGAACTTGCAGGAACTGGCCGACGCCAGCGCCGAGCCGGAGGAGGAGAAGGAAGAGACCAGTTTCCATACGTTGTTGCTGGAGCTGGACAGCATGGAAGAGGGGATCAAGACCGACTTCGACGATTTGCTGCGGGATGCGGTGGATGGTGAGGCACCGACGGTTGATGCAGAAACCGAGACTGAGCCTGCGCCGCAGATCGCCGAGCCAACCATTGAAGTTGAACTTGAAGCTGAGCCAGAAGCCGAACCGGAAGAAGACATTCTTGGCGTCGCCGAAGCCCGCGAGAAGCTGTTGGCCGCCGTCGCCGCCCTCGAACAACCGGCGCCAGCGCCCGAGCCGGAGCTAAGCGAAGAAGAAGCCGAAGCCCGCGCCCTGGCCGAAGCCATCGAAGCCGAGCGCCGCGAATTCGAAGACTGATTACGAACAACTGTGGGAGCGAGCCTGCTCGCGAATGCGGTGTGTCAGACAACGATGATGTCGACTGACAGAGCCCTTTCGCGAGCAGGCTCGCTCCCACAGGAAACGGTGCATATTCGGAGTGAGTGATGAGTTCCACCAAAGACCCGTGCATCAGCCTCTGCAAATTCACCGACGACATCTGCCTCGGCTGCGGCCGCAGCAAGCGTGAAATCAAGGCCTGGAAGAAACTCGACAAGGACGACAAGCGCACCGTACTGGCCGAAGCCGCGCTGCGCCTGATCAAACTCGGTGGCGCCGGTCGGCGGAAAAAGAAATAACTGTCGATCGATCAGCTAGTCTCTGATGCGCGACGGCGCACATCCGCGTATGATTCGCGACCCTTCGCCGATCCCTTCGGCCGAGAACCCAGATTTCAATGCTTCAGGCGCCGCCTGAACAGACCACACCGGGAGGTGCCCAGATGAGCGACATCATTCAGAAAGACGACCAGGAAATCGGCCCAGCAGGCGAAAAGCTGCAGAAAGTCCTCGCCCGTATCGGCGTCGGTTCGCGCCGTGACGTGGAATCCTGGATCAGCCAGGGCCGGATCAAGGTCAATGGCAAAGACGCCACCCTCGGTCTGCGCGTCGACATGCACGACGCCATCACTATTGATGGCAAGGTGATCAAGCGCGAAGAGGCGGCCGAATCGGTGCGCCGCGTGATCATGTACAACAAGCCCGATGGCGAGATCTGCACCCGTGACGACCCGGAAGGCCGTCCGACCGTGTTCGACAAGCTGCCGCGTCCGAAAGAAGGGCGCTGGATCAACATCGGTCGTCTCGACATCAACACCACCGGTCTGCTGATGTTCACCACCGACGGTGAACTGGCCAACCGCCTGATGCACCCGTCCTACGAGATGGACCGTGAGTACGCCGTGCGTGTACGCGGTGAAGTCGACGACGAGATGATCGAGCGTTTGAAGGCTGGCGTGGTGCTGGAAGACGGCCCGGCCAAGTTCACCGACATCAAACAGGCACCGGGCGGCGAAGGCTTCAACCACTGGTATCACTGCGTGGTGATGGAAGGCCGTAACCGTGAGGTTCGTCGTCTGTGGGAATCGCAAGGTCTGGTGGTCAGCCGTCTGAAGCGCGTGCGTTTCGGCCCGGTGTTCCTCAACTCCGACCTGCCGATGGGCCGCTGGCGCGAAATGAGCCAGTACGAAGTCGACATCCTCAGTGCTGAAGTCGGCCTGACGCCGGTTGCCATGCCGCAGCTGAACGCCAAGAGCAAAGACAAACTTGAGCGTATGCAGCGCAAATCGTCGCGGCCGATGGCCAAGACCGAGCGCGTCCGCACGCTGCGTCCAGCCGCTGGCGCGCCGACCGGCCCACGTCCAAGCCGTGAGCCGCAGATCGAAGGCGAGCGTCCAGGTCGCAAGCCAGTCGCCCGTGACGGCGAGCGCACTCCGCGTCCAGCCAACGGTCGTACTGAACGTGGCGAGCGTGGTGCGCCTGCCGGTCGCGGTACGCCAGTGGCGGATCGTCCAGCGGACACCACCAACAAGCGTCCGGCCAAACCTGCGCCGAAGCGTCCGGGGATCAAGCTGGTTGATGGCGACAAGCCGTCGGGCAAGCGTCGTGGTGCGCCGGCCGGTTCCGGTCAGCGTCCAGGGTTTGGTCGCAAGAAACCGGAGTAAGGCAGCTGTGAGCTTCTAGCGGCAAGCTTCAAGCTAAAGCAGAAACGCCAACCTCAGGGTTGGCGTTTTTTTTCGTCTGGCAGAAGTCATGTAGCGACTGATTCGGCCTCTTCGCGAGCAGGCTCGCTCCCACATTGGAATTGCGTGGAACATAAATTCCCTGTGGGAGCGAGCCTGCTCGCGAAGGCGTCAGTCGCCTAAAACACAAAACGCCCATCAAACACCGGCTTGTCATCCAGCGCCAACACCCCGCCAGAAAAGATCAGATCCAGATGATGACTACCCTTGGCGCCACCGCCCAAGCCAAGGTGCAAGCCACAATGCCGCTCCTCAAATCCGGCATTACGCGCATACAAATCCTTCACGCCTTCATTGGTGCCAATCCCCAACTCCTCAATCCGCCGGTTTGAAGGGTTGGCATCCAGATACTTGTTGAAATCATGCTCCAGCCCCGGCACCTCGGTGGCGATGCGGCTGATGGTGGAATTCTCGATCCACAGCTCCAGCGGCGACTCCAGCACGCCGTACTTGCGCGCGAACGGAATGGTGCTGAGGAACGTGCCCTTGAACTTCACATGGCCATTGATGGCTTCACTGTGCGTGGCGATTTCGCCGGGCGCCAGGTCGAAGTTGCCGACGCCGTTGATGTCGGTCCACTTCTTGATGCTGCTCAGCGGCGTTTCGAACCATGAGCCGTCATCGTCCTTGAAGCTCAGCGTGGTCGCCTGGGACATGCGCTGGATCAGGTGACTGTTGAGCCCGGCGATGCGCTGCGGGGTGACGCTGAAGGTGTCGTAGAAATAATCGCCGTAATCCTTGAACAGCAGCGACTTCTTCCAGTTTTCTGCCATCACGCCTTGCAGCGCACGGACGAACTCCGGGCCGTCGGGACGCGGGTTGGGCAGGGTGGAAGAGTCGTAGAAGAAAATGTACAGATCGCTGTCGGTAATCGCCGAAGTCAGCGTTGCGGTGCTATCCAGGTCCAGACGTCGGGCGCTGAACTGGAAACGAGGATGATCGCCAGCCTGTTCGGCGATCGCGCCGGTCAGCGCTTCATAATCAGCCGTGTGGCCGAGCAGTACCTTCGCCGAGTCGAGGCCGGCAAGGGCAGGGTGGTGTTCTAGGTAGTAAAGGAAATGCGAGATCGCGCGGGGCTTATCCATGAGTCCTCCCTGACTGACCGTGAAGAAAGTGGCAGGCACGACCGGCCGGATCGTGCCTGCCCGGTGATGTCTTACAGAGGCCACATCGCCGTGCCGAACGGAACTACCGCGTCGGCTTGCATCATTTCTACTGCTGCCTCGTGGGTCGGTGCTTCAAACCATTCGTCCAGTTGCAGTTCGGTATCCAAGTCTTTTTCCAGTGCTTGCATGGTCGATCTCCTAGATGACTTTCACGGTTGTGACTGGCCGGTCGAGGTGGCCGGCAAGACGTGAAGAACCTAGTTCAGGGTTTTTTGTAATGCAAAAAATTATTCATTTAATTTTTAAATAGACTTTTTATTCTGTTTTTTTTCTGGGTTTTTCTTATTTGAAAACAAAAAACTAAGTCGTGGTTTTCATTAGCAAGCTAGCGACCGTCAATTTGCAGACGTCCGACAGAATTTTCTGAAATGGAAACTCTGCGTTACGCATCGTAAAGAAATGTTTACGAAAAACCCGATAAAACCGAGTGAAACCAACCCGTCATGACCGCTGTAAGGAAAAGCTGCCGCAGCCTGCTCCGCCGCGGGCCGGGCAGGGCTCTGGCACGCTTGTTTCAGCGGCGTTTGCAGGGTGAGATGCGCCCCATGCCTGTCGTGCAGGTGCATAACAAGAAGGAGGCGCAATGAACGCCGTGACTGATCTCCACCTCTCTCCGTGGGACGGTTTTTTCCTCGTCCACGCCGATGGCCTGCAAAGGCCTGACTCAATTTTTGCAGCCGCTCGGGTGTCTCGAGGCGGACACACGCAATCCCGGCAACCATCACGCTGATCCAGCGGGGTCTGGCAGCAGGGGGTTAGCGGTGTACAATGCGCCGCGTTTTAACTGTGACCCTCTGCGTAATCGCAAAAATCTCAAGGCTATCCGCCTTGTTCACTCCGTCGCGCCACAAGCGTTTCGGGTTCGATTTCGTCACAGATAAAAACAAACAGGTGACGCATGACCGTTGTAAATAAGCTGAACTCCTGGTGCCTGCGCTGGGGTTTGATCGGGGCTGCTTGAAATCGCAACCTTGCAGCAACGTCTACTGAACATCATCAAACCTTGCGTGAGACCTTTTTCATGAGTGGACAACCCTCGCAATCAGGCGAGCTGAAACGCGGCCTGAAAAATCGCCATATTCAACTGATCGCCCTCGGTGGCGCGATCGGTACCGGATTGTTCCTCGGCTCGGCCGGGGTACTGAAATCCGCCGGCCCGTCGATGATTCTCGGCTACGCCATCTGCGGCTTCATCGCCTTCATGATCATGCGCCAGCTCGGCGAGATGATCGTCGAAGAGCCGGTGGCCGGTTCCTTCAGCCATTTCGCGCACAAGTACTGGGGCGGCTTTGCCGGCTTTCTGTCGGGCTGGAACTGCTGGATTCTGTACATTCTGGTGGGCATGTCGGAGCTGACCGCAGTCGGCAAATACATCCACTATTGGGCCCCGGACATCCCGACCTGGGTCTCTGCGGCAGCCTTCTTCGTGCTGATCAACGCGATCAACCTGGCCAACGTCAAAGTCTTCGGTGAAGCCGAGTTCTGGTTCGCGATCATCAAGGTTGTGGCGATCGTCGGCATGATTGCGCTCGGCAGCTACCTGCTGGTCAGCGGCAACGGCGGTCCGCAAGCGTCGGTAACCAACCTGTGGTCGCACGGCGGGTTCTTCCCGAACGGCGTCAGCGGACTGGTGATGGCCATGGCGATCATCATGTTCTCCTTCGGCGGTCTGGAAATGCTCGGTTTCACCGCCGCTGAAGCCGACAAGCCGAAAACCGTGATCCCGAAAGCGATCAACCAGGTGATCTACCGGATCCTGATTTTCTACATCGGTGCACTGGTGATCCTGCTGTCGCTGACCCCATGGGACAGCCTGCTGGAAACCCTCAACGCGTCCGGCGATTCGTACAGCGGCAGCCCGTTCGTGCAAGTGTTCTCGATGCTCGGCAGCAACACCGCCGCGCACATCCTCAACTTTGTGGTGTTGACCGCAGCGTTGTCGGTGTACAACAGCGGCACCTACTGCAACAGCCGCATGCTACTGGGCATGGCCGAGCAGGGCGATGCGCCGAAAGGTCTGGCGAAGATCGACAAGCGTGGCGTGCCGGTGCGGTCGATTCTGGCTTCGGCGGCGGTGACCCTGGTCGCTGTGTTGCTCAACTACTTTATTCCGCAGCACGCGCTGGAACTGCTGATGTCGCTGGTGGTTGCGACGCTGGTGATCAACTGGGCGATGATCAGCTTCTCGCACTTCAAGTTCCGCCAGCACATGAACAAGACCCAGCAGACGCCGCTGTTCAAGGCGCTGTGGTATCCGTACGGCAACTACATCTGCCTGGCGTTCGTTGCGTTCATCCTTGGCGTGATGCTGCTGATCCCGGGCATTCAGATCTCGGTGTATGCGATTCCGCTGTGGGTCGTGTTCATGTGGGTCTGCTACGTGATCAAGAACAAGCGCGGTGCGCAGCAGGCCGTGCACGCGGCAGGTGCTGCCAAGTAAGCGCTGACGCAGAAACACAAAACCCGGCCTGAGCGCCGGGTTTTTTTATGGCTGCAAATGTTGGAACGCTATTGATAGTCGGCGAGAGGATAGTCCCTGCACAGGGTTTCGACCTCTGAGCGAAACTGCGTGAGGAGCAGCGGTTCCAGGGTGTAATCCTGTTCGCCGAGCGGCGCCACCGTATTCAGAATCCGCACGATCAAATCGACGATCTGGCGGCTGCCGTGGACATCGACCCGGCGTTGCGCCAGCGCGCCCGTGCCGATACGCAGCCCGCTGGTAACCAGTGCCGAGCGGGGATCCTCGGGTACGCGATGTTTGCTGACGATGATCCCGCAGTGCCCCAGCGCCGCCTCCGCGATAGCCCCCGTGATGCCACCCCGCAAGCGAACCAGCACCGTGTGGTTTTCACTGCAGCCGCCGACCACTTCATACTCCTTGGCCTGAAACGCTTTGGCCATTTCATCCGCCGTGCTGCGGATCTGCGCCATGCAGGCATCGAATGCTGCGGACATTGCATAACCCAGCGCGGCAGCTTTCGCAGCGATCATGTTGGCAGCAGGCGCGCCCTGCATTCGCGGGTAAACGGCTTGATCAAGCAGGCGACTGAAGGTGGTCCGCAAGCCAGGAATCTTGGTGTTCGCATCAGCACCGCTGAGAATCACGCCACCACGAGGCCCGGCGAGTTGCTTGTGCGTGCAGGTGACGGTGACATGGGCGGCGTCGATCGGACTTGGGTGGCGCCCGGTGGCGACCAGCCCGGCGATATGCGAAATGTCGGCGAGCAGGATGGCCCCGGCTTCATCGGCAATTTCGCGAAACCGCTTGAAGTCCACTTCGCGCGAATAGGCGCTGGCGCCGCAGAGGATCACGCGTGGGCGATGGGCGAGTGCGAGCAGGCGCACCTTGTCGTAATCGATCAGGCCGTCTGCTGTCGTGCCGTACTGAATCGCCTTGTAGTAGGCGCCGGAAAACGCGGCGAGGCTGCCATGCGTGAGATGACCGCCGTGTTCCACCGCCATGCCCAACAAGGTATCGCCCGGCTCTAGCAAAGCTGTGAGCACTTGGTAAACGGCGTTTGACGCTGAGTGTGGCTGCACGTTGGCGTATTGCGCGCCGAACAGTTGCCGCGCCCGGCGGATGGCCAGCGATTCGACCCGCTCGACGTTCTCGCACCCTGCGCTGTGGTGCTTGCCGGACATGCCTTCAGCGGTCACGTTGACCAGCACGGAAGCGGAGGCCGCCAAGGTTCGCGGCTGGACTGCGCAGGAGGAGGAGACCAGTGAAAGCGTGTGCTGTTGACGCGTGACTTCAGCGTCGAGAATGGCCGCCAGTTCGGCGTCTTCTGCGCGAAGATCCGCCAGGCCGCGTCGCAGCAAGTCAGCCTGGTTCTTGAGCGGTTCAGTAATGACTGCCATTGCTTGATTCCTTCCCTGGTTTTGCGTGATTTGCGCATGTCCTTGCTTGCCAGATCTGTACAGGCGAATCCGTGTTTTGACCGCTGTGCGCGCAAAACTAAACCCTGTACAGGCCTCCCGGTTTTTCGTTCTTTCACTCTTGAGAATGAGACGCCGGGTTGACGCATCATAAATTTTTCAGTGAGGAACGCCACAGAATTAATCAAAAAAATGAACATTATTCAAAGAAAATGATTCTTTTTGTGGTCGCGTCGGGTGTAAAACAGGCATTGCCCGGTGCCGATTTTCCGGCCTTGGGTGGAAGTCGAAAGGAACTGACGAGTCCGTACGGAGGCTGAAATGACCCCGCACGTTGGCGGAAGCCGCCTGTGAAAGCTGACTTTTTATACCGAACCCAGGGAGGGAGAATGCTATGATCCTGCGCGGCACTGACAGGGATATAACTGCAATTTCCTACCTCACTTGTGTATGTTCGGAATGATCATTCGGGACGTGACATTGATTGCAGTTAAAAATGGATGATAAGCATGTGATGCACAGAAGAGAAAGATCGGAGAATCTGAAGAACAACATCAAATACCTGATAAAGAGTCGCGGGGAGACGCAACTGTCCTTGTGCAACTCCAGTGGTTTGACCCGAACGACCATCTACAACATCCTTGAAGGCAAGGTGGTCAATGTCCAGCAGTCCACTGTGCGCAAGATTTCTGATTTCTTCGGGGTGTCTTACGAAGAAATAGAGACGATTGATTTTGAAGAAAAGGAAATCATCGAAAGCAGTATTTCGCCACAGGGGAACATGAATCCGGCGGCGGTGCCTGTCATCAAGGAAAGTCTGCTGCTGCAAAGTCTGGATAAGAGAATTGGTGAGTTGGCCACGATTTATCCACTGACTTACTATTTTGGCGCGTCCTTTAACCTGATTGGCGTTTTGCTGGAAAATGAAATCAGCGGTATGAATGAACCTGGCGATCTGTTGATCGTGCAGAAAGGAGCGTCGACCAGCGACAGGGAAAAGCTGGTGTATGACAAAATCACAGCGAAGTTATCTATAAGCCATGAAGGCAGCTTTGATACGGATCGTGTATGCGTAATCGGAGATGTAATCGAGGAACGATTTAATGGATTGCAGTGTTGATGTTGAAAACAGCAAGTACAAGTTGCTGGGGTTCGAAAATGGAAAAAGCCTGGCCGTTATCATGGTTATTGCGACAGGCAAAATAATTAAAATAAAGCTAAGTGAAGTGTTGAATAGTGAGATTATGGATAATCTGAATAAAATCGAAGTGAAAAACCTCTACAAGAAGTTTTACTCCCAGGGCGGCGCACTCACCGCTTACGAAATCAATGACCGTCATGAGAGTTCCTGGATGATCTACATCATCCTGAACCTGATGCTGTTCACGCTTTACATTTTTACCAGTATTGCAGCGACAAAACCGATCTACCTCGAGTATTTTGATATTGTCGTAACGCCGGGCACCTTCCTCTATCCGCTGACATTCCTGATCGTCGACTTGCTTAACGAAACGTTTGGCCTGAGGCTCGCGCGAAAAGCGATCCTGTTCGCGTTCATCAGCAACGCCGCGATTATCATTCTGCTGGCCATCACGACTCATCTTCCGGGATTGCCGGGCTGGAAACTCGATGGCGCTTACAATGATGTTATCAGTCAGTTGTCAGCAGTTCTGGTAGCGTCTTCTATATCGTTTCTGGTTTCCGAGAACATAAACTCGTACCTGTTGTGCAAAATCAAAGAACTCACAAATTCCAGATTTCTGTTTTTGCGAGTGTTTTTAAGCACATTGTTTGCTGTGATCATCGACAGCTTTCTGTTCTGCTATATCGCTTTCTACGGGACGATGGAAAATAGCGCGATACTGGGCATGATCTACGTTCAGATCGCAATCAAGGTAGGTTTTGCCTTCTTTAATATCTTGCCGGCCTACGGCGCAAGATCATTGTTCAAGAAATACCTGACGGGTGCGCAGACGCAATAAAGAGAGGAGGGCGCTCACTCGGCATGCTTGAGTGAGCGCTTCTTTTTGCGGTTTTACTTTAAGCCAAGTTTCTCTTTCAAACGTTGAGTCACCTGTACTTTATTGTTCAGGAACTCATTCAAGCCTTTGGCGCGAAGATTACAGGCGTCGCAATCGGAACATCCAGTGCCCTTGATGCCGTTGTAGCAAGTCAGTGTTTCTTCGCGAACCAGATCCAGTTGATGGTGGTAATCAGCCAAGGCCCAGGTTTCTGCCTTGTTCAGCCACATCAATGGCGTATCCAGTTGCAGCTTGTAATCCATGCCCAATTCAAGGGCTTTATTCAAGGCCTTGACGAACTCATCCCGGCAATCGGGATAGCCCGAGAAGTCGGTTTCACAAACACCGGTAATGACCGTTTTGGCCTGGACTTGATAGGCATAGATAGAGGCCAGGGTCAGAAACAGAATGTTCCGCCCTGGAACAAAGGTGCTTGGCAGGCTCTCGCCGGAACTGTTCACGGTCGGGACCGGAATGTTATCGCGGGTCAGGCTGCTGATGGCTAGCTCATTGAGCAAGGACACATCCAGCGTTTTATGCACGGTGACACCGAGCTTTTTCGACAGCTGCTGCGCCACTTCAATTTCCGCGTGATGACGCTGACCATAGTCGAACGTGATGCAGTGGACTTCATCGTAATGGGTCAGGGCGTGGATCAAGCACGTGGTGGAGTCCTGCCCGCCGCTGAATACGATAACTGCTTTGTTGGTCATGGTTATGCTTCCTGCATTGAGGTCTTGAGGGCAAAGAGGGAGATGATACTCGAAATAGGGATGGAGTTCGGTGCCGAGTCCAGATGCGCGCGTGAGTCCGTGAGCGGCGATCTTGAGGTGGAGTGAGGCTTCAATACCTGAATAATAGGCATGTTAAATAGGAACCGTTTTTAGACCGTTGCTAAAAGCAGAGGGATTTAAACAACTGGCACGGCGCCCGGTGTGGCCAGCGCCACTTGCTCACCGCACTTGCGCCCAAACACTAGCTTTTCCATCGCTTCGACAAAAGTTCTGCCCTGCAGCCAGAACCCGTCATGAATGAAACTCATGGCGTAGCAGCGACCTTTTTCGTCCATCAACAGTGCAGCGTGGCCATGATGAATTTCGGCGATGTTCACCAAGGTGCTGCCCAAGCGTTGCTGCCAGGCCAAGAAGTCTTCATCTCCATACAGGTGCTTAAAGGCGCAAAACGCTACATCGCTGGTAGCGCAGTCTTCGCCTGGGCCGCAGGTGCCGACGGTCAGGCCGGCCAGTTGTTCGAGCAGAGCAGCGGCCGGATGTTCGCGCGGGACGAAATCCGGCAATGGCACGATATGGGTCACAGGCCAACCGGCAGCCAGGAACAGTGGGTGGAGAGTCTCGGGAAGTTCGATCAGCGGGTGCATTGGGAGCGTCCAGGCGTAGGCAGCGTTTCTGCATTAACGGTCGCCCCGATGAAGTTGGTTTCAAGAGTTATTTCTATATTGTCTATATTTTTCAGTTGAAATAGGTCGTTAAGCATTAACTTGAATTCGTCAGGCTTTCATAATTCGAATGTAAAAAATATTTTTTATCTAGGTGTTTGATATTGCACATGCGTAACACCTTAATGCTCAGAGCTTAAAGAGTTTGACTCCTTAATTTTACTGCTCGATATTTTTGGGACGGCAAAAATCCTAATAATTTCATCTTTGGATGCGGAGTCATAAAACCTGCTTTCATGAAAGTCAAAAACAGTCTCAAAACCTAACATGTGAAAGTTCTTTTTTACTTCTTTCATTTCTCGTGACACTGCTTTTCTTTTTTTTACGCGTATCTTATCCATAAACCCGTTTGAAGCAGGTCCTGGATAAACAAAAATATTTGGAATAATGACGTCACCCTCATCTAGTCCATCAAAATCGGTGAAAGTAATGGCGTAGAAATCTGGCTTGTCTGTCGTCCCCATTATCTTTATAGAATTCATTAAAAAGATAGCGGTACTCACTAGGAATTCCGAAACTTTATCGTTGTTCATCTCCTCTTTTAAAAAATCCAAGCGGCTGTATCTGGATACGATCGGTATCTCTTCGAAGCTTTCGTAGCTTTCAAAGAACACGTTCATGTTGTTGTACGGTTCTTTACTTATGATTTTGTTATAAAGTTCAACCAGCTTCATTTAAGGGATACTCCATCCATGATCGTTTAGCCATTCTTTTGTTTTCTTGGAAAAAGTCACGTCCCCTTTTCCTTTATCATGTATTGACCCATCAAGATTGTATCCGGACCCGCACTTGCAGTGTGCATGCCATTGGCTGCTAGGTACACTCTGTTCAGGCTCGTCAATTCGAGTAATTTCCGCAGGTGCTTGGCCTCTTCTAACCTTTGATTGAGCCTGTTTGGGTGTGCCTCCAGGTTGTGCACCTTTTTTAGCCAATCCTAATGGATCGACCCAGTTCGAAGGATTCGGAGCGTACTCGAAGAGGTTCAAACCTCCAGCGTAGCCAATCGGATCTTGACTAATAAACCGCCCAACCCCCGGATCATAGTACCGATACCGATTGTAATGCAGCCCCGTCTCATGATCGTGATATTGACCCTGGAACCGTATCGGGTTCATCACACCATGCTGCCGCGCCCACTCCGAGCGCTGCTCCGTCACCTGTCCCCACGCCTTGTATTGCGCGGTCCAGGCCAGGTTGCCTTGGGAATCAGTCAGTTCTTGCGGGGTGCCGAGGTGATCACACTGATACCAGGCCAACGCGTCAAACGGTAATGCCGTTGCCTTGTGATTCCACACCGGGTCTTCATCGAGGCTGTATTCACCGGTGTAATCCGGCAGCCCAATCAGATCGATCGGCGCGTGCCGTACAGCTTGTGCAACAGGGACAAAAGTGCCGGGTTCGAAGACGTAGTGCACCGTGCGACCCGGTTCGCCATCGCTTTGTGCCGGACTGCTTTCCCAGGCGAGGTTGTCACCATCCCAACCGTACAAGGTGAAGCCGCAACCCAGCTCGCGCTGTTTGCGCGCGTGTTCGTTTCTGTTCCAGAGAGAGCCTGCTTCAGGACGCTGTTTGTAATGTGCGCGGGAGTTTTTGTGCAGGCGGCGTCCCAGTGCGTCGTAGGCGAAATCCACGCTCAGGCGCGGGTCTTCGAAATGCACCAGTCGATCAAACAGATCCCAACGTAGATCACTGCGTTGGCCGTTGTGCCAGCGCTGAATCTGGTTGCCGCGTTCGTCGTAGTCGTAGTGGGTGCCGGCGTATTCGCGCAGGAGGTTATCGACCAGTTTGCTGCGTGGTGGGGTCAGGTCCAGTGGGCGGCGAATTTCTGTCGCCTTGTCGTCGAGCAGGTTGCCGGCCGGGTCGAAAGCGAAGGTTTCCACGCCTTGACGTGTGGTGGCGCTGAGCAGTCGGCCGACCGGATCGTAGCGATAGGCGAGCGGGCCGCGACGGCTGTCGTTGATGTCGGTCAGTTGGCCGGCGGCGTCGTAGCTGTACTCGCGTTTGAGCAGCGTGGATTTGTCGTCGCTGCGGCCCAGCAGTTGTTCTTGCAAACGGCCGGCCGGGTCCCAGCTTTGGGTTTGCAGCAGGTGGTTGCCTTGATGGCGGGCGACTTCGCGGTGCAGGTCGTCGCGTTCGTAGCCGATCAGTTCGTGTTCATCGAGGCGTAGGCCGAGCAGGTGGCCGCTGCCGTAAGTCAGCCAGCTGACGCGGTGGCCGTCGGGGCGCACGCTGGCGACTCGTTGGTTGAGCACGTCGTACTCGTGCTGCCAGATCGCGACGGTGGGTTTTTCCAGTCCGAGGTAATGTTGGTGTTCGCGCAGCAGATTGCCGGCCGGGTCATGGAACCATTGCAGGCGGCTGTCGGCGTTGTCGGCCAGCACCAGGTTGCCGTTGCCATCGTAAGCGAAAGTCTCGCTTTGCGATTGGTCGCCCAAGGTGGCACGACGTTCGGTCAAACGGCCCATCGGGTCGAAGTTCAGCGAGATGACGCGTTGGCCATTGATCGATTGCGCGAGGCGCCCGGTGAGCGGGTCGTACTGATAACGCGTGCTGCGTCCATCGAAACCACGTTCTTCGAGCAGGCGTCCGACCGGGTCGTAGTGGAAGTGCGCACGCTGTTCGTTTTCGTTTTCCAGCGCCGTTAACCGTCCGAGACGGTCCCAGCGATAGCGCAGGGTTTGCTCTGCGGCATCGACACGTTCAGCGATCAAACCGGCAGCGCTATAGCTCCAGGTGGTGCAACGATCGAGAGCGTCGACATGCGCCAGCAGCCGACCTTCGGCGTCGCGCTCAAAGCGCTCTTCGGTCTTGTCCGGGTGCTTGATCAGCACCAGTTGGCCGGCCTTGTATTCGTACTCGGTGGCGTTGCCGGCAGCGTCGGTGAAGCAGATCATCTGCCCCAGTTCGTTGTACTCCCACGCGCTGGTTTTGCCCGAGCAATCGACGTACTCGACCAGTTGCCCGGCGTCGTTGTAGTCGAGGGTTTTTTCGTTGCCGTTGGCGTCCTTGATCGCGGTGGGCTGGCCGGATTTGTTGTAGGCGTATTCGGTTTTGTTGCCCAGCGGATCCAGCGCTTCGACCAGGTTGCCTTGGTCGTCATAGGCGCGCTGCCACTGACCGCCCTCGGCGTCACTGATCTTGATCAGCAGGTCCTGATCATCGTAGGCGTAATGCATCACCGTGTGATCGGCGCGGATGTGTTCGAGCAGGTTGCTGCGCTCATCGTAGCTGTAGCGATCGGTGCTGCCATCGGCATTGACGCGGCGCACGATGTTCTTGGCCTCGTCGCGGAAGAACCATTCCGAACGCTCGTCGGCGTAGCGAATGCGATAGGTGTAGCCAAGGATGTCGTAGTAGTGCCAGGTCTCGTTGCCAAGCGCGTCGGTGACGTAGGTCAGACGGATGTTTTCGTCCCACTCCAGGCGCGTGTCGAAGCTGCCGTCGTCGGCCCATTCGCGAATGGCTTTGGCCTTGGCGCTCGATCCGTCCCACTGCAGGTTCATGCCGCGCCCGGTGCGGTCGGTGTAGCGGGTGATCAGGTGATGCTCGAACTGATATGACCAGACGGCGCCGTTCTCGTCCTGTGCCTGAATCAGGTCGCCATAGGCGTCGTACTGATAGGCGCAGAGCTGGCGCAGCGGTTCGCCGTCATCGATCTGCCAGAGGCCGATAAACCGGCCGTGATCGTCGATCATCGTGCCGAGGTGCAGGTGCACTTTGGTGAAGTCGTTTTCCTGATAGGTGATCAGGTCGGAGAGCAGCGAGTGTTCGCCGTGACGATGCTCGTAATGCAGCATCACTCCGGCGCCGTTGCGCAGTGAGATGTTGCTCAGCACAAAGCGCTGGCCACGGCGGACGTAGGTTTCCTTGCGCTCGAAACCACGGCACAGCAACAACTGCTCTTCGCTGTTGCGGACCAGGGTGATGTCTTCGATGGCGTCGTAGTGGAACAGGCCGACTTTAGGCAACGGATAGCTGTGGTCACGGCCGTCGGCGCCGTAGAACGTCAGGCCATCATCCAGGCAGTCAAAGCGCGTGGTGAATTCGCTGATCCAGCGAGCGCCGAGGTCGCTCTGATCGTAGGCGTCGAGGCGTGAGTTGTAGGTGCGCGTCCATTCGATCGGGAAGGGGCCGGGCAGGCTGAAATCGGTATGGCTGAGGCTTTCCGAACCCAAGGCAAAGTTGATGCTGAATTCAGTGGCACATTTACAGGGACCTTTCTCCGGATTGGGCGCGCTTTTCGCTGGGGCTTGCTTGTTGTTAACACCCAATTCGCCTTCCGCTGCCGTGTGGGTGGCCTTACCGGTCTTCTCCGTATGGACCGCGGCGTTCTGGCCATGGGCATAGCGCTTGCGCCACAGGGTCACGGCACTGGACAGGATCTGCAGCAGCCAGCCGATGGAGTTCTGCACATTTTTATCGTCGAGCTTGCTCAACTGCGTGCGCAGTTCCGGGCCCATCGCGCGCAGTTTTCCGGTCTCGGTGGTGATCTGTGTCTGGAGCTTGGTCGACACCAGATTCTGCGCGACGCTGTTGGCCAAGCCCTTGCCTGCCGCTTTCAAGGCGCTGTTGGCCGCCGCTAAAAAGTTGTCGGCCGTCGCGAGGGGGTCGTTGAGGAGTTGGCCACGCCCGACGCTGGCTCTCGCGCTGGCTTCCTCCAGATCACCCTTGGCATCCAGCCGGCCAAGGGCCGTTGTTTCGATACCGGTGGCAATCTCGTTGATGATTTGTTCGCCGAGCTTGCCAGCGTCCGCCAGAATCCCCGGCAACTTGCCTTTGGCTTGCTCAACAAAGTCATCGAGGGTGCCGATGATCGAGGCGTTCAGGTGACCGACCAGTACCTCGATCACGGAAGTGCTGAGCAGCAACTTGCCGCTGGCCCTCATCTCCTGACGTACCAGAAACAGCGTCGGCCGCAGGGTCATGCGCGCCGCTGCCATCGACGGCGGCAACGGCAAGACGCCGATCAGGTTGATGCCAAGGCTGGCCCACGTGAGCAAGTCGCGTTGCTTGGCGTCCGACAGGGTGACAATGTCACTCAGCGCATCGACGAGCGCCATGATGTTGCCGACCACCGGCAAGAAACCGGCGTAGTTCTTGATCCGGTCAAGCGTGACCACGCCATCGGTGGCGGATTGCAGCCAGGCATCGAAAGCCGCCGCACTGCTGGCGACGTCCTGAACGTCGATGGCATTGAGTGGAACGATGGCAGCTTGGGGCTCACGTTTTGCGACAGCAGTTTCAGTGGTCATTACGGCATCTCACCCGGCGACAAGGTCCGGGCTTTGCGGGCAAAAATTGAAGACCTCAATGAGCGGGCGAGAAAAAGCCGCCTCTCAGAGGTACGCATCAAAGTGAAAAAACGGAATTAGCTGACGACAGCGCCTTTCGGGCCACTGGCAATCAACGCGGCGCCGCAGGCGGTTTTCATGCCGTTCAGTGCGATGGGTGTGCCATCGACGGTGTAGGTGCTGCTGCCCTCGGCAATCGGGAAAACCCCTTTGCACAATGGGCAACTGACCTTGTGACCGACCCCGGCAATCGGCTTGCCGTTGAGGTCGGTCTGAGAGAAGGCTTCGAGCACTTTGCCACCGTGCGTGGTGGAGTCGCCCAAGCGAATTGCGTCTTTCATTGCGTCATTCCTTTGACCGAGGGTGGCTGGCTCGGCGAGCAACCCTGTCGTTCCTGCCTGCGTTCAGCACGCGTTAGTGCCGATTTGATATCAAAATCCGTGCCAGCCACTATATGGCCGCTACGCAGTAAGGGTTTGCGCCGGATGCCTGTGGGATAAATCGATTTTTGCTGGGGAAAAACGGTTCAAAGTGCGCAAGAAGTTGCGCAGTGCTGTGCAACTTCTTGCGCACTCGGCTACAGGGCCCGTTTGGCATGGGCTGCAGACGATTGACGGGCGTTTTTTTGAAGACAGGTGCGCAAGAAGTTGCGCACTTGGGCGGCTGATGAATTCTGACAAATCGATGCCGATTGCACTGATCTCAGCGTGAACAGGCGAAGGTCTGCAGTGGATCTTCAGCAGGTTCAAGGTCTGTTTCGCGGTATCCTGCGCGTTCTGATTACGGACGTTTTTCCATGCTGGTGATTTCCAACAACGTGCATCTGCCGGATGCCGAGATCGAACTGACGGCCATTCGCGCCCAGGGCGCCGGTGGGCAGAACGTCAACAAGGTCTCCAGCGCCATGCACTTGCGCTTCGACATACCGGCCTCGTCGTTGCCCGAGTTCTACAAGGAGCGGCTGCTGGCGCTGCGCGACAGTCGCATCACCAGCGATGGCGTGCTGATCATCAAGGCCCAGCAATACCGCACGCAGGAAGCCAACCGCGCCGATGCGCTGGAGCGTCTGGTCGAGCTGATTCTCAGCGCCACCAAAGTCGAAAAGAAACGCCGTCCGACCAAGCCGACCCTCGGTTCAAAGAAGCGCCGGCTCGAATCGAAAACCAAGCGCGGCAGTATCAAGGCCGGGCGCGGCAAGGTGGATTTCTAGTCTTCGCGATACTTGGCGGTGTGCTTGTACAGATACACGCTCAGTGCCAATCCGCTTAACGAGGCGAGGGCAGCGAAGAGGAAGATCGAGGCAAAACCGAAACCCGCCGCAATCGCCCCGGCCAATGGCCCGGTGATCCCCAGCGACAAGTCGATGAATAGCGAGTAAGCGCCGACGGCTGCGCCGCGACTGGAGGCCGGCACCAGATTCACCGCTTCTACACCCAGCGCCGGGAACACCAGCGAGAAACCAAACCCGCTCAACGCCGCACCGGCCAGCGCCCAGTGCGCGTCCGGCGCCAGCCACAACAGCAACAGGCCAAGGGTTTCCACCGACAGACAGGCAATCGCCACGCGAAAACCGCCGAGGCGGTTGATCAGGTTGCCAAACAGCAATCGCGCACCGATGAAGCTGGCCCCGAACAGGCTCAGGCACAGCACCGCGTTGTCCCAATGCTGGGTGGCGTAATACAGAGTGATGAAGGTGGCGATGGTGCCGAAGCCGATCGAACCCAGTGCCAGACCGCAGCCATGGGGAAACACTTTGCCGAGCACATGCATGAACGGCAGACGTTCGCCGGCGACAATCGGTGCCGGCGTTTTTGGCCACGCGAGCAACAGGCCTAGCGCGGCGAGCAGGATGATGCTGACGCCCATGCTCCACAACCCCAACTGGCCGACCAGCCACACGCCGAACGGTGCGCCGACCGCCAGTGCGCCGTAACTGGCGATGCCGTTCCAGGAAATCACTTTGGCCGTGTTTGCCGCGCCAACGCGGCCGATGCCCCAGCCAATCGAGCCGGAACCGACGAGGCTTTCGGCGCTGCCCAGCACCAGACGGCCAATTAACAGACTGATCAAACTGAACATCGGCATGCTCGGGGTCCACGCCGAAATCAGCATGAACACACCGCTCAAGCCACACCCGGCCAAACCAATCATCACTGCACGTTTGCTGCCCTGGTTGTCGATGATCTTGCCGGCGTACGGGCGGCTGAGCAGGGTGGCGAGGTATTGCACGCTGATCACCAGACCGGCGATCACTGCGCCAAAGCCCAGATCGCTGTGGACGTAACCTGGCAACACCGCGAGCGGAATGCCGATGTTCAGGTAACCGATAAAGGTGAAGAGGACGATGGAAACGACTTGCAGCGTAACCGCCAGGGGGCGCTGGGGTTCTGGCATAGAGGACGACATGGGTAACGATCCACGGGAGCGGCAGATTAGATAGGCTGCTTATGATACCGGCGCGGACGGATCTGGGGCGGGAAAAGTAAAACTATTTGCCGGGTGGGTGTTTCAGGATTTGGCCGGGGCAACCAGTTGTGTGGTGACCAGCGCAGCCAGGGCGTTTTCTTCGCTGCCGAAACGGGCGAGCAGGGCGGCTTGTTTCTCGGGCGAGAGACGGTTCCAGATCTCGATCATTTTCTCGGTGGCGCCGATCAGGACGGCAGCTTGGCTTTCGGAGAATTCGTCGGTCATGGCGGGCTCGGGTTTCAGGCAGTGTGGAAAGCGCATGTTAGCGCTTTCCACACGGTCTGTACGACGGGTCTTACTCTTCGTTGTCGGCCGGGCGGCTCTCAACGGCTTCTTTCGGTTCGGGCTGCCCCGCGCCGGCTTGTTGCGTGGTCGTCTGCTCAGGTACGTGCAGGCTTGGGAAGGGGAGATTAGGAATCTCGTGCATGGTTGCGCTCCTCGCTAAGTCTGTTGATAGATCTGGTAGATCCGCGCTTTTAGAAAGCCTGCGAAGGATACAGCAGGAAAAATGACAATCAGACTTTTAATTCAAATTAATGCGACAGATGGCCGCAGGGGAGGGCAAAACCCAAAGGTCACCACAAAACAAATGTAGGAGTGAGCCTGCTCGCGATAGCAGTGTATCAGTCAACTAAGATGCTGGCTGATACACCGCTATCGCGAGCAGGCTCACTCCTACAGGGGTATTGCGGTGTTACTTGCTGACGTCGGCGATGGCTTGTGCCAGCAGGGCGAGGCGCGTAGCGTCGATACCGGCGACGTTCGCCCGGCCCGAGCTGACCATGTACACGCTGTGATGCTCGCGCAGTTGCTTCACTTGCTCCGGCGACAGGCCGGTGTAAGAGAACATGCCGCGCTGCACACCAATGTGTGCAAAACGCTCGCGCAGGCCATGCGGTTCCAGCGCTTCGACCAAGCCGCTACGCAGTTGCGCAATGCGCAGACGCATGGCTTCCACTTCATCGGCCCAGCGCGCTTTCAGCTCCGGGTCGGCGAGGATGGTCGCGACCACTGCCGCGCCGTGATCCGGCGGCGTCGACCACAGGTTACGGGCGATGTTGGCCAGTTGGCTGCGGATGTCGATGAGCTTGTCGGCGGTTTTCGCGCAGACGATCAGCGCGCCGGTACGATCGCGGTACAGGCCGAAGTTCTTCGAGCAGGAACTGGTGATCAGCAACTCTGGCACTTCTGCCGCGAACAACCGAGTCGACCAAGCATCCTGCTCCAGACCGTCGCCAAAACCCTGGTAGGCAAAGTCGATCAGCGGCAGCAGGTTGCGGCTGCGCACCACGTCGAGCACACGCTGCCAGTCGTCATGATTCAAATCGAAACCGGTCGGGTTGTGGCAGCACGCGTGCAGCAGCACCACATCGCCTTTCGGCACTTCATTGAGCACGGCGAGCATGGCTTCGACGTCGAGGCGGTTGTCGCTGCCCACATACGGGTAGTGACTGACCTTGACCCCGGCCGCGGCGAAAATGGTTTCGTGGATCGGCCAGGTCGGGTTGCTCAGCCACACGCCTTTGCCCGGCAGGCACTGGGCGATGAAGTCGGCCGCCAGACGCAGGGCACCGGTGCCGCCCGGGGTCTGGGTGGCGCCGGCACGTTGTTCGGCGATCAGCTTCGAGTCGGCGCCAAGCACCAGCTCATTGATGACTTTGCCGAACAGCGGGTTGCCGTGGCCACCGATGTAGGTCTTGGTGTCCTGGCTTTCGACGAGGCGCGCTTCAGCGATTTTCACCGCTTCCGGGATTGGCGTCAGGCCCTGGGCATCCTTGTAGACGCCAACGCCCAGGTCGAATTTGCGCGGGTTGCTGTCCTGCGCATACGCCTCCATCAAGCCGAGGATCGGGTCGCCGGGTACCCGGCCGATGGCGTCGAAATGCATTACTTGCGTCCTTCTGCAGTCTTGGCCACTTCGTCAGTGCGCGCGGCCATGATGAAGTCGTTGCGGTGCAAGCCTTTGATCGAGTGGCTCCACCAGGTCACGGTGACTTTGCCCCACTCGGTCAGCAGGCCCGGGTGATGACCTTCGGCCTCGGAGATCTCACCGACAGCGTTGGTGAAGGCCAGCGCGTGTTTGAAGTTCTTGAACAGGAAGACCTTCTCCAGTTGCATGATGCTGTCGCGTACTTCGATGTTCCAGTCAGGGATCTGCTTGATCAGGATCGGCAGTTCTTCGTCGCTGACTTGTGGCGCATCGGCGCGGCAGGCTTCGCAGTGGGCTTGGTTCAAAGTGGACATGGCGTATTCCTGAAATCGAGTGTGTTTTTTTTATTAAAGCGTTTAAGCCGTCAATGCCGTCACGCTAAACCAAAGTAACGGCGACGGACAGGCTCAATTGTCAGCAAAAGTCGCGGTTCACGCGGCTTTCGGTTTCGGCGGAAATTTCGGTGCGTGCAGACCCAACTGCATGCCTTGGCGAACCATGGCCATGATGTCTTCATGGGCCACGTCGAACAGACGCTTGAGGTTCGGCAGGACAAAGTACAGCGGTTGCAGGATGTCGATGCGATACGGCGTGCGCATGGCTTCCAGCGGATCGAAGGCCTGATGCTCGGGTTCGTCCGACAGCGAGTAAACGGTTTCTTTTGGCGAGGACAGGATGCCGCCACCGTAGATGCGTTTGCCTTGCGGGGTGTCGACCAGGCCGAACTCGATGGTCATCCAGTACAGGCGCGCCAGATAAACGCGTTCTTCCTTGGTGGCCTGCAAACCGAGCTTGCCGTAGGTGTGGGTGAATTCGGCGAAATACGGGTTGGTCAGCAGCGGGCAGTGACCAAAGATCTCGTGGAAAATATCCGGCTCTTGCAGGTAGTCCAGCTCTTCACGGGTACGAATGAATGTAGCGACCGGAAATTGCTTGCTGGCCAGCAGTTCAAAAAACGTCTGGAAGGGAATCAGCGCCGGCACGCGGGCGACCTGCCAACCGGTGGTCTCGCCGAGCACCTTGTTGATCTCGCCGAGTTGCGGAATGCGGTCGTGGGGCAGACCGAGTTTTTCGATACCGTCCAGGTACTCCTGGCAGGCACGCCCTTCAATCACTTTCAGCTGGCGAGTGATCAGCGTGTTCCACACCGCGTGTTCTTCGGCGGGGTAGTCGATAAAACCTTGCGCATCGGGCTCGCGGGCCACGTATTGCGTCTGCTTCATACTGCTCTCCTGCTAGGGGAATTCGTTCTTGTTATGTCCAGCGATGGATTCAGAATTACCTGAGAGCGGATTGATGTGCAGCAGGTTGAATAGCCTGCGCGTAGGAAATTTCTCTGTAATTCGTAAAGTTATCGTTACGGTTTGGCGGATATCTCGCGTTTGCAGTGATTCATGGGTTTGAAAAGGCGGTTGGCTGTCACATAATCTTGACAACTATCTGCGTGCCGCCACAGAAAAGTCTGGCGCGGTCCCCCTGTAGGAGTGAGCCTGCTCGCGATAGCGGTGTATCAGTCAGCATCAATATCAACTGACCCAAAGCCATCGCGAGCAGGCTCACTCCTACAGGTTTCTCATCGTTTATTCGGGCGATTTATATGCGCATCAAAGTCCACTGCCAGAACCGCATCGGCATCCTGCGCGACATTCTCAACCTGCTGGTCGCCTACGGGATCAACGTCGCGCGCGGTGAGGTCGGTGGCGAGCACGGCAATGCGATCTACTTGCACTGCCCGAACCTGATCAATATCCAGTTCCAAGCGCTGCGCCCGAAATTCGAGGCGATCGCCGGGGTGTTCGGCGTCAAGCGGGTAGGGCTGATGCCCAGCGAACGACGGCACATGGAGTTGAACGCCTTGCTCGGCGCGCTGGAGTTTCCAGTGCTGTCGATCGACATGGGTGGCTCGATCGTGGCGGCCAACCGTGCGGCGGCGCAGTTGCTCGGCGTGCGGGTCGATGAAGTGCCGGGGATTCCGCTGTCGCGCTACGCCGAAGATTTCGACTTGCCGGAACTGGTGCGCGCCAACAAATCGCGAATCAACGGCATGCGGGTCAAGGTCAAGGGCGACATCTTTCTCGCCGATATTGCGCCGCTGCAATCGGAGCACGACGACAGTGAAGCCATGGCCGGCGCAGTGTTGACCTTGCATCGCGCTGACCGCGTTGGCGAGCGTATCTACAATGTGCGCAAGCAGGAGCTGCGTGGTTTCGACAGCATCTTCCAGAGTTCGAAAGTGATGGCCGCCGTGGTGCGTGAAGCGCGGCGTATGGCGCCACTGGATGCGCCGCTATTGATTGAAGGCGAAACCGGCACCGGTAAGGAATTGCTCGCACGCGCTTGCCACCTCGCCAGTCCGCGCGGGCAGTCGCCGTTGATGGCGCTCAACTGCGCAGGCCTGCCGGAGTCGATGGCCGAGACCGAGTTGTTCGGTTACGGCCCGGGCGCGTTCGAAGGTGCACGCGCCGAAGGCAAGCTCGGGCTGCTGGAATTGACGGCGGGCGGCACGCTGTTTCTTGACGGTGTCGGTGAGATGAGCCCGCGTCTTCAAGTGAAGTTGCTGCGCTTTTTGCAGGACGGTTGCTTTCGCCGGGTCGGCAGTGATGAAGAGGTTTATCTGGATGTGCGGGTGATCTGTGCGACGCAGGTCGACTTGTCGGAGCTGTGTGCGCGCGGTGAGTTTCGCCAGGATCTGTATCACCGCTTGAACGTGCTCTCCCTGCACATCCCGCCGCTGCGTGAATGCCTCGACGGACTGACGCCGCTGGTCGAACACTTTCTCGATCAGGCCAGTCGGCAGATCGGTTGCTCGCTGCCGAAACTGGCACCGGCGGCGATGGATCGGCTCAGTCATTACCACTGGCCGGGCAACGTGCGGCAACTGGAGAACGTGCTGTTCCAGGCGGTTTCGCTGTGCGATGGCGGTACGGTGAAAGCGGAGCATATTCGTCTGCCGGATTACGGCGTGCGTCAGCCGCTTGGCGATTTCTCGCTAGAGGGTGGGCTGGACGAGATTGTCGGGCGCTTCGAGAAAGCGGTGCTGGAGCGGTTGTATTCCGAGCATCCGAGCAGTCGGCAGCTGGGCAAGCGGTTGGGGGTTTCGCACACCACCATTGCCAACAAGCTGCGTGAATATGAAGTCGGCAAAACCGAGTCGTAGCCCAAACATGTGTGGGTAGTGATGGCCTCTTCGCGAGCAGGCTCGCTCCCACAGGGGTATGCATTTCAAATGTGGGAGCGAGCCTGCTCGCGAAAGCGATAGTCCAGGCAACACCAGCGCCAGACATTGCCACCTACCGGCATAACACCGCCGGTTTTTCGACTTCGATACATTTCAGATTTCCCCTCGCCATCCCCCAAGTCCTTTGTTTACCGGGCCTTTGTGCGCCAGAAAAAAGTTGGTCTGCAAATTGCTTATGGCTCAGCAGTACAGCGGTGGGCGGCAAACGTCCGGCATGCAGAGGAAAGAGTGTGGACAAGTACCTTTATGTGGCAATGACCGGCGCCAGCCAGAATGCGCTGGCGCAAAAGGCGCATGCCAACAACCTGGCGAACATCTCCACCAACGGTTTTCAGCGCGACCTGGAGCAGGCGCGTTCGATGCCGGTGTTCGGCGACAGCTTTCCGGCGCGTGCGTTTGCCATGAGCGAACGGCCCGCCACCGACTTCACCCCAGGCTCGCTGGTGCAGACCGGTCGTGACCTCGATGTCGCGGTGACCGGCAACGGTTTCATTGCCGTGCAGAACCCTAACGGCGGCGAAAGCTACGTGCGCACCGGCAGCCTCAACGTCGACGCCCTCGGCGTTCTGCGCGCCGGCAACGGCATGCCGGTGATCGGCAACGGCGGTCCGATCGCCGTGCCGCCCGAGCAGCAGATCGAAGTCGGTGAAGACGGCACCATCAGTATTCGTGCGATGGGCGAAGGCCCGCGCGTCATGGCGGAAGTCGACCGGATCAAACTGGTCAACCCGGACATCAAGAACATGAACAAGGGCCTCGACGGCTCGATCTACACCAAGGATGGCCAGCCGGCGCAGGCTGATGCCAACGTCAAGCTGGTGTCGGGTTTCCTCGAGTCGAGCAACGTCAATGCAGTGGAAGAGATGACCTCGGTGCTGGCATTGGCCAAGCAGTTCGAGTTGCACGTCAAGATGATGAACACCGCCAAAGACGACGACCAGGCCATGGCTCGGGTCTTGCAGATCAGCTAATTATCAGAACGTCGCGCCGAAAAACAGGCGCACGAGGAGAATCGAATGCTTCCGGCTCTATGGGTTGCCAAAACCGGTCTGTCCGCCCAGGACACCAACCTGACCACCATTTCCAACAACCTGGCAAACGTGTCGACCACGGGTTTCAAACGTGATCGCGCCGAGTTCCAGGACTTGCTGTATCAGATCAAGCGTCAGCCAGGCGCTCAGTCGACCCAGGACAGCGAACTGCCGTCGGGTCTGCAACTGGGTACCGGTGTGCGCATCGTCGGCACCCAGAAAAACTTCACCGCCGGCAGCCTGCAAACCACTGAGCAGCCGCTGGACATGGCCATCGACGGTCGCGGTTTCTTCCAGATTCTGCAGCCAGACGGCACCACGTCCTACACCCGTGACGGTACCTTCCACCTCGATTCCAACGGCCAGATCGTCAACGCCAGCGGTTTCGCTCTGGAACCGGCCATCGTCATTCCGAACGATGCCCAGACCTTCACCGTCGGCCGTGACGGCACGGTGTCCATCACTGTCGCTGGCAACGCCGCGTCTCAGGTGATCGGCAATCTGCAAACCGCCGACTTCATCAACCCGGCCGGTCTGCAAGCCGTGGGCAACAACCTGTTCCTGGAAACCGCCGCTTCCGGCGCGCCGCAAGTCGGCACCCCGGGTCTGGCCGGTTTCGGTACCACCCTGCAGAACACCCTGGAAACCTCCAACGTCAGCACTGTTGAAGAGATGGTCAACATGATCACCACTCAGCGCGCTTACGAGATGAACTCCAAGGTGATCTCCACCGCTGACCAGATGCTCTCGTTCGTAACGCAGAATCTGTAATCAAGTCTATGAGGCGGCCATGAGGTCGCCTGCAACACCGTGAGGTAGGGTCATGAATCGCTTTGTATCTGTTCTGGCATTGAGTGGGGTCGTCTCGCTCGCGGGCTGCGTCGCCCCGACGCCCAAGCCCAATGACCCTTACTACGCCCCGGTGTTGCCGCGCACGCCGTTGCCGGCAGCGGCCAATAACGGCTCGATCTATCAGGCCGGTTTCGAGCAGAACCTGTACAGCGACCGCAAGGCTTTCCGGGTTGGTGACATCATCACCATCACCCTGAATGAGCGCACACAGGCGAGCAAGAACGCCAACTCGCAGATGGACAAGAACAGCGATAACAGTGTCGGTCTGACTTCGTTGTTCGGCTCCAGCCTGACCACCAACAATCCGATTGGTGGCGGTGACCTGAGTCTGAACGCCGGCTATAGCGCCGACCGCTCGACCAAGGGCGACGCCAAGTCCGGGCAGAGCAACAGCCTGACCGGTTCGATCACCGTGACCGTCGCTGACGTGCTGCCCAACGGCATCATCGCCGTGCGGGGCGAGAAGTGGCTGACGCTGAACACCGGTGACGAACTGGTGCGCATCGCCGGCCTGGTACGCGCCGATGACATCGCCACGGACAACACCGTGTCGTCGACCCGGGTCGCCGATGCACGCATCACCTACTCGGGTACCGGCGCATTTGCCGATACGAGTCAGCCAGGCTGGTTCGACCGTTTCTTCCTCAGCCCGCTGTTCCCTTTCTAGGTGGCTACGTTGAATCTGAAAAGCTTCATGCTGGCGGCGACCCTGATGTCCGCCGCTTTTGCTGCCCACGCCGAGCGGCTGAAAGATATCGCCAGCATTTCCGGCGTGCGTTCCAACCAGTTGATCGGTTACGGCCTGGTGGTCGGGCTTAACGGCACCGGCGACCAGACGACGCAAACCCCGTTCACCCTGCAGACCTTCAACAACATGCTCTCGCAGTTCGGCATCAAGGTGCCGCCGGGATCGGGCAACGTGCAGTTGAAAAACGTCGCGGCGGTGTCGATCAGTGCCGATTTGCCGGCGTTCGCCAAACCCGGTCAGCAGGTCGATATCACCGTGTCCTCGATCGGTAACTCCAAGAGCTTGCGCGGCGGCACCTTGTTGCTGACCCCGCTCAAGGGTATCGACGGCAACGTCTACGCGGTCGCTCAGGGCAACCTGGTGGTTGGCGGTTTCGATGCCGAAGGGCGTGACGGTTCGAAGATCACCGTCAACGTTCCGTCGGCCGGTCGTATCCCGGGCGGTGCCTCGGTGGAGCGCTCGGTGCCGAGCGGTTTCAACCAGGGCAACAGCCTGACGCTGAACCTCAATCGCTCCGACTTCACCACTGCCAAACGTATCGTCGACAAGATCAACGACATGCTCGGCCCAGGCGTCGCGCAAGCCATCGACGGCGGTTCGATCCGTGTCACTGCGCCGCTCGATCCGAGTCAGCGCGTCGACTACTTGTCGATCCTGGAAAACCTCGAAGTCGATCCGGGTCAGGCGGTGGCGAAAGTCATCATCAACTCGCGTACCGGTACCATCGTCATCGGCCAGAACGTGAAAGTGTCGCCAGCCGCCGTGACCCACGGCAGCCTGACCGTGACCATCACCGAAGACCCGATCGTCAGCCAGCCGGGCCCTCTGTCCAATGGTCAGACGGCTGTTGTGCCGCGCTCGCGGGTGAATGCCGAGCAGGAAGCCAAACCGATGTTCAAGTTCGGCCCGGGCACCACCCTCGACGAGATCGTGCGGGCGGTGAACCAGGTCGGCGCGGCACCGGGTGACTTGATGGCGATTCTCGAAGCCTTGAAGCAGGCCGGCGCGTTGCAAGCCGACCTTATCGTGATCTGAGGCCGACCGTTATGGATATGCGCAAAAGCGGTCTGGTCAGCAGCAGCGATTCGGGTTCCTACTCGGACCTCAATCGCCTGAACCAACTCAAGGTCGGCGACAAGAACAGCGATGCGAACCTGCGCAAAGTGGCGCAGGAATTCGAGTCGCTGTTCCTCGGCGAAATGCTCAAATCGATGCGCTCGGCGACCAACGCCTTGGGTGAAGACAATCCGCTGAACACGCCGGCGGCCAAGCAGTATCAGGAAATGTACGACCAGCAACTGGCCGTTTCCATGTCCCGCGAGGGCGGTGGTATTGGCCTTGCCGACGTGCTGATGCGGCAGATGTCGAAGAACAAACCGCTGGCGCCGGGCGAAGCCGCTGCCGCGTCCGCGGCCAAGCAGGAAGAGGCCAAGGCAAAAGCTGCGGCCGTGGTCACACCGGTTGCCGCTGGCACCGTTGCCACCAACGGCCCGTTGTCGCGCCTCAATGGCGAGCGCCCGTTGTGGGCGTCTCGTTCGGTGAATGCGCCGAACACGCAACTCGCTCATCGCAATGACATGGAAATGATCAACCAGCGTCGTCTGGCCTTGCCGCCGAAACTGGCTGATCGTTTGCTGGCCGGGCTAGTGCCGTCGGCCACACCGGCAGTCGCAACGCAATTGCCGCAGCGCGCCACGACCGCAGCCACGACCGGTGCCGGGCCGCTGTACAACGGCGACTGGCTGGCGCGCGCCGAGGGCGAAAAAGCCTCTGGCGGCCAGATGCAGGTCTACGGTCGTGCCATGGCGCAGATTCCGCTCGCGCCGGCGAAGAAAGCCTTCAGTTCCGCCGACGAGTTCGTCAACACCATGCTGCCGATGGCCAAGGAAGCTGCCGACCGCATCGGCGTCGATCCGCGTTATCTGGTGGCGCAGGCTGCGTTGGAAACCGGTTGGGGCAAGTCGGTCATGCGCGCCCAGGATGGCAGTAGCAGCCACAACCTGTTCGGCATCAAGGCGAGCAGCAACTGGAAGGGCGATTCGGCCCGGGCGATCACCAGCGAGTTCCGCAATGGCGCGATGGTCAAGGAGACGGCCGAGTTCCGTTCCTATGCCTCGTACAAGGACAGCTTCCACGATCTGGTGACTTTGCTGCAGTCCAATAATCGCTATCAAGATGTCGTGAAGTCTGCCGATAACCCAGAACAGTTTGTACGCGAGTTGCAAAAGGCCGGTTACGCCACCGACCCGAACTACGCAAGCAAGATTTCGCAGATTGCCAGGCAGATGAACAGTTTCCAAAACTACGCTGCGGCGGGTGTCTCCACCACGCCTTTATAAGGCACAAGGTATAAGGTCTGAACCATGAGTTTGCTCAATATCGGGATGTCGGGACTGTCGGCCAGCCAGTCCTCTTTGGCTACGACAGGCAACAACATTGCCAACGTCGACACCGCCGGTTATTCACGTCAGCAAACCGTGCAGGGCACCAAATCCTCGCAACAGTACGGCAGCGTTTTCATCGGCACGGGTACAACCCTGGCTGACGTGCGTCGGGTGTACAACTCCTACCTGGAATCCCAGCTGCACACGGCGACCTCGCTCAACAGCGAAGCGGCCTCGTACCTGGCTCAGGCCACGCCGCTGGACTCCATGCTGTCCGACACCAACACCGGCCTCACCGGTGTACTGCAAAAATTCTTCACCTCGATGCAGGGCGTTTCGACGTCTGCGACCGATGACACCTCGCGTCAATCGGTGCTGACCGGTGCGCAGGCGCTGACCAGCCGTTTCAACTCGATCGCCAAACAGCTCAACGACCAGAACACCACCATCAATGGCAGCCTTGGCGACATGGCAGCCCAGGTGAACAAACTGGCCACCTCGATTGCCAACCTGAACCAGAAGATCGGCGAGATCTCCACCAGTGGTGGGGCGCCGAACGATCTGCTCGACAGCCGTAACGAAGCCGTGCGCCAGTTGTCCGAGCTGACCGGCGCGCAGGTCGTCGAGCGTGGCACCAGCTTCGACATCTACGTCGGCAGCGGCCAGCCACTGGTCATAGGCAACTCCGCCAATTCCCTGAGCACTGTGCCGCTCAAGGATGACCCATCGCGCATGGGCATCCAGATGGATCGCGGTTCGAGCACCATCGACATCACCTCGGTGATCAGCGGTGGCGAAATCGGTGGTCTGCTGACCTATCGCAAAGAAGTTCTCGATCCGTCGCTCAACGAACTGGGCCGAGTGGCGCTGGTGATCGCCGATCAGATCAACAGCCAGCAAGCCCAGGGCATCGACAAGAACGGTGACTTCGGCGCCGCGATTTTCAACAACATCAACAGTGCCGCGCTGATCAGCCAGCGCAGCATCGCGAAGGATGGCAACAGCGCAGGCTCGGGCAACCTCGATGTCACCATCAAGGACACCGGCAAGCTGACCACCAGCGATTATCAGGTGACGTTCACCAGCGCCACCGACTACTCGGTCAAGCGTTCCGACGGCACCGATCTGGGCACCTTCAGCACCACCACCAATCCACCGCCAGTGATCGACGGTTTCACCCTCGCACTCAAGGGTGGGGCGTTGAGCGCCGGTGACAGCTTCAAAGTGACGCCGACCCGCAATGCCGCCGCGAGCATCCAGACGGTGCTCACCGATCCGAAGAAAGTCGCTGCGGCCGGTCCGTTGACCGGTGTGGCCAGCGCTGCCGGCCTGGGGACTTACACGCAGCCGACGCTCAGCGACAAGATCGATATCTACAACCCGACTGCCCAGGCTGACATGCAGGCGGCACTGAAGAATTCGACGCCGGTCAAACTGGTGTTTGGTGACGTCACGGGCGGCAGCCAGTCTTACAAATTTGTGGATGCCAAGGGCGGCCTCATCAGCAGCGGCACTATCGTTCCCGGTCAAACGAACACGCTGGACCTGAAAGTCGGCATCGTCGATGCCAGCGGTAACCCGGTGCTGGACACCAGCGTCACGCCGAACGTACAGAAAACCTTCACCGTGCAGACCACCGTCGGCGGCACGCCGAAGTCGGGCGAGTCCTTCACCATGAATCTGACCGGTGCGGCGTCTTCGGACAACCGCAACGCGCAATCGCTGGTCGCCCTGCAAACCAAGCAGACCATCGACACCGGTTCGGCCAGCAAGGGCATCAGCCTGACTGACGGCTACAACAAGCTGGTGACCAACGTCGGCACCAAGACCGCTCAAGGCAAGTCCGACAGCACCGCGACCACAGCGATTCTGGACAATGCCAAAGGCGCCCGCGATTCGCTGTCCGGAGTCAACCTGGATGAAGAAACCGGCAACCTGGTCAAATACCAGCAGTACTACACAGCGTCTTCGCAGATCATCAAAGCTGCGCAGGAAACTTTCGCCACGCTGATCAACAGCCTTTAAGGAGTCGTAATTCATGCGCATTTCCACCGCCCAGTATTACGGCACGCAAGCGTCGGACTATCAGCGTAACTTCAACAAGGCTGTTGCCAGCGCCAGCGAGGCGAGCAGCCTGACGCGCATCAACACTGCCGCGGATGATCCGGTCGGTGCCGGTCGTTTGCTGCAACTGGGTCAGCAGGCGGCGATGCTGGATCAGTACAAGACCAACGTTGATACCACCAAAAGTGCGTTGACCGTGCAGGAGTCCACGCTGGACTCCATCACTACCGCACTGGCACGCGCCAAGGAACTTGCCCTGGCGGCCAACAACGGCACGGCCACCGACAAGGACCGCCAGGCTTACGCGTCGGAGCTCGGCCAGATCCAGCAACAAGTGCTGGGCCTGATGAACTCCAAGGATGCCAGCGGCAATTACCTGTTCTCCGGTTCGAAAACCGATACCGCGCCGTACTCGCAGAATGCCGACGGCACCTACACCTACAACGGTGACCAGACCACGATCAATCTGGGCATTGGCGACGGCATGACGGTTGGCACCAACACCACCGGTTGGGCCGCTTTCCAGCAGACCATCAATACCGCGCGCACCAACGTCACCATGACGGCGCCGGCCGTGGATGACGGCCGCGTTGTGCTGTCCAACGGTACGGTCGGCACTGCCGCCACCTATGATTCCAAATTCACTGCCGGCCAGCCGTACACCGTCAGCTTCCTCAGCAGCACCCAGCTGAAAATCACTGATGCCCTGGGCAACGACGTGACCGCTGAAGCGAGCCAGAACGGTCTGGTCAGCAACAGCAGCGGTGCCAACCAGACGGTCAGTTTCCGTGGCGTCGACATGAAGTTGAATATCAACTTGAAGACCGGCGACACCAACCCGGACGCGGTGATTGCCGGTCACAGCTTCCAGTTGTCGACCGCACCCGACTCGTTCACCACCACGCGCAGCCCGGGCAACCCGTCGAGCGCGGTGATCACCGGTTCCAGCATCACTGATCAGGCTGCCTACACTGCGGCATTCCCGCAGGGCGGCGCCGTCCTCAAGTTCACCAGCGCCACCGCGTTCGATCTGTACGCAGCGCCGGTCACTGCCGACAGCAAACCCGTGTCCTCGGGCACTATCGTCGGTAACAACGCTACCGCGGCGGGCGTCACGTTCGCACTCGGCGCTGCCCCGGCTGCCGGTGATCAGTTTTCGATCCAGCCGAACGACCACCAGACCCAGAACGTGCTCGACACCCTGGGCCAGATGATCACGGCGTTGAACACTCCGATCGATGGTGATCCGGTGGCCAAGCAGAAATTCCAGGGCGCGATGGAGGCGGGTATCGGCAACATCGATGCGGCCAACAATCAAATCGGCAACGCAGTCACCGAGATCGGTGCCCGTGGTCAGGCTCTGGATATGCAAGCCATCACCAATGACAGCCTGAGCACCGCGAACACCACCACCCAAGGTTCGATCCGTGATTCGGATCCGGCCGAAGTGATGACTCGTCTGACCTTGCAGCAAACCATGTTGCAAGCTTCGCAACTGGCGTTCAGCAAGATCAGCCAGTTGGGTCTGTTCAACAAGATCTGACCGTCAGCGGGCGTGTAAGCGCCCGTTTGGCCTGCCCCTCAGTTATGTTTTTTAGCGGTTTCAAGGGCTCGCTTTTTCGAGCGGGCTCGTACCGCCTGTGAGCCCGCCGTGAATTCACTTCCTCTTGTCAGCCTCGTCATTCCCGCCTTCAATCCGCGCTTTTTCGAGCGGACGCTGAACAGCGCCGTCAGCCAGAATTACGCCAATCTTGAAATCATCGTATGCGATGACAATCGTGGCCACGAGATCGAAGACATCGTTACGCAGGTGACAGAGCAGACCGGGTTCGCAGTGCGTTACGTGCGCAACCCGCGAACGCTGGGGCTGGTCGGCAACCTGAAGGCCTGCCTTGAGCAAGCCCGGGGCGAGTTCATCAAATTCCTGTGTGACGATGACCTGCTGTATTCGGCCTGTATCGAACAGCAAGCCCACGAGCTGCGGCGCGAAGAAGTCAGTCTGGTGGTCGCGCAAAGGTTGTTGTGGGATGCCAACGACATCATCCTGCCCGCGCGTCTGGAAAACAGCTCGTTATCGCCGGCCAGTGGCTTGCTCAAAGGCGACGATGTACTAAGCATCTTCGAAAAATTTCCAGTCAACGTGCTTGGCGGTTTCAGCAGCGCAATGTTCCGGCGCGCCGACGTCGCCGAACTGCTGCCGGCCCTGACCGAGGACGGAGCCTGCTTCGTCGCGACGCTGGATTTTGCCTTGTACGTCTGTTTGCTGCGGCGCGGCAACCTGTTGGTCTCCAACAACGTGCTGAGTGCCGAACGTCTCTACCCCGAGCGTCTGAGCGCGCAGCAACCGATGAAAGACGCGGCGGAGATCGAGCGCGAGTGGGTCTCGCAAATGCTCAAGGTCCGCAGCGGCGAGTCGGCACCGGCGCCGGGCTGGGTTCGTTATGTGCCGTTGACCAAGGCCGATGAGTCGCCTCGGGTCTGGGAAGAGCTGCCGCTGAGCCGTACCCTCGGCACCAAGCAGAGCCGTCAGGAGCTGGGGGTCGGTGTCGACAGCTTCAGTTTCGGCGAACTCTATGCACAATGGCTGGCGGTTCGGGTGTTGACCGAGGCGCAGCGCCAATGGCTGCCGGAAACCCTCGCAGGCTGGCCGCATCAGCCGCGCATCGTGCCGATCATCATTGATGGCCAAGGCAGCCGCGATGGTCTGGAACGTACGCTTGATGCGCTCGCCGCTCAGGATTATCCGCCAGAGCTGGTTCTGGTGCTGTCCACAGTTTGCAGCGAAGCGAAGCTGGATGGTCGGGTGTTCCACATGCCGTTGCAGGGTGACGGCCTGGAGCAGATCAACGCTCTGCTGCCGCAACTGGAAGGCGCCGACTGGTTTTATCTGCTGCAGCCAGGTGACTGCCCGGTGGCGCCAGCGTTGTTGGTGATGGCCGATCGCATTGCGCACGCAAGTGCGTTGACGTGCCTGTACAGCGACGAAGGCAGCCTGCGCGATGGTGAGTCGGCAGAGCCTGCGTTCAAACCTGATTTCAACCTTGACCTCATGCGCAGTTACCCTTACGTCGGGCGTGCCTTGGCGTTCCAGCGTGAACGTTTTCTGGCCCTTGGCGGTTTTACCTCTACGTTCGCCGAACTCGCGCCCCACGATGTGCTTTGGCGTATGGTTGAAAGCGATGGCCTGCAAGTGGTCGGGCACATTGCTGAGGTGTTGCTGGAGTCGAAATTCGATCTCTCGCAATGGCTCACTGATCCTGGTGTTGCGCAGCAAAGCCCGCGCATTCTCGCAGCGCATCTGCAACGCCTGGGCATCGCTCATGAAATCCGCGACGGTAACAGCGGGCTGCTCAATCGCGTCGACTATCACCATGCCCGGCGCCCACTGGTGTCGGTGGTCATTGTCACGCAGGACCAGACTGCCGCGTTGCAGCGCTGCGTCGAGACACTGCTGGAGAAGACCGCCTACACCGAGTACGAATTGCTCTTGGTCGATAACGGCTGCAAAAGCGCCGAAGCGCTGGCGTGGCTGGACGGTATGGCGCAAATGGGCAGCGAGCGGATTCGCGTGCTGAGCTATCCGCAAAAGGGCAATGCGGCAGCGGTGCACAACTTTGCCGTCAGCCAGGCGCGCGGTGAGTATGTGTTGATGCTCAATGCCTTTGCGGTGATCACCCAGAGCGATTGGCTCGACGAACTGCTCAATCATGCGCAGCGTCCGGAGGTCGGGGTGGTCGGCGCCAAGCTGTTCAACCCGGACGGTGGCGTGCTGCACGCGGGTCTGATTCTTGGCTTGAACGGGCCGGTCGGGTTGCCGTTCTATGGCCAACCGGTGCAGTCGGAAGGGTACATGCACCGCCTGCAAGCGGTGCATGACCTGAGTGCCGTCGGCGGCGATTGCCTGATGATTCGCAAGTCGGTGTTCGAAGCTGCCGGCGGGCTGGACGAGCAGGACCTCAAGCAAACGCTCAATGTCGTGGACCTGTGTCTGCGGGTTGGCCGCGACGGTTATCTGGTGGTGTTGAACCCCCATGCCATCCTGGCCGTGGGTGCACGGCCAAGTGCGATGGCGACACCGGAGGAAGAAGCGCAGCACATCGAGGAGAGGGACACCTTCTACCAGCGCTGGCTGCCGCTGGTTGCGCGTGACCCGGCCTACAACGTCAACCTGACGTTGCAGGGCGTGGGCGCCACCAACTTCAGTCTGGAGCCGGGCCTGCGCACCGGGTGGAGTGCATTCTCCAAGGCACAGTTACCCAATCTGCTGGTGGTGCCGATCAACGCTTCCGCCATCGGCCATTACCGCATGAGCCAGCCGATGATCGAGCTGGAAGCGGCCAATCGGGCAGAAGGGCGCATTTGCTACGGCTTGCCGTCGATCATCGACATCGAGCGTCAGTCGCCCGACGTGATTGTTCTGCAAGGGCGCTACTCGGAGCACGCCATCGATGAAATTCCTCCGCTGAAAAAGTACTTCAACGCTCGACGGATCTTCGAACTCGACGACTATGTCATCGACGTTCCCCACCGCAACGCGCACATCCGCAACATGCCGAGCAAGCAGGACATGGAGCGCATGGTGCGCCGCGCGATCGGCCTGTGTGATCGCGCGGTCGTATCCACCGCGCCGCTGGCCAACGTGCTGTCGGACATGCACCACGACATTCGTGTCGTCCCTAACATGCTGGCCAAGGACTTGTGGGGCCACCTGCGCAGCCAGCGTCGGACCTCGAAGAAACCCCGGGTCGGCTGGGGCGGCGGCACCAGTCACCACGGTGATCTGGCGGTGATCGCCGAGGTTGTTCGTGAGCTGGCCAATGAAGTCGACTGGGTGTTTTTCGGCATGTGCCCGGATGACCTGCGTCCCTACATGCATGAGTTCCATGGCGTCATCGGCCTGGACGTGTACCCGGCGAAACTGGCCAGTCTCAACCTTGATCTCGCGTTGGCGCCGCTGGAGTTCCATATCTTCAACGACTGCAAGAGCAACTTGCGGCTGCTGGAATACGGCGCCTGCGGTTACCCGGTGATCTGCACGGATACTGAGGCCTATCGCGGTTATTTGCCGTGCACGCGGATCAAGACCAACAGCACGGATGAATGGCTGCAAGCGATCCGTATGCACTTGGCCGATCCGGATGCCAGTTATCGCATGGGCGATGAATTGCGTGAGGTGGTGCTGCGCGATTACGTGTTGCGCGGCGATAACCTGCGCTACTGGGAATACGGCTGGCTGGCGGATTGATCGAGCGGGGCTTGGCGGCCTTTGGGCCGACCATGCTCTTGGGGTTTTTGGGGTATATCCGTTGCTGTGGGTGTTGCTGATCAGGGTTCCGCCCTTACGGCGGGTCACTTTTTCCAGACGCCGAAAAAGTAACCAAAAAGGCTTGCTCCTGCGTGCGGCCCACTCGCTGGGGCTCGGGGTTCCTTCGCTGCGGGATCGATCCGGGCGCAGCGTCTCCGGTTTGCTACGCTGCACCTCCTCTCGCTGTGTTTGGCTGCGCCAAACGGTCGCTGCGCTCCCACCCCCGGATCAATCCCTCCACTCAGCCTTCCGACGTCGCCTTACAGATCAAAAGCTGCAGCCGAGCTAACGCTCATCCTGTTGAGTGGTGAAGGGCGCAGCGTGGTCGGCTTTGGATTTGTGGTGGATTCGCCCCTCACCCCAGCCCTCTCCCGAGGGAGAGGGAGCCGATTTGTGGGCTTTTCAAAGCTTGAGTTCGACTCGGTATCGCACGTCGGCGTAGCTCGCCCAGACACCTCGTTCAGTCCCCTCTCCTTACGGGCGGTCCGACGTTTCGGGAGGGCTAGGGTGAGGGGCTTTTGATCTGTTTCAGAATCTGAGTTCGACTCGATATTTCACGTCGGCGTACTTCTCGCAAACTACTCGATCAGTCCCCTCTCCCTTTGGGAGAGGGTTAGGGTGAGGGGCTTGTGGAGCTGGCGCGTTTCCTGCAAGTCCCCTGTAAATCGCCATAAAACGAGCGTTCGCGGTCACTCCAGCGGCGCACGGATCGGCAAAAGGTTTAGCCAGAAGGCCCGCAAAGCTCAAGAAAGCGGCGCGCAGCCCGGTGAAGAACAAGAGGGGAGACGATGAAGGCAGTTATTTTGGCGGGTGGCCTCGGCACGCGCATCAGTGAAGAGTCGCACCTCAAGCCCAAGCCGATGATCGAGATCGGCGGCAAGCCAATTCTCTGGCACATCATGAAGCAGTATTCCGCCCACGGAATTCACGACTTCGTGATTTGCCTTGGCTACAAGGGCTATGCGATCAAGGACTTCTTCGCCAACTACTTCCTGCACACCTCCGACGTCACCTTCAACATGCGTGAAAACCGCATGGACGTGCATCAGAATTACAGCGAGCCGTGGAGCGTCACGCTCATCGACACCGGTGAGGAAACCATGACCGGTGGCCGTCTGCTGCGCGCTGGCCGTTATCTGCAGGATGAAGAGGCTTTCTGCTTCACCTACGGCGACGGCGTTTCCGATATCAACATTGCGCAACTTGTGGATTTCCATAAAGGCCACGGCCGTCTCGCGACCGTCACTGCCGTGCAACCGCCGGGTCGTTACGGCGCGCTTGAGCGTCAAGGCGATCAGGTGCTGGGCTTTACCGAAAAACCTCGCGGTGACGGTGGCTGGATCAACGGTGGCTTTTTCGTACTGTCGCCAAAAGTGCTGCCGTACATCGCCGATGACGCGACCACTTGGGAAGCCGAACCCTTGGCGCGTCTGGCCGCGGACGAACAGTTGAAAGCCTTCGAGCACGAAGGCTTTTGGCATCCGATGGACACCCTGCGCGACAAGAACCATCTCGAAGCGCTGTGGCAGAGCGGGGAGGCCCCATGGAAGCAATGGGCCTGAGTGCGGATTTCTGGCGCGGCAAACGCGTCCTCGTCACCGGACATACCGGTTTCAAAGGCAGCTGGCTGACCCTGTGGCTGCAAAGCCTCGGCGCGCAAGTCAGCGGCTTTTCTCTGGATCCGTCGACTGAACCGAGCCTGTTCGAACTGGCGCGCGTGCACGAAGGCATCAACGATCAGCGCGGTGATCTGCGTGATCTCGGCGCTTTGCTGGAAGTCATCGCTGATACCGAGCCGGAGATCGTTCTGCACCTGGCCGCGCAGCCGTTGGTGCGCGAAGGCTATCGTGATCCGCTCGGTACCTATTCCAGTAACGTCATGGGCACGCTGAACCTGCTCGAAGCGATTCGTCAGGTCGGCTGCGTGCGCGCCTGCGTGCTGGTGACCACCGACAAGGTCTACGCCAACAAGGAATGGCTGTGGCCATACCGCGAAGACGAAGCCCTTGGTGGCCACGATCCTTACAGCAGCAGCAAGGCCTGCTGTGAACTGCTCGCACAGTCTTATGCCGCGTCGTTTTTCCCCGCCGACAAATACGCCGAACACGGTCTGGCCCTGGCCACCGCGCGCGCCGGCAACGTCCTCGGCGGCGGTGATTTTGCCCCAGAGCGACTGATTCCCGACGTGCTCAAAGCCTGGACCGCCGACGAGCCGGTGACCCTGCGCTATCCGCAAGCCGTACGCCCGTGGCAGCACGCGCTGGAGCCGCTCGCCGGTTACCTGCAATTGGCCGCCGGCCTCTACGAGCAAGGGCCGGAATACGCTGGGGCGTGGAACTTCGGCCCGGGCGAGGCGGACATGTGCAGCGTTGGCGAAGTCGTCGAACTGCTCGCCAGCCGCTGGCCGCAAGCGCGTGGTCTGCGCATCGAAAAAAGCGAACTGCACGAGGCGGGTCTGTTGCGTCTGGACAGCAGCCGCGCGCGCCAACTGCTCGGCTGGCAACCACGCTGGACCTTGCAGGCATGCCTGACCCAGACCCTCGACTGGCACCTGGCGTGGCAGAACGGCGATGACATGCGCACCGTCACCCTCGGCCAATTGAACCTGTACCGAGGCGCGCTGTGAGCGAGTTTTCCCTGAAGGCGTTGCCGCTGGCCGGGTTGTTCAGCGTTCAGCACAAACGCTTCGAAGATCAGCGTGGGCACTTCGCCCGGCTGTTCTGCGAAGGCAGCCTGAGTGCGTTCGGCAGTGAATTCCATATCCGTCAGATCAACCATTCCTGCACTCGCGAGAAGGGCAGTGTGCGCGGTCTGCATTATCAGAATGGCAACGCCCCGGAAGCCAAACTGATCACCTGCCTGCGCGGTGAAGTGTGGGACGTGGCGGTGGATCTGCGTCCCGACTCCGAAACGTTTCTGCACTGGCACGCCGAGCACCTGAAGGCCGGTGATGGTCGCAGCCTGTTGATCCCGTCCGGGTTCGCCCACGGTTTCCAGACGCTGACCGAAGATGCCGAATTGCTTTACTTGCACAGCGCCGATTACGCGCCGGAGCATGAGGGCGGGCTGTCGGTGAACGATCCACGGTTGGCGATCGCCTGGCCGTTGCCTGTCAATAATTTGTCAGCGCGTGATTCCAGCCATCCCGCGCTCGATCAACACTTTGCTGGAGTGCGTCTATGAACTGCCGTGGGTGCGCCGCACCGCTGAGCCTGCCGCTGATCGACCTCGGCACCTCGCCACCGTCCAACGCTTACGTGCATGCCGATCGCCTGGAGCAGGCCGAGCAGTGGGTGCCGCTGAAGGTCGCGGTGTGCCAGCAATGCTGGTTGGTGCAGACCGAGGACTACACCAGCGCCGACAGTCTGTTCGACGCTGAGTACGCCTACTTCAGTTCGTTCTCCAGCACCTGGCTGGCCCATGCTGAGTGCTATGTCGCCGAGATGGTCGAGCGCTTCGGCCTGACTGCCGACAGCCGCGTGGTGGAAATCGCCGCCAACGACGGTTACCTGCTGCAGTACGTGGCCGGTCGCGGTATTCCGTGTCTGGGCGTCGAGCCGACGCGCAGCACTGCGCAAGCGGCGCGGGAAAAAGGCCTGGAAATCCGCGAACTGTTCTTCGGTCGCGACACTGCTGCGCAATTGAAAAGCGACGGCTGGGGCGCCGATCTGATGGCGGCCAACAACGTGCTCGCGCATGTGCCGGACATCAACGATTTCCTCGGCGGCTTCGCGACCCTGCTCAAGCCAACCGGCGTGGCCACCTTCGAATTCCCGCAACTGCTGACGCTGATGGCGGGCGCGCAGTTCGACACGCTGTATCACGAGCATTATTCCTATCTGTCGCTGACCGCCGTGCAGACCCTGTGCGAGCGCAATGGTCTGGAAGTGTTCGACGTCAGCCAACTGACCACCCATGGTGGTTCGCTGCGCGTATTCGTCCAGCGCAAGGACGGCCAGCGCCGTGCGGTTCAACCTGCGGTGCAGCAACAATTGCAAGCCGAACTGGATGCCGGGGTAAAAACCGCCGAGTACTACGCCACCCTCGCGCCTGCCGCTGAACGCATCAAGCATGAACTCTTGCGCTTCCTTTTGCAGGCCAAGGCCGACGGCAAACGTGTGGTCGGTTACGGCGCGGCGGCCAAGGGCAACACCTTGCTCAACTACGCCGGGGTCAAACCGGACCTGCTGGCCTGGGTGGCTGATGCCAATCCGCACAAGCAGGGCAAGTTTTTGCCGGGCAGCCGCATTCCGATTGTGGCGCCGGCGCAGATCGATCTCGAAAAACCGGACTACGTGCTGGTGTTGCCGTGGAACCTGCTGCACGAAGTCAGTCAGCAACTGGCGCAAGTGCGTCAGTGGGATGGCCGCTTCGTGATCGCCGTGCCTGAGTTGAGCGTGCTGTGAAGGTTCTGGTCACTGGCGCCACAGGGTTTGTCGGTCGGCATCTGGTCGCGGCGTTGCTTGCACGCGGCTGCAATGTTCGCGCCGTGGCGCGCAACGCAGAAACCGCGCAAGGCATGCCGTGGATCAACAACGTCGAGTTCATCGCCGCGGATATTCACGCCGCCGATCTCGATATCCACGCGTTGACCGATGGCATCGACGCGCTGGCGCATCTGGCCTGGCCGGGTTTGCCGAACTATCGGGCGCTGTTCCATTTCGAGCACAACCTGATGGCTGATTACCGCTTTATCAAAAGCGCGGTCGAGGCGGGCGTGCAGCAGGTGCTGGTGACTGGCACCTGTTTCGAATACGGCATGCAAAGCGGGCCACTCAGCGAAAGCACCGAGCCGCAGCCGAGCAATCCTTACGGTCTGGCCAAGCACACGCTACAGCTGTTTCTGCAAAATCTGCAGCAGGAACAACCGTTCACCTTGCAGTGGGCGCGCTTGTTCTATCTGCATGGCGAAGGTCAGAACCCCAACAGTCTGTTGGCGGCACTGGACCGGGCGATCGATGCCGGTGAGCCGTCGTTCAACATGTCGGCCGGTGAGCAGCTGCGCGATTTTCTGCCGATTGAGCGCGCTGCCGGTTACCTCGCCGCGATCCTGCAAAAAACCGACTTCAACGGCGTGATCAATTGCGCCAGCGGCCAACCGGTGTCCGTACGTGCGTTGGTCGAACAACGCCTGCGCGAACGCGACGTGTCGCTGCATCTGAACCTCGGCCACTACCCATACCCAACCCACGAACCCCTGGCGTTCTGGGCGGTGACCGAGCGTTTGCAACAGTTACTGGGAGAGCCGCAATGAAGCACGAGTTGTACCGGGTCACCGACCTGCCGGTGCTGCAGAACCGCACCTTTGCCGATGCCGCATCGGCACAGGCCTCGGCCAGTGCCGATATGCTGCTGGTGCAGGACGAGCGCAGCGGTTTGATCTTCAACGCCGCGTTCGACGCCGACAAACTCAGCTACGACGCCGATTACCAGAACGAACAGGCGCATTCCGGCCAGTTCCAGAAGCACTTGAGTGACGTCGAAGGCATCATCGCCAAGCACTTCAAGGGTCAGGAACTGATCGAAGTCGGCTGCGGCAAGGGCTACTTTCTTGAGTTGCTCAAGGGCCTCGGTTATGCGATCACCGGCATCGATCCGGCGTACGAAGGCGAAAACGCCGACGTGATCAAGGCGCCGTTTACCCGTGGCCTGGGACTGGCGGCTGATGCCATCGTGCTGCGCCATGTGCTGGAACATATTCAGGATCCGGTGAGCTTCCTCGCTGAAATTGCCAACGCCAATCAGGGCGGGCAAATCTACATCGAAGTGCCGTGCTTCGACTGGATTCTCGAGCACAAAGCCTGGTTCGATCTGTTCTACGAACACGTCAATTATTTCCGCCTCGATGACCTGCGGCGGATGTTCGGCACGGTGCACGAGGCTGGTCACCTGTTCGGTGGCCAATACCTGTACATCGTCGCCGACCTTGGGACATTGCGCCTGACCCCGGAGCAACCGGTGCCGCGCCTTGCGCTGCCTGACGGGTTCACCGCCAGCCTCGACCGTGCCGTGCAGATCATTCAGTCCGCCCCCGAGCAGGGTTCGGCGATCTGGGGCGCCTCGTCCAAAGGCGTGATCTATTCGCTGTTCCTGCAACGCGCCGGGGTGGCAGTGGATCGTGTGGTGGATATCAACCCGGCCAAGCAGGGGCGTTATCTGCCATTGAGCGGCGCACGGGTGTCCTCGCCACAAGAGGCGATGGACGCGCTGCCCGAGGGCGCCAACCTGTTTGTGATGAATTCCAATTACCTCGAAGAGATCAAGCGGATGACCGGTGGACGCTACGTCTATCACGCCGTCGACAGCGCTTCGTTTCAGTGACCCTTGAGATTATTAAAATGACCGACAACAGCATCAACCAAGCCTTCGAAGCCGAGTGCCGGGAACAGATTGCCCAGCAGGGTGACGACCAGAAACTCACCGGCCTGGCCCGCGATTTCTTCAATGAATCGGCCAAGCACAAATACAGCTACCACTTCTCGTGGATGGGCCGTCCGATCATCCAGCTGCCACAAGACATGATGGCCATGCAGGAGATCATCTGGCAGGTCAAACCGGATCTGGTCATCGAGTGCGGCATCGCCCACGGCGGTTCGATCATCTACTACGCCTCGTTGCTGGAACTGCAAGGCCACGGCGAAGTGCTGGGCATCGACCTCGACATTCGCCCGCACAACCGCGAAGCGATCGAAAGCCACCCGATGGCCAAGCGCATCAAGATGATCGAAGGTTCGAGCATCGACGCCGGCATTGCCGCCCAGGTGCAGGCTGCGGCCAAAGGCAAGAAAGTCATTCTGGTGCTCGACTCCAACCACACCCACGATCACGTCCTCGAAGAGCTGCGTCTGTACGCTCCACTGGTGTCGGTCGACAGCTACTGCGTGGTGATGGACACCGTGGTCGAAGACATGCCGGCCGATTTCTTCCCGGATCGCCCATGGGGCCCGGGCGACAACCCGAAAACCGCCGTGTGGAAATACCTCGAAGAGAACCAGGATTTCGAGATCGACCAGCAGTTGCAAAACAAGCTGCTGATCACCGTGGCGCCGGACGGCTATCTGCGTCGCGTCCGTTAATTCGCAACATCACCAAGCGTTGTTTCGGCGAGTCGCCGGTTGTGGAGAGAAGTTATGCAAGGCAAGTACAGTACTGAACTGGCGCTACCGCTCGAAGAGCTATTGACCGTCGTCCTGATTACTCACAATCGGCCGGCGTTTCTGCGCCGGGCGGTGAAGTATTACAGCAGCTTGCCCTGCAGGATCATGGTGCTCGATTCGACACTCGAACGACCTGAAGGCGACTTCTCCGCCGTCGATTACCACCATGTGCCGCAGTTCGCCTACTGGGGCATGCAGGCCAAACTGGCCTATGGTGTCGAGCATCTGACCACGCCGTACATGGTGCTGGCGGCCGACGACGACTTCATCCTGCATGATTCGCTGGCAGAGTCCGTTGGCTTCCTGCATGCCAACCCTGATTACGGTATGTGCCACGGCTACTGCCTGATGTACCTGTCATTGGCCCATGGCGTGAACTACTACCGCCGTGACAAGAAAGTCCAGGAAGACTATGCGTCCGAGCGGGCGCAGGATCGCGTCCTCGATTACATGAGCCAGTACATCCCGCCGTTCTACGCGGTAACCCGTACTGACCTGATGAAAAACTGGCATGCGGCGCTGCCGCCGGGGACCAATTTCCAGTGGCAGGAAATTGGCCACGTCTACTACCTGCTGGCCAGTGCCAAGGCGCGCATCCTGCCGATTCCGTACGTGGTGCGCGAGATCAACTACGGTGTCTCCGAGCACAATACCGATGTGTATCACTCGCTGACCTACGTCGACGCCAAATCGGTCGCCGAACGCGAGGCGTTTGCCGAGTTCCTCGTCTCGCTGCCTACCGCTATCGAAGGGCTGGATGCCGGGCAGGCCAAGGCCTTTGCCCTGGAGAGTTTCGAGGCAATGGCCGACAGCCTGAAGTCCGGGCGGGCGCTGACCGCCGAGCTGATTATCGAGTCGACCTGGAACCAGGAACTGAAGTCGCCGGATCGTCGTTTTGGCCCGCTGCAGTATGTCGAAATGCCGTTTTACAACCAGGCATTCTTTGAGCGTCTGGAGCAGTTCGAATTCATCTTGCACACGCTGCCGGCCGGTCGCATGCAACTCGAAGGGCTGGAAGGCGTGTGGGCCCGTCAGGCGCATCTGTTGCAGGCGCGCAACAACGACACGGCGGAAAGTGTGGTTGACCGGTTGTGGCAGGCCCATGATCTCAACGCCTTCAACCAGACTGTGGTCAAACGCCTGGCGGCGCAGCTGGACGTTGTCGGTGACGAAAGCGCCGCGCAAGCCATGCGCGAGTGGATCGCCCGTCTTGAAGCGCTGACGGTCGACGATCATCAGCCAGTCTTCGGCAAAATGAAGTCCGGTCGCCTGTTGCAGTGGCTGGCGGCTCGCACGCCGGCGATCGAACAACTCGAGTCGATTGGCCAACATCTGGCGACTGAAGGCGGTGGCCCGCAATTCGGCATTTTCCTGCTCGATCTGGACAACGACATCGACAAGTTGCAGGTGTCGCTCGACAGCCTGCTGGAAGGTCACTGCAAAGCGTTCAGGATTGTCGTGTTCACCACCGGCGAAGCACCGGCGGCGACGACGGCACAAAACACTCTGCACTTTGTCCGTGTTACCCAAAGCAACTTTGTCGACAAGCTCAACCAAAGCGCTCAGCAGTCGCCAAGCGATTGGTTACTGCTGGGAGAGGCGGGTGACCAGTTCACCGCCAGCGGCCTGTTGCGCGCCAGCCTGGAACTGATGTCGGCAGAGGGTGTGCGTGCCGTCGCCACCGACGAGATCCAGCGCAAGGACAATGGCGCGCTGGTTGACGTGTTCCGCCCCGGTTTCAATCTGGATCTGCTGCAAAGCGTGCCGGCACTGATGGCGCGCCATTGGTTGATCCGTCGCGAAGTGTTGCTCGACGCCGGCGGTTATCAGGCCGATTTCAGCAAGGCGCTGGAATTCGACCTGCTGCTGCGCATTATTGAGCAGGGTGGCCTCGATGGCCTCGCGCACCTCGACGAGCCGTTGCTGATCACTCAGGCGGCAGAGCTTGAAGAGAACGCCCACGAGCGTCAGGCATTGTTGCGTCATCTGGGTAATCGCGGCTACAAGGCCAAGGTCACGTCGACGGCGCCGGGCACCTGGCAGATCGATTACCGTCACACCGAACAGCCACTGGTTTCGATCATTGTGCCGGTCATCGATGATCTGCCAGTGCTGCGCCGCTGCCTGGAAGGCGTGTTGCTCAGAACCCGTTACAGTCGTTATGAAGTGTTGCTGGCGGCAAACGCCAATCAGTCGGCAGCGGTCAACGACTGGCTGGGCACGCTGCGCCACGCCAAAGTCAATGTGTTGCGTGCCGATCAGCCGCTGAGCGAAGTCGCGCTGTACAACGCTGCCAGCGAGCAGGCTCAGGGTGAGTATCTGGTACTGCTGGCCGCAGACAGTGAAGTCGTCAATCCGAACTGGATCGATTCGCTGCTCAACCACGCCCAGCGTCCGGAAGTGGGCATCGTCGGTGCGAAATTGGTCGACCGTGACGGCAACATCGCTCAGGCCGGTCTGATTCTTGGCCTCAACGATGGCGTGGGATCGGCCTTCATCGGTGATAAACACGCGGCAGCCGGCTACATGCATCGTCTGGCCGTCGAGCAGAATTACTCGGCCGTGTCGAAGGTCTGCCTGATGGTGCGCAAAGAACTGTTCAACGTCCTTGGCGGGCTGGACGAAGTGACCTTCGTCGAGGGTTATGCCGATGTCGATCTGTGCCTCAAGGCCGGTCAGGCCGGTTACCTCACCGTGTGGACGCCGTTGGTGCAGGTGCTGCATACCGGTGAGCTGCCGCAGGCGCCGCAAGCACTGGCGGCACTGCGTGAAAAATGGAGCGATGTCTTCGCGCAGGATCCGGCTTACAACGCCAACCTGGCGCTGGGCGGCAAAGGTTTCACCCTGGGTGAAAATGCCTCGATCAACTGGGCACAGTTGCTCGCTTAAGCGTGCCGGACAGGAATCAGCATATGTTCAACGGTAAATCGATTTTCATCTCCGGCGGCACCGGCTCGTTCGGGCGCAAATTCATCGCCCGTCTGCTGGAGCAATACCAGCCCAAGCGCGTGGTGGTGTTCTCCCGTGACGAGTTGAAGCAGTATGAAATGCAGCAGACGTTCAACGCGCCATGCATGCGTTACTTCATTGGTGATGTGCGTGACGCCGATCGCCTGCGTCAGGCCATGCGCGGCATCGACTACGTGGTGCATGCCGCGGCGTTGAAGCAAGTGCCGGCGGCGGAATACAACCCGACCGAATGCATCCGCACCAACGTCAACGGCGCGGAGAACATCATCGCCGCCGCCATCGACAACGGGGTGAAAAAAGTTGTCGCGCTGTCTACCGACAAGGCGGCCAGCCCGATCAATCTGTACGGCGCAACCAAGTTGCTTTCGGACAAATTGTTCGTCGCCGCCAACAATATTGCCGGCGAGCAGGAAACCCGTTTTGCCGTGGTGCGCTACGGCAACGTGGCTGGCTCGCGCGGTTCGGTGGTGCCGTTCTTCAGCAAGCTGATCGCCGACGGTGCTCAGGAGTTGCCGATCACCGACGAACGCATGACACGGTTCTGGATCACCCTCGACCACGGCGTGCAATTCGTCCTCGACAGCTTTGCGCGGATGCACGGCGGCGAAGTGTTCGTGCCGAAGATCCCGTCGATCCGCATCGTCGATCTGGCGCGCGGCATGGCTGAACATCTGCCGCACAAGCACGTCGGCATTCGACCCGGTGAAAAGCTGCATGAGTTGATGGTGCCACTGGACGATGCGCGGATGACCCTTGAGTTCGAAGATCACTACACGATCCAGCCGTCGATTCGCTTCACCAGTGTCGATGTCGATTTCGCCGTCGACAGACTCGGTGAGCAGGGGCGTGTCGTCAGCGAAGATTTCGAGTACCGCTCCGACACCAACCCGCATTTTCTCTCGGTCGGGCAGATCGCCGATCTGCACGCGAAGCTCTCGGTATGATTCCCTACGGTCGGCAAAGCCTCGATCAGGCAGACATCGACGCCGTCGTCGAAGTGCTGCAGTCGGACTGGCTGACCCAAGGGCCGAGCATCGAGCGTTTCGAGCAGGCAATGGCCGAGCGTTGCCAGGCTGACTTCGCCGTCGCGGTGTGCAACGCCACGGCGGCGCTGCACATTGCCTGTCTGGCCGCCGGTCTGGGGCCGGGTGAGCGTTTATGGACGACGCCGAACACCTTTCTTGCCTCGGCCAACTGTGGACGTTATTGCGGTGCCGAGGTTGATTTCGTCGACATCGATCCGTTGACCTGGAACCTCGACGCCTTCGCTCTTGCAGCGAAACTCGACCAGGCCGAGCAGGACGGCACTTTGCCGAAAGTGCTGGTGGCGGTGGCGTTCTCCGGGCAGAGCTGCGACATGCGCAAGATTGCCGAACTGGCCGAGCGCTACAACTTCACCGTGATCGAAGATGCGTCTCACGCGGTCGGTGCGTCCTACGCAGGACGTCCGGTTGGCTGCGGTCAATTTGCAGCAATGACGGTGTTCAGTTTTCACCCGGTGAAGATCATCACCAGCGCCGAGGGCGGCATGGTGTTGACCAATCGTCCGGAGCTGGCCGAGCGCCTGCAACGTTTGCGCAGCCACGGCATGACCCGCGATCCGCAGCAAATGACCGAGGCCAGTCATGGCCCGTGGTACTACCAGCAGATCGAGCTGGGCTTCAATTACCGCATCACCGATCTGCAAGCCGCGCTGGGTTTGTCGCAACTGAGCAAACTCGACGACTTCATCGACCGGCGCCGCGAGCTGGCCGCGCGTTACGCTCGGCTGCTGGCGTACTTGCCGGTAACGTTGCCCAGCCCTCAGCCCGAGGCGCAATCGGCTTGGCACCTGTATGTGATTCGGCTGCAGACCGATCGCATCGGCCTCAGTCATCGTCAGGTGTTTGAAGGCTTGCGTGCTGCCGGTGTTGGCGTGAATCTGCACTACATTCCTGTGCACTTGCAGCCGTACTATCGCGACCTGGGTTTCGCCGAGGGCGATTTCCCCGAGGCCGAGCGTTATTACGCCGAGGCGATCAGCCTGCCGCTGTTTCCGCTGTTGAGCGATGCGCAACAGGATTACGTGGTCGAGCAATTGCGTCGGCTGACCGAATAATTGCCGCTGAGGCAAAGGATGAGTATCTGCAATGCGTCATTTGAGTGAGCAGGAAAAGTTCTGGCAGGGCGACTTCGGTAACCAGTACGTCGAGCGCAATGTCGGCCAACCGCTGGTGGCGACGAATCTGGCGTTGTTTGCCAAAGCGCTGAGCCGTGCCGCAGGCATCGAGAGCCTGGTCGAACTGGGCACTAACGCCGGCAACAATTTGCAGGCATTGCATCAACTGCTGCCCCGTTGCCAGCTGTTCGGCGTCGAGATCAATGACAGCGCCTGTGCTCAGGCTCGGGCGTTGGACATCGCACAGATCTGGCATGGCTCGCTGTTCGATTTCCCGCGCGAGCGCCGTTACGACCTGACCCTGAGTAAAGGCGTGCTGATTCACTTGGCCCCGGAGCTGTTGCCGACCGCTTATGCGCAGTTGTACGCGTTGAGCCAGCGCTACATCCTGATCGCCGAGTATTACAATCCGGCACCGGTGGAAGTGTCCTATCGTGGCAACAGCGGCAAGCTGTTCAAGCGCGATTTTGCCGGTGAGATGCTCGATCGCTATGCCGATCTGCACCTGCTGGATTACGGTTTCGTCTATCACCGCGATCCGCAATTCCCGGCAGACGATGTCACCTGGTTCCTGTTGGAAAAACGTCCTTGAGCAACGTTGCAATCATCCCGGCCCGTGGCGGCAGCAAACGCATCCCGCGCAAGAATCTCTTGCCATTCGACGGCGTGCCGATGATTGTCCGTTCGATCCGCACTGCGCTGGAATCGGGTTTGTTCGATCAGGTCGTGGTCAGCACCGACGATGGCGAAATTGCCGATGTGGCGCGAGCCCATGGCGCGCAGGTGCCATTTTTGCGCCCGGCAGACCTCGCCGATGATTTCACCGGCACGGCGGCAGTGATCGTGCATGCCTTGCAGCAGTTGCCGGCGTTCGATTACGCCTGTTGCGTGTATGCCACGGCGCCGCTGTTGCAGGCACGCTATCTGCGTCAGGGCATCGAGTTGCTGGAGCAGCACCTGGACAAGTCTTTCGCGTTCTCCGTGTGCAGTTTCGGTTTTCCGGTGCAGCGTGCGCTGACGCTGGACGGGCAGGGTGCGTTGAGCGCTTTGTATCCGGAATATCGCAATACACGTTCGCAGGATTTGCCCGAAGCATTTCAGGACGCCGGTCAGTTTTACTGGGGGCGCACTGAGGCGTGGTTGCGCGGCGAGGTGCTCTATTCGCCAGCCAGCCTGCCGGTGATTCTGCCCCGGCATCTGGTGCAGGACATCGACACCCTTGAAGACTGGAAGCGTGCCGAATACCTATATGCCGCGCTCAAGGCGGGTGGAGAGCTGCAATGAGAGTGCTGATTCGTGCCGACGCCTCGCCAACCATCGGCAGCGGCCACATTGCCCGCTGCCTGACGCTGGCGCGAGTGTTGCGCGGGCAGGGCAGCCATGTCGCGTTTGCCTGCCGAAAATTGCCCGGGCATCGGCTCGATATGCTCAGCGCCGAAGGGTTCGAGACATTCGCGTTGCCGGATCTCTATTGTGATGAAGATCCACAGCAAGCCATCGAATCAATGCTGCCGTGGCAGGCCGACATCGACGCGCTGGATCTGTTGTTGGCCGGCCATGCCGGGTTCGACTGGATCATCGTCGATCATTACGGCCTCGATCATCACTGGCAAACCGCCGCCCGGCGCTGGGCGCAGCGCATAGCGGCAGTCGACGATCTGGCTACCCGGCGCTACAGCGCAGATCTTTTGCTCAATCAGAACTTGTCCGGTCTGCATGAAAATTATCAGCCGCTGTTGCCCGACGGCTGTCGCACCTTGCTCGGCCCGCGCTATGCCATGTTGCGCGAAGAGTTCTGTTGCCCGGCCATCGAAATCAAACCCAGGGCTCGCCGCGTGCTGGTCAATTTCGGCGGCTTCGATGCGGCCATGCAGACCCATCACGCGATGCTCGCCCTGGCCGATTACAGCGAGCTGCAAGTGGACTTTGTCGCCGGTGCCGACAACCCGGCGTGGACGCTGATGCAGGCCTTGGCCGAGACGCGGCCGAACTGGCGCCTGCACAGCTTCGTCAGCGATTTCCATCAGCGCATGACTGAAGCGGATCTGTTTATCGGCGCCGGGGGCGGCACCAGTTGGGAGCGGGCGGCGATGGGGTTGCCGACGATTTGCATTGCCGTGTCAAACAACCAGCAGAGCAACGGCGAAGTCATGGCCGCGGCGGGCGCGCATGTATTCATGGGCGCTCGTGAGCAGGTCAGTGTCGAGCAGTTGCGCGACGCCATCGGCTTTGTCACCGGCAATCATTATTTGCGCCAAAGCCTGGCCGAGCGCTCGCGACAACTGGTCGACGGACGCGGTGCCGAGCGTGTCGCGGTGGCACTGGCCGGAGCGGTGCTGAAGGTGCGTGCGGCGACCCTGGATGATGCGCAGTTGCTGTTCGATGGGCGTAATGCCGAAACGGTACGGCGCTGGTCGCTGGACAGCGGCGTGATCGATTGGCCGCAGCACCTGAATTGGTTGACGGCGAGTTTGCGCAATCCACAGCGTCTGTTGTTGATCGCCGAGGCGGATGACGGTGCGGTCGGCGTTGTGCGGTATGACCTGCGCGGGTTTGAAGCCGAAGTCTCGATCTACCTGCTGGAACGACGGATGGGTCTGGGGTGGGGCAGGGCGCTATTGGCCCGAGGCGAGGCGTTTGTTGCCGCGCACTGGCCGCAACTGACGGTCATCACCGCTCGGGTGTTGCCGGACAATCGTCCCTCGTTGAATGTGTTTCGTGACGCCGGGTTCACTCAGAGTGCCTGTGCGTTCACCCGTGTTTTGAAGGATTACCCGCATGACTAGTTTCAAGATCGGCAACCGCTTGATCGGTGCCGACGCGCCACCCTTCATCATTGCCGAGATGAGCGGCAACCATAACCAGTCACTGGACGTCGCCCTGCAAATCGTCGAAGCGGCGGCCAAGGCCGGCGCGCATGCCTTGAAGCTGCAAACCTACACCGCCGAAACCATGACGCTGGATCTGGCTGAAGGCGAATTCTTCATCAAGGATCCGAACAGTCTGTGGGCGGGTACTTCGCTCTACGATTTGTATGAAAAAGCCCATACACCGTGGGAGTGGCATGCGCCGATTTTCGCCCGCGCAAAAGAACTGGGCATGCTCGCGTTCTCCACCCCGTTCGATGACAGCGCCGTGGACTTTCTCGAAAGCCTCGATGTGCCGGCCTACAAGATCGCCAGTTTCGAAAACACCGATTTGCCGTTGATTCGCCGTGTAGCCGCCACCGGCAAGCCGCTGATCATCTCCACCGGCATGGCCAGCATCGCTGAACTGGATGAAACCGTGCGCGCCGCCCGCGAAGCCGGCTGCAAGGATCTGGTGCTGCTCAAATGCACCAGCACCTATCCGGCGACGCCACTCAACAGCAACGTGCGAACGATCCCGCATCTGCGTGAGTTGTTCGGTTGCGAGGTAGGCCTGTCGGATCATTCAATGGGCGTCGGCGTGTCGGTAGCGGCGGTGGCGCTGGGCGCGACGGTGGTGGAAAAACACTTCACCCTCGACCGTTCAGCAGGTGGCGTCGATGCCAGTTTCTCGCTGGAGCCGGCAGAAATGGCCAGTCTGGTGGTGGAAACCGAGCGCGCCTGGCAGGCCATGGGGCAGGTGCATTACGGCGTCACAGAGGCTGAACGCAAGTCGCTGGTCTATCGCCGCTCGCTGTATGTCACGGCCGACATGGCCGCCGGTGACAGCTTTAGCGGGGACAATCTGCGCGCCATTCGCCCGGGTCTTGGTCTGCCGCCCAAGCACACCGACGCCGTCCTCGGCCGCCGCGCACGCGCGCCAATCAAGCGCGGCACGCCGCTGGACTGGTCGTTGGTCGAATAACCTGATCTGCACCGATTCGGCAAAATAGCGTGACCTGCGAGTCATAACGCGCATCTTCACTGTATTGTATTGATCGGGGAGATGGCGCCTGGCTCGTTTTCGATTCCAGTGATAGCCCTTTGCGCTCCCCGTGGCTGCCCGTTGTGGCGGCCGTTTTCTGTTTGTCGGCGCCCCTCGAAATCCTTGCGAGCGGTGGTCTTGGGCTGTTTTTTATTGGGAAGCCGTAATGATTGGCATAAAAAGCATTGCGAGCTACGTTCCTGTAGCCGGCGTGGACAATTACGCACAAGGTGCAAAATTCGAGAAGGATGAAGAATTCATCCTTGGCAAGATCGGTTCGGCGTTTCTGCCACGCAAAGACGCTGAACAGGAAACCTCCGATCTGTGCGTGGAAGCGGCCAATGCGCTGTTTGCCAGCAACCCTGAACTGAAGCGTGAATCGATCGACGCCTTGATCGTCGTCACCCAGAACGGTGACGAAGAAGGCCTGCCGCACACCGCAGCGATCGTGCAGGACAAACTCGGTCTGCCGACCAACGTTGCGGCGTTCGACATTTCCCTGGGCTGCTCCGGTTATGTCTACGGCATCTACGCGATCAAGGGCTTCATGGAAGCCGCCGGCCTGAAGAATGGTCTGCTGATCACCGCTGACCCGTATTCGAAAATCGTCGATCCGGAAGACCGCAACACCACCATGCTGTTCGGCGATGCCGCCACCGCTACATGGATGGGCGAAGATCCGACCTGGGCGCTGGGCAAGGCCAAGTTCGGTACTGACGGTTCCGGTGCGCCGCACCTGAAAGTCACCGATGGCGTGTTCTTCATGAACGGTCGTCAGGTGTTCAACTTTGCTCTGCTGAAGGTGCCGGCACACTTGCACGAGTTGCTCGATGACTCTGGTTTGAAGGCGGATGACATCGATGCCTTCTGCATTCACCAGGGCAGTGCGGCGATTGTCGATGCCGTGGCGCGGCGCTTCGAAGGCGAGCCGGAGAAGTTCATCAAGGACATGGTCGAGACCGGTAATACCGTGTCGTCGAGCATTCCGTTGCTGCTGGAAAAACACGTCATCGATTCCGACTGGCAGCGTATTGCCCTGAGCGGTTTTGGTGTCGGTCTGTCGTGGGGCTCGGCGATCATCTATCGTCCTTGAGTCCGAGCAAAAACGGCGGATACAAAAATAGCGTTCAAGGTTAACCTTGAACGCTATTTTTTTGCCTGAAACGGAGCGCGAGGCGCCATGAGCGAGTTTTTTCAAGCCAATGCCGAGGTGTTGCAACGGCGTTGGCCGGCGCTGTTCGAACGACTGATGGCGGAAGACACTGCGACCGTCCAGGCCGAACTGGTGCAGGGGTTGGGTTCGACGCTCAGCGTCAATGGTGTTCAGCTCACCAGCCGCCATGACCGCATCCATGAAGCCCGGATTCAGGCGGCAAGCCTGGCGGACAAGCCGCAATTGCATGTCTACGGTACTGGCCTCGGCGATTTGCCCAGCGTGCTACTGGAGCGCGAAGGGCTTGAGCGGTTGTACGTGCACATCCTCAATGGCGCATTGTTCGCGCTGGTGGTGCAACTGCTCGATCAGCGCCAGTGGCTGGAAGATCCGCGCGTCGAGTTGTTTTACGCCGGCGATCATCCAGACTTTTTTACGCCGTTTTTTGCCCTGCCTGCCGAGATGCTGCTGGCCGACGATTTCAACGCGAAAGTCCGTGATCGCTTGGTCAGCGAAGTCCACCTGAGCTTCAACAATCGGGATTTCGATCCGCAGTCAACGGAGATTCAACAGCGTCTGCAGGAATGTCTGCCGGTGCTGCTCGCCGATGCGGATGTGGCGCAATTGTTCGGCACCTGTGCCGGCCGGGAAATCTACGTGATCGCCACCGGGCCGACGCTGGAGCAGCATTACCAGCGTCTGGCGGCAATCCGTCAACGCGCCGAACGCCCGTTGTTCATCTGTGTCGACACTGCGTATCGACCGCTGCGCGAACACGGGATTGTGCCTGACCTGGTGGTGAGCATTGATCAGCGCATCAGCTTTCGCCATTTGCCATTCGAGGAGTCCGACGGCATTCCGCTGGTGTATCTGCCGATGAGCGATCCGTCGGTGTTGAAGGCGTGGAAGGGCAAGCGTTACGGTGGTTATTCCGCGAGCCCGATCTACGCGAACCTGCGTGAGCAGCACCCGCGAGCGCAGTTGCACGTGGGCGGCAGTGTGATTCACCCGGCGGTGGATCTGGCGGTAAAGATGGGCGCCACCGGCATCACGCTGTTTGGTGCTGACTTCGCCTTCCCGATGAACAAGACCCATGCTGGTTGGAACGACGGCGAGCTGGGGCCACCGGTGAATCAGGCGCGGCATTGGGTGCGTGATGGCCATGGTCAGCGGGTCAGCACACAGCTCAACTTTCGCGGTTATCTGTGCGTGCTGGAGCGCTATATCGCTGCGCATCCACAGGTCGAGTTTCTCAACAGCAGCCGCTCCGGGGCGCTGATCGCCGGAACCGGTTTCAATCCGGAGTTTGTGCAATGAGTGCGTTGAGTCTCTGCAAGGATGAATGTCGCCAGTGTGCGGGTTTGTTTCGCCTCGGGCGCGATGTCGAGGCGGCGCTGACGATGGTCGATGTGTTTGAAAAGGCCCAGCAATGTTTAGCGTCTGCCCCGACAGAGGTTCAGCAGGTGTTGGCGCAACTGTTATTGCAAATGCTCGAATGCCAGGAGCGCCAGGACTGGTTGGGGCTGGCTGACTCTATGGAGTACGAGCTGGTGGATTTGCTGGGAAGTGTTCCGGCCTGAACACGCCGACAGCACTGGCCCGCAGGTTTGCACGGCAGTCGGTTTTATGACGTCATTTTTTCGCGGGTGATGTGCTGCTAAGTCTTTGTTTTCGCGGGGGTGGCAGGGTGATGGCAAAATTTTTTCAAAAAGCCCTCAAGCAACCTGCAATCCCGACGATAACTATTACGAAGGTTCTCTAGGCCATACCCGGCGGTTGCCAGGGCCGGAAGCCGCAGTACCCAACCAACGAGGAATTCGTCATGGCTTTAACAGTAAACACCAACACCACGTCGTTGAACGTTCAGAAAAACCTGAACCGCGCTTCCGACGCTCTGTCGACTTCGATGCAGCGCCTGTCTTCCGGCCTGAAAATCAACAGCGCTAAAGACGACGCCGCTGGCCTGCAGATCTCGAACCGTATGTCCTCGCAGATCCGTGGTAACACCCAAGCCATCCAGAACGCCAACGACGGTATCTCCGTTGCCCAGACCGCTGAAGGCGCTCTGCAAGCTACTACCGACATCCTGCAGCGTATGCGTGAACTGGCTGTTAAAGCACGTAACGGTACCAACGGCACTGCTGACCAGACCGCTACCAACGCTGAATTCGCTCAGATGTCCGACGAGATCACCCGTATCTCGGCTTCGACCAACCTGAACGGCAAAAACCTGCTGGACGGTTCGGCTGGTACTGTGACCCTGCAAGTGGGCGCAAACACCGGTTCGGCTAACCACATCGACCTGGTACTGAGCTCCAAGTTCGACGCAGTAAGCCTGTCGGTAGGTAGCGGTACTCTGTCCCTGACCGGTGCTACCGTAACTGGCGCTTCGCAGAACATCGACAACGCGATCACCGCGATCGACGCTGCAATCGCTGCCATCGGTGCAACTCGTGCCAGCCTGGGTGCCTCGCAAAACCGTCTGACCAGCACCATCCAGAACTTGCAGAACATCACCGAGAACACCACTGCTGCACAAGGTCGCGTACAAGATACCGACTTCGCCGCAGAGACTGCTAACCTGACCAAGCAGCAAACCCTGCAACAGGCTTCGACCTCTGTTCTGGCTCAAGCCAACCAACTGCCTTCCGCTGTACTGAAGCTGCTTCAGTAATTTCGGATCGAGTTTGGGCGGGGGAGTGCGCTGGTCGCGCTCTCTCGCCTTTTTACGTTAAGAGGTGATGGGCATGGACATGAGCGTAAAGCTTAACGTGTCTTATCCGGCTCCCAAGCCAGTAACGCCGGTTGCTGACAAACCGTCAGAGACGCCTAAAGTTGCCAAGACTGAAGCGCCGGTCGCTGCGAAGAGTCAGGATTCGGACGACGCCAAACTGAAACTGGCGGTGCAGGAGATCGAAAAGTTTGTACAGTCGATCAAGCGCAATCTGGAGTTCTCGATTGACGAGCATTCCGGCAAGGTCATTGTCAAAGTGATCGCAAGCGAGACGGGTGAGGTCGTTCGACAGATTCCCTCCGCAGAAGCCTTGAAGCTGGCAGACAGTCTGGCCAACGCCAGTCACGTGTTGTTCGACGCCAAAGTCTGATAGCTGGCATGAATAGTGTTTGTCCGTTCTCAAGACGCATGTAACGGTCAAAAGAATGGCAACAATCTGAAGGGAGATGCACATGGCAAGTCCAATTCTACCGGGTTCCGGACTGGGTTCCGGCCTGGACATCGGCGCGATCGTGACCGCGCTGGTCAACGCCGACAAGTCGCCGAAGCAGACGCAGATCGATAATGCGACCAAAACCAACACCCTGAAGATTTCCGGTGTCGGTACGCTGAAAAGCGCATTGGCCGCCTACCAGAAGGCAATGACCGATCTGGGCAGCAAGACCAACCCTGCGTTTGCCGGCTACACGGCGACCTCGGCTACCCCGACAACACTGACCGCTACCTCCGATAACACGGCTGTTTCGGGTACATACAGTGTCGTGGTGAATAACCTGGCCACCGGCTCGAAAGTAGCCAGTGCATCGTTTGCCGGCGGTGCGGCCAGTGCCATTCCGAGTGGTACCCTGAAAATCAGTCAGAATGGCACTGATTACAATGTCGATATTCCGGCCAATGCCACCTTGCAGACCACCCGTGACGCCATCAACAAGGCGCAGGGGGTCAACGGTATTTCCGCCAACATTGTGACCGACAGCTCGGGTGCTTCGCGTCTGGTGATCAGTTCGAACAAGACGGGCGCCGGCTCCGACCTGACGGTCAGTGGCATTGCCGGTCTGGAAATCGATGGCACCAAGGTCATGTCTGCCACCCCGACCGCGGGTGATTCCGGGTCTGTGGGCGATGTTGCCAAGGATGCGAAGCTGACCATTGATGGTCTTGCCGTTACCAGCAAGAGCAACACCGTGAGCGGCGCCATCAGTGGCCTGACCATGAACCTGGTGGAAGCCAGCCCTACGGCGGTGAAGGTCTCTGTCGATACCAACACCAAGGGTTTGCAGGCTTCGGTTCAGCAGTTCGTAGATGCCTTCAACACGCTCAAGACCACCATCGACAGCCTGTCCAAGGCAACGACGGACGAAGATGGCAAGTTGACGGTGCAGGCGGCGTTTACCGGTGATTCTCTGCCGCGTACGTTGATTGCCGATATTCGAGCTCAGTTGACCACTTCGTCGCCAGGCGAGCTGGGTGTGCTGTCGCAGATTGGTGTCATGACTGATCGTGACACCGGTAAGCTGACGTTGGACGCTACTGCCTTCAACAAGGCTATGTCTCAGCCAGGCATGACGGGCCAGGTGCAGCAGCTGTTCTCCGGCACCGACGACAAGAACGGTCTGTTGGCGCGCATGAGCAAAGCGGTCGATCCTTACCTCAAAGCTTCTGCTGATGGTAAAACCACCACCGGTTTGCTTGATCAGCGCATGACCATTCTGACCAACAACACCCGCAGCCTCACGTCGCAGCAATTGGCGCTGGACCTGCGTGTGGCCAACCTGACCAAGACGTTGACTGCCAAGTACAACGCCATGGACTTGCTGGTAGGGCAGATGAAGGCTACGGCAAGCAATATCACGTCGTTCTTCAGCTCGCTGAACGCGCAGCAATCCGCGAAGTAACAGGCAGGAACGACAAAAACCCGGCTACGCTTTATCGGCGTGTGCCGGGTTTTTGTCTTCTGCTCTAAAGTTTTGTGATTCGTTGGCGATACACTGGTTATACGAGTCATTGTGGCAATGAGGTAGAACATGAATCCGATGTTAGCCCTTCGGCAGTATCAGAAAGTCGGCGCACACGCTCAGACATCCGAAGCGAGCCCGCACCGTCTGGTGCAAATGTTGATGGAAGGTGGACTGGCGCGTATCGCTCAGGCCAAAGGCGCCATCGAGCGCAAGGATATTCCAGGCAAATGCACTTCGATCAGCAAGGCGATTGGCATTGTCAGTGGTCTGCGCGAAGGTCTGGATCTGGAAAACAGTGCGGATACGCTGGCGGACCTGGATGGGCTGTATATCTACATGATGAAGCGCCTCGCCGAGGCGAACATCAGCAGCGATCTGCGCATTCTCGACGAGGTTGCAGGTCTGCTGAGTACGGTAAAAGAAGGCTGGGACGCGATCGCGCCTACGCCAGCTCCGCAGTTCTGAAGGAGATCGTCATGAGTCTTGTATTGCAGCGAATCGCCGATACCCGTGAAGCGTTGGTCACAGCTTTGGCCGAGCGTAATTGGGAAGCCATTGGCGAGCTGGATCTGGCTTGCCGTTCCTGCATGGAAGACGTCATGGCTGAGGCTTCGCTGGACGAGGTCGCGTTGCGCGACAATCTTGAAGAGTTGCTCCATGTCTACAAGGAGCTTCTTGAGGTGGCCATGGGTGAGCGGCAAGCAATTGCCAACGAGATGTCGCAGATCACCCAAGCGCAGAACGCGGCAAAGGTTTACCATCTGTTTGGTTAATTAACACTCAGTTAATCCAGACATGTGCGCCATAAATTTGACTGTGCACGGTTTTTTGACTTAACTAGTGGCTGTTTTCAGATTTCAGGCGTCTACAGGCACATGGTGTCCTGCAAGCGTCTCGCTTGCCCCTAATTTCGGGCATTGAGTTGACTAGGGAAGTTGCTATTGCATGTGGCGTGAAACCAAAATTCTGCTGATCGATGACGATAGCGTCCGCCGCCGCGACCTGGCGGTGATTCTAAATTTTCTTGGCGAAGAAAATTTACCCTGCGGCAGCCATGACTGGCAGCAGGCAGTCGGCTCTTTGTCGTCTAGTCGTGAGGTCATTTGCGTACTGATCGGGACGGTTAATGCTCCTGGCGCGCTTTTGGGCTTGCTAAAGACACTCTCAACCTGGGATGAGTTCCTTCCGGTTTTGTTGATGGGCGATAATTCTTCCGTCGACTTGCCTGAAGACCAGCGTCGTCGTGTGCTTTCGACCCTCGAAATGCCGCCCAGCTACAGCAAATTGCTCGATTCGCTGCACCGTGCCCAGGTCTACCGCGAGATGTATGACCAGGCCCGCGAGCGCGGTCGTCATCGCGAACCCAACCTGTTCCGCAGCCTTGTCGGCACCAGTCGTGCAATTCAGCACGTGCGCCAGATGATGCAGCAAGTTGCCGACACCGACGCCAGTGTGTTGATCCTCGGCGAGTCGGGGACCGGCAAGGAAGTGGTTGCGCGAAACCTGCATTACCACTCCAAGCGCCGCGATGCGCCATTTGTGCCGGTCAATTGCGGGGCGATCCCGGCAGAGCTGCTCGAAAGCGAATTGTTCGGCCACGAGAAGGGCGCCTTCACCGGTGCAATCACCAGCCGTGCCGGTCGTTTCGAGCTGGCCAACGGCGGTACGCTGTTCCTCGACGAAATCGGCGACATGCCGCTGCCGATGCAGGTCAAACTGCTGCGTGTCTTGCAGGAACGCACCTTCGAGCGCGTGGGCAGCAACAAGACCCAGAGCGTCGATGTGCGCATCATCGCGGCAACGCACAAGAATCTCGAAAGCATGATCGAGATCGGCACTTTCCGCGAAGACCTCTACTATCGCCTGAACGTGTTCCCGATCGAGATGGCGCCGTTGCGTGAGCGTGTCGAAGACATTCCGTTGCTGATGAACGAACTGATCTCGCGCATGGAGCACGAGAAGCGCGGTTCGATCCGCTTCAACTCGGCAGCGATCATGTCGCTGTGCCGTCACGGCTGGCCAGGTAACGTTCGCGAGCTGGCCAACCTGGTCGAGCGCATGGCGATCATGCATCCGTACGGGGTGATCGGCGTGGTCGAGTTGCCGAAGAAATTCCGCTACGTCGACGACGAAGACGAGCAAATGGTCGACAGCCTGCGCAGCGATCTTGAAGAGCGCGTGGCAATTAACGGCCACACGCCGGACTTCACCGCCAACGCCATGCTGCCGCCGGAAGGCCTGGATCTGAAAGACTACCTGGGTGGTCTGGAGCAGGGCTTGATCCAGCAGGCACTGGACGATGCCAATGGCATTGTGGCGCGTGCCGCTGAGCGCCTGCGCATCCGTCGTACCACCCTGGTCGAGAAGATGCGCAAATACGGCATGAGCCGGCGCGATGGAGATGAACAGGCGGAGGATTGACGCCTGTTTTTCAACTGCTTCATTTATAAGCAGTTTTTTTTAGGCACGGGTATTGCTACAGCCCTCGCAACGTTCCGTTTAACTGACGGTCAGCCAAGCGAGAAGCACAATGCCCCAAGCCGCCCAGATGTCTTCTGCCTCCAGTCCCGAGGGGCAACCGTCCTCCGTAGAACAGGCAAGCCGACAGGGTCTTGAGCAGGCCTTCGAGCTGTTCAGCCAAATGTCCAGTCAACTGACGGACTCCTACAGCATGCTTGAAGCGCGGGTCACCGAGCTCAAGGGTGAACTGGCTGTGGTCAGCGCCCAGCGTATGCAGGAGCTGGCGGAAAAAGAGCGTCTGGCCAACCGTCTGCAAAACCTCCTCGACCTGTTGCCTGGTGGTGTCATCGTGATCGATGGCCACGGTATCGTCGTCGAAGCCAATCCGGCGGCAATCGAACTGTTGGGTCTGCCGTTGGAAGGCGAGCTGTGGCGCCACGTGATTGCTCGCTGCTTTGCCCCGCGTGAGGACGACGGTCACGAAATTTCCTTGAAAAACGGCCGACGCCTGTCGATTGCTACCCGTTCGCTGGACGCCGAGCCTGGGCAATTGGTGCTGCTCAACGACCTGACAGAAACCCGCCATTTGCAAGACCAGTTGGCGCGCCACGAACGATTGTCTTCGCTGGGGCGGATGGTCGCTTCGCTGGCCCACCAGATCCGCACGCCGCTGTCCGCCGCTTTGCTCTACGCCAGTCATTTGACTGAGCAGGAACTGCCAGTCGCCACTCAGCAGCGTTTCGCCGGGCGGCTGAAAGAGCGCCTGCATGAATTGGAGCACCAGGTGCGCGACATGCTGGTGTTCGCTCGCGGTGAATTGCCGTTGACTGATCGCCTCACTCCGAACGCTTTGATGCAGGCGCTGCAAGCGGCGGCGCTGACCCATGTGCAGGATCTGCCCATCCGCTGGCAGTGCGACAGTCATGCCGGAGAGCTGTTGTGCAATCGCGATACGCTGGTCGGTGCGCTTTTGAATTTGATCGAAAATGCGATTCAGGCCAGTGCCGCAGACGTGCGCCTGAAAGTGCATTGCTACACCCGCGACAACGCCTTGCGCATCAGCGTCAGCGACAGTGGCAGCGGAATCGAGCCCTTGGTGCTGGAGCGTCTGGGCGAGCCGTTTTTTACCACCAAAGTGACCGGCACTGGCCTCGGGCTGACCGTGGTCAAAGCGGTGGCACGGGCGCATCAGGGACAATTGCAGTTGCGTTCGCGGGTCGGCCGCGGCACGTGCGCGCAGGTCATCCTGCCGCTGTTTTCCGCTGCACAGGGAGCTGAGTAAACGACATGGGCATCAAGGTTTTGCTGGTCGAGGATGACCGTTCGTTGCGCGAAGCGCTGACCGATACGTTGTTGTTGGCCGGCCATGACTACCATGCGGTCGGTAGCGCTGAGGAGGCGTTGACCGCGGTCGCTCGCGAAGCATTCAGCCTGGTGGTCAGCGACGTCAACATGCCAGGCATGGACGGACATCAATTGCTCTCATTGTTGCGCGCTCGTCAGCCGCAGTTGCCGGTGTTGCTGATGACTGCGCATGGCGCCGTTGAGCGCGCGGTCGATGCGATGCGCCAAGGTGCAGCGGACTATCTGGTCAAACCTTTCGAACCTAAAGCCTTGCTCGATCTGGTCGCGCGGCATGCGCTGGGCAATATTGGCGCGAGCGAAAGCGAAGGCCCGATCGCGGTCGAGCCGGCGAGCGCGCAACTGCTCGAGTTGGCCGCGCGCGTTGCACGCAGCGACTCCACGGTGCTGATTTCCGGCGAGTCCGGTACCGGTAAAGAAGTGTTGGCGCGCTACATTCACCAGCAATCCCATCGCGCCAGTCAGCCGTTCATTGCGATCAACTGCGCGGCGATCCCGGACAACATGCTCGAAGCGACGTTGTTCGGCCACGAGAAGGGCTCGTTCACGGGAGCCATCGCGGCGCAGGCCGGCAAGTTCGAGCAGGCCGATGGCGGTACGCTGTTGCTCGACGAAATCTCCGAAATGCCTCTGGGTCTGCAAGCCAAATTGCTTCGCGTGCTGCAAGAACGCGAAGTCGAGCGGGTTGGCGCGCGCAAACCCATTGCCTTGGATATTCGTGTGGTCGCCACCACCAACCGCGATCTGGCGGGCGAAGTAGCGGCGGGGCGTTTCCGTGAAGACCTTTTTTACCGTTTGTCGGTTTTCCCACTGGCTTGGCGTCCACTTCGCGAGCGCACTGCCGATATCCTGCCGCTGGCCGAAAGGTTGTTGGCCAAACACGTCAATAAAATGAAGCATGCGGCGGCGAAACTCTCGCCTGACGCGCAAGCGTGTCTGACTGCGTACCCGTGGCCGGGCAATGTGCGTGAACTGGATAACGCCATTCAGCGTGCGTTGATCCTGCAGCAGGGCGGTTTGATTCAGCCGCAGGATTTCTGTCTGGCCGGTCCCGTGACGTACACCGCGATGCCCGTCGCCGCGCCGGTTTCAGCGGTGCTTCGCGAGGTGGAAATCGAAGCGGATTCGGCCGGCGCCCTGGGCGATGACCTGCGCCGCCGGGAGTTTCAGATGATCATCGACACCCTGCGTGCCGAACGTGGCCGCCGCAAGGAAGCCGCAGAAAAGCTCGGCATCAGCCCGCGCACCCTGCGCTACAAACTGGCGCAAATGCGCGATGCCGGGATGGACGTCGAAGGTTATCTGTTCGCCACCTGACGTCTGCCGCAACGATTTGAAAACGCTTTTCTGAAAGGGGTGCCCATGAGCTGGCACCCTTGTTGCTAATACCTGTGTACCCGCCGAGTGAGTGTCAAAAAATTGCGGGCCGCCCAAGAGAGTAGACCATGAGCCAAGGTATTGAATTTAATCGGTTGATGATGGACATGAAGGCCATGAAATTGGACGCCATGTCTGCACCGAAATCGACGACCGCTGTCCCTGAGCTGGGAGGCAGCAGCTTTTCCGACATGCTCGGTCAGGCGATCAACAAGGTCAGCGATACCCAGACCGCGTCGACTCAGTTGGCCAACGCATTTGAAGTGGGCAAAAGCGGCGTCGACCTGACGGACGTGATGGTCGCTTCGCAAAAAGCCAGCGTGTCGTTCCAGGCTCTGACCCAGGTACGCAACAAGCTGGTTCAGGCTTATCAAGACATCATGCAGATGCCGGTTTAAGGACGAGATTGAGTCATGGCAGAAGCAGTCGCCGATAACGTTCCGGCCAAGGCCACCCCGATAGACGGCAAACCGCCGCTGTTCGGCCTGTCCTTCCTGGAAAACCTCTCCGAGATGACCATGCTGCGTCAGGTGGGCCTGTTGGTCGGCCTGGCTGCGAGCGTGGCGATTGGCTTTGCCGTGGTGCTGTGGTCGCAGCAGCCGGATTACCGTCCGTTGTATGGCAGCCTTGCCGGTATGGACGCCAAGCAGGTCATGGACACCCTGGCCTCCGCCGACATCCCTTACACCGTTGAACCGAACTCCGGCGCCTTGCTGGTCAAGGCCGATGACCTGTCTCGTGCACGGATGAAACTCGCCGCTGCTGGTGTCACTCCCAGCGACGGCAACATCGGTTTCGAAATCCTCGACAAGGAACAGGGTCTGGGCACCAGCCAGTTCATGGAAGCGACGCGTTACCGTCGTGGCCTCGAAGGTGAGCTGGCCCGGACCATTTCCAGCCTGAACAACGTCAAGGGTGCCCGCGTGCACCTGGCCATTCCGAAGAGCTCGGTGTTTGTGCGTGATGAGCGCAAGCCAAGCGCTTCGGTATTGGTCGAGTTGTACTCCGGTCGTTCGCTGGAGCCAGGTCAGGTCATCGCGATCATCAACCTGGTGGCGACCTCCGTTCCCGAGCTGAGCAAATCGCAGATCACCGTCGTCGATCAGAAGGGCAACCTGCTCTCCGATCAGGCGGAGAACTCCGAAATGACCATGGCCGGCAAGCAGTTCGATTACAGCCGTCGCATGGAAAGCATGCTCACCCAGCGCGTGCACAACATTCTGCAACCGGTATTGGGCAACGATCGCTACAAGGCGGAAGTTTCGGCTGACATCGATTTCAACGCTGTCGAGTCGACCGCCGAGCAGTTCAACCCGGATCAACCGGCGTTGCGCAGCGAGCAGTCGGTCAACGAACAACGCACCGCCAGCAATGGCCCGCAAGGTGTGCCGGGTGCCCTGAGCAACCAGCCGCCGTCGCCAGCCTCGGCACCGCAAACCACCGGTGGTGCCGCAGCGCCAGCCGCGATGGTGCAGCCAGGTCAGCCATTGGTTGACGCCAACGGTCAGCAGATCATGGACCCGGCCACCGGCCAGCCAATGCTCGCGCCGTACCCGGCCGACAAGCGTCAACAATCGACCAAGAACTTCGAACTCGACCGTTCCATCAGCCACACTAAACAGCAGCAGGGTCGCCTGAATCGTCTGTCGGTGTCGGTGGTTGTCGACGATCAGGTCAAGGTCAACGCGGCCAACGGCGAAACCAGCCGTGCGCCGTGGAGCGCCGACGAATTGGCGCGCTTCACCCGTCTGGTCCAGGACGCGGTCGGTTTCGACGCCAGCCGTGGCGACAGCGTCAGCGTGATCAACATGCCGTTCTCCGCCGAGCGCGGCGAAGTGATTGCCGATATTCCGTTCTACTCCCAGCCATGGTTCTGGGACATCGTCAAACAAGTGCTGGGTGTGTTGTTTATCCTGGTGCTGGTGTTTGGTGTGCTGCGTCCGGTGCTAAACAACATCACCGGCGGCGGCAAAGGCAAGGAGCTGGCCGGTCTTGGCAGCGACGTGGAACTCGGCGGGATGGGCGGCCTGGACGGCGAACTTTCCAACGACCGCGTGAGCCTCGGTGGTCCGCAGAGCATTCTGTTGCCGAGCCCGAGTGAGGGTTATGACGCGCAACTGAATGCAATCAAGAGTCTGGTGGCCGAGGATCCGGGTCGCGTGGCTCAGGTCGTGAAAGAGTGGATTAACGCAGATGAGTGATAACCGAGCCGCAACCGTCAAACTGAACAAGGTCGACAAAGCCGCGATTCTGCTGCTGTCCCTGGGTTCGACCGATGCCGCGCAAGTGCTGCGCCACATGGGCCCGAAAGAGGTTCAGCGTGTGGGTGTGGCCATGGCGCAGATGGGCAACGTCCATCGCGAACAGGTCGAGCAGGTCATGAGCGAGTTCGTCGACATCGTCGGCGACCAGACCAGCCTGGGCGTCGGTTCCGACGACTACGTGCGCAAAATGCTCACCCAGGCCCTGGGTGAAGACAAGGCCAACGGCTTGATCGACCGCATCCTGCTCGGTGGCAACACCAGTGGCCTCGACAGCCTGAAATGGATGGAGCCGCGCGCCGTTGCCGACGTGATCCGCTACGAACACCCGCAGATTCAGGCAATCGTGGTCGCATACCTCGACCCGGATCAGGCCGGTGAAGTACTCGGCAACTTCGACCACAAAGTGCGTCTGGACATCATCCTGCGCGTCTCGTCGTTGAACACCGTACAGCCAGCGGCACTGAAAGAGCTCAACCAGATTCTCGAAAAGCAGTTCTCCGGCAACTCGAATGCCTCGCGCACCACCCTGGGTGGCATCAAACGCGCGGCGGACATCATGAACTTCCTCGACAGCTCGATCGAAGGCCAGCTCATGGACTCGATCCGCGAAGTCGACGAAGACCTGTCCGGTCAGATCGAAGACCTCATGTTCGTGTTCAACAACCTCGCCGATGTCGACGACCGTGGCATTCAGGCGTTGCTGCGCGAAGTGTCTTCCGACGTGTTGGTGCTGGCCCTCAAGGGTTCGGACGAAGGCGTCAAAGAGAAGATCTTCAAGAACATGTCCAAACGTGCCGCCGAACTGTTGCGCGACGACCTCGAGGCCAAAGGCCCGGTGCGCGTCAGCGACGTCGAAACCGCACAGAAAGAAATCCTCACCATTGCCCGTCGTATGGCCGAAGCCGGCGAAATCGTACTCGGTGGCAAGGGTGGCGAGGAAATGATCTAAGCCCATGGACAAGCACGACGACGATGTGACGGATCTGATCCGTGCCCGCGATGTCCGTGGTTTCGAATCCTGGGCGATGCCCAGCTTCGACCCGCCGAAACCGGAACCCGAGCCAGAGCCGGAGCCAGAACCGCCGGAAATGGAAGAAGTGCCGCTGGAGGAAGTCCAGCCACTGACCCTGGAAGAACTCGAAAGCATCCGTCAGGAGGCTTACAACGAAGGCTTCGGCATCGGCGAAAAGGAAGGTTTTCACAGCGCCACGCTCAAGGTGCGTCAGGAAGCCGAGGTGGCGCTCAGCGCCAAACTTGCCAGCCTCGAGCAACTGATGGCGAACCTGTTCGAGCCCATCGCTGAGCAGGACACGCAGATTGAAAAGTCGCTGGTCGACCTCGTGCAACACATCACCAAACAGGTGATCAAGCGCGAACTGGCCATCGATTCCAGTCAGATCGAACACGTCATGCGCGATGCGCTCAAGCTGTTGCCGTTGGGTGTCGACAACGTGCGTCTGTACGTCAATCCGCAGGACTTCGAGCAAGCCAAGGCTCTGCGCGAGCGCCATGAGGAAACCTGGCGCATCGTCGAAGATGAATCGCTGTTGCCGGGCGGCTGCCGGGTTGAAACCGAGCACAGCCGCATCGATGCGAGCATCGAAACCCGCGTGGCTCAGGTCATGGCCAAACTGCTCGATCAGCTACACGAGCAGGCCTTGCATCCGGCCGATGCGGATCTGAGCCTGGATATTCCCGAAGACGTAAAACCGGCGGCCACGCCTGAAGAGCCGCTCGCGGACCACCCCGATGCGCCTTGAACGCACCAGTTTCGCCAAGCGCCTGAGCACTTACGCTGAGGCTACCGAGATTGCCGGCGCGCCGATTCTTGAAGGTCGCCTGCTGCGCATGGTTGGCCTCACCCTCGAAGCCGAAGGCCTGCGCGCCGCCATGGGCACGCGTTGCCTGGTGATCAATGACGACAGCTATCACCCGTCTCAGGTGGAAGCGGAAGTCATGGGTTTCTCTGGCAGCAAGGTTTTCCTGATGCCGGTCGGCAGCGTTGCCGGCATCGCCCCCGGCGCCCGTGTGGTGCCTTTGGCTGATACCGGTCGTTTGCCGATGGGCATGAGCATGCTCGGTCGCGTGCTCGATGGCGCCGGACGTGCGCTGGATGGCAAGGGCGGCATGAAGGCCGAAGACTGGGTGCCGATGGACGGCCCGACGATCAACCCGCTCAACCGTGATCCGATCAGCGTGCCGCTGGACGTTGGCATCCGTTGCATCAACGGTTTGCTGACGGTCGGTCGCGGCCAGCGTCTGGGTCTGTTCGCCGGTACCGGTGTCGGTAAATCGGTGTTGCTGGGCATGATGACGCGCTTCACCGAGGCCGACATTATCGTCGTTGGCCTGATCGGTGAGCGGGGTCGAGAAGTTAAGGAATTCATCGAGCACAGCCTCGGTGAAGAAGGCCTCAAGCGCTCCGTGGTCGTCGCCTCGCCGGCGGACGATGCGCCGCTGATGCGTCTGCGCGCCGCGATGTACTGCACGCGGATCGCCGAATATTTCCGCGACAAGGGCAAGAACGTCCTGTTGCTGATGGATTCGCTGACCCGTTTCGCCCAGGCGCAGCGGGAAATCGCTCTGGCCATCGGCGAGCCGCCAGCGACCAAGGGTTATCCGCCATCGGTGTTCGCCAAGTTGCCGAAACTGGTGGAGCGCGCTGGTAACGCGGAGAAGGGCGGCGGTTCGATTACCGCGTTCTACACCGTGCTGTCCGAGGGCGATGACCAGCAGGACCCGATTGCCGACTCGGCGCGAGGCGTGCTCGACGGCCACATCGTGCTGTCCCGGCGCTTGGCCGAAGAGGGGCACTATCCGGCCATCGACATCGAAGCCTCGATCAGCCGGGTAATGCCGGCCGTGGTCTCGGCGGAACACATGCAGCGCGCGCAATACTTCAAACAGTTGTGGTCGCGTTATCAGCAGAGCCGCGACCTGATCAGCGTCGGCGCTTATGTTGCCGGTGGCGACCGCGAAACCGACATGGCGATTTCCCTGCAACCGCAGTTGGTCCGGTATCAGCGTCAGGGCCTCAACGACAAAATCAACATGGGCGAAAGCCAGGCCTATCTCGAAACCCTGTTCGCCCCTGCGGCGGGCGGCTAACCGGTCATGGCCACTGTCAGTCGAGCCGCGCGTCTGGCGCCGGTGGTGGACATGGCCGAGCAGGCCGAGAAAACTGCCGTGCAACGGCTGGGCTATTTCCAGGGCCAGGTCAAAGTCGCTGAAAGCAAACTGGCTGACCTCAATGCCTTCCGGCTGGATTACTCGCAGCAATGGATCGTGCGCGGCAGCACCGGCGTAAGCGGGCAATGGCTGCTCGGTTTTCAGGGCTTTCTGGCGCAACTCGACACGGCGGTTGATCAGCAGCGGCAGAGCCTGGTCTGGCACCAGAACAAGCTCGACAAGGCTCGCGAGGAATGGCAACAGGCGTTCGCCAAGGTCGAAGGGCTGCGCAAACTGGTGCAACGTTATCGCGAAGAGGCGCAACGCCTTGAGGACAAGCGCGAGCAGAAGCTGCTCGATGAATTGTCGCAGCGTTTGCCGCGACAGAATCCCTTCTGAAACAAGATCAAGAGATCGCAGCCTTCGGCAGCTCCTACAGGGGATCAGTGTAGGAGCTGCCGAAGGCTGCGATCTTTTGATCTGGCTTCTAACCTTGCTGCAACCCTGTCCAAGTGCTAAACCTTGTACAGGTTCGTCAATGACAAGGAAGCCAGTCAATGTCAGTCGTTACAGAAGTCTCTCCAGATGGTCAAAAACTGACGATTTTGGTCAAGGGTCGCTTTGATTTTGGTCGCCATCAGGAGTTTCGCGAGTCCTATGAGCGACTCAAAGAGAAACCCGAATCCATTGTGGTCGACCTGAAAGAAGCCACTTACCTCGACAGTTCCGCACTGGGCATGTTGCTCCTGCTGCGCGATCACGCCGGCGGTGACAATTCGGACGTGCGCGTGGTCAACAGCAACTCCGACGTGCGCAAGATCCTCGCCATCTCCAATTTCGACAAGCTCTTCGACATCAGTTGACGGCCATGCAGGTGCAAGAGCCGCTGACCATTCTGATCGCCGAAGACAGCGCCGCCGATCGCTTATTGCTGTCGACCATCGTCCGCCGCCAGGGTCACCAGGTCCTGACGGCGGCCAACGGTGCCGAAGCGCTCGATCTGTTTCGCCGTCAGCAACCCGATCTGGTCTTGATGGACGCGATGATGCCGGTCATGGACGGCTTTGAGGCCGCAAGGCAGATCAAGGCGTTGGCCGGCGAAACGCTTGTGCCGATCATCTTCCTGACGTCGCTGACCGAAAGCGAGGCGCTGGCCCGTTGTCTGGAGGCGGGTGGTGACGACTTTCTGGCGAAGCCTTACAACCAGGTGATCCTTGCCGCCAAAATCAAGGCGATGGATCGCTTGCGCCGCTTGCAGGCGACCGTGCTGCAACAGCGCGACCTGATCGCCAAACACCATGATTACCTGCTAAACGAGCAACGTGTGGCCAAAGCGGTGTTCGACAAGGTGGCGCACTCCGGTTGCCTCAGCGCGCCGAATATTCGCTACCTGCAATCACCGTACGCGCTGTTCAACGGCGACTTGCTGCTGGCGGCGTACACGCCGGCGGGCGACATGCATGTGTTGCTCGGCGATTTCACCGGTCACGGCTTGCCGGCAGCAGTGGGCGCGATGCCGCTCGCCGAAGTCTTTTATGGCATGACCGCCAAGGGATATGGCTTGGCCGAAACCCTGCGTGAAATGAACGCAAAGCTCAAACGTATCCTACCGGTGGACATGTTTTGCTGTGCGACGCTGCTGTGCCTGAGCTTTCAGCGACGTTCTGTAGAAGTATGGAATGGCGGCATGCCCGACGGGTATTTGCACCGGATCGCCACGGGCGAACGCGAGCCACTGAGCGCGCGTCATTTGCCGCTCGGTGTGCTGAGTCCGCTAGCGTTCGATGACCGTACTGAAGTGCATTCGATGACGGTCGGGGATCGGGTTTTTCTGCTGTCTGACGGCGTCATCGACACCAGTGATGTCAACGATCAGTTGTTCGGCGTCGAGCGTTTGCAGCAGGTGTTCGCCGCCAATCGCGAGCCGGATCGCTTATTCGAGGATATCGAGCAGGCGCTGCGGGATTTTCGCGGCGAGGCGCGCGACGATGTCAGCATGGTCGAGGTCAGCCTGCTGGAAACGGCGCAGGTCAAGCCGTCGGCCCCGGTGTATTCCGACAGCGGCCAGTCGTGCCCGCTCGACTGGTCGGTGAGTTTCGAATTCCGTGGCGCCACGCTCAAGCGTTTCAATCCGTTGCCGTACCTGCTGCAGTTGCTGCTTGAGGTGCATGGGTTGCGGGCGCAGAGTGGTGCTTTGTATAGCGTGCTCGCCGAGTTGTATTCCAATGCGCTGGAGCATGGCGTGCTCGGTCTGGATTCCAGTCTCAAGCGCGATGCGGCGGGTTTCGCTCGCTACTATCAGCAGCGCAATGATCGTCTCGAGGCGCTGCAGGACGGTTTCGTACGCGTGCATTTGCAGGTGCAGCCACAAGGCGAGGGCGGTTGTCTGGTGATTCGGGTTGAAGACAGCGGCAAGGGATTTGATGTGGCGCGAGTCATGGAGCGTCCGCTGGACGGCGTCCGTTTGTCGGGGCGCGGCGTCAGTCTGGTCCGGCAATTGGGGCGCAACGCCAGTTGGTCGGACGAAGGTCGTAGTGCCCGCGTGGAGTTTTCCTGGGTGGTTGAGGCATAATCCGCGCAATTCTTGATCAAGGAGTGAACAAGTGACTGACACACATATTGATCGCGAGGCGCTGAGCGTACTGCGCGAAGTCATGGAGGGGGGTTATCCGGAGCTTCTGGATACCTTTCTGGCGGATTCCGAAAGTCGCTTGGGCGAGTTGCAAAAGACCTCTGATGCCAAGGTGTTGTCGGAAGTTGCCCATAGTTTCAAGGGCAGCGCCAGCAACATGGGCGCTGTCCGCTTGGCGGCGCTCTGCCAGGAACTCGAATCGGACGCAAAAGACAAGAGCCCGGCGGAAATAGTCAAACTGGTCGCTGAGATCAGTGGCGAATTTGCTGAAGTTCGCCCGGTTTACGAAAGCGAAAAACATCCCGCTCACACGCACTGATCCCGCCGCCCGGCGCTTTTCTCAAGCGTCGGGCGAAACTGGCCCGGCACTTGCAGCTATCTCCGTAACTGTACCTACGATCCCAGTGCAGCGGAGACCGTTTCATGCCTGCGACCCCCAACATCCTTCTTCAGAATGCCGCTCAGGCCAAGGCGCAAGCCGCCTCGGCCAAAACGTCGGCGATGGCCGTAGACACTGGGGATAAAGCCTCAAGCTTCGCTAAAGTGTTCGCCGATCAGGGATCGGGCAAGCCTGTTGCCAGCACTGACAACTCGCCCAAGCCGTCGCGTGACAAAGTGGCCGACAACAGCGGCAAAAAAGATATCGGCAAGGATCAGTCTGCCGCTGCACAACCGGCAGTTGCCGACAGCGGCAACGACTTGCCTGCCGATAAAACCGTAGCGACCGATGACACCGCCGCCAGCAGCGACGACAGCGCGGACAGCACCCAGACCCCAGTGGTGGATGCTGCGCCGGTTGACCCGACGCTTGATCCGGCATTGGTCGCCGCTGTGCAGCCAGTGGTCACGGCGCCAGTGGCGCAAGCCCCGGCCGTTGTCGCCACCGTCCAGCCTGAAGCTGAAACACCTGCGCTCGCCGCATTGCCGGGTATGGTCAAAGATCCGGCACCGACCACCGACAGCGATTTCGACCCTTCGGCCGATCCGCTCGACTCGCTGCCGGCCGTGCGCATGGCGATGGAGCAGGGCGGGCACATTTCCGCCGCCAGCCAGGCGCAACCGAAAACGACGCCTGCTCAGGCTCAGGCCGACGGCGAATTGACTGCGGCGCAGAACTTCGCCGCCGGCATGGCCAGCATGCTTGACGTGCAAGCCGACAAGGACAGCACCAGCCAGGGTGGCGAGAAAGCCTTCAGCGGTTTGATCGACGATGGCCTCAAAGATCTCAAGACGGCGACCAGCGATACCCGCGTGGATGACTTCGCCAACCGTCTGGCGGCATTGACGCAGGCCGCCACGCCGAAGACCGCGAACGCGGTGCCGGTGAATCAGCCGATCGCCATGCATCAGAGCGGCTGGACCGAAGAAATCGTCAACCGCGTCATGTATCTGTCGAGCGCCAATCTGAAGGCGGCGGACATTCAGTTGCAGCCGGCCGAGTTGGGCCGTCTGGACATTCGCGTGAATATGGTCCCTGACCAGCAGACCCAGGTCACGTTCATGAGCGCGCATCCAAGCGTGCGTGAAGCGCTCGACGGGCAGATGCATCGTCTGCGCGATATGTTCAACCAGCAGGGCATGGGCCAGGTCGACGTCAATGTCTCCGACCAGAACCGTGGCTGGCAGGGCCAGCAAGGTCAGGAGCAGGCGCAGCAGGGCCAGAGCGGTCGCACCAGCGCTGCCGGCGGTCGCCTCGATTCGGCGGATGAAGAATTGGCGCCTGCCGCCATTGCTGACGCCGCTGCGCAAACCACCAGCGTGATCGGCAGCAGCGCCGTCGACTACTACGCCTGATCAAATCAACAGCCCCTCACCCTAACCCTCTCCCGGAGGGAGAGGGGACTGATCGAGGGATGCTCGCGAAGTACGCCGACCTGATAGTTCTGCTGTGAATCCATAATCGATCCGGTCTTTCAGGTCGACGTATCACGACGGGGCCCCTCACCCTAGCCCTCTCCCGGAGGGAGAGGGGACTGATCGGGGGATGCTCGTGAAGTACGCCGACCTGATAATTCTGCTGTGAATCCATAGTCGACTCGGTATTTCAGGTCGACGTATCACGACGGGGCCCCTCACCCTAGCCCTCTCCCAGAGGGAGAGGGGACTGATTGGGGGATGCTCGTGAAGTACGCCGACCTGATAATTCTGCTGTGAATCCATAGTCGACTCGGTCTTTCAGGTCGACGTTTCGCGACAGGGCACCTCGCCCTCACCCTAGCCCTCTCCCGGAGGGAGAGGGGACTGATTGGGGGATGCTTGTGAAGTACGCCGACCGGATACTTCTGCTGTGAATCCATAGTCGACTCGGTCTTTCAGGTCGACGTATCACGACCAAACACCTCGGTCGGCCCCCTCTCCCTCCGGGAGAGGGCTGGGGTGAGGGTGCCTTTGACTTTAGCGTTGTCTCCACCATCACCGACACTTCTGGCATAACACTTGCTCTTGCCTTGCCGTGCGACTGTGAAAACCCGAATAGTGACGGATTATTGGCATGGCGAAGAGCGAAACAGCAGCAGTGAAAGACCCCGCAACCAAAGGCAAACTCAAGCTGATCATTGTGATCGTGCTGGCGTTGCTGTTGGCCATTGGTGCATCCGTGGGGGCGACCTGGTTCTTCATGCACAGCGCCCAGAGCAAACCTGCCGAGGCCGCCGATGCGGCGCCTGTCGGCAAGCAGCCAGCGATCTTCGAGCCGATGGCGCCAGCGTTTGTCGCCAACTACAACCAGAACGGCCGTCAGCGCTACATGCAGGTGAGCATCACCATGCTGGCGCGTAACCAGGCCGATCTGGAAGCGCTCAAAGTGCACATGCCGGTAATCCGCAACAACCTGGTGATGCTCTTCTCCGGTCAGGATTTCGCCACCTTGGCGACCCCGGTCGGCCAGGAGATGTTGCGCCAGAAGGCCACAGCCAGCGTCCAGGAAGTGGCGCAGAAAGAGCTCGGCAAAGTGGTGATCGAACAGTTGCTTTTCACTAATTTCGTACTGCAGTAGGAACACGACATGGCCGTGCAGGATCTGCTGTCCCAGGATGAAATCGACGCGCTGTTGCATGGCGTCGACGATGGTCTGGTACAGACCGATAACGCTGCCGAACCCGGCAGTGTCAAAAGCTACGACCTGACCAGCCAGGATCGCATCGTCCGTGGACGCATGCCGACTCTGGAAATGATCAACGAGCGTTTTGCCCGCTACACCCGCATCAGCATGTTCAACATGCTGCGCCGCTCGGCGGACGTTGCCGTCGGTGGCGTACAGGTGATGAAGTTCGGCGAATACGTGCACTCGCTGTACGTACCGACCAGCCTCAACCTGGTCAAGATCAAACCGTTACGCGGCACCGCGCTGTTCATCCTCGACGCCAAACTGGTGTTCAAACTGGTGGACAACTTCTTCGGCGGCGACGGCCGTCACGCCAAGATCGAAGGGCGTGAATTCACCCCGACCGAACTGCGCGTGGTGCGCATGGTGCTGGAGCAGGCCTTCGTCGATTTGAAAGAAGCCTGGCAGGCGATCATGGAAGTCAACTTCGAGTACATCAACTCGGAAGTAAACCCGGCCATGGCCAACATCGTCGGCCCGAGCGAAGCGATCGTAGTCTCCACGTTCCACATCGAACTCGATGGCGGTGGCGGCGACCTGCACGTGACCATGCCGTACTCGATGATCGAGCCGGTGCGCGAAATGCTCGACGCCGGTTTCCAGTCCGACCTCGACGATCAGGACGAGCGCTGGGTCAACGCCCTGCGTCAGGACGTACTCGATGTCGATGTGCCGATCGGCGCCACCGTGGCTCGCCGCCAGTTGAAACTGCGCGACATCCTGCACATGCAGCCGGGCGATGTGATCCCGGTCGAGATGCCGGACGAAATGATCATGCGCGCCAACGGCGTGCCGGCCTTCAAGGTCAAGATGGGCTCGCACAAAGGCAACCTCGCGTTGCAAGTGATCGAGCCGATCGAGCGTCGCTGAAGCGGCGCTCCAACCCCCCAAGCATTTAACTGAATTTTTGCCCGCCGAGGACAAATGATGAACGACGATATGAACGCCCAGGACGACCAGGCACTGGCTGACGAATGGGCTGCTGCCCTGGAAGAAACCGGTGACGGTCAAGCTGACATCGACGCCTTGCTGGCCGCCGACGCAGCCGGCGGCTCGCGTCTGCCGATGGAAGAGTTCGGCAGCGTGCCGAAGAACAACGATCCGGTGACCCTCGACGGCCCGAACCTGGACGTGATCCTCGACATCCCGGTATCGATCTCGATGGAAGTCGGCAGCACCGACATCAACATCCGCAACCTGCTGCAACTCAACCAGGGTTCGGTGATCGAGCTCGATCGTCTGGCCGGCGAGCCGCTGGACGTGCTGGTCAACGGCACCCTGATCGCGCACGGCGAAGTAGTAGTGGTCAACGAAAAGTTCGGCATCCGCCTGACTGACGTGATCAGCCCAAGCGAACGCATCAAGAAGCTGCGCTGAGTGAAACGGTTTCTCTGGGCTCTGCTGGCATTGCCATTGAGCGTGCTGGCTGCCGAGCCGTCGACAGCCACGACAGTGCCTGCCGCCACCGCGCCGATGGTCACCAGCGGCGTGGCCGGGCAACTGACGCAACTGGTGTTTGGCCTGTTGCTGGTGCTGGGCGTGATCTTCTTCCTCGCTTGGCTGTTGCGCAGGGTGCAGCAGGCCGGGCCGGCAGGCAAAGGGCAAGTGATCGAGCTGATCGGCTCACGCGCACTGAGTCCGCGTGACCGCTTGCTGCTGGTGCAGGTCGGCAACGAGCAGATTCTGCTCGGCCTGAGCCCCGGCACCATCACCGCGCTGCACGTGCTCAAGGAGCCGGTCGAGGTGCCGAGTACCAGCGAGAAAGCGACCCCGGAATTTGCCCAGCATCTGCTGAAGATACTCGGCAAGGATCAGAAGGATACGAAGTAATGGGTGCGCTACGCATCGTCTTGACGCTGGCCCTGATGCTGGCCGCGCCGCTGGCGTTCGCCGCCGATCCGTTGTCGATCCCGGCGATCACGCTGGGCACCAACGCCGATGGCGCGCAGGAGTATTCGGTCAGTCTGCAGATCCTGCTGATCATGACCGCGCTGAGCTTCATCCCGGCGGCCGTGATTCTGATGACCAGCTTCACCCGGATCATCATCGTCTTCTCGATCCTGCGTCAGGCCCTCGGCCTGCAACAGACGCCGTCGAACCAGATCCTCACCGGCATGGCACTGTTCCTGACCCTGTTCATCATGGCCCCGGTGTTCGACCGGGTGAACAAGGACGCGCTGCAACCGTATCTGGCGGAAACCCTTACCGCCCAGCAAGCGGTGGAGAAGGCCCAGGTGCCAATCAAGGACTTCATGCTCGCGCAGACCCGCACCAGCGATCTCGAACTGTTCATGCGCCTGTCCAAGCGCACCGACATCGCCACCCCGGATCAGGCGCCGCTGACCATTCTGGTGCCGGCGTTCGTCACCTCCGAGCTTAAAACCGCGTTCCAGATCGGCTTCATGATCTTCATTCCGTTCCTGATCATCGACCTCGTCGTGGCCAGTGTGCTGATGGCGATGGGTATGATGATGCTGTCGCCGCTGATCATCTCGCTGCCGTTCAAGATCATGCTGTTCGTGCTGGTGGATGGCTGGGCGCTGATCATCGGCACCCTGGCCAGCAGTTTTGGAGGTGTCTCGCCATGACGCCGGAAGTTGCGGTCGATATCTTTCGTGAAGCCCTTTGGCTGACCACATTGATGGTCGCGATTCTGGTGGTGCCGAGCCTGTTGGTCGGCCTGTTGGTGGCGATGTTCCAGGCCGCCACGCAGATCAACGAACAGACCCTGAGCTTCCTGCCGCGTCTGCTGGTGATGCTGGTGACCCTGATTGTGGGCGGTCCATGGATCGTGCAGACCTTCATGGAATACATCATTCAGTTGTACAAAAACATCCCGATGGTCATCGGCTAAGCCATGCAATCGCTGCTTCAGCTGACCGACACCCAGATCAGTACCTGGGTGGCGTCTTTCATGTTGCCGCTGTTTCGCGTGGCGTCGATGCTGATGGTCATGCCGGTGTTCGGCACCACCCTGGTGTCGCGCCGGATCCGCCTGTATTTCGCCGTGGCGATCACCGTGTGCATTGCCCCGAGCCTGCCGCCGATGCCGGCGGTCAGTCCGCTGGATCTGAGTGGCTTGATGTTGATTGCCGAACAGATCCTCGTCGGTGCGGTGCTGGGGTTTTCCCTGCAGCTGTTTTTCCAGGCGTTTGCCGTGGCAGGGCAGATTGTCGCGATCCAGATGGGCATGGGTTTCGCCTCGATGGTCGACCCGGCCAACGGCGTCTCGGTGGCGGTGATCGGGCAGTTCTTCACCATGCTCGTCACGTTGCTGTTCCTGTCGATGAACGGCCATCTGGTGGTCTTCGAAGTCCTTACCGAAAGCTTCACCACGCTACCGGTCGGCAGCGGTCTGATGACCGCGCATTACTGGGAACTGGCGGGCAAACTCGGTTGGGTACTGGGGGCGGCGCTGTTGTTGGTGTTGCCGGCGGTCACCGCGCTGCTGGTGGTCAACATCGCGTTTGGCGTGATGACCCGTGCCGCGCCGCAACTGAACATCTTCTCCATCGGTTTTCCGCTGACCCTGGTGCTTGGTCTGTTCATCGTCTGGGTCGGTCTGGCGGACATTCTCAATCAGTATCAGCCGCTGGCCACTGAAGCCTTGCAGCTGTTACGCGAACTGGCTCGGGCGCGCTGAGTCATGGCAGAGAGCGAAAGCGGTCAGGACAAAACAGAAGACCCCACGGAAAAACGCAAAAAGGACTCCCGCGAGAAGGGTGAGATTGCCCGCTCCAAAGAGCTCAACACCCTGGTCGTGACCATGGCTGGTGCCGGTGCGCTGCTGGTGTTTGGCGGCATGCTGGCCGAAGACCTGATGGAGCTGATGCGCCTGAACTTCACGCTGTCGCGTGAGGTGATCATGGATCAGGGTTCCATGGGCGCATTTTTGTTGAAGTCGGGTCAGATGGCGCTGGTGGCCATCCAGCCGTTCATGATCACGCTATTGCTGGCAGCCCTGATCGGGCCGATCTCCCTCGGTGGCTGGCTGTTTGCGGCCGGCTCCATGGCGCCCAAGTTCAGCCGGATGAACCCGGCGGCGGGCCTTAAGCGGATGTTTTCCTTCAAGGCTGTGGTCGAGTTGCTCAAGGCCCTGGCCAAGTTTCTGATCACCTTGGGCGTGGCGTTGGCGGTGTTGTCGGCGGACGTCGATGACTTTTTGCGGATCGCCCACGAGCCGCTTGAAATGGCGATCATTCACAGCGTCACGCTGGTCGGCTGGAGCACGTTGTGGCTGGCCTGCGGCCTGATCATCATCGCCGCCGTCGACGTGCCGGTGCAGCTCTGGGAAGCCCACAAGAAACTGCTGATGACCAAGCAGGAAGTGCGCGACGAGCATAAGGATCAGGAGGGGCGTCCGGAGGTCAAACAGCGCATCCGCCAGACCCAGCGCGAGATGTCGCAACGCCGCATGATGGCGGCGATTCCTGACGCCGACGTGGTCATCACCAACCCGACGCACTACGCCGTCGCACTCAAATACGATTCGGAGAAGGGCGGCGCGCCGATACTGCTGGCCAAGGGCAGCGACTTCCTCGCACTGAAGATTCGCGAAATCGCCGTGGCCAACAACGTCATGCTCCTCGAATCGCCGGGGCTGGCGCGTTCGATCTACTACTCCACCGAACTGGATCAGGAAATCCCCGGCGGCCTGTACCTGGCGGTTGCCCAGGTCTTGGCCTACGTCTACCAGATCCGCCAGTACCGCGCGGGCAAGGGCAAGCGCCCGGATCCGCTCAAGGACGATTTGCCGATTCCGCCAGACTTGCGCCGCGATTCCTGACGTTGCGGCGAAGCCATTTGTCTGCGCTCCCCCATGACTGTCAACTCTGACAGGTGCAGTCGCCGTGATTTTGCAGTTTGATGCAAGGTGCGGCCGCGCACTGACGCGGTCAGGCAGGCGAGTGCAAGGGAGCAAGGCAATGAAAGGTATTTTCAGCAGCTACGATGAAAAAACCGGAAGAGGCACCATCACGCCGAAGCAATCGGGACGATCCCTTTCCTTTGCCGAAGCCACAGGTTTTTTTCTGACGGCCAAAGAATACCGATTCAGCATTCCATTGCCCGATGCCCTGCAGGCGAACGTCAAAGTCGGCAACGAGGTCGAGTTCGAATTGCCCAAGAGCAAGAATGGAAAAGTAAAAATCCTCCGGTATTGAGCAATTGATCGCAAAGCCGCTGAAACGGGGCGGCGGTTTTATGATCGTTCCCACGCGCAGCAAAGGAATGCAGCCCGGGACGCTCCGCGTCCCTTCCAAAGCCGAACGCGGAGCGTCCGTTGAGGCATTCCCACGCAGGAGCGTGGGAACGATCATCGCGTGTCGCTACTGCGGCAACTCCAGATTATCCATCACCCGATTCACCGCCAGTTCGCCGAGCATGATCAGCTGTGCAATCCCCAACAGTGTCCTGCGCTGCGACGCCGGTTTGAGATGGGCGAAGTCATGGGCGATGGTTCTGGCTGAGGCAAGTGTTTCGCTGGCATCGGCCAGCAGTTCCTCGTTTTTGAAATCCGCGGTGACGGCGTACATCCGCCGGGTTTTGCGTGGCGGTGGAGTGGAGCCGGGTGGGCAGAGGTAGTGATCGAGGGCGCGGTCGGCGGCTTCGTGGAGTTTTTTTGAATCGAGGGATTCGTAGGGCGAGGTGAGGTCGATTTCGGGTGGGTTTGGCGTTGGTTTGATCATGGTGAAGCTCCTTGATTGCTGGAGCTGCCACATTTCGCTGCGAAACGAAAAGAGGTGGCAGCTGTACGCAGGTTCGCAGACCGGGAATCAAGGAACCCGGCATACCCGAAGGTATCCCGCGCACAGCCGCCATGAAGCATCATTGCCATTAATCTTGATGGCAATGCACTGGAGCGCTGTGCGCCTTGATTGATCCGGGCTGCGAAACCCGATCGCTGATTCGTCAGCGACCGCCCCACAATAGAACCCGACCCCAAAGCGCACAAGCCGGCGGATTCTGGCGTAGCTGTAGGCAAAGGCGCAAGAATTTGTAGCCTGGAAGGCGTGTCTGAAGGTGTCTTTTAAACGCCAGCGTTTAATGTGCACTTTGTGCTGACCTCACGAGCCTCTTCGCGAGCGGGCTCGCTCCCACATTTGGAACGATCGCGTTCCCCCTGTGGGAGCGAGCTTGCTCGCGAAAGGGCCATCCCGGTCAGCAGAAAAACCTCGATAAGCCCCGCTGTTTACATCACTGGTTAAATAAATTCGTCCCCTTTGTGCGGTCCCCTTTGTGCGATCCTATGCGGAAAAAAGTGGCAGTGAGGATTGTCTCAGACAAGTCCTAGCCCAGTAGTTATTACAAGCTTATTGTTATTTCATCCACGAAGAACCCATCGTCAGACGTTTGCGACTCCCCAGAGGCTTCAATTTCAAAGTAGGAGATGTATCGTCCTGGAGGGGCGCTGTACTGATGGTAATGTTTATTAGTAGTGCTAAACGTTAGTGCGTTTCTTGCTATGAGATTGCCACTGGTATCAAAGAAACTAATGGCGTTAGATTGATTCATATGAAAGATTGCAAATTTTATATTTGTAAGTGCTCCTGCCCAGCTAATTCTCATGGTGCCGCCAGAACCGACGATTAAAGACCTTCTTCCAAGGCCGTATTCAGGACTTCTCTCCGTGTTTGAAATGGTCATAGTCCTCAAAGACTGCTTCACTACGGTTAAAGTCAACCCGCTCGGTAGTAGTACCGGATCATTTAAGCGGATTTCACGAGCAGAGCTCTGTTCAAAATCTTCATATAAGCTTCTAGTTACCGTCAGCTTTCTTACCGCCGATACCGCGCCCGCTCCATACAATGCTTTGGCGGTAAAGCTATGCACGGCGACGGTCAGGCCCGCGACCAGTAACGTCCAGACGCCAGTGGTTGCATCGGCGATGGGCTGACCTTTGGTCGTCGTGCCATCTAGCACCTCGACTTTCTGACCTTTGGCAGCAATCCCGGAGAGAGTTACAGCCGTTTCTACCGTGAACCCTGCGTCAGGAATTTCGACATCGCTCGGCGAGCCCTTCACGTTGGTCAGCGTAGGCGCGGTGGCCGCCGTCACGGTCAGCGACCAGACCGCCGACTCGACACCCGTGCCGTACAACGCCCTGGCCTTGAAGTTGTGCACTGTCAGGCTCAGGTCTTTCACTTCCAGTTCCCACTTGCCGGTGGTGCCATTCACCTCTGCTATGCCCTTCGATGTCGTTTCATCAAAAATCTCTACTTGCAGACGTGGCATCGCCGTGCCGGTCAACTTGATGCTGTTATCGACGGTCACGGTGTTATTGGGTATTTCCACTCCTTTCGAGTCCTTCACCGAGGTGATTTCCGGTTTCACATCTTCCACAGCCTTGATCTTGTAGGCCTTCACCGGCCCGACAATCGCGTCCGCTTCGACCTGACTTGAGGTCAGTGCCAGTTTGTAATGCAGCTCCAGATCTGTGTCGTGCCCCAGATCCTTCAAATAACTGTAGGGGATGACCTGCTCATATTTTCCGGTGTCGATCCAAGCCTGATAGACCGCGGAGCCCGGTACTTTCCACACCACGCGATCATGCTCATTTCCTTGAGCATTCTTGCCCTTGAGCACCAGCCGCACGGGGTGACCAGCTTTCATGAACGCCCACACCCCGGCGCGGAATGTCGCGCCCGCCGTGACCTTGCTCAGATCCAGCTCATCCCCCTCGGCCTGCACGATGCTGAGCTTGTCCAGCTCCGCAGCGGGCAGCGGTGTGACTGTCACCGTGAGCGCTAGCGATGGGAATTTGTGGGTTCCCTGCGTCACTTCGTATTGAAGGGTGAAGGTTTTCGCCGTGTTGCCGATGTTGGCGGCAATCGCTTCCGGCGGGATCAGAAATTCAACGCTGCCACTGGCGACCCCCGATTTGGGCGCGATGGTCGGAGAGCCGGCGCCGGGCGTACCGCTCATGGTCAGTTGAATGCTGTGTTTGTCGTTCATGCCGGTGTAGGCCACGATTACCCGGCCACCGGTTTGGGCATTGAGCGGTGCCAGAGTCACAGCGGCGCCGCTGCCTTGCGCTTGCGGCATCTGCGGCGTTGGCAAAGGATTTTCCAGTGCCACCCCGACATCGAACTTCAACGGCTCGGCATAACTCGTCCCGCCGGCGGCGCGTTTGATCTCGTACCGGGCGATCACCGATCCGCCTTCATTGCCCTTGATCAGCTCGGCCCCGATGGGGAAGGGTACCGGTTGTCCGGCGGTGAACTCGCTCAGCTTGATCGAGTCGGTATATTCGCCGGTGATCGAACCGTGCCAGAACATGAAGACTTCATCGCCTTTGACCGTCTCGGTATACACCACCGTCAGGGTGGTGCCGGCGGTGTCGGCGGGCAGGACGCCGTTCACCACGCCGGCCACTTCCGGTTGCGGCAGTTCCAGGCGGGCCTCGCCGACTTGCAGGATCTCGGTGTGGATCGACTCGCGAATGGCGCGGGTGGTCTCGTACGGGTCCAGCGTGGCGAGCACCGTCTCGGCGATCAATTGCTGGTAGTAGAACTCGGCCTTGCCGCCGTTGACCGGGGCCAGGTGTTTGCCGTCGATGTTGTACAGCAGCGGTTGGGCCGCGACGATGTCGTTACGGGTGATGGGACGTGAAGGCAGGTCAGGCAGGTAGGGCTTGAGGCCTGGCGTGGTGCCGAGCATGAATATCTTGAGGACCTGGCCTTCGGCAAAGGATTTGTCGAAGGGGATTTCGACACGCACCTGGGGCAGTGCGGGATCCAGTGCTCCGGAGTTCTCGTCCAGCATTTTCGGCGCGGCCAGCCGTTGGACTTCGCCGATGGCGCGGATGAATTGGCCTTTGGAACGTAGATCAGGGGATGCGTCGGCCTTTTCCAAGCGGTACGACAAGGTGATCTGCGACTTGGCCAACTGGCGCAGCACGGCGTTGGGAACCTTGTCGTCAGTAACGCTCGGCACGCTTGTCAACGCCGCGCCTTCTACTTCCAGATCAATCGGTGGCCCTTCGACCGGTGTGCCCTTGATCCTGATGTAGGGAATGTCACCGACCGTGAACTTGCTGGTATCCGTGGCGATGATTTGCACGGTGCCGTCGGCGTCGCCCAGCTTGTCGACGTCCAGCACGTTGTTCAGTGTTTCCTTGAGCAACGGCGCCCCCAGCCGTGTTGCATCCACCGCCACCACGATGCGTTGCTCGGCACTCCAGTCCTCGGAGCGGTTAAAGACGCAGTCGTACACCTCGAAAACCACGGCCACGCCGGACGTTTCCGCATCACCGGCCTCTCGGATGATCGCTTCCGTGATGCTGATGATGATCGGCGCCTTGCCTTCGGCCTGTTCCTGAGTCAGCGCAGCACTGAACACGTAGATGCCGCCCCAGCTGAGACGACAGACATCGCCCGCCGCCGCGAAGGGGTAGGGCGGTGTGCCGTCAGCCTTGCCAATGCTGATCGGCACGCCAGCGGCGACGTTGTCCTTGTCGATGCCGCCGTCAACGATCTCCTTGGGAATCGTCATGATCAGCTTGGAGTGCCCGCCATCATCGTTGTCGTCATCGCCGCCGGGGCGCGTGAGTTTGACCAGCACCTGCATGACTTCGGACGCTTGATCCATGCCGCCCAGGGGCTTGACCACATAGGACACCGCAAAACGGCCATCGACCATGTGCCGGGACGGCACGAACATGCGCAACTGCGTATTGACCTCGGTCGCGTCGACAGTTTCCACCCAGACGTTCTGCCCGGTGCCCCAAAAGATCGTCAACCTGTCGCCTTGCGCCATGTTCCCCCACGGCCCGGCCTGGCACAGCAGACCGTTAAGGGGAAAGTTGCCCAGCGCGGCCGCGATGTTGATGCCCCAGATGTCGGGGTCCTGCGATACCGGGTCCTTGCTGCGACCGGGGATGTTGAGTTCTGTGAGGGCGAGAGGCTGATCAGGCGTTGACATGGCATCGGCTCCGTGCGGGAAGGGGACGGAGTGAGTTAACGCGCAATAAGGAAACTGCGCACCTGTCAGATCTGACAGGTGCGCGGGGGTATCCGACGAGCGGTTGTTTGCTTTTTCCTGCTTGAGCGATGTGGAGGCTTTGAAGACGCCTTCGCGAGCAGGCTCGCTCCCACAGGTTCGGTGGTGTGAACACAGCCTGGTGATCGACACCGATTCCTGTGGGAGCGAGCCTGCTCGCGAAGGCGTCAGCCGCCCCGACTCAGCACTCAAGGTGCGTCACAGAGGCGCGCTACTGCGGCACCTCCAGATTATCCATCACCCGATTCACCGCCAGTTCACCGAGCATGATCAGCTGCGCAATCCCCAACAAAGTACGACGCTGCGACGCGGGTATGAGATGGGCGAAGTCCTGGGCGATGGTTCTGGCTGAGGCGAGCGTTTCGCTGGCATCGGCCAGCAGTTCCTCGTTTTTGAAATCCGCGGTCACGGCGTACATCCGCCTGGTTTTACGTGGCGGCGGGGTGGAGCCGGGTGGGCAGAGGTAGTGATCGAGGGCGCGGTCGGCGGCTTCGTGGAGTTTTTTTGAATCGAGGGATTCGTAGGGGGAGGTGGGGTCGGTTTCGGGTGGGTTGGGTGTTGGTTTGATCATCGGTAAAGCCTCTAGAGTAGTGAAGCTGCCACCGTTCGCTGCTAACGAAGGAGGTGGCGGCTGTACGCGGGTTAGCAGACCAGGACTCTAGAACCCGGCGCACCGAAGTGCCCCACGCAAAGCCGCCATAACGGCGACGGACTTTGTGCGTCTAGAGTTGACCCGGGCTGCTAAACCCGATCGCTGAAGTAATCAGCGACCGATCCACAATAGAACCCGCCCCCAAGGCGCACAAGCCGGCGGATTCTGGCTTGGCTGTAGGCAATGGCGCAAGGACGTGTAGCCTTTAAGACGTGTCTTGAGGTGTCTTTTAAACGCCAGCGTTTAAAAGGGATTTTGCGCTGACGTCACTAGCCCCTTCGCGAGCAGGCTCGTTCCCACATTTGGAATGCAATCCCCTGCAGGCCTTCGCCTGCTCGCGACAGCGGTCTGTCTGGTTTGAATGGAAAAGCGGAAGACGGGGGGGCAGGCCCGGTTTACCGTCTGTCCGAAACCCCGCCCAACCTGATAGTTCTGACAGTAGACGCTTCGCTCCCGCTGAGGTGCCATGGGCATGGGAATAGTCCCGTAGCGCAGAGAGCACGATCATGGCAGAGGCTATCTATAAAAAGCTTGAAGGAATGACACTGGACTTTGTTTCAGGTCGGCTGGAGGAGAACCCGAAGGAGCGGAGCATCCGTTACACGGCGAGCTTCGATCTGGATCTGGACTTCACCCACTTTGTGCAAATGGCCAATGTTTATATTCCGGGTTATCTCGATAATCCGGTCAACGCCATCAGACCCGAGCTGGACGGCCTGGCTTACCACTATTCCTACAACTACCTGTTTGATGCGGCGGGGAACATTCGCGACAACCAGGCCTTGTTCGATCTGTTCACCTCGCCCAGCTATTACATGGATCAGTGGGCGACCGGTCCTGAGCTGGCAGTGCGCTTTGGCAAGCCGACGTTTGAAAGGGGCGGTCGCACGTTACGCATCACGGCGCGCAAGGATTTTCGATCGCTGCAAGATGATCACTTGATTCAACTCGGTGAGTTGCCGGTCATCCAGTTCCATTGGGCACTCAATCTGCTGGAAAGCCACCTGACAGGTCCCGGGACCCGTGCGCCGGAGACCAAGGTGGTTTTCATGTACATGGATGAGGATTTCGTCGAAGTGGAGGGAGAGCAATTGCTGCGCGGTACGCAGTACCTCAATGGCAAAGAACTCAAGTTCGGCGAAATTTTGCCCAAGCAGATTCTGATCGCGCAGTGACCGGCGTTTAGACGAGATTCTCAGGTTTACCTTTCGTCTGAGAGCGCGTCTGACTTGTCAGGTTTTACAGGTGTGGGAGCGTGCCTTTGCGTTTTGATTGCTGGGGGTTGGCAGTTGCTTGATGAGATCTGCTGACTCCGCTTTACCTGAAAAGATCGCTTCTCGCCCCGCTCAATCCCCTCTATTTCACTTCGCTGCAAAAGTTGGAAAGCTTCTTGCAGTACCCGCCGTGAGCCCGCTCTGGGCGTCAAAAGTTTGCTTTAAAGGAACGGGGAAAACCGGTGGATCGCTCTCAGTTATTCAACACAGCTCGCTCGAATGTTGCCGACCTCAGTCGAGGCAATCTGGGCGTGCCGTTGTTGCTGCTGGTCATGTTGGCAATGATGATGTTGCCGATTCCGCCGTTCCTGCTCGACGTGTTTTTCACCTTCAACATCGCGCTGTCGATCGTCGTCCTGCTGGTCTGCGTGTATGCGCTGCGGCCGCTGGATTTCGCCGTGTTCCCGACGATTCTGCTGGTCGCGACCTTGCTGCGGCTGGCGTTGAACGTGGCCTCGACGCGGGTGGTCATGCTCCACGGTCAGGACGGCCACGCCGCTGCCGGTAAGGTGATTCAGGCCTTCGGTGAGGTGGTGATCGGCGGTAACTACGTGGTGGGTATCGTGGTCTTCGCGATTTTGATGATCATCAACTTCGTCGTGGTGACCAAGGGTGCCGGGCGGATTTCCGAGGTGAGCGCGCGTTTCACCCTCGATGCGATGCCCGGCAAACAAATGGCGATCGACGCCGACCTCAACGCCGGTCTGATTGACCAGAACCAGGCCAAGGCGCGCCGTCAGGAAGTCGCCCAAGAGGCCGAGTTCTATGGTTCGATGGACGGTGCCAGCAAGTTCGTCCGTGGTGACGCCATCGCCGGCCTGCTGATTCTGTTCATCAACCTCATCGGCGGTATGGCCGTCGGTATCTTCCAGCACAACATGAGCTTCGCCGACGCCGGCAAGGTTTACGCCTTGCTGACCATCGGTGACGGTTTAGTGGCGCAATTGCCATCACTGTTGTTATCTACAGCCGCGGCGATCATGGTGACCCGTGCTTCCGGTTCGGAAGACATGGGCAAGCAGATCAATCGCCAGATGTTCGCCTCGCCGAAAGCGCTGGCGGTGGCGGCCGGGATGATGGCGGTCATGGGCCTGGTGCCGGGTATGCCGCACTTCTCGTTCCTGACCATGGCCGCGCTGGCCGCTGGTGGCGCGTACCTGTTCTGGAAGAAGCAGAACGTGGCCAAGGTCGTGGCGCTGGAAGAGGTCAAGCGTCAGCAGGAGCTGCTGCCGTCGCCGGCCCGTGCCATGGAAACCAAGGAGCTGGGCTGGGATGACGTGACGCCGATCGACATGATCGGCCTGGAAGTCGGCTATCGCCTGATCCCGCTGGTGGACCGCAATCAGGGCGGGCAATTGCTGGCGCGGATCAAGGGCGTGCGCAAGAAACTCTCGCAGGATCTGGGCTTCCTGATGCCCACTGTGCATATTCGTGACAACCTCGATCTGGCGCCCAGCGCCTATCGCCTGACCCTGATGGGGGTGATCCTCGCCGAGGCCGAGATCTACCCGGATCGCGAGCTGGCGATCAACCCGGGCCAGGTCTACGGCACGCTCAACGGTATCAACGCCAAAGATCCGGCTTTCGGCCTGGAGGCGGTGTGGATCGAAATCAGCCAGCGGGCCCAGGCACAATCGCTCGGTTACACCGTGGTCGACGCCAGCACCGTGGTCGCCACGCACTTGAACCAGATTCTGTACAAGCACTCCAGTGAGCTGATCGGCCACGAAGAAGTGCAGCAACTCATGCAATTGCTGGCCAAAAGCTCGCCGAAACTGGCTGAAGAGCTGGTGCCGGGCGTGGTCACGTTGTCGCAGTTGCTCAAAGTGCTGCAGGCGCTGTTGGCTGAACACGTACCGGTGCGCGATATCCGCAGCATTGCCGAAGCCATCGCCAACAACGCCGCGAAGAGTCAAGATACCGCCGCGTTGGTCGCCGCTGTACGGGTCGGCGTATCCCGCGCCATCGTCCAAAGCATTGTAGGCACTGAGTCGGAGCTGCCTGTGATCACCTTGGAACCAAGGTTGGAACAAATATTGCTCAATAGTCTGCAGAAGGCAGGACAAGGCTCGGAAGAGGGCGTTCTGCTGGAGCCAAGCATGGCCGAGAAGCTGCAGCGTTCGCTCATCGAAGCGGCGCAGCGTCAGGAAATGCAAGGTCAGCCGGTGATCCTTTTGGTCGCTGGCCCGATCCGCGCGATGCTCTCGCGCTTTGGCCGCCTCGCAGTCCCTGGATTGCATGTGCTGGCCTACCAGGAAATACCGGACAACAAGCAAGTGACCATCGTTGCGACAGTAGGGCCCAACGGCTGAGGTAGTGGTTTATGCAAGTTAAGCGTTTCTTTGCCGCCGATATGCGTCAGGCCATGAAGCTGGTTCGTGATGAGCTGGGCGCTGATGCCGCCATCATTGGTAACCGCCGCATTGCCGGCGGTGTCGAGCTGACGGCGGCACTGGATTACAAATTGTCGGCGCTGGCGCCACGGGTTCCGAACATGGAACTCGAAGACGAGCTGCGCAAGACCCAGTCGCGCATCGTCACTGCCCAGGCCGAGTTGAGCCTGCGTGGCGAAGCCGATGGCAATAGCAACCGCCAGATCTTCGCCGGCCTGCCGTTGACCGCTGGCCTGCCGCTGACTGCCGCTGAACCGCTGAGCGAGCCGACTTACGCCGCCCCGGCGCGTCCGGCCCCGGCGCCTGCGCAGTCCTCCGGCGGTGTTGATCCGCGCGCACTGGATTCGATGCGTTTTGAATTGAACAGCCTGCGCGAGCTGATGGAAGTTCAGCTCGGCACTCTGGCCTGGAATCAGCTGCAAGGCAGCCGTCCGGCGCAAGCCAACCTGTATCGCCGTCTGCAACGTATCGGTCTGTCCGGCCCGTTGTCGCGCGATCTGCTGGCGATGATCACTGATATCGAAGAACCGCGTCAGGCCTGGCGCATGCTGCTTGCGCATCTGGCGCGGATGATTGCCGTGCCGGAAGTCGAGCCGCTGGAAGAGGGCGGTGTGATTGCCATGGTCGGCCCGGCCGGCATGGGCAAGACCACTACACTCGCCAAGCTTGCCGCGCGTTATGTGCTGAAATACGGCGCGCAGAATGTCGCGCTGGTGAGCATGGACAGTTTCCGCATCGGCGCTCAGGAACAACTGAAGACGCTGGGCCGCATTCTCAATGTGCCGGTGACTCACGTCGATCCGGGCCAATCGCTGGTGCAGGCACTGGATCCACTGCTGCGCAAACGCGTGGTATTGATCGATACTGCCGGCCTGCAAGCCAGTGATCCGGCGCTGCGCATGCAGCTGGAAAGTCTGGCCGGACGTGGCATTCGTTCAAAAAATTATCTGGTCTTGGCAACCACCAGCCAGAAACAGGTTCTAACCGCCGCTTATCACAGTTACAAGCGTTGCGGGCTAGCCGGGTGCATCCTGACTAAACTGGATGAAACGGCCAGCCTTGGCGAAGTGTTGAGCCTGGCGATCAGTCATGAATTGCCGGTCGCGTACCTGACCGATGGCCCACGGATTCCGGATGATTTGCATCTGCCGCGCCGTCATCAACTGGTCAGCCGCGCCGTCAGCGTGCAAATGCAGGAAGAACCCAGCGAAGAAGCCATGGCTGACATGTTCGCTGATATCTATCACAGCCCGACCAAGCAGGTAGGCTGAGGTATTCATGAACAGTTTTTGTACCTACATCGATGGTCTGCCATGCATTGTTCCGGTTGTGAACGCGCAGCCAGTAATGTGGCCTCCGTCTATGCAAGACAAGGTAAAGAAATAACATGGGCAGCATGCATCCCGTACAGGTGATCGCGGTGACCGGCGGCAAAGGTGGCGTCGGCAAGACTAACGTGTCAGTGAACTTGTCGCTGGCGCTGGCAGAGCTTGGCCGTCGGGTCATGCTGCTGGACGCCGACCTCGGTCTGGCGAACGTTGACGTATTGTTGGGGCTGACCCCTAAACGCACGCTGGCCGACGTCATCGAAGGCCGTTGCGAGTTGCGCGACGTGCTGTTGCAAGGCCCCGGTGGCATCCGCATCGTCCCGGCCGCGTCCGGCACGCAGAGCATGGTGCACCTGAGCCCGGCGCAACACGCCGGTCTGATTCAGGCGTTCAGCGACATCGGCGACAATCTCGACGTATTGGTGATCGACACCGCTGCGGGTATTGGTGACTCGGTAGTCAGTTTTGTACGCGCCGCGCAGGAAGTGTTGCTGGTGGTCTGCGACGAGCCGACGTCCATTACCGACGCCTACGCGCTGATCAAACTGCTCAACCGCGATTACGGCATGAACCGCTTCCGCGTCCTCGCCAACATGGCGCAGAGCCCGCAGGAAGGGCGCAACCTGTTTGCCAAGTTGACCAAGGTCACGGATCGCTTCCTTGACGTCGCTCTACAATACGTCGGCGCCGTGCCTTACGACGAAAGCGTGCGTAAAGCGGTGCAGAAGCAGCGTGCGGTGTACGAAGCCTTTCCGCGTTCCAAGTGCGCACTGGCGTTCAAGGCGATCGCGCAGAAGGTCGACACCTGGCCGCTGCCCGCCAACCCGCGTGGCCACCTTGAGTTTTTCGTCGAGCGCCTCGTGCAGCAAACGGCAGGGCCCGTGCTATGACAGCAAGCGGTATGAACTACTACAAGAAGTCAGCACGTGACGCGCAGTACGAGTTGATCGAGCGTTACGCGCCACTGGTCAAACGCATTGCCTATCACTTGCTGGCACGCTTGCCGGCGAGTGTGCAGGTCGAAGACCTGATCCAGGCCGGGATGATCGGCCTGCTCGAAGTCTCGACCAAATATGACGCCAGCAAAGGCGCCAGTTTCGAAACGTACGCGGGCATACGAATCCGCGGCGCGATGCTCGACGAAGTGCGCAAAGGGGACTGGGCGCCACGCTCGGTTCACCGCAATACCCGGATGGTCAGCGACGCAATTCGCTCAATTGAAGCTAAAACCGGCCGTGATGCTAAAGATCACGAGGTTGCGGCCGAACTCCAATTGAGTCTCGACGATTACTACGGGATTTTGAATGACACCTTGGGCAGTCGCCTGTTCAGTTTCGACGACCTGTTGCAGGACGGCGAACACGAAGGGCTGCACGAGGATGGCGCGAGTGCTCATATGGAGCCGTCACGCGATCTGGAAGATGAACGCTTCCAGGCGGCGCTGGCGGACGCGATTGCCAATTTGCCGGAGCGTGAGCGACTGGTGTTGGCGCTGTACTACGACGAAGAGCTGAACCTCAAGGAGATCGGTGAAGTCCTTGGCGTCAGTGAATCGCGGGTCAGCCAGTTACACAGCCAGTGCGCGGCCCGTTTGCGGGGGCGTTTGGGGGAGTGGCGAGCGCGCTGAAGGCAGTGTGGGGACACTGCGAACGAGGCTGGTGCGGTGATGAACGGCACCGGTCTTGCTCTGTTGTGCTCCAGACAGTCTTCGAGTGCTGCGCCGATTGATTGAAGTGGCGCGTCCAGGTGCTGGGCGCGTTTAAGACTGCTTGGAGGTCGAATTGAACAAAGACATGAAAATCCTCATCGTTGATGACTTCTCAACGATGCGGCGGATCATCAAGAACCTGCTGCGTGATCTTGGGTTCACCAACACCGTCGAGGCTGACGATGGCGTGACTGCCATTCCAGTGCTCAACAGCGGAAGCATCGACTTTCTGGTAACGGACTGGAACATGCCGGGCATGACCGGTATCGACCTGCTGCGCCACGTGCGTGCCGATGAAAAACTCAAGCACCTGCCAGTGCTGATGGTGACTGCAGAAGCCAAGCGCGAGCAGATCATCGAGGCCGCTCAGGCCGGTGTAAACGGCTACGTAGTCAAACCTTTCACGGCTCAGGCGTTGAAAGACAAAATCGAGAAGATTTTCGAACGCATCGGCTGATGAACGCGCGGGGGAGCTATGGAGCATAACGAATCTTCACAGGGCGATTTCGAGTCGACCCTGAAAAAACACGCGGTCGAACTGGTCGAAAGCCTTGAAAAAGGCAGGTTCGGCGACGCTGTGCAACTGATCCATGAGCTCAATCAGACCCGTGACCGTGGCCTGTATCAGGAAGTGGGCAAGCTCACACGTGAACTGCACAGTGCGATCGTCAACTTCCAGATCGACCCGAACATGCCGCAGGCCGAGGAAGTGTCGCAAATCACCGACGCCACCGAACGCCTGGGCTATGTGGTCAAGCTGACGGAAGCCGCGGCCAACCGCACCATGGATCTGGTGGAAAGCGCCACGCCGGTGGTCAACAGTCTGGCTGATGAAGCGCAGACCTTGAGTGCCGATTGGGGTCGCTTCATGCGTCGCGAGGTCGGGGCTGAAGAGTTCCGTGAACTGGCGCGCCGGGTCGACGGTTTTCTGTCACGCAGCAGCACGGACAACCGTGCGGTGTCGAGCAATCTCAACGACATCCTGCTGGCCCAGGATTACCAGGACCTCACCGGTCAGGTGATCAAGCGTGTGACTCAACTGGTCACCGAAGTCGAAAGCAATTTGCTCAAACTCGTGCTCATGGCCAGTCAGGTCGACCGCTTTGCGGGCATCGAACATGACCGCGCCGCGATGCTTGCAGAAAAAGATCCACAAAAACATCTCTCGCAGGGTGAAGGTCCGCAGATTCATGCCGATAAACGAGAAGACGTTGTGTCCGGTCAGGACGATGTGGACGATTTGTTATCCAGCCTCGGGTTCTAGAGTTTTGGAATTTTAGGTTTTTTGGGTTTTTAGACCTGTAGGAGCACCCCATTAATGAGCTTCGGCGCCGATGAAGAGATCCTTCAGGATTTCCTGGTTGAGGCCGGCGAGATTCTTGAGCAACTGTCCGAACAACTGGTCGAGCTGGAAAGCCGCCCGGATGACGCAGATCTGCTCAACGCAATTTTTCGCGGTTTCCACACTGTAAAAGGGGGCGCCGGCTTCCTTCAGCTCAATGAGCTGGTGGAGTGCTGTCACATCGCCGAAAACGTGTTCGACATCCTGCGCAAGGGTGAGCGTCGCGTTGATGCAGAACTGATGGACGTTGTCCTCGAAGCACTGGACGCGGTGAACAGCATGTTCACTGAGGTTCGTGAGCGTGCGCCGATCACCGCGGCCACCCCGGAACTGCTGGCCGCCCTGGCGCGTCTGGCCGAACCGCAATCGGCGGACGCAGCCCCGGTTTCGCCAGTGGCCGAGATGATCGAAGAACTGGTCGTCGAAGGCGACGCGTCGGGCGACATCACCGATAACGAATTCGAACAGCTGCTGGATTCGCTGAACGCCGTCAAGGCCGAAGCCGAGGCCCCGGCCGCTGCTGCACCTGCGCAAACGGCCGCTGAAGCCGCGAGCGATGAAATCACCGATGCCGAGTTCGAGTCGTTGCTCGATCAGTTGCACGGCAAGGGCCAGTTCGCGGTGGACGCGGTTGCACCAGCGGCGGCAGCCCCTGCGGCTCCGGCCAAGGGCGACAGCTCCGACATCACCGACGACGAATTCGAAGCCCTGCTCGATCAGTTGCATGGCAAGGGCAACTTTGCCGTGGACGCGCTGGAGTCGGCGATTGCTTCGGCACCGGCGCCGGCTGCTCCAGCGGCCGCCGCTGCCGGCAGCGATCTGATCAGCGATCACGAGTTCGAATCGCTGCTCGACGAATTGCACGGTAAAGGCAAGTTCTCCGAAGTCGGCACCGCCGCTGCTGGCAGTGCTTCGACCGTCGCCACGCCTGCCGCCAAGGCACCGGCCGCTGCTGCAGCGCCCAAGCCTGCCGCCAAGCCTGAGCCAAAAGCCGAAGCGCCAAAACCGGCTGCCGCTGCTGCACCGGCTCCGGCCCGTGCGCCGGCAACACCGCCACCGGAAAAACCGGCAAGCGAAGCCGAAACCACCGTGCGCGTCGACACTGCACGTCTCGACGAAATCATGAACATGGTCGGCGAGCTGGTGCTGGTGCGTAACCGTCTGGTGCGCCTGGGTCTGAACAGCGGCGATGAAGCCATGCAAAAGGCCGTGTCGAACCTCGACGTGGTCACGGCTGACTTGCAGACTGCCGTCATGAAGACGCGGATGCAGCCGATCAAGAAGGTCTTCGGGCGCTTCCCGCGCCTGGTTCGTGACCTCGCGCGTCAGCTCAAGAAAGAGATCAACCTGGAACTGGTGGGTGAAGAAACCGACCTCGACAAAAACCTTGTCGAGGCCCTGGCCGACCCGCTGGTCCACTTGGTGCGCAACGCCGTCGACCACGGCATCGAGTCGCCGGAAGAACGCGAAGCGTCGGGCAAGGCCCGTGGTGGTCGTGTTGTTCTGGCGGCCGAGCAAGAGGGCGACCATATCCTGCTGTCGATTTCCGATGACGGCAAAGGCATGGACCCGAACGTCCTGCGCGCCATCGCGGTTAAACGCGGTGTGATGGACAAGGACGCGGCCGATCGCCTCAGCGACACCGAGTGCTACAACCTGATTTTCGCCCCGGGTTTCTCGACCAAGACCGAGATATCCGACGTCTCCGGCCGTGGCGTCGGCATGGACGTGGTGAAGACCAAGATTTCCCAGCTCAACGGTTCGATCAACATCTACTCGACCAAGGGCCAAGGCTCGAAGATCGTCATCAAGGTGCCGCTGACCCTCGCGATCATGCCAACCCTGATGGTGATGCTCGGCAATCAGGCGTTTGCGTTCCCGCTGGTCAACGTCAACGAAATCTTCCACCTCGACCTGTCGACCACCAACGTCGTCGACGGTCAGGAAGTGGTGATCGTGCGGGACAAGGCGCTGCCATTGTTCTACCTCAAGCGCTGGCTGGTCAGCTCCGCCGCTCACGAAGAGCAGCGTGAAGGCCACGTGGTGATCCTTTCGGTGGGCACCCAGCGGATCGGCTTCGTCGTCGATCAACTGGTCGGTCAGGAAGAAGTGGTCATCAAGCCATTGGGCAAAATGCTGCAGGGCACTCCGGGCATGTCCGGCGCCACCATCACGGGTGACGGCCGCATCGCGCTGATTCTCGATGTTCCAAGCATGCTCAAGCGTTACGCCGCACGGCGTATTTGAATCCGGGGCGGCGGGGCGACAACGTCCCGCTGCACCTAATGGAGTGTTTATGGCAGTCAAAGTCCTGGTGGTGGACGATTCGGGTTTTTTCCGCCGCCGCGTCTCGGAAATTCTTTCAGCGGATCCGAGCATTCAGGTGGTCGGCACCGCCACCAACGGTAAAGAGGCGATCGATCAGGCGCTGGCACTCAAGCCGGACGTGATCACCATGGACTACGAGATGCCGATGATGGATGGCATCACGGCAGTGCGGCACATCATGCAGCGCTGCCCGACCCCGGTGTTGATGTTCTCCTCGCTGACCCACGAAGGCGCCCGGGTCACCCTCGATGCGCTGGACGCCGGCGCGGTGGATTTCCTGCCGAAGAATTTCGAAGACATCTCGCGCAATCCCGAGAAGGTCAAGCAATTGCTGTGCGAGAAGGTGCATAGCATCTCGCGCAGTAATCGTCGTTTCAGTGCTTATAGCGCACCGGCTCCAGCCGCAGCGCCAACGCCTGCACCGGCTCCGGCGCCATCCAGCTTCAGCAGCCACAGCACCAGCGCACCGGCACGTCCGGCACCCGCGCCTGTGCATGCACCTGCTCCAAGCCGTGCTCCGGCTGCCAGCGCTTCGTCGCCGGCACCGAAACGCAAAGCCTACAAACTGGTTGCCATTGGTACGTCGACGGGCGGCCCGGTTGCCCTGCAACGCGTGCTGACTCAGTTGCCAGCGAACTTTCCGGCGCCGATCGTGCTGATCCAGCACATGCCGGCAGCGTTCACCAAGGCGTTTGCCGAGCGTCTCGACAAGCTGTGCCGCATCAGCGTCAAGGAAGCCGAGGATGGCGACATCCTGCGTCCGGGCCTGGCGTTGCTCGCTCCTGGTGGCAAGCAAATGATGATCGATGGCCGTGGCGCGGTGAAAATCCTCCCGGGCGACGAGCGTCTGAACTACAAGCCGTGCGTGGACATCACCTTCGGTTCGGCGGCGAAATCCTACGGCGACAAAGTTCTGGCGGTCGTACTGACCGGTATGGGCGCCGACGGCCGTGAAGGCGCGCGTCTGCTCAAGCAGGGCGGTAGTGCCGTGTGGGCGCAGGATGAAGCCAGTTGTGTGATCTACGGCATGCCGATGGCCATCGTCAAAGCCGACCTCGCCGACGCGGTATACAGCCTCGACGACATCGGCAAACACATTGTCGAGGCGTGTATCTGATGGATGTTCTAAGCCTTATCGGGATCATCATGGCGTTCGTCGCCATCATCGGTGGTAACTACCTTGAGGGTGGTCACCTCGGTGCGCTGGCCAACGGCCCGGCGGCATTGATCGTACTGGGCGGCACCATCGGTGCCGCACTGCTGCAATCGCCGATGAGCGCGTTCAAACGCGCCATGCAGATTCTGGCGTGGATCTTCTTCCCGCCGCGTGTGGACTTGGCCGGCGGCATTGATAGCGTGGTCAACTGGAGCCTCACCGCACGCAAGGAAGGTTTGTTGGGTCTGGAAGGCGTGGCCGATGCCGAACCGGACAACTACTCGCGCAAAGGCCTGCAACTGTTGGTCGACGGTGCCGAGCCGGAAGCGATTCGCAGCATCCTCGAAGTGGATTTCTACACCCAGGAAGCCCGCGACATCGAAGCCGCGAAAGTCTTCGAAAGCATGGGCGGCTACGCGCCGACCATCGGCATCATCGGCGCGGTGATGGGCCTGATCCACGTGATGGGCAATCTTGCTGATCCGACCCAGTTGGGCAGCGGCATTGCTGTGGCTTTCGTCGCGACCATCTATGGTGTGGCCAGTGCCAACCTGATCCTGCTGCCGGTGGCAGCCAAATTGAAGTCAATCGCGTTGCGGCAGTCGCGTTATCGCGAAATGTTGTTGGAAGGCATTTTGTCGATCGCCGAAGGTGAAAACCCTCGCTCCATTGAGTTGAAGCTGCAAGGCTTCATGGATTAAGGGAATAACCTCATGGCACGTCGTCGCCACCAGGAAGAGCATGTAAACCACGAACGCTGGCTGGTTTCCTACGCTGACTTCATCACGTTGCTGTTCGCGTTCTTCGTGGTCATGTACTCGATTTCGTCGATCAACGAAGGCAAGTACAAAGAGATTTCAGAAGCGCTGGTCGGGGTCTTCAAGGACTCCGACCGCGCGCTCAAGCCGATTCCGATTGGTGACGAGCGGCCGAAAACCGTGACCCCGGCCAAGCCGCTGGTCAAGGACGCCGAGCAGATCGACGCCGGTATCGCCGGCGCCAGCGATCCGCTGAAAAGCATCGCCGATGACATCAGCGCTGCGTTCGGCGACTTGATCAGTTCCAACCAGATGACTGTGCGTGGCAACGAGCTGTGGGTCGAGATCGAACTCAATTCCAGCCTGTTGTTCGGCAGTGGCGATGCCATGCCGAGCGACATTGCCTTCAACATCATCGACAAGGTTGCAGCGATTCTGAAACCGTTCGACAACCCGATTCACGTCGAAGGCTTCACCGATGATCAGCCGATCCGCACCGCGCAGTACCCGACCAACTGGGAACTGTCCTCGGCGCGGTCGGCGAGCATCGTGCGCATGCTGGCCATGCAGGGTGTGAACCCTGGCCGATTGGCGTCGGTGGGTTACGGCGAGTTTCAACCGGTGGCCAACAACGCTACCGCTGAAGGCCGGGGGAAAAACCGCCGGGTGGTTCTGGTGGTGTCGCGCAATCTCGATGTACGTCGCAGTCTCACGGGCACCGGAACCGCCAATGCGCAACCGGACGCTGCGTTGAAGCGTGCTGGCACACAAACTGCACCGACCCCGGTCAAGACGCCGGGACGCGAGAGTGCCGTCAATTCTCCGTCACCCGCATTAACACGCTGAGCTATGTCTCGGTCGAGCATATCGGCCGGGAGGAACGAACTGAATGAGAGTCTGGGCAGTCGCCAATCAAAAGGGTGGTGTCGGTAAAACCACATCTTCCATCGCTTTAGCCGGATTGCTGGCCGAGGCGGGCAAGCGCGTGGTTGTGGTCGATCTCGACCCGCACGGCTCGATGACCAGCTATTTCGGCTACGACCCCGACAGCCTGGAACACAGCAATTACGACCTGTTTCTGCACAAGGGCAGCGTGCCGCAAGGCCTGCCGGGGCAATTGCTGTTGTCGACCAGCGACGAACGCATTTCCCTGCTACCGTCGAGCACCGCATTGGCAACCCTTGAGCGTCAGTCGCCGGGGCAGAGTGGTCTGGGTCTGGTGATCGCCAAGAGTCTGGCGCAGCTGTGGCAGGACTTCGATTACGCGGTGATCGACAGCCCGCCGTTGCTCGGCGTGCTGATGGTCAACGCCCTCGCGGCGAGCCAGCAACTGGTGATCCCGGTGCAGACCGAACACCTGGCCGTCAAAGGTCTGGAGCGCATGGTCAACACCCTGGCGATGATCAACCGCTCGCGCAAACAGGCGCTGCCGTTCAGCATCGTGCCGACCCTGTTCGATCGCCGTACGCAGGCATCGATGCACACCTTGCGTGTGCTGCGTGACAAATTCCCCGACGAAATCTGGCAGGGTTATATCCCGGTCGATACCCGTCTGCGCGACGCCAGCCGTGCCGGTGTCACGCCTTCGCAATTCGACGGCAAGAGCCGTGGCGTGCTGGCGTATCGCGCGCTGCTCAAGCATCTGTTGGCGCAACAACTTGTTCCGCAGGTGGCTTGAGATGAACCTGTCCCGATCACGCATGCCTGACTTGCACAAATCCTGTGGGAGCGAGCCTGCTCGCGAAGCAGGCGACGCGGTTTCCCTGTCTGGCGCTGTTGGCCGATGAACCGCCCAATCAAGCTCACATCGCGTCCGCAATTGGCGCTGCAGTCTTATCTGGATAATTTGCTGCAGGACATTCCTGAGGAACTGCCGCCGGTCATTGAGGCGCAGCCTGAAGTTGTGGAAAGCAGCGAGGCGCTGGACGAGTTCCAGGCAGCGGTACTGGAAGAGCAGGCGCGTGACGCACAGAAAGCGGCCAGGCCTGCTGCGTCCGTTGTCGCGCCTGCCGTTGCACCTGTGGCGAAAGCGCCGGTTGCATTGATTGAAGAAACCGAGCCGGTTCGCGCGCCAGTCTCGACGCTCGCGCCGTTGCTGCAAACCCAGTTGCTGAAAACCGCGCCGGAACCGGCCGTGGTCGAACCGGCTCCGGCTCCGGTTGCACCCGCACCCGTCGAGCAAACGCTGGTGCCGCCATTGGTCGAAGTGCATCTGCCGCCGAACAACACGCCGCCACCGGTAGAAACCGATGGCCGCCCGGCCTGGGCCTCTGAAGCGTTCGAATGCCTGCTGTTCGACGTCGCCGGCCTGACGCTGGCCGTGCCGCTGGTATGCCTCGGCTCGATCTACTCACTGGCCGGCCACGAGCTGACGCCGTTGTTCGGTCAGCCGGAATGGTTCCTCGGGATCCTGCCGAGCCAGGCCGGCAACCTGAAAGTCTTGGACACCGCGCGCTGGGTCATGCCGGATCGCTATCGCGATGACTTCCGTCAGGGCTTGCAGTACGTGATTTCGGTACAAGGTTACGAGTGGGGCCTGGCGGTGCATCAGGTCAGCCGCTCGTTGCGTCTGGACCCGAATGAAATCAAATGGAGAAGTCACCGGGGTCAGCGGCCATGGCTCGCCGGCACCGTGATTGAGCACATGTGTGCATTGCTTGACGTTTCCGCACTGGCCGAGTTGATCGCCAGCGGTGGGGCAAAGCACTTCGGCGGCCACAAGCCGCTACATAAACCGACATAGCAGCCGACATAACAATCAGGCGACGGCATTGTTGAATGCCGCCACACAGAACACACACCGCTCAGAGCGGTTTTTTCGAGGGGTCAGGGTATGAGTAGTCAGGCGACGAATGCAAAAGGTTCTGAAGATCCGATCCTGCAATGGGTGACCTTCAAACTGGATAACGAAACCTACGGCATCAACGTGATGCGCGTGCAGGAAGTGCTGCGCTACACCGAGATCGCTCCGGTGCCGGGCGCGCCAAGCTACGTGCTGGGCATCATCAACCTGCGCGGTAACGTGGTCACCGTGATCGACACCCGTCAGCGCTTCGGCCTGAACAGCGGCGAGATCAGCGACAACACCCGTATCGTCATCATCGAAGCCGACAAGCAAGTCGTCGGCATCATGGTCGACAGCGTGGCCGAAGTGGTTTACCTGCGTCAGTCGGAAATCGAGACGGCGCCGAACGTCGGCAATGAAGAGTCGGCCAAGTTCATCCAGGGCGTGTGCAACAAGAACAACGAGTTGCTGATCCTGGTCGAGCTGGACAAGATGATGAGCGAAGAAGAATGGTCGGACCTGGAGAATATCTGATTGATTCTCGAGGTCGCGGTCATTGTCCTGTTCCTCTTCTGGGCAGGCACGCTGGCAATGTTTGTGTCGTACATCAAGGCGCAGCGGGTCATCGCTGCGCAACAGGCTCAGGGCGATGCGCTGCGTGATCAGCGCATCAAGGACCTGGCCAAGCGTGTCGACGATTACCAGAACGGCAACGTGCGCATGGGCGAAGCTCTGCATGAGTTGCGGGCGGTAGTCGGGCCGTTGCCGGACAAGATTGTTGCGCTGGAGCAGCGCGATCCATCGAGCCTGTCGTTCGCCCAAGCGGCGAAACTGGTGGGCATGGGCGCGAGCGTTGATGAACTGACTCAGTCCTGCGGGTTGACCCAGGCTGAGGCGGAGTTGATGCGCAAACTTCACAAGAACTGATCATTGCGGTCACGCTGAAATAGCCATTCGCGAGCAGGCTCGCTCCCACATTCGATCTCGGTCTAATGTGGGAGCGAGCCTGCTCGCGAAGGCGTCTTCGAAGTCTCAGTAATCATCCCCGCGATCGGTGACGTCCTTCTCGACCATCGGCGCATTCGGATCCTGCCCCTCGGGGAATTTCCCCTTCAGATTCCACGCAAACGCGATGATCTCGGCGATCGTGCGATACAGCTCTTCAGGAATGCTGTCGCCCAGTTCCATCCGCGCCAGCAAGCGCACCAATTCAGCATTCTCGTAAATCGGCACTTCGCAATCGCGAGCAATGCGCAGGATTTCTTCGGCCAGTTCGTCGTCACCCTTGGCGGTGAGGGTCGGGGCGTGGTTGCCGTCGTATTTGAGGGCGATGGCCTGGCGTGGGGCAGTGGAATCGTTCATGCGGTTTCGTCGACCCAGCGGTGTTCGAGACGGGTTTGGTTGCCTTGCGGCGGGGTGCCGAGGTGGCAGTCGATGTCGCCGACGTTGAGCCCGCGATCGAGCAGGCGCTGGCGCAGAGCGAACAGGTTGTTTTCGATCAGGTCAGCGGTGTACGGCCGTTCGGCCCACAGTTGGCTGGACAGGCTGCCGGCGATCAGTTGCGCCTGAATCTGCATCGGCCCGAGCGGTTCCATGTCGAACGCCAGATCGACGCGCCACAGTTGTTGCTTGGGCTCGCGCTCGTCGCGGCGCTCGTTCGGCTGCGGTTCGCGCTCCGGCGCTTCTTCACGCTGGAACTTGACCTGCAACGGCACGATGTCCTGCAGGTTGCGCATGGGGATTTCCAGCTGCCAGGTGCTGAGCAGACGCCCATCGTCGGTAACGCCGGTCTGCTCCAGACTTGATAGTTGATGGCTTTGCAGGCGCGATACCGCAGCGGCGGCGAGGCGCAACAACTGTTCCAGATCGCCTTCGCCGTCCAGGCTTTGCAGCAAACGCTCGGGCAGCGGGAAGCTGCTCGGCACAGGTTTGGCGCTGACCTGGCCGAGCATGCCGAGGGCGTTACGGACGAAACTCGGCAGTGCTTGCGCCAGGGTGTTGGCGGCGATGATCGCGTTGAAACTGGTGCTGCTCGGCAGGCCCGGAGTCAGCTGCGCGATCAGCTTGAGCAGATCGGCCTTCATGTCCGGGGCCAGCGTCGGAGTTTGTCCGGTCAGCAGTTTGGCTTCAAGGAATGCGCCGCTGTTGGCCAGCGCCAGTGCGACGCCTTTGGCGGTGCTCAGTTGTTGCACGTCCGGGAGGCTGGCAAGGAGTTTGTCGACCACTGCGCGCAAATTCTGCGATGTCTGATCGGTATCGCTCGGCAGATTCTGCAAAGCATTCAGCAACCCTATCAGGGAAGCCTGACGACTTTGCTGGCCGAGCAGTTGCTGACTGACGGCCAGTTGTTCCTGGCGGCTGCTCATCGGCAGAAACTTGAGAGTTTGTGCATCTTCGACCAACGCCGACAGCAAAGTGCCGATGCGCAGCGGCTGTGGACTGTCGATGGTCAGTGTGCTGCCGCTCTGCGCGGTGTTGAGCAAACTGACCAAGGAGCGGAACACCGCTGCCTGCCCCGGCGTCTGCGGCAGCGCCTGCGAGGTCAGCACTTTGCCTTGCAGCAGCGTACCGACCGGCAATTGCGCGGTGTCGATGCGGGTGAGGGTGGCGACGCTGCTGGCAATCGCCTGCTGCACGGTAATCGCCAGATTGCCCGCCGAGGGCTGAGTGATCGCCAGACTGGTGCCTTGGGGTAACGGCAGATTGCTGGTCGCCTGCACAGTGGTCTGGCGTCCGCCGTCGACGGTCACCTTGAGCAATAACTGAAAGGTCTGATCCGCCTGCTTGAGCGACAACACCTCGGCTTTGGCGCTTTGCCCGGCGCCGATCAGGCCTTCGACCGGGGTCAGCAGCTTGAGCAGCTCACCGACCTGCGGGCGAACGGTCGCCGGGGTGGTGGGCGGGAGCGGAAGGATGTTCATTTCGCCTGTCATACGCGGACACAACCTGAGGAAAATGCACTCTTGAGAGTAAGGCACGACATGTATAATGCCGCCCGTCTTGCGCTTCGAATAAAAAACATAGCAATTGTTTGACCCAGCTCTCTAGATCGAGCCGTCAATGCATCTATGCTGCATCTCTTTAACGGCCGCGCCAGAGCCGACTTGAACCGTATAAGGCCCGTGATCCCTTGACCAGTCCTGTCCTGCAAACCGTTGCCCTCGCGTGTGAACGTGATCTGCGGCTGCTCTTCGAAAATCTCGAATTGAGACTCGCCAGTGGCGATATGGTGCAGATCAGCGGACCCAACGGCAGCGGCAAGACCAGCCTTTTGCGTCTGTTGTCCGGGCTGATGCAGCCGACCGCCGGACAAGTCCTGCTCAATGGCCAGCCGCTGACCGAACAACGCAGCGAACTCGCCCGCAACCTGCTGTGGATCGGCCACGCCGCCGGGATCAAGGATTTGCTGACCCCGGAAGAGAATCTGTCGTGGCTCTGCGCCCTGCATCATCCCGCCGAACGCGAGGCCATCTGGCAAGCGCTGGCAGCTGTAGGATTGCGCGGTTTCGAAGATGTTCCCTGCCACAGCCTGTCTGCCGGTCAACAACGCCGCGTGGCGTTGGCACGCCTGTATCTGGAAAGCCCGCCGTTGTGGATTCTCGATGAGCCGTTCACCGCGCTGGACAAGCAAGGCGTGGCGCAGCTCGAAGAACATCTGGCCGGGCACTGCGAACGCGGTGGTCTGGTGGTGTTGACCACGCACCACACGTTGAGCCGGATGCCGGCCGGTTATCGCGACATCGATCTGGGGAACTGGGCAGTATGAGTGTGTTTGGCCTGCTGGTTGCCCGTGAATCCCGACTGCTGTTTCGCCGCCCGGCGGAACTGGCCAATCCGCTGATTTTCTTCGCCATCGTCATCGCGTTGTTCCCGCTGGCCGTCGGCCCGGAAACTCAAGTGTTGCAAAACCTGTCCCCCGGGTTAGTCTGGGTGGCGGCGCTGTTGTCGGTCCTGCTCTCGCTGGACGGGCTGTTCCGCAGTGATTTCGAAGACGGATCCCTGGAACAGTGGGTCCTTTCGTCGCACCCGCTGCCACTTCTGGTCTTGGCCAAGGTGCTGGCACACTGGCTCTTCTCCGGTCTGGCACTGGTTCTGCTCTCACCGCTGCTGGCGTTGATGCTCGGTTTGCCTGCCGCCTGTCTGCCGGTTTTGCTGCTTTCGTTGCTGCTGGGAACACCGGTGCTGAGCTTGCTCGGCGCGGTGGGCGCGGCGCTGACGGTCGGTTTGAAGCGTGGCGGCCTGTTGCTGGCGCTGCTGATCCTGCCGTTGTACATCCCGGTGTTGATCCTTGGCAGTGGCGCCTTGCAGGCAGCCCTCCAAGGCATGCCGGCGACCGGGTATCTGCTGTGGCTGGGTAGCCTGACCGCCCTGGCGATCACCCTGACACCCTTTGCAATAGCTGCTGGCCTGAAGATCAGCGTCGGCGAATAATGAGGTCTGGTTAAAATTTAACCAGCAAAGACCCTGAGACTGCTCACACCGATGAGCGGCACCCGTGATGGAAACAGTATGAACTGGACCTGGTTTCACAAGCTCGGCTCGCCCAAGTGGTTTTACGGCATCAGCAGCAAGTTCTTGCCGTGGCTGAGCATCGCAGCGTTGCTGCTGATCGGCGTCGGCGTCATTTGGGGCCTGGCCTTTGCGCCGCCGGATTATCAGCAAGGCAACAGCTTTCGCATCATCTACATCCACGTACCCGCCGCGTTGCTCGCTCAGTCGATCTACGTGATGCTGGCGGTGTGCGGTGTTGTGGGGTTGGTGTGGAAGATGAAACTGGCCGACGTCGCCCTGCAATGCGCCGCACCGATCGGCGCGTGGATGACCGCCGTGGCGCTGGTCACCGGGGCGATCTGGGGCAAACCGACCTGGGGTTCGTGGTGGGTCTGGGACGCGCGCCTGACCTCGATGCTGATTCTGCTGTTCCTGTATTTCGGCGTGATCGCGCTGGGCAATGCCATCAGCAACCGCGACAGCGCCGCCAAAGCCTGCGCGGTGCTGGCCATCGTCGGCGTGATCAACATCCCGATTATCAAATACTCGGTGGAGTGGTGGAACACCCTGCACCAGGGCGCGACCTTCACCCTCACGGAAAAACCGGCGATGCCGGCGGAAATGTGGCTGCCGCTGTTGCTGACCGTGCTGGGTTTCTACTGTTTCTTCGGCGCCGTGCTGTTGCTGCGCATGCGCCTCGAAGTGCTCAAGCGTGAGGCCCGCGCCAGTTGGGTGAAAGAAGAAGTGCAGCACAGTCTGGAGGCCGCTCGATGAGTTTTGCTTCATTCGGCGACTTCCTCGCCATGGGCCATCATGGCCTGTATGTCTGGTCGGCCTACGGCATCTGTCTGGCGGTGCTGATCCTCAACGTGGTGGCGCCGATTGCGGCCCGCAAGCGCTATCTGCAACAAGAGGCGCGTCGTCTGCGCCGGGAGAACGGCAAGTGAATCCGCTGCGCAAGAAACGTCTGATCATCATTCTGGCCATTCTGGTCGGGGTCGGCGCTGCCGTCGGCCTGGCCCTCAGCGCCCTGCAGCAGAACATCAATCTGTTCTACACCCCGACGCAGATCGCCAACGGCGAAGCACCGCAAGACACGCGCATCCGCGCCGGCGGCATGGTTGAGGCTGGTTCGTTGCAGCGCTCGAAGGATTCGTTGGACGTCAAATTCGTCGTCACTGACTTCAATAAATCCGTGACCATCGCCTACCGCGGCATCCTCCCGGACTTGTTCCGCGAAGGGCAGGGCATCGTCGCCCTCGGCAAGCTCAACGCCGATGGCGTGGTGGTGGCCGATGAAGTGCTGGCCAAGCACGATGAGAAGTACATGCCGCCGGAAGTGACCAAAGCCTTGAAAGACAGCGGTCAGTCCGCACAAACGCCTGCGAAGGAGGGTTGATCGATGACGTCGGCGATTTTTATTCCTGAGTTGGGTCATCTGGCGATGATTCTGGCGCTGTGTTTTGCGCTGGTGCAGGCCGTGGTGCCATTGGTCGGTGCCTGGCGCGGCGACCGTTTCTGGATGAGTCTGGCCCAGCCCGCCGCGTGGGGGCAGTTTGCCTTTTTGCTGTTTGCGTTTGGCATTTTGACCTACGCGTTCATGACCGATGACTTCTCCGTCGCGTATGTGGCGAACAACTCCAATACCGCTTTGCCGTGGTATTACAAATTCAGCGCGGTGTGGGGTGCCCACGAAGGTTCATTGCTGCTGTGGGCACTGATTCTCGGTGGCTGGACCTTCGCGGTGTCGGTGTTCTCCCGGCAGTTGCCGCAGGTGATGCTCGCCCGCGTTCTGGCGGTGATGGGCATGATCAGCACCGGTTTCCTGCTGTTTCTGATCCTCACGTCCAACCCGTTCAAACGCATCCTGCCGCAAATGCCCAGCAATGGCGCTGACCTCAACCCCTTGCTGCAAGACATCGGCCTGATCGTTCACCCGCCGATGTTGTACATGGGTTACGTCGGCTTTTCGGTGGCGTTCGCCTTCGCCATTGCCGCTTTGATGGGCGGTCGACTCGATGCCGCGTGGGCGCGCTGGTCGCGGCCATGGACCATCGTTGCCTGGGCGTTCCTCGGCATCGGCATCACCCTCGGTTCGTGGTGGGCCTATTACGAACTCGGCTGGGGTGGCTGGTGGTTCTGGGACCCGGTGGAAAACGCCTCGTTCATGCCTTGGCTGGTCGGCACCGCACTGATCCACTCGCTGGCGGTCACGGAAAAACGTGGCGTGTTCAAGAGCTGGACGGTGTTGCTGGCGATTGCCGCGTTTTCGCTGAGCCTGCTTGGGACGTTCCTCGTACGTTCTGGCGTGCTGACTTCGGTGCACGCATTTGCCTCCGATCCTGAGCGTGGCGTGTTCATCCTGATCTTCCTGTTGTTCGTGGTTGGCGGCTCGCTGACGCTGTTCGCCCTGCGCGCGCCAGTGGTCAAGAGTCAGGTCGGTTTCAACCTGTGGTCGCGGGAAACCCTATTGCTGGGCAACAACCTGGTGCTGGTGGTGGCCGCGTCGATGATTCTGCTCGGCACGCTGTACCCGCTGATTCTCGATGCCCTCAGCGGCGCCAAAATGTCGGTCGGCCCGCCGTACTTCAATGCGCTGTTCATTCCGTTGATGGCGTTGCTGATGATGGTGATGGCGGTCGGTGTGATCGTGCGCTGGAAAGACACCCCGGTGAAATGGCTGGCCAGCATGCTGACGCCAGTGCTGCTCGGCAGCGTCGCGCTGGCCGTGGTGGCCGGCGTCGCTTACGGCGATTTCAACTGGGCAGTGATCGCAACCTTCCTGCTCGCCGCTTGGGTATTGCTCGCGGGCGTGCGCGACATCGTCGACAAGACCCGCCACAAAGGTTTGATCAAAGGCTTGCCAACCCTGACCCGCAGTTATTGGGGCATGCAGATTGCCCACCTCGGCATCGCCGTGTGTGCGCTGGGCGTGGTGTTGTCGAGTCAGAACAGTGCCGAACGCGACCTGCGTCTGGCGCCGGGCGAGTCGATGGACCTGGCCGGTTATCACTTCGTCTTCGAAGGCGCCAAGCACTTCGAAGGGCCGAACTTCACGTCGGACAAAGGCACGATTCGGGTCATTCGTGACGGTAAGGAAATCAGCGTGCTGCACCCGGAAAAACGTCTGTACACCGTGCAGAACTCGGTGATGACCGAAGCCGGAATCGATGCCGGCTTCACCCGTGACCTTTACGTCGCCCTCGGTGAACCGCTGGACAACGGCGCGTGGGCGGTGCGGGTGCACGTCAAACCGTTCGTGCGCTGGATCTGGTTCGGCGGTTTGCTCACCGGGTTCGGTGGCTTGCTGGCGGCGCTGGATCGACGTTATCGGGTCAAAGTGAAAGCTAAGGTGCGTGAAGCACTGGGCATGACGGGAGCGGCGGCATGAGACGTTGGTTGATGCTGGTGCCACTGGCGATTTTCCTGCTGGTGGCGGTGTTTCTTTATCGCGGGCTGTACCTCGATCCGGCGGAACTGCCGTCGGCGATGATCAACAAGCCGTTCCCGGAGTTTTCCCTGCCAAACGTGCAGGGCGACAAGAACCTGACCAAGGCTGACATTCTCGGCAAACCGGCACTGGTCAATGTCTGGGGCACCTGGTGCATTTCCTGCCGGGTCGAGCATCCGGTGCTGAACAAACTCGCCGAGCGTGGCGTGGTGATCTACGGCATCAACTACAAGGACACCAACGCCGATGCCTTGAAGTGGCTGGCCGAATTCCACAATCCGTACGCGCTGGATATCCGTGACGATGAAGGCTCGCTGGGTCTGAACCTCGGCGTCTACGGCGCGCCGGAAACCTTTTTCATCGACGCCAAGGGCATCATCCGCGATAAATATGTCGGCGTGATCGACGAGCAGGTCTGGCGCGAAAAACTCGCCGCCAAGTATCAGGCGCTGGTCGATGAGGCCAAGCCATGAAGCGCTTTTTAGCCGCTGCCGTATTGGGCTTTAGTCTGGTCGGTGTGGCCCATGCGGCCATCGATACTTACGAGTTTGCCAAAGAAGGTGATCGCGAGCGTTTCCGTGAACTGACCAAGGAACTGCGCTGCCCCAAGTGCCAGAACCAGGACATCGCCGACTCCAACGCGCCGATTGCCGCTGACCTGCGCAAAGAGATTTTCCGCATGCTCGGTGAGGGCAAGGACAACCAGCAGATCATCGATTTCATGGTTGATCGCTACGGTGATTTCGTCCGCTACAAACCGGCGCTCAATGCCAAAACGGCGTTGCTGTGGTTCGGCCCGGCCGGGCTGCTGCTCGGTGGTGTCGTGGTGATCGCGGTGATCGTCCGTCGTCGTCGCGGCCAGCGTGCCGAGACTCCGCAAGCGCTGTCCAGCGAAGAGCGTCAGCGCCTCGACCAACTGTTGGATAAAAACCAAGAATGATTGATTTCTGGCTTGCCGCAGGGCTGTTGCTTCTGGTCGCCCTGAGTTTTCTGCTGATCCCGGTTTTGCGTGAGCGTCGCGCCCAGCGTGAAGAGGATCGTACTGCCCTGAACGTTGCGTTGTATCAGGAGCGTGTCGCCGAGTTGCAAGCGCAACAGGCTGAAGGTGTGCTCGACGCGGCGCAAATGGACAGCGGTCGTGCGGAGGCTGCGCGTGAGTTGCTGGCGGATACCGAAGGCGTCAGCGCGCCACGGGTTTCCCGACTGGGTAAACCCTTGCCGCTGTTGGCCGCTGTGCTTGTGCCGGTGTTGGGCCTGGGTCTGTATATGCACTTCGGCGCTGCCGACAAAGTCGAGCTGACCCGCGAATTTGCCCAGGCACCGCAGTCGATGGAAGAAATGACTCAGCGTCTGGAACGTGCTGTTGCGGCGCAACCGGATTCTGCCGAAGGCCTGTATTTCCTCGGTCGTACCTACATGGCGCAAGAGCGTCCGGCGGACGCGGCGAAGATGTTCGAACGCGCCGCCAACCTGGCCGGTCGTCAGCCGGAGCTGCTCGGTCAGTGGGCGCAGGCGCAGTATTTTGCTGACGGCAAGAAGTGGTCGACGAAAATTCAGGCGCTGACCGACGAAGCGCTGAAGGCTGATCCGAAAGAAGTCACCAGCCTTGGTTTGCTCGGTATCGCTGCGTTTGAAGGCGAGCGTTATCAGGAAGCCATCGATTACTGGAACCGTCTGCTGGCGCAACTGCCGCCTGAGGATAGCTCCCGCGCCGCGCTGCAAGGCGGGATCAAACGCGCCGCCGAACGTCTGGAAGCCAGCGGTGGCAAGGTTGCTCAGGCACCGGTAGCCGCGAAAGCCGCGCTGTTGAAAGTCAGCGTCGATCTGGCCAGCGAACTCAGAAGCAAAGTGCAACCGGGTGACAGCGTGTTCATCTTCGCTCGCGCCACCTCTGGCCCACCGGCCCCGCTGGCCGCCAAACGCCTGACCGTGGCCGATCTGCCGGTGACCGTCGAGCTGGGCGATGCCGACGCAATGATGCCGCAGTTGAAACTGTCGAACTTCCCTGAAGTCCAACTGGTTGCGCGCATCTCCCGCGCCGGCCAACCGACTGCCGGCGAGTGGGTCGGTCGCAGCGGCCCTCTGGCCAGCAGCACCACTGCGCTACAAAAACTGACCATCGACAGCCCGGACAAATAGCCGGACACAACAGGAAAGCACCGCCATGCACACCATCGCCCGAATCACAGTCCTCACACTGGCCCTGGGCTTGAGTGCATGTGCGGTGCAACGACCGGAACCGACCACCAACCTGCCGCCAATCCCACCGTCGCAGCCAAGCCCGACCCCATCGACTTCGCCGACCCCAGGCAAAAGCATCCCGGCGAAACCGGCCAAACCGGTTCCGCGCACCTCAGCCAGCTTCGCCCCACCACCGGGCGGCAACAGCCACTGGGACCAGAAACTCGGCGTCTACGTCCTCGACGACCAGACCAACACCTTCTACCGCCAGCGCACCTACTACCGCTGGAACAACGGCTGGAGCCGCGCCGTCAGCCCCAACGGCCCGTGGGAAGACACCAACATCCACGGCGTGCCGCCGGGATTGGGCAAGCAGTTCGGGCAGTGAATGAAAACGGCGATCTTTGGATCGCCGTTTTGCTGTGTGCCTGTTGGGTTCTCACAGAAATTGCTCATGGAAGTGCTGAACAGCGCTCAGGGTTTAGCAGTTTCAATCACACCCTGTAAAACAACCAGACGTCGTTCTGCCAATTTCTGTGCTTGAGTAAATATAACCCTAGAGTTATTTTTGTGAGGCCTAGGCAAGGAGGCGGTTGGTGCAGAGCAGGCTATTGATCAAGGAGCTGGAGGAGGCAGGCTGGACGCTGGATCGGGTCACCGGCAGTCATCACATCTTCAAGCACCGATACAACCCGTACACGATTCCCGTCCCACATCTGAAAAAGGATTTGCCGTTGGGAGCGGTCAAAAGCATCAGGAGGCGTGCCGGGTTATACAACCCGCCAGCCAGTTTCGAAGGAGATCCGTAATGCAATATCCAATCTGTATCGAGTGGGGAGACGAGAACACTGCCATCGGTATTCAGATCCCCGATATTCCCGGCGCCGTTACAGCAGGGGATAGCTTTGAAGATGCCTACAAGGCGGCGGTCGAAGTCGCCCACATCATGCTGCAGGAGATTGCGGCGGACGGGGAGTCGATTCCTATGCCGACTTCGGCATCCGCTCATCGCAGTAATCCGGACTTTGCCGACATGGGCTGGGGCATGCTGGAACTGGATATTTCGCCCTATCTCGGCAAGACCGAGAAGGTCAACGTAACGCTGCCCGGTTATGTGATTCAGCGCATCGATCGTTATGTGCGCGAGCACAACGTCAAAAGCCGCTCCTCCTTTCTGGCCGATGCGGCGATGGAAAAGCTGGTTCGATATTAAGCCTCATCGCTCCCCCAGGCTAAATGAATAACCTGTGGGAGCGAGCCTGCTCGCGAAGCTTTTGCTGCCTTACGCCGTTGCCAATGAACCACGCTGCGAAACACTCAAAAACCGCAACAACGCCAACAGCGGAAACACACTCCCCACAATCACGATCCACAACCAGCCGCCATGCTCATACACCGCACTGGCCACCGACGAGCCGAAGGCGCCGCCGATGAAGATGCTGGTCATGTATAGCGCGTTCAGACGGCCACGGCTTTTCGCGTCCAGCGAATAGACTGCGCGTTGGCCGAGGACCATGTTCATCTGCACGCAGAAGTCGAGCACCACGCCGGTCACGGCCAGGCCGATGACGCTATAGGCGGGGTGAATGAACGCCGGCAGGAAGCTCAGGCTGGCGAAGATCATGGCCAGTAGCGAAGCGATCCGGGTGTGGCCGGCGTCGGCCAGGCGTCCGCTGATCGGTGCGGCGATGGCACCGATGGCGCCGACCAGGGCGAAGATCGCGATCTCGCTTTGCGACAAACCATGGTTGCGTGCCAGTTCCAGCGGCACGGCGGTCCAGAACAGGCTGAACGTGGCGAACATGCAGCCTTGGTAAAACGCCCGTTGGCGCAGTACCGGTTGCTGGCGCAGGAGTGTCCACAGCGAACCGATCAGTTGGACGTAGGTGGCGCTATGATCCGGTTGGCGCTTGGGCACGGTCAGCGCCAGCACTACGCTGATCGCTGCCATCAGCGCTGCGGCAATCATGAACATCGCCCGCCAGCCCAAATGGTCGGCCACCACGCTCGACACCGGTCGTGCCAACAGAATACCCAGCAGCAAACCCCCCATGATCCCGCCGACGACCCGGCCACGGGATTCTTCCGGCGCCAAGTGTGCGGCCAAAGGAATCAGAATCTGCACCGACACCGAACTGAAACCGACCAACAACGAGATCAGCAAAAACACATTCGGCTGATCGGTAAATGCCGCTGCCAGCAGGCTGGCAATCGCCACCACGGTGGTGATGATCATCAATCGGCGGTTCTCCAGCAGGTCGCCCAGCGGCACCAGGAAGAACAGGCCCAGCGCATAACCGATCTGCGTCAGCGAGACGATGAAGCTGGCCATGGTGTCGGAGAGACCGATGTCCGGCGCGATCAGGCCAATGATCGGCTGTGCGTAGTAGATGTTGGCAACGATGGCGCCGCAGCAGAAGGCGAACAGCAGCACCATGCCTCGGGTCATTGCGTGAGTGGTGGTGGTCATAAGGTTTCTCGATCCAGCGAAAGGGAATGCGGTGAGGCTAAGGATTAATCCGCAAAGGCAGAAGACGCCGTCGGTTGATATCAGTTATTCCGTTGCGGAATGAACGGGTGCTAGCGGCGTGTCATCCATCGGCGGACCTTGCGTCCGACCGTCGGGGGTCGATGATACATTCACTTACATCCTGTTCGATAGCGTGCTTATGTTTGCATCGGCTTGTTCAATCTTGATGACTGGAGGATTGCAATGTTTCGTCAAAGGCTTCACCACATAGCAACGATTGCCCTGATCAGCCTGCTGGGCGCGATGAGCGTGCAGGCCGCTGATGCCCCCGGCATGCGCATTGGCGTGCGCGGAGAGATCACCGGGGTCAGCGCCGACACCTTGAAAGTCCACGTTAACAGTGGCGAGAACGTGGTGATCCAGTTGACCGGCGACACCAAGGTCCGCGCGGTCACCCTGGCCAATATCGAAGACATCAAACCCGGCAGTTACATCGGTTCGGCGGCGATGCCGCAAGAGGATGGCACGCTCAAGGCGCTGGAAGTGCATGTGTTTCCGCCGGAGCTGGCGGGTAGCGGCGACGGGCATCGGCCGTTCGATCTGGCCAAGGGCAGCAGCATGACCAATGGCAGTGTTGGCGATCTGGTGGTGAGCAACGGGCGGGTGCTGACGGTGAACTACAAGGGCGGGCAGCAGAAGATTCTGGTGCCGGAGGATGTGCCGATCGTCAATCTGCTGCCGGGGGATCGGAGTTTGCTGAAGGTTGGGGTGAAGATCGTTACGTTCGTGACGCAGAGTGCGGATGGCACGTTGACGGCGCAATCGATCTCAGCGGGTAAGGATGGGGTGACGCCACCGATGTAGAAGCCCCTCACCCTAACCCTCTCCCGGAGGGAGAGGGGACTGATTGGGGGATGCTTGAGAGGTACACCGACCTGAACTTGCTGTGGTGAATCCATAATCGATAAGGTCTTTCAGGTCGATGTAACTCGCCAGACACCTCGGTCGGCCCCCTCTCCCTCTGGGAGAGGGCTGGGGTGAGGGTCAAGCGGCCACAAAAAAAGGCGACCACTGAGGGTCGCCTTTTTCATGTCAGCCTAAACCTTACTGCCCGCTATAAATCTGATCAAAAACCCCACCATCATTGAAGTGAGTCTTCTGCACCGTACGCCAGTCACCAAAGGTTTTCTCAACCGAGAGGAAATCAACTTTCGGGAAACGGTCGGTGTACTTCGCCAACACCGCCGGATCACGCGGACGCAGGTAGTTTGCCGCCGCAATCTCCTGACCTTGCGGCGACCACAGGTACTTCAGATACTCATCTGCCGCCGCACGCGAACCTTTCTTGTCGACCACTTTATCGACCACGGAAACCGGTGGCTCCGCCTCAGCCGAAACGCTCGGATAGATCACTTCAAACTGATCACGACCAAACTCGCGGGCAATCATCTCCGCTTCGTTTTCGAAGGTCACCAGCACGTCGCCGATCTGGTTGGTCATGAACGTTGTGGTCGCTGCTCGGCCACCTGTATCGAGCACCGGCGCTTGCTTGAACAGTTTGCCGACGAAGTCTTTGGCCTTGTTCTCGTCGCCGCCATTCTTCAGCACATAACCCCACGCCGACAGGTAGGTGTAGCGACCGTTACCCGAGGTTTTCGGGTTTGGCACGATCACTTGCACGCCGTCCTTGAGCAGATCCGGCCAGTCTTTCAGGGCTTTCGGGTTGCCTTTACGGACGATGAACACCGTGGCCGAAGTGAACGGCGCGCTGTTGTTCGGCAGACGGGTGACCCAGTTCTCCGGGACCAGTTTGCCGTTGTCGGCGAGGGCGTTGATATCGGTGGCCATGTTCATGGTGATGACGTCAGCCGGCAGGCCGTCGATCACCGAACGCGCTTGCTTGCTCGAACCGCCGAATGACATCTGCACGGTGATGTTTTCGTTGTGCTCGGCTTGCCAGTGTTTCTGGAACGCAGTGTTGTAGTCCTTGTAGAAATCGCGCATCACGTCGTAGGAAACGTTAAGCAGCGTCGGGGCTGCCTGAGCGATGTTGGCCAAGGACAGGCCGGCGGCGAGAAGTGAGGCGCCAAAGAGTTTTTTCACTGCGCATTCCTTGTTTTATCTGTGTAGGAGCAGGGGGTGATGTTCAATTGCCACTGACTATAACGGGGCACGCATAGTCGTTTAAAGATTAAAAAGCTCTTTGCTTATTCCAGTTTCTTGAACAGAGCATTGCCGCATCGCGAACAGAACGCGGCGCCGTGTTCATGGCTGTTTTTCTTGCACACCGGACAGTCGTGTTGCAGCTGTTCGCCGCGCATGGCGTTGGCCAGTTCGGCGGTGAAAATCCCCGTCGGCACGGCGATGATCGAGTAACCCGTAATCATCACCAGCGACGAAATCACCTGGCCCAGCGGGGTCTTCGGCACGATGTCGCCGAAGCCCACGGTGGTCAACGTGACGATCGCCCAATAGATGCCTTTGGGAATGCTGGTGAAGCCGTGTTCCGGGCCTTCGATCACGTACATCAAGGTGCCGAACACCGTCACCAGGGTGCACACGCTGACCAGAAACACGACGATCTTCTGCTTGCTGCCACGCAGCGCCGACATCAAGTAATTGGCTTGCTTGAGGTACGGGCTGAGCTTGAGCACACGGAAAATCCGCAACATCCGAATGATCCGGATAATCAGCAAGTACTGCGCATCGCTGTAATACAGGGCGAGGATGCCGGGCACGATTGCCAGTAAATCCACCAGCCCGTAAAAGCTGAAGGCGTAGCGCAACGGCTTCGGTGAGCAGTACAGACGCAGGATGTACTCGCCAAGAAAGATGATCGTGAAGCCCCACTCGATGTAGGCCAGCACGTTCGCATAGTTCTGGTGAATGCTGTCGATGCTGTCGAGCATCACGATCACCAGACTGGCGAGGATGATCAACAGCAGGATGCCGTCGAAGCGACGCCCGGCGCGGGTGTCGCTCTGGAAAATCATCACGTAAAGCCGTTCGCGCCAACTGTTGCTGCTGTCCATGGATAACGCCTGAATCGAAGATCAGCGCAGCCTAGGTTGATTCTCCCCATGAGCGCAAGGCGCACGCTCGACGCTGGCTTTGCCAAGCATCTGGATGCCGGCGCGGATCAGCCAGCCGGCGAGGATGAACGGCGCGGTCAGGGTCGCAAGGCCAACCGCCGCAAACAACGGCGTAACCAGCAACGCGAGGACGATGCCGAGCAGCGGCAGCCACGGTTGTTGGCGTTGCGCGGAGAAGGCGAGGGCGGCGAGCACGGCGTTGTAGCTGCCCAAGCCAAACAGCGCAGCGCTGGTTTCGTGGTGCAGCAGGCTCGAACCGAGGCCGATCGCCGAGGCGAGCATTGCCCAGCAAAACGCCCGGCGATCAGCGATCAGCAAGCCAACGGCAATCAATGCGCCGGCCAGTGGATGACCAAGGAACATCACCTGGCCCAGACCGCGCAGTTCGGCGGTGAGCAGGTTCAGCGTGTTCAACTCGACATGCGCGACAGGCGCCGACGGCTCGGCGAACAGCAGCAAGACCCAGCTCATGGCCACGAACGGCGAGGTGTAGGCCGGAATCGATCGGCTGCTGTAGACATGTTTGAGCCATTGCTGCGTGACCATCGCGCTCAAGCCGCCGGCAGCAAGAATCAGCGGCGGCAGCATCGGCGACCAGGGGAAATACAGGCTCAGCAACAGGCCGAGCAAAATGCCGTTGTAGCTGAACAACCCGGCCTGGCGATCAGCCTTGGCGTAGTTGCGCCGTTGCGCAGTGAGCAAACCGGCGACGGCACCGAGCAGCGCACCGGCGAACAGCACCGGCGCCGTCAGCAGGATCGCCAACAGGCACAGCAGGCCGCACAGCGGATGGCGCTGGAGGAATATTTGACTGAAACCGTTGAGCAAAGCCTCGGCCCAGTCGGGGCAGTGGGTGTTGAAATGATTGGCAGGCATGGCAGTTCTGAAAGTCAGGGAAACCGAGGCGCCTTCTTCGCCAGCAGGCTGGCTCCCACATTGAATCTTTGTTCAGTCATTGAGTTTGTGATGCACACAAATCAACTGTGGGAGCGAGCCTGCTCGCGAAGAGGCCGGTACAAGCGCTAAATCAACGTTTCGATCCGCAGCGAGTTAGTCGACCCAGGCTGCCCGAACGGCACCCCCGCAGTGATCAGCAGCGTGTCGCCGCGCTCGGCCATACCCTGCGCCTGGGCGATTTCCAGCGCGGTCGAGCAAACCTCATCGACCTGACGCAGGCGATCGTTGACCACCGAATGAATGCCCCACGCCACGCTCAAACGCCGTGCGGTCTGCAGGTTCGGCGTCAGGTTGAGGATCGGCGCTTTCGGCCGTTCCCGCGCTGCACGCAAACTCGACGCACCGGATTCGCTGTAGTTGACCAGCACCGCCACCGGCAGCACGTTGCTGATACGACGAATCGCGCAGCTGATCGCATCGGAAACGGTCGCTTCAGCTTTCGGCCGGCTGACGTCGAGCTGGGTCTGATAGTCCGGACCGTTTTCCACCTGGCGAATGATCTTGCTCATCATCTGCACCGCTTCGAGCGGGTATTCACCGGACGCGGTTTCCGCCGACAGCATCACCGCATCGGCGCCTTCGGCCACGGCGTTGGCAACGTCAGTCACTTCGGCGCGGGTCGGGGCAGGGGAGAAGCGCATCGACTCAAGCATCTGCGTCGCCACCACCACCGGTTTGCCGAGTTCGCGGCAGGTGGTGATGATGTTCTTCTGAATCTGCGGCACGCTTTCGGCCGGCACTTCGACGCCGAGGTCGCCACGCGCCACCATGATCGCGTCGCTTAGTTCAGCGATTTCGCGCAGTTGCTCAACGGCGGAAGGCTTCTCGATTTTCGCCATCAAAAAGGCTTTGTCGCCGATCAGCGCGCGGGCTTCGACGATGTCCTGCGGGCGTTGCACAAACGACAGCGCGACCCAGTCCACACCCAGTTCCAGACCGAAGCTCAAGTCACGACGATCCTTGGCAGTCAGTGGGCTGAGGTCGAGCACTGCTTGCGGCACGTTGACGCCTTTGCGATCCGACAACTCGCCGCCGTTGAGCACGGTGGTGTCGATCGCGTCAGCGTATTTGGTGACCACACGCAGACGCAGTTTGCCGTCGTCGAGCAGTAGATCCATGCCGGCTTCCAGCGCGGCAATGATCTCCGGATGCGGCAGATTCACTCGACGCTCATCGCCCGGTGTCGCGTCCAGATCCAGGCGGAACGCCTGACCGCGATGTAACTGCACCTTGCCGTCGGCGAACTTGCCGACGCGCAGTTTCGGTCCCTGCAAGTCCATCAGAATGCCCAGCGGGTAGTTGAGCTGGCGCTCGACTTCGCGGATCCACTGATAGCGCTTGGCGTGGTCGGCGTGATCACCGTGGCTGAAGTTCAGGCGGAAGATGTTGACCCCGGCTTCGACCAGTTCACGGATGTCTTCGATGCCATCGACAGCAGGCCCGAGGGTGGCGAGGATTTTGACCTTTTTATCAGGCGTCATGATTTGCAGCTCTCAAGGATCAGGATGGCGCGGAAGTCGTTGACGTTGGTGCGGGTCGGCTCGGTGACGATCAGCGCATCGAGCGCCGCGAAATAGCCGTAGCCGTTGTTGTTATCCAACTCGTCGCTGGCGCTCAGGCCAAGAGCGGCGGCGCGGGCGTAGCTGTCCGGGGTCATGATTGCGCCGGCGTTGTCTTCCGAGCCGTCGATGCCGTCGGTGTCACCGGCCAAGGCGTAAACCCCGGGCTGGCCTTTGAGGCTGTCGGTGAGGCTAAGGAGGAACTCGGCGTTGCGCCCGCCACGGCCATTGCCGCGCACGGTCACGGTGGTTTCGCCGCCGGAGAGAATCACGCACGGTGCCGCCAATGGCTGGCCGTGATGGATGATCTGGCGGGCGATACCGGCGTGGACCTTTGCCACTTCGCGCGACTCACCTTCGAGGTCGCCGAGGATCAGCGTGCTGAAACCGGCCTGACGGCATTTCACCGCCGCAGCGTCCAGTGATTGCTGAGGGCGAGCGATCAACTGGAAGTGGCTGCGCGCGAGGCTTGGATCACCGGGTTTCACGGTTTCCGACTCAGGGCTTTGCAGCCAGGTGCGTACCGAAACCGGAATCTCGATGCCGTAGCGTTTGATGATCGCCAGCGCTTCGGCGGAGGTGCTTGGATCGGCCACGGTCGGGCCGGAAGCGATGACCGTGGCGAGGTCGCCCGGTACATCGGAAATCGCGTAGGTATAAACAGTGGCAGGCCAGCAGGCCTTGCCCAGACGCCCGCCCTTGATCGCCGAGAGGTGCTTGCGCACGCAGTTCATCTCGCCGATGGTCGCGCCGGATTTGAGCAGGGCTTTGTTGATCGACTGCTTGTCAGCGAGGGTGATGCCTGCGGCCGGCAACGCCAGCAGGGCAGAGCCACCACCGGAGAGCAGGAAGATCACGCGGTCGTCTTCGGTCAGGTTGCTGACCAGTTCGAGCACGCGTTTGGCCACGGCCAGACCGGCGGCGTCCGGTACCGGATGCGCGGCTTCGACCACTTCGATTTTTTCGCACGGGGCGCCGTGACCGTAACGGGTCACAACCAGGCCAGAGACTTCACCTTGCCAACTGCGCTCGACCACTTGCGCCATCGCGGCGGCGGCTTTGCCGGCACCGATGACGATCACCCGGCCGCTACGATCGGCGGGCAAATAGGCTTCGAGGACCTGGTTCGGATGGGCCGCGTCGATGGCTGTGGCAAACAGCTCGCGCAGCAGTTGTTGCGGATCGACCGACATGGCGGGCTCCCGGAATTCTTGTTATTCGAAAGGGCAACTCGGAACCCTTGTGGGAGCGAGCCTGCTCGCGAAGGCGGTGTGTCAGCCAACATGGATGTTGAATGTGCAACCGCTTTCGCGAGCAGGCTCGCTCCCACAGGGTTTTGTGCAGGCTTTATTTGTTATCGCGAATCGAGAAGTTGGCCATGTGTTCCAGACCTTTGATCAGCGCCGAGTGGTCCCAGTTGCTGCCACCGATCGCTGCGCAGGTGCTGAATACTTGCTGGGCGTTGGCGGTGTTCGGCAGGTTGATGTTCAGCTCTTTGGCGCCTTGCAGGGCCAGGTTCAGGTCCTTCTGGTGCAGGCTGATGCGGAAGCCTGGATCGAAAGTGCCTTTGATCATGCGCTCGCCGTGCACTTCGAGGATCTTCGAGGAGGCGAAACCGCCCATCAGTGCTTCACGCACCTTGGCTGGATCAGCACCGTTTTTCGAAGCGAACAGCAGGGCTTCAGCGACGGCCTGAATGTTCAGCGCAACGATGATCTGGTTAGCCACTTTGGCGGTCTGACCGTCGCCGTTGCCACCGACCAAGGTGATGTTCTTGCCCATGGCCTGGAACAGCGGCAGTGCGCGTTCGAAGGCATCGGCGTCGCCACCGATCATGATACTCAGGGTCGCAGCTTTGGCGCCGACTTCACCGCCGGAAACCGGTGCGTCGAGGTACTGCGCGCCTTTCTCGTTGATCTTCGCCGCGAAGGCTTTGGTCGCAGTCGGCGAGATCGAGCTCATGTCGATAACGATCTTGCCTTTGCTCAGGCCGGCGGCAACGCCGTCGGCGCGGAACAGTACGTCGTCTACCTGCGGGGTATCCGGGACCATGACGATGATGAATTCAGCTTCCTGCGCCACTTCGCGCGGGTTGGCCAGGGCGACGGCGCCAGCGGCGACCAGGTCGGCAGGGGCGGCGTCGTGGTGCGCCGACAGGAACAGGCTGTGACCGGCTTTCTGCAGGTTCGAAGCCATTGGGTGGCCCATGATGCCGGTGCCGATAAATCCGATTTTAGCCATGAGAAAATCCTCTTGTTTTTATTGCTGCTTCAAGCAAAAAGGGAGCTGCTTTTATGTGGGAGCGAGCCTGCTCGCGAATGCGATATGCCAGGCGCCACTGATGGTGAATGTGCCGGCCTCTTCGCGAGCAGGCTCGCTCCCACAGGGTTTTTGCAGTGTTCTTTAGATAGCGTTATGCGTTTTCAGCCAGCCGAGGCCTGCTTCGGTGGTGGTCAGTGGCTTGTATTCACAGCCAACCCAACCCTGATAACCGATGCGATCAAGGTGTTCGAACAGGAAGCGGTAGTTGATTTCACCGGTGCCTGGTTCGTTGCGCCCCGGGTTGTCCGCGAGCTGCACATGGTTGATCTCGCCCAGGTGCGATTGCAGGGTGCGGGCCAGATCGCCTTCCATGATTTGCATGTGATAGATGTCGTATTGCAGGAACAGGTTGGCGCTGCCGACCTGTTCGCGAATCGACAGGGCTTGCGCCGTGTTGTTCAGGTAGAAGCCCGGGATGTCGCGGGTGTTGATCGCTTCCATCACCAGTTTGATGCCCGCCGCTTGCAGCTTGTCGGCCGCGTATTTCAGGTTGGCAACGAAGGTTTTTTCCACGGTGACATCGTCAACGCCTTGTGGACGGATACCGGCCAGGCAGTTGATCTGGGTGTTGCCCAGCACTTGTGCGTAAGCAATCGCCAGATCGACACCGGCGCGGAACTCTTCAACCCGATCCGGCAGACACGCGATACCGCGTTCGCCCTTGGCCCAGTCACCGGCCGGCAGGTTGAACAGCACTTGGGTCAGACCGTTGGCGTCGAGCTTGGCTTTGATTTCAGCGGAACTGAAGTCGTACGGGAACAGGTATTCAACGCCGCTGAAGCCAGCCTTGGCGGCGGCGTCGAAACGGGCAAGGAAATCCTGTTCGGTGAACAGCATGGACAGGTTGGCTGCGAAACGCGGCATGGTGGTCTCCTAAAAAACGGATGTGACACGGTTGGTCAGACGAACGCGATCAAGTCCCCTCTCCTGGGGGAGAGGGTTAGGGTGAGGGGGAATCCTGAGTCTGATCCGAATTTTGCAAGCACCGCAAAACCTTTCCCTCACCCCAGCCCTCTCCCGGAGGGAGAGGGAGCTAATTACGATCAATCAAGCAGCGAAATCGCCGTTGGCGCATCGTTGCCGACCAGCGCCAGGTCTTCGAATTCGTTGACGGCGTTGATCTCGGTACCCATGGAGATGTTGGTCACACGCTCCAGAATGATCTCGACGATCACCGGCACCTTGAACTCTTCGATCATCTGTTCGGCCTTGCGCAGGGCAGGGGCGATTTCCGATGGCTCGAACACACGCAGCGCTTTACAGCCGAGGCCTTCAGCCACTGCGACGTGGTCAACACCGTAACCGTTGAGTTCCGGCGCGTTCAGGTTATCGAAGGACAGCTGCACGCAGTAGTCCATTTCGAACCCGCGCTGTGCCTGACGGATCAGACCCAGGTACGAGTTGTTCACCACGACGTGGATGTACGGCAGTTTGAACTGAGCGCCGACCGCCAGTTCTTCGATCATGAACTGGAAGTCATAGTCCCCCGACAGGGCCACGACTTTCCGGCTCGGATCGGCCTTCACCACGCCCAGCGCTGCCGGAATGGTCCAGCCCAACGGGCCGGCCTGGCCACAGTTGATCCAGTGACGCGGCTTGTAGACGTGCAGGAACTGCGCGCCGGCAATCTGCGACAGACCAATGGTGCTGACGTAGCAGGTGTCCTTGCCGAACACCTGGTTCATTTCTTCGTAAACGCGCTGTGGTTTGACCGGCACGTTGTCGAAGTGGGTCTTGCGATGCAGGCTGGCTTTACGCTGCTGGCAGTCTTGTAGCCAGGCACTGCGGTTTTTCAACTTGCCGGCGGCTTGCCACTCACGCGCCACTTCGATGAACACGGTCAGTGCTGCAGCGGCGTCGGAAACGATGCCCAGATCCGGCGTGAACACACGACCGATCTGCGTGCCTTCGATGTCGACGTGAATGAACTTGCGACCTTCGGTGTAAACGTCAACCGAACCGGTGTGACGGTTGGCCCAACGGTTACCGATCCCCAACACCACGTCGGATTTCAGCATGGTCGCGTTGCCGTAACGGTGCGAAGTCTGCAGGCCAACCATGCCCACCATCAGCGGGTGATCGTCCGGGATAGTGCCCCAGCCCATCAGGGTCGGGATCACCGGGATGCCGGTCAGCTCAGCGAATTCAACCAGCAGATCGCTGGCGTCGGCGTTGATGATGCCGCCGCCGGCCACCAGCAATGGACGCTCAGCCTGATCCAGCAAAGCCAAAGCCTTCTCGACCTGAACGCGGGTCGCAGTCGGTTTGGCCAATGGCAGCGGCTGGTAAGCGTCGATGTCGAATTCGATTTCGGCCATCTGCACGTCGAACGGCAGATCGATCAGCACTGGGCCTGGACGGCCGGAGCGCATTTCAAAGAACGCTTTCTGGAACGCGTAAGGCACCTGGCCCGGTTCCAGAACAGTGGTCGCCCACTTGGTGACTGGCTTGACGATGCTGGTGATGTCGACAGCCTGGAAGTCTTCCTTGTGCATACGGGCGCGGGGTGCCTGGCCGGTGATGCAGAGGATTGGAATCGAGTCGGCCGAGGCGCTGTAGAGCCCGGTGACCATGTCGGTACCGGCAGGGCCGGAAGTCCCGATGCATACGCCGATGTTGCCGGCCTTGGTGCGGGTGTAACCCTCGGCCATGTGCGAGGCGCCTTCAACGTGGCGAGCAAGGACGTGATCGATGCCACCGACTTTCTGCAAGGCGGAGTACAGCGGGTTGATGGCAGCGCCCGGGATGCCAAAAGCGGTATCAACCCCTTCACGGCGCATCACCAGAACGGCGGCTTCGATTGCTCTCATTTTGCTCATGGTTTTGTGCCTCTTTACGTTTTGTAATTGTATACAAGTGGCTTTGCGCAGAGTGTATTCAAGGCGGACGGCGCAGGTCAATCCATTTTCTCAAGCGCCTGTTTCATTCGTCGGAAGCCTGTCTGACTGTGGCTTTTCGTCGCATGTGGCGCTTTTCGAGAATTATTGTATACAAAAAAATAACTCATTGTGTTCTATTTGTTGCATCGGCCTGCGGCAGAAAACCGCAGGCCCACGACTTTCCCTATAACAAAATGAGGACGGCACCATGAGCGCTTTAACCTTGAAAGTCGCAGTCAACCTGGTCAACCAGGCCATCAATGCAGGGCGGGAAATCTCCGCCGCCCCCCTGACCATCGCGGTACTCGATACCGGCGGCCACCTGATCACCCTGCAACGCGAAGACGGCGCCAGCTTGCTGCGCCCGAATATCGCCATCGGTAAAGCTTGGGGCGCCATCGCCCTCGGTAAAGGCTCGCGCCTGCTGGCACTGGACGCACAACAACGCCCGGCGTTTATTGCCGCGCTGAACAGCATGGGCCAGGGCAGCGTCGTGCCGGCACCGGGTGGTGTGTTGATTCGGGATCAGGCGGGTAACGTGCTGGGCGCGATCGGGATTAGCGGGGATTTGTCGGATATTGATGAGCAGGTGGCGATCAGGGCGGTGGAGGCGTTGGAGTTGCGGGCGGATGCGGGGGTGGCTGCTTGATTTTGTAGCGTCTGATTAACCGCCTTCGCGAGCAGGCTCGCTCCCACATTGGATTTGTGCTCAGACACAAAATGTCTGAATACCCATGCTCCCTGTGGGAGCGAGCCTGCTCGCGAATACGATCTCAAAAACACATCTTGCTAAAAGTCTGACGCTTGGTCCGACAATCTCCGAACTAGCCTTTTCATGATCAGGACATGAAAAGGCAAAGGAATGCTGAATCTATCTGCTTCAAATCGTTTGCGCATCGGTCGTTACTCCGAACACAACCGCATCTACCTGCTGACAACCAATACGGCGGGAAGGCAGCCTGTTTTCAGCGACTTTGCACTGGGTCGATTGGTCGCCAGCCAATTTAGCGTCGCAGAGGAAATGGGCATTGCCAGTACGTTGGCCTGGGTTGTCATGCCAGATCATTTTCATTGGCTGATTGAATTGAAGCGCGGTTCGCTCGGCGAGTTGATGCAGCGTACAAAATCCCTCAGCACCAAAGCCGTGAATCTCTCGACGGGTCGACAGGCCAGTCTTTGGCAATCAGGCTTTCATGATCGTGCATTGCGCAGAGAAGAAGATTTGGTGAAGTTGGCTCGGTATATCGTGGCTAACCCGTTGCGGGCTGGTTTGGTTAAGAAGCTTGGCGACTATCCGCTGTGGGATGCGATTTGGGTTTGAGCGTTATTCTGTGTTGCCGCCATTCGCGAGCAGGCTCGCTCCCACAGGGGATTTGTGAACGCCACAGATCCAATGTAGGAGCGAGCTTGCTCGCGAAGCAGTCACCGCGGTCTATCAGTCCGGCTCACACCCTTTCAGCACCAAGCGGATAATCGTCTGCGCCGCCGCTTCATAATCCGCCTCGTCCAGCTTGTCCTTCCCCGTGACTGCAGAAATCTGCCAGTCGAAGTCGGCGTAGGTCTGGGTAGCGGCCCAGATGCTGAACATCAGGTGGTTGGGGTCGATCGGGGCGATCTGGCCGCGGTCGATCCAGCTCTGAATACAGTCGATGTTGTGCTTGGCCTGGCCGTTGAGCTGCTCGACCAGGTCAGCACTCAAATGTGGCGCGCCGTGCATGATTTCGCTGGCGAATACTTTCGAGGCGAAGGGCAGATCGCGGGAGATGCGGATCTTCGAGCGGATGTAGCCGCTCAGCACTTCGCTCGGTACGCCGTCCGGATTGAACGGGGTCGAGGCCTGCAAAATCGGCACGATGATGCTTTCCAATACCTCGCGGTAGAGGTTTTCCTTGGACTTGAAGTAGTAGTAGACGTTGGGCTTGGGCAATCCCGCCTTGGCGGCGATGTCGCTGGTTTTGGTCGCAGCGAAGCCCTTGTCGGCAAACTCCTCACTGGCGGCACGCAGGATCAGTTCTTTGTTACGCTCGCGGATTGTGCTCATAAACCCGGTGGTTCCTTGCCTGTTCTGGCGGTTGCGCATGGTAGCACCGGCCTCGCGCGACGCTCAAGAATGCCCCGCGTGGTCTAAGGTCGCGTTATGCTTCGCAACATTCATACATAAAAGGAAACAGGATTCATGGCAGGAAGCAGTTTGCTGGTGCTGGTCGACGATATTGCCACCGTGCTGGACGACGTGGCGTTGATGAGCAAAATGGCCGCCAAGAAGACTGCCGGCGTGCTTGGCGACGACCTGGCGCTCAATGCCCAGCAGGTCTCCGGGGTGCGTGCCGAACGGGAAATTCCCGTGGTCTGGGCTGTGGCCAAGGGCTCTTTCGTCAATAAACTGATTCTGGTGCCGTCGGCGCTGGCGATCAGTGCATTCGTGCCTTGGCTGGTCACGCCGTTGTTGATGGTCGGTGGTGCGTACCTGTGTTTCGAAGGTTTCGAAAAGCTTGCGCACAAATTTCTGCACAGCAAGGCTGAAGACGAGGTCGAACATGCGCAACTGACTGAGGCGGTTGCTGATCCGGCGACCGATCTGGTGGCATTCGAGAAGGACAAGATCAAAGGCGCGATTCGCACTGACTTTATCCTTTCGGCAGAGATTATCGCGATCACCTTGGGCACCGTGGCGGATGCATCGCTGACTCAGCAAGTGGTTGTGATGTCCGGTATCGCCATCGTCATGACTGTCGGCGTTTATGGATTGGTAGCGGGTATCGTCAAGCTCGACGATCTCGGTCTGTGGCTGACGCAGAAACCTGGGCAGGTTGCCAGGAAAGTCGGCAGCGCCATCCTCAGCGCCGCACCGTACATGATGAAAACCCTGTCGGTGGTCGGCACGGCGGCGATGTTCCTGGTCGGCGGCGGAATTCTCACCCACGGCGTGCCGGTGGTGCATCACTGGATCGAAGGCGTTGGTGCCGCGGCGGGTAGTGCCGGGTTTGCGGTGCCGATGTTGCTCAATGGCGTGGCGGGGATCATCGCTGGTGCGGTGGTGCTGGCGGTTGTTTCTGTCGTCGGCAAAATCTGGAAAGCGATCAAAGGCTGAACGCAGTAACCCTGTGGGAGCGAGCCTGCTCGCGAAAGCGTCGAGTCAGTCACCTGTTTCGAGTCTGATGCACCACATTCGCGAGCAGCCTCGCTCCCACACTGGATTCAGCTGATACCATGAAAAAGGGCCATTCGACTCGCATCGAATGGCCCTTTTTTGTGTCTGCCGGGATTACTCGGCAATCTGCAGCTTGCGTGACTCGGTGTAGACGTAACGTACTTTCTCGTACTCAAACGGTGAGTTCAGTTGACCGTAGCGGAAACTGGTCTGGTAGCGTTTGTCGACCGCACGCAGGGCCCAGATCTCCGGGTGGTTGGAGCTGACTTCCGAGACGTTGAGGAAGTTGATCGCCGATTCGGTGGTGTAATCCACTGCCAGGCCTGCGGTATCGCGGATGTTCGACGGGCCGAAGATCGGCAGTACGAAGTAGGCGCCACCCGGTACACCGTAGAAGCCCAGAGTCTGGCCGAAGTCTTCGCTCTGGCGTGGCAGGCCCATGGCGGTGGCCGGATCCCACAGGCCGGCAATGCCGATGGTGGTGTTGAGCAGCAGCCGCGCGGTGGTTTCCATCGAGCGCTGGCCCTTGAACTGCAACAGGCTGTTGACCAGGTTCGGCACGTCACCGAGGTTGTTGAAGAAGTTACTCACGCCCGTGCGCAAAAAGCTGGGTGTGATGTAACGGTAGCCATCGACCACCGGCAGGAACACCCATTGGTCGAAGCGATAGTTGAAGTGGTAAACCCGGCGGTTCCACGACTCCAGCGGGTCGTAGACGTTCAGCGCGTTGAGCGTCGAACGCTCGAATTCGCGCTGATCCAGCCCCGGGTTGAATTTGAGTTTGGACAGCGGCTCTTTGAAGCCGTCGCTGTCGACCACCACGGGCGCGTTGGCTTTACTGTTGTCGGCCTGGGCCACGCCTGCGCAGAGTAGCGCTGCAATCAGCAGGAGATGTTTAGCCACGGAAGAACTCCAGCATGGCGTCGCTGTTGACGCGGTAGTTAAGGTTGCCGCAATGGCCGCCCAGTGGATAAACAGTCAGGCGATCACCGAAGGTCTTGCGCAGGAAACCGAGGTCGCCCGGACCAAGGATCACGTCGTCGGCGTTGTGCATCACGGCTATTTTCGGGCTGTCGTGCAGGTAATCCTTGAGCGCATACAGGCTCACCTGATCAATCAGTTGCAGCAGGCTGCCGCCGTCGGTGCGCGCACGCCACATCGGAATCACCTGTTCGGTCAGATAGCAGTCGAAATCGCACTGCAGCGCACGCTTGAGGAACGGCGTGAGGCTGGTGCCTTCGGTGATCGGGAATTTCGGCGGTGTGATCAGGCCGCGACGGTTGATCAGGTCCGAGGTAAAGGCAATATCGGCTGCCGAGAAGCGGAACGAAGTGCCGATCAGCATCGCCATCTGTTCGTTGGTCAGGTGTTGCTTGGACTGCTGGAAGTCATAGAGCAGCGCGTCATTGAGGTCGATGTAGCCTTTCTGCTGGAAGTAGCGGGTCAGCTTGGACAGCACCAGCTCATAGAATGTGGTGCTGGTGTTGATGCCTTTGACTTCGGTCTGCACCAGCTTGTCGAGGTTGGTGATCGAGGTATAGAGGTTGACCGGTGGGTTGAGCAGCAGGACTTTCTTGAAGTTGAAGCTGCGACGCGTTTCGTCCAGATGCGCAACGAAGGCGGCATCGAGGGCGCCGAGGCTGTATCCGGTCAGGTAATACTCGGTGACTGGCAGCTTTGGATTCTGTGCACGAACGGCCTGCATCACCCGATACATGTCTTCAGCGTCTTCCTTGGTCACGCCCGGCGTGGCGAAGCGTGAAGCGGCGCTGATGAAGTCGAAGCTGGTCGGCGACGACAGCTGGACGACGTGGTAGCCGGCCTTGTAGTAGAGCTTTTTCAGATATTCGTTGAGCGTGCTGTCATAGCGCGCACCTGTGCCTGCGATCAGGAAGATCAGCGGCGCCGGTTTGTCCTGTTCGGCGATACGGTAGGTCAGCTTTTTCACCGGCCAGAAATTGTCCGGCAGGATGAACTCGCGCTCCGGACGCAGAGTGACGCTGCGGTCTGACTGATTGATGTCGTCGTCCAGCGGCAATTCCGGGCGCAAGTCCGGCGGGGTCGTGGCGATGGTCGCCTCGAACGGATTGGTCAGGGGATAGCCATAACTGGCGGCGTCGATATCCACCGCCAGTGCGGACGCACTCAAAATAAGGCCGCTGAACAGCGCGGCGAAGCGCAAGGAACGGAGCATGACTAGATCCCTTAGAGGAAGGTGCCGAATGAAGTTCGCAGGCTATGACCACCGGGTGTGCGCCAAAGTGCCATGCTGCGGCACCAAACAGGCAGAATTCGGAGTAATAGTAGCTGGACGATACACTTTGCACGGTGTGAATGAACAGTTAAGTGTTGTTAGCGCTTGCGTATGCATGACGGCAGATTAAGCTGGCCGCCGATTTCTCAAGATTGGAGTGCTTCATGTCCCGCCGCTTGCCCGTGATTGTGCTGCTCGTTCTGTTGCCGTTGTGGCTGGCCGCCAGTTATGGCGCGCGTTATGGCTTTATGGAAGACGGAAAGTGGGTGGGCATCTGCGTCGATGAGGCCAGCCGCTGGGAATGTCAGGTACGTTCCAGCCTGGGTTTGATGATTCACTTCAAAGTGCTGGGCTGGACGGCACTGGGTGCGGCGCTGATCGGTTTTGTCGTGCCCGGGCGGGCAGGGTGGTGGCTGGCGGTGCTGGCGCTGGTGTTCGGCGTGCCGGCACTGGCGTTGTACAACACCACGTTGGCGGTGTTTGCGTTGGTGATTGCCGGGTTGCGGTTGGTCCGTAAGTCCCGCAGCGCCTGACAGTCAGTCTTCGCGAGCAGGCTCGCTCCCACAGGGGATTTGTGAACGTCACAGATCCAATGTGGGAGCGAGCCTGCTCGCGAAGAGGCCTGATGCCACTCTGAAGATCAGAGGCTGCGAACCCGCAGGCAGCGCCACAAAGCAGCCACCATCAACACGCTGACCAAAGCCCAACCCCACGCCTGCTGATTCTGCAAACCTTCCTGATACAACTGCGGTGCAATCCCCGCGCCGACGATAAAGGTCAGCAAGGCAATTTCGCGACGCGGCACGCTCACCGGGCGGCACAGATAAACCAGCGCGGGCAGCACAAACGCCATGCTTGCAAAACTGCGATAACGCGGATCGAAGACCATCTCGAGCATCATCACCGCCGCGGCAAATCCTGCTGCCGCGACCAGCCAGCCGGCGCGTCGCTCCAGCAGATTGAATGCCCGTTCACGCCAGCCAGTACGAGCACTCAGCGTCAGCGCCGCATGCGCCAACACCAACAGGTTCAACGCGGTCAGCAAGCCGACCCACAGCCACTCACTGGTGAATCGCGTGGTCACCCGCGCCAGATCACCCCAAGCACCAATCGAACAAGCGGCGAGGGCGCCGAGCAGCGGCAACACCAGCGCCGAACGCGTGGTGCGAATGCGACCGCCAAGGATCAGCGTGCCAAGGAAAATCAACCCGCCGACCGCCAGCCATTCCTTCCAGAACGGCACATTGGTCACCGGCCCGGCCAGCACACCCTTATCCTGGCGATCGGCATCGAACAGTCCCCAATACCCACCGACCGCGCCTTCACTACCGCGCTTCCACGGCTGGTCAAACGCTTCGATCAGGTTGTAATGCCAGCCTTGCTTCTCGGCCATTGCGACAAAACCACGAATGAACTTGGCCTCGTTGACCCGACTCGGCAGGGCGGTCTCGCGCTGGCGGCCTTCGCTCGGCCAGCCGGTTTCGCCGATCATCACGTCTTTCGGTGCGAACTTATTACCGAACACTTGGCGCACATCCGCGACATGTTGCAGGGCAACGTCGATGTTTGACGGATCATCTTCCCAGTACGGCAGCAAATGGATGGTCAGGAAGTCCACTGCCGGCGCGACTTCCGGATGCTTGAGCCAGAACTCCCAGACATCGGCGTAAGTGACCGGTTGCTTGACCTGGCTCTTGACCTTGTTGATCAACCGGACCAGTTGCGTGCCAGTGACTTCCTTGCGCAGCAAGGCTTCGTTGCCGACGATCACCGCGCTGACCACGTCCGGGTTGGCGTTGGCCGAGGCGATCAGCAGGTCGACTTCTTTCTCGGTGTCCACCGGGTTGCTGTTGACCCACGCGCCGATCATCAATTTCAAGCCGTGTTTGCGCGCCAGATCCGGCAACGCCTCGAGGCCGCTCATCGAATAGGTGCGAATACATTCAAAGCGTGTTGCCAGCAATGCGAGGTCGGCGTCCATGCGCTCCGGGCGCAGCTTGAACGGCACGTCGAACGGTGATTGGTCTTTATCGAACGGGGTGTAGGAGGCGCATTGCAACTTGTGCGTCGGAGTCGCTGCGTCCGGCAGAATCACCGGTTGGCCAAGGCCATACCAGAAGCCGCCGAGGGCAAACAGCCCAAGCAGGCAGGCGAAGAGGTAAGGCAGAAGGGGAAAGCGGGAAGTCGCGGACATGGTCAGGCCGAGTGGCTGCAAAGCGACGCATGTTACCTGCATTTATAGAGGGTTGGTGGCCCGCATGATTTTGACATGCAAAGTTCGGGCGGATTATTTGGCGTCATTTATATAGTCGCGATTAATGGCCTTGTGATGTCGTTTCTCATTGTCTTGAGGTCGCTGGCAGAGCAGGTCGCGAGCGTCGTCAGGTTGATGATCGAAGCGTCAGCACTCCACTGATGTTCCAGCGAGTTTGCGGTCAGGCGTGATGGGGGCGCTGTGCACCATAACAATACGTTGACGTCGCCCGCCATCCGTCGGGCGCAGCATTTCGGGGAAGTAACGATGAAGATGCGACGACTTTTAGGCGCAGGTGCCGCTCTGGCGCTGGCGATGAGTGCGACACTGGCCAGTGCGGAAACCAAGACCCTGAACATCGGTTACGTTGATGGCTGGTCCGACAGCGTGGCGACCACTCACGTGGCGGCCGAAGTGATCAAACAGAAACTCGGCTACGACGTGAAACTGCAAGCCGTCGCCACCGGGATCATGTGGCAGGGTGTTGCCACCGGCAAGCTCGACGCCATGCTCTCGGCGTGGTTGCCCGTGACTCACGGCGAATACTGGACGAAGAACAAGGATCAGGTCGTCGATTACGGCCCGAACTTCAAGGATGCGAAAATCGGCCTGATCGTGCCCGAGTATGTGAAAGCCAAGTCGATCGAAGACCTGAAAACCGATGACACCTTCAAAAATCGCATCGTCGGTATCGACGCCGGTTCAGGCGTGATGCTCAAGACCGATCAGGCGATCAAGGATTATGGCCTCGATAAATACAGCCTCAAGGCCAGTTCCGGCGCCGGCATGATTGCCGAGCTGACCCGTGCCGAGAAGAAAAACGAATCCATCGCCGTGACCGGTTGGGTGCCGCACTGGATGTTCGCCAAGTGGAAACTGCGCTTCCTCGACGACCCGAAAGGCGTGTACGGCGCAGCTGAAACCGTAAACAGCATCGGCAGCAAAGAACTCGCGACCAAAGCACCGGAAGTGGCCAAGTTCCTGAAAAACTTCCAGTGGGCGTCGAAAGACGAAATCGGCGAGGTCATGCTGGCAATTCAGGACGGTGCCAAGCCTGACGCAGCGGCCAAGGATTGGGTCGCCAAGCACCCGGATCGCGTGGCTGACTGGACTAAATAAAAGCTTCACCGCCTAACCCTGTGGGAGCGAGCCTGCTCGCGAATGCGTTCTGTCAGTTGATAAAAATATCGACTGAACCGACGCCTTCGCGAGCAGGCTCGCTCCCACAGTTGTTTTGTGGCGTACCGGAAATTGGCAAAAGTGTCATGGCGTTCTACTACTAAGGTCGTCTGTTACCGCGCTCGCAGCCGCATACATTAGCTATGTTCCAACAATAATCTGTGCTGCGAGGATAAAAACAATGAACGACAGCATTTACCTCTCGATTCAAAACAGTCCCCGATTCAAGGAGCTGGTGCGAAAAAGGGAAAAGTTCGCCTGGATACTCTCGGCGATCATGCTCGGGCTTTACTCTGGCTTCATTCTTCTGATCGCTTACGGGCCGCATATCCTGGGCGCGAAACTCAGTCCTGAGTCCTCGATTACCTGGGGCATCCCGATCGGTGTCGGACTGATTCTCTCAGCCTTCATCCTCACCGCTATCTATGTGCGCCGCGCCAATGGCGAGTTTGACGACCTGAACAATGCGATTCTCAAGGAGGCTCAGCAATGATCCGGCGTCTACTGGCTCTATTGAGTGTTGCGGCTTTCGCGCCGAGTGTCTGGGCGGCTGACGCGTTGACGGGGGAGGTGGCCAAACAGCCACTGAACATTCCAGCGATCCTGATGTTCGTCGCCTTCGTTGGCGCGACGTTGTACATCACCTACTGGGCCTCGAAGAAAAACAACTCGGCGGCCGACTACTATGCGGCCGGCGGCAAGATCACCGGTTTCCAGAACGGTCTGGCGATTGCCGGTGACTACATGTCGGCGGCGTCCTTCCTGGGGATTTCCGCGCTGGTGTTCACCTCCGGCTACGATGGCTTGATCTACTCAATCGGCTTCCTGGTGGGCTGGCCGATCATTCTGTTCCTGATCGCCGAGCGTCTGCGTAACCTGGGTAAATACACCTTTGCCGACGTGGCGTCCTACCGCCTCGGGCAAACCCAGATTCGCACCCTGTCGGCCTGCGGTTCGCTGGTGGTGGTGGCGTTCTACCTGATCGCGCAAATGGTCGGTGCCGGCAAGTTGATCCAGCTGCTGTTCGGTCTGGACTACCACGTCGCGGTGATTCTGGTCGGTGTGCTGATGTGCATGTACGTGCTGTTCGGCGGCATGCTGGCGACCACCTGGGTACAGATCATCAAGGCCGTGCTGTTGCTGTCCGGTGCCTCGTTCATGGCGCTGATGGTGATGAAGCACGTAGGCTTTGACTTCAACACATTGTTCTCCGAAGCGATCAAGGTTCACGCCAAGGGCGAAGCGATCATGAGCCCGGGCGGTCTGGTCAAGGACCCGATTTCGGCATTCTCGCTGGGTCTGGCGCTGATGTTCGGTACGGCTGGCTTGCCACACATTCTGATGCGCTTCTTCACCGTGAGTGACGCAAAAGAAGCCCGCAAGAGTGTGCTCTACGCAACTGGCTTCATTGGTTACTTCTACATTCTGACCTTCATCATCGGCTTCGGCGCGATCCTGCTGGTCAGCACTAACCCGGCCTTCAAAGATGCGGCTGGCGCGCTGTTGGGCGGCAACAACATGGCGGCGGTGCATTTGGCCAACGCGGTCGGTGGCAGTATCTTCCTCGGCTTTATCTCGGCGGTGGCGTTCGCGACCATTCTGGCGGTTGTGGCAGGTCTGACGCTGGCCGGTGCTTCGGCGGTTTCTCACGACTTGTATGCCAGTGTGATCAAGAAGGGCAAGGCGAACGAGAGGGACGAGATTCGTGTCTCGAAGATCACTACCATTGCCTTGGCGGTGTTGGCGATTGGCTTGGGCATCCTGTTCGAAAGCCAGAACATTGCGTTCATGGTGGGCCTGGCGTTCTCGATCGCGGCGAGCTGTAACTTCCCGGTGCTGCTGCTTTCGATGTACTGGAAGAAGCTGACTACCCGCGGTGCGATGATCGGCGGCTGGCTGGGGCTGGTGAGTGCAGTTGGCTTGATGATCCTAGGCCCGACCATCTGGGTGCAGATTCTGCATCACGAGAAGGCGATCTTCCCTTACGAGTATCCGGCGTTGTTCTCTATGATCATTGCCTTTGTGGGGATCTGGTTCTTCTCGATTACCGACAAGTCGGCGGCAGCGGACAAGGAGCGGGCGCTGTTCTTCCCGCAGTTTGTGCGTTCGCAGACCGGGTTGGGGGCGAGTGGGGCGGTTTCGCATTGATGGTTTGATGGTTTTGTAATGTTGTGCTGAATGCCCCGGTTGAGAGATCGGGGCATTTTTTGTGGGCGGTTATCGGCTAGAGCTGTGTACATATCCGTTGCTGCGGTAATGGCTTCTTAGGGTTTCGCCCTTACGGCGACTCACTTTTTTTACAAGCGCCAAAAAAAAGTAAGCAAAAAAACGCTTGCTCCTACGTGCGGCCCGCTCGCTAAAGCTCGGGGTCCCTTCGCTCCGGGATCGATCCTGGCGCAGCGCCTACGGTTTGCTTCGCTGCACCTCCTCTCGCTGTGTTTGGCTTTGCCAAACGGTCGCTGCGCTCCCACGCCAGGATCAATCCCTCCACTCAGCCTTCCGACGTCGCCTTACAGATCAAGAGCTGCAGCCGAGCTAACGCTCATCCTGTTGAGTGGTGAAGAGCATGCGGTCGGCTTTTGTTCGGTATTGGATTCGCCCCTCACCCCAGCCCTCTCCCGAGGGAGAGGGAGCCGATTTGTGGGCTTTTCAAAATCTGAGTTCAACGCGCTATCGCACATCGGGGTAGCTTTCCCAAACACCTCGTTCAGTCCTCTCTCCCTCCGGGAGAGGGCTAGGGTGAGGGGCTTTTGATCTGATTCAGACTCTGAGTTCGACTCGGTATCTCAGGTCGGCGTAGCTCTGCCAAACACCTCGATCAGTCCCCTCTCCCTTCGGGAGAGGGCTAGGGTGAGGGGCTCTTGATCTGGCTTTTGATCTGGCTTTTGATCTTGCTTTGGCTTCGGCTTTTGATCTTTTGCCCCATCGGCAGGCCGAGCGGAGGTGTTCATCCGGGGGTAGGCGCGCAGCGCCGTGCGGCGTAGCCGCATACATCGAGAGGAGGTGCAGCGAAGCAAACCGTAGGCGATGCCCCCGGATGGACACCGTAGCGAGGGAACACTGAGCCTCAGCGAAGTGCCGTACGCCAGGGGCAAAGCCTTTTGGTTCCTTTTTGGCGTTTGAAAAAGGGACTCGCTGTAAGAGCGAAACCGCCAGCGGCAGCACCCGAAGAAACGGATATGCCCCCAATCCCAATCCCAATCCCAATCCCAATCCCAATCCCAATCCCAATCCCAATCCCAAACCCCAAACCCCAAACCCCAAACCCCAAACCCCAAACCCCAAACCCCAAACCCCAAACCCCAAACCCCAAACCCCAAACCCCAAACCCCAAACCCCAAACCCCAAACCCCAAACCCCAAACCCCAAATCCCAAATCCCAAAACCCAGCACAAACAAAAACGGCCTCTATATAAATAGAGGCCGTTCCCGGTACAACTAAGACTTCATCGCAAGACAGGTCTTATTTACGGTCTTCCAGCTTGGAAATATCACGCGACTCGTAACCAGTGTACAGCTGGCGCGGACGGCCAATCTTGTACGGGCTGGAGAGCATCTCTTTCCAGTGCGAAATCCAGCCAACAGTACGTGCCAGCGCGAAAATCACAGTGAACATGCTGGTCGGAATGCCGATCGCCTTGAGGATGATCCCCGAGTAGAAGTCGACGTTCGGGTACAGCGAGCGTTCGATGAAGTACGGGTCGGTCAGCGCGATCTCTTCCAGGCGCATGGCCAGTTCGAGTTGCGGATCGTTGTTGATGCCCAGTTCCTTCAGTACTTCGTCGCAGGTCTGCTTCATGACAGTCGCGCGAGGGTCGCGGTTCTTGTAAACGCGGTGACCGAAACCCATCAGCTTGAACGGATCGTTCTTGTCCTTGGCCTTGGCGATGAACTTGTCGATGTTGGAAACATCGCCAATCTCGTCAAGCATGGTCAGCACGGCTTCGTTCGCACCGCCGTGGGCAGGGCCCCACAGTGCGGCGATACCGGCGGCGATACAGGCGAACGGGTTGGCACCCGAAGAGCCGGCCAGACGTACAGTAGAAGTCGACGCGTTCTGCTCGTGGTCGGCATGGAGGATGAAAATCCGGTCCATGGCCTTGGCGAGCACCGGGCTGATCGGTTTGATCTCGCACGGGGTGTTGAACATCATGTGCAGGAAGTTTTCCGCGTACGTCAGGTCGTTGCGCGGGTACATCATGGGTTGGCCCATGGAGTACTTGTAAACCATCGCTGCCAGGGTCGGCATCTTGGCAACCAGACGGATCGCGGAAATTTCGCGATGCTGCGGGTTATTGATGTCGAGGGAGTCGTGGTAGAAGGCCGAGAGGGCGCCGACTACACCGCACATGACGGCCATCGGGTGGGCGTCGCGACGGAAACCGTTGAAGAAGGTTTTCAGCTGCTCGTGAACCATGGTGTGGTTTTTCACGGTGCTGACGAACTGGGCCTTCTGTTCTGCGGTCGGCAGTTCGCCGTTGAGCAGCAGATAGCAGGTTTCCAGGTAGTCCGACTTTTCAGCCAGCTGTTCGATCGGGTAGCCGCGGTGCAACAGAATGCCGTTGTCGCCGTCGATATAGGTGATCTTCGACTCGCACGAGGCGGTCGACATGAAACCAGGGTCGAAAGTGAAGCGGCCCGTGGCCGTCAGGCCCCGAACATCGATTACATCGGGACCAACGGTGCCGGTTAAAATGGGCAGCTCGACGGGGGCTGCGCCCTCGATGATCAACTGCGCTTTTTTGTCAGCCATGTGGCCTCCTATTTATGCTTGAACCATCAGACAGACCCCCCACGCAGGGCCCGCACCACTATAGTGAGATAAATTCGAATGTCAATTTGCCTAAAGTCTTGCTCCAGAAGGCTTTAAGCGTACTTTTTCCTCGAAATTGACTGCCATTTACGCCTTTTATACGACTTGTGCAATCAGCTATTTGGGGTAGGTGATTGCGTTGTCATTAGTAGCCTAACTGTCTATACTCGGCCACCGACCGCCAAGGGCTTTTGGGCTTGCTTTCATTGGGGGTCGCATCCCTGGGTGGTGGTTACCTGACCAGTGCACTCCCCAACAACTTTGCCCTGATTGTTAGGGGCTCTTCAGTGTGAAAAAAAAGCCGTGAAAAGCCAACGACCTGTAAACCTAGACCTAAGGACCATCAAACTCCCAGTCACTGCTTACACGTCCATTCTTCACCGTATCTCCGGTGTCATCCTCTTCGTGTGCCTTGCCATCATGCTTTATGCATTGGACAAGTCGCTGAGCTCCGAGGAAGGCTTCGGTCAGGTGAAAGCGTGTCTGACCAGTCCGCTAGCCAAGCTAGTGATTTGGGGCATCCTGTCCGCTCTGCTGTATCACCTGGTAGCCGGTGTGCGCCATTTGATCATGGACATGGGCATCGGTGAGACGCTGGAAGGCGGCAAACTGGGCTCGAAAATCGTTATCGCCGTTTCCGTGGTGGTAATCGTTCTGGCAGGAGTTTGGATATGGTAACTAACGTCACGAACCTGTCGCGTTCGGGCCTCTATGACTGGATGGCGCAACGTGTGTCTGCGGTCGTTCTCGCGGCTTACTTCATCTTTCTGATCGGATACGTCGTGGCCCATCCTGGCCTCGAGTATGCCCAGTGGCATGAACTGTTCGCCCACAACGGGATGCGTATTTTCAGCCTCCTGGCCCTTGTTGCTCTGGGCGCTCACGCCTGGGTCGGCATGTGGACCATCGCGACTGACTACCTGACGCCAATGGCGTTCGGCAAGTCCGCAACGGCGATACGTTTCCTTTTCCAGGCAGTATGCGGCGTTGCGATGTTCGCTTACTTCGTCTGGGGTGTGCAGATTCTCTGGGGTATCTGAGTCATGGCTAACATTCCAACGATTTCTTTTGACGCCATCATTATTGGTGGTGGCGGTGCCGGCATGCGCGCTGCGCTGCAACTGGCGCAGGGTGGTCACAAGACTGCCGTGATCACCAAGGTTTTCCCGACCCGTTCGCACACTGTATCCGCTCAAGGCGGCATCACGTGCGCGATCGCGTCTGCTGACCCGAACGATGACTGGCGCTGGCACATGTACGATACCGTCAAGGGCTCCGACTACATCGGTGACCAGGACGCTATCGAATACATGTGTCAGGAAGGCCCGGCCGCGGTTTTCGAGCTGGACCACATGGGTCTGCCGTTCTCGCGTACCGAACAAGGCCGTATCTACCAGCGTCCGTTCGGTGGTCAGTCCAAGGACTACGGTAAAGGCGGCCAGGCTGCGCGTACTTGCGCGGCTTCCGACCGTACCGGTCACGCCCTGCTGCACACCCTTTATCAGGGCAACCTGAAAGCCGGTACCACGTTCCTGAACGAGTACTACGCTGTCGACCTGGTGAAGAACCAGGAAGGCGATTTCGTCGGTGTGATCGCGATCTGCATCGAAACTGGCGAAACTTCCTACATCCGCGCCAAAGCCACCGTATTGGCTACCGGCGGTGCAGGTCGTATCTACGCTTCCACCACCAACGCCCTGATCAACACCGGTGACGGCGTCGGCATGGCTCTGCGTGCTGGCGTACCGGTACAAGACATCGAAATGTGGCAGTTCCACCCGACCGGCATCGCCGGTGCCGGTGTACTGGTTACAGAAGGTTGCCGTGGTGAAGGTGGTTACCTGATCAACAAGCACGGCGAGCGTTTCATGGAGCGTTATGCTCCGAACGCCAAAGACCTTGCCGGTCGTGACGTGGTTGCTCGCTCGATGGTTAAAGAAATCATCGCCGGCAACGGTTGCGGTCCGAATGGCGACCACGTGATGCTCAAACTCGACCACTTGGGCGAGGAAGTGCTGCACAGCCGTCTGCCAGGCATCTGCGAACTGTCGAAGACTTTCGCCCACGTTGACCCGGTTGTTGCGCCGGTTCCGGTTGTTCCGACTTGCCACTATATGATGGGCGGCGTTGCCACCAACATCCATGGCCAGGCGATCACCCAGAACGCCGATGGCGTGGATCAGATCATTCCTGGTCTGTTCGCGGTAGGTGAAGTGGCTTGCGTATCGGTGCACGGTGCCAACCGTCTGGGCGGCAACTCGCTGCTCGACCTGGTGGTATTCGGCCGCGCTGCCGGCCTGCACCTGGAAAAAGCACTGACCGACGGCATCGAATACGACGACGCTACCGAAGCCGACATCGAAGCTGCCCTGTCGCGCCTGAACGCACTGAACAACCGTACTGACGGCGAAGACGTAGCCACCCTGCGTCGCGAGCTGCAAAGTTGCATGCAGAACTACTTCGGCGTATTCCGTACCGGCGAATACATGCAGAAAGGTATCGCTCAGCTTGCTGACCTGCGTACCCGCATTGCCAACGTGAAGATCAACGATAAGTCGCAGGCGTTCAACACTGCCCGTATCGAAGCGCTGGAACTGCAAAACCTGCTGGAAGTGGCTGAAGCTACCGCCATCGCTGCCGAAGTACGTAAAGAGTCGCGCGGTGCTCACGCCCGTGAAGACTTCGAAGATCGTGACGACGAAAACTGGCTGTGCCACACCCTGTACTTCCCGGGTGACAAGCGCGTCACCAAGCGTGCCGTGAACTTCTCGCCGAAGACTGTTCCGACTTTCGAACCTAAAGTCCGGACTTATTAAGGGTGACCGCCATGTTGCAAGTCAGTGTTTATCGCTACAACCCTGATCAGGACGCTGCGCCGTTCATGCAGGAATTCCAGGTCGATACCGGTGGTAAAGACCTGATGGTGCTGGACGTGCTGGCCCTGATCAAAGAGCAGGACGAGGGTTTCTCCTATCGTCGCTCTTGCCGTGAAGGCGTCTGCGGCTCCGACGGCATGAACATCAACGGCAAGAACGGTCTGGCATGCATCACGCCGCTGTCCGCCGTTGTAAAAGGTAACAAGCTGATCGTTCGTCCGCTGCCAGGTTTGCCGGTTATCCGTGACCTGGTTGTCGATATGAGCATCTTCTACAAGCAATACGAGAAGGTGAAGCCTTACCTGCAGAACGACACGCCGGCTCCGGCCATCGAGCGTCTGCAGTCGCCAGAAGAGCGTGAAAAGCTCGACGGTCTGTACGAGTGCATCCTGTGCGCTTGCTGCTCGACCTCTTGCCCGTCCTTCTGGTGGAACCCGGACAAGTTCCTGGGTCCAGCTGCGCTGCTGCAAGCTTATCGCTTCCTGGCAGACAGCCGTGACACCAAGACCAACGAGCGTCTGGCTTCGCTCGATGACCCGTTCAGCGTCTTCCGCTGCCGGGGCATCATGAACTGCGTCAACGTATGTCCGAAAGGCCTGAACCCGACTAAGGCCATCGGTCACATCCGTAACATGCTGCTTTCGAGCGGCGTGTGATTCAGCTGCTGTAACCGCTGCACCGTAGAGGCTGTGGCGCGGGCTTCAACCCGCGTCATGGCTATAACCAGAGCAGTAGCCACAAGCTGCCGCTCTTATTTTGAAGAAATGAGACAAGCAGGGGCATCCGGGCTGGTACCCGGACTATCAGTGTGATCCTAAGTGGCTTGTTTTAGTCGCTGCATTCGGACTTCTGCAAGTTTGCTCGGTGTCGACATCGATGGTGTTCCCCTAACCGAGGGTGACCAAGCATGCAAGAAAGCGTGATGCAGCGCATGTGGAACAGCGCCTACCTTTCAGGTGGAAACGCTGCCTATGTGGAAGAGCTTTATGAGCTCTACCTGCACGACCCTAACGCTGTGCCAGAAGAGTGGCGCACCTACTTTCAGAAGTTGCCTGCCGACGGCAACTCTGCCACTGATGTTTCGCACTCGACAATTCGCGATCATTTCGTGCTGCTGGCAAAGAACCAGCGCCGCGCCCAACCGGTTTCCGCCGGCAGCGTGAGCAGTGAGCACGAGAAGAAGCAAGTTGAAGTGCTGCGATTGATCCAGGCCTACCGTATGCGTGGCCACCAGGCAGCCCAGCTTGACCCGCTGGGGCTGTGGCAGCGTCCTGCACCTGCAGACCTGTCGATCAATCATTACGGCTTGACCAATGCCGATCTTGATACGACCTTCCGTGCCGGCGACCTGTTCATCGGCAAAGAGGAAGCGAGCCTACGCGAAATTCACGAAGCGTTGCAGCAGACATATTGCCGCACCATCGGCGCTGAATTTACGCACATCACCGATTCCGAGCAGCGCCAGTGGTTCCAGCAGCGTCTGGAAAGCGTGCGTGGTCGTCCAACGTACTCCGCCGACATCAAGAGCCACCTGCTTGAGCGCGTGACTGCCGGTGAAGGCCTGGAAAAATACCTGGGCACCAAATACCCGGGCACCAAGCGTTTCGGTCTGGAAGGTGGCGAAAGCCTGATTCCGATGCTCGACGAACTGATCCAGCGTTCCGGTTCCTACGGCACCAAGGAAGTCGTCATCGGCATGGCCCACCGTGGCCGTCTGAACGTGCTGGTCAACACCTTCGGCAAGAACCCGCGCGAGCTGTTCGACGAGTTCGAAGGCAAGAAGAAGGTCGAGCTGGGTTCCGGTGACGTTAAGTATCACCAGGGCTTCTCGTCCAACGTGATGACCGCCGGCGGTGAAGTTCACCTGGCCATGGCGTTCAACCCGTCCCACCTGGAAATCGTTTCCCCGGTGGTAGAAGGTTCGGTGCGCGCCCGTCAGGATCGTCGTAATGACGCCACTGGCGAGAAGGTTCTGCCGATCTCCATCCATGGTGACGCTGCATTCGCAGGTCAGGGCGTGGTCATGGAAACCTTCCAGATGTCGCAAACCCGCGGTTTCAAAACCGGCGGTACCGTGCACATCGTGATCAACAACCAGGTTGGTTTCACCATCAGCAACCCGCTGGACTCGCGTTCCACCGAGTACGCCACCGACGTTGCGAAGATGATTCAGGCGCCGATCCTCCATGTGAATGGCGATGATCCGGAAGCCGTGTTGTTCGTGACCCAGTTGGCCATTGACTACCGCATGCAGTTCAAGCGTGACGTGGTGATCGACCTGGTCTGCTACCGTCGTCGCGGCCACAACGAGGCCGACGAGCCAAGCGGCACCCAGCCTCTGATGTATCAGCAGATCACCAAACAGCGCACCACTCGTGAGCTGTACGCTGATCGTCTGACCCAGGGCGGTGTTCTTGATGCAGAGCGTGTTCAGGCGAAAGTCGACGAATACCGCAACGCGCTGGACAACGGTCTGCACGTCGTGAAATCGCTGGTCAAAGAGCCGAACAAAGAGCTGTTCGTGGACTGGCGTCCGTATCTGGGCCACGCCTGGACTGCGCGTCACGACACCCGCTTTGATCTGAAGACCCTGCAAGAACTGTCCGCCAAGCTGCTGGAAATTCCGGAAGGCTTCGTGGTTCAGCGTCAGGTTTCGAAGATCTACGAAGACCGTCAGAAAATGCAAGCCGGCGGCCTGCCGATCAACTGGGGTTACGCCGAAACCATGGCGTACGCGACCCTGGCGTTCGAAGGTCACCCGATCCGCATGACCGGTCAGGACATCGGCCGCGGCACGTTCTCGCACCGTCACGCTGTGTTGCACAACCAGAAAGACGCAGGCACCTACATTCCGCTGCAGCACCTGTACGACGGTCAGCCACGTTTTGACCTGTACGACTCGTTCCTGTCGGAAGAAGCGGTATTGGCGTTCGAATACGGTTACTCGACCACCACGCCGGATGCGCTGGTGATCTGGGAAGCCCAGTTCGGCGACTTCGCCAACGGTGCACAGGTTGTTATCGACCAGTTCATCACCAGCGGCGAGCACAAGTGGGGCCGTCTCTGCGGTCTGACCATGTTGCTGCCACACGGTTATGAAGGTCAGGGCCCTGAGCACAGCTCGGCACGTCTTGAGCGTTACCTGCAACTGTGCGCCGAGCACAACATTCAGGTCGCCGTACCGACCACGCCAGCACAGATCTACCACTTGCTGCGTCGTCAGGTGATTCGTCCGCTGCGCAAGCCGCTGATCGTGCTGACTCCGAAGTCGCTGCTGCGCCACAAACTGGCCATCTCGACCCTGGAAGATCTGGCCGAAGGTTCGTTCCAGACCGTGATCCCGGAAATCGATGCACTGGACCCGAAAAAGGTCGAGCGTGTTGTTCTGTGTAGCGGCAAGGTCTACTACGACCTGCTGGAAAAACGCCGTGCCGAAGGCCGTGAAGATATCGCCATCGTGCGTATCGAGCAGCTGTACCCATTCCCTGAGGACGACTTGAAAGAAGTCCTGGCTCCATACACCAACGTCAAAAATGCCGTTTGGTGTCAGGAAGAGCCGATGAACCAGGGCGCCTGGTACTGCAGTCAGCACCACTTGCGTCGCAGCATCGGTAACCTCGACAAGTCTCTCGTACTTGAGTACGCGGGCCGTGAGGCTTCTGCTGCCCCAGCTTGTGGTTACGCATCGATGCACGCCGAGCAGCAGGAAAAACTCCTGCAAGACGCGTTTACCATTTAACGCCTTCGCGCACCTGAAACCGAATTTAAGGAATCACAGATAATGGCTATCGAGATCAAAGCCCCCACTTTCCCGGAATCGGTTGCCGATGGCACCGTTGCCACCTGGCACAAACAACCGGGCGACGCCGTCAAGCGTGACGACCTGATCGTCGACATCGAAACCGACAAAGTCGTACTGGAAGTGCTGGCCACCGCTGACGGCGTGCTGGGCGCAATCGTCAAGAACGAAGGCGACACCGTTCTGTCCGACGAAGTGTTGGGCTCCATCGAAGCGGGCGGCGCTGCTGCCGCTGCTCCAGCCGCCGCTGCTGCTCCGGCCGCTGCTGCCGCTGCCCCGGCTGCTGCTGAAGGCGAAGACGATCCTGTTGCTGCTCCTGCTGCGCGCAAGCTGGCAGAAGAAAACGGCATCAACATCGCTTCCGTTGCCGGCACCGGCAAAGGCGGTCGTGTGACCAAGGAAGACGTGGTTGCAGCGGTTGCTGCCAAGAAAGCCGCTCCGGCTGCCGCGCCTGCCAAGGCTGCTGCTCCTTCGGCCGCCGCTCCTGTGTTCGCTGCTGGCGACCGCATCGAGAAGCGCGTACCGATGACCCGCGTGCGTGCCACCGTGGCCAAGCGTCTGGTTGAAGCGCAGTCGAACATGGCGATGCTGACCACTTTCAACGAAGTCGACATGACTGAAGTCATGGCCCTGCGTTCGAAGTACAAGGATCTGTTCGAGAAGTCCCACAACGGCGTACGCCTGGGCTTCATGTCGTTCTTCGTTAAAGCAGCTACCGAAGCGCTGAAACGCTTCCCGGCTGTCAACGCGTCGATCGACGGCGGCGACATCGTTTACCACGGTTACGCGGACATCGGCGTTGCCGTTTCCAGCGACCGTGGCCTGGTTGTTCCGGTTCTGCGTAACGCCGAGCTGATGAGCCTGGCTGAAATCGAAGGCGGCATCGCAACATTCGGCAAAAAAGCCCGTGACGGCAAACTGTCGATGGACGAGATGACCGGTGGTACCTTCACCATCACCAACGGTGGTACCTTCGGTTCGATGATGTCGACCCCGATCGTCAACCCGCCGCAGGCAGCGATTCTGGGCATGCACAACATCATCCAGCGTCCTATGGCCATCAACGGTCAGGTCGTTATCCGTCCGATGATGTACCTGGCACTGTCCTACGATCACCGTCTGATCGATGGCAAAGAAGCTGTGACCTTCCTGGTGACCATCAAGAACCTGCTGGAAGATCCGGCTCGTCTGTTGCTGGATATCTGATAGAAGCAGTCGCGGGCTTCAAGTTTCAAGCTGCAGGAAAGGGCAGCTTGGCTTGGAGCGCGCGGCTTGAAGCTTTTCGCTAAAGAGGATTTTTTGAATGTCGCAGAAATTTGACGTAGTAGTGATCGGTGCTGGCCCTGGTGGCTACGTGGCTGCCATCAAGGCCGCGCAGCTGGGTCTGACCACTGCCTGCATCGAGAAGTACACCGACGCAGAAGGCAAGCAAGCCCTGGGCGGCACCTGCCTGAACGTGGGCTGCATTCCTTCCAAGGCGCTGCTCGACAGCTCCTGGAAATACAAGGAAGCGAAAGAAAGCTTCAATGTTCACGGTATCTCGACTGGCGAAGTCAAAATGGACGTCGCTGCGATGGTTGGCCGCAAGGCTGGCATCGTCAAGAACCTGACCGGCGGCGTTGCCACTCTGTTCAAGGCTAATGGCGTTACTTCGATCCAGGGCCACGGCAAACTGCTGGCTGGCAAGAAAGTCGAAGTCACCAAGCCAGACGGCTCGGTTGAAATCATCGAAGCTGAAAACGTCATCCTGGCTCCAGGTTCGCGTCCGATCGACATTCCGCCGGCTCCGGTTGATCAGAAAGTCATCGTCGATTCGACTGGCGCTCTGGAATTCCAAAGCGTACCTAAACGTCTGGGCGTGATTGGCGCTGGCGTGATCGGCCTGGAACTGGGTTCGGTGTGGTCGCGTCTGGGTTCGGAAGTGGTTGTCCTCGAAGCGCTGGATACTTTCCTGATGGCAGCGGACACCGCTGTTTCCAAGGAAGCGCTGAAAACCCTGACCAAACAGGGTCTGGACATCAAACTGGGCGCTCGCGTGACCGGCTCGAAAGTGAACGGCGACGAAGTCGTTGTGAACTACACCGATGCCAACGGCGAACAGACCATCACTTTCGACAAGCTGATCGTAGCCGTTGGTCGCCGTCCGGTGACCACTGATCTGCTGGCTTCCGACAGCGGCGTGACCCTCGACGAGCGCGGTTTTGTGCACGTTGACGATCACTGCGCGACCACCGTACCGGGCGTTTTCGCCATTGGTGACGTGGTTCGCGGCATGATGCTGGCTCACAAGGCATCGGAAGAAGGCATCATGGTTGTCGAGCGCATCAAGGGCCACAAAGCCCAGATGAACTATGACCTGATCCCTTCGGTTATTTATACTCACCCGGAAATCGCGTGGGTTGGCAAAACCGAGCAGGCCTTGAAAGCTGAAGGCGTTGAAGTTAACGTCGGCACCTTCCCGTTCGCCGCTTCCGGCCGTGCCATGGCCGCCAACGATACCGGTGGTTTCGTCAAGGTTATCGCTGATGCCAAGACTGACCGCGTATTGGGCGTGCACGTGATTGGCCCGAGCGCTGCAGAACTGGTTCAGCAGGGCGCGATCGGTATGGAATTCGGCACCAGCGCTGAAGACCTGGGCATGATGGTTTTCTCCCATCCGACCCTGTCTGAAGCCTTGCACGAAGCTGCTTTGGCAGTGAATGGCGGTGCCATCCACATTGCCAACCGCAAAAAGCGTTAACAGACAATAAGAAACCACGGCGGTAACGGCCCGTCGTGAGCCTTGCGAGCAAGTCTCACCGCGGAATGTCCGCTGGACGCAGTCTTGCGTAGCTCAGCTACGCAAGCAGCAGTCACAGGTGGCGCGGCACTCAAACGAGCGCAGCGCCGAATGCGCAGTACCTAACGAAGACGGTAAAAAGCATGAATCTTCACGAGTATCAGGGTAAGCAGCTGTTCGCTGAATACGGCCTGCCAGTTTCCACTGGTTACGCAGTAGACACCCCGGAAGCAGCAGCAGAAGCTTGCGACAAAATCGGCGGCAGCGAGTGGGTTGTCAAAGCCCAGGTCCACGCCGGTGGTCGCGGTAAAGCGGGCGGCGTCAAGCTGGTTCGCAGCAAAGAAGACGCCAAAGCCTTCGCACAGCAGTGGCTGGGCAAGCGTCTGGTGACTTACCAGACTGACGCCAATGGCCAGCCAGTCACCAAGATCCTGGTTGAATCGTGCACTGATATCGCTAAAGAGCTGTACCTGGGCGCTGTCGTTGACCGTTCGAGCCGTCGCATCGTGTTCATGGCTTCCACCGAAGGTGGCGTGGACATCGAGAAAATCGCTCACGACACTCCAGAAAAAATTCTCAAGGCCACTATCGATCCACTGGTTGGCGCTCAGCCATTCCAGGGTCGCGAGCTGGCATTCCAGTTGGGTCTGGAAGGCAAGCAGGTTGCTCAGTTCGCCAAGATCTTCGTAGGTCTGGCCAAACTGTTCAAGGATCACGACCTGGCTCTGCTGGAAGTGAACCCGCTGGTGATCAAGGCTGACGGCGATCTGCACTGCCTGGACGCCAAGATCAACATCGACGCCAACGCAATGTACCGTCAGCCTAAGCTGAAGACTTTCCACGATCCGTCGCAAGACGATCCGCGCGAAGCGCACGCTGCCAAGTTCGAACTGAACTACGTAGCACTGGAAGGCAACATCGGCTGCATGGTCAACGGTGCTGGCCTGGCCATGGGTACCATGGACATCGTCAACCTGCATGGCGGCAAGCCAGCCAACTTCCTCGACGTAGGTGGTGGCGCTACCAAAGAACGCGTAACTGAAGCGTTCAAGATCATCCTGTCCGACACCAACGTCGCTGCAGTACTGGTCAACATCTTCGGCGGCATCGTTCGCTGCGACATGATTGCCGAAGGCATCATCGGCGCTGTGAAAGAAGTCGGCGTGAAAATCCCGGTTGTTGTTCGCCTTGAAGGCAACAACGCTGAGCTGGGCGCTAAAGTACTGGCAGAAAGCGGTTTGAACATCATCGCTGCTACCAGCCTGACCGACGCTGCTCAACAAGTTGTCAAAGCTGCGGAGGGCAAATAATGAGCGTCCTGATCAATAAAGACACCAAAGTTATCTGCCAGGGTATTACCGGTTCGCAAGGTAGTTTCCACACCCAGCAAGCCATCGAATACGGCACCAAGATGGTTGGCGGCGTAACTCCAGGCAAAGGCGGCACCGAGCACCTGGGTCTGCCAGTGTTCAACACCGTTAAAGACGCAGTAGAAGCCACTGGCGCTACCGCTTCCGTGATCTACGTTCCGGCTCCTTTCTGCAAAGATTCGATCCTGGAAGCGGCATTCGGCGGCATCAAGCTGATCGTCTGCATCACCGAAGGCATTCCTACCCTGGACATGCTGGACGCTAAAGTTAAGTGCGACGAGCTGGGCGTAGTCCTGATCGGCCCTAACTGCCCAGGCGTTATCACTCCGGGCGAGTGCAAGATCGGCATCATGCCAGGTCACATTCACTTGCCAGGCAAAGTCGGTATCGTTTCGCGTTCCGGCACCCTGACCTACGAAGCTGTTAAGCAGACTACTGACGCCGGTTTCGGTCAGTCGACTTGCGTCGGCATCGGTGGTGACCCGATCCCGGGTTCGAACTTCATCGACATCCTGAAGCTGTTCCAGGAAGACCCGAAGACCGAAGCGATCGTGATGATCGGTGAGATCGGCGGTTCGGCTGAAGAAGAAGCGGCTGCCTACATCAAGGCACACGTGACCAAGCCGGTTGTTTCCTACATTGCTGGTGTGACTGCTCCTCCGGGCAAGCGCATGGGCCATGCTGGCGCAATCATCTCTGGCGGCAAAGGCACTGCAGACGAGAAATTCGCTGCTCTGCAAGACGCAGGCGTGAAAACCGTGCGTTCGCTGGCAGACATCGGCAAGGCCCTGGCCGAGCTGACCGGTTGGGCTGTCAAGTAAGCCTCGCGCTTAGCTGACGCTTCACCAAACAAAGGCCACCTTCGGGTGGCCTTTGTCGTTTCTGACATCCGCTGATTTATAGGCTTTCGCCCAATTACATGCAAAAACGCGACACGGAAACGTCGCGTATCGGATAGTTCGCCCTCTAACAGTGCGTTTGCAGGCCAAATTCGTTAGGCTAGCAGCCATTTTTGCGTCTGCCGCCCACAAGGCATGCAACGCGCTTTAAGGGTCAGTCCCATACGGATCGACAGCATTTCCCTAATTACACAGGGCAATCCCCCTCTAAATTCCGATTCAGTAGTGTGGTATTACCTTAATGAAAGTTTTGAAAGGTCAGGACATCCTGGCACTTGGCTTTATGACATTTGCCCTGTTCGTTGGGGCTGGCAACATCATTTTCCCGCCGATCGTTGGCTTGCAGGCCGGACCTCACGTCTGGATGGCTGCACTGGGCTTCCTGATCACCGCGGTCGGTCTGCCGGTGATCACCGTCGTTGCACTGGCCAAGGTCGGTGGGGCGATGGACGCGTTGAGCAGCCCGATCGGCAAGATCGCTGGCGGCATTCTCGCGGCTGCGTGCTACCTGGCGGTCGGCCCGCTGTTCGCCACCCCGCGTACCGCGACCGTATCCTTCGAAGTGGGTCTGGCGCCGTTGACCGGCGAAAGCCCGCTGGCGCTGTTCCTCTACAGCTCGGTGTACTTCCTGCTGGTGTTCTTCATCTCGCTCTACCCTGGGCGTTTGCTGGATACCGTTGGCCGTTTCCTCGCGCCGTTGAAGATCATCGCGCTGGCGGTGCTCGGCATTGCTGCATTCGCCTTGCCGGCGGGTGACATCGGCCACGGCACGCCGGAATACGTGGCGGCACCGTTCTCCCAAGGGTTCATCAATGGTTACCTGACCATGGATACCCTGGGTGCACTGGTGTTCGGCATCGTCATCGTTAACGCGATCCGCTCCCGTGGCGTCGAGTCGCCGGCGCTGATCACCCGTTACGCGATCATCGCCGGGCTGATTGCCGGTGTCGGTCTGGCGCTGGTGTATGTCAGCCTGTTCCGCCTCGGTTCCGGCAGCCACGAAGTGGCAGCAGGCGCGACCAACGGCGCGGCGGTATTGCACGCCTACGTGCAACACACCTTCGGTTCGTTGGGCAGCGGTTTCCTCGCGGTGCTGATCTCGCTGGCGTGTCTGGTGACGGCGGTCGGTCTGACCTGTGCTTGCGCTGAATATTTCAGCCGTGTGCTGCCACTGTCCTATAAGACCCTGGTGATCATTCTGGCGGCATTCTCGCTGCTGGTCTCCAACCTGGGCCTGACCAAGCTGATTGCGTTCTCGATTCCTGTGCTGACCGCAATCTATCCGCCGTGCATCGTTTTGGTCGCGCTGAGCTTCTGCAAAGACTTCTGGCATGAACACGGCCGCATTCTTGGTCCGGTGATGCTGGTGTCGTTCATCTTCGGCACCATCGACGCGCTGAAAGGCGCCGGTCTGGCCGGCTGGATGCCATCGCAGTTGTCGCACCTGCCACTGAGCGAGCAGGGCCTGGCCTGGCTGGTGCCGTGCGTGATGACGCTGGTGGTTGCAGTGGTTTGCGATCGCATGCTCGGCAAGCGCAGCGAAGCGGTTGCCTGACGTTGCCTGACCCGCCATAAGCGGGTCTTCAACGCTTAAACAGAAATGCCCCGTATCAATCGATACGGGGCATTTTTTATGCGCGTCAGGCAGTGTCTTTTTCCCTAGGCTAACGTCGAAGGGTTGCCGAAATCTCAATGTGGGAGCGAGCCTGCTCGCGAAAGCGGCGTATCGCGCAACATTCATGGCGGCTGACACACCGCTTTCGCGAGCAGGCTCGCTCCCACAAGTAATCAGTGCGTGTACACACCTCACAAGGAATTGCATGTCGTTCATCCAAGCCAACCTGATCCACCTGCTCGCCGCCATCTGGTTTGTCATCTGCTGGGGCGGTTATACCCGTTATGCGTCCTGGAAGGGCCGCGACACAGCGTGTCTGGCCAGTGTCCTGCACCTGTACCGCGAAGACTGGATGCGCCGCATGCTCCTGCGTGACAACCGCATTGCCGACGCCAGCGTGATCGGCAACCTTGAGCGCAACGCTTCGTTCTTCGCCTCTAGCACGCTGATCATCCTCGCCGGTATTCTCACTGTGCTTGGCGCATCTGAGCGGGCAGTGTCATTACTGGCAGATATTCCGATGGTGCAACAGGCGTCGCAGGGCATGTCGGAAATCAAGTTGCTGTGTCTGGCGATGGTGTTCGTCTATGCCTTCTTCACTTTCAGCTGGTGCATGCGTCAGTACAACTTTGCGGCCGTGCTGGTCGGCTCGGCGCCAATGATCGGTGAACGACATGTTTCCGAACAGGAGCGCAAGGCCTTCGCTGCGCGGGCGGCGCGGGTGATTTCGATGGCGGCCAACCAGTTCAACTTCGGGCTGCGCTCTTACTACTTCGGCATGACCATGCTGGCGTGGTTCGTCAGCCCGTGGTTGTTCATGCTGATGAGCGCCGGGGTGGTATTGGTCTTGTACCGCCGCGAGTTTCATTCCGACGTTCTCGATGTAATGGTCTATACCCCTACAGAGGCGCCCATCCCCGAGGCGAACAAAGAGGCTGCTTGATGAGTATTCCGTTCTGGTGTGTGTTTATCAGTGCACTGATGATCTATATCGCGCGTATGCCGGTGGGCAAAGCGATGAAAGAGCAGGGGGGGTACAACAATAACCTGCCGCGCCAGCAACAGGCGCAACTGACCGGTTACGGTGCGAGGGCGCTGGCGGCTCACCAGAACAGTATCGAAGCTTTCATCCTGTTCGCAGTCGGTGTGTTGATGGCGCACACCACGCAAACGGCAGGCTGGCTGATCGATACATTGGCGATCATCTTCGTGATCGCGCGGATCCTCTACTTGTGGTTCTATCTGGCCGATCTGCCCAAGCTGCGCAGTCTGGTATGGCTAGTTGGTTTAGTCTGTTCGCTGTTGCTGATGATTAGTCCGACTTTTAGAACTGTCTTGCTCTAAGTCGAGCGCGCCGCTAAATGGCAGGCAAAAGAAAACCCGCACTTGGCGGGTTTTCTTTTTCTGCAGCAAAAAGCAAATTATTGCTTCTTGGCAGCTTCTTCTTGTGCGGCCTGGTTCGATTCAGCCTGAGCTTTGGCAGCTTCGGCGTTTTCTTTCGCAGCGTCGTTCACTTTATCCTGCGCTTTGTTCATGTCCTGCTGAGCTTGTTCAGCATGTTGGTTGGCATCTTGAGCTTTGTCCTCGGATTTTTTATCGCAGGCAGCGAGACCGAGGGAAGCGGTCAACATCAAGGCAATAGCAAAAGTCTTACGCATGGGGTGTTTCTCCTTATGGAAAATAACTACTGGCCTTAAGAACTCGGCGCTACAGGTTAAGTTCCTCATTTCTTTCAGATATATAAGTTTGTTTTTACACGGAACTTTTGCTGTTTTGCTTACTACTGGCAAAAGGCTCTAACGAGAGTAATTATCATATGGCCGAAAACCCCGTTTTTGAGCGCGCGACGCGGTTTCTCTCCGCGCTGCGACACTGTCAGGTACTCGGATTGCGCGTGCACAGCGCGTCCAGCGAAGGGCTTACGGTGATCCTGCCGTACAGCGCGAAAATCGTAGGTAACCCACAGACCGGCGTGATCCACGGCGGCGCAATTACTTCGTTGATGGACACCGCCTGCGGAATGTCCACCCTTTGCGTTTTGCCGGAATTCGAGGTCTGCCCGACGCTCGACCTGCGCATCGACTACATGCATGCCGCCGAACCCGATAAAGATGTGTATGGCTTCGCTCAATGCTACCGGGTGACCACCGATGTGATCTTCGCCCGCGGTTTCGCTTATCAGGATGACCCTGAGCGGCCGATCGCCCATGTGGTCGGGACGTTCATGCGCATGGGCAAGGGCCTCAAAGGCACCAAAGGCTTTGGCGGCGTAATCAAAGGAGAAGGGCAATGAGTGACGACCTGAAGCAGCAGTTGCAGCAGGCTCACGCTCAGGGCGACTACGCGCCGCTCTTGCAGTTGATTCCCTACGCTGGGCTGATCGGCATCGAATGCTCACGTGTCGGCGATGAATTGTTGTTCAAGCTGCCGTCGAACAAGGACAACATTGGTAACCCTTTATTGCCGGCGATTCACGGCGGGGTGATTGCCGGATTCATGGAGCTGGCCGCCGCCCTGCATCTGTTGATCTTCACCGGTGCGCCTGGCGTGCCGAAGATCATCGACTTCTCCCTCGATTACCTGCGCGCCGGGCAGTTTCGCGATACTTGGGCCAAGTGTCAGGTCTGTCGCCAGGGCCGGCGCGTCGCCAACGTCGCGATCACCGCCTGGCAAAGTACCGAAAGCGAACCGATTGCCACCGCTCGTGCGCACTTCAAAATCGATGAGCCCTTGAAATCCTGAACAGCGCCCCAAACTCACAAGACAACCCGCCGCCGACCATTTCGGGTCGCGGCCACTGCCATCTGATTGGAGTTTGATGACCATGAGTGTGGAAACTCAAAAGGAAACCCTGGGCTTCCAGACCGAGGTAAAGCAGCTGCTGCACCTCATGATCCATTCGCTGTATTCCAACAAGGAAATTTTCCTTCGCGAATTGATCTCGAACGCCTCTGACGCTGTCGACAAGCTGCGCTTCGAAGCCCTGGCCAAGCCAGAGTTGCTCGAAGGTGGCGCTGATCTGAAAATCCGTGTGAGCTTCGACAAGGACGCCAAGACCGTCACCCTCGAAGACAACGGTATCGGCATGAACCGTGACGATGTGATCACCCACCTGGGGACCATCGCCAAATCCGGCACCGCCGATTTCATGAAGAACCTCTCGGGCGATCAGAAGAAAGATTCGCACCTGATCGGCCAATTCGGTGTGGGCTTCTACTCTGCGTTCATCGTTGCCGACCAGGTTGACGTATACAGCCGTCGCGCCGGTACCCCGGCCAGCGAAGGCGTGCACTGGTCGTCGAAAGGCGAGGGCGAGTTCGAAGTCGCCACCATCGACAAACCAGAGCGCGGCACCCGTATCGTTCTGCACCTGAAAGCGGCAGAAGACGAATTCGCCGATGGCTGGCGTCTGCGCAACATCATCAAGAAGTATTCCGACCACATTGCTTTGCCGATCGAGCTGCCGAAAGAAGCAACCGCAGTCGAAGGCGAAGAGGCTCCGGCCGTTGAGTGGGAAACCGTCAACCGCGCCAGCGCTCTGTGGACCCGTCCGCGCACTGAAGTGAAGGACGAGGAATACCAGGAGTTCTACAAGCACATCGCTCACGACTTTGAAAACCCGCTGGCCTGGAGCCACAACAAAGTCGAAGGCAAGCTCGAATACAGCTCGCTGCTGTACGTGCCGGCCCGCGCCCCGTTTGACCTGTACCAGCGTGAAGCGCCGAAAGGCCTGAAGCTGTACGTGCAACGCGTGTTCGTCATGGATCAGGCCGAGTCGTTCCTGCCGCTGTACCTGCGCTTCATCAAAGGCGTGGTCGATTCCAACGACCTGTCGCTGAACGTGTCGCGTGAAATCCTGCAGAAAGACCCGATCATCGATTCGATGAAGACCGCGCTGACCAAGCGCGTGCTCGACATGCTGGAAAAACTGGCGAAAAACGAGCCTGAGCAATACAAAGGCTTCTGGAAGAACTTCGGTCAGGTCATGAAAGAAGGCCCGGCAGAAGACTTCGCCAACAAGGAAAAAATTGCCGGTCTGTTGCGTTTCGCATCGACCCAAGGCGACGACGGCGAGCAGATCGTCGGTCTGGCCGACTACCTGGCCCGCGCCAAGGAAGGTCAGGACAAGATCTACTACCTCACCGGCGAAACCTACGCGCAGGTCAAGAACAGCCCGCACCTGGAAGTCTTCCGCAAGAAAGGCATCGAAGTGCTGCTGCTGACCGACCGTATCGACGAGTGGCTGATGAGCTACCTCAGCGAGTTCGACGGCAAGACTTTCGTCGACGTGGCACGTGGTGATCTTGATCTGGGCAACCTGGACTCGGAAGAGGACAAGAAAGCCGCAGAAGAAGTCGCCAAGTCGAAAGAAGGTCTGGTTGAGCGTCTGAAAACAGCGCTGGGCGATTCCGTGGCGGAAGTCCGGGTTTCCCATCGTCTGACCGATTCGCCGGCCATTCTGGCCATCGGCGAACAGGATCTGGGTCTGCAAATGCGTCAGATCCTCGAAGCCAGCGGTCAGAAGGTGCCGGATTCGAAGCCGATCTTCGAATTCAACCCAAGCCACCCGCTGATCGAGAAACTCGATGGCGAGCAGAGCGAAGAGCGTTTTGGCGACCTGTCGCACATCCTCTTTGACCAGGCTGCGCTGGCGGCGGGTGACAGCTTGAAAGATCCGGCCGCGTATGTGCGCCGTCTGAACAAGCTGCTGGTTGAACTGTCGGTTTAACCAAGTCGTAGAAAAACCCGCTTCGGCGGGTTTTTTCATTCTGGTGTTTAACCAATCAGGAGTCAGAAATGAGCCAAGTCACTGTACGTTCCGTGGTCTATCAGATTGACGGCCAGCCTTATGAAGGTCGTCTAGCGTTCGATGCCGAGCATAAGGGCGCGCGTCCGGGATTGTTGATGGCGCCGAACTGGATGGGCGTCAGCGCCGGTGCAGAAGAGATCGCCAAGTCGGTGGCGGCCAAGGGCTACGTGGTGTTGATTGCTGACGTCTACGGTCAGGCTGTGCGTCCGCAGAATGCTGATCAGGCCGGCGCGGCGATGATGCCATTGAAGGATGATCGCGCGCTGCTGCGCACGCGTATGCAGGCGGCGTTCGAGCAGTTGCAGAAGCAGGGCGAAGCGGCGGTGGATACTTCGAAGCTGGCGGTGTTTGGGTTCTGCTTTGGCGGTTGCTGTGCACTGGATCTGGCGCGCACCGGTGCGCCGGTGAAGGCCGCGGTGTCGTTCCACGGTACGCTGGATTCGCCGAACCCGGCGGATGCGCAGAACATCAAGGGCTCGGTGCTGGTGCTGCACGGTGCTGCCGACCCGTTGGTGCCGAAAGAGCAGTTGCCTGCGTTTGAAGACGAGATGAATGCGGCGAATGTCGATTGGCAGTTGCTGAGCTATGGCGGTGCGGTGCACTCGTTTTCTGACCCGCATGCGAATGTGCCGGGCAAGATGATGTACGACGCGAAAACCGCTAAGCGCGCGTTCAAGTCGATGCATGATTTGCTGGATGAAGTGTTCAAGGGCTAAAAGCCTGGAAAGCAAAAGCCCCTCACCCTAACCCTCTCCCGGAGGGAGAGGGGACTGAATGGGGGATGCTTGGGAGTGACGCCGACCTGAAAATGCTTATGTGAATCCGAAATCGTCTGCTGTGTTTAGCTGAACCCATAATCGACGCTATATTTCAGGTCGATGGATGACTGAAGACACCTCGGTCGGCTCCCTCTCCCTCCGGGAGAGGGCTGGGGTGAGGGTAAAGGCTTAACGCGGCAATTCAATCCGCTCAACTTCCCCCGGCACCGTCGGCCAGTCCCCGGCCGCCCATTTACGCCGTGCCTCATCAATCGCCGCCGGCTCGCTCGCAACAAAATTCCAGTTGATCCGCCGTGGCCCGTCCAATGGCGCGCCACCAAACACCACGGCGTGCACATCACTATCGGCGAACAAACTCATCTCCTCACCCGCCGGCAACACCACCAACGCATGCGGCTCAATCGCCTCGCCATTCAACTGCGCATCCCCACTCAGCACATAAACCGCCCGCTCTTCATGCTCGGTCGGAATCAGCAAAGTGGTCGCGGTCTGCATCTTCACTTCCGCATATAACGTAGGAGAAAGCACCGGCACCGGCGATTCCAGGCAAAAGCCTGACCCGGCAATCATGCGGATCTGTACGCCAAGGTTATCGCTGACCGGCAAGGTCGCCGCCGGGTGGTGACTGTAATGTCCCGGACCCTGCTCGTGATCCTTGGGCGACGCCAGCCAGATCTGTAAGCCATGCATAGTGAAACTCTGATCCCACAGCGGTTCCGGCGTGCGTTCAACATGCGCAATCGCGCTGCCAGCGGTCATCCAGCTGACATCACCGGCGCCGACCACCTGATCGGAGCCCAGGCTGTCCTTGTGCTGGATTTGTCCTTGGAACAGATATGTCAGCGTCGACAGACCGATGTGTGGATGCTGTCGGATGTTCATGCCTTTGCCCGTCGGATAAACCGTCTCGAGCATGTGATCAAAAAACACGAACGGCCCAACGCTGCGGCATTTGGCTGACGGCAAGGGGCGCAGAATCGGCTGGCCTTCAACGTCTTCGGCGCGCGGGCGGATGATCAGAGGTTGCGTGTCCATGGTGCATTCCAGGCTGAGCGGGTGATGCCAGAAGCATAACCCGCCGCTGGCATGAGGAGGATTACTGGCTGTCGAAGCCCTGCGGTGCATGGGTTTCGATGGTCACGTCAGTGGTGGTCATCAGCTTGTGAATCGGGCAACGGTCAGCGACTCGCAGCAATTCCTCGCGCTGGGCGTCGGTGAGTACGCCTTTGAGGGTGAGGGTGACGTGCAGGACGTATTTGCCTTTCTGCTCTTCACTGTTGTCGCGTTTGACGTCGACACCGACGCCGGTCAGCGGGATGTCTTTCTTCTTTGCGTACATCTTCAGGGTCAGCGCTTTACAGGCGCCGAGGGCCGCATCGAAGTAGTCGTGCGGCTCAGGTGCCGTGCCTTCGCCGCCGGCGGATTTCGGTACGTCGGCAAACAGTTCGTGGTCATCGATCTGTACGGTGTGACGAAAACCTTCAGCGGAGACGGTATTGACGGTAACGGTCATGGGAACCTCACTGGCAGTAGGAAAAGTCGCTTCGATCAAAAAAGACCTTGCAGTTATAGAGCATTCCCACCGGTACGCGTTCCACTTTCCTGCGGGGATGAACCCTTGTTGTCAGGGCGCGGTCTAGGCTATGCCTACTTCCTGGAGATTACTTGTGTCCCTGTATCGTTTGAGTCTTGCTTGTTTGTTGGTATTTGCCGGCAACGTCAGCGCCCGCGAATACACCTACAGCGATGCACACCTGCATTACGTGGATTTTTTCCAGGAAAGCGCGGGCATGGCGAAATTGCTGACGGCCATGCAGGACAATTCCATCGAGCATGTGATGATTTCCGGCATTCCGGTCGCGAAGAAGTGGCATGAGGACGAACCTAAGCGCCCGCGCTATTACGCCGGTGATGACGCTGATGCCTATTGGTACAGCGCGACTGACGTGATCGTTGCCGATGCGGTGCAGAAGCTGCCAGCCGAGAAGCGTCCCTACTTTCATCCGTTCCTCTCGGGCTTCAACCCCAACGACAAGAACTCCGCCGCGCACATCCAGCGCATGCTCGATCTGTACCCAGGGCTGTGGCAGGGCATCGGCGAGGTGTTCACCCGCCATGACGACCTAACAGCGCTGACGTCCGGCGATACGCCGCGTGCCAACAACGAAGCCATGACCAAGATCTATCACCTGGCCGCCGAGAACGATCTACCGGTGATGCTGCATTCCAACATCACTTCCAAGCGTGAGAAGAATCCGCTGTACCTGAAGGAAATCGAAGAGCCGCTGCGTAATCACCCACACACGCGATTCATTTGGGCTCACGCTGGCACCAGCGCTGAAATCCATCGGCATCAGACGCAACTGAGTTTCTTGCTGCCCACGCTGACGCGCATGCTTGAGGCGTATCCCAACCTGTTTATCGACTTGTCCTGGAGCATGCTCACGCCATACCTGCTAGACGAGCAGGGCACGCCGCGCGCGGAATGGCTAGCGCTGGTCGAGAAATACCCGGAGCGCTTCATGCTGGGTTCAGACGTAGTCGGGCGATTCAACAAACTCGGTGAGGAAATACACAGCTTCAAGCCATTCCTCGATGCATTGCCCGAGGACGTCGCGAAAAAAGTCGCTCGAGATAACTTCCTGGCGATCCTGCCGCGAACGGTGCTCAAGTCCGGCAAAACTGCGCTGAATCGTTAATGCCGACAGTTCGAAGGATCAAGGCCTTTTGATATCGCCTTTTCGTCTTACGCAATTTTTCGCCGGGCCGATACCTTCTAAAGCAACCAGCTGCAGGGTTGATGCAGCGCTTTTGGAAGGAACCAGAGCAATGAGTATCCGTAGTCTCAATATTGCCCCGCGCGCCGGCCTCGGTTTTGGCTTGTTGGCGCTGATGGTGTTTGCCTTGGGGGCGTTCGCTTTACTGCAAATGTCGAACATGCGCGCGCAGTCCGACGAGGTCGACAACAACTGGCTGCCGAGCGTGATGGCGGTCGGTGAGATGAGTCAGGACATGCTGCGCCTGCGGGCGCTGACCATGCGGCTGTTGCTCAATCGTGATCCGCAGGCGCTCGAGCAGAACGTTGCCAAACTCAATGAATTGCGCGGTGTGCTCAGTGAGGCCCAGCAGCGTTATGACGTGCTGATCGTACTGCCCGAGGAGCGCAAGCTGTTCGATCGCTTCAAGGTTGCCGAGCACCAGTACCTGGAGTTTCAGGCGCAGGTCATGCAGTTGTCGGCGCAGAATCGGGTCGAGGAGGCCGCGACCATTCTCAACGGTCAGATGAGTCCCTTGGCCGACGAAATCGCAGTGCTTTTGCGCGAACTGGTTGAGCTGAATAAACACAATGCCAATCTCGCCACCGAAGCAGCGCGGCTGGTGTTTACCAGTTCGCGGGTGTGGGTCGGGGTGATGATCGGCGTTACCGCGCTGATCACCATTGGCCTGGCCCTGCTGCTGACGCGCAGCATCGTGCTGCCGCTGGCGCAATCGCTGGGTGTCGCCGAGGTGGTGGCTGGTGGTGATCTGACTGGCGATATCAGCATCAGTGGCAAGGACGAGCCGGCGCGACTGCTGCACGCGCTCAAGAGCATGCAGCACAACCTGCGCGACACGATTCGGCAGATCTCCGAGTCCTCCAGTCAATTGGCCTCGGCCTCGGAAGAGCTGAGTTGCGTCACGGAAGACGCTACGCGCGGGTTGCATCAGCAGAGTCTGGAAATCGAGCAAGCGGCTACAGCGGTTAATCAGATGACGGCGGCGGTGGAGGAGGTGGCGAGCAATGCGGTGGCCACCTCCGAGGCTTCTCGTGAATCCGATCGCATTGCCCAGCATGGCCGCGAGCAGGTGCATCAAACGGTGCTGTCAATCGAGTCGCTGGCCGATGATGTGACCGCCAATGCGAGCCAGGTGGAAGATCTGGCGCAGAAGGTCTACGGCATCAGTAAAGTGCTGGACGTGATCCGTTCGATTGCCGAGCAGACCAATCTGCTCGCTTTGAATGCTGCGATCGAGGCGGCGCGGGCCGGTGATGCCGGGCGCGGGTTCGCGGTGGTAGCCGATGAGGTACGGGCCCTGGCGCATCGCACGCAGCAGTCGACGCAAGAGATCGAGCAGATGATTGGCGGGATTCAGCAGGGCACCGATTCGGCGGTGAGTTCGATGCAGCAAAGCAATGTGCGAGCGCGCTCGACGCTGGAGTTGGCCAAGGCTGCGGGGACTGCACTTGAAGAGATCGCCTCGGCGTTCACGCTGATCAACGAGCGTAATCTGGTGATCGCCAGTGCTTCGGAGGAGCAAGCGGCGGTGGCGCGGGAAGTGGATCGCAATTTGATGAACATCCGCGATCTGGCGATGCAGACGTCGGCGGGGGCGAATCAGACCAGTGCGGCGAGCCAGGAGCTGTCGCGGTTGGCGGTGGATTTGAACAGCATGGTGGCGAAGTTTTCGGTCTGAGTTTCGCCTTCAAAAGCCCCTCACCCTAGCCCTCTCCCAGAGGGAGAGGGGACTGACCGTGAGAGATTGGCGAGTTCCACCGACCCGATCTTGCGTTGGAGAATCCATAATCGACTCGATCTTTCAGGTCGATGCATAGCGCCAGACATCTCGGTCGGCTCCCTCTCCTTCGGGAGAGGGCTGGGGTGAGGGGCGAGCCAGGCACAAATCTCCAATCCAGCACGCAAAAAAAAGCCCCGCATTTCGCGGGGCTCTTTGTTCTTGCGGCGGATCAGCTGCCTTTAACGGTTTTACCGTTGACGGTGCCGTCCTGGAGCATGATGTTGTACTCCTTGCCGTCGGTTTCAACCTGTTGCAGGCGAACCAGCAGGTAATCCCAATCCTTGGCGAACCACAGGACGGTGATGCGCTTGCTTTGTGTCGGGTCGCGTACGCGCTCGACCTTGATCGCATCGATCTTGCCAGCCTTGGTTTCGACTTTTTCCGAACCCAGCACGCGGAAGTCATAGGTATCGACTTCGCCGTCATCGACCACTTGATAGCTCATGGTCTTCTTGCCGGCGGCGACGTCATGCTGCAGCGCCAGTTGATAGGTGGACTTGTCGACCATGCCGCGGTTCAGTGGGATTTTCACCGCGTCGCCACGGTCGGTGCCAGTGACCATTTTGCTGTTCCAGTCAAAATCCAGATCAGCCTTTTTCGCTTTGCCCAGGCCGCCACGTTCGAAGTGGTAGGACTGCGGCAGCAGGGTGTCCTTGTCCAGGGTCAGGGTGCTTTCTTCAGTCAGGCTGGCGATCATCATCGAGGCCTTGAAGCTGAGCTTCCAGACGCCGTTGGCTTCCTTGACCAGACTGCGCTCGGCGGTGCCGCTCATGGGCAGCTGCTTCCAGTCGGCGGTGTAGCTGGCGGAGAACGGTTGAAGTTCGGCTGCCTGCGCGAAGGGCAGGGCGAGCAGAGCGCAAGCGAAGAGCAGGGCGCGACGCATAATATCTCCTAGTTTCGAATCAAGTGGCCGCTGGCCGCGAGTAACTGGCCATCCAGTAATGCACCGTGTTCACCGAGTGCCAGCCTGCCTTCGGCAAACCAGCGTACTGCCATCGGGTAGATCAGGTGCTCCTGAACGTGGACTCGCTGCGCGAGACTCTGCGGCGTGTCGTGCAACTCTACCGGTAATACTGCCTGTACGACCAGTGGTCCGCCATCGAGTTCCTCGGTGACGAAGTGCACGGAGCAGCCGTGCTCAGTGTCGTCGGCCTCCAGCGCGCGCTGATGAGTGTGTAACCCTTTGTATTTGGGCAGCAGCGACGGGTGGATGTTGAGCAGGCGACCCTGGTAGTGGCGAACGAAATCAGCGCTGAGAATGCGCATGAAGCCGGCCAGCACCACGAGTTTCGGTTGGAATTCGTCGATCAGTTCGATCAGGGCAGCATCGAAGGCCTCGCGACCTTCGAATGCCTTGTGATCCAGTGAGCGGGTGGCGATACCCGCGTCACTGGCGCGTTGCAGGCCGTAGGCGTCGGCGCGATTGGAAATCACTGCAGCGATGCGGACCGGGCTGTCGCCGGTCCGCGTGCTGTCGATCAGAGCCTGCAAGTTACTGCCGGTGCCGGACAACAGCACCACGACATCACAGGTTGCGGACATTAATGAGCCTTAAGGTTCTGCAGATCAACCTGAGCAGCGCCTTCGGCAGCGGCAGCGATCTGACCAATGACCCAAGGCTGTTCGCCGGCGTCACGCAGGGTGTTCAGCGCAACTTCAACGTGTTCCTGAGCCACGCAGATAACCATGCCAACGCCGCAGTTCAGCACGCGGTGCATCTCGGTTTCGTCAACGTTGCCTTTTTCCTGCAGCCAGTCGAATACCGCAGGGCGAGTCCAGCTAGCCACGTCAACCACGGCCTGAGCGCCTTTTGGCAGAACGCGCGGGATGTTGTCGAGCAGGCCACCACCGGTGATGTGGGCCATGGCTTTGACGGCGCCGGTGTCTTTGATCAGCTTGAGCAGCGGCTTCACGTAGATGCGGGTCGGGGCCATCAGCAGGTCGGTCAGCGGTTTGCCGTCAAGCTGGGTGTTTTCGATGTCGGCGCCGGACACTTCGATGATCTTGCGGATCAGCGAGTAGCCGTTGGAGTGCGGGCCGGACGATGGCAGAGCGATCAGCGCGTCACCGGTGGCGACTTTCGAGCCGTCGATGATTTCCGATTTTTCCACGACGCCGACGCAGAAGCCGGCCAGGTCGTAGTCTTCGCCTTCGTACATGCCTGGCATTTCAGCGGTTTCGCCGCCAACCAGCGAGCAACCCGACAGTTCGCAGCCAGCGCCGATGCCGGTTACCACTTGGGCAGCGGTGTCGACATTGAGTTTGCCGGTGGCGTAGTAGTCGAGGAAGAACAGTGGCTCAGCGCCGCAAACGACGAGGTCGTTCACGCACATGGCAACCAGGTCGATACCGATGCTGTCGTGCTTGTTCAGGTTCAGCGCCAGACGCAACTTGGTGCCGACGCCGTCGGTGCCGGAAACCAGCACTGGCTGCTTGTAGCCGGCCGGGATTTCGCAGAGGGCGCCGAAACCGCCCAGGCCGCCCATGACTTCCGGGCGCGCAGTGCGCTTGGCGACGCTCTTGATGCGTTCGACCAATGCTTCACCGGCGTCGATGTCTACACCGGCGTCCTTGTAGCTCAGGGAGGGTTGCTTGCTCATGATCCAGGCCTTTAGGGGAGGGGATTCAGGGGTAACGACCGAGTTCAGCGGGAACTTCGAAATCGACGGGGCGATGGCCTCACGCGAGTTTCGAGGTGCCCGGCTGTTGCCGGTCTGCGAAGGCGCGCGATTTTATCAGGCTTGAGGGGCAGCGGCCATCCTCGCACCGACGGGCAGGGCCATATCTCGGGAAATTTTTTGCAATTGAGCCGTATGAACGCCTGTATAAGGTGGGGCAATTAACCGTCTATCGTTATCACTGTGCAAAAACTTACCGCTGTCGTGTGAATGTTTGGTGCTGGCAGATTGTCACAGCCTTGCTCAACCGATTCACGCGGCCTGTTCCAGCCGCTCCTGTCGACGGGAATTATCCATGCGTTTTTGTAAATTGTTGTTTGTGGGTTGTTTGTCTCTGATCAGCCTGGCGAGTCACGCCGAAAATCTCAAAGGCCTTTATCAAGTGCGTGAGCCGGTCAATGGCCAGGCGCCGCAAGAGCGTGATCGTGCCACGCAGGCGGCGCTGGATACGTTGGTGCTGCGTTTGACGGGCGATCCGAAAGCTGTGCAAAACCCGGGGCTGGCGGCGATTCGCAAGGATCCGCAGCAGATCATCAGTCAATTCGGTTTCGATGCCGGGCCGCCGGAGGTGCTGAAGGTCGATTTCGATCCGGCAACCACCGAGCAGGCGCTGCGTCGGGCCGGGTTGTCGTTGTGGGGCGCCAGTCGCCCGTCGATCCTGAGTTGGTGGCTGAACGATTCGGCCGAAGGTTCGAGTCTGGTCGGCGATGGTCAGGCCGCTGCTGCGCCGTTGCGTACGGCCGCGCAACATCGCGGATTGCCATTGCGTTTGCCGTTGGCAGACCTGAGCGAACAACTGGTTGCCACGGCGCCGGCGCTGGAAGGCACGGATCCGGCACCTTTGCGCGGCGCCTCCGAACGCTACAACGCTGACGCTTTGCTGGCAGTGCATGCCCGTGAAGAAGGCGGGCAGTGGCAGGCCAAGTGGCACCTGTGGCTGGGCGATCAGAAAGAGGCGGGCAGTGTGCAGGGCGCCGATCAGGCCGCTGTCGCTGACGCGGTGATGCTGGCGGTGGCTGAGCGACTGGCGCCACGTTTTGTTGCCAAACCCGGTGCTTCGGGGCAGCAGACCCTGGAAGTGCAAGGTATGAATCTGGAGCATTACGCGGCGCTGTTGCGGTTACTCGAACCGTTTGGCGTGCGTCTGCAAAGTGTTGATGGCGATCGCATCGTTTATCGGGTCAATGGCAGTGCCGACCAGATGCGTGCGCAGTTGTCGCTGGCGAAGTTGCAGGAGTTGCCGGCCGAGGCGCCGGCTCCGGTGGCAGTTCCACAGCCTGCAGTTGCAGGTGCAGCACCGGTCGCGGCTCCGGCCCCGACCCCGGCAGCACCGTCGTTACGGTTTCGCTGGTAAGTCTTTCCTTATATAGAAGCATCAGGAGTGGTAAATGGCCGATACGCGGCGTTGGTTCTGGCTCGGTGGGGTAGTCCTGCTTTGCGCGTTTGTATGGTTGCTGCACCCGATCCTCACGCCGTTTCTGGTGGCGCTGCTGCTGGCTTATCTGTTCGATCCTCTGGTGGATCGCCTGGAACGGCTCGGTTTGTCGCGTACCTGGGGCGTGATCGCGGTGTTTGCCCTGTTCACCTTGATCGTCACCGCGCTGTTGCTGGTGTTGGTGCCGATGCTCGCCAAGCAGTTGCTGCGTCTGTACGAACTGGCGCCGCAAATGCTCGACTGGTTGCAGCACACGGCGTTGCCGTGGGCGCAGGCGAAGCTGGGGCTGTCGGATGGTTTCTGGAAGTTCGACAAGGTCAAGGCAGCGATCAGCGAACACATGGGCCAGACCACCGATATCGTCAGCGTGGTACTGAGTCAGGCGACGGCGTCGAGCCTGGCGCTGATTGGCTGGCTGGCCAATCTGGTGCTGATCCCGGTAGTAAGTTTCTACCTGCTGCGCGACTGGGATGTGATGATGGCCAAGATCCGCAGCCTGCTGCCGCGTGATCGGGAAGAGACCATCGTATCGCTGGCCGGTGAGTGTCATGAGGTGCTGGGTGCGTTTGTTCGCGGTCAGTTGCTGGTGATGGTGGCGCTGGGCGTGATCTACGCAGCGGGCCTGATGATTGTCGGGCTGGAGTTGGGGCTGTTGATCGGTCTGATCGCGGGTCTGGCGGCGATCGTGCCGTACATGGGCTTCGTGATCGGTATTGGCGCTGCGCTGATTGCCGGGTTGTTCCAGTTCGGTGGCGATCTGTACCCGATGGTCGGGATCGTCGCGGTGTTCATGGTCGGTCAGGCGCTGGAAGGCATGGTGCTGACCCCGCTGCTGGTGGGCGATCGCATCGGTCTGCACCCGGTGGCGGTGATCTTCGCGATTCTGGCCGGCGGCGAGCTGTTCGGTTTCACTGGTGTGCTGTTGGCGTTGCCTGTGGCTGCGGTGATCATGGTGCTGGTGCGCCATGTGCACGATTTGTACAAGGACTCTGACATCTATAGTGGTATGGACGAGCCGGAGTTGTAATCGGGCAGGGCAGCCCGGCGAACAGCCGGGTTGGCCCGTGTCCTGCAGGCGCTGGCGCCAAAGAATCTGTCATAAAACCAGTGTGTTAACGCAAACCTTTGATTTTGCTTGGACTCTGTCGCATTGTGCGCTCAGCTTCACGGGTATAAACTTCGCAAACTTTACACAGAGGCCACTAACGGTTCCTTGAGAACTGTTCAGTCAGCATGAAACCGATTCAGCTGCCCCTAGGTGTGCGTCTGCGTGACGACGCCACCTTCATCAATTACTACCCAGGCGCCAATGCCGCTGCACTCGGCTATGTCGAGCGTCTATGCGAAGCCGACGCCGGCTGGACAGAAAGCCTGATCTACCTGTGGGGCAAACACGGCGTAGGGCGTACGCATCTGTTGCAGGCGGCATGTCTGCGTTTCGAGCAGATGGGTGAGCCGGCGGTGTACTTGCCGTTGGCCGAATTGATGGATCGCGGCGTCGAAATCCTCGATAACCTCGAACAGTACGAACTGGTTTGCCTGGATGACTTGCAGGTGATTGCCGGCAAGGCTGACTGGGAAGAGGCGATGTTTCACCTGTTCAACCGTCTGCGTGACAGCGGTCGGCGTCTGCTGATCGCCGCTTCTACCTCTCCGCGTGAACTGCCGGTCAAACTGGCTGACTTGAAATCGCGCCTGACCCTGGCGCTGATTTTCCAGATGCGTCCGCTCTCCGACGAAGACAAATTGCGCGCCCTGCAATTGCGCGCATCGCGTCGCGGTCTGCACCTGACCGATGAAGTCGGGCATTTTATTTTGACTCGCGGCACCCGCAGCATGAGTGCGCTATTCGACTTGCTTGAACAGCTCGATCAGGCCTCGTTGCAGGCTCAACGCAAGCTGACCATTCCCTTCCTGAAGGAAACGCTAGGCTGGTAACGGCGCGGCTTTCAGCGCGTTTCGGCATATTTAAGGCGCCAGAAAAATCCGCTTTCCTGCACGGTATGCAGGCCGCGTATCGGTTCAAATGGGCTTAAGCGCTTAGATGTAAACGAGAAACCGAGAAGTCACAAAAAGATCGATTGAATTTGCAAATGAGGCTGATAGCGGGCATAGTCTCGGCTTCTTTACAACTATCAGCCACGGTCGTGCCCATGCTAAAGCGCTTCGCACCCCTCGTGCCTCTCGCACTCGTCACCCTGTTGTACGGTTGTGCTGCTCATTCTCCAGTTCAAGAGCAGCCTCAACAGGTTAAAAATTCTGCCACGGCTCAGTCTTCCGTTATTTACCAGGAAGAGCTGGACACCGAAAAAGAACTCAACGAATTCAATGGCAAGAAGCCTTATCAGCTTCCTGTTCTGGCCGACAGCATCCTCGAACGCGGCATGTCCCTGATCGGTACCCGTTACCGTTTCGGCGGTACCTCTGAAGCCGGTTTTGATTGCAGCGGTTTCATCGGTTATCTGTTCCGCGAAGAAGCCGGCATGAACCTGCCACGCTCCACTCGCGAAATGATCAACGTGGATGCACCGCTGGTCTCGCGCAGCAACCTTGAGCCGGGCGATCTGCTGTTCTTCGCCACCAATGGTCGTCGCGGTCGTGTCAGTCACGCCGGGATCTACCTCGGTGACAACCAGTTCATCCACTCCAGCAGTCGTCGCAGCGGCGGTGTTCGCATCGACAGCCTGGGTGACAGCTACTGGAGCAAGACCTTCATCGAAGCGAAACGCGCTCTGGCCAACGCTCCGACTGTAGTCACTGCTCGCAAGTAATCCCCCGTTGTCGCTGCGTTCGCGGCGACAATCAGGCTTCCGGTAACGGAGTAGACCTAGACTTTACAAGGTGAAGTTAAAGTCTTACTTGAAGTTTGCCGCGTAGCCGCTAGAATCCTGTATCTATATTGATGGCAAACCGCCTGCGTGCTCACGCAGGCGGTTTTGTTTTCTGTCCTCCGGCAGAAAAAGCCGCAGCCAGATCAGGATGTTCTGCTTATGACGATGTCGGCCCGCCTCACCTTGATCTTCTTCGCAGCGCTGCTCAGCGCCTGCGCCAGTCGCACACCGCCTCCTGCGCCGGTGGTTCGCGCGCCGGTCGTGTTCGGCCCCTCCCAAGCTTTTTCACCGGCTGCTGAAGACGTGCTGTTTCGCGCGCTCGGTCTGGTCGGCACGCCTTATCGCTGGGGCGGCAACACGCCGGATTCGGGGTTTGATTGCAGCGGGCTGATCGGTTTTGTCTACCGTGATGCGGCGGGCATCTCTTTGCCGCGTTCGACGCGTGAGCTGATCGTTATGCAGGCGCCGAATGTCGGCAAGGAAGGCTTGCAGACCGGCGACCTGATCTTCTTCGCCACCAATGGCGGTTCGCAGGTCAGTCATGCGGGAATTTACGTCGGCGAAGGGCGCTTTGTGCATGCGCCGGCCACGGGCGGCACGGTCAAGCTCGACAGCCTGTCGAAGGCGTATTGGCAAAAGGCTTATCTGAGTGCCAAGCGGGTGTTGCAGCCGGAGCATCTGGCGCATAACCCGTAGTAAAAATCGCAGCAATCCTAATGTGGGAGCGAGCAGGCTCGCTCCCACAGTTGTTTCAGGTCACATTCAGCATCACTTCGTGGCCGACACTCGCCACACCTTGTTACCAACATCATCCGCCACCAGCAAGCCACCTTGCTGATCGATCACCACGCCCACCGGCCGACCCAAAGCATTCTCGTCCTTGTCGAGGAACCCGGTCAGCACATCCACCGGTGTGCCGCTCGGCTTGCCACCGGTAAACGGCACGAAAATCACTTTGTAGCCACTGTGCGGTTTGCGATTCCACGAGCCGTGCTGGCCGATAAACGCGCCTTCCTTGAACTGCGCCGGCAGGTTGTTGCCCTCGGCGAAGCTCAGGCCCAGCGAGGCGGTGTGTGGCCCGACCGCGTAATCCGGGGCGATGGCCTTGGCCACCAGGTCGGGGTTTTGCGGCGAAACGCGCACATCGACATGCTGACCGTAGTAACTGAACGGCCAGCCATAGAAACCACCGTCCTTCACGGAAGTGATGTAGTCCGGCACCAGATCACTGCCGATCTCGTCGCGCTCGTTGACCGCCGTCCACAGCGCGCCACTTTTCGGTTCCCAGGCCAGGCCATTGGGGTTGCGGATGCCCGAAGCGAAGATCCGGTGATTACCGGTCGCCCGATCGACTTCCCAGATCGCCGCGCGACCTTCTTCTTTATCCAGGCCATTTTCGCCGACGTTGCTGTTCGAGCCGACCGTGACGTACAGCTTGCTGCCGTCTTTGCTGGCGATGACGTTTTTCGTCCAGTGGTGATTCAGTGTGCCGCCGGGCAAATCGACCACCTTGATCGGCTGCGACTTGATCTCGGTCGCGCCGGGTTCGTAGTTGAAGCGCAGCAGGCGATCAGTGTCAGCGACGTAAAGATCATTGCCGACCAAAGTCATGCCGAACGGCGAGTTGAGGTTCTGCAGGAACACCGTCCGCGTTTCGGCAACGCCATCATGATCGGCGTCACGCAGCAAGGTGATGCGGTTCGGGCTCGGCACGCCAGCGCCGGCCTTGCCCATGACTTTCTTCATCACCCAGCCACGAATTCCACTGCTGTCATCAGGCTTGGGTGGGGCATTGGTTTCTGCCACCAGCACGTCGCCGTTGGGCAACACATAGAGCCAGCGCGGATGGTCGAGGCCTTCGGCGAATGCCGCCACCTGGGTACCGGCGGCCGCTGTCGGTTTGCCACCCTCGGGCCAGCCGATCGCCGGGGCGATGTTCACCGTCGGAATCAGGGTCTTGTTCGGTTCGGGCAGTTTTGGTGACGGGCCGGTGCCGTCGGAGACTTGCAGGCTGGAGGTTTCACCGCAGGCGGCGAGTCCTCCGGCGAAGGCGATGACAAAAACGAGCTGGGGCTTGCGCATTGCTGATCTTCCCTATGAATGCATTCCTAATCATAGAGGAGGGCGCAAGCCCGATGGTTCAACTGCTCAGCCGCGGGCTTCCTTGAACAGTACGGCGATGCCCGGGTGATAGTTGCCCGCTTCGCTGCGTAACTTGCGGTAGGCGTAGGGGAAATACCAGGCGACGGCGCAGGTGTGTTCCTTTTGCAGGTCGTCGACCATGTCCTGCAGCTCTTCGGGGCTGGCGCTGTGCTGAGCTTTTTGCGGGGCGACAAACAGGCAGCCAAGCTTGAGATCGCTGGCGTAGCTGATGCGCTTGGCGTCGTTAGTGATATCCAGCAGGGCTTGAGTCAGATTCAGGTTGGTAACCTTTGGCCAGCGCTGGGTGGCCTGGATAAAGGCGCGGTCTTCGGCACCGGCGAGAAACAGATCGGCGCGGGCATTGCGCTCGCCTTCTTCATTCTGTTTGCGCGTGGCAGTGTCGTTCAAAGTGACCAGTTCGGCCATCCAGGCCGCCGCCGAGAGCAATCCGAGATTGGCTTTCTCGTCATGCCAGTAAGGGGTGTCGCTGTCGCCGCGCACGGCGTTGTAGCGGTCGATACAGTCAAACCAGCGTTCAAGCACCGGGCGCAGAAATTCCAGGCGCGGGTTGCTGATGATCATGCCTTGCATCGTCATCATCCTTATTGTTGTAGTGGGCTTTTCGGGAAAAGCATGGCTCTTTGATATCATTTGTATCAGTGTGGCACAAGATTGGCGGCGGATAATTGATCAGCGGCACTTATTCGCCCGATGGCCGCCTCTTTAATTGACGCTCCACCCCCAACCCTCTAACCTTCGCGGCTTGTTTCAGGTGCTCTGTGACCGCTGTCGACAGAGTGAAACAGGGAAGCCGGTGAGGGTTGTCTTCAAGCGAAGAACCACCACGATCCCGGCGCTGCCCCCGCAACGGTAAATGAGTAAAAACTGCGCCTTGAGCCACTGCCTCGAAAGAAGCGGGAAGGCGCGCAGTCAGGCCAACGCCGCTCATGAGCCCGGAGACCGGCCTGATCCATCCAGCGGCATCACGGTGGGCGATGCCAGGCTTTTTGCCGTCTATTCTTGTGCCTGCCCGCCGTTATCCAGCCTCAACGGAGAGCTCCCCATGACTGATTCCCCCGAGCGCGACGAACGCCATCTGGCGCGTATGCAGCGCAAAAAAGCCGTGATCGACGAACGCATCGCCAACTCGCCTGACGAGTGCGGCCTGGTACTGGTGCTGACCGGCAACGGCAAAGGCAAAAGCAGCTCGGCGTTCGGCATGCTTGCGCGCGCCATGGGCCACGGCATGCAGTGTGGCGTCGTGCAGTTCATCAAGGGGCGCAACAGCACCGGCGAAGAATTGTTTTTCCGCCGCTTCCCTGAGCAAGTGCGCTTTCATGTGATGGGCGAGGGCTTCACCTGGGAAACCCAGGATCGTCAGCGCGACATCGCCGCCGCCGAAGCCGCGTGGGCTGTGTCCCGCGAACTGCTGCGCGATCCGTCGATCGGTCTGGTGGTGCTCGACGAACTGAACATCGCTCTCAAGCACGGCTACCTCGATCTTGATCAGGTGCTCAGCGATTTGCAGGCGCGTCCGCCGATGCAGCATGTGATCGTCACCGGTCGCGCGGCCAAGCCGGAAATGATCGAAATGGGCGACACCGTGACTGAAATGGGCATGCTCAAACACGCCTTCCAGGCCGGCATCAAAGCGCAGAAAGGCGTCGAACTTTGAATCAACCACGTCACTGCCCGGCGGTGCTCATCGCCGCGCCGGCCTCCGGTCAGGGCAAGACCACCGTCACCGCCGCACTGGCCCGTTTGCATCGCAATCAGGGGCGCAAGGTGCGTGTGTTCAAATGCGGCCCGGATTTTCTTGATCCGATGATTCTCGAGCGCGCCAGCGGTGCGCCGGTGTATCAACTGGACATGTGGATGGTCGGCGAGCAGGAAAGTCGTCGGCTGTTGTGGGAAGCCGCCGCGGAGGCGGATCTGATTCTGATTGAAGGCGTGATGGGTCTGTTCGACGGCACGCCATCCAGCGCCGATCTGGCGCGGCACTTCGGTGTGCCGGTGCTTGGCGTGATTGATGGGACGGCGATGGCGCAGACCTTTGGTGCGTTGGCGCTGGGCCTGGCGAAGTACCAGCCGGATCTGCCGTTTGCCGGCGTGTTGGCCAACCGTGTCGGCACGTTGCGGCATGCGCAGTTGCTCGAAGGTAGCCTCACTGAAGGCCTGCGTTGGTACGGCGCGTTGTCCCGCGAGACCGGTATCGAACTGCCGAGTCGACACCTCGGTCTGGTCCAGGCCAGTGAACTGAATGATCTGGATGTGCGCCTCGACGCCGCCGCCGATGCATTGGCCAGCAGTTGTGAGGTAGCGCTGCCACCGGCCGTGGAGTTCGCCGCGCCTGATGTGATCGCCGTCGAGCCGCTGCTGAAAAATGTGCGCATTGCCGTCGCCCGTGATGAGGCGTTTGCCTTCACTTATGGCGCGAGTCTGGATCTGCTGCGTGCGATGGGCGCTGAGTTGAGTTTCTTCTCGCCGATTCGCGATACGCAATTGCCGGAGGCGGATAGCGTGTATTTGCCTGGTGGGTATCCGGAATTGCACCACGTTGTGTTATCGCAGAACACCGCGATGCTTGAGGCGATTCGTGCGCATCATGCGGCGGGGAAACCGTTGCTCGCTGAGTGTGGCGGGATGCTGTATCTGCTGGATTCTTTGACTGACGTTGAAGGCACTCGCGCTGAGTTGGTCGGGCTGCTGAAGGGCGACGCGGTGATGCAAAAACGTCTGGCTGCACTGGCGCTGCAAGCAGTGGATTTGCCGGAAGGATCGTTGCGTGGGCACACTTATCATCATTCGCTGACGACTACCGAACTGGCGCCGATTGCACGGGGTTTGAGCCCGAATGGTGGGCGTGGGGCCGAGGCGGTTTATCGTGAGGGGCGGATGACGGCTTCTTATGTGCACTTCTATTTCCCGTCGAATCCTGCGGCTGTCGCTGCACTGTTCGCGCCGGACTTTGAGGACGCTATCGCGAGCAGGCTCACTCCTACAGTGGGCGATGTCGTGCCTGACGAAATGCAATCCCCTGTGGGAGCGAGCCTGCTCGCGAAGAGGCCATGACCGACAACGCATTCTCCGAAGCCGAGCGCCAAGCCGTCTATAAAGCCATCGCCGAACGCCGCGACATGCGCCACTTCACCGGCGGCAGCGTTGAACCAGAACTGCTGCGCCGCCTGCTTGAAGCCGCCCACCAGGCCCCAAGCGTCGGCCTGATGCAGCCCTGGCGCTTCATTCGCATCAGCGACCGCAGCCTGCGCAATCAGATCCAGAACCTCGTCGAAGAAGAACGCGTCCGCACCGCAGAAGCCCTCGGCGAGCGCAGTGACGAGTTCATGAAACTCAAAGTCGAAGGCATCCATGACTGCGCCGAGGTGTTGGTTGCCGCATTGATGGACGATCGCGAAAAACACATCTTCGGTCGCCGCACGCTGCCGGAAATGGACATGGCCTCGCTGTCCTGCGCAATCCAGAATCTGTGGCTGGCCTCGCGCGCCGAAGGTCTGGGCATGGGTTGGGTTTCACTGTTCGAGCCTCAGGCACTGGCTGATCTTTTGAAGTTGCCCGAAGGCGCAAAACCTCTGGCGGTTTTATGTCTGGGCCCGGTCAAGGAATTCTATCCGGCGCCGATGCTGGTACTCGAAGGGTGGGCGCAGGCGCGTCCGCTCAATGAGTTGCTGTTTGAGAATTATTGGGGAGTGAGTCAATGAGTGTGGCGTTGTTGAGTGTCGCCGCAGTGGCGCTGGATGCGCTGTTGGGTGAACCGAAACGCTGGCATCCGCTGGTGGCGTTCGGCAATTTTGCCGGGCGCATCGAGCAACGTTTCAACGCCGGTGGCCGGGGCTGGCGCAGCCATGGCGTCACCGCGTGGGTGATTGCCGTGCTGCCGCTGACCTTGCTCGCCACGGCGTTTTCCTGGGCGCCTTACGTGGGCTGGGTCGTCGAGATTCTCGCGCTGTATTGCGCCCTCGGCATGCGCAGCCTCGGTGAACATGTCGCGCCGGTGGCTGCTGCTTTACGTGCGGATGATCTGGACGAGGCGCGCAAGCGTGTTGGCTACCTAGTCAGCCGCCAGACCGATGAACTCGACAGCACTGCCGTCGCTCGCGCTGCCACTGAGTCGGTGCTGGAAAACGGCAGTGATGCGGTGTTTGCCGCGCTGTTCTGGTTTGTCGTGGCGGGTGCGCCGGGCGTGGTTCTTTATCGCTTGAGCAATACGCTGGATGCGATGTGGGGCTATCGCAACGAACGCTTCGAACGTTTCGGTTGGGCGGCTGCGAAAATCGACGACGTGCTCAACTACATTCCTGCGCGTCTGGTGGCATTGACCTACGCGCTGCTGGGCGAAACCCGACTGGCGTTGAAGTGTTGGCGCACACAGGCGCCGAAGTGGGACAGCCCCAACGCAGGTCCCGTGATGGCGGCCGGCGCCGGTGCGCTGGGGGTGGAATTGGGTGGGCCGGCGATTTACCACGGTGAACTTCACGACCGTCCGCAGCTTGGCGAGGGCGCAGCGGCTGACGCAGATTCCATCGACCGTGGCTGGCAATTGGTCCAGCGCGGCGTATGGTTATGGCTGCTGATTCTCTGCGTGGGGGCTGAATTCTATGCTTGAGCACGGTGGCCGGCTGCGCAAGGCGGCACACGATTACGGCATTGCCGAGGCGGACTGGCTCGACCTGTCCAGCGGCCTCGCGCCGTGGCCGTTCCCGATCCCGGAAATTCCGCTGCGCGCCTGGGCGCGTTTGCCGGAAACCGACGACGGACTGGAGCAAGCCGCGTGCGATTACTACGGTGCCGCGCAAGTGCTGCCGGTGGCTGGTTCGCAGATGGCCATCCAGTTGCTGCCGCGCTTGCGCCGGGCCGGCAAGGTCGGTGTGTTGTCGCCGTGTTATGCCGAACACGCCGAAGCGTGGCGGCGCAGCGGTTACATCGTGCGCGAAGTGTTGGAGCAGGAAGTCGAGTTCTTTCTCGACAGCCTCGATGTGCTGGTGGTGGTCAATCCGAACAACCCGACCGGTCTGAGTCTGACCCCGGCACGCCTGCTCGACTGGCATGCGCGGCTCGCCCGGCGCGGTGGCTGGCTGGTGGTCGATGAAGCTTTCATGGATAACACGCCGCAACTGAGCCTGGCCCCGCATGCGCATCAAGTCGGGCTGATCGTGTTGCGTTCGTTCGGCAAATTTTTCGGTCTGGCCGGGGTGCGTCTGGGCTTTGTCCTGGCCGAGCGCAAGTTGCTCAAACTGCTCGCCGAACAGGTCGGGCCATGGGCGGTGAGCGGGCCGACGCGGGTGCTCGGGCAAGCGTGTCTGCAAGACACCGAAGGGCACACACGCCAACGGATTCGCAGTGATGAGGCCAGTGAACGGCTGGCAGCGCTGCTTGAGCGCTACGGCTTCAAGCCGCAGGGCGGCTGTGCGCTGTTCCAGTGGCTGATCACCGAGCATGCCGAAATGCTGCATGAATTCATGGCCCGTCGCGGCATCCTCCTGCGCATCTTTACCCATAACAGCAGTTTGCGTTTTGGCCTGCCCGCTGATGCGGCGCAAGAGACGCGTCTCGAACAAGCTCTGATAGCTTTCGCCAAGGACCACCCATGACCACCCTGATGGTGCAAGGCACCACCTCCGATGCCGGTAAAAGCACACTAGTGACGGCGTTATGCCGCTGGGCGACGCGTCAAGGCGTGGCGGTCGTACCGTTCAAACCGCAGAACATGGCGCTCAACAGCGCCGTGACTGCCGACGGCGGTGAGATCGGTCGCGCGCAGGCGGTGCAGGCGCAAGCGGCGTTTCTTGAACCGCACACCGATATGAATCCGGTGCTGCTCAAGCCCAACAGCGACACCGGCGCGCAAGTGATCATCCATGGTCGCGCCGTGACTTCGATGAATGCCGTGGCGTATCACGACTACAAAGCCATCGCGATGAAAGCGGTGCTTGCGTCCCACGAGCGGCTCAGCGCCGCTTATCCGCTGGTGATGGTCGAAGGCGCGGGCTCGCCGGCCGAGATCAATCTGCGCGCCGGCGACATCGCCAACATGGGCTTCGCCGAAGCGGTGGATTGCCCGGTTTTGCTGATTGCCGACATCAATCGCGGCGGGGTTTTCGCCCATCTGGTCGGCACCCTGGAGTTGCTCTCGCCCGGCGAACAGGCGCGAGTCAAAGGTTTCATCATCAATCGCTTCCGTGGCGACATCGCCTTGCTGCAACCGGGCCTTGACTGGCTGGAACAGCGTACCGGCAAACCGGTGGTGGGCGTGTTGCCCTACGTGATGGATCTGCATCTGGAAGCCGAGGACGGCATCGATCAGCGCCAGACCGACAAGGCCGAACAAGTGCTGAAAGTGGTGGTGCCGGTGTTGCCGCGCATCAGCAACCACACCGACTTCGATCCGTTGCGTCTGCATCCGCAGGTCGATCTGCAATTCGTTGGCCCGGGGCAGGCGATTCCCGCGGCTGACTTGATCATCCTGCCGGGCTCGAAAAGCGTGCGCAGTGATCTGGCTTATCTGCGTGCCAATGGCTGGGATACGGCGATCTCTCGGCACTTGCGTTACGGCGGCAAAGTGCTGGGGATCTGCGGCGGTCTGCAGATGCTCGGCGAGCAGGTGCATGACCCGCTCGGACTTGAAGGTGCGCCGGGCACGAGTGCCGGTTTGGGCTTGCTGGCGTTCGAAACCACACTTGAGGCCGAGAAGCAGTTGCGCAATGTGCGTGGACGGCTGGCGCTGGAAGATGCCGAAGTCAGCGGCTATGAAATTCATGCCGGCGTGACCAGCGGACCGGCGCTGGAGAATGCGGCGGTGCATCTGGATGACGGTCGTTGCGACGGTGCACAGAGTGTTGATGGGCAGGTGTTCGGCACGTATCTGCATGGCCTGTTCGAATCGCCGGCGGCGAGTGCGGCGTTGCTGCGCTGGGCCGGTTTGAGCGATGTGCAGGCGGTGGATTACCACGGCTTGCGCGAGCGCGATATCGAGCGGTTGGCGGATCTGGTGGAGAAGCATCTGGATACCGAGCTGTTGCGCCGGCTCTGTGGGATTTGAGTTGCCTGTGCTGGCCTCTTCGCGAGCAGGCTCGCTCCCACAGTGAATGCGGTTAGCCATAAACTCATAACCCTGTGGGAGCGAGCCTGCTCGCGAAAGCGGCGATTGCCTCACTTGAATTTTCCTGGATAAAACCATGCTCCAACTGATCCTCGGCGGCGCCCGCTCCGGCAAAAGCCGCCTGGCAGAAAAACTCGCCAGCGACAGCAACCTCTCGGTCACCTACATTGCCACCAGCCAACCCCTCGATGGCGAGATGAGCGACCGCGTCGCCCATCACCGCGCGCGCCGTCCCGCTGAGTGGGCACTCATCGAAGAACCCTTGGAACTGGCCCGCGTCCTGCGCGAAAGCGCCAGCGCCGAGCGTTGCCTGCTGGTCGATTGCCTGACCCTGTGGCTGACCAATCTGCTGATGCTCGATGACGCCGAACGTCTCGCCGCCGAGCGCGAAGCCTTGCTCGAATGCCTGGCGTCTTTGCCGGGTGAAATCATTTTTGTCAGCAACGAGACCGGAATGGGTGTCGTGCCGCTGGGCGAATTGACTCGCCGCTACGTCGATGAAGCCGGTTGGCTACATCAAGCTCTGGCCGAGCGCTGTCAGCGTGTTGTCCTGACCGTCGCCGGCCTGCCCCTGACTCTGAAAGGACCTGCGTTATGACTCAAACCTGGTGGCTGAACCCGTGCAAAGCGGTCGATCTCAACGTCGTTGAACAAGCGGCGGCGCGGCAACAGCAACTGACCAAACCCGCCGGTTCCCTCGGTCGTCTCGAATCGGTGGCAGTGCAACTGGCCGGCCTGCAAGGTCAGGTCAAACCGACGCTGGCGCAGGTCTGGATCGCGATTTTTGCCGGTGATCATGGCGTGGTCGCAGAAGGGGTTTCGGCATTCCCGCAGGAAGTCACCGGGCAGATGCTGCTCAACTTCGTCAGTGGCGGCGCGGCGATCAGCGTGCTGGCGCGGCAGCTTGGCGCGCAGCTGGAAGTGGTCGATCTGGGCACGGTGAATCCCTCGCTGAACCTGCCGGGTGTGCGCCACTTGAACATCGGCGCGGGTACGGCGAACTTCGTGCTGGGCGCGGCGATGACTCAGGCCCAGGGCGAACGGGCATTGCAGGCCGGTCGCGACAGTCTGTTGCGGGCGAAAGCGGCGGGTGCGCAGTTGTTCATCGGTGGCGAAATGGGCATTGGCAACACCACGGCGGCGAGTGCCTTGGCTTGTGCCTTGCTCGATTGCCCGGTGGCGCATCTGACCGGCCCCGGCACCGGGCTGAATGCCGAAGGTGTCAGTCACAAGGCGCAAGTGATCGAGCGCGCGCTGGCATTGCACGCCGCACAGCGTGGCGATGTGTTGCAGACCCTGTTCAATCTGGGTGGTTTTGAAATCGCCGCGTTGGTCGGCGCGTATCTGGCCGCGGCTCAAGAAGGTGTGGCGGTGCTGGTTGACGGCTTTATCTGCACGGTCGCTGCGTTGGTCGCGGTGCGTTTGAGTCCGGCCTGTCGCGAGTGGTTGCTGTTCGGTCATCGTGGCGCGGAGCCGGGCCATCGTCATGTGCTGGAAACGCTGAAGGCCGAGCCGTTGCTGGAACTCGGCCTGCGTCTGGGCGAGGGCAGTGGCGCGGCGCTGGCGGTACCATTGTTGCGTCTGGCCTGTGATCTGCACGGGCAGATGGCGACATTCGCCGAAGCAGCAGTGGCGGATCGTCCGGCATGACCTTGCATCTGGATCTGCTGCGCCATGGTGAAACTGAACTGGGCGGTGGTCTGCGTGGCAGTCTCGACGATGCGCTGACCGAAAAGGGCTGGGCGCAGATGCGTGTGGCGGTGGTCGAGGGCGGGCCGTGGGATCGGATCATCAGTTCGCCGTTGCAACGTTGTGCGCGGTTTGCCGCAGAGTTGGGTGAGCAACTGAACCTGTCAGTGCATCTGGACAAGGATCTGCAGGAACTGCATTTCGGCACATGGGAAGGGCAGAGTGCGGCGGCGTTGATGGAGACGGATGCCGAAGCGTTGGGGCTGTTCTGGGCCGATCCGTATTCGTTCACGCCGCCGCAGGGTGAACCGGTCAGCGAGTTCGCGGCTCGGGTGCTGGCGGCCGTTGCGCGCCTGCAAAGTGCTTACGCCGGTGAGCGGGTTCTGCTGATCAGTCACGGCGGGGTAATGCGCCTGTTGCTGGCGCAAGCGCGGGGGTTGCCGCGCGAACAACTGCTCAATGTCGAAGTCGCTCACGGCGCGTTGTTTGCGCTGACGGTTCAAGCGGATGGTTCGCTCAAGGAAGGTCGCTGACATGTTGCCGCTGTGGATCGCCCTGCAATTTCTCAGCAGCCTGCCGATTCGTTTGCCGGGGATGCCCGAGCCGGAGCAACTTGGGCGGTCGTTGCTGTTTTATCCGCTGGTGGGATTGCTGTTCGGCGTGATCCTGTGGGCACTGAATCTCGCCTTGAGCGGCGCGCCGTTGTTGCTGCATGCGGCGTTGTTGCTGACGGTGTGGGTGTTGCTCAGCGGCGCACTGCACCTGGATGGTCTGGCCGATACCGCCGATGCCTGGCTCGGCGGTTTTGGTGATCGCGAGCGTACGCTGACGATCATGAAAGACCCGCGCAGCGGGCCGATTGCGGTCGTGACGCTGGTGTTGGTGTTGTTGCTCAAATTTGCTGCGTTGTTGGCGTTGATCGAGCAGCAGCAAGGTCTTGCATTGGTGATCGTACCGTTGCTTGGGCGGGCGGCGTTGCTCGGGTTGTTTCTGACTACACCGTATGTGCGTGCGGGTGGGTTGGGACAGGCGTTGGCTGATCATTTGCCGCGCAAGGCCGGGTGGTGGGTGCTTGGCTTCAGTGCGCTGGCTTGCGTGGTGATTGCCGGGTTCAGTGCCGTCGTTGCGCTGGTGATTGCTGTCGGTGTGTTTGTCTGGCTGCGGCAGGTGATGATGCGGCGGTTGGGCGGGACGACCGGTGATACAGCGGGGGCGTTGCTGGAATTGCTGGAGATGGTGGTGCTGGCTGGATTGGTTTTGGTCTGACAGTTTTGGATTGTCTGTGCAGGCCTCTTCGCGAGCAGGCTCGCTCCCACAGGGGAGCGCATTGCAAATGTGGGAGCGAGCCTGCTCGCGAAAGCGGTGTGTCAGACACCAAAAATGATATGGGTAAACTCATCTGTAACTTGATTTAACATAGTCGCGGGTATATACACGCATCATGCTTCCTTCTCAGTGTTTGTGCACCAACCTGCGTCGCGCCGCTCGTGGCGTCAGCAGGCATTACGACGGCGCTCTCGACGGCTTCGGGATCAACGTTGCCCAGTATTCTTTGCTGTGCAACCTGCAGCGTCTGGATCAACCGAGTATTTCCGAGCTGGCCGAAGCCATGGGCCTGGACCGCAGCACCCTCGGGCGCAATTTACGGGTGCTGGAAGGTGAGGGGCTGGTGGCATTGGCCGAGGGCGAGGACATGCGTAACCGCATCGTCAAACTCACCGAGACCGGCGTGCAACGCCTGGCAGCAGCACTGCCGGCCTGGGAAGCGGCGCAGCAGCGGTTGATCGATCGACTGGGTGCCGAGAAGCGTGAAACCTTGCTCAGATTGCTGGATGAACTGGCCTGAGGCCGGTTTTTTCCAAACTCAAGCGGGTATATACCCGCAAGCGGAGAATAATAATGACATCGATGTGGCGTACGTGCGGTTGGGTTTTGGTCGGAAGTGCGCTGATTTTGGCGTTGTCATTGGGCGTGCGGCACGGTTTTGGCCTGTTTCTGTCACCGATGAGCGCGCAGTTCGGCTGGGGGCGAGAGGTGTTTGCCTTCGCCATTGCCTTGCAGAACCTGATCTGGGGCCTGGCGCAGCCGTTTACCGGTGCGCTGGCCGACCGTTTCGGTGCGGCAAAAGTGGTGCTTATCGGTGGGGTGCTTTACGCGGCGGGTCTGGTGTGCATGGGCCTGTCCGACTCGGCGGTGACGCTGTCACTGAGTGCCGGTCTGCTGATCGGTATTGGCCTTTCGGGCACTTCGTTCTCGGTCATTCTTGGTGTCGTGGGTCGTGCTGTGCCGCCAGAGAAGCGCAGCATGGGCATGGGCATTGCCAGCGCCGCCGGTTCGTTCGGCCAGTTCGCCATGTTACCGGGCACCCTCGGATTGATCGGCTGGCTCGGCTGGTCGGCCGCGCTGTTGGTGCTGGGCCTGCTGGTGGCGTTGATCGTGCCGCTGGTGAGCATGCTCAAGGATAAGCCGCTGCCGGTGCTCGGCCATGAACAAACCTTATCCGAGGCACTGCGCGAAGCCTGTTCGCATTCGGGTTTCTGGTTGTTGGCATTCGGCTTTTTTGTCTGCGGTTTTCAGGTGGTGTTCATCGGTGTGCACCTGCCTGCGTATCTGGTCGATCAGCATCTGCCCGCCAGTGTCGGCACCACGGTGCTGGCGTTGATCGGCCTGTTCAATATCTTCGGCACCTACACCGCCGGTTGGCTCGGCGGGCGTATGTCCAAACCGCGTCTGCTGACAGCGTTGTACCTGTTGCGCGCGGTGGTGATTGTGCTGTTTCTGTGGCTGCCGGTGACGACCACGTCGGCCTACCTGTTTGGCATGGCGATGGGTTTCCTGTGGCTGTCGACGGTGCCGTTGACCAACGGTACGGTGGCGACCTTGTTCGGGGTGCGAAATCTGTCCATGCTCGGCGGCATCGTGTTCCTGTTCCACCAGTTGGGTTCGTTCCTGGGTGGCTGGCTGGGCGGGGTGGTGTATGACCGAACCGGGAGTTATGACTTGATCTGGCAAGTTGCTGTTCTTTTGAGTCTGCTGGCGGCCGCGCTGAACTGGCCGGTACGCGAGCGTCCGGTCGCACGCCTGCAAGCCGCGGCGAGTGGCGCATGAGTCGATTCTGGCCACGATTGGTCATCGCTGCACTCGGCGCCGCTGTGCTGGCGCTGGTGTGGTGGGGCTGGCATCAGGGCGGTCTGGCGCTGATGCAGTTGGGCATGAGCATTTGCTAGAAGCGGGGATGACGAGTAACGTCGAATTCTGAACGAATGCTCAAGGATGCTCGACATGCTGATGCGCTGGTGTGCTGTTCCCGCGTTGCTGATGGCGTTGACTGGTCTGGCCCAGGCCGCCGACTGTCCCGAATTGCTGCAAGGCTCGCTGCCCAAACTGCGAGCCAAGGAATCCATCGATCTGTGCAAGCAGTACGCCGACAAACCGTTGGTGGTGGTCAACACCGCAAGCTTCTGCGGTTTCGCGCCGCAGTTCGAAGGCCTTGAGGCGCTGCATAAGCGCTACGAAGGGCAAGGGCTGGAAATGCTCGGCGTGCCTTCCAATGACTTCAAGCAGGAGTCCAAGGACAGCGCCGAGACCGCCAAGGTCTGTTACGCCAATTACGGCGTGACGTTCGCCATGACCGAGCCGCAGAAGGTTCGTGGTGATGATGCTGCGCATCTGTTCCAGGTGCTGGCCGCACAGAGCAGCGCACCGAAGTGGAATTTCTACAAGTATGTGGTCGATCGCCAGGGCAAGGTGATCGCCAATTTCTCCAGCCTGACCAAGCCTGATGATCCGGAATTTATTGCCGCGATCGAAAAGGCTATCGCCTCGAAACCCTTGAAGCCCTGACCTGTAGGAGCTGCGGCACGCTGCGATCTTTTGATTTTAAAAAAACAGATCAAAAGATCGCAGCCTCGTTGCACTCGACAGCTCCTACAGGTCGCACAAATTTCAGGCATTAAAAAGCCCCGCCTCTGCAAAGAGAGCGGGGCTTTTTGTGGGCGAGGGGTTAGCCTCGCCACACACCATCAGAAGCGGTAAGTCGCGCCGACACCGAAACCGTTTGCCGAGTTTTCATACTTGGCGTCGTAGCTCTGGCCACGGTTGTTTTCGTTGCGGATCTTCACTGACTCTTCTTTCAGGTACGAGTAAGCGACGTCGATGGTCAGGTCGTCGGTCGGGCTCCAGCCGGCACCGATACTGAAGATGGTGCGGTCGCCAGTCGGAATGCGTGGCGAACGGTCTTCGTTATTGGTCGGCGACTGGTCGAAGGTCAGACCGGTACGCAGTACCCATTCCTTGTTCAGCTGGTACGAAGTACCCACGGCGTAGGCCCAGGAGTCGTGCCAGTTCTGGTCTTCGTTGATCGAACCGAACTGGCCGGCCAGCAGCGGCTGCACACCGGAGTTTTTCACGGTGATTTTTTCCAGCTGGCTCCAACGGGTCCAGGTGGTACCGGCATACACGTTCCAGCGATCGTTGATCGCCTGGGTAACCGAGAGGTCGACCGATTCGGGTGTGGTGATCTTCAGCGAAGCGTCGTACTTCTGGCTGGCGCCCAGACCGACTGCGGCCAGTGCGCCGTAGTTGACCTTGGTGTTGCCTTCGAGCTTGTAGTCGACTTTCGAGTGATAGGTCAGGCCCACGCGAGTGGTGTCGGTGGCTTGTACCAGCAGGCCGACGTTGTAGCCCAGGGCGGTGTCGTCACCCTTGATCTTGACCTTGCCGTCCGGCAGGGCTTGAGTGATCGACAGGTTGGATTCCAGCGCGCCGTCAATGCGGTTGATGGTCGGGCCGAAACCGATCGACACCTTGTCGTTGAAGGCGTAGCTGATGGTCGGTTGGAAAGTGATGACTTGCACTTCGGACTTGCTGCCGAAGTAACGGCCGGCAAAACCGTTTTCATAATCAGTGATCAGGCCGAACGGCACATAAACACCGAGGCCGAATGCCCAATGCTCATCGATCGGTTTGACGTAGAAGCCCATAGGTACAGCGGTGAAGGGCACCATGTCGCCTTTGTTGCTGCCGCCGTTAGGGCTGGAGCTGGCATTGCTGATATCGGTATGAGCATCGACAACGGCTACACCACCGGTAACTTGTTCACGCTTGATGCGCGACATGCCGGCAGGGTTGCCATAAACAGTACTTGCGTCGTCAGCAGAAGAAGATCGCCCGGCAAAACCAGTCCCCATCCCACTGATGCTTTGTTCGTTGAGGGCAAAGCCGGCCGCGAAAATTTGAGTGGAGGCAAGGGTAACGGCGAGGCTAAGGGTGGTTTTGAGCATGACTTTTTTCATTATTAGAACTCCTGATGATCACCGGGGCGAAAATTACCAACATTTTCGTCCCAGCGCTATAGTCCGTATGCCTTGAGTTAGAGCGGTTTTGTAGGACAATCCGACCAAAATCGCGACCTGTTGTGCGATCTTCTGAAACCGGTCGGTCAGCAGGCGACCTGATTCACCGTTGAAACACAGGTGTGCCAGGCGTAAGTGAAGTCGCGCAGGCGACCTTGGGGTTGAAAGGTCTGACGCCAGATACGCGCCATTCCCAGCAAGTCATTCGAATCGGGGAGTGTGGGGTTTTGCTCTTCCACAAGGAGCCAGGCAATAGCCGTGGCGTAACGCAGATTCACCGTCAGTTCCAGATGCGGGCCAGTCAGGAAAGCATGCTGGCTGGCGAGGCCGCGAACCAGGCTGGCGCGTTCCGGATCGAGTGCCAGGTAATCATCCCAAAGGGCTTGATGGCGGTGCTCGGCGATGCGGTAAAGCCCGTGGCCGCGGCGGTCATGCAGGGCTGAACCCAGGGCTGACTGGCTGGCGGCGATGCCGAGCAGCAGAGATTCGGCAGTCGCGCTGTGACGTCCCAGGTAGATCAGCGTGGGACGGATCACGTAGCGGCACAGTTCGCTGGCAGCGATACCCATAAAACCCTCGGTTCTTGTTATTGATGGCGAGTCCTGAAGGGGGGGGCTTGGCAGCAGTGGATCGGTTCAGGCTCGCCGCAAGCGGATCACGCCGCTTGAGTTGAAGTGTAGTGTCATATTCGCGACGTAAAGGCCTGTTTTTAAAATATTTCCGGCTTCGAGTTATAACCGTTATATCCGTTGGTACTTAAGCGCCAACGGCTAAAAGTGAAACATCAGGCAATAAAAAGCCCCGCATTTTGTGCGGGGCTTTTGCTTTTGCAGCCTTTTCGGCTCTCAGGCAATCAATGCCTGACGGGTACGGTCGATCACGGCCTGCAGCGGTTCGGCGCTGGAGTACTGATCGGGGTACAGACGCTCGCTGTGGCGGGCGATACCGTGTTCGTTGACCAGTGTGAAGCTGAAGCAGCCTTTGCGAGCGGCCATGATCAGGCAGTTCATTGGTGCAAAAGCGTTGGTTAGGGTGCGAATGGCATCCTGAGTATGGATTTGAGTAGACATAGTTATTAGGTGTTCCTACAAATGACACGGATAAGAACCGTGCAACGTTAAAACGTTCCAGTAACGTCGACCACCATTGGTCGAACGAAGAACCCGACTGGAACAAAGCAGCCAGTTTGAAGCGCAATTAAGTTGGCGCGCTTGGGCTGGCAGGTAGGTACTTAGGAGGGCAGGCAACACATCAAGGGCAAAGGTTCTGGGCCCGGGGTGAAGATCCTGATCAATTTGCAGGTTGGTTCGGTCAGAGTAAGTGGTCTTCGCAACACCCTTCGCATCATTCGAAGGCAGTGTCGTCGCAAGATTTACCTGGAAACCATCGAGGGGTCGTTCCCGCTTTTTTCGATAGGGCTTCTTGGTAGAAGGCTGACCGTGGGGATGTGTTCGACCGGAATTGACTTTCAGCTTGGTACTAACGCCGCGGATACTAACGGATCGAAATGCTTAAAGCAAACCCTGGTTTGAAAAAGACTGAAATCGACCACTGCTTCAGCTCCGCTGAGCTGCAGAATCAGCCCAGATGGTGCAGATTGCTACCGTTGGTCGGTGTAGCTCCACTCACAAAACTGTGTGTTTACGCCGCTTATCCCCAGAGTCATGGTGAAAACGCTCGGAAAAAGTGCATCGATATAACCCAGTAACAGGTACTTGTGCACATTAGTTGCGCGACCTGTAACGGCACTGTCACATCAATCCTGACCCCGATGGCTGCCTGTAACGAAAGTTTAAGTCAATGAAAAACATCGCTTTTTTTTGTTGGTGAAAAAATCGTCAGTTTGACTGCGGGCCCCATTCCATAAGGCTTTGCGAGGGTTGGAGGGCGGTTGTCCACTGAGTTATCCACAGCTTCTGTGGATTGTCCCGAGCGCTTGCTCTAGGACGGGCGTGCCGGGTTGTTTTTCGACTTTACCTGTAAGAAAAAGAGAGTAGAGTGGCGCGCCTTCCGATTCGTCCCACAGTGCTTTATGAAGTTTCGCTCAGTATCAGACTCTGTAACCTCAGAACCTCCCCGTGTTACTCCGCCCAAGCGCTTTACCGTTCGCGTTGCCGAATGGCTGCTCGACAGCCCGCGCCTGAGCGCCAGCCACAATGCCAAACACCTCGCTGGCCGCCTGCTCAAGCAACCGGCGCGTGAAGGTGTCGTCGCCGCGCAAAGCCGTCTCGGTCAACTGATGTGCCGCGAGTGCGGTAACGCTCGGGATCGGCGCATCGGTCAGGATCTGCTGCGCCAGGCCGCCCGCGCTGGTGATCGTCGCGCGCAACAGGAACTCGGTCTGCTCGAAGACTGAGCTGTCCAAGACCTGACACCTTGGTTAACCTTCAGGCTTTATCGAATCGGCAGGAGTCGTTATGGCTATGGACTTGACCAGCGTGTTGCTCGGTCTCGCAGGGGCAGGGCTGCCATTGTTGGCACTCGCCTGGCAGCTGCAGCGCCGGGCGAGCAATGGCCAAGCCGAGGTCGCCTTGCTCGAAGAACGGCTGGCCATGGCCCAACTGGCCCAGGACGGACTCAACGCGCAGCTCGACGCCAGCCGCGATGAAATCGCCGATCTCGGCCAGGCCAATGCCGCCAAGCAGGCTGATCTGGCCGCTTTGCGTCGGGAAGTCGAACTGTTGCAGATCGAACGTGACGACGCCCGCGATGCCTCCCACGCCTGGAACCTCGAACGCGCCAATAAGGAAGCTGAGCTGCGCCGCCTCGACGCACAGGCTGCTTCGCTTAACGCCGAACTGCGCGAGCAGCAGGAAAGTCATCAGCAACGCCTCAGCGACCTGCAAGGTTCGCGCGATGAACTGCGGGCGCAGTTTGCCGAACTGGCCGGGAAGATCTTCGATGAGCGCGAGCAGCGCTTTGCCGAAACCAGTCAGCAACGGCTCGGTCAGTTGCTCGATCCGCTGAAAGAACGCATTCAATCCTTCGAAAAACGTGTGGAAGAAAGCTATCAGGCCGAGGCCCGCGAGCGCTTCTCTTTGGCCAAGGAGCTTGAACGGTTGCAGGCGCTCAACCTGCGTTTGAGCGACGAAGCGACCAACCTGACCCGCGCCCTCAAAGGCCAGAAAACCCAAGGCAACTGGGGCGAGCTGATTCTTGAGCGTGTGCTCGAACACGCCGGTCTGGAGAAGGGCCGCGAGTACCAGACGCAGGTCAATCTCAAAGGCCCGGACGGCGAGCGCTTCCAGCCTGACGTGATCATTTACCTGCCGGGCGACAAACAAGTGGTGGTGGACTCCAAGGTGAGCCTCACCGCCTATCAGCAATACGTGGCTGCCGACGACGACAGCCTCGGGCAGATTGCGATCAAGCAGCACGTCCTGTCGTTACGCAATCACGTCAAAGGCCTGGCCGGCAAGGACTACAAGCGTCTGGAAGGGCTGCACAGCCTGGATTTTGTTTTGCTCTTCGTGCCGATCGAAGCGGCGTTTTCGGCGGCGTTGCAGGCCGAACCCAGCCTGTTCCAGGATGCCTTCGACCGCAACATCGTCATCGTCAGCCCGACCACGTTGCTGGCGACGCTGCGGGTGATCGACAGCCTGTGGAAGCAGGAGCGCCAGACTCAGAATGCCCGGGAAATCGCCGAGCGCGCCGGGTGGCTGTACGACAAGTTTGTGCTGTTTATTCAGGATCTCGACGAGGTCGGCAATCGTCTGCAACAGCTGGATAAAGCCTACAGTTCAGCGCGCAACAAGCTCACCGAGGGGCGCGGCAATCTGGTCAGTCGCAGTGAACAGCTGAAGTTGCTCGGTGCGCGGGCGAGCAAGAGCTTGCCGGCGGATTTGCTGGAACGGGCGATGACCGATGTCGATGGTCTCGTCGAACTCCCGGAATAGCCCGAAAAGCTTCGTCGGATCGCCGCCCGGAGCAGGCTCGCTCCCACAGGGATCACCTAAACCTTGTGGGAGCGAGCCTGCTCGCGAAGGCGTCAGTGCAGCACGTGCACCTACAACGGCAAATACCGACTCAACAACGCCCGCAACGCCGCCGGCTTCACCGGTTTGGCCAGATAATCCAGCCCCGCCGCATGCACCTGCGCAACCATCTCCGGTCGCCCGTCAGCACTGATCACCACCCCCGGCACCGGCTCACCCAGATGCGTGCGCAACCACGCCATCAACTCGGTACCGGTATCCCCGTGATCGAGGTGATAGTCGACCAGCGCCACTTGCGGTCGCACCCCGTCGTTCAACAACGCCGCGCATTCCTCACGATTACGCGCCGTCCATACCTGACAGCCCCAGCGGCTCAGCAGGCTGTTCATGCCGATCAGAATGCTGTCTTCGTTGTCGATGCACAGCACTTGCGCGCCACTCAGCAATTTGCCATTCAATTCAACCGCGGCGCTCGCCGGCACGGCTTGTGAGCGAGCCAGCGGCACGCTGACGCTGAACACACTGCCGCGCCCCGGCCACGAACGCACACGCAAGGTATGCCCGAGTACACGGCACAAACCATCGGCAATCGCCAAACCCAGCCCGAGACCTTTTTCGGCGCGGGTCTGATGGCTGTCGAGGCGCTTGAACTCCTCGAAAATTACCTGCTGTTTATCTTCCGGAATCCCTGGTCCGCGATCCCACACTTCCAGACACAATTCGCCGCCACGTCGACGTACACCCAGTAACACCGGGCCTTTGGCGTAGCGAAATGCGTTGGTGAGGAAGTTCTGCAGAATTCGTCTGAGCAATTTGATGTCGCTGTCGATGCGCAGATGACTGCCGCGTACACGGAAGGTCAATCCCTGTTCCTGTGCCAGTGCCTTGAACTCGGCACCGAGAGTGTCGAACAGCTCATTGACGGCGAACGGCTTGCGATCCGGGTTGATCTTGCCGTTTTCCAGTCGGGAGATATCCAGCAGATCGCTGATCAGATCCTCGGCCGAGCGCAACGAACTGTCGAGGTGTTGCACCAGTTTTTGCGCCTCGCTGCTCAAACCGTCGTCCTGATGGGAGAGGGCGGCGGAGAACAGCCGGGCGGCGTTCAGCGGCTGCATCAAGTCGTGGCTGACCGCCGCGAGGAAGCGGGTTTTCGACTGGTTGGCGGCTTCGGCGGTGCCTTTGGCTTCGGTCAGCGCGACGTTGAGTTGCGACAGTTCCTGAGTGCGTTCGCTGACCCGTTGCTCGAGCCCTTCGTTGGCTTCGGTCAACGCCTGCTCGGCTTCGCGGAACGCGGTGATGTCGGTGAAGCTCATGACGAAACCGCCACCGGGCATCGGGTTGCCGATCAGCTCGATCACCCGGCCGTTGGGGAACAAACGTTCAGAGGTATGCGCGCGGCCCTGACGCATCCAGTGCAAACGCCGGGCAACGTGGACTTCCGCTTCACCGGGGCCGCACAAACCGCGCTCGGCGTTGTAGCGAATAATGTCGGCAATCGGTCGGCCGACGCTGATCAGACCATCCGGGTAGTTGAACAGTTCGAGGTAACGCCGGTTCCAGGCCACCAGTTTAAGTGACTGGTCGACCACGCTGATGCCTTGGGTGATGTTCTCGATCGCACCTTGCAGCAGAGCGCGGTTGAACTGCAGTACCTCGGAGGCTTCGTCGGCGATGCGAACGACGTCTTCCAGTTGCATTTCCCGACCTTCGATGGCGGCTTTTACTACAGCACGCGTCGAAGAAGCGCCAAGCACACCGGCCAGCAAGCGCTCGGTATGGGCGATCCATTCGCCGTCGGCATTCTGGTTCGGGTTGAAGCCTTTGCCTTGGCGATAGGCGAAGCGAATGAAGCTCTGGCGCGCACGTTCCTCACCGACGAAACGCGCGGCCAATTGCAGCAGGTCGTCGATTTGTACCGCCAGCATCGAGCGCGCACTCGGCCGTGCACTGATCTCCTGACCGATGAAGCGCCCGGCCTGCCAGTGCTCCGACACGCGCGTGCGGGATAACACCGAGACCCAGGCGAACAAGGTGAAGTTACCGGCCAGCGACAACACCACACCTTGGGTCAGCGGGGTAATTGGCAGGTTCAGTGGATTGCTGTGCAGCCACGCCAGCCCCGGAAAACTGCTCAGCGACCAGCCCAAGCTGTGCGCGGCAATCGGCAGGATCAACGTGTAGAACCAGAGGAAAGTGCCCGCGGCCAAACCTGCGAAAACGCCGCGACGGTTGGCCTGTTTCCAGTACAAGGCACCGAGCATGGCGGGCGCCAGTTGAGTCACGGCGGCGAAGGCGATCTGGCCGATGGTCGCCAGACTCGCAGTGGAGCCGAGCAAGCGATAGCTGACGTACGCCAGCAGCAGAATCACCACGATGCTCACGCGCCGCACCGAGAGCATCCACTGGCGGAACACTTCGAACGGGCGCTCGGCGTTATTGCGGCGCAGCAACCATGGCAACAGCATGTCGTTGGAGACCATGGTCGACAGCGCCACGCTGGCGACAATCACCATGCCGGTTGCCGCTGATGCGCCACCGATAAACGCCAGCATCGCGAGCGCCGGATGCGCCTGCGCCAGTGGCAGGCTGATCACGAAGGAGTCGGGCAGTACGTCGCTGGGCAGCAGCATCTGACCGGCCAGCGCGATCGGGACTACAAACAATGCGGCCAGCGCGAGATAGGCGGGAAACACCCATTTGGCCAGACGCAGATCCTGCGGATCGATGTTCTCCACCACCGTGACGTGGAACTGCCGTGGCAGGCAGATGATCGCCATCATCGCCACGCCGGTCTGCACCACCATCGACGGCCAATTGATGGTTTCTTTCCAGTATTCCTCCAGGCGCGGGGCGAGCATGGCCTGGTTGAACAGGTCATCGAAACCGTCATACAGGCCATAGGTGACGAAGGCGCCAACGGCGAGAAAGGCGAACAGTTTGACCAGCGATTCGAAAGCAATTGCCAGCACCATGCCCCGGTGGTGTTCGGTGGCATCGAGGTTGCGCGTACCAAAAACGATGGTGAACAGCGCCAGCACCAGCGACACGATCAGCGCGGTGTCCTGGGCGCGAGTGCCCATGGCGTCGGCACCGGCGCCGATCAACAGATTTACGCCGAGGACGATACCTTTGAGTTGCAGGGCAATGTAGGGGAGGACGCCGACCAGACAGATCAGCGCTACGACCACTGCCAGCGATTGCGATTTGCCGTAGCGCGCGGCGATAAAGTCAGCGATGGAGGTGATGTTCTCCTGTTTGCTGATCATCACCATTTTTTGCAGGACCCACGGCGCGCCCACTAACAGCAGGATCGGCCCGAGGTAAATCGGCAGGAATGACCACAATTGCTCGGCGGCTTGACCGACAGCGCCGAAGAACGTCCAGCTGGTGCAATAAACTGCCAGCGACAGGCTGTACACCCAGGCACGCACGCGCGGCGGCAACGGCGCGCTGCGCCGGTCGCCGTAGAAGGCGATGGCGAACATGATGGCCATATAGGCCAGGGCGACGGCGGCGATCAGCCCGGTGGACAGCGACATGCAACACTCCCGACAAAAGACTCCCCGGCACTCCTGCCCGGGCGGACAGTCTCGCATGCGCGGGGCGGTTAGTCAGTGTCGACCAAGGTCGTGGCGTGGCGGGGTGTCGCAGGTTTGAATGGAGGCGTTGTGCGTTGACATTGCCAGGCATCGAACCCTGTAGGAGCTGTCGAGTGAAACGAGGCTGCGATCTTTTGATTTTTCAAAATCAAGATCAAAAGATCGCAGCGTGCCGCAGCTCCTACATGAATATCGGCGTCAGTCCAGACGCAGCGCAATATCAATCAGCCGATGCAGCTCATCCGCCTCCAGCGCCGCCGCCGAAAACAGAATCCGGAACACCACCGGCGCCACCACCAGATTGATCAACCGATCAACACTCGGCGCCACCTCATCCGGGTGCCGCTCAATGATTGTCTGCAACTGCGCGCCAATGATCGTCACGCAATAGCCCGGCGTAGCGCTCGCCTGCACGTCGCGCATCATGTTGCGCCCAGGCTCGGAACTCATCTCGTCGAGATACTGCTCGGCCCACGCGCGAATATCGCTGCGCAAGCTGCCGGTTTGCGCCGGTTCGCTGTCCGGGCGCATGCGGGCGAGGGCGACGTCTGCTAGCAACGCGGACAGATCACCCCAACGCCGGTAAATCGTCGATGGCGTCACCCCGGCGCGAGCGGCGATTTGCGGGACGGTCACGCTCGAGCGCTCCTGTTCTTGCAGGAGCGCACGGACTGCCGAATGAATTGCATCTTGCACCCGGGCACTGCGGCCGCCGGGGCGTAAACCTTCTTTAATAGCCATGCGGCAGACCTTAACACAAAGAATTTGCTTTAAGCGCGAGGCAGTAGCACACTCCGCAAAAGCAAAAAATTAGCTTTTGCGGAGTGTGCCCATGATTAGCCTTGCTTCCAATCGATCCAGCCTGTGGTTTCTGGCGATCACCTTACTCAGTTTTCTCGCTGCTTCCACGGCGCCGACGCCGCTGTATCACTTGTATCAGGATCAACTGCATTTCTCTGCAGCCGTTCTGACCCTGATTTTCGGCGTCTACGCCCTCAGCCTGTTGGCGGCGCTATTAACTGTCGGCTCGCTTTCCGATCACCTGGGACGCAAACCGGTGATCTTCACCGCCGTGTTGCTCAACGCGTTGGCGATGCTGCTGTTTATCTATGCCGACAGCGTGGCGTGGCTGATCAGCGCGCGTGTTCTGCAAGGATTTGCCACCGGCATGGCCACCGCTGTTTTAAGCGCGACCCTGCTCGACACGGATCGCCAGCAGGGGCCGTTGATCAACAGTGTCGCGCCGTTGCTCGGCATGGCCTTGGGCGGCATGGGCTGCGGTTTGTTGGCCGAATTTGCGCCGGCGCCGTTGCAACTGACCTATTGGCTGCTGCTCGCACTGTTTGTATTGCAGGGCATTTATGTGTGGCGTCTGCCGGAAAGCGTTACGCCGCAAGCCGGAGCGTGGGCATCGTTGCGGCCGACTTTGCATGTGCCGGTGCAGGCTCGTTCAACGTTGTGGCGAGTGTTGCCGCTGAACACCGCAACCTGGGCGCTCGGCGGTTTCTACGCCTCCCTCGCGCCATCGCTGGTGCGCACCGCCACCGGTTCGACGTCCAATCTGATCGGCGGCGCAACCGTGGCTGCCCTGACGGTGACCGGTGCATTGATGATTTTCATGATGCGCAATCGTCCCGCCGCGCGAGCATTGCAGTTGGGCGCGAGCCTGCTGCCGATCGGTCTGGTGTTGATTCTGCTGGGCGTGCACAGCGCCAGTCTGTCGGTGTTTTTCCTCGGCACGCTGGTCGCCGGTTGCGGCTTTGGTTCGGGATTTCTCGGTGCCGTGCGCAGCCTCGTGCCGCTGGCTTTGCCTCACGAACGGGCGGGGTTGATGGCGGCGTATTACGTACTCAGTTATCTGGCGTTCTGTCTGCCGGCGTTGCTCGCCGGGCACTTGTCGCGCAGCTACGGTCTGCTGGCGACCACCGATGGTTACGGGGCGATTTTGATCGCCTTGGCTGTCGCCGCGCTGTTGCTGAGCCTGCGTCCAGCGCCATCCAAGGTGTGCCGCGTTCCATAAACGGCGCGCTTTCGGTTAGCCTTGCCCAGCCTCTTCTCACGGATCGACTCATGAAGATTATTCGCAGCAAGACCTTCACCGCCGAGCGCGCCTGGGGCGCGCTGGACATCGCCAACATGAACGGCATCACCACGCGCCTGCACTGGACGGATCAGCCGTACAAATGGCACATCAACGACGGCGAGGAAGTGTTTGTGGTGCTCGATGGCCAAGTGCTGATGCATTATCGCGAGCAGGGCGAAGAAAAACAGGTGCAGCTGGATGTCGGCGACATCTTCTATGCGAGCGTCGGCACTGAGCACGTCGCCCATCCACAAGGCGCGGCGCGGATTCTGGTGATCGAGAGCGAAGGCAGCGTCTGAATGCTTATTGGTAAAACAGATAACAGTTAGAGATATTACCCGTTATATAGATATTCGATTCGGTTCTACCATGGACTCAACCTCACCAGAGGACAGGAGTTCATGATGATTTGCCCCAACAGCGCCAAACCCGGCATCAAGCCGTTCAGCCAACTTCAGCATCCACGCGAAGTGATCCGTCAATTCACCCCGAACTGGTTCGCCGCGACCATGGGCACCGGTGTGCTGGCGTTGGCGCTGGCACAACTGCCCCTGGCCATTCCTGGCTTGCACGTTATCGCTGAAGGTTTGTGGTTGTTCAACATTCTGTTGTTCACCCTGTTTACCGCTGCGTACGCTGCGCGCTGGATCTTGTTCTTCGATGAGGCGCGGCGGATTTTCGGCCACTCCACGGTATCGATGTTCTTCGGCACCATTCCCATGGGCCTGGCGACGATCATCAACGGCTTTCTGTTGTTCGGCCTGCCGCGTTGGGGGGACGGCGTGATTCATCTTGCCGAAGTGCTGTGGTGGATTGATGTGGCCATGTCGCTGGCTTGCGGCGTGCTGATTCCGTACATGATGTTTACCCGTCAGGAACACAGCATCGACCAGATGACCGCCGTTTGGCTGTTGCCGGTAGTGGCGGCAGAAGTGGCAGCGGCCAGCGGTGGTTTGCTCGCTCCGCACCTGACCGACGCCCATTCGCAACTGGTGGTACTGACAACGAGCTACGTGCTCTGGGCCTTTTCCCTACCGGTAGCGTTCAGCATTCTGACGATTCTGCTGCTGCGCATGGCCCTGCATAAACTGCCCCACGAAAACATGGCCGCTTCGAGCTGGCTGGCCCTCGGCCCGATCGGCACCGGTGCGCTGGGCATGTTGCTGTTGGGCGGTGATGCGCCAGCGATTTTCGCGGCAAACGGTTTGCAGGGCATCGGCGAAATCGCTGCGGGTCTGGGGCTTATTACGGGGATCACCCTGTGGGGCTTCGGGTTGTGGTGGATGCTGATGGCGCTGCTGATCACCGTGCGTTACTTGCGTGACGGCATCCCATTCAACCTCGGCTGGTGGGGATTCACCTTCCCGTTGGGCGTGTATTCGCTGGCAACCCTGAAGCTGGCGAGCACTCTGAACCTGACGTTTTTCAGCGTCGTCGGCACGCTGTTGGTGATTTTGCTGGCGGTGATGTGGCTGATTGTCGGCAAACGCACCGTGCAAGGTGCGTGGCGTGGCGAGCTGTTTGTCTCGCCGTGCATCGCAGGTTTGAAGAAATAACCTGAAAGTTTTAGGTAAGGTGTGGCCTGGATCGCGGTTCGAGAATCCAATAAGCAGTACCCAGGCCTCTCTACCTTAAACATCAGGGAAACACGGAAGATGAGTCACCCCTCACAGTTCAACCTGCTGCGCACCCGGCGCTTCCTGCCATTCTTCATCACGCAGTCCCTTGGCGCGTTCAACGACAACGTGTTCAAGCAGTCGCTGATCCTCGCCATTCTTTATCGGCTGACCATCGAGGGTGACCGTTCGATCTGGGTCAACCTGTGTGCGTTGCTGTTTATCCTGCCGTTTTTCCTGTTCTCGGCATTGGCCGGGCAGTTCGGGGAGAAGTTCGCCAAGGACGCGCTGATCCGTCTGATCAAGCTCGCGGAAATTGCGATCATGGCCGTAGGATCGGTCGGTTTCCTCTTTGATCACCTGTCGCTGATGCTGGTGGCGCTGTTCGCCATGGGCACGCATTCGGCGCTGTTTGGACCGGTGAAATATTCGATCCTGCCGCAGGCGCTGCGTGAGGATGAACTGGTTGGCGGCAACGGCCTGGTGGAAATGGGCACGTTTCTGGCGATTCTCGCCGGGACGATTGGCGCCGGGGTCATCATGTCATCGACCCACTATGCGCCGTTGGTGTCCTGCGCGATCGTCGGGATTGCCGTGCTGGGCTATCTGGCCAGCCGCAGCATTCCCCGTGCAGCGGCAGCGTCGCCTGAGATGCGTCTGAACTGGAACATCTTCAGCCAATCCTGGGCCACCTTGAAACTTGGCCTGGGCCAGACCCCGGCGGTGTCGCGCTCGATCGTCGGCAACTCGTGGTTCTGGTTTGTCGGGGCGATTTATCTGACGCAGATTCCAGCCTATGCCAAAGAGTGGATGCACGGTGATGAGACCGTGGTCACCCTGATTCTGACGGTGTTCTCGGTCGGTATCGCGCTTGGCTCGATGCTCTGCGAGAAACTGTCTGGGCGCAAAGTCGAGATCGGCTTGGTGCCGTTCGGCTCGTTTGGTCTGACCGTGTTCGGTTTGCTGTTGTGGTGGCACTCCGGCGGAATTCCCGACAGCGTCATCGGCCACAGCTGGATTGAAGTGCTCGGTTTCGTGCACACATGGGCAGTGTTGATTGACATCCTCGGCCTCGGCATCTTCGGTGGTTTCTACATCGTGCCGCTGTATGCCTTGATCCAGTCGCGCACCGCTGAAAACGAGCGCGCGCGGGTGATTGCCGCCAACAACATTCTCAACGCGTTGTTTATGGTGGTATCAGCCATCGTCTCGATCGTGCTGCTGAGCGTGGCCAAGCTGTCGATCCCGCAGTTGTTCCTCGTGGTGTCGCTGCTGAATATCGGCGTCAACGCCTACATCTTCAAGATCGTCCCCGAGTTCAGCATGCGTTTCATGATCTGGCTACTCAGCCATTCCATGTACCGCGTCGAGCACCGTAACCTTGAGGCGATTCCCGATGAAGGCGCGGCATTGCTGGTGTGCAACCACGTGTCGTTCGTCGATGCCTTGCTGATTGGCGGTGCGGTGCGTCGGCCGATTCGCTTTGTCATGTACTACAAGATCTACAACTTGCCGGTACTGAACTTTATCTTCCGCACGGCGGGGACGATTCCGATTGCCGGACGTAATGAAGACATCCAGATTTACGAAAAGGCTTTCACCCGGATTGCTCAATATCTGAAGGACGGCGAGCTGGTGTGCATCTTCCCGGAAGGCAAGTTGACCGCCGACGGCGAGATGAACGAATTCCGGGGCGGGCTGACGCGGATTCTCGAGGAGACGCCGGTACCGGTGATTCCGTTGGCGTTGCAGGGGTTGTGGGGGAGTTTCTTCAGTCGCGATCCGAATAAAGGTGTGTTTCGGCGGTTGTGGTCGCGGGTGACGTTGGTGGCGGGAGCGCCGGTAGGCATTGATGTGGCTGAGCCGGCGAAGTTGCAGGGGTTGGTCGGGGAGTTGCGCGGGGCTGTCAGATAGCCGGCGATTTTAAGGGCCTCTTCGCGAGCAGGCTTGCTCCCACAGTTGATCGTATTCCTCTGACGGAACGCGATTGAATGTGGGAGCGAGCCTGCTCGCGAAAGCGGTAGTGGCTCAAGCGCTGACCTTAAGCCCAATCAACCCGGTAATGATCAACGCCACACTGGCCAGCCGAATCAACGCCATCGACTCGCCAAACAGGATGATCCCGGCAATCACCGTGCCCACGGCACCAACACCGGTCCAGATCGCATAGGCCGTACCCAGCGGCAATTCTTTCATCGCCAGGCCAAGCAGGCCAAGGCTGATGGCCATGGCCGCAACGGTCAGTACGGTGGGGAGCGGGCGGGTGAAGCCGTCGGTGTATTTCAGGCCGACGGCCCAGCCGACTTCGAACAGGCCGGCGAAAAACAGAATGATCCAGGACATGCAAGACCTCCATCGATTGACGGGGTCGTCCCCAGATTAATGACTCGATCGAGCCGCAGGGTCGTCCCCGCGTTGCGCGCTAGTTTGACCAGCATTAACCCGGGGATCAAGTTTCGAGGTCAGTCAGCCGCTTGCTGCGCCAGTGTCTCGCGATCTTCCTTTTCACTCATGCGCCGGAAGTACGTCGACAGCAGGGCTCCGGAAATATTGTGCCAGACGCTGAACAGCGCGCTCGGCACCGCTGCCAATGGCGAAAAATGCGCACTGGCCAACGCGGCGCCCAACCCCGAATTCTGCATGCCCACTTCCAGCGCCAGCGACTTGCGTTGGGCCAGCGGCAGCTTGAACAGGCGTCCGGTGAAGTAGCCCAGCAGATAACCGAAGCTGTTGTGCAGCATCACTACGGCCATGATCAACAGGCCGGATTCGGCGATTTTCGCCTGGCTGGCGGCCACGACGGCGGTGACGATGATCACAATGCTGACCACCGACACCAGCGGCAACACATCGACGGCGTGACGAACCTTGTCGCCGAGCAAACGCTGGGCAACCACGCCTAGGATGATCGGCAGCAGCACCACTTGCAGGATCGACCAGAACAGCTCCATGAACGACACCGGTAACCACGCCGAGGCCAGCAGCCAGATCAGCGCCGGGGTCAGCAGCGGGGCGAGGAGGGTGGTGACGGCGGCGATGGCCACCGACAACGCCAGATCACCGCGAGCCAGCCAGGTCATCACGTTGGACGACGTGCCGCTTGGGCAGCAGCCGACCAGAATCACCCCGACGGCGATTTCCGGCGGCAGATGAAACACTTGGCAAAGTAACCACGCCACGCCGGGCATGATCACGAAATGGGCAACCACGCCCAGCGCCACACGCCACGGGTGGCGGGCAACAGCGGCGAAGTCGTCGAGTTTGAGGGTCAGGCCCATGCCGAACATGACCAGCCCGAGCAACGGTACGATCGCGCTTTTCAGGCCGAGGAACCACGCCGGTTGCAGAAACGCAATCACAGCAAAAATCAGAACCCAGTAAGCGAAGGTGTTGCCGACAAAGCGGCTGAGTGCAGCCAGTGCGCGCATGGCTTGATCCTTATTATTAAATGATCAACACAAAAACAATTGTGGGAGCGAGCCTGCTCGCGAAAGCGGCGTGCCAGATACATTAATGTTAACTGTCACTCCGCATTCGCGAGCAGGCTCGCTCCCACAGTTTTGAAACTCGTCAGGATCAGATGCCTTGAGGAGTCTCTTCGCCACCCAACGCTTCCACCAGCGCCGGCAGGAAATCACCGAAGGTCAGCATCATCAGGGTGAAGCTGGCATCCAGTTGACCCAGTGCCTCATCACCACCGTCCTGTTCCGCCTGATCCTGCAGCAGATCTTCGAACTTCAGACGTTTGACAGTCATCTTGTCGTCGAGCATGAACGACAGTTTGTCCTGCCACGCCAGCGACAACTGAGTGACGACTTTGCCGGTGCTCAGGTGCAGCTGGATTTCTTCGCTGGTCAGGTCCTGACGCTTGCAACGCACGATACCGCCGTCTTCGTGGGTGTCGCGCAGTTCGCACTCGTCCAGTACATAGAAGTCATCGGCGGCTTTTTGCGTGGTGACCCATTCGGTCATGGTCGCGGTAGGCGACATTTTCACGGTCAGCGGACGAACGGGCAGGGTGCCGATCACTTCACGCAGGGTCGACAGCAGGTCTTCGGCACGTTTCGGGCTGGCCGAGTTGACCAGGATAAGACCCTGTTTTGGCGCGATGGCAGCGAAGGTCGACGAGCGACGGATAAAGGCGCGCGGCAGGAACGCCTGGATGATTTCATCCTTGATCTGGTCGCGTTCCTTCTTATAGACCTTGCGCATCTGCTCGGCTTCGATCTCTTCGACCTTTTCCTTGACCGCGTCACGCACGACGCTGCCCGGCAGAATGCGTTCTTCTTTACGCGCAGAAATCAGCAGGAAGTCGCCGCTGACGTGCACCAATGGAGCATCTTCGCCTTTGCCGAACGGCGCGACGAAACCGTAGGTGGTCAACTCCTGGCTTGCACATGGACGCGCCAGTTTGGTGGCCAGTGCAGTTTCCAGCGCCTCGGCATCGACAGGCAGGTCTTGGGTCAGGCGATAGATAAGCAGGTTTTTGAACCACATGGGGTGAGTCTCTCCTTTATACAAAGGGGGGCATTATTGTCTTCGCCGTCTCATAGGCCAACCCTTCTCTAAGCCTTTGGAAGGCCTGAGAAAATTATTTAAAAAAGTGCTTGCCAGAGGTTGGGTCGCTCCGTAGAATGCGCGCCACACCGAAGCGAAGGGTGATTAGCTCAGCTGGGAGAGCGTCTGCCTTACAAGCAGAATGTCGGCGGTTCGATCCCGTCATCACCCACCATTCGTTTCAAGTGTTTAGCGCAGCGGTAGTTCAGTCGGTTAGAATACCGGCCTGTCACGCCGGGGGTCGCGGGTTCGAGTCCCGTCCGCTGCGCCATATTCGGTAACCTGGACCACTGAACGCCAGGTCACCACGGAAGAACCCGCCAAGGCGGGTTTTTTTCTGCTCCAAGGTTGTACCCGCGGGATGTGTCGTTTTACTGGCTTTCGGATTTATTTGAAAAAACTTCAATTAAATCAACACTTTACGAAAACTTGTGGCATAATGCGTCCCGTAACGAAGCGAAGGGTGATTAGCTCAGCTGGGAGAGCGTCTGCCTTACAAGCAGAATGTCGGCGGTTCGATCCCGTCATCACCCACCATTCGTTTCAAGCGTTTCGCGCAGCGGTAGTTCAGTCGGTTAGAATACCGGCCTGTCACGCCGGGGGTCGCGGGTTCGAGTCCCGTCCGCTGCGCCATATTCGGTAATCTGGAACACTGAACGCCAGATCACCACAGAAAGCCCGCCTTGTGCGGGCTTTTTGCTGTCTGGGATTTGGGTATTTTTCGCGACCCATAACTATGTAGTGCCTGCCGGTTCCGTCGCTTTCGGACAATGAGCAATGTTCTTCATGACGCTTCTACGTCATAGAGCCAGCCAATTGCCCGACGAGAGCCAATCCAATGCCAAATCTTGCTGAAACTTCTGCCGCCGATGACGGCCAAGCGCTGTCGTTCCTGTCATCCAGTCCCGCCTTTCTTTCCAGCGATGACGCCGCTGCCTGCCTGCACGGCCTGTTGAAGGCCCCGCGAAACGGCGAATTCAACGGGTTCATTCTGAAAACCGTTGATGCACGATTCATTTGCGCAGAGCGCATAGATGCGCCGATGGCCGACGACAAGAACCAGCAAAGCGACGCAACCACCGGGCAACATGGCATACCCGGTGTAGTCGTCAGCGCGGCGGGGGAGCTGATTGTCCCGAGCGGCCTCACCCTTGAGGCGAGTTTTCACGCCCGTCCGGTGAAAGCGCAAGGTGCCGATGAGGCCACAACCGAATGGATTCAGCGTAATCGTTTCTTCGCAATCTCGGATTTGTCGGAAGTGATGAATACGCACCGAAAATTCGCGAAATGCTATCTATCCGCGCGTAATGGAGGGCTTCTGTCATACACATCGAAAAACTCGTCGTTTGAACAGGAGCTTTCGCCGCGACTTACCAGGAAAAGTAACGGCCAGCCTCGACGATTCGAGGAGTTGTATGAAGATGGTTCGATTCCAAGCAGCCTGTGGATCTTGCTGACGTTGGCCGCCGGAACAACAACGGTCGTCGTAACCGGTGATCTCTGGCGGCACCGCGGCCACCTCAATGCCAGTTGGAGGGCGGATATCCTGCAAGTACAGCCGGCAAACTCAGCAATGCCGATCTTCGGGCCGATCTTTCGGGATGCCAAGGATGTCGCGCTTTATCTGCATACCAAATTACCTGAGTCGACGGCAGCGCAGCCAAATGTCGGCTTCATCCTCAAACATAATGTCAGTGATTTTTTTATCCTGACCGAACCGGTTTCCAGCCCTTACGCCAGCTTCGACCGGGCACTACTGTTTCCCAAGGATCAGCACGGCAATCCATTGATCCCCCGCGAATTTCGTGTGCATGGCATTTACCATTCGATTCAGCCATTACCATCGGCACGTCTGGCACCGAGCGAAGTGGACCTTCAGCAGAATTTCTTCTCTGCAGCGGACCTCAAGGTCAGTCTGGACCATGTAATCGTGGCACCTCATCAACGTGTTTTCGCCATCACCCGCGATGGGGCGGTGCTACGTTTCGCCAAGCCGGTCATGCCCAAGGTCCGCGCGCTGCTTGTCGAACTGGCGCAAGGCCTTGAGCAGAAGTTGATCACTGGCGGGATCACGCCGACGATATTTGTCGACAAAGTTGCCGACGCCGGGATCCTCAGTGTTCTGTTCCCGAGCAAGACCTGGCCCACCATGGGAAGGATCACGGCATCGACCAGTATTGTTGCCCGCAGGCACCATACGGATCATTCGCTGTTGCGTTGATGGCGATAGTCGCTAATTGCCTCGTACACCGCTTTGCGCAGCCGGTTGATGCCGCCGATCGGGCGATGTGCCTCAACGCCAAACCAAGGATTGAACGACAGGTTGTCGCATTGCAGATTCAGCGCCGGATCATCGAAATCCTGCGGCGGCAGCGTGATTCGCGCTACGGTTTCGAAAGGCGCATCCTGCTCGCGCCATTCGATGCTGGTGTCTTCGATCGGCATGTATTTATTGGCATCCTGGCGCTGGATTTGCAGCATAAAACAGGCCGGTACCCGATCCGTCGACAACTGCTGACTCAGCGCGCTGCGCAGGAAGTTCGGCAGGTCGTGGTTCTGTTTGGGCAATGTGTATGCGGGGCAATTGTCCGGATCGGGTACTACACGAAACTTTGCATTCGCGTCGCCGAATTTGTAGGGCGAAACCGAAAAGTATGTAGTCGCCGTCGGGCTGTCCGGCGGCGGCGACAATGTTGCCAGGGCAATAAACAAATGACGGATCTGCCAGCTGCGCGGGTCCCATCCGGGGAAAAACGCCATGACCTTTTTGCCTTCAGCCTGCGCTGCCACATTCTGACGATACTCGGCGACATCGCTGACAAAGAAGTTCGGATGGCTGAACATCACGAAATCCTGTTCATGCGCTGCCTGACGGTTGTCGAGCAACTGTTTTCCCGAAACGTCCAGCAGTTTGATCGCCATGCCCCTGGCGTCGCGGATGCTGTCGAACTGTGGGTAGGCATTGCCATTGGACAGGCGAATCATTGCCTGCCAGGTTTTGCCTGGCTCACTGAATACGCCCTGGCGCAGCGACTGCGCCAGTTCCGGCAGAACCTGCACCTGAGCCTTGACGCAGCCGTGCGCCTTGGCATGTGCGTCGCGCAGATACCGTGTGCTTTCGCGATGTTGATCGACGATGCGCACGGCAGTCTGAATCACGTCCTGAGTCATCGCGGCTTCGCCGGGCGGAATCTGCTCCAGCGTCGAAACCGGGCCGCGGTGCTGCCAGGCAAACCATGCCGTGGCAGTGGCCCAGCCGAGGAGGCCGATGATGACCATTATCAGCAGGACTTTGCCAAGCAGACGTCCAAGCCACAACCAGACTCTGGCCAACAGCGGCAGTTCTTTCTTGAAGGCCGAGATCATGGCAGTTGCGCCTCCAGTGGGCCGCCGAGGACTTTCAGGTATTCAAGCAGCGCCCAGCGTTCTTCAGGCAGCAGCAGCCGGCCAATCACACCGTTGCCGCGCTCGCCAGCGCGGAATTCATGGCCACTGTTGTGGTTACCAATGATGCGCGTGTCGAACAGGAAGCCATTGGTGAAGGCTTCGGTGCGATAACCCAGATGTCGCGGATCGTATTCAAATGTGCCTTTGAAAAAGGTCGTGGCGCGCTCATCTTGCGGCGACAGCAACTGATAAAGGCTCGGCACCGAGCCGTTGTGCAGAAATGGCGCAGTAGCCCAGACACCGGCTAGCGGCCGGGCCTTGTAGGCGACTTTTTCGCGCACGCCGATTGGCAGGCCGAAGCCGTCCAGCCGGGGCTTTTCCTGTGGTGTGACGTTGGCGTCGCGGTAGGCGCGGTCTTCGACGAAGGCAGTGACGTAAGCCAGGCCTTTGGCCACTGACAACTGGCTCAGATCCAGAGGTTCCTTGGGTGTCGGGTGCAGTTTGACGTCCAGGGTTTCGAGTTCCTTCAGGTCCCATTGCAGGGCGGTCAGGTCGAAACGGTGGGTGGCGATATTGTTGGCGGCGGTCGGGTCGGTGCCGATGACATCGACCGGCAGCATGTGCAAATGCTGCACCCAGCGCTGACCTTCCTGCGTCTGGCGCGGTACGTGACAACCGGCGCAATTCTCGGCAAACAGCGTGCGCCCCTTGGCTGCCATTGGTTTGTCGATGGCGCCAAGCAGCTCCTCTGGCCAAGTGGGCGGCTTGAGCTCTTGCAGGGTTTCTTCGATCTTGTGCAAATCACGCACGCGCACGCTGGAGGCATAGCGTGCAGTGCCTTGCAGCGGCTGGCCGTTGCCATCGAAAAAATTCAGGGTGGTGCCGACGCCTAACGCTTCGCCGATGTTGCGCGCCATCGGCTGCTGCGCCGAGCCGTTCCACTGCACCCAATCGAACGTCCACATGTCCCAGAGCTGCGGGTAATCCACAGGGGCATTGGCCACGCGGTAGTTGGCGGGGGAAATTGCATCGCCAAATGTCGCGTTGGCAATACGTCCAAAGGCGTCGGCGCGGCCGGGACCTTCTTCGGTCGGGTAGAGGCCGCGATGGGTATCGTTCCAGGCGACTTTAAGGAATGTGTTCAGTGAAGTTTTGAAGTCTTTGCGCAATTGCTCGTGGCGCGCGTCGTATTCTTCGCCCAGCACGGTTCTGGCAAAGCGTTCGAATTTCCATGGGTTGTAGTAAGTCGCGGTCAGACTTGCCACCAGAGCCTGTCCGAAACTTCCGCCGCGCAAAGTAGGCACACTGGAAGGCAACACATGTTGCGCGGTACCGCCGTCGATCCGTACGGCCTGGCCTTTGAAACGCAATTCGCCGGTGTGGCAAGCGGCGCAAGTGATGTCCAGATATTGCTCGGAGCTGCCGGGATTCTGGTGCCGGGCAAAACCGACGGGGAGGTTACCCGGATTGTTCGCGGTGGCTTTCTGCTGCGGATCAATCAGAAAACCGAAGCGCGCGAGGTAATCGGGCGAGGCGAAACGTTGCGCCGAGAAGGGCAGTTCCAACGCCTGGAACCACTCATAGCGCAGGCCTTTGACCTGCGTACCCTGAGGCGTGAAATAGTAGGTTTGCCGGTCTTCGTCACTCCACTGATCGAGGTAATGCACCTGCTCGGCGGGGATATAGAAAGGCAATTTCGGATTGGCGACGTAATACAGCACCACTGCGATCACGAGTCCCAGCAGCACGACGATCAGGGTCAGCACACGGAATAAAAGGCGCAAGATAAACATCCTTGTCGAATTGTTCCGCTGTTATGCCTGAGCCTGCACTATGCGGCAAGTGGCCATTACGCCAGATGATGCAGGAAGAAACGACGCTGATTGTCGGGACAAGATGACAGAAGCTTCATCGTCGCTTCGCGCCAATGCGTTTTAATCCCTGAACTTATCGGAAGTTTCCTGCTCTCATGCCGGTAGCCATTGGTCGTGGCGGCCTGATAAGCTCGCGGCTTTACTCGATTGCCCTTTCGGCGCATGAACAAGGAAATAGCATGAAACAGCATCGGTTGGCGGCGGCGGTTGCCCTGGTTAGCCTGGTCCTCGCGGGTTGTGATTCGCAGACCAGCGTAGAGCTGAAAACCCCGGCGCAAAAAGCTTCCTACGGTATCGGCCTGAACATGGGCAAGAGCCTGGCTCAGGAAGGCATGGATGATCTGGACTCCAAAGCGGTAGCCCAGGGCATCGAAGATGCCGTTGGCAAGAAAGAACAGAAGCTGAAAGATGAAGAACTGGTCGAAGCCTTCGCTGCACTGCAAAAGCGTGCTGAAGAGCGCATGGCCAAGATGAGCGAAGAGTCGGCAGCCGCCGGCAAGAAATTCCTCGAAGAAAACGGCAAGAAAGCCGGTGTGACTACCACCGCTTCGGGTCTGCAGTACGAAGTGGTCAAGAAAGCCGACGGCCCACAGCCTAAGCCGACTGACGTAGTGACTGTTCACTACACCGGCAAGCTGACCAACGGCACCGTATTCGACAGCTCCGTCGAGCGCGGCAGCCCGATCGATCTGCCGGTAAGCGGCGTGATCCCGGGTTGGGTTGAAGGTCTGCAACTGATGCACGTTGGCGAGAAGTACAAACTGTACATCCCTAGCGATCTGGCTTACGGCGCTCAGTCGCCAAGCCCGGCAATCCCGGCCAATTCGGTTCTGGTCTTCGACCTTGAACTGCTGGCCATCAAGGATCCAGCCAAAGAAGCTGCTGCTGCCAAGTAATTGGTAAAGGCTTCAACAACAACGCCTCGCTTATGCGGGGCGTTGTTGCATCTGGAGTCTGGCAAGGGTAAACAGAGCGAACCGATGCCGGTCGCGAGAGTCATAGCCATTGAGGCTGCCCGCGCTAGCCGCCCTGAGCAGCCAAGTCAATGAAATATTGGGGTTTTTTATGTGAGTAAAAAACGCCCGATCTGAGCGCAGCCCTTATGAAACGGGGCTTTCAGCGCTGAAATGCAGCTCTGTTCACAAGGTTATCCACAATTTGTGTGGATAACATTTCAACGGGAGGAATAGATGAAAGCTCCGTGGAATTTCGCTCGATTCCTGCCCCTGGCCGGTCGCCTGCTGGCACGCGGCCGCTTGCCGACCTTATTGTTTGCGGTCGCCAGCAAAGGCGCCGCGCAAGGCAATCGCCTCGGTAAACTCAAGGACGACTTACGTTTACTCCAGGCGTTGTGCCTGGCCTATTGGCGCGGCGAGTATCGGGCCATCAGTGGCAAAGCATTGATTTCGGTCGTGGCGGGGTTGATGTACTTCCTCAGTCCGGTCGATGCGATTCCGGATTTCATTCCGGTGTTCGGCATGCTCGACGACATTGCCGTTCTCGCCTGGCTGATGAAAACCCTCGACGATGAACTCAATGCTTTTCGTCTTTGGCGCAACCGTCAGCAGCCGGAAAAACTCGCCGTCGTCGAACGCCTGCCGGATACACCCGAACAACTGCAACTTCAGGGGCCGAAAAAAACCTGATTATCAATACCCTCGTACAGATAGATACCCCCCGCGACCTTGGCCGCTGTTAGGATTACACTTCTAGGGAAAAGTGCCGACTCGCTAAGTGTTGTTGTCCTACGGGGTAGTCATGGATATTCAGATAATTGCACGCGATGGCGAACCCGAATACGCGGTTCTGCCGTGGGCTCAGTATCAGGCTCTACTAAAAGCAGCAGGCATCAACGAAACACCGTCGCGTCCGGCAGTCACGCCGCTCGCGGCCACACCAGACCCGATTCTTCCAGGCCTGGATCAACTACGCAGTTTGCGCGAAGGGAAGGGCATCGCCATTGAGGCGCTGGCCCGCACGGTAGGCATCAGCCCGTCTTATCTGGCCATGATCGAAAGTGGCGAGCGTCAGCCTGACGCCGCGATTCGCCGCAGCCTGGCCTGGGAATTGACGGTGCCAGGGTGGAGGGATGAATCGTGAGCGTACGCATCAGTCGTCAACATTGGGACGGATTGCTCGGAGAACTGGATCAGGCGCGCCGCCAGCGTCATCTTCTGACTTATCGGGCCTTGCTTGAGCGGTTGCAATTGCCGACACCGGCCATGCAAACCTTGACTGCCGCGCTTGAGCATCTGGCCGCGCTGGATGCCAAGGCCGAACAACCGTTGCGCAGTTCACTGGTGATCAGCCAAGGCGCGAGTCGCCTGCCACGCACCGGTTTCTTTGAATGTGTTGAACGTCTGGGACGTTTTTCAGGGCCGTCGGATGGTGTTGCTGCGGCCTCTTGGCATGCCTCGGAAGTTGTCCGCGTTTTTGAATACGAGTACCCGGAATCGGCGGAGGCCTGAGTGTTTTTACGACTCAAGGCGCGGGCCAGTTACTGGCTGGCCCGCAGGCTGTTTCACTGGTCATGGTTTGTTCACCAACCGCGTGGCTGGCGCTGGCTCGAAGGGCAGTTTGCGCGCATGGCCAGCCTCGGCGATGTCGATGCGCAAAGCTTCTATGGGCACATCCTGACCTTTCGTGGTGTCGGCCTGGGTGCACGTGAAGAAGGTGTGCGCCTGTTGCGGCTGGCGGCACTTGCTGGTGATGGCAAAGCGGCTTACCAGGTCGGTGTGATCAGCCTGGCGGGAACACCGAGCAAGTCGCCGGATCCTGTCGAAGCCGCACGCTGGTGGGGCATGGCCGCCAAGGCCGGGCATCCGTTGGCTGAGCTCAAATTAAAAGAGTTGAGTACTCGCGATTCAACACAGTAAATCCATTTATGTCCGCTCAAATAAACGCGGCGTGAGGTTTTCCTCTCGCCGCGTTTGCGTTTTTGCGCGCTTGTTTATCTATGAGCGATTTATTACAGACAAGTCCTACAGTTATCGCCTACTTGCCTGACTTCTTTCCTGATTGATCCCCCGCACAGTTCCCGCGCCTAATTTTTGCGCGAGGGAACGCTCATGTTTGATCTGCTTATTCAGTCCACTTCGCACATCCGCGTGCGCTGATGGACGCCGTCACCCGCATCGAGCAAGCACTCGACAGCTTTCCCGCCACCCTCAGCCTTTACCGCGAGCAGCTCAAGCATTGGGCCAGTCGAGCGGCGGACGAAGTCAGCCACGCCGCAGATCTGCCGTCGCTGATGGGCATGGAGCGGGTCATTCGCTTCGGCTCCGATAGCACTGTCGTCAGCAGCACTGACAACGAATTTTTCTCCGGCGTCGTCCAGTGCCCGGAGAGCGGCCCGATGCTGATCGAAAGCAAATTCGAGTCGGTCTACGACATTCCGCTCGGCAACATCGTGGTCGATGTGATCGCCATGGACGGTGGCGCAACCACCCCCATCACCCTTGATGCGCAAGGCAAGGGCTCTTTCAAAGGAGTACCTGGAAAGTTCTATCGGGTGCTGGTGCACAGCGATGTCACTCCGGATCAGGTCGAGGATCTTTTCAAAGCCTATGACGGCCTGACCGCTGAGCTGGATGGCTGGCTGCGCAGCGAGTGGCAGGGTTTCAAGCCGCAGTGGTCGCAGTCGGTGGCGACGGCAGCGGGCAACGGCATGCTCGCCGGGAGTTGGGCGGCGATCGAGGGGGTGTGGGACAGCATTGGTTTGCTGTCGGACATTCTCAAGGATCCCGGAGCGTTCGCCGAGCGGTTGGGTGAGGGCGCCACGCAGTTGATGGCGCTGGCAGCGACAGCCCCCGACGTCATGGAAAAGCTTCAACTTCTGGTCAGTGACGAAGCTGCACTGTGTTTGTTGCTGCGCACGGCCAGCCTTTGGCTGGAGATGCTCCCGCCCAGTGAAATCGCCGGCAAAACCGCTGAAGCGGCATCGATGATGATGGTGCAGTTGCTTATCGATGTGCTGATCAGCCTCGTCTTGACGTTCGTCAGTGGTGGCGCAGGCATCGCTTATCTGACGCTGCGTCTGGCGGATCGCGCCGTTCAGTTGCTGTCGGCGGTGAAGCGTTTGGTGCAGGCGATGTTCGGCATCGTCGAGGGTTTCATCAAATACGTCGATCAATACAAAAGCGTTGCCGCCCGAGGCATCGCCGCCGGGGTGAAAAAGGGCCGGATGCAATTGCGCTGGAATGCGCAGCGCAACACCTTGTTGAAGAAAGACGAGCCTCACGACGACTCGCCGGATCAGGCGAAAAATCCCAACGGTGACAGCGCCGATTGCGTGCCCTTCACCTGCACCAATGGCTGCCCGGTGTCGATGGTCACCGGTGAAGAACTGCTGACCCTGAGCGATGCGGTGCTCGATGGGGTGTTGCCGTTTGAGTTCACGCGGTTGTATCGCAGCAGCGCCGCCGAGATCGATATCGGGCTGGGGTTTGGCTGGAGCCATTCGCTGGCGCATCGGCTGGAGTTTGAGAATGACTTTGTTGTCTGGGTCGATCACGAAAACCGGCGTACGCGTTTTCCGTTGCCGAGCGTTGAACGACCGGCGATTCACAACAGCCTGTCGCGGGCGGCGATTTTCCTTGGCGATGAACCGGAAGAACTGATCCTCGCGCTGGCCGGGGAAACGGCGCGGTTTTATCACTTTCGCACGGGACGGCTGACAGCGATCAGCGATGCCTATGGCAATCGTCTGACGGTGCAGCGCGATCGCTCTGACCGGGTGCAGCGACTGGACAACGGCGCCGGGCGTTCGCTGTTGTTGCGCTATGACCGGGCGCAGTTGCTGGGTGTTGATTATCAGGTGTTTCGCGAGGGTGCCTGGAGTACCGAACAGGCGCTGGTCAGTTACCGCTACGACGCTTATCAACACCTGATCGAGGCCAGCAACGCCGTCGGTGACAGCGAGCGTTACGACTACGACGACGCCCACGTGATCCTGCAGCGGCAACTGGCTGGCGGGGCGAGTTTCTTTTGGGAGTGGGAGCGGTCGGGGAAAGCTGCCCGTTGCGTGCGCCACTGGGCGTCGTTTTCGCAGATGGACACCCGTTATGTCTGGAATGACGACGGCAGTGTCGCGGTGCATTACGTCGATGGCACTGAAGAGGTTTACGTCCACGACGAGCGTGCGCGGCTGGTGCGCAAGGTCGAGGCCGACGGGGGCGAGCAGCTCAAGGCCTATGACTCCTCGGGCCGCTTGATCGCCGAGCAGGATGCGTTAGGCGCGGTCACCGAATACCGCTACGACGAGCTCGGACGGCTGATCGCGCTGATTCCGCCGGACGAGGCACCCACGTCCTACGAGTATCGCAACGGTTTCCTGTACCGGCGTTCGCGCGGTGAGGCGGTGTGGATCTACCGGCGCAATGCCGAAGGCGATGTCACCGAAGCGGTCGACCCCGACGGTCAGGTCACCCATTACTACTACGACACCCGGGGTCAGTTGCTGTCGATCCGCTACCCGGACAGCAGCCGCCATCGGCTGGTCTGGAATGTCCTCGGCCAGTTGACCGAAGAAACCCTGCCCGACGGTGGCGTACGGCGTTTTTCCTACGATGCACTGGGGCGGCGGACCACAACTGCCGACGAACACGGTGCAGTCACCCGTCAGCACTGGGACGCCGCAGGCCGACTGGCCCAGACGACTTTTCCTACCGGCAGCACCCGCGCCTACAGCTACGGCGCCTACGGTCAGGTCACCGCCGAGCGTGATGAACTGGGGCGCATCACCCGCTACGAATACGACGATGATCTGCACCTGGTCTCGCGGCGGATCAACCCCGACGGCACGAGGGTGCAGTACCGCTACGACCATGCGCAACTGCTGCTCACCGAGATCGAAAACGAGTCCGGGGAAAAGTACCGGCTGGACTACACGCCGACCGGGCTGATCCGTCAGGAAAGCGGTTTTGACGGCCGCCGCACGGCGTACGCCTACGACCTCAACGGCCATCTGCTGGAGAAGACCGAGTTCGGGGATGACGGCTCTTGTTTGCTCACCGCTTATGAGCGCGATGCTGCCGGGCGTCTTCTGGCCAAAACCCTGCCCGACGGCCTCAAGGTTTTTTATCAATACGACCGCCTCGGCCGACTGATCAGTGTCGACGACGGCCAGCAACACCCGCTGGCCTTCGAGTACGACCGTCAGGACCGGCTGATCACCGAACATCAGGGCTGGGGCACCCTGCGCTACAGCTACGACGCCTGCGGCCAACTCCAGCGCATGCGCCTGCCGGACAACAGCAAACTCGACTATCACTACGCCAAGGGCGGGGCGCTGGCCGCCATCGATCTCAATGGCGCATCGCTGACCCGGCATGTCTACCAGTCGGGCCGCGAACAACAACGCCAGCAAGGTCTGCTGCTCAGCGAATATGCCTACGACGACCAGGGCCGTTTGCTCGCCCACGCTGTAGGCCATCAGCATGATTCACTGTACCGCCGCGATTATGCCTACAGCGCCAACGGCAATCTGGCGCACATCGCCGACAGCCGCCACGGCCAGCGTACCTACGGCTACGACGCCCTCGATCGCGTGATCAGCGTTCGTCACTCACGCGACGAACTGCCGGAAAGCTTCGCCCACGACCCGGCCGGCAACCTGCTGATGCAGGACCGCCCCGGCCCCAGCCAGATCAAGGGCAACCGCCTGCTGATGCAGGGCGACCGCCATTACGACTACGACGCCTTCGGCAACCTGATCCGCGAACGTCGCGGCCGCGCGCAGACTCTCGTCACCGAATACCGCTACGACAGCCAACACCGCCTGATCGGCCTGACCCGCCCCGACGGACAAACCGCGTCTTACAAGTACGACGCCTTCGGCCGACGTATCAGCAAAACCGTCAACGGCGAGACCACCGAGTTCTTCTGGCAAGGCGACCACCTCGTCGCCGAAAGCAGCGAAAACGAATACCGCAGCTACGTCTACGAACCCGGCACCTTCCGCCCGCTCGCCTTGCTCGACGGCAAAGGCCCGAAAAAAGCCTGCCCGTTTTATTATCAACTCGACCACCTCGGCACCCCGCAAGAACTCACCGACTACAGCGGCGACATCGTCTGGTCGGCGCAATACGACGCCTACGGCAAAGTCGCCGCACTGACCCTGGCCGGCGAAGACTACCTGAACCAACCGCTGCGCTTTCAGGGGCAGTATTTCGATGGCGAAAGCGGACTGCATTACAACCGGCACCGGTACTACGACCCGAGATTGGGGCGGTATCTGACGCCGGATCCGATCAAGTTGGCCGGTGGGCTGAATCAGTACCAGTACGTGCCGAATCCGACGGGGTGGGTGGATCCGTTGGGGTTGACGTCGAACTGTCCGCCGCCGAAAAAGCCGGGTTGTAAGGTGTCGGGTGGGAGTAGTGGGGCTAAGGTTAATGAAGGTGAACCTGCACTGCCGAAGATGACTGCGCAGGAGCGTAGGGCGAGGATTGATGAACTGGCTGAAGAAAACGCATACCGACGTTTGCATGAAATGGAGGATCCACAAAATGGAGAGCATTTTTTAGAAAAACACGGCGCCCAAACAACCCTACAGTCTCAGTTTGAAAGAATTACTTCAGGCAGAAATCCAACGACTGGTGTTGTAGAGACCTACATAGGTGGATCAAAAAACGGACAGCCTAAAATCCCAAGCGCGGCCACTCATTTTTTCAGTCATAGAGACCAGTTAAATGCTATCTATAGAGCGAAACTAATACTTCGTCAAACCGATCTCCAAACGTCTAGAAGACCTATGGATATGGGGAAAATAATCGGGGAAGGTTATACGAAAGACGGAGTATACGGGCAGCAAAAGAAAGCTGTTGTTATTCTTAGAGCAAATGGCGACACCGTAACTTCGTATGCGGATTTTGATTGATGAAAAATTTATATAAAATTGTGGATGTAAAAAATTTGTTGTTTGTTTTTGATATCGAAAATACTTTTGATCTCGAGCGAGAGCGATTAATAGTCGAAAAAAACATAAATGATCCCCGGCAGTTAACAGAACTGTTCGATGCTTTATTAAAGCCGGAATTTTATGAGTACACAGATGCTGAGCAAGAATCTCTCATAGATACAGTCGATCATTTTTTGAAGGAGGATGACGATTTTGATCGTGTATTTAATCGAATGACGACATATTTTGATGATGAGGTTACGGATAGGCCAAGTTTCATGAGGACTTTGCTGGGGTGCTTGAAAAAATATCGAAGCGAAAAAAACTCTGGCTATTGAAGTTTCAGTTTTACAATATGCAATGAGAGAGCGGCACCTTTTGCGAGCAGTACGGCCCTCACGCGGGTTTTAAACGACTAGTTGCGACGTCTGATGTGCCGACGCTGTCGTAGCGTCGAGTACATGCACGCTATACCCCGGAACATTCTTCGCATGATGCTTCGCCTGCGAAGCCATTTCCGCGAGTTGGCTGGCATCGAGGTGTGCGCAGGCTTCGGGATGTAGATGCACGACGCCAATGGACAGTGACAACAACGGAAACTCCTGCCGCACCCCTTGGCGATTCGGCGCAATAAAACATCCAGCCTCAAGGTGTTCGGGGCGGTAGAAGCGTCGGCATTGGCTCTGAAAGTCATCAAGCAGTTGATTGAGTCGTTTGCGCCAGTCTTCGGGGCCGAGGACGAGCAGGAAGTCGTCGCCGCCAATATGGCCGACGAAGTCGCGGGAGGGGTCGACCCGTTCATTCAGGCATTGCGCCAGACACAGCAGAACTTCATCACCCCTTCCGTAGCCGTAGATATCATTGAAGGGTTTGAAACTGTCGATGTCGACGTAGCAAATAACTGACTCTCGTCCCTGCTGCAGCAACCGCGTCAAGCATTGCTGAATCGGCACGTTGCCGGGCAGCAGGGTTAGCGGGTTGGCGTAGCGCGCCTGCTGGATTTTCAGTTCGGTAATCAGTTTAAGCACGTCGATCACCCTGCCAAGGCCGAGGTAGCCGCCGTTAAGGGTGATGATGAAGTCCTCTTCGATGCGTTGGCGGGCGCGGCTGGTGATCAGGCGGCTGACCTGTTGCAGCGACTGGCTCATTTCCACGGCGAGGAAATCGTCGTTCATCAGGCGGCTGATCGGTTTGCGTGCAAACAGGTCGGTGGCGAACGGTTTGAGCAGGGCATCGGACAGGGAATGACGATGGACGATGCCGCAGGGTTGGCCTTGTTCGTCGAGTACCGCCAGTGAATTGAGGTTGGCCTGGCGGCGGAAGGCTTCCAGTACGGTGGCGGTTGGCGTGTCGCGATTCACGGCCGGCTGATCGTTGAGCAGGGCGCTGAGGTCGCTGCCTTCGTCGTTCAGCGCAACGCTGCTGCTGTCGTGTTTGGGCATCAAGGCGCGGGCATCGCGCGGTGGGTGTTCCTGGGGGCGGCCAAGCAGGTAGCCCTGCACCAGATCGACGCCCATTTCAGTCAGCACCGCGAGTTCTTCCGGCAACTCGATGCCTTCGGCGATGACTTGCGCGCGCGAGGCTTTGGCGATTTGCAGGATGGAGCCGACGAACTCGCGCTTCAACGCGTCCTGGTGAATGCCATCGATGAAGTGCCGATCGATCTTCACGTAGTCCGGGCGCAGTTCGGACCATAACCGCAGGCTCGAATAGCCGGCACCGAGATCATCAAGTGCAATCGAAAACCCCATGGCTCGATAGTGATGCAAGGCCGTTTGCAGTAACTGGAAATCGTCGATCGGTGTTTGTTCAGTCAGCTCGATGACGACCTGACTGGGTGGAATGCCGAAATCCTGCAGCAACTGCAACGTGCGCCCCGGTTGATGGGCGGCTTCAAGCAAGGATTCCGGCGAGACGTTGAGAAACAGTTTGCCCGGCAGTTGCTGCTCGTTGAAGCGCCGGCAAGCGCTCTGGCGGCAGGCGATTTCCAGTTCGCTCAAACGCCCGGCCTGACGGGCCACGGCGAACAGTGCGATCGGCGAGTGAAGAGGGCTGTTGGAAGGGCCGCGCGTGAGCGCTTCGTAGCCGAGAATGCGCCGTTCCGAGAGACTGATGATCGGTTGGAACAGGCTGTGTAAACCGCTTTGAGTCAGGATCGAGCTCAAGGCACTCAGCTGTTCGGTCGTGGTCATGGCAATCTCTGGCAATAAAAAAAGGACTGGGAGCGCTCTCGATGAAGAGAGTGGTTCCCAGTCCTTTATTGCACGACAGAATGATGACTGTTTGATGACGATCCGGGGATCGTCAGCACTAAATTGCCATCACCTTACTTCTTGGCCACCTGATTGCTCAGCTTCAGGTAATCCAGCAGGACGCGCCCGGTTTCACTCAGGTAGGCATCGTCTTCTGGTTTGACCTTGTCCGGGTCGGCGGCCGCGAGGGCGTCCTCGTCTTCTTTCTTCAGCTCTTTGAGCGGCTCTTCGCCTTTGGCTTTGCGACGGATGTTTTCCATCGCCAGTTGCTTGGCGTCGATGTCGTTGTGCTGGGCACGGCGCTCGGCTTCGTTGAGGCTGACGGTTTTTTCTTCCATCAGTTTCTGCGCCAGGGCCAGCTTGTCACGGATGAACACGAACTCGGCATCCTTGGCGGTGCGGGTGTCATGTTCGGATTTGAGCTGGGCCAGGAATGGCTTGAACGGATCGGCTGCCGGTTTGATCGCCGCGCGGATGGTGTCCCACGGCATGGCTTCCGGCAGTGCGCTCTCGCCGATTTCCTTGGTGTCGATCAGCGACGGGTAGTCGATGTCCGGCAATACGCCCTGATGCTGGGTGCTCTGACCGGAGACCCGGTAGAACTTGGCCAGAGTCAGTTTCAGTTCGCCATGGTTGAGCGGCTGAATGGTCTGCACGGTGCCTTTACCGAAGGTCTGGCCACCGATGATCAGCGCGCGGTGATAGTCCTGCATGGCGCCGGCGAAGATCTCCGAAGCCGAGGCGGACAAGCGGTTGACCAGCAACGCCATCGGACCTTTGTAGAACGCGCCCGGGTTTTCATCTTCGAGTACGTCGACACGGCCATCGGCATTACGCACGAGTACGGTCGGGCCTTTGTCGATGAACAGACTGGTCAGCTCGGTGGCTTCCTGTAGGGAACCGCCGCCGTTGTTGCGCAGGTCGATGACCACGCCGTCGACTTTGTCTTTCTGCAGCTCGGTGAGCAGCTTCTTGACGTCGCGGGTGGTGCTCTTGTAATCCGGATCACCGGCACGGAACGCCTTGAAGTCGAGGTAGAAGGCCGGGATCTCGATCACGCCGAGCTTGTAGTCCTTGCCGTCCTGTTTCAGGTTGAGCACGGACTTCTTCACGGCCTGATCTTCGAGCTTCACCGCTTCACGGGTGATCGGCACGATCTTGGTGGTCTGGTCGTTCGGCGCATTGCTCGCCGGAATCACTTCCAGACGCACCACGGTGCCTTTCGGGCCGCGGATCAGCTTGACCACTTCGTCCAGACGCCAGCCGACCACGTCGACCATCTCTTTGTTGCCTTGGGCAACGCCGATGATCTTGTCGGCCGGGGCGACCTGCTTGGTCTTGTCGGCCGGGCCTGCCGGCACCAGACGCACGACTTTCACCTGGTCGTTGTCGCTCTGCAACACGGCACCGATGCCCTCGAGGGACAGGCTCATGTTGATGTCGAAGTTTTCCGCGTTATCTGGCGACAGATAGTTGGTGTGCGGATCGTACGACATGGCGAAGGTGTTGATGTACGCCTGGAAGATGTCTTCCGGACGGGTCTGGTCCAGGCGCGCCAACTGATTCTTGTAGCGCTTGGTCAGGGTTTCCTGGATCTGTTTCGGCTCTTTGCCGGCGATCTTCATCCGCAGCACTTCGTCCTTGACGCGTTTGCGCCACAGGTCGTCGAGTTCAGCCGTGGATTTGAGCCAAGGGGCGTCCTTGCGATCGATCAGCAAGGTCTCCTTGGTGGTGAAGTCCATCTTGTCGACGCCTTTGTTCAGCTCGGCAAGGGCGAAGTCCAGCCGCGACTTGACGCGGTCCAGATAGCGTTTGTAGATGGTGAACCCGGCGTTGAGGTCGCCGCTTTTGAGGAAGTCGTCGAACTGGGTCTTCCACTTGTCGAATTCGGTGATGTCGCTGGCCATGAAGTAGCTGCGCGACGGATCCAGCAGCTTGAGGTAGCTGTCGTAGATGATCACCGAGCGCGCATCGTCAAGCGGCGGCTTGCTGTAGTGGTGACGCTTGAGCAACTCGACGACGTTCAGGCTGGCGATGACTTCATCGCGATCAGGCTGCAATTTGTCCCAGCTGTTGGCTGCGAATGTATTGCCCGACACCGGCAACAAACCGATACCGATGAAAAGAGCGAGGGCGGTGCTGGGGAGCAAATGCTTCATGCTGATTCGACGCGGGGACAATTGATAACGCATATTAGGCCGTCTTTGAAGTCGCCGGTTCTACGAGAGCCGGTCGCATAATGCAAAAAGCCCGGCGCTACAGCTTCGGGCTCAGTCCAGACTCACTATGGAGGCACTGTGAAGGCATTGCAAGGCGTTGACGGTCAAGTGGCATGGGTTGAAGAGCCGAGTCCTACGTGCGATGTAGGACAAGTCCGCATCCGAGTGGCGGCAGCGGGCCTCAATCGCGCCGATTTATTACAGAAAGCAGGGCTTTATCCGCCACCGCCAGGGGCCAGCCAAGTGCTCGGTCTTGAGTGCTCCGGGGTCATCAGCGAGGTCGGCGCGGGCAGTGCGTGGCAGGTCGGCGATCGGGTTTGCGCCTTGCTGGCCGGGGGCGGGATGGCCGAAGAGGTGGTGGTCGACGGGCGGCACGTGCTGCCGGTTCCCGAAGGCGTCTCGCTGATCGAGGCGGCGGCATTGCCCGAGGTTTACGCAACAGTCTGGCTGAATGTGTTTCAACTTGCGGCGCTCAAACCGGGTGAGAAAGTTCTCTTGCACGCCGGCGCAAGTGGAATCGGTTCAGCCGCCATTCAGTTGTGCAAGGCGTTTGGCAATCCGTGCTGGGTCAGCGTCGGTTCGGCCGAGCGTCTGGCTTACTGTGAGGCGCTGGGTGCGCAGGGCGGGGTGGTGCGCACCGATGATCTGGAGAGTCTGCGTGATTTCGGGCCGTTCAATGTGATTCTCGATCCGGTCGGCGGCAATTATTCGGCGCTGAACCTGAAGCTGATGGCGCTGGATGGGCGCTGGGTGTTGATCGGTTTGATGGGCGGGCGTGAGGCTAAGCTGGATCTGGCGCAGGTTTTGGCCAAGCGTGTGCAACTGCTGGGCTCGACGTTGCGCAGCCGCGACGATCAGTTCAAGGCGGATCTGTTGAGTGATCTGGGCCAGCAGGTGTGGCCTTTGTTCGCCGAAGGGCGGTTGAGTCCGCAGTTGGCCAAGGCGTTTGCGGTGAAGGATGCCGAGGCGGCGTTTGCGGAGTTGGCGAGTAATACCGTTTCTGGAAAATTGGTATTGGTGATTGACGAAAGTCTGAGCTGAGATCAAGGCAAAAAGCCCCTCACCCTAACCCTCTCCCAAAGGGAGAGGGGACTGAACGGGTTGTTCTGTCGGGCTACATCGACCTGACACATGGAGTTGAACTCAGGTTCGGGGTGTCAGCCTGCAATTGCAGATTAAATCTTTGTCATTTCCAGAGATGGATTGGCCAGTTGGCCTTTTCGGCGTGCTCCAGCAGCACTGGGTCCGGATTCACCACGTGCGGGAAATCTACCTTCAACAGCAACGGCAGATCATTGCGTGAGTCGGAATAGAAACTCGCACCTTCCAGGTTCTCTTCTTCAGCATCCAGCCATTCCAGCAAACGGGTGATCTTGCCTTCGCGGTAGGTCAGGGTGCCAACGGTATGCCCACTGTAAACGCCGTGGGCGACTTCCAGTTCGATGCCGAGAATTTCATCGATGCCCAGTCGATCGGCGATCGGTCTGACCAGGTGCGTGCCCGACGCCGAGATCACCAGAATCCGGTCTCCGGCCTTGCGGTGGGCGGCGATGGTCTTGGTCGCGTCGCTGAAGATGATCGGTTCGATGAAGTCTTCAACCCATGGCCCGACCAGGTGCTCGACTTCTTCCGGCGTGCGCCCGATCAGCGGTTCGAGGCTGAACTCCATGTAGTCTTCCATGCGCAATTTGCCATGGCTGTAGGCGTCCATCAGTTCGTTGTTCTTGCGCATGAACGATTCAGGATCGACCCAGCCCAGGCGCCCCATTTGCTCGCTCCAGAGGGTGGCGCAGTCGCCGTGGATCAAGGTTTCGTCCAGATCAAAAATTGCCAAAGCCATCGGTTCTCTCCGAGAACAGCTGCGAGCTACAAGCGTCGAGCTGCAAGAATTGAAATCAGTTACGCCGCAGTCTACAACTTGAAGCTTGTAGCTCGAAGCTTGCAGCTGCTTTTAAGCTACTTCACACAGGGCCGTCGGATCGATGGAAAGTGCCAGACGCTGACCGTCGGGATGCAGATCGGCGGCCGAGCGGTTGAGCACATCCACTACCAGTTCCACGCCGCGCGCCTCGATCCGGTAGCGAATGACGTTGCCGAGCAGGCTGTGGCTGCGGATCTGCGCATCGAGTTCGCCTACCAGGCTCAGCTCGATGGCTTCCGGGCGAATGGCGATGCGGTGGTTGATCGGGCGCTGCAGCAGCTTCGACGCGTCGTCGGCATCAAGCAGGTTGTAGTTGCCGATGAAGCCGGCGGCGAACACATCGACGGGCGCCGTGTAGAGGGTTTCGGCGTCGCCGCTTTGTACGATTTTTCCTTGATTCATCAGGAAAATACGGTCAGACATGGTCAGCGCTTCTTCCTGATCGTGGGTGACGAAGATCGTAGTCAAACCGAGTTCGCGCTGAATCTGGCGGATCTGCTCGCGCAGGTGCTTACGAATGCGCGCATCGAGCGCCGACAGCGGCTCATCCAGCAACAGCAAGCGCGGACGCGTGACCAGTGAGCGAGCAAGGGCGACGCGCTGGCATTGTCCTCCGGACAGTTGATGCGGATAGCGGCTGGCGAAGTCGTTCAGTTCAACCAGTTTCAACACCTCGGAAACGCGTTTATGGCTGTCGTCGGCGTTGACCTTTTGCATGCGCAAACCGAAGGCAACGTTCTGCTCCACGGTCATGTTGGGGAACAGCGCGTAGCTCTGGAACACCATGCCGATCCCGCGTTTCTGTGGGCTCAACGGCACGATATCGACGCCATCGAGCAGGATCTTGCCGCCATCCACCGGCGTCAGGCCGGCGATGCAACGCAGCAGAGTGGATTTGCCGCAACCGGACGGACCGAGCAGGGTGACGAACTCGCCCTTGTTGATCTCGCAGTCAATGTCGCTGAACACCGTGGTGCCCGCGTAGTTTTTCTGCAGGTGTTGGACGCTGACATAGCTCATTCGCTTTTGTCCTTGTTCAAGATGTTGGCGATCCAGGTCAGGACCAGCACGAAAAAGAAGTACGAGATGACCAGCGCACTGGTGAAGTGGCCGCTGCTGTTGCGCATGTTGTTCAGATAGACCTGCAGGGTTTCGTAACGGGTGCCGACCAGAATATTGGCGAAGACGAACTCACCGAACAGGAACGAGAACGACAGCAGCAACGCGACCATCAGGCCTTTGCGCAGGTTGGGTAGCACCACCAGGAACGCCGCCTGAAAGGTGCTGGCGCCGAGCAGTTGCGCCGCGTCCATCAAGTCGCGCAGGTTGATCGCTTGCAGGTTGTTGGTGATCGCCCGGTACATGAACGGCAGGGCCACGGTGAAGTAGCAACCGATCAGGATCCATGGCGTGCCGACCATCGCCATCGGCCCGGAACCGTAGAGCTGCAACAGACCCACCGACGACACCACCGGCGGCACCGCGAAAGGCAGCAGGATCAGGATGTTCATCAGCGCATCGAGTTTCGGGAAGTGGTAATGCACCACAAACAGCAGTGGCAGGATCAGCACGACTGAAAGCACCAGCGCGCCAACGCAGACCAGCAACGACTGGCCGAATGCGTGCAGGAAACGCGGATCGCTCCACAGCTGGATGTACCACTTGAAGGTGAAACCGCTGGGCAGGATGGTCGCTGACCAACTGCTGGCGATCGAGTAGACCAGCGTGCCCGCCAGCGGCAGTAAGAGGATCGCGAACAGCAGGTAAACCACGACGCGGTGGTAGAGGCCGGCCGGGCCGGATTCAGCGCGAGACATGGTAGCTCCTCTTCAACAGCAGTTGATGCACGACGGTGACGATGGTCATCAGCGCCACCAGCACCACGGCCAGGGCACTGGCCAGATTCGGGTCGAGGGAAATATCGCCGGAGACCATTGCTGCGATACGGATCGGCAGGACGTTGAAGTTGCCGGTGGTCAGGGCGTAAACCGTAGCGTAGGCGCCGAGGGCGTTGGCCAACAGGATCACGAACGTACCGAGCAACGCCGGGGTCAGTACCGGCAAACCGATGTGCCGCCAGAACTGCCAACCATTGGCGCCAAGCAGTGCGGCGGACTCGCGCCAGTCTTCGCGCAGGGCGTCGAAGGCCGGGTAGAGCAGAAGCACGCCAAGCGGAATCTGGAAGTAGGTGTAAAGGATGATCAGGCCGGTTTTCGAGTACAGGTTGAAATCCTGAATGATCCCCGACTGCTTGAGCATGATGGTGATGCTGCCGTTGAAACCGAGCAGGATGATGAACGCGAAGGCCAGAGGCACCCCCGCGAAGTTGCTGGTCATGTTGGCGAAGGCGTTCACAAAGTTGCGCAGTTTTGAATCGACCCGGCGCAAGGAATACGCACCGAGTACGGCAATGATGATGCCGAATACGCTCGACCAGAAACTGATCTCGAGACTGTACTGGATCGCCTGCAAGTAGAACTTCGAACTGAAGATCTTGCTGAAGTTGGCGAAGCCCCAGCCGAACTCTTCCGATTGCAGGCTGTTGATCATCACCCAGACCAGCGGGGCGATTTCGAAGACGATAAAGAACAGCGCGAAGGGCACCAGGCACAACGCCGCCAGCCATTTGCCGCGAGTCATCGAGTTCACTTGAGCAACTCCCGGCACACAGGTTTGTCGTGGGGCACGCCGAGCAGTTCGCAGACGGTGCCGCAGATTTCCGTCTGCTTGGGTGCGGCGCTCGCGTCGAGGCTGAACGCGTCACCGAGGACAAACAGTGGCACTTGGCGCTCTTCTGGCAACAGGCCGTTGTGCGAGCGATCGTTGTTCATGCCGTGGTCGGCGGTCACCAACACCTGATAGCCAGCGTCGAGCCAGCTCTGCAGATAATCGGCGAGGATGATGTCGGCGAAGCGCGCGCTGTTGCGGTATTGCGAAGAGTCGAGACCGTGCTTGTGCCCGGCGTCGTCGATGTTCATCGGGTGGATCAGCAGGAAGTTCGGATCGTGGCGCAGGCGCAGGTTTTCCGCGTCGGCGAACAGGTGCGAATCCGGATAGTGATCGCTCCAGTAGAAATGCCCGTGCTGGATCGGCAGCGACAGATTGTCGGTGTGGCGGTCGCGTGCCGCCACGAACGGTGAACGGTTATATAACTCGCTGACCCAGTGATACGCCGCCGCAGCGGTTTTCAAACCGGCATCGCGGGCGTAGTGATAAATGCTGCGCTGGTTGGACAGGCGCGAGACGTTGTTGTGGACGATGCCGCTGTCGATCGGCGGCACGCCGGTGAGGATGCATTCATAAAGCGGTCGGGACAGGGCCGGCAGTTCGCACTCCAACTGGTAGAGCGCGGCGCGTCCTGCGCCAACATAAGCCTGCAGATGCCCCATGGCGTGACGCGCGACCTCGTAGTTGAGGCCGTCGAGCACGACAAGGATGACGTTGTGCTTCATAGGGGCAAAAACTCCGCGAAACAGGAAATTTCAGATTCAGCCGAGATCCCCTGTGGGAGCGAGCCTGCTCGCGAATGCGGCAGATCATTCAACATTGACGTTGACTGCCACGACGCCTTCGCGAGCAGGCTCGCTCCCACATTTGGATCTTCAACAGATCACACAGTAGTGATCAGCCGCTTTATTTCATCTCTACGATGACTTCCTCGTTCCACTGCTGTGGCAGGGCCTTGGAAGTCTTTTCCCACGCATCGGCGTCTTTGATCGGGGTGACCTTTTTGTACTGCTCGTTCGGCAGCAGTTTGGCCTTCACGTCTTCCGGCAGTTGCAGGTGCTCGGCGCGGATCGGGCGGGCGTTGCCGCGGGCGAGGTTGGTCTGGCCGGCGTCGCTGAAGATGTATTCGCGGGTCAGCTTGGCGGCGTTCGGGTTTTTCGCGTACTTGTTGATGATCGTGGTGTAGCCGGAAATCACCGAGCCGTCGGACGGGATCAGCACCACGTAGTCATCCGGGTTGGCCATTTTGGCTTTGTAGCTGAGGCCGTTGAAGTCCCAGACCACACCGACTTCGATCTCGCCTTTTTCCATGGTGGCGATGGTCGGGTTGGCCATCGACAGGCGACCTTGCTTGGCGATGTCAGCGAACAGCAGCAGCGCAGGCTTGATGTTTTTCTCGTCGCCACCGTTGGCCAGTGCGGCAGCCAGAACGCCGTTGGCGGCTTGGGCGGCGGTGCTCACGTCACCAATGGAAACCTTGTATTTGCCGCCCTTGAGGTCAGCCCATTTGGTCGGTACTTCGGAGCCGTGCAGCAGCTTTTTGTTAATGATGAACGCGATGGTGCCGGTGTAGGCCAGTGCCCAGTTGCCGTCCTTGTCCTTGGCCCAGTCCGGGACTTGATCCCAGGTGCTTGGCTTGTACGGTTGCACCACGCCTTGCTTGACCGCGATCGGGCCGAAGGCCGCACCGACGTCGCCGATGTCGGCGGTGGCATTGTCTTTCTCGGCGGCGAACTTGGCGATTTCCTGGGCGGAACTCATGTCGGTGTCGATGTGCTTGAGGCCGTAGGTTTTGGCCAGGTCTTCCCAGGTGCCTTTCCAGTTGGCCCAGTCATCGGGCATGCCGACACTGTTGACGGCGCCTTCCGCTTTCGCAGCGGCTTCGAGGGTTTTCAGATCGGTGCCGGCGGCCATGGCCGAGGTACACATTGCAATGGTCGAGCCTAACAGTGTTGCCAGGAAAAGCTGTTTCATTCCGAAGCTCCTTGGTCGTGTTCAACGCTGCGTTTGCGGTGGTTGTTGGTCTAGGTCAGCAATACCTGAGCCAATTTAAGGGGGCTGGATGACACTTTGATGTCGGCGGCCTTGTGGCAGGCCTTTTATTTGCCCGGTATTGGCGGGTGTCAGATAAGCGTAGACCATGCCCAAACGCCCGGAGAGCAAGGGACTTGGCCGATGTATTGCAAGTCGTGAAGACGACCGTTCGGTAGTTTTGTCATCTCTCGGTCATCTGCACTGCCTAGGCTTGCATCATCAGAAAACGGCTTGATCGCCGTGCGGTTTTGCCCTGAAACAGTGCTGGTCTAGTCCAGATAGGTAACGTTGATGCGCGATGAGGCAACAAAAGCGGTGACAGCCATTGGCCAGGTGTTGCAGGAGCAGCTCGATCACGGGTTGTTGGCAGCGGGCAGCAAGTTGCCGGCCGAGCGCAAGCTCAGTGAGTTGTTCGGCACCACACGGATTACTGTGCGTGAGGCGTTGTTGCAGTTGGAGGCGCAGGGGCAGATTTATCGTGAGGAGCGCCGTGGCTGGTTCGTCTCGCCGCCGCGTCTGGCGTACAACCTGATGCAGCGCAGTCACTTTCACGCGATGGTCAGTGCGCAGGGGCGTGTGCCGTCGACCGAGGTGATTTCGGCGCGGTTGCAGCCGGCGTCGGCGGCGGTGTGTGCGTGGTTGCAGTTGCCGGCGTTGTCGAGCGTGATTCAGATTTGCCGGTCGCGGCGCATTGATGGGCGGTTGGTGCTTTATGTTGAGCATTATTTGAATCCGCAGTTTTTTCCGGGGATTCTGGGGTTTGATTTGAATCAGTCGATGACCGAGTTGTATGCGCGGCATTACGATTTGCACTATGGGCGGGTGCGCTTTGAGATTGTGCCTACGTCACTGTCTGTGGATGCGGCGGCGGCTTTGCGGGTGTCGGTGGGGAGTCCGGGGTTAAGGATTGCTCGGGTTAATTATGATCAGCATGAGCGGTTGATTGATTGTGATCTGGAGTTTTGGCGGCATGATGCGATTCATGTCGGGGTTGATGTTGTTTGAGCGTTTTGGGGGTATATCCGTTGCTGCGGGTGTTGCTGATTAGGGTTCCGCCCTTACGGCGGGTCACTTTTTCCAGACGCCGAAAAAGTAACCAAAAAGGCTTGCTCCTGCGTGCGGCCCGCTCGCTGGGGCTCGGGGTCCCTTCGCTCCGGGATCGATCCGGGCGCAGCGCCTACGGTTTGCTTCGCTGCACCTCCTCTCGCTGTGTTTGGCTTCGCCAAACGGTCGCTGCGCTCCCACCCCCGGATCAATCCCTCCACTCAGCCTTCCGACGTCGCCCGTGGATCAAGATCAAGAGCGGTACTCGAGCTTGCGCTCATTGTGTTGAGTGGTGAGAAGCAGAAGCGATATAGGTTTACCGGTTGGACTCAATCCCTGTGGGAGCTGGCTTGCCGGCGATGGCGGCCTGACAGCCGACCTGTTTCTTGCGGATGTACTCGATCCCTTGTAGGAGTGAGCCTGCTCGCGATAGCGTCCTGACAGCCGACCTGTTTCTGACAGGCTGCACACGGTCCAAATGTGGGAGCGAGCCTGCTCGCGAAAGCGCCCCCACAGTCACCTCATCCCTACTTGCCTGTCCCCGCATTGGCATACAAATAATCCGTCGCCAACGAGGCCAATGTCCTCACGCCTACCACCAACGCCGACTCATCCACAAAGAACCCCGGATTGTGATTCGGCGCGGCCTTGCTCATGTCCTGATCCCGCGGTGTCACGCCGAGAAACACAAACAAACCCGGTACTTCCTTGGCATAGAAAGAAAAGTCTTCCGCGCCGCCCACCAGCGGTGCATTCACCACATCATCCTTGGCCGCCCACTTCAACGTCGGCAGCATTTTTTCCGTCAGTGCCGGGTTGTTAATGGTCGGGTCGTATTTTTCGATGATGGTGACATCCGCTTTCGCGCCACCGCTTTCGGCGATTTTTTCCACGGTCTGGCGGACGTCGGCGTGCAGTTTCTGGCGGATGCCGTAGTCGTAGGAGCGGATCGTGCCGGTCATGTCCACGGATTCGGGAATGATGTTGTAGCGCGTTCCGCCGTTGATGGTGCCGATGCTGACCACTGACGGGTAAGAGGATATGTCGGTGCGGCGGCTGACCACGGTTTGCAGGCCGACGATGGTTTGCGCGCCGACGGTGATCGGGTCGATGCCGTCCCATGGGCGGCCGGCGTGGGTCTGTTTGCCGAGGATTTTGATCCGTAGATCGTCGGAGCTGGCGAGGGTGGCGCCGGGGCGGTAGGCGATCTGGCCGGCGGGGACGCCGGCCCAGACGTGCAGGCCGAAAACGGCGTCGGGTTTTGGCGATTTCATTACGCCTTCCTCGATCATCATTTTTGCGCCCCAGGTGTTTTTGCCGTCGGGGATGAAGTCGCTTGGGCCTTCCTCGGCGGGCTGGAAGTAGAACACCACGGTGCCGGGCAGGGTGTCGCGCATGCCTGTGAGAATTTTCGCCGTGCTCAGCAGGATCGCGGTGTGGGCGTCGTGGCCGCAGGCGTGCATGACGTCGACTTCTTTGTCGAGGTAGGTGCCTTTGGCTTTCGAGGCGAACGGCAGGTCGGAGACTTCCTTGACCGGCAGCGCGTCCATGTCGGCGCGCAGGGCCACGGTCGGGCCGGGGAGGGCGCCTTTGAGGACGGCGACCACGCCGGTACGGGCGACGCCGGTTTTGACGTCCAGGCCCATCGCTTTGAGTTGTTTGGCGACCAGCTCGGCGGTGCGTTTTTCCGTGTTGCCGAGTTCTGGATGAGCGTGGATGTCGCGGCGGGTTTCCAGCAGTTCCGGTTCGAGTTTTTGCGCCTGTTCGGCGATCGTTGTGCGGGTGCTTTCCAACGTCGCGGCGCCAGCGTGGCTGGCGAACAGGCTGAGTAGAACGGCTTGGGCAATGCGCGTCAGTTGCATCGGTTTCTCCTTGATTATTGTTGTCGGGCTTCCCTGCCTGTGACTGCAACCGCGCGCTTGAGTGCTATTCCTTCGGCTCGCCGCCACCGGCAGTGATCACTTGCACGCTCATGCGCGGCGTTGCCAGATCGAGTCCGGCTTCGTCGAGATGGCGCTTGAGCGACAGGTTGAAGGCTCGGGACACTTCCCACTGTTTGATCGGCGCGGTCTTGAACCGTGCGCGCAGGATCGCGCTGCCGGATTCGAAACTTTCGACGCCCTGTATCTCCAGCGGCGACCAGATGTTGCGTCGCTGCAATGGATCGGTGCGCATCTTCTGGCCGACTTCACGCATCAGTTTGATCGCGTCGTCGATTTCCATGTTGTACGGCACCGCCACACGGAAGATCGCGTAGCCGAACTCCCGTGAGTAGTTCTTGATGCTTTTGATTTCGCTGAACGGGATGGTGTGGACGATGCCGTCGATATCGCGCAGGCGCACGGTGCGGATGGTCAGGCCTTCGACGGTGCCGAGGTGCCCGCCGACATCCACGTAATCGTCGATGGCCAGCGAGTCTTCGATGATGATGAACAGACCGGTGATCAAATCCGCAACCAGCGACTGCGCGCCGAAACCGATGGCCAGACCGATCACACCGGCACCGGCCAGCAGTGGCGTGACGTTCATGCCCATGTTCGCCAGCGCGACGATCAACGCGATGATGAAAATCGCCACGAACAGCACGTTGCGGATCAGCGGCATCATCGTTTGCGCACGGGCATTCGCCAGACCTTTGCGCGAGCGGGTGAGGGCGTGATGCACGGCGGTGTCGGCGAGGATCCAGATCAGCCAGGAGAAAATCAGTGTGCCGATCAGGCTGAACAGTTTGACGCTGACATCATGCCCTTCGCCCTCGGCGAAACCGATCAGCGACTGGCCCCACACGCGCAGGCCGAGTTCGATGAAGACCAGCCAGACCACCAGGTGCGCGAGAGTGTAGAAGAAGTTTTTCAGGCGTTCGGAGTACAGCGCGTGGCGTTTCGGTCCGCGTTGCGGTTTCAGTGAGTGGCGGCGCACGAGGCCGTTGATCACCATGCACATCACCAGCAGCACGGTGCAGATCAGCGATTGGCGCAATGCCGTGCTGGTGTCGCCGGCGGAAACGAACGTGGCGAACAGCGAGATGCCGACCAGCACCAGCGCCGGCACGTACCAGAAGGTACCGAGGATTTCGATGGTGTCGCTGAGGGCGCGGCGGGTCAGGCGTCGCGACAGCGGCTGGTTGCGGATCAGGTGCGCAATCGGTCGGCGGAAACGCAGGATGAACAGACCAGTCGACAGCGCCGCGAGGACATTGGCGATGGTCGCGGCGGTGTGGGCCAGATGCACGCCCAGGCTTTCGATCAGGCGTGGATCGTTCAGCGCCTCACCGAACGCGGCGAAGCTGCCGATCAGCCACAGCGGCCGAAACGCCTGATGACGCAGGATGTACAGCGCCCGATGGCGATGCGGGCCATCGAGCAGGGAAAACGCGATCACGCAGATCGCCGAGAAACAGGTGCCGACCACCAACGCATAGGCGAGCACCATCGCCAGGCTTTTGCCCAGTGAAGACGGCAATGCGTAGCTCATGTAAACCGTCATCACCAAGGCGATCAGCCACGGCCCGAGCTTGCGTAATGCAAAGCGCAGCATGTCGAGGGCTTTGGGATGCTGCGGCAATTCTTCGGTGAGGCCGAAGCGCATGCGTACCCGATGGCCGAGCCAGATCAGCGCGGCGGCAAGCAGACTCCACACGGCGAGGATCATGGCGAAGCCGAAGATGATCGGCAGCCATTCGTTGGCCGGCAACATCATGTCGCTCAGCTCTTCCTTGGCCAGGTCGAACTCGTTGCCCCAGCGATTGAGCGGGCTGTCGGCGCCGGTAAATTGTTTTTCGAAGTTGGACAGGGTGCCGCCGATCAGGCCGAGCACGCCTTCTTCAGGGCTGGCCTGGGCTTTTTTGGTGGCGTCGCGAAGCTTCTTCAGATCGGTCAGCAGCTGTGCGCGTTGCTTGTCGTTTTCCAGCGACTTGATGACTTCGTCGAGGGACTGGCCGAGCGGTTCCTGGGCTTCCGGTTGGGCCTTGTTGGTGTTGAGCAGACCGGGCAAACCGACCGCGTGGGCGGGGGCCAGCGGCAACAGCGTCATCAGGCAGACGAGAAACAGGCTGGGCAAAGCAAAAAGACGAGCGAACACTAGGCGGTCAACCTCGCAAGGGGCGGATTCGCTGGAGTGTACGAGGCCCACTAATGCAATGCGAGCCGGGCGCGGATTTATTCGTTGAGTTTGGCGAGGATCTTGTACACCACCGTGGCGAGGATCGTCAGCATGCCGACCCACATGGCAAACACCCCGGCGTTCTTGTCACGGAAGTTGAAACCGATCGCCAACAGGATCATTCCGCACAGGATGGGAATGAGCATGGCGTGGAACGAAGACATCGAGATCATGGAGACTGCCTTGTCGAAATGAATGATGTAAGTCTAGGTCGGTTTTGGTGGAGCGGTTCTGATGTGTATCAGAATTGAGCCGGTTTCAAAATGAAATTTGTGCTGCCTGGACTGACGCTTTCGCGAGCAGGCTCGCTCCCACATTTGAAATGCATTCCAAGGTGGGAGCGACGGTGCGACGATTCGACCTGCTCGCGAAGCTTTTAAGGCAACTCGCGGCAGGCGTAGAACGCGCTCAGCACTTTGACCAGATGCGCCAGGTCGTGGCTGCCGCACAGTTCGCGGATCGAGTGCATGGCGAAGGTCGGCAGGCCGATATCGACAGTACGCACACCGAGGTGGCTGGCGGTGATCGGGCCGATGGTCGAACCGCAGCCCATGTCACTGCGGACCACGAAGCTTTGCACCGGGACTTCTTCGGCCATGCACAGGTGGCGGAAGAAGCCGGCGGTTTCGCTGTTGGTGGCGTAGCGCTGGTTGCTGTTGACCTTGATCACCGGGCCGGCGTTGAGTTTCGGGCCGTGGTTGGCGTCGTGCTTTTCCGCGTAATTCGGGTGCACGCCGTGGGCGTTGTCGGCCGACACCAGCAGAGATTTCTGGATGGTGCGGACGAACTCGTCACCTTCCGGCAGCAGACGACGCAGGGTCTGTTCGAGCATCGGGCCATCGGCGCCGCAGGCCGAGCAGGAGCCGACTTCTTCGTGGTCGTTGCACACCAGAACGCAGGTTTCGTCGGTTTCGGCGGTGAGCAAGGCTTGCAGGCCGGCGTAGCACGACAGCAGGTTGTCGAGGCGCGCGCCGGCGATGAAGTCGCCATTGAGGCCGATGACCGCAGCACTTTGCGTGTCGTAGAAGCTCAACTCGTAATCCAGCACGACGTCGGCGTTCAGGCCATGTTCGCGGGCCAGTTGATCAGTGAGTACGGCGCGAAAATCGACGCGCTCGTCACCGGCAAATTGCGCGAGGATCGGCGGCAGTTCGGTCTGCGCGTTGATCGCCCACCCCTGATTGGCTTCACGGTTGAGGTGAATGGCCAGGTTGGGAATGATCGCGATCGGTGCCTTGAAATCGATCAACTGGCTTTCGACCTTGCCGTCGCGGCGGAAGGTTACGCGGCCGGCCAGCGACAGGTCGCGGTCGAACCACGGTGCCAGCAGCGCGCCGCCGTAGACTTCAACGCCCAGTTGCCAGAAGCCCTGACGCTGCAACTCCGGTTGCGGCTTGACCCGCAGGCACGGGCTGTCGGTGTGCGCGCCGACCAGGCGGATGCCGCCGTGCAGTGGCGAAGTGCGGCCCATTTTGATCGCGACTATCGAGGAGTCGTTGCGGGTGACGTAATAGCGGCCGTTCGGCTCGGTGGTCCATGGTTCGCGCTCGTCGAGGCGCACGAAACCGGCAGCCTCCAGACGCTGCACCAGACTGGCAGTGGCGTGGAACGGGGTAGGGGAGGCCTTGAGAAAGTCGATCAGGCCTTGGTTCAACTCTTCGCGCATAAGAAACTCCAGACAGCAATGGGCGGGAGTTTAACGCATCGGCCGGGGAATTGAATCTGCACCCGAACCCTTGTGGGAGCGAGCCTGCTCGCGAAAGCGATTGATCAGTCAACATCAATGCTGAATGTGAAACCGCTTTCGCGAGCAGGCTCGCTCCCACAGGGGGCAGTGTGGTCTGTCAGAACGGCGCAGGGCACTCGAAGCGCAGGCGTTCGCCGGTTTGCGGGTGGGTGAAGCTGAGCATGCTCGCGTGCAGGCACAGGCGTGGCCATGCCGCCAGCGCCTGCTCGTGGGCGTAGAGCCCGTCACCCAGCAGCGGATGCCCGATCGACAGCATGTGCACGCGCAACTGGTGCGAACGACCAGTGATCGGCGTCAACTCTACACGACACCAGTCACCGCAACGCTCCAGTACACGCCAGAAGGTCAGCGCATGCTTGCCGAATTCATGGTCGACCACATGACGCGGTTTGGTCGGCGGGTCATAACGCAGCGGCAAGTCGATGCTGCCACTGTCGAGTTCCGGCTGACCCCAGGCCAAAGCGGTGTAGGCCTTTTCGGTTTCGCGGTCGTGAAACTGGCGCGACAATTCGCGGTGCGTGTCGGCGTCACGGGCGAGCAGAATGATGCCGGAGGTTTCCCAGTCCAGACGATGGACGATGCGCGCTTCCGGGTAGCCGTTTTCCTGCAAACGGGTAATCAGGCAATCCTTGTTGTCGTCAGCGCGACCGGGCACCGAGAGCAGCAACGTCGGTTTGTTCACCACCAGTACGGCGGCGTCCTGATGGAGGATGTGGATGTTGGACAGCGGCATTAAAACAGCCTCGTAACAAATGCCAACGGCGGCTCGGAACTGCTGATAACCCTGTAGGAGCTGCCGAAGGCTGCGATCTTTTGACGTTGAAGATCAAAAGATCGCAGCCTTCGGCAGCTCCTACACAAGCATCAATAGTCCGAGCCGCCGTAGCGACTGCCAAATCGACTCAGCGATCGGGCAGGGTGATGTTGAGTTCCAGAATCGAGCAACTGCCCTGGCTTTCCAGTGCAACATGTACGTCGTCGTTGCCGATGTTGACGTACTTGCGGATCACGTCGACCAGTTCCTTCTGCAAGGCTGGCAAGTAATCCGGCGTGCTGCGCTGGCCGCGCTCATGCGCCACGATGATCTGCAGACGCTCTTTCGCTACCGAGGCGGTACTTGGCTTTTTGTTGGCACGAAAGAAGTCAAAAAGGTTCATTACCTACCTCCAAACAGGCGCTCGAAGAATCCCTTCTTCTCGACATCGAGGAAACGGTGGGCTTTTTCTTTGCCCAGCAAACGGTCGACGGTATCGCTGTAAGCCTGACCGGCATCGCTCTGGTCGTCGAGAATCACCGGCACGCCCTGGTTGGATGCCTTGAGTACCGCCTGGGATTCCGGGATCACGCCGAGCAGGGTTACCGAGAGGATTTCCTTGACGTCTTCAACGCCCAGCATCTCGCCCTTTTCAACACGCTCCGGGTGGTAGCGAGTGATCAGCAGGTGTTCCTTGATCGGGTCTTCGCCACGTTCGGCACGACGCGATTTGCTCGCCAGCAGGCCGAGCATGCGGTCCGAATCTCGTACCGAAGACACTTCCGGGTTGGTCACGACGATCGCTTCATCAGCGAAGTACATGGCCAGGTGCGCACCTTTTTCGATGCCGGCCGGGGAGTCGCAGACGACGAACTCGAATTGCTCCTTGAGTTCCATCAGGACTTTTTCCACGCCTTCGACAGTCAGCGCGTCTTTGTCGCGGGTCTGACTGGCAGCCAGTACGTAGAGGTTTTCCAGGCGCTTGTCTTTGATCAGGGCCTGTTGCAGGTTGGCTTCGCCGTTGACCACGTTGACGAAGTCATACACCACGCGGCGCTCGCAACCCATGATCAGGTCAAGGTTACGCAAGCCCACGTCGAAGTCGACGATCACTGTTTTGTGGCCGCGCAGAGCGAGGCCGGTACCGATAGCGGCGCTGGTGGTGGTCTTACCCACACCACCCTTGCCGGATGTAACCACGAGAATCTTGGCCAAGGTGTTTCACCCCTAAGGAAGAAGGACTTTTTAGCCCCTGAAAAACATCTCTTGAAAACTACTGCAGTCGGACAGCCTTGGCTGGAATTCGGCGTTGAGCCTTTTTCCTACTTCGTTTGAGCCGTTTTCGCTACGTTTTAGAGATGCTTGGAAAATGCGGCAGTATCCGTTAAAGCCGAATGATGTTCAACACGTCGCCCGACAGGCTGACCTGTACGCCCGAGCCCCACATAGGGTCGCGACGCAAATCTTCGGAAACCTTGTAATGACCGGCGATGGAGATCAGTTCAGCGCTCAATTGCTGACAGAAAATCCGTGCCTTGGTGTCACCCTTCACGCCGGCCAGCGCCCGACCGCGCATCGGGCCGTATACATGGATGTTGCCATCGGCGAGAAGTTCCGCCCCCGGACTGACCGAAGACACCACGACCAAATCGCCACCCTGCGCATATATCTGTTGGCCACCACGTACTGGCGTGGTGATGACGCGGGTCGGTTTGACCGTTGGCTCCGGCGGTTTTTCCGGTTTCTTTTTGACTTCGGCTTCCGCTGTTTCCAGCGGCCGCTCACGGGCGCCGGACGGCGGCAGCACCGGAATGTCGATGGCGATGGCGGCGGCGATGTCTTCGATGCGGCTGGCGCGAATCGCCAGGGTGCGCAGGCCATGTTGACGGCAGACGCGCATCAGGCCCGGCAGATCGACGGCGCCTTCGCTCGGCGGCAGTTTGTCCAGCGCCAGAACCAGCGGCGCGTTGCTGAAGAAGTTCGGCGCCTGGGCGACTTTGGCGGCCAATTGCCGATCGAGGCTTTCGAGGTCGTTACGGGCCAGTTCCAGCACAGTAATGGCCAGCATGCTGCCCTTGAGCTGGAATACGGGATCTTGGTCTAACGGTTCGGTTTGGCTCATGTCGGCATACAACGGCTTGTCACTAAAAGTGCCGAGACTTATAACGAGAACGCCCGCAGGCCGCAAGCCGGGTCGAACGATGTAGAATGCGCGGCCACTGTATTTACGGAAGCTTTAATGGATCGCCCGCGTTTTCGAAAAGCATTTCTTGCTCCACGCTTCTGGCCGCTCTGGTGCGGTCTGGGGCTTTTATGGCTGATCGTGCAGTTGCCGTATCCGGCGTTGCTGACCATCGGTCGAGTTTTGGGCGCGTTGATGTATCGCGTGGCCGGCGACCGGCGGCGCATTGCCAAGCGCAATCTTGAGCTGTGCTTCCCGGAAAAATCCGCCGCCGAGCGCAAACGTCTGCTCAAGGAGAACTTCGCCTCCACCGGCATCGCTTTCTTTGAAATGGCCATGAGCTGGTGGTGGTCGCGTGAACGTCTGGCCAAGCTGGCCCACGTTGAAGGCCTGGAGCATTTGCAAAAGGCCCAGCGCGAAGGCAAAGGCGTGATCCTGATGGCGGCGCATTTCACCACGCTGGAAATCGGCGCGGCGTTGCTCGGCCAGCAGCACACCATCGACGGCATGTACCGCGAGCACAAGAATCCGTTGTTTGACTACGTTCAGCGTCAGGGCCGCGAGCGGCACAACCTCGATTCGCTGGCGGTGGAGCGTGACGACGTGCGCGGCATGCTCAAATTGCTGCGTTCCGGTCGCGCGATCTGGTATGCGCCGGATCAGGATTACGGCGCCAAGCAGAGCATCTTCGTGCCGCTGTTCGGTATTCAAGCCGCGACCGTTACGGCGACAACGAAATTTGCCCGTCTGGGCAAGGCGCTGGTCGTGCCGTTCACGCAGGAGCGTCTGGCCGACGGCAGTGGTTATCGCTTGGTGATTCATCCGCCGCTGGAAGATTTCCCTGGCGAAACCGAAGAAGCCGACTGCATCCGCATCAACCAGTGGGTCGAGAGCGCTTTGCGTGCCTGCCCCGAGCAATATCTGTGGGCGCACCGTCGCTTCAAGAGCCGTCCACCGGGCGAGCCAAAGCTGTACGCCAAACGCGGTTGATTCACCCATCCTTTCAAGCACCATGGAGTGTTGCGATGAACCCAGCTGAACCGGTCACAGGTTTGATTCTTTCCGGCGGCGGGGCTCGGGCGGCGTATCAGGTGGGGGTGCTGGCGGCGATTGCCGAATTGCTGCCGGTGGGCGCGGACAATCCGTTTCCGGTGATCGTCGGCACCTCGGCCGGGGCGATCAATGCGGTCAGTCTCGCCAGTGGTGCCACGGATTTTCGTGCTGCGATCGAGCGTCTCACCTTGTTCTGGCAGGGCTTTCGCAGTCATCGCGTGCTGCGCAGTGACTGGCCCGGGGTTATCCGTCAGGCCAGCCGCTTTGTCAGCCACAGCCTGCTCGGCCTCGGTCGACAATTGCCGGTGGCGCTGCTCAACAGTTCGCCGCTGCGCGAACTGCTCAATGAAAAACTGCACATGCCCGGCATCGCCGAATCCATCGCGCGCAAGCAACTACATGCCGTGGCGGTGACTGCGTTCGGCTATGAGTCGGGGCAAGCGGTGACGTTCTATCAGGGCGGCGGCAAGATCGATTCATGGCTGCGCCATCGGCGCATTGGCGTGCCGACGCAATTGTCGGTGGATCACTTGCTGGCCAGTTCGGCGATTCCGTTGCTGTTCGCGCCGGTGAAAATTGGCGATGAATACTTTGGCGATGGCGCGGTGCGGCAATCGGCGCCGATCAGCCCGGCGCTGCACTTAGGCGCGAGCCGGGTGCTGGTGGTGGGTGTCAGCGGCAACCCGCGCGGGTTTGATCCGCAGCAGCCGCTGGAGCGCGCTTACACGGGGCAACAGCCGACGCTGGCGCAGATCGGCGGGCACATGCTCAACAGCACGTTCATTGACAGCCTGGAGAGCGACATCGAGTTGCTGCAGCGTCTCAACCAGTTCAGCCACTTAATGCCCGCCGGCACGCCGACCCGCGAGCTCGGTGTGGCGCCGGTGGAAGTGCTGGTGATTTCGCCGAGTCAGCCAATTGATGAGATCGCGGCGCGGCATCGCCAGGAATTGCCGGCGGCGTTGCGTTTGTTTTTGCGCGGGCCGGGAGCGACCAAGACCAGTGGGGCTGGGGTGTTGAGTTATCTGCTGTTCGAGGCGGGGTATTGCAGCGAGTTGATTGATTTGGGGCGGCGCGATGCGTTGGCCAAGCGCGAGGAGCTGTGCCGGTTTTTGGGATTGCCATTTTAAAGCAAAAGATCGCAGCCTTCGGCAGCTCCTACATTGGAATGCGCTATCCCTGTAGGAGCTGGCGAAGCCTGCGATCTTTTGATTTTTATCAGAAGTGGAACTTCACCAGGAAGCTCGTGGTGCTCTGATTGGTCTTGAACGCACCGGTGTCGTCGATGCCGTACTTGTCTTTCCAGTAGTCGTATTCCACACCGACATACAACTGCTTCTCGCCAAAACTCAGCGCCTTGCCCAAGTCGTATTTGACCTGTGGGTTGAAGTGCAGGTTGGCGTGGTAATCGCCTTTGGAGTTGGAATCGTTGTCGGTGACCCAGTCCATGAAGCCGTCGATCAGGATGTCCGACTTGCCGACCGGGATGGTGTACGACCAGACCGGGGTGATCTGCCAGACGTTGTCACCGGCGCGAGCACCTTGGGTGTGGCGCTGGTAGAAGTTCAACTGGAAGTAGTCGAAGCCCGGGATCGCCAGGTCGAAGCCTGGACCGATCAGGTACGACTCGGTGTCGCCTTCGCCGAACTCGTAAGTCATCGCCACCAGGACGTCTTTGATCGGGCCGAACTCGATCTTCTGGTCGAGCACTTTGCCCAGCGAGATGCGCGGGCTGAACTCACCGTAGTAGGTGTTCGGACCGTTGCTGAAGTCCTTGCCACCGTTGTAGAAGATCTTGTCGAGGAAGAAGAAGTTGTCGCCGTACGTCCACGCATCCGCGTGTTCGAAGGTGACGGTCTGCTGGATGCGCGGGTTGACCTGGAAGTCCTTGCCATAGAGGTAGGTCAGGCTGTTGTTCTGCCACTGCAGCAGGCCTTCGGCCATGGCCTGGCCGCCGGCCAACATCGATCCCGCGAGCATCAGGCTGGTGCACATACGTTTCATTCGGTTGCTCCCAAAGTAGGTGTTGCACGTTTATTTTTTTAAGATCGGCGCTCTGGTGTGGCGCCTTTTTTCGTTGCTGCAAAAGTCATCCGATCGGTCAGCTTCGTTGCTGTTAGCAAGAGCCGAGCCAAGGCTTTCGAAAAGCAAAAAAACACCCGCTCGGCTGCTGAAAAACAGTCGATTGAGTGTGTTTTCGGGATGCCTCGGTACTGACCGGGGCCGGGATAAGTTGGCTTTTCGGTCAGGAATTAAATCCGGGCTTTTTTTTAGACCGAATTCAAGAGGCCGCGGAGAATACTGACTCAACGGCCAGGCCTCAAGTGCCCCGCAACAGAGCACCGACGACAGGCATGGGGCATGGTTGCGGGCCATCTTAGAAGTGCACCTTGACCAGCAGGCTGGCGGTGTTCTGATTGGTGTCGAAGTTGTGCGTATTTTCGACGCCGTATTTGTTTTTCCAATAACTGTATTCGGTGCCAACGTACAGCTGCTTGTGGCTCCAGCCCAAGGCTTTGCCCAGGTCATATTTGATCTGCGGGTTGATGTGCAGGTTGGCGTGGTAGGTGCCGCGCGAGTTCTCGTCGTTGTCGACTACCCAATCGAGGTAGCCGTCGATCAGCACATCGGAATTGCCTAAAGGAAAGCTGTAGGACCAGCCGGGGGTGATCTGCCAGACGCCGTCGCCGGGGCGCGGGCCTTCGGTCTGGCGGCGGAAGATGTTCAGGGTGACGTAGTTGAAGCCGGGCACCTTGAGGTCGAAACCGGGGCCGATCAGGTAGGCCTCGCTGTCGCCTTCGCCGTACTCGTAAGTCATCGCCAGCAAGACGTCTTTGATCGGGCCGAACTCGAGTTTCTGGTCGAAGATCTTGCCGAACGAGAAGCGCGGGGTGAATTCACCGTAGAACGCGTGCGGGCCTTTGTTCGCGTCTTCTTTGCCGTTGTAGAAGATCTTGTCGACGAACAGGAAGTTGTCGCCGTACTTCCACTTGTCGGCGTGCTCGAAGGTCAGCGTCTGCTGGATCGACGGGTTGATCGCAAAATTCTTGCCGTACAGATAGCTGAGGCTGTTGGTCTGCCACAGCAGTAAATCGCCGGCCATGGCCTGACTCGCGGCCAGCAGGCCGCCACTCAACAGAACGTTGGTTTGCGTGCGAATCATCTGTTGCTCCCTCTTGTTTTTATTGTTTGAGGCGCAGAGCTGTTGCTTAGCCCTTGTGGGAGCGAGCCTGCTCGCGAAGAGGGCGTGTCAGTCGCCATCATTGTTGAATGACACACCGCTTTCGCGAGCAGGCTCGCTCCCACAGGGTTTTGTGGTGACTTCGTTAGTGCTGGTGCGCGTGGCAGTCGTTGATCTCTGCGCGCTCTTTGCCGCCGAGAATGTTGAACAGCAGGTTCAGCGTCAGCGCACTGAGCGTGGCCATGGCGATGCCGCTGTGGGTAATCGGGCTCATCCACATTGGCAGGTGCGCGAAGAACTCCGGACGCACCACCGGGATCAGGCCCATGCCGATGCTCACCGCGACCAGCAACTGGTTGCGACGGTCACCGATGTCGGCTTCCTGGAGAATCTTGATGCCGGTGGCCGCGACCATTCCGAACATCGCAATCGCTGCGCCGCCGAGTACCGCCGGCGGAATCGACGCCACCAGAAACGCTGCTTTCGGCAGCAGGCTCAACACGATCAGCAAGCCACCGGCAACGATGGTCACCGAGCGGCAACGTACACCGGTCATCTGCACCAAACCGATGTTCTGCGCGAAAGAGGAGTGGGTAAACGTGTTGAAGAAACCCGCCACGAACGAGGCGCCGGCATCGCACAGCAAGCCGCGACGCAGCATGCGTGGGCAGACTTCCTGGCCGGTGATCTTGCCCAGCGCCAAAAACATCCCGGTCGACTCGACGAAGATGATCACCACCACCAGACACATCGACAGGATCGGTGCCAGTTCGAATTTCGGCATGCCGAAATGCAGTGGAGTGACGAATTGAACCCATGGCGCGTTGGCCATGCCACTCAGATCGACCATGCCGATCGCACCGCACAGCAGGTAGCCAAAGCACATGCCGATCAGTACGGAGATGTTGACCCAGAAACCGCGCATAAAGCGGTGAATCAACAGAATCGTGCCCAGCACCAGAGCGGCGATGGCCAGATAAATCGGTGAGCCGAATTGCGCAGCGGCAGCGCCGCCACCGGCCCAATTCACGGCCACGGGGAACAGCGACAAACCGATCGAGGTGATGACCGTGCCGGTCACCAGTGGCGGGAAGAAGCGCACGACTTTGGACATGAACGGCGCGATGAGCATGCCGAAGAAACCGGCGGCGATCGTCGCACCGAAGATGCCTTGCAGGCCGATACCGGGCATGCCGGCCATGGCGACCATGCTGCCGACTGCAGCAAAACTGGCGCCCATCATCACCGGCATGCGAATGCCCATCGGGCCGATGCCCATGGATTGCACGATGGTGGCGATACCGGCGACCAGCAGGTCGGCGTTGATCAGGAAGGCAATTTCTTCACGACTCAGGCCAGCGGCCTGTCCAATGATCAGCGGCACCGCGATGGCACCACCGTACATCAGCAGAACATGTTGCAAACCGACCAGGATCAGTTGCAAAAGGGGCAATCGCTGAATGGCGGGTGCGTCGGGGATGCGCGCTTTGGACAGCTCGGACATGCAACACCTCGGATCTTTTTATTCTTGTGATTGAACAGCTGCCGGGTTGCTCACAGCTGTTTCTGTGCATCAGGTAAACCGCGTTAAGGCGATTCGCGAGCAGGCTCGCTCCCACAGGAAATGCGCGATCTCTGTGGGAGCGAGCCTGCTCGCGAAGCTTTGTTGCTTAGTTGGTCTGTGCTCCCTGGGCGATCCATGCACCGATCAGGTCACGTTCCTGCTGGGTCATCTGAGTGATGTTGCCCAGTGGCATGATCTGCGTGGTGATGGCTTGCGCCTGGATGCGCGCCGCGTTCTGACGGATCTGCTCAGGGGTGTCGAGCATCACACCCGCCGGAGCTGCGCTGAACAACGGACTGGTTGGTTTGGCCGAGTGGCAAACCGCGCAGCGTTCCTGGATCACTGTGTGCACTTTGTCGAAACCCGGGCCTGCGTTGGAGGCTTGTGCTGGTGCAGCAGGTTCAGCAGGGGCTGCCGGTGCTGCTTCAGCCGGTTTCAAGCCACCGCCCAGTGCCGTTTCCGGCAGCGGTTGGTACTCGATTTTCGCTGGTGCCTTGGCCACTTCCGGCGCGGTCGACATCGGCATCGGGCCGGTGACGTACGCCAGACTGATCATGCCCACCGCTGCCACTGGCAGGGTCCAGGCAAACTTGTGGCTGTCGTGACGGGTGTTGAAGTAGTGACGCACCAACACCGCCAACACCGCGATCCCGGCCAGGATCAACCAGTTGTACTGGCTGCCATAAGTGCTCGGGAAGTGGTTGCTGATCATGATGAACAGCACCGGCAGGGTGAAGTAGTTGTTGTGACGCGAACGCAGCAAGCCTTTGGCTGGCAGCGCCGGATCCGGCGTGCGGTTTTCGGCAATCGCCGCGACCAGTGCGCGTTGCGCCGGCATGATGATGCGGAACACGTTACCGACCATGATCGTGCCGATGATCGCGCCGACGTGCAGGTACGCACCACGACCGCTGAACACTTTGCTGAAGCCGTACGCCGCGCCGATGATCAGCACGAACAGAATGAAGCCGAGCAGAGCAGGGCGTTTGCCCAGGGCCGAATCACAGAGGAAGGAGTAGATGAACCAGCCGATAAACAGCGAGCCGATACCGATGGCCACGCCTTCAGGGCCGCTCAGGGTGCTGCCCGGAGCCAGCAGGTAGAGCGTTGGATTGGAGTAGAACACCACGCACAGCAGCGCGATACCCGACATCCAGGTGAAGTAGGCTTCCCATTTGAACCAGTGCAGGTTTTCCGGCATCGCCGGCGGGGCCAGTTTGTATTTTTCGAGGTGATAGATACCGCCACCGTGGATCGCCCACAGGTCACCGGCCAGGCCGGTTTTCGGGTTGACGCGGTTGAGGTTGTTCTCCAGCCAGACGAAGTAGAACGACGCGCCGATCCAGGCCACGCCAGTAATCATGTGAACCCAGCGCACGCTCAGGTTCAGCCATTCCAACAGATGTGCTTCCACAGTCTTTACCTCTCGCCTGTCACTCTTGTTGTCGAGTGATCAGACCTTCTCTTATTGGTGGGGGGCGAGGATCAAACGCTCATCCTCTTTGAAAAAATGCTCATCGCAGTTATTGCCTGTGCCACTGCGATCAACCACCAGGAAGTCATCCCGCTTTTCGATCGTCAGCACCGGATGGTGCCAAACGCCGCGATGGTAATTAATGCCCTGCCTGCCGTTGGTGACGAAGGCGCGGACCAAGCCTGATACAGGTTCATCGCCAACTGGCGCGACCACGATCAGAAAGGGGTTGCCGAGCAGCGGAATGAAAGCCTGGCTGCCCAGCGGATGGCGTTCCAGCATGCAAACGGTCAGCGGCATGTCCTGCGCGTCGGCGCGGAAGATGCTGATGATCGCGTTGTCCTCAGGCTGAGCGGTTTCGACCGTCGCCAGTTTATGGAAGCGCATGGTCGAACCGTTGTTGATCATGAAGTGATCGCTGCCGTCGGTTTCGATGACGTCACCGAAAGGGGCGAAGGCTTCTTTGCTCAGCGGTTCAATCGTTAGTGTGCGCATGCTGTTCTTCTTATCCGAATTCTGTGTTGACTGTTCTGACGCCTTCGCGAGCAGGCTCGCTCCCACAGGGGAATGCATTCCAAATGTGGGAGCGAGCCTGCTCGCGAATGGGTTCAACCTTATTTAGCGACCTTGCCCAGTACGCGCAGGCGACTCACGCCACCATCCGGGAACACATTCAGGCGGATGTGAGTGATCGGGCCCAGCGCCTTGATCTGCTCGACGAAGGTGTGTTCGGCGTGCATTTCCAGCTTCTGGCTCGGCAGCAGTTCACGCCAGAACAGCGACTGGGTTTCGATCTGGCTGTCAGTACCGCCCTTGACGAACGCGCCCTGGATCGAGCAGGTGTCCGGGTAGTTGCCTTTGAAGTGCAGGGTGTCGACGACGATCTTCTCGATCTCGCCCGGGTGACCCAGCGCGACGATTACCCAGTCATTGCCCGGCGTGCGACGACGTGCAGTTTCCCAGCCGTCGCCCATGTTGATGCCACGGCCCGGGTTGAGGATGTTGCTCATGCGGCCGAAGTGTTCGTCGGAGCAGGCGAGGGCGCGGCCACCATTGAGGGCTGCTGCCAGATCGACTTGTTCGTTGTCGCCAACCGCCGACCAGTCACGATGCGGCACACCGTACACGCGCAGACGAGCTACACCGCCGTCCGGGTAGATGTTGAAGCGCAGGTGGCTGAACGCTTGGGCGTTGCTGATTTCGTGGTAGTGGTGGCTGTTGCCCTGCAGCTCGACGGCCGACAGCACTTCAGTCCACTGGGTGTTTTCATCAGGCTCGCCCGAGGCCAGGAAGCACGCTTCCAGAGAGGCCGATGGCGGGAAGTTGCCGGTGAAGAATGAAGTGTCGATGTCCACGCCTTTGATCGAGCCCGGTACGCCCAGACGAATCACAGCGCTGTCGAAGCCTTCGAAGCGCTTGCGGCGCGATTCCCAGCCGTCCATCCACTTGCCGTTGTCATCGAACACGCCCTCCTTCCATACGGCCGGGGTCGGTTGGAACAGACGATTGGCGTCTGCGAACCAGTCATCGGTGACCGAGATGATTTTGGTGCCCAGACGGGCATCGGCCAGGTTGACGAATTTTTCGAAAGGTACGGCGTAAGCTTTCATTCTTCTTGTCTGCCTTTAAAAAAGTGGCTGGGGATGCTTGCAAGACCCTGGGTACTCTCCGCGTTTGATGTACTCGGGTCAGGCTTGCTAAAGAGTCAGTAAACGGAACAGGGCGATCTTGTTGATCTCCGCCAGCGCGCATTTGAACTCGGTGTCGACCGAATTGTGAATGCGCGTTTCGAACGCCGCGAGGATCTGATGCCGGTTGCTGCCTTTTACCGCCATGATGAAGGGAAACTTGAACTTGGCTTTGTAGGCGTCGTTCAGCTCGGTGAAGCGCTGGAACTCTTCGGCCGTGCATTGGTGAATACCGGCGCCAGCCTGTTCATTGGTGCTGGCTTCGGTCAGTTGGCCCTGGACGGCGGCTTTGCCGGCCAGGTCCGGGTGAGCGTTGATCAGTGCCAGTTGACTGGCGTGATCGGCGCTCAACAGGATGTCGCTCATGCGCTGGTGCAGGGTTTCGATCTCGTCGATCGAGGCATCTACGCCCAGGTCGTAGGCCTTCTCGGCCACCCATGGCGAATGTTCGTAGATGTCGGCGAAGGCTTTGACGAAAGCGTCGCGGCTCAGACTCGACGGTTGCAGGGTTTGAAAGCGGCTCATTGGGCGGCCCCTTGGTACGGCTGGGTTTCGTGCCAGTGACGCGCGATGTCGACGCGACGGCTGAACCACACCTGTTCATGACTTTTGGCGTATTCGATAAAGCGCTTGAGCGAAGCGATGCGACCCGGACGGCCGATCAGGCGGCAGTGCAGGCCGATCGAGAGCATCTTCGGTGCTTCAGCGCCTTCGGCATAGAGCACGTCGAACGCGTCTTTGAGGTATTCGAAGAAGTCGTCACCCTTGTTGAAACCCTGCACTTGGGTGAAGCGCATGTCGTTGGTGTCGAGGGTGTACGGGATCACCAGATGCGGCTTGCCGGTCGGGTTGTTCGGTTCCCAGTAGGGCAGGTCATCGTCGTAGGTGTCGCAGTCGTAGAGGAAACCACCTTCTTCCATCACCAGACGACGGGTGTTCGGCCCGGTGCGGCCGGTGTACCAGCCCAGCGGGCGCTCGCCGGTGATTTCGGTGAGGATGCGGATCGCTTCGAGCATGTGCTCGCGTTCCTGCGCTTCGTCCATGTACTGATAGTCGATCCAGCGGTAGCCGTGGCTGCAGATTTCGTGGCCGGCATCGACCATCGCACGGATCACGTCCGGGTGGCGCTGGGCGGCCATGGCGACGGCGAAGATGGTCAGCGGAATGTCGAATTCCTTGAACAGTTTCAGGATCCGCCAGACACCGGCACGGCTGCCATACTCGTAAAGCGATTCCATGCTCATGTTGCGCGCGCCTTGCAGCGGCTGGGCGGCAACCATTTCGGAGAGGAAGGCTTCGGATTCTTTGTCGCCGTGCAGAATGTTGCGCTCGCCGCCTTCTTCGTAATTGAGTACGAACGACAGGGCGATGCGGGCATTGCCCGGCCAGTGTGGGTGAGGAGGGTTACTGCCGTAACCGATCAGGTCGCGTGGGTAGTCAGCGCTCACTGCAGTCTTCCTTCTTGTTCGTTGACAGATGTATGTGGCGGCCTGGCAGGCTGGCGTCACAGCGATGGGCTGATTGTATACAACTTTATTCGCAATTTGTAAGCCTGAATTTTCGCATTTTTCACCGACTGTCATCTTTTACTGCTATTGGCGTGAGCCTGCAAGAAACCTGCCTGACCAGTCAGCTAATGGATAGGAGGTTCAATGAATAGGCGTATCGCTGGCTCATCGGCAGGAAACCCCCGAATGGCGGGGGTGAAGTGAAAAATGTCGTTTTTATTGTGTACAATTTTTTTGAAAAATGTCTTAATCAATCGCTCGCCGCAGCGTTTCGTGCTCCGAATCGGTGCGGTCTCCTTTTTATCTGACTTCGGGAGGCGCGAGGTCTGACTGCTCCACGCAGGCAGGCGCGCAGAATCAATGGGACGTTTGACAACACACGTTTTGGACGCTGCACACGGTTGCCCGGGCAGTTCGATCAAGGTCGAGCTGTACCGCGTTGAAGGTTCGCAACTGGAATTGGTCGCCAGTGCTGTAACCAACAGCGATGGCCGGGTCGATGCGCCGCTGCTGCAAGGCGATGATTATCGTACCGGGGTTTATCAGGTTCAGTTCCACGCGGGCGATTACTACCGCGCCCGTGGCGTTCAGTTGCCGGAACCGGCATTTCTGGACGTGGTTGTGCTGCGCTTCGGCATCTCCGCCGAACAGGATCACTACCACGTGCCATTGCTGATTTCGCCATACAGCTATTCCACGTACCGGGGCAGCTGACCCCCAAGCAGCTGCCCCCACCGGGAAGCGACTGCGCATATAGCTTCTTTGGTCTTTCGCCCGCTCACACTGCGGGCTTTTTTTCGTCTGCGTCAGGCTGATGTCAGACCTGGCCAGGCTGAAGGCTTGAACCTGACGCGCTCGTTATTTTTGGCGGAAAACAAAAAGACTCGGTTGGCCCGAAGAATCTCTTTCCAGACCGCCGATCAAATATACGACCTTGTCTTCGGCGAGTGCCTTGTTCAACAGGGCCTCGTCGGAAGGCTCATGTTTGTTGACCAGCGCTTTGGTTCGCAGCCAGTTCGTGACATCGAAATCCAGGTAGTTGCCCTGCATCAAGGCCGGGAAGCGCAGGATGAATACAAGATCGACACCTTGCTGCTGAATCATCAATGCATCTTGCTGGGCCGCCGATCCGCGAAAGCTAGAGGAAACCTGATAACCCTGTTCCGTCAGAATGCTCTGGAACAGGGTTCGCAGTTTTTTGCTGCGATACTCGTCGTTGATCTTGCGCAAATGCTGAGGCACGCGCTGCAAATCGAAGTCGATACGTTGCAGGCCTTCGGTGAACCCTGACGGTTTGGCAATGTAACTCTCGCCGGGTCTGGAAAGCGCAGGCAATAACAACAACGGGTCGACCAGATCGTATCGGCTGACTTTTTGATCCCACATGTTTTGCGGCCTGACTGCCCAATACTGGAAGGTTTCAAACAAATCGTTCAGCCCGTAACCGTTGAGCGTTTCGGCGTGATTGGCGCGATTGAACATGGCGCGGGCGACGGCACTCGTCGAATGCTCTGCCATGTATGGAAAAGTATCGGCCACGTACTGCGCGAGGGGGTTTTTAAATGGAGGGCCAGCGACGACCTCCCATTTGTCGTTGACCGGTATTCCCCATCTTTCCTTCAACTTCACTGCGCCCTTGGGCTGCAACTGCGGGGTGGTGCCTAACATCTGCTCGAAAGCCTCGAAGCCTTCGGCGGCGAACAGTGGGGGTTTGATAAAGACCAGGGCGTCAGTGGCATGTCCCGCCTGCGAAACGATCGGATAGTGTTGTCCGTCGATCTCGATAGAGTCTCCGGTGCCTGGTTTTACGGCGCTTCCCCAGGCATGCCAGTCGCTGGCAGATAGCACAGGAGCAGACGGCCCGGTAGCGTCCGGTTCAGCCTCCAGACGTGGCCGTTTGCTTGGCCCGGCTGTCGGCTCCTCGGCGGCGGGGGCTGGTCGGCGATTGTCCGCTTGCACCGCGCCGCTGACCTTGCGACGCCAGAGCGTTGTTTGCGGTATCTGCTCGACCAGATCGCCGGTTGACCGCTGTCCGGACCACGCCAGTTCAAACTGGCCATCATCGTTGCGGCGCACCATGGCAGTGCCTTCTGCCATGTTGACGTAGGCATTTTTGTGCTTGTCGTAACGGATACCGTTCGTGGTGTCTGGCGCAATGGTCAGCAGCGCCGCGAGGTGCGGGGGCAGAAAGAGTGACGTCTGTGAGGGAGGCGCGGGTGCCAGCACTGGCGGTAACCGGGTTTCAGACGTTGGCGGGCGGGAATACCAGTCGGCCTCGAGACGCCAGCGTGGCTGACCGGCGATTTTTTTCAGCAGGGGAGGCGTTACACCCGGAGCGGCGGGCCAGGGAATCTGCAAGTCGCCATCGACGTTGTGTTCGGCGCGGTAATAGCCACCTTCACCAAGATGCGCATAAAGGTGACCTTCTGGACTGAAAAACAAACCGTCCACGGATTCATGCGGTCGCAGCAGATGACTCTGCAAGGCGGGCCAGGAAATCTCCCTGAGTTTCGCATTGAGGTCGGTAGTCACTGGATCGGTTATGTACGTCACCGTTACTTGTGGGCTTGTATCCCTCCCTGAACTTGCGGTGGGAACGTTGTCGAGGAACGAGGCAAGCAACGGGCCAGGCATAGGGCCAATCATAAGGGCGGGCGAATGGGGCGGCCCCTGATCCTGCACCGGTCGGGTCGTAGAAGCATCAGGCGTTCGATTGCCCATCGGGGGCTTGGGTGGTTTAGTCATTGGCGTATCTCTAAGTGATCTATCGTTGAATGTTGTCGGGCCATGGGTTGATTGAATGGGCCGTGCAGCGTTTGTTGCCGGGTGCCTGTAACGGTCGTCCCGCAGGCAACAAATGGCCATCGTCGCCTTGCGACGTTGGGTTATTTCATTGGTTGTACTTGTCCTGAAAAGACTCAGCCCTCCCTGACGATAAACAGCGTTGCCAGACGTTGCGTGCGTTTATCAATGCCACCCAATAGATGGACCAGCCGCTGTTCCTCTCTATAAGTGGCCAATGTTTGCTGTTTTTCACCCATACGGATTTGCAGGTCGGTATCGCTCCAGGCAATACCGGGCGTTGCGTTGCGCTGTATTTGCTGACCGCTGACTGCAGGGAAGGTCAATACAAACAGGCTGTTGATCTTTTCCCGGTGAAACAGCAGCGTGTTTTCACCAGTGCTGAGCGTTGCAGGCTCGAGGCGGTAGCCGTTTTTCGTCAGTACGGCGCTGAACAGTTTTCGCAGTTCAGGTGTCGCCGGCAGCACGGCATGATCGATCCAGAGCTGAGCAAATTGCCCCGGATCGAAATCCAGTCGCTGCAAACCTTCACCCAGCGAGGAAGGAAGCGCTGATGACCGTTGGGCCTCATTCAAGGGCGGCAGTTTGCGCAACAGGCAAAGTGGCTCGGCCAGATCCTGTCGCTGCACCTTGTTGTTCGTCCGGTCGGCCCAGAAGCGCAACGTCTGATTCAATACCGCCAGACCGTGGCCGTTGATGATTTCCGATCTGTTGGCCTGGTTGTACATGGCTCTGGCGAGGAAACTGATCGATTCCTCGGTGAGATATTTGAAATGGGCCGAAATGTATTGCGTCAGCGGCAACTCGAACGGCAAGCGCTGGCCCAGAACGCTCCACCGATCATTGACCTTGACCACCCACCGGGGTTGCAAGGCGGGGTCGGTGACAAGCATGCGCTCGAAATTGTCATACAGATCCGGTGAAAACCGTGGGTGTTTCATATAGGCCATGGGGGTGTCGGCGATTAGGGTCTGAGTCACCACCGGGTAATAAAGGTTGTCGATTTCAACGTGCGTTTCCAGCGGCCAGGGGGTTGTCTTGCCCCAGTCGCGCCATGCCCCGTGAGACAGATCGAGCGCGCCTTCGCTTGACGAAATCAGGCTTTGGGCAAGTGCCTGCGTATCGGTGGCACTGTCTGCGTCGTGGCCCATGAATGACCGTTTACCGGGGCGTGGTGCGAAGTCGGTCGGCGTCGCAGGTCGGCGCCTGTCCTGACGTGGATTGTCGTGCCGGGCAGAGGTTTGCGGATTTTTTTGCCGCCAGTAGAGCGTTCCGGGCATCCGTTCCAGAAATACGCCAGAGGGGTGGCGATCTGCGGCGGAGGTTTGCTGATAATCGCCGTCGTCATTTTTCCCCACCATGACCGTGCCTTCGGCGGTATCCACATAGGTTTTTCGATACCGGTCATACCGGATCGCATCGGGTGAGTCTGTTGCTGGAGAAAGCCGGGCCGCCAGATGCGGCGCCAGGTATGTCGGCGTGTGACCGGCAATCGGGCCAGGCGGGGGCGTGAAGGGGGCTGGTCTGCCTGAGTCTTCGACAAGCCAGGCCGGGATCTCGAAACGCCACAATGACTGGTCCCTGATTTTGCTGACGAACGGGCCGGGCACTCCGGGGGCAAAATCGAAGGGAATCTGATAGCGACCGTCGGATTGGCGCTCGACCAGCAAATGGCCTTCGTTCTCGACAGCGGCATAAATCCTGCCATCGGCGCTGATGGACAGGCCGCTGTCGATATCCAGAGGAATCAACAAATGCAGGTGTTCAGCGGGCCAGGTGAGCGAGCGCAACGCAGCATTGGGCGACAATGGACGGTGGGCAGGCAGTTCGCTGACCAGCACCGATGGTGGGGGTGTCAATTCGCCGGTCGGCACATGGGGTGTGAGGTCAGCCATGCGCTGTTCACCCATCCGCACGGTGTCGATAGCCGCGCCAGGGGCGGGACTGATATCAGCCGACTCCGCCGCCGGTGAACGGGGCCCCGTGGTGGAATCGGCTACGGCGGTACCCGGGATTTTTTTTGGTGGTTTGGCCATGCAGGTCATTCTCGATGGGGTTGGTTGGGGATGGACATGGCGCTCAACCTTCTCTGACGATGAACAGCAGCGTCTGCTGCGCAGAGACGGTTTGCGTGCCGCCGACCAGATAAACGACCTTGTCGGGTTCGAGCATTTGCCGCCATCTGGATCGCGCCAGGCGGGCCCTGAGTGTCGGTACCAGCAGTTCGTCGCCAGGATCGCTCCTGCGATTCACCCTCCCGTCCGGGGTGCTTGGACGCAGACGCAAGACGAACACCACGTCCAGAGTGCTGCGCTGAAACAGCAAGGCATCCTCGCTGAACAGTCGACTGGTGCGATCCACGGCATAACCGTTGTCCTGCAGAAGCTCGCTGAATAACGCGCGCAGGCTGGAACCGGGGGCGTGCACGGCCTCACGCCATCGTTGTTCGAACAGCCGGGTATCAAAGTCGATGCGTTCCAGGCCCGTGGCAAAGGGCGAGGGCAGCAACAGTGTCTGTCCATTCAGATGGGCGGAAGGTTGGGTGGGCAACACGGGAAGCATCATCAGCGGGTCAGCGAGCTCGCGTCTGGAGGCGAGGGCAAGGGTTCGGTTTTCCCAGTGATAGAAGGTGTCGAACAACACGCGCAGTCCATCACCGTTGATGACTTCGCTGTGGTTGACCTCGTTGAACGCTGCTCTGGCGATGGCGCTCAAGGAGTGGTCGGCCAAGTACCGGAAAGAGGTGGCTACAGACTCAGTCAGCGATTTTTCGAATGACGGGAGTTCCACCACTGTCCATTGGTCATCTTTCCTGATGGCCCACTTCGGTTGCAGTGATGGATTGTTCTTGAGCATCTGCTCGAACGCGTCGTATCGACCCGGACTGAACAGCGGGTGTTGAAGGAACACCAGGGTAGTGTCAGGCAGTACGCGTTGCGGCACGATCACGTAGTGCTGACCGTCTATTTCTATGGAGTCATGCCATTCGGGTTTGAGGGTCATCCCCCAGTGCCGCCATTCCCCGGCAGACGTGGCCGGTGCCAGCGGTCTGGCATCGGCTGTCGTCCCGGATATTGACCCTGTGTCGTCTGGTTTTTGCTCCTCTGCCAGGCGGGGACGTTTGCCGGGTGCGGGCGAATTTTCGTCGGCCTCGCTCGCAGGCCGTTTGTGCACGGGGGGCGGTAAATCATGCTGCGATGATGATTGCGGCGTTTTTATCCGCCACTGTCCGCTGCCCGGAATCTGTTCAACGTCTGCGCCGAGCCAGTTTCGTGCGTGGGCGGAAGCCTGCCGGTAGTGCCCCTCGGGTTGCTGGCGAACCAGACAGAGCGTGCCGTCTTCCATCTCGACATAGGTCGCTCCGCGTTTGTCGTGACGGAGGCCGTCCGGGCTGGCCGCGGTATTTCCTGTTCGCCAGTTGGCCTGGTCGGCCGTGAGGTGACTGGGCAATTCGCCGCCTGATGCGCCTGCCCTCGCACGATCTACCTCGGGGGAGAGCACCGCTCGATCAACCGAGTCGGGCCTCCAGAAGGGCTGACCGTCGATCTGTTGCAGAAACGGGCCGGGCTCCCCCAGAGACGCAGGCCAGAAAACTCGATAACGCCCATTCGTTTGACGCTCGACTTGCAGGTAACCCTCGCCGATGACCTGCGCATACGTGCCGCCCTGCGGGCTGTGAAACAGGCCATTGTCGATCGCGCGCAACATATGGGCATTGGCAGCGGGCCAGGTAATGGAATTCATATTGCTCTCCAGCAACCTGGCAATCGATTCAGGCGATGCGTTGACCACTACCGATGGCAGGCGCCCGGTCGCGTCTGGTGCAACATCCGCCGACGGTTCTGGGGTGCGGACAGTGTTGCCTGCCGCGAGATCGGGAGTGTCGGTGCCGGAACGGGGGCCCGCGGACTGATTCGATCCCGGTCTCGGCGGGGTCGACAAGGCGTCGGACGGCGTGGTCAGTGGAATTGGCTTGGGTGGCTTCACCATCCTTGGTGCTCCATTGGTTAATTGGGTTGCGGGCGGCTGTCAGCCTTCTCTGACGATGAAGAAACTCTTTTCGCCGGACCCGGTTGGTTGCACGCCGCCCACCAGATAGATGACCTGTTTCTGGGCCAGGTGAATGTTCAACTCGCGCTGGGCCGCGGGGGTCAGCCTTGCCTGAAACGCGGAACCGGAGATTTCGCTGCCTGGTAACGTTGGGCGAGGAATCGAGTGACCGGTGATGCGCGGCAGTTTCAACACGAACACCGCAGCGACGCCTTCACGGTGAAAGATCAATGCGCCTTCCTGCAATGCGCGCGAGGACGGATGGAGCGTGTAGCCGTTGTTGCGCAGAAGCGTGCCGAACACGTTGCGCAGATTGGCAGGGGTGGGTGCTGCTGCGTATTCGGCCCACTCACCAGGAAACTTCTGTGGATCGAAATCGATCCGCTGAAACCTATGCGCGTTGGACGGGGGCAAGGAAAGGAGGCCGCCGGGATACAGTGGGTCGGGTTGTACCGACAGTCTGGGCAACAGCATCAACGGGTCGAGAAGGCCGCGTGTGGTCGGCGCTTCGTTATTGATGCGGTCGTGCCAGTGCCGAAAGGTCAACACCATCATCGACAACGCATGGTTGTCGAGGGCTTTGGATTGTCTGCTGTGATCGAATACCCCGCGTGCGAGGGCGCGCTCGGTATGTTCCGACAAATATTTGAAGGCACTGGAGACGTATTGCGCCATCGGCATTTCGAACGGCAAATGGTTTTCCACGACGTGCCATTGGCCGTCGCGCTGGATTGCCCACTTCGGTTGATGTGAAGGCTCATTGATCAGTACGTGTTCAAAACCGTCGTAGCCCTCGGGCGAAAATCGCGGATGTTGTACGTAAACCAGGCCGGTGTGCGGTTGACCGCCAGTGGAGACAATCGAGAAGTGGGCGCCGTCTATTTCTATCGAGTCGCCCTGTTCCGGTTTGCTGGTTTTCCCCCAGTTTTTCCATTGGCCAGCAGACAGATCCAGAACATTCGGCTGTCGCGAAATCAACGACTCCATCAATGCGTCTGCCCGAGCGGTGTCGGCCTGTTCATGACGCGGCCGTTTGCTCGGCCCCGCCGTTTCAGCAGGCGGGAGCACTGGATCTGCCTGCGGACGTTTTGCCGTCGTGGATGTCGGCTCTACTCGCCGCCAGAGTTTGCTGGCGGGAATCAGTTCAACCTCAGCGCCAAGCCAGTTTCGGTCATGGGCCGAGGCTTGCCGGTAATGCCCCTCGGGTTGTCTGCGCACCAGCCAGAGACTGCCGTCCTCCATATTGATATACGACGCACCACGTTTGTCGTGACGAAAACCTTCCGGCGTGTGCGGGGTATTCATCAGCAGTGCCGCCAGCTCAGGTGCAATGTTGAGGTTGCCGGCCCCCTCCACAGCACCTGCGTGCGGCGGCGTCGAGTCTGCTGCTCCCGGCGCCGCTTGCGTGGGTTGGACGGGTGAGTGGGGCAGCGGATCGGGCAGGGCGTTGACGATGACGCTTGGGCGCTGGCCGGGCACATCGGAGACGATCATCGCTGAGGATGAACCCGGCGTCGGACTCCCGCCTGCCGTGTCGGCGATGGAAAGCCCGGTGCCTGCGCGCGTATCCGCCGGGGTGTCTGGTCTCGGCGGAGGCAGTGATGTATCGGCTGACGTTGAAGCCGGAATTTTCTTGGGTGGCTTAGCCATTGAAGTGCTCCGATAAAGCGGCATCCGAGGCTCTGCAGCGGACGCGCCAAAATGATCAGGCGAACTTGCGCCGCAACGATTCTGAAATCGCGCGGCGGGTTTCAAGAGCACTTATGTTCGGCAATCGGCAGTCGTGGCGTGCGGTATATACGTCTTGCTTTGTGGCCAGATGATGCAAGGCATGTCAGTGTTATCGAAGAGTATCCGTGGCCGCTTGGGAACCCTCGAGGCGCGATACACAAGGGTTCCCGGCGGGCTTCAACGCTCTCTGAGAATGAACACCGAATCGGCGGCCGACTCGGTCTTCAGCACGCCGCCGATCAACCACACCAGATTCTTTTGTGCCTCGGCGCTCGTCAGCGCGAGGTGCGCGGCACTGCCAATGCGTGCGGGCAGATCCGGATCGGCCAACTCGGTACCCGGCAGGGTGTTATGCACCACCACTTCATGTTTGAGCACCCCCAGTTTCAGGAAAAAAACCGTCTCCTGATCTGCGCGTTTGAAGACCAGCGCCGGTCTGCGGTGATCGTGCGTCAGCGGGAAAACGTCATAGCCACTGCGGATCAGCAGGGCGCCGACCAGACGCCGCAGGTTGTAGTCAGAAGGGGCAGCCGAGTAGTGCCGCCATTCGAACGCGAAATGCTGCGGATCGAAGGTGAGCCTGTGCAGTTCACCCTCGACCTGCGGCAGCAGTTTGATGACTTTCCTGCCCGCGATTTCGCTGGTGGAAGCGACGGGCAACAGGTTGAGCGGGTCTGCATAGGCAGGCACCGTGGGGAAGGGCTTGTGGTTCCACTGATGCAACACGGCCTGTATGTTCATCAGTCCGGTGGCCGTGATGGCTGGTGGGTAATCCGACAGTTCGAACAGTCTTCTGGCGACGGCCCGTGAAGTGAACGCGGAAAAATCCACGAAGGTCTCGGCGACGGATTGCGACAACGGCTTCTCGAAGAAGCGTTTGCCCGGTCGCGCCTCGCCCGGCTCATACCCGATGCGAAAGGTTGCAACCGGCTGCAAGTCAGGTGCGTCGCGCAACATCTGTTCAAAGGCATCGAAATACGCCGGTGCAAACTCCGGGTGCTGCAGGAAGTACACCTTGGGAAGCCGGTTGGGGGCCGTGCCGATTGGCACGATCGAGTAATGAAGCCAGCCCAATTGCACCGACTCTCCCGATGACGGTGGGTTCAAATGGCCCCACGGCAACCAGAAATACGGTGTTTGATCCGCGTCAGCGGAGGTTGGCTGTTCCGGAACCGCGCCTGCGTCGAGCCGTGCTCGCTTGCCTGGGCCAGGCTGGGCAGCGTCTGACTCGGCAGTGGGACGCAGGCCTGATGGCGCGGGGGTCTGTTCAATCGGACTGACCGGGACTTTCCGGCGCCAGAGCTTTGTGCCCGGAATCATCTCCACCTCGGCACCGGAGGACGATCGTTCGCTGGCGGATATTTCCTGGTAGTGCCCGTCGCGGCGCTTGCCCACCAGAACCATCCCCCCTTCCATTTCGACGTAGGCTTTATTGTGCTTGTCGTAACGGATTCCGTCCGTCGAAAGTGCCGGCTCCAGCAGAGCAGTCAATTGAGGGGCAAGGTAGGCGGGTGAGCGTGAGGTGGGGGCGGACTCGGCCGAGATCGGTGGTGATTGCCAGCCAGGGCGTTCGATACGCCAGCGTGGCTGGCCGTCGATTTTCGCCAGGACCGGCCCGGGAACCCCGGGCGCGAAGGAGAGAGGTACGTGGTAGATCCCCTGTGCGTTCTGCTCGACCTGAAAGCGGCCTTCCGTACCTATTTCTGCGTATATGCGCAAATCCGGCCCCTCAAACAGTCCGCTATCCGCGACTCCGAAAGGCGCCAGTTCCGCATAGCGACTGCGCGGCCAGGCGATTTCGTTCCTCGCCGATTCGACGGACGGTTGCGGCATGTCGCTCACGATCACGGCGGGTCGACTCAAATCAGCGTCAACCTGCACATTCGGTAAATGCGCGATGGGCGTCGGATCGCCAGGCAGTCGCAAGGTGGAAGGGCCGGCTGCCTGAAGTCGATTTGTCAGGGGCTCTGCCTCGGGTAGTCGTGTGGTAGCGGGTGTATCGGTACTGGCGGAACCAGCGACTTTCTTTGGGGGCTTGGCCATGAACAACATCCTGTTGATAGGCGTTTCTGAATAAGGAAATGATCTGTTTGCATTCGCCGGACGCACGCGCTGCCAGCCCCGATGAGTCGGGCCTGGGAAGGTTTCGAGGCGTCAGTGATCGTTTCTTGTGGATGATGCAGATTTGTCGGGCGTTACCCGGCACGGAGGCTCACGCCGCCGGAACCTCGATCAGTGGAGGTGCCGGGGTTAACAGGCTTGGTCGTTGATGCGTGCAATATCTGAAAACCTGCAGTTGCGAGTAATCGATGACTCGGCGCTTGTCGCTATCCAGAATCCATCGCCGCATCGGCAAGCTGTAACTCAGTGTCCCGGGCTCATTGTCGGCCAGGGCGATGTACCTGACTTTCAACACTTTGTCGGCGACCGATGCGAATTCGTCCGGCAACGCCGCCGTCGCATCGGGCTCTTCAAAGAACCGCGCGTCCAGTCCATCCTGATACACCCAGTCAAAGGAGAGGTCGACGGTGTGGACGATGCCCTTTTCGGTGATCACACGCACCTGGTCGATGAGGTCTTCGCTGTCGTAAGTCGGCAGGTGAATAACGCAGGTGCCGATTTGCAACTGGTTGTTTTCGAGGGTGATGTCGACTTTGCCGAGTTCCGTGGCGTCCAGGTCCCAGGTGGATGCAAATGGCAGGCGCAGGCTGGAGCTGGCAAGGGCGCCCGGCGTACACAGACGGATATGCATGTTGGCGGCAAGGTGAACCAGGTATGTCGAGCCCTGGCCTTCCAGTGTGTCCAGCCCGGGCTGGAGCGCATAAGCGTAGAGCTTGGCGCATCCGGCATTGGCCTTCAGTTGGTACGGCTCATTCTGCGTCAGGTCGTAGGCGTAGTCGCCGGGCAGCAGTTGCAGCGGGAGTGAAATCGGAGTGGTCCATTCGGTGAAGGCATACACGGCAAATTTTGCATCAGCGGGTTGTGCCTCGGTTTCCGGAGTCAGGCGTAAATTCGCTGCGACGCCATCCTTGAAGACCAGTGTCACTTTATGATCGAGATAAGTGTCCATGGCTCTCAGGATCTTCAGCAGATTCATCGGGTCCATGCCGCCACGCTTGGTCGAGTAGCCTTTGATGAGTAACGATTTATCTGCAAAGTGGCAGGACAGATCACACCCCACCACCAGGTCGCCATTGGCGTCGGATATTCTGGCGCCGAAGCGGGCCTCGACTTTGCTTAGTTCTGCGCTTGAATAGTCCACAAACAGACGGGTTACCGAATTGCGTTTTTTCGCTAGATAAAGCGTGGTCAGGTCATGGGTTTTCGGGATGAACAAGTCCAGCGGTCTGTCGTCTTTGATGATATGTGTATCGGCGTTAAGAATAATCGGGCCTTGTCGTCTCCCGACTTTGCTAATCACTGCATGTACATCAATGTTCTTGTTGTGTTCGATGGTTTCCGGCAAGTCCGGCACCAGGTGAAAGTCATCCTTGGTGATAAACGTCAGCTGATTGTTTTTCAGCGTGAGCCTGCTATCCACTTGCTGATAAATGTCATGGACGGAAACAACATTCCTGGGCATCTCATAAAAGTCGAATCGTGATGTGATTACCAGGCTGTTTTCTTTGATGGCCCAGCTTTCAATCTGATCCGCTCGCCAGTTCAACGCAATAACGCTGGCCTGTTCACCGTCCTCGAAGATGGCCAGATCGCCAGGGACGTGGGCAATGATGTAAGTATCCATTCCCGCGTTTCCGTGTGCAGAGGCACCGGTGTGAGACAGGACTATCTGGTCATCGCCACCGCCTGCGGTGATCGTGTCCCTGCCTTGGGATCGGATGATATTGGGGCCGTCCGTACCGTTGACGGTTGAAGTGGCGCCAGGCACGGTCTCAATGTTTTCAATACTTTCGAGCAAACTATGGAAGGTATGTTTTTTCCCGTCCTCTGCGTCACTGTCTGTCACGCTGACATGCAACGTACCGAACTGCAGGTCGACGTCATAACCGGAGCCTTCGGGCAATCTTGAGATGTAGTTGCCTTCCAGCACCAGCGTATCGTTGCCAGAGCCGCCCCTGATCTTCGAATACCCGGGCACGTCGGCGCCCGTCTCGATCAGCTTCCCGGCCGCTTCGAAGACAAACCGGTCATCCTTTTCGCCTCCCGTGAGATCTTTTTTTCCCGCGCCGTAATGAACCGTGTTGGGTTTTTCTTTCACTCCTTTGATCACGTCTTTACCGTCGCCGATGAACCAGATGACGCCTTTGTGCGCTGCGGCGGTTCCCAGTTCTGCGCCGGGAGTATCAGGTGTGACGCCGTCTCGGGCATCGATCGTGTCATCCCTGCCTTTGATTTTTGGCACATCGACCGTTTCCCAATTGTCCTGCTTGGTCCACCAGTTTCTGATCAGCCTGCGGCTCGGCTCGAGTTCTACTTCGAATGCGCCGTTGACGACAGCTTCGAGCTTTTTCTCCCAGGTCCCATCGAGCAATCTTCGGGCGGTCCGTTTTAATTGCCGGCTATGTTCAACCGTGGCTTTGGCTATGGAATAGCGGTCCTGGACATCTTTGTCGGGACTCTTTCCCACGAACGAAAACCAGCCTGTACGCCAGCGCTCCTCGTCGGTGAGTTCGATGTAATCATCAATGTCATCGACGATCCGTACGGCGCCATAAATCTGTGAGCCGACGGCAAGCAACGCACCAGCGAGAAGGCCGACCGGCCCGGCGAATGAAAAACCGGCCAGTGCGGCCAGGCCGAGAATCACTGTCATGCCGGCACTGGCGATACTCAAACCAGCGCTGACGTAATGGTCTATGGCCTCTTTGCCTTTGGCATTGTCGGCAGCATTGAATGACCTGACGGCGGTATAGATATCGAAAGGCAGCGTCAGGGCGCCACCGACCAGGCCTCCGGAGCGGCTCAACCTGATCGCAAATCGGGTTTTGACAAAGTCGGTGTAGGCACTGTGTCCGGCTTTGAGCATCTGCGTCGCGGACCGGGTCACGGCGATATCAACGGCAATGGAACCCAGCTCGGAGGCGAGGCCAGTGGTGTTGATCACGATCTCGTCGGTATTGTTGGTTCTTATCCCGTCATAAATTCCGCGCAAGCCCATGTAAATTCCAAACCCCTGAATACCGAGGCTCGAACCCAGCGTCGTCGTACTTTTGGCGATATTGACCCAGCGATGTGTTTTTCGGGGTAATTGCGCGTGTCTGAGATCGAGTCTCTGTGCCGCATTCAAGAGTTTCTGCAGTTTGCCGCGATAGCCGTCCGCATCGATCTCCTCGCCAACTGCTTCTTTCATTACAGGAGGCGCCGTCAGTGGACGTCGGCTGGCAACTTCGAATAGCAGCGACGGTAATAGATAACTGTCTGTACCCGCCGATTGCCGCATCTGCAGTTCGACATTGGCCGGGTTGAACTGTAACGAGTTGATGAAAGAGCGCTTCGGTGTGCGGAAAAAAGTGTTTCGACCGTTCAAGGACTGACCGTCGATCGTGGCGCCCAATATATCGAGGGAAACGCGGGTCACCGACAGCGAACCAATCTCGATCGGACCGAACAAGTCATCGACCATTTTCAGTTGAGCGGTCTTTGCAGGGTTTTTAGGCAGCGCTGAATTGTCCGACTCACTGTTCAAATCCAGAGTCGAAGTTGTTTTTTCATTGGTATGAATATCGATGTCGTTAATGACGACGGTGTCATGGTGTATGACGGAGTCTTGAATCAATGTGGCCATTTGAACATCCTTGTTCAGGGCAATTTGTTGTACGGAATAGACGTGATGTTATGAGCAAATCCTTGGTGCTGTACATCGATGGGGTATTGCGATGTATTACGATTGGACGCTAATCAGGCCGGGCAATTAATGCCGCTACGCAGTACCGGGGATGCGAAACCACCCTGGATATTTAAATGCTCAGGGTGGTTGTCATTGGCAGTTGTTCAATGCACGGGTTTATTTCAATCAGTGGCTGCTGAGCAAAGACGCGGCGCCTGCTCCACCAAACAAACCGGCGCTGATCCGATTGAACCAACTTTGGCCCTTGCCGCTACGCAAGTAACGCGCTGCGCCATGGGCGCCAAGGCCGTATGCCAGCTTGCACAGCAGATCCAGCACGGTCCAGGTAGCGATCATGACCAGTAACTGCGGCAGGAATGGTTGTTCGGCGTTGAGAAATTGGGGCAGGAAGGCGGCGAAGAACAGGATGTCTTTCGGATTGCTTGCACCCAGCACGAAGGCGCGCCCGAACAATGCGCGGAAGCGTGGTACGGCCGCTGTTTGCGGGACTTCGGCACCCGTCGATGGCTGGCGCGATTGCTGCCAGCTCTGCCAGGCGAGGTAGAACAAGTAAAGAGCGCCGACAATTTTAAGGGCGCTGAACAGCTGTTCCGATGTCAGCAGTAGCGCGCCCAGGCCCAGCGCCGAGGCACTGAGCAAGCAGATCGATGCTGTTACCCCGCCAAGAAACGCCGGGTAAGAACGGCGCAAACCGTAATTCAGACTGTTGCTGATCATCAGCAGTGACAGTGGCCCGGGAATGAGGATCACCACCAATGCAGCGCCGCTGAACAGCAGCCAGGTTTCCAGACTCATCACTTTCCTCCTTTTTTGTTGGTATCGAGAATGTGCAAAAGCCCCACCCGCGAGGGTGAGGCCGTTTTGAAGCTTGAACCGCGCGCCGCTTACAAGAAGATGAACTTGGCGATGAAGATCGCGCAGAGCACCCACAGGCTGACGGAAATTTCCTTGTACTTGCCGGTGCCGGCCTTCAACGCCACATAGGTGATGAAGCCCAGCGCGATGCCGTCGGCGACCGAGAAGGTCAGTGGCATCATGATCGCGGTGACGATGGCCGGGATCGCGTCAGTGGCTTCGTCCCATTCGATGTGGGCCATGCCGCCCATCATCAGCATCGCCACGTAGATCAGTGCACCGGCGGTGGCATAGGCGGGAATCATGCCGGCCAGCGGTGCAAAAAACATTGCCGCTATAAATAGCACACCTACGGTGACTGCGGTAAGACCAGTCCGACCACCAGCGGCCACACCGGCAGCACTTTCCACATAGCTTGTCACTGGAGGGACACCAACCACGGCGCCGAAGACGCTCGAGGCACTGTCGGCTTTCATCGCGCGGGAGAGGTTTTCGATACGGCCGTCAGCGTTGACCAGATTGGCGCGCTGGGCGACGCCCATCAGGGTGCCGGCGGTGTCGAACATGTGCACAAAGAGGAAGGCCAGCACCACGCTGATCATGCTGACGTTGAACACGCCGGCTACATTCATGGCCATGAAGGTCGGGGCCAGGCTCGGTGGAGTCGACATGATTCCTTCGTAGTGCACGATGCCCAGGCCCCAACCGGCCAGGGTCACGGTGATGATGCTGATGAGGATTGCGCCGAAGACACGGTGATAACTGAGGATCGCGATCATCAGGAAGCAGATCGCCGCGAGCAGGGGGCCAGGTTCGCGCAGGGAGCCGAGTTTGATCAGTGTGGCCGGGCTATCGACGACGATGCCGGCGGTTTTCAGACCGATCAGGCCAAGGAACAGACCGACACCGGCACCCATCGCAAAGCGCAGGCTGACCGGAATGCTGTTGAGCAACCACTCACGAATCCGCGAGAAAGTCAGAATCATGAACAGCACACCGGAGACGAACACCGCGCCCAGCGCAGTTTCCCAGTTGTAGCCCATGGTGCCGACCACGGTGTACGTGAAAAACGCATTGAGGCCCATGCCCGGCGCCAGACCCACCGGCCAGTTGGCGTACAGGCCCATCAACAGGCAGCCCAGTGCAGCGGCGATACAGGTGGCGACGAAGGCTGCACCGTGGTCAATCCCGGCATCGGCCATGATGTTCGGGTTGACGAAGATGATGTAAGCCATGGTGATGAAGGTTGTCAGACCGGCAATCAGCTCGGTCTTCACCGTGGTGCCATGCAAGCTGAGTTTAAACAGACGTTCCAGCAAGCCACTGCGTAATGGTGGCGAGAGGTCCAGCGTCGATGCTTCGGATTTGCGGCTTTCCACAGCGAGTACTCCTCAAGAGTTTTATTGTTATTTCCAGGGCCGGACCCATGAGGGGTGGCAGCGGCCCTTTGAGGCATACGCGAATTTGTTGACCATGCGGTCAGGAACTCGCACGCTGTGGATTATGCTTTTGTGTACAAATAAAGCAAATATTGTTTTTGGTTTTGTTTACGAAAGTTCCGTCGATAGGGATATATCGCCTGTGGGGCCCCTTCGCGAGCAGGCTCGCTCCCATAGGGGAACTCATACCCCTGTGGGAGCGAGCCTGCTCGCGAAGAGGTCAGCCAATCAATCAAGAACTGTCTGGCTGTTCCCCAATGCCAGATTCACCGCCAACCAGCCATTCACCGCCGCCTCCCCAGCCTCGGCAAACACCCGCTCCAGCAATTTCACCTGCTCACGGCGCAACGCCTGCTCAAATTTCGCACCTTCCGCCGTCAACTCCAGCAGCCGCTTACGCTTGTCAGCCTCAGACGCCACGCTGTCCACCAGATGCATCTCCTGCAACTGCCGCAACGGCATGTTCAACGCCTGCTTGCTCACGCCGAGCAATCCCAGCAATTCCTTCACGCTCAAATTCGGGTAACGCGCGATGAAAAACACAATGCGCTGATGCACCCGCGACAGCCCACGGCGCTCGAGCATTTCATCAGCCTTGGCGGTGAAGGCCTGATAGCCGAAGAAAAACGCTTCCATCGCCTGTTGTTGGCTTGCAGGGTTTTTAAGGTCAAGCATGTTGACGTACTCGCTCAAGCTGTCGTAATTTCAGTCAACCAGTTTGACTCATTTTTCGTCCGCCTCGCTACCGGTGACCGCCATGGCTTTTTCCGAACGTGTCTCGCGCCTTAAAAGTTCTTTGATCCGTGAAATCCTCGCCGCCGCCCAGCGTCCGGAGGTGATGTCGTTCGCTGGCGGCTTGCCCGCCGAAGCCATGCTGCCGAAGGTCGAGTGGGCCGACATGCCGCTGTCACTTGGCCAATACGGCATGAGCGAAGGCGAACCAGCGTTGCGCGAAGCGCTGGCGGCGGAGGCGAGGGCGCTTGGCCTGGAATGCGCGGCGAGTCAGGTGTTGGTGGTTAGTGGTTCCCAGCAGACCCTCGATCTGGCGGCCAAGCTATACATCGACAAGGGCACGGAAATTTTCCTGGAGGCGCCGACCTATCTCGCCGCATTGCAGATTTTCCAGTTGTTTGGCGCCGATTGCCTGACCGTGCCGCAAGAAGCCGACGGCCCGAATCTGGCGCAATTGCGCCATCGTCTCGAACAGCACCGGCCAGCGTTCATCTACCTGATTCCGACGTTCCAGAATCCGTCCGCTGTTCGCTATAGCGAAGCCAAGCGTGCTGCCGTCGCCGCATTGCTCGATGAATTCGGCGTCACCCTGATCGAAGATGAACCCTATCGTGAACTGACTTTCGATGGCGGTAGCGCCAAACCGATTGCCGGGCGTCTGCAGAAGGCGAGCTGGATCTACACCGGCACTGTGTCGAAAACCTTGCTGCCTGGTTTGCGCGTCGGCTACCTGATCGCCAGCCCGGATCTGTTCCCGCATCTGCTCAAACTCAAGCAGTCGGCAGATCTGCACACCAATCGCATCGGTCAGTGGCAGGCGCTGCAATGGATCGGCACGGAGAAATATCAGCAGCACTTGAGCGAATTGCGTGGGTTCTATCGGCAGCGGCGCGATGTCTTTCAAGCAGCGCTGGAAAGGCATTTTTCTGATCTGGCGGATTGGAACATGCCGCAGGGCGGGCTGTTTTTCTGGCTGACGTTGAAGCAACCGCTGGATACGCGAACGTTGCTCAACGAGGCGTTGGCCAATGATGTGGCGTTCATGCCGGGCGAGCCGTTTTTCCCGGATCCGGATAAGCATCACGGGCATTTGCGCCTGAATTTCAGCCATATCGATCCGGCGCGGCTGGATGAAGGGTTGAAGCGACTGGCGGCGGTGGTGCGCCAGGCGCAGCTGGATAAAGCGGCCTGAAAACAAATAAACCGGCTCGAGGGCCGGTTTATTTTTGACTGAGATTTTTGGTGCCTGGAATGGCCTCATCGCGAGCAGGCTCACTCCTACAAGGGAACGCATTCCAAGTGTAGGAGTGAGCCTGCTCGCGAAGGGGCCATCAGCCCCAATACAGAAACATCAGACCGCAGCAAACCGCTTATCCAGATAATCAATAATCACCTTGGACTCATACATCCAGGTTGTCTGGCCATTCTCTTCAATGCGCAGGCAAGGCACCTTGATTCGGCCACCCTGTTCCAGCAGGGCCTGACGATCCTGCTCGTTGTTCTTCGCATCCTTCAGCGCCACCGGCACATTCAAACGACGCAGAGTACGGCGAGTTTTCACGCAGAACGGGCAAGCATGGAACTGATACAGGGTCAGGCCTTGCGCGGCGGCATTGACCTGGGCCTGAGTTTCGGCAGGGCGCTGTTTCTTGCCCGGACGGGTAATGAAGTCGATGAAGATAACCAGTTGGCCGAGGCCGACACGAAGCGCTTTGACGAACACGTTGAAAGCCTCACGGTGCAAATAAAGAAAGTCGCGCAGCTTACCCGATTTTTCACGGGCGAAAAAAAACCGGCGATGAATGCCGGTTTTCTTCGTGCAGCAAATTACTTGATCAGGCTGAGAAACTCGCTGCGAGTCGCGGCGTTTTCGCGGAACTCACCGAGCATCACCGAGGTGATCATCGACGAATTCTGCTTCTCGACACCGCGCATCATCATGCACATGTGCTTGGCCTCGATCACCACGGCTACGCCCAGCGCGCCGGTGACTTGCATCACTGCATCGGCGATCTGCCGGCTGAGGTTTTCCTGAATCTGCAAGCGGCGAGCGTACATGTCAACGATCCGCGCGACCTTCGACAGGCCCAGCACTTTGCCGCTCGGGATGTACGCAACGTGCGCCTTGCCGATGAACGGCAGCAGGTGGTGTTCGCACAACGAGTACAACTCGATGTCCTTGACCAGCACCATCTCGCTGTTGTCGGAGCTGAACAGGGCACCGTTGGTGACCTCTTCGAGCGTCTGTTCATAACCGCGGCAGAGGTACTGCATGGCTTTGGCGGCACGCTTTGGCGTGTCGAGCAGGCCCTCGCGGGACACGTCCTCGCCCAATTGGCCGAGAATCGCGGTGTAATTCTGTTCCAGGGACATGAAACTACCTGTGGGGATTTTCGCAAAGGGCAAGGGTACGGTGGCGGACACAACCCTGCAAGTTCGGTGTAACGCGATTATTCGTCGCGACCTTCCATCATGGTGCGTTTAAGCATCACGTAAACCGCACCGGCCCCACCGTGTCTGGCCTGGCACGAGCAGAAACCCAGAACCTGCGCATGTTGACGCAGCCAGGTGTTGACGTGGCTTTTGATCATCGGCCGCTTGCCGTCCAGGCGCACAGCCTTGCCGTGGGTGACGCGCACGCAGCGGATTTCGAATTTGGTCGCTTCGGCGAGAAACGCCCAGAGCGTTTCGCGGGCCTTTTCCACGCTCATGCCGTGCAGGTCAAGGCTGCCTTCGAACGGAATCTGGCCGACCTTGAGCTTGCGCATCTGACTTTCCTGCACGCCGTCACGGGACCACATCAGCTCGTCTTCCGGGCCGACATCAATCACGAACTGATCGGACAGGCCATCAACGGTAGCGGTGTCGGTGCGCACGGTGGCGGATTGGCGCAGCTTGGCGATCTGTGCGCGGTCAGCCTTGGGTTTGCCGGTGTCGGCGCGGTCGTGCTTGATCGGCTTGACGCCTTGGATCGCACTTTTGAACAGGGAAAAATCGTCGTCTTGCATGTCAGCCTCCGCGAAGGGCGGCCAGTTTACCCAAGTCGAAACAAAACGGCCCGGCAAAAAGCCAGGCCGGTGAGTCAGTCGTGTTTTTTCATCAGGTGCGGGGACATGTTCAGTTCCCGCGATTGCCGTGCGCGACGGCGGCAGCGGCGCCACAGGGCGACACCGAAATACAGAAACAGCAAACCGACCGCCAGAATGATCGCCGAACCCGTTGGTGTAGCGTTCAAGTCACCGAGTGCCGGTGGGCGCCCGAGCAGGCTGGCCGCCCCGGCCATCGCCAACAGCACGCCGAACGTCGCCAGAATGGCGGCGATCGCTGCGCCGAATCGAAAACGCCAGTTGCTTTGGCCTTTGGGCCGCAAGCGGCGTGCGTCAAATCCATCGGATAACTTCATTCCGACCTTCCTCAATGGGTATCGGCCCTTCGACCGGGAGTTGACCGGGTTGTTCCTGAGGCTATGGCATTTGCGGCAAATGAGAGGATTTTGCAGATGAGCGGCGCCGCGAGCCGCCCATCAGAGCCGATCAGATCAGGTCTTGCGTCAATGCCAGCGTGGCGAAATTGTCCGCCATGATCGCCATTTCGGCTTCCTGCACCACGGCGGCGCTGAGCACGCGGCCCTTGAACGGCAAGTCGCGGGTGGCGCAGGCGTCTTCCACCAGAGTGCAACGGAAGCCCAGGTTCTTCGCTGCACGTACGGTGGTGCTGACGCTGGAGTGGCTCATGAAACCGCAGACGATCAAGTCCAGCGAGCCAAGGTTTTGCAAACGGTCCAGCAGCTCGGTGCCATGGAACGCGCTCGGCAGCAGTTTGCCAATAATGGTTTCGTCACCTTGTGGCTCAAGGCCGGGGATGAATTCGCCGCGTTCGCCCTGCGGGTCGAACAGGCCACCGACGGTGCCGAGGTGACGCACGTGCACGATCGGCCGACCGGCTGCACGGGCTGCGGCAACCACTTGTTTGATGTTCGCGACGGCCGCGTCCATGCCGCTCAGGGCCAGCGGGCCACTGAGATACTCTTTCTGGGCATCGATGATGACCACGGTGGCATGGCTCAGTGTGGCCGCTGCGTAACCGCGACCGCTGAGTTGAAACATCGTTTTTGGAACGGACATTCTGGGGCTCCTTGGGGTGGGGCTTTTGCGACATTGTCCTCTGGCTGAGCGGTTCTGTGAATCGCTACCATCGTAGGCACCGTCGTTATTGGCCTGCAGCCTTGTCAAGTTACACGTTCTGTTCAATAGCCGATGCAAAAAACAGAAAACTCCTACCGTCGTCCGGATGATTTTCCTGCGTCGTCGTCAGGCGTTTTGGCTGGTAGAATCGCCAGTCGTTTTTTCTGGAGTTCTGCCCCGTGATCACTTCCCGACTTCGTACCCTGCGCGACCACATCCGTTGGGCCGTCAGCCGCTTCCATGGGGAGGATCTGTTTTTCGGCCATGGCACCGACAATGCCTGGGACGAAGCGCGGCAACTGGTGCTCGGCGCTTTGCACCTGCCGTGGGAAATCGCCGACAGCTACCTCGATTGCGCGCTGGAAGACGATGAGCTGGTCAATTTGCAGCGTTTGCTCAAGCGCCGTATCGAAGAGCGTATTCCCACCGCTTACCTGTTGGGCGAGGCGTGGTTCTGCGGCATGTCGTTTATCGTCGATGAGCGTGTGTTGATCCCGCGTTCGCCGATTGGCGAATTGATCGAAAACCACTTCGCCCCGTGGATCGGCACCGAACCTGCGCGCATTCTCGACCTGTGCACCGGTTCCGGTTGCATCGGTATCGCCTGCGCCTACGAGTTCCAGAACGCCGAAGTGGTGCTGGCGGATCTGTCGTTCGAAGCGCTGGAAGTGGCCAACCAGAACATCGAGCGGCATGGCGTCGATGAGCGCGTCTATACCGTTCAGGGTGATGGTTTCGATGGTTTGCCGGGTCAGCGCTTCGACCTGATCGTGTCCAACCCGCCTTACGTGGATGCGGAAGATTTCGCTGACATGCCGGACGAATATCAGCATGAGCCCGAGCTGGGTCTGGCCTGTGGCGATGATGGTCTGAATCTGGTTCGACGCATGCTGGCTGAAGCGGCGGATCACCTGACCGAGAAGGGCTTGTTGATCGTTGAAGTGGGCAACAGTCAGGTACACGTTGACGCGCTGTACCCGGAAGTCGATTTCGCCTGGCTCGAATTCGAGCGCGGCGGGCATGGCGTGTTCATGCTGACAGCGGAGCAGTGCCGCGATCATCAGGCGCTGTTCGCTTCCCGCGTCTGATCCTTAAAAGCTTCGCGAGCAAGCTCGCTCCCACAGGTTCGGTGTACGACACAAATCCTGTGGGAGCGAGCCTGCTCGCGAATGGCCGCACTGCGGTCTCAAGCCATCAGCGGTGCGTGGCGATCCAGATCAACAACCCCGCCTGAAACACCGCAAACGCCACCAGACACGTAATAGTGAAACGCAAACCAGCGTCTTCACGCTTGAACTTGCTGACCTTGTCTTCCTGCTTCTTCAGCTTCACTTCCTGCTCGGCCAGATTCTGCTCGGCCTGCTGAAGCATCTGCGCTGCTTCAAGAATTTCGACGATCTGCAGCTTTTCGCTGTTCCAGTCGCCGAGCAGATCGCCAACCTGCACTTCCTTGACGCTACCCTTCAAATGCTGCGCATCGGCGTACACCACATCAAACCCGTGCACGCGCAAAAAGTGATCGCGACGCAGACGCGTGTCTTCGTTCAGCGCGTCCTTGTTGTTCAAGTCCATGCCGTCGACGGTGTAGGTCGGCCAACGCTTTTTCGCCCAATTGATGCCTTGCGCGGCCATGTAACGGCCGATGCCACGGTTCATCGGTTCGATCTGCAGGCCGCTGTCGGGGCCGAAGTGCACACGCTTGGTGGTGTGATCCACCCACACGTCCAGCTGATTCTGCTCTTTGCGCACACGCTGGCCGGGCAGTTTGATCGCCATGCGCATCAGGCTTTTTTCTTTGCTGTTGCGCTCGGCATAGCCGAATTCGACGAAGCGCAAGGGGCGTCCGCCGGTGTTGCGGTCGGTTTGCAGCGGGGCCAGGCGGAGCATCTTGTGGTGCTCGACGTGGACATCCGCCCACGGCAGCTCGACCGCTGGCGGTGCGTCTTTTTCAGCGGTGGTGTCGGGTGAAGTCTGGGTATCAGTCATAACGGCGAGATCCTGTCCAAGCCCTGCTTGTCGCCAGCCGTTGCGCTGGCGACAAAGGCTTATCGGCCGTTTTTTGCAGGACTAGAGGGCAAACAACGCTTAACTGGCGCGAAGTCCGTCAATAAACTCAATGATCTTCGCGCCGAGTTCCGCCGCCAGTGGCAAATTTGGATCCTTGTACGAAGCCAATTGCCGCTTCATATCGTTGTGGACGATGCGCATGACGTGGTTCATGCCGTCGATCACCGCCAGTTCGGCGTCGGGTTTGGCGGCCTTTAGCGCTTGCGCATCGCCAACGCCGACCTGCATGTCGTTGCTGCCCTGAACGATCAGCGCCGGCATCTGCAGTTGCGCGAAGGCTTTCGCCGGGTCCTGACGGAACAGCGAAATCAGATACGGCTGCACGCTCGGGCGGAAAATCACCTGCAACGGTTGCGGCACATTGTCATCGGTGTGGCCAGCCTTGAGGCTATCGAGCAATTCATTGCTGCGCAGCATCAGCGGTGGCGGCAGGCTGCGGGCCAGTTGTTCGCGGATCACCTGATCGACCGGGCGGGCGCTGCCGGACAGGGAAATCACCGCCGCCGCATCGACTTTCGGCGCGGCGAGGCTGGCAATCAGCGCGCCTTCACTGTGGCCGAGCAGGATCAATTTGCCGAAACGCGGGTCGGCTTTGAGCTTCTGCCCCCACGCCACCGCGTCCGCCGCGTAGGCTTCCACCGACAAATTGCGCTCATCCGGCGTCGCCGCCAGGCTCGCCGCAACACCGCGCTTGTCGTAACGCACGCTGGCGATGTTGTGTTTGGCCAGCACCCAGGCCAGGCGCTTGAGGCTGTCATTGCGCCCGCCGTCGGGGTTGTTTCCGTCGCGATCCGTAGGACCCGAGCCAGAAATAATCAGGACAACCGGCACCGGGTTGTCAGACTTTGGCAGCAGCAGCGAACCGAAAAGTTCGCCGGTGCCGGTATCCAAAGTAACCGGGCGTTGTAGGACCGTCGCTTGGGCAAAGCCCGTAAAGAGGGTAAGACTCAAGATCAAAACTCGCAGCATCATCACGCCATCATTCGTCAAGGTGCCGGTTGGACTCGCCAGCACCACTAAGGTTCGAGGATGAACTACTCGGTTAGCCTGCGTATACTGGCGCGCATCACGAATTTGGGTTTGATTTCACGGAGCGTCCTGCATGTCCGGCAATACCTACGGCAAGTTGTTCACTGTCACCACCGCTGGCGAAAGCCATGGTCCGGCGTTGGTCGCCATTGTCGACGGCTGCCCGCCGGGCCTGGAGATCTCCCTCGAAGACCTGCAGCGCGACCTCGATCGCCGCAAGCCCGGCACCAGCCGCCACACCACCCAGCGTCAGGAAGCCGACGAAGTCGAAATCCTCTCCGGCGTGTTCGAAGGGCGCACCACCGGTTGCTCGATCGGCCTGCTGATCCGCAACACCGACCAGAAGTCCAAGGACTACTCGGCGATCAAGGATCTGTTCCGCCCGGCCCACGCCGACTACACCTACCACCACAAATACGGTGAGCGCGACTACCGTGGCGGTGGCCGCAGCTCGGCCCGCGAGACCGCAATGCGCGTGGCGGCCGGTGCGATTGCCAAGAAATATCTGGCCAGCCAGGGCATCGTCATTCGTGGCTACATGAGCCAGCTCGGCCCGATCGAAATCCCGTTCAAGACCTGGGATTCGGTAGAAGAGAACGCCTTCTTCAGCCCCGATCCAGACAAAGTCCCTGAGCTGGAAGCCTACATGGACCAATTGCGCCGCGACCAAGACTCGGTCGGCGCAAAAATCACCGTGGTTGCCGAAGGCGTAATGCCCGGTCTGGGCGAGCCGATTTTCGATCGTCTCGACGCTGAACTGGCGCATGCGCTGATGAGCATCAATGCCGTCAAAGGCGTGGAAATCGGCGCCGGTTTCGCTTCGGTTGCCCAGCGCGGCACCGAACATCGCGATGAAATGACTCCGGAAGGTTTCCTCAGCAACAACGCGGGCGGCATCCTTGGCGGTATTTCCTCCGGTCAGCCGATCGTTGCCCATTTGGCGCTGAAGCCGACGTCGAGCATCACCACCCCGGGCCGTTCGATCGACATCCACGGCAACCCGGTCGATGTCATCACCAAGGGCCGTCACGACCCGTGCGTGGGCATCCGCGCCACGCCGATTGCCGAAGCGATGATGGCCATTGTGCTGATGGATCACCTGCTGCGTCACCGTGGCCAGAACGCCGATGTGCGCGTGAGCACGCCGGTGCTGGGTCAGCTTTGATGGCAGGCTCTAAAGCCGTCGCGGCATAACCGTGACGGCGCTCCCTTACTGGCGGCTGTCCAGTTTCTATCTGTTCTATTTCGCCTTGCTCGGTTCGACAGCGCCGTTTCTGGCGCTGTACTTCGATCACCTCGGCTTCAGTCCGGCGCGGATTGGTGAGCTGGTCGCCATTCCGATGCTGATGCGCTGCGTGGCGCCGAACATCTGGGGCTGGCTCGGCGATTACACCGGCAGACGCCTGGCCATCGTGCGCTTTGGCGCGCTGTGCACGCTGCTGACTTTCTCGTTGATTTTCGTCAGCAAGACCTACGCCTGGCTGGCGATGGTCATGGCGTTGCACGCGTTCTTCTGGCACGCCGTGCTGCCGCAGTTCGAAGTCATCACCCTGGCGCATTTGCAGGGGCAGACCTCGCGTTACAGCCAGATTCGTTTGTGGGGCTCGATCGGTTTCATCATTACCGTGGTGGCGTTGGGGCGCCTGTTCGAATGGCTCAGCCTCGACATCTACCCGGCGGCACTGGTGCTGATCATGGCCGGCATAGTCCTCAGCAGTTTGTGGGTGCCGAATGCGCAACCGCCGCAAGGCAATCGGCCGAGCGGCGAGGGCTTTCTCAAGCAACTGCGCAATCCCGGCGTGCTGGCTTTTTACGGCTGCGTGGCGCTGATGCAGATGAGCCACGGCCCGTATTACACCTTTCTGACCTTGCACCTGGAACGACTCGGTTACACACGCGGCACCATCGGCATGCTCTGGGCCGTGGGTGTGGTCGCCGAAGTGCTGATGTTCATGGCGATGAGCCGGATTCTTGCGCGGTTTTCCTTGCGCCGCGTATTGATGGCAAGTTTTCTGCTGGCGGCGCTGCGCTGGTTGCTGCTAGGTTCGTTCGCCGAGTTTCTGTGGGTGCTGTTGTTCGCTCAGGTTCTGCACGCGGCGACCTTCGGCAGTTTTCACGCCGCTGCCATCGCCTTCGTGCAACGTAGCTTCGGCGCCCGTCAGCAAGGGCAGGGCCAGGCGTTGTACGCCGCACTGGCCGGCACCGGCGGTGCGCTCGGCGCGTTGTATTCCGGTTACAGCTGGAATGCCCTCGGCGCGACATTGACCTTTAGTATTGCCAGTCTCGCGGCGCTCGCTGCTGCCGTTATCATTGCCACACGTATGCAAGAGGACAGGCCATGAGCCTTACGCGTGAACAACTCGCCCAGCAAATCGTCGACGCCGGGCGCTTTCTTTATGGTCGCGGCTGGTCGCCGGCCACCAGCAGCAATTATTCGACGCGCCTGTCGGCCAGCGAAGCGCTGCTGACCGTTTCGGGTAAGCACAAGGGCCAGTTGGGTTTGGATGATGTGCTCGCCACCGACCTTTCCGGCAACAGCCTGGAACCGGGCAAAAAGCCCTCCGCCGAAACCCTGCTGCACACCCAGCTATATAGCTGGCGCCCGGAGATCGGCGCAGTGCTGCACACCCATTCGGTAAACGCCACGGTGCTGTCGCGTCTCACCCCCGAAGACTTCATCGAGTTCGAAGATTACGAACTGCAAAAAGCCTTCAGTGGCATCTCGACCCACGAATCCCGGGTGCGCGTGCCGATTTTCGATAACGATCAGGACATTGCGCGCCTCGCTGCCAAGGTGCAGCCTTGGCTCGACGCCCATCCCGATTGCGTCGGTTATCTGATTCGCGGCCACGGCCTCTACACCTGGGGCGCGCAGATGAACGACGCGCTGCGGCAGATCGAGGCCTTTGAATTTCTGTTTGAATGCGAGTTGAAAACTCGCAGCGTCATGAACCGCCAAGGCTGACTTCACCGGAAGTAGCCCATTTGCCTGATGAAATGCTGTGCCCGACCGGTCTGCAAGAACCGGACGGCAAGGCCGATACCGAGGAATTGCCCCAATGAGCAGCCTGTCCGTCTATCACGTTTCCAGCCCCGATATTCCCAACAAGGTGCTGACCCACTTCGAAGACATCGCCTCGACCCTGGCCGAGCAGGGCGTGCGCTTCGACCGTTGGCAAGCCGCCGCAAGGATTCAGCCCGGCGCTACCCAGGAAGAAGTGATCAGCGCCTATAAAGAGCAGATCGACCAACTGATGACCGAACGCGGTTACATCACCGTCGACGTGATCAGCCTCAACAGCGATCACCCGCAAAAAGCCGAATTGCGCGCCAAGTTTCTCGAAGAACATCGCCATGGCGAAGACGAAGTCAGATTTTTCGTCGCCGGCCGTGGCCTGTTTACCTTGCACATCGACGATTACGTCTACGCCGTACTGTGCGAGAAGAACGATCTGATCTCGGTACCGGCCGGCACCAAGCACTGGTTCGACATGGGCGAGCATCCGCACTTTGTCGCGATTCGCCTGTTCAACAACCCTGAAGGCTGGGTTGCCAATTTCACCGGCGAAGACATCGCCGGCCGCTTCCCGCGTCTGGAGGACTGATTCGATGTCGATCAAAGCCATTGTTACGGACATTGAAGGCACCACCAGCGCAGTGAGTTTCGTGTTTGACGTGCTGTTTCCATACGCGGCCAAACATTTGCCGGACTTCGTGCGCCAGAACGCTGAACGCGCCGATGTTGCCGAGCAACTCGACGCGGTGCGCCGTGACAGCAATGCACCGCAAGCCGATGTTGAACGGGTTGTTGAAATCCTCTTGAGCTGGATCGAAGAAGATCGCAAAGCCACGCCGCTCAAAGCCTTGCAAGGCATGGTCTGGGCTCAGGGTTATCACGCCGGGCAGTTGAAGGGGCATGTTTACCCGGATGCCGTTGAAGCGCTGCAGCGCTGGCATGCTGCCGGTTATCAACTGTTTGTGTACTCGTCGGGCTCGATTCAGGCGCAGAAACTGATTTTCGGCTGCTCGGAGGCGGGGGATCTGACACCGCTGTTCAGTGGTTATTTCGACACGACGTCCGGGCCTAAGCGTGAGGCGCAGTCGTACACCAATATCCAGAAAGCCATTGGCGTCGAACCCGAAGAAATCCTGTTCCTCTCGGATATCGTCGAAGAGCTCGACGCCGCGCAAGCAGCCGGCCTGCAAACCTGCGGCCTCGCCCGTGAAGGCGGCGAGCTGGGGAGCCATCTCACCGTCGACACGTTCACCGCAATAGAACCCGAAGCCTTCTGACCTCACCGATCTAGTGTGGGAGCGAGCCTGCTCGCGAAAGCGTCCGTTCAGCCAGCATTTTCAGTGGCTGACACACCCCATTCGCGAGCAAGCTCGCTCCCACAGGGGATTGGCGTCAGCCACAAAAAAAACAGGCCGTGAAGCGAAAGCTCCACGGCCTGTTTTGTTTAAAGCGCTTTAAAAATTACAGCGAGTGATAGGTCGGCAGGGCAAAACGCTGCTGGCTCTGCAGCATGGCAATTTGCGGCAGTTCACTGGCTTGTTCAGCCAGGTCGCGGCGAATTGCACTGATCGCCCACGACAGCTGGTCGCCGGCATGCAGTTGCTGATAGGTCAGTGCGCGTTTGAACACTTTGCCGTCGCTGCTGCGCAGAGTCAGCAGAATTCCGCCATCAGGACGTGGCGCAGTGGTGACGTCGAAGTTGGAGAACAGGGAGGTAAATTTTTCTTGGATCAGGCTCATGTCTATCAGCTCCGTATGCACTTGAATGGCAAGCATGCAGAGGAGGTTGCAGCGATTGTGCCAGCATTTGAAATTAATAAAATCCTTATAAATCAATAAGTTAAAGAATATGAAAATTCAGGTTGTCGTGCAAACTGCATGAGTGGCCATCGTGCATCCTGCATTTTGCGGGATCGTTGTCGAAACAAAGGAACCAATCGCTTACCCGATGATCACCGCCGCCCTCGGCCGATCAGCGGATACAAAACATTGCAAAAACCGCGTGTACAGCCCGAGAAGCGCTGACGTATTTTCGATCTCGACCCGCGCTCGAACGCGTCGGTTGCTTCAAGCCAAAGCCCGAAAAATAAAAACATCGACCTGCACGCCAAGGTCGAACGGGGAGCTTCCATGAGTCACGCGCCAAGCGACACGATTACCTGGGGCATGATGCTCCGCAAACTGCCGATGATTGCCAAAGCCATTCCGCGAGTGGTCAAGGGCATGAAGGTGGCCAACGTCACGGATCCGACCCAAAGCTGTGGCCTTGGCTGGACATTCGAACAAGCGACGCTGCGCAATCCCGAGGGGCCGGCGTTGTTGCAGGGCGATGTGCGGCTGACTTATGCGCAGGTCAACCAGTGGGCCAACCGCATAGCTCATTATCTGAACGGGCAGGGCATCGGCAAGGGCGACGTGGTCGCGGTGTTCATCGAAAACCGCCCGGAATTGCTGGTGACCATTCTGGCGCTGGCCAAGGTCGGCGCGGTCAGCGCGCTGCTCAATACCTCGCAGACTCGCGACACGCTGATCCACAGCGTGAATCTGGTGGCGCCGGTAGCGATTGTCGTCGGCGAAGAACTGCTTCCGGCTTATGCGGCGATTCGCGAGCAAGTGGCGATCACCGCGCCGCGCACCTGGTTTGTCGCCGATCAGGACACCTACAGCCATCCGGGCATTGCGCCCGAAGGCTACGTCAATCTGATCAGCGCCAGTGCCGATGCCTCCAGCGAAAATCCGCCGAGCAGTCAGCAGGTGTTTTTCGACGATCCGTGTTTCTACATTTACACCTCCGGCACCACCGGCCTGCCCAAGGCCGGCGTGTTCAAACATGGCCGCTGGATGCGCAGCTCCGCCAGTTTCGGCATGATCGCCCTCAACATGGGCCCCGACGATGTCGTCTACTGCACCTTGCCGCTGTATCACGCCACCGGTCTTTGCGTGTGCTGGGGCTCGGCAGTCAACGGCGCCTCGGGCTTCGCGATTCGTCGCAAGTTCAGCGCCAGCCAGTTCTGGAACGACGTGCGTCGTTATCGCGCGACCACTATCGGTTACGTCGGCGAGTTGTGTCGTTATCTGGTCGATCAACCGGCCAGCGCCGATGACAGCCGCCACGATGTGCGCAAGATGATCGGCAACGGCTTGCGTCCCGGCGCATGGGCCGAATTCAAGACACGCTTCGCCGTCGGGCACATCTGCGAGCTGTATGCGGCGAGCGACGGCAATATCGGTTTCACCAACATCCTCAACTTCGACAACACCATTGGCTTCTCGCTGATGGCGTGGGAGTTGGTGGCCTACGACCATGACAGCGGCGAACCGCTGCGCAGCGCCGACGGTTTCATGAGCAAGGTTGGCAAAGGTGAGCAGGGCTTACTGCTGGCGCGGATCGACGAGAAGGCGCCGCTGGACGGCTACACCGATCCGCAGAAAACCGCCAAGGTCGTGCTGCACGACGTGTTTAGCAAAGGCGATCGCTTTTTCAACACCGGCGACCTACTGCGCAATATCGGTTTTGGCCACGCACAATTTGTTGATCGGCTCGGTGATACGTATCGCTGGAAGGGCGAAAACGTCTCGACCACTGAAGTCGAAAACCTGTTGCTGCAACACCCGCACATCTCCGAAGCAGTGGCTTATGGCGTGGAAATCCGCAATACCAACGGCCGTGGCGGGATGGCGGCGATAACGCCTGCGGAATCCCTTGCGACGCTGGATTTCGCCGAGTTGCTGACCTTCGCCCGCGAACGTATGCCGGCCTACGCGGTGCCGTTGTTCCTGCGAGTGAAGGTCAAGATGGAAACTACCGGCACTTTCAAATATCAGAAAACCCGCCTGAAAAATGAAGGCTTCGACCCCGGCCAGACGGGTGATGACCCGATCTACGCATGGCTGCCCGGCACCCAGACTTATGTTCGGGTCACTGACGACGTATTGGCCGAAATTCATCAGGGCAAACATCGTTATTGAATCTGGCTATGAGACGGCTTGAGAAAAAGGGGGTGACAGCCACCGTCGCGCTCGGGAAACTGTCGGCTTTCCGATTGACCGAAAGTGGAGTTGCCCCATGTCCGACCAAAGCCGCCAGATGACCCCTGAAGAAGCTGCCGAATTCACCGAGCAGGTTTTCAACAAGGCGCGCGACGGTGATGCCGAGATGCTCGATCGCCTGGTCAGCGCCGGTTTGCCGGTCAACCTGAAAAACAGCAAGGGTGACACGCTGCTGATGCTGGCGAGCTACTACGGCCATGTCGATGCGGTGAACGTACTGCTTAAACACAAGGCTGACCCGGAAATGCGCAATGGCAACGGCCAGAGTCCGATTGCCGGTGCGGCGTTCAAAGGTGATTTGGCAGTGGTCAAGGCACTGGTCGAGGCGGGTGCCGAGATCGAAGGCTCGTCGTTTGATGGGCGTACGGCGCTGATGATGGCGGCGATGTTCAACCGCGTTGCAATCGTTGAATACCTGATCAGCAAAGGCGCCAACGCGCAGGCCAAGGACGCTAATGGCGTGACCGCGCTCGACGCTGCACGGACGATGGGCGCGGTTGATACCACTGCGCAGCTGGAAAAATTGTTGGGTTGATAAGATCAGAAGATCGCAGCCTGCGGCAGCTCCTACACTGATTGCGTTTGTGGCCCGTTTCGCGGTCGAACGCTGAACTTGCAGGAGCTGCTGCAGGCTGCGATCTTTTGCTTTGTGCGCTATCCTCCGCGCCCTCGAAACTCACCTTCGCCACAGGATCCGCCCTCATGAAAGCCGCACTCGTCGAACTCATCAGCAAAATCAGCTCCGGCTGCATGGGCGAGGACGAGATCGTGAAAGTCGCCGACGAAGCGGCACAGGCCTACGCCGATGCCGATGCCTTTCTGACAGCCAATCCGGACATCAACTACGACGACACCTTTCCGATTCCGCTGGGCGAGTGGGTGGTGGTCGGCAGTCTGCCGGAAACCGTGCTGTTCCAGGCTGACACCTACGTTGACCTGTTCGCGCAGATCGTTGCCTCTTTTGGCCCGGGCGTTGATTTCAACCTCAAGCCCAAGCAACTGGCCAAGACCGAAGCACTGACTGCGCTCAATCGAATCCAGGTGCAAATGAGCAGCATGAACAAGGAAAACGGCGGTTACACGCTGATGAACTTCAGTCAGTTGCTCGACGACGAGCTGCAGATGGTTTTGGTCTACGGCAACGACGTGCCACGGGTACTGGAGTTGTGCGCCGAAGTCGGCATCGCCGCCGCGCCATCGCTTGAAGCCCTGAAGATCGCTGTTCACGTCTGAACGCAATAAAAGGGAACCCTGCGCGCGACCGTCTATCCTAAAAGTGCATGCCACTATTCTGGAGCGACACCATGGGTTCCACGTTCAACGGTCTGATCGGCCTGATCATCCTTGCCCTCGACATCTGGGCCATCATCAACGTGTTGAAAAGCGGCGCAACCACCGGGATGAAAATCGTCTGGGTGCTGCTGATCATCCTCCTGCCGGTGCTGGGCCTGATCATCTGGGCGATTGCCGGACCGCGGGGTAACGTGCGGATCTGATAACACCGCATTACCCCTGTGGGAGCGAGCCTGCTCGCGAAAGCGCTAGATCAGTCACCGACAATGTTGACTGGTACGCCGCCTTCGCGAGCAGGCTCGCTCCTACAGGGATTGTGGTCTGCCGATGAAGTGAGGTTCGACCTGTCATCTTCGGCAACGTAGAATGCGCGCCTTTCCCGGGCAATCGTCCCCACGATTGGCGCCCGCGCATTCATCGGAGCACTTGACCATGACCGTCACCAAAACCAGCGAGTACCTGGAAACCCTCTACGAAGGCTACGGCCAGCGTTTTCGCATGGAAAAACTGCTGCACGAAGTGCGCACCGAACACCAGCACCTGGTGATCTTCCAGAACCCGCGCATGGGCCGTGTCATGGCGCTGGACGGCGTGATCCAGACCACCGAAGCCGACGAATTCATCTACCACGAAATGCTCACTCATGTGCCGATCCTCGCCCATGGCAGCGCCAAGCGCGTACTGATCATCGGCGGCGGTGACGGTGGCATGCTGCGCGAAGTGACCAAGCACGCCGGCGTTGAACACATCACCATGGTCGAGATCGACGGCACCGTGGTCGACATGTGCAAAGAGTTCCTGCCGAACCACTCCAGCGGCGCCTACGACGATCCGCGTCTGAACCTGGTGATCGACGACGGCATGCGTTTCGTCGCCACCACCACGGAAAAATTCGACGTGATCATCTCCGACTCCACCGACCCGATCGGCCCGGGCGAAGTGCTGTTCTCGGAGAACTTCTATCAGGCTTGCCATCGCTGCCTGAACGAAGGCGGCATTCTGGTGACCCAGAACGGTACGCCGTTCATGCAGATCGACGAAGTGAAAACCACCGCCGGTCGCCTGAATAGCCTGTTCCCGGACTGGCACTTCTATCAAGCGGCCGTACCGACCTACATCGGCGGTTCGATGACCTTCGCCTGGGGCTCGACCAACCCGGCCTACCGCAAGCTCAGCCGTGAAACCCTGCAACAGCGCTTCATTGGCAGCGGCATCGTCACTCGCTACTACAACCCGGAAATCCACATCGGCGCCTTCGCCTTGCCGCAGTACGTGCTGCAGGCGATCAACAAGCCAAGCAACGATTAAAAGAACACTGAAACTCCCCTGTGGGAGCGAGCTTGCTCGCGAAATCGGACTGTCAGGCAACATATTTGTTGAATGAAAAACCGCTTTCGCGAGCAAGCTCGCTCCCACATTTGCTTCCCCGTAATGTAGATGTCGTCTTATTCATGTTCGTGCGCTGTAATCCTTTTGAACCAACTTTCGGCGTTCACAGTCGAGATAGTGGTAAGCCCATTTGCGGGTTTGATCGAGGAGGCACCGATGCAAAAGTGGAAAGTCACTTTCGTGGACGATCATGGTGAAATTGTCGATGAGGTGTTCGAGCGCGCGGAATGCCCCAGCGACGATGAGGCCGCTCGCTTGATCAAGGAACGGCTCCTGCCCGTCGCCGCCAAACTGGATCTCAACGATCTGGAAGGGCGAACCCCCGATGCTGGCGTCAAAAGCCTCGAAACCCAAAACAGCATCAAGATCCGCAGCATCACTCCAATCTGAAAATCTTCCTTCATCCGAAGCAACCAGGCCTTGGCAGCGGCTCTAACTTGGGGCTACTCTGCAAGCGAGATCAGCGAACGGATCGCTAAGGTCTGGTCTTGTCAGCTACATGCTTGTTCCCGCGTGCAACCACGTTGCCGTCGTACTTTGGCCTAAGGCCCGGGGCGGGAATACGGAAAGTCTATCCATCTATGCGAGGGGGACGATTCATGAGCACAGCCTATCAAGAAGACATCAGCAGCAATGTTCTGCGCCGCATGAAAGAAGGCGGTTTCGATTTTTCCCGATTCCATCCCATCGAGTTCTACGCGATTTTCCCGGACGAGGAGCGGGCGCGCAGGGCGGCAGGCAAATTTCGCGGTGAATCCATCAATGCCCAGGTCAGCGTGCGTGATGACGGTGCGTGGGCGCTGGAATTAAGCAAAGTGATGTACGCGACATACGACGATATCGGCGACTTCGAGCAGGGATTCTCTGCCGTGGTTGAACCTCTGGGCGGCATTATCGAAGGCTGGGGTGTGAAACAGGAGGTGCGCAACCGCCATCGTTTGAATTGATCTCTGTTTTCATTTGTTGAACAACGGCTGACCTTCGGGTTGGCCGTTGTCATTTCCGACGTAAGCAAAACGCTGTGGCAAAACCCTGAAACAAGAAACCGAGGCAAAAAAAAGCCACCGGAGAGGGTGGCTAAAAGGGAAGACCGATAAGGAGAGGAAACCGGTCAGGGTTACAGCGGGGCGGGCTGCGAGCGCAGTCCAGGGCAGTTGAGCTGGCGACTTCGCGGCGCTGTGCGCGGGGAAGTTTTGCAGCGAATGCGCGGATTATCCGCAGGCAGTGCCGGGCAGTGAAATCAACTCTGACTATGCTGGTGATAGGCGATGCAGTGCGTCGCAATGAAGCGGGGGCAATCCGGCTGGGGCAATTGCCGCACAGGAATGGTGCGGTGCTTGCGGCGTGTATTTCCAACCGATTGAAATCAAAGCGTTTATGCCGATGGCACGGGCCTTGCGAAGGCCTGTAAGTCCGGGTGACAAGGAGTACGGCATGATCCGCACCTATTTTGATGAGATGTACGATGCCGGCGGCCAGGTTCGCCCGCATTACCGGGAGTTCGCCCGCTGGCTGGCCGACACGCCTGACGAACTGCTGGCCCAACGGCGACGCGAGGCTGACTTGCTGTTCCATCGCGCCGGGATCACTTTCACGCTCTATGGCGACGAGCAGGGCACCGAGCGCCTGATTCCTTTCGACACCATCCCGCGCAGCATTCCCGCCAGCGAGTGGCGAATCGTCGAGCGCGGCTGCATCCAGCGGGTCAAGGCGCTGAACATGTTTCTCGCTGACCTCTATCATGAGCAGCGCATCATCAAGGCCGGGATCATTCCTGCCGAACAGGTGCTGGCCAACGAGCAATATCAGTTGGCGATGCAAGGCCTGGATCTGCACCGTGATATCTATTCGCACATCTCCGGCGTCGATCTGGTACGCGATGGCGACGGCACCTATTACGTGCTCGAAGACAACCTGCGCACCCCGAGCGGCGTCAGCTACATGCTCGAAGACCGCAAAATGATGATGCGCCTGTTCCCGGAGCTGTTCGCCGCGCAGCGCATTGCGCCGATCGATCACTACCCGAACCTGCTGCTCGACACCCTGAAAAGCTCAAGTCCGATCGACGACCCGAGCGTCGTAGTGCTGACGCCCGGACGCTTCAACAGTGCATTCTTCGAGCACGCGTTTCTCGCCCGGGAAATGGGCGTGGAACTGGTCGAAGGCGCGGATCTGTTCGTGCGTGACGACAAGGTCTTCATGCGCACCACCGACGGCCCGAAAGCGGTGGACGTGATCTACCGCCGCCTCGACGACGCGTTCCTCGATCCGCTGGCGTTCAATCCCGACTCGATGCTCGGTGTGCCGGGGCTGCTGTCGTCCTATCGCTCCGGCAATGTGGTGCTGGCCAACGCCATCGGCACCGGCGTGGCGGACGACAAATCGGTGTACCCGTTTGTTACCGACATGATCCGGTTCTACCTCGACGAAGAACCGATCCTGAAGAACGTGCCGACCTGGCAGTGCCGCAATCCGTCTGAACTTTCCCATGTGCTGGCCAATCTTCCAGATCTGGTGGTCAAGGAAACCCAAGGCTCCGGCGGGTACGGAATGCTGGTGGGGCCGGCGTCGACGACGGCCGAAATCGACGCGTTCCGCGAGCGGATCAAGGCCAAGCCCCACGCGTATATCGCGCAACCGACGCTGTCGCTGTCGACTTGTCCGACCTTTGTCGAAAACGGCATTGCGCCGCGCCATATCGACTTGCGTCCGTTTGTCTTGTCCGGTCGCGAAACACGGGTGGTGCCCGGCGGTTTGACCCGTGTCGCGCTGCGCGAAGGCTCCCTGGTGGTGAATTCCTCCCAGGGCGGCGGAACCAAGGACACCTGGGTGGTCGAGGATTGAAGGAAGCTTGCCATGTTAAGTAGAACTGCCTCGGATCTGTATTGGATGTCGCGTTACCTGGAGCGGGCGGAAAACCTCGCCCGGATGCTCGACATCAGTTACTCGCTGTCGTTGATGCCGCAGGACGGTCGCGGCGACGGTTTGCACGAATTGGCCATGCCGTTGCTGATCACCGGCACCCTCGACGATTATCTGGAACGTCACGGCGCGCTACATGCTGAACGCCTGCTGCACTTTTTCGCTCTCGATGCGGCCAACCCGGCAAGTATCTACAGTTGCCTCGGCGCGGCGCGGGCCAGTGCGCACGCCGTGCGCGGACGCATCACGGCGGACATGTGGGAGAACATCAATTCGACGTGGCTGGAGATTCGCGGGATCGCTGAACAGGGCCTGAGCCGCTACGGCATGAGCCGTTTCTGCGAATGGATCAAGGAGCGTTCGCACCTGTTCCGTGGTGCGTCGTACGGCACGATCATGCGGAATGATGCGTTTCGTTTCATTCGCCTCGGTACGTTCATCGAACGCGCGGACAACACCCTGCGATTGCTCGATGCCCGCTATGAAATGGCTGGCGATCAGGCTGAAGCGGTCAGCGACGGTACGGCCCACGCCTATTACCAATGGAGTGCGTTGCTAAGGGCCTTGTCGTCGTTTGAGGCGTACACCGAAATCTACCGCGATGCGCCCGGCGCCCGGCATGTCGCCGAGTTGCTGCTGTTGCGCGCCGATGTACCGCGCTCACTGCGGGCCTGCACCGAAGAGATCGATCAGATTCTCGCGCAGTTGCCCGGGGCCAACGGCCGACCGGCGCAGCGTCTGGCGGCAGAGATGGACGCACGCTTGCGCTACACCGGCATCAACGAAATTCTCGAGGAAGGCCTGCACGCGTGGCTGACCGAATTCATCCCGCTGGTGCGCCAGTTGGGCAACGCCATTCACAGTTCCTACCTGGAGGCTGCATGAGACTTTCCATTAGCCACGAGACCACCTATCACTACGAAGATCAGGTGCGCGCGAGCATCCAGTACCTGCGACTGACACCTCACGACAGCGAGCGTCAGCACGTGTTGAGCTGGCAACTCGACCTGCCGCGCCCGGTGCGCGCGCAACTCGATCCCTTCGGCAACATCCTGCACGTGCTGACCATGGATGAACCGCACGAAGCGATCATCATCGGCGCGCGCGGCCAGGTTGATATCGATGAGTTGCGCGAGGCCGAGCATGAGAGCCAGTCGGCGCTGCCGTTCCTGCGTTTTACCCGGCTGACTGAGGCAGATGAGGCGTTGCGCGCGTTTGCCGAGAGGTCCTGTAAGCAACGGCGGGATCGCACCGCGCTGATTGATTTGATGCACGGTTTGAATCAGCACATGACCTACACGCCGGGTTCCACCGAAGTCGACACCAGCGCGGCGGAAGCCTTCGCCGGGCGTGCCGGAGTTTGTCAGGATCACGCTCACGCGTTTCTGGCTTGCGCACGCAGCCTCGGGATTCCTTCGCGTTATGTGTCGGGGTATTTGTACAGTGAGGATTGCGAGCATCTGGCTAGCCACGCTTGGGCAGAAGCCTGGCTGGATGACGCCTGGTACAGCTTTGATGTGACCAATCAACTGGCGCGGCCGGAGCGGCACCTGAAACTGGCGGTGGGTCTTGATTATCTGGATGCCTGCCCGGTGCGCGGCATGCGCCGGGGCGGTGGGTGTGAGCAGATGCATGCGAAAGTATTTGTCTCGCCGACCCCGGTTATCTCCGTCCAGCAACAGTAAACGCTGTACTCCTGTGGGAGCGAGCCTGCTCGCGAAGGCGGTTTATCAGTCACTGATGCAGTGTCTGACACGCCGCTTTCGCGAGCAGGCTCGCTCCCACAAGGGAAATGGCGTTACGGCTTAACCTTGCGTCCGGCCATGTGCCGCAAATAGCCCACCAACATCTGCAAATCCCCCTCCGGCAACACCTCTACCGAAAACCCTGGCATCTTCGCCTGCGGCCACTGCCGCAAACTCTGCGGATCACGAATGTAGCGCTTGAGGAAATCCGCGCCGAAATACTCGGTCGGGTTATACGGAATATTCAGGTCCGGCCCGAATTGCGCATCGCCCGCACCGTTCAACCGGTGACACGCCAGACAGTTCTTCTGAAACAGCGCAAATCCGCGATTCACCGGGTCATCCGCCTTCAACGCAGGATCCGGCAGCAGGGCAGGGAAGCGCTCGGCCACCGGTGCCATGCGCTTGATGCTCGCGACCTGGAATGGCCATTGCTCCGGGCTGATATTGCCCGCCTGCGGATCGGTCCAGACCAGATAAAACGGCCCGGCGCTGTGCTTGCCTTCCGACAGTGGCGGCCATGGTTGAGCCGGATCTTCGATGGCCAGCCAGGCCCGTGCGCCTTTTGCGTTGAGCAGCGGCGCTGCGGTCAGTTCCGCGGCAAACCCGTCCAGTGCCACCGCTTGCAGGTGATCTTGCGGTTTGATCCCGGTCAGCAACGCGGCCACGGGCACGGCGCGATAGGTCATGTCCTTCTTGTAGGACACATCGTTTTTGATGGTGAGGGTTTGTACCTGAGGATGCTTGAGCAGTTCTTCGGTCTGCCAGGTGCGGCTGCTTGCACCCAGTTGCAAATCCAACTGTGCGGCAGACAAGGGCATGCTCAGCAGCATGGCCCCGAACACAATGAGCGCTTTCAAATGATCGCCGTCCATGTCGTGGGAGTGCGCAAAGGTTGGCACAGCCACGCTGGCCCGGGTAGCGGGCCAGTCACATTTTCTGTGGCGATAAACAGCACCTGCCGCTTGGTTCAGCCGATGACCTTGGTCAGATTCGGCAAAATCAACAACAGCGTCGTGGCGAAAAGAATGAGCCCTGCTTGACGTACTTTCGGTTGTTTGAACATGGCTTGACCGCCTTTATTGTTATTTCCTGATGCTTGCCTGCATATCCATGACGGCACGCGTTGCACTTCCTGTTGAAGAACGCCTGCCTCGGCAAAACCCGACGACCATGACGTACATGTTCTACATTAGGGGCCACGTCACGCTTGGCTTAGATCCATTTCGTATGGAGTGCTGGGAAACTGCGATTAAAAAGGCATGAGGCGTATTGCCAGCTTCTTCGCCGCCCGCTGGCTAGACAACTCGCCGACCTGAACCGGTTCACCCGCTCGCCAATGACCGTCCGTCTGAGCGGGTGCGTCAAGCGCATTGAGCGCTGTGGTCATTGAATCCGAGAGCGCCCGGGCGAAGAGTGGAGGCAAGAAAACCACTCCACGCACAGGTTCGAGGACGTCATGACCCAAGCTTTGATATTCGATGCGTTACGCACGCCCCGTGGCAGAGGCAAGGCCGATGGTGCTCTGCACAGCGTCAAACCGGTGAATCTGCTGGCCGGTCTGCTGACCGCGCTGCAGGAACGTACCTCGCTGGATACCAGCCAGGTCGATGACGTGGTGCTCGGCTGCGTCACGCCGATTGGCGATCAAGGCTCGGACATCGCCAAAACCGCCGTGCAAGTGGCCGATTGGGATGTCAGCGTCGCGGGTGTGCAGATCAACCGTTTCTGCGCCTCGGGACTCGAAGCGGTCAACCTTGGTGCAATGAAAGTGCGTTCGGGCTTCGAAGACCTGGTGGTGGTCGGTGGCGTCGAGTCGATGTCGCGGGTGCCGATGGGCAGCGATGGCGGCGCCTGGGCGCTGGACCCGCAAACCAACCTGCACAGCCACTTCACCCCGCAAGGTGTTGGCGCTGACCTGATCGCCACGCTGGAAGGCTTCAGTCGTCAGGACGTCGATGCCTACGCCTTGCACTCGCAACAGAAAGCCGCACGGGCGCGGGCTGACGGCTCGTTCAACAAGTCGCTGGTGCCGGTGCAGGATCAGAACGGCATCATCCTGCTCGATCACGATGAGTTCATTCGTGCCGAGTCGACTCTGGAAGGCTTGGGCAAGCTCAAGCCGAGTTTCGAAATGATCGGCCAGATGGGTTTTGACGCCACGGCGCTGCGGGTCTACAGCCATGTCGAACGCATCAATCACGTGCACACACCGGGCAACAGTTCCGGGATCGTCGACGGCGCTGCGCTGATGCTGATCGGCTCCGAAGCCAAAGGTCGGGCGCTGGGCTTGCAACCGCGGGCGCGCATCGTCGCCACGGCGGTCACCAGCACCGATCCGACCATCATGCTCACCGGCCCTGCACCAGCCACACGCAAAGCGCTGGCAAAGGCCGGGCTGCGCGTCGAGGACATCGACCTGTTCGAGGTCAACGAAGCGTTTGCCTCGGTGGTGCTGAAGTTCATCAAGGACATGGCCGTCGACCCGGACAAGGTCAATGTCAACGGCGGCTCCATCGCCATGGGCCACCCGTTGGGCGCCACCGGTTGCGCGATCCTCGGCACCCTGCTCGATGAACTGGAAGCGCGACGCCTGCGCTATGGCCTGGCGACGCTGTGCGTCGGCGGCGGTATGGGCATTGCCACCATCATCGAACGCCTCTGAGCCCCGAATTCAAGGAACCTTGTTATGAGCGAAGCCATTCGTTACGAAAAAGGCCAGGACGCTATCGTCGTGCTGACCATCGACATGCCGGGCCAGAGCGCCAACACCATGAACGCCGTGTACCGCGAGGCGATGGCCGAGTGTGTCGCCCGTCTGGTGGATGAAAAAGACCAGATTGCCGGGGTCATCATCACCTCGGCGAAGAAAACCTTCTTTGCCGGCGGCGACCTCAATGAGCTGATCAAGGTCGGCAAGCCTGAAGCCAAAGCTTTCTACGACATGGTGCTGACCCTCAAAGCTCAGTTGCGCACTCTGGAAACCCTCGGCAAACCGGTGGTCGCGGCGATCAACGGCGCGGCGCTGGGCGGCGGTTGGGAAATCTGCCTCGCCTGTCATCACCGCGTGGCTTTGGATGATGCGGCGGTGCAACTCGGTCTGCCGGAAGTGACCCTTGGCCTGTTGCCGGGCGGTGGCGGAGTAGTACGGATGGTGCGCATGCTCGGCATCGAGAAAGCGCTGCCGTATTTGCTTGAAGGTAAAAAGGTGCGGCCGCAACAAGCGTTGCAGGCGGGTCTGATCGATGAGTTGGCGACGGATCGCGATGAATTGCTGGCCAGGGCGCGCGCCTGGATCGTTGCCAATCCGACGGCAGTGCAGCGCTGGGATGTGAAGGGTTATCAGATTCCGGGCGGTATGCCGTCGAATCCGAAAGTCGCGCAGATGCTGGCGATTGCGCCGTCGATTCTGCGCAGCAAGACCCAAGGGACACTGCCGGCGCCGGAGAAAATCCTCTGCGCGGCAGTCGAGGGCGCTCAGGTCGATTTCGACACTGCGCACCTGATCGAAACCCGTTACTTCACTGAACTGACCACCGGGCAGATCTCGAAAAACCTGATCGGCACATTCTGGTTTCAACTCAATGAGATCAACGCCGGAGGTTCGCGGCCGCAGGGCTTTGCGCCTTATAAAACGCAGAAGGTCGGCGTGCTCGGCGCCGGGATGATGGGCGCAGGGATTGCCTTTGTCAGTGCTTCGGCGGGTATTGAAGTGGTGCTCAAGGACGTCAATCTGGCTGCCGCCGCAAAAGGCAAAGCACATTCTGCGGCGTTGCTGGACAAGAAAGTCGCTCGCGGACAGATGGATGCTGCGAAGCGTGATGAGGTGTTGGCGCGGATCAAGCCGTCCGAAAGTGATGCCGACCTCGCGGGTTGCGATCTGATCATCGAGGCGGTATTTGAAGATCGCGATCTCAAGGCCAGGGTTTCCTCTGCCGCCCAGCGAGTGGTCGGCGCCGACGCGGTCATCGCGTCGAATACATCGACGTTGCCTATCACCGGGCTGGCGGCTGCCGTGCCTGATCAAAGCAAATTCATCGGCCTGCATTTCTTCAGCCCGGTAGAAAAAATGCCGCTTGTGGAAATCATCAAAGGCGCACAAACCAGCGACGAAACCCTCGCCCGAGGTTTTGATTTCGTTCTGCAAATCAAGAAGACGCCAATCGTGGTCAACGACAGTCGCGGCTTCTTCACCTCACGTGTGTTCGGCACCTTCACCAACGAAGGCATCGCCATGCTCGGCGAGGGCGTAAGTGCGCCGATGATCGAGACCGAAGCGCGCAAGGCCGGGATGCCGGTCGGGCCTCTGGCGATCTCTGACGAAGTTTCCCTCAGCCTGATGAGTCATATCCGCCAGCAAACTGCCAAAGACCTACAGGCAGAACGGAAGCCGCTGATTGAGCACCCTGCCTTCGCCGTGATTGACTTGCTGCTTCACGAATACAAGCGTCCGGGCAAAGCGGCGGGAGGCGGTTTCTATGATTACCCGGCGGGAGGCCAGAAACATTTGTGGCCAGAACTGAAGGCGCGCTTCGAGAAGCCCGACGGGCAGATCTCGCCGATAGATGTGCGTGATCGGCTGTTGTTCGTGCAGGCCATCGAAACCGTGCGCTGTGTGGAGGAGGGCGTGTTGACCTCGACGGCGGACGCCAATGTCGGTTCGATCTTTGGTATCGGTTTTGCCGCGTGGACGGGCGGTGCGTTGCAGTTCATCAACCAGTACGGGGTGAAGGATTTCGTCGCTCGCGCGCAGTATCTGGCCGAGCAGTATGGCGAGCGTTTCGCGCCGCCAGCGTTGCTGCTGGATAAAGCGGCAAAAGGTGAAATGTTCTAAGGGCGATGTTTCAGGAGCAGTGCGCATTCCGGGGCTTGCCTTGCCAGGGTGTTTCAAGGCAGGCTCTGGGGTGTTCATTATTCCCATCACGTGTCAGGTATTTTTTATGTCGCTACGCATCTGCATTCTGGAAACCGACATCCTGCGTCCGGAACTGGTCGATCAATATCAGGGTTACGGGCAGATGTTCCAGCGCCTGTTCTCGCAGCAACCGATTGCCGCCGAGTTCACCGTCTACAACGTGATGCAGGGCGAATACCCGAGCGACGATCTGACCTTCGACGCGTACCTGGTCACCGGCAGCAAGGCCGATTCGTTCGGCACTGATCCGTGGATCCAGACCCTTAGGGAGTACCTGCTGACGCGTTACGAGCGCGGCGACAAACTGCTCGGCGTGTGCTTCGGTCACCAACTGTTGGCGCTGCTGCTCGGTGGCAAGAGCGAGCGTGCGACGCAGGGTTGGGGTGTCGGCACCCACAATTACAAACTCGCGGCCAAGGCGCCGTGGATGAGCCCGGTGCGTGAGGAACTGACGCTGCTGATCAGCCACCAGGACCAGGTCACAGCGCTGCCGGAAAACGCCACGGTTATTGCTTCCAGCGATTTCTGCCCGTTCGCGGCGTATCACATCAATGATCAGGTGCTGTGCTTCCAGGGGCATCCGGAATTTATCCACGATTATTCGCGAGCGCTGCTGGATCTGCGTCAGGAAGCGTTGGGTTCGCAGATCTACACCAAGGGGGTGGCCAGCCTCGAGCAGGAACACCATGGTGCGACGGTTGCGGAGTGGATGATGCGTTTTGTGGCGCATAAGCCAGAAACTGTCTAAGGCCAAAAGCTTCGCGAGCAGGCTCGTTCCCACATTGGATTTTCGGTGCGCCACCGATCAATGTGGAAGTGAGCCTGCTCGCGAATGTTCCAGACAACTCGGTTTGCTCTACAACCACCCCGATTTCTTGAAGCTCGCCCACAAACTTACACATCCCACCGCAATAAACCCCAGCACGCCGAAATAGCCGTAGTGCCAGCTCAACTCCGGCATGTTCTGGAAGTTCATCCCGTAAATCCCCGCCACCGCCGTCGGAAACGCCAGGATCGCCGCCCAGGCAGCAAACTTGCGCTGTACCACGCTTTGCCGTGATGCCTCGAGCAACACACCGATCTCGATGGTCTGGCTGGCGATGTCGGCCAAAGTGCTCAGGTCTTCCATCTGCCGCGTTACGTGGATCTGCACATCGCGGAAGTACGGGCGCATATTCTTGTCGATAAACGGGAAACTCAGCTTCTGCAGTTCCTCGCCAATCTCCACCATCGGCGCCGCGTACCGGCGCAGGCGCACGACATCGCGGCGCAAGCCATGCAGCTTCTGAATGTCGCGTTCATTCAACGCGCTACACAACACGTTGCGTTCCAGTTCATCGATTTCGGCATGAATGGCTTCGCCCACCGGCTGATAGTTCTCGATGACGAAATCGAGCAACGCATACAGTACGAAATCTTCCCCATGTTCCAGCAGTAGCGGGCGCGCCTCACAGCGTTGGCGGACATGCGCGTAGGACGCCGAGTGACCGTTACGCGCGGTGATGATGTAGCCCTTGCCGGCAAAGATGTGCGTCTCGATAAATTGCAGAACGCCGTTTTCGCGAATGGGCGAATAGGTGACGATAAACAGAGCGTCGCCAAAGGTTTCCAGTTTCGGTCGACTGTGTTTTTCCAGAGCATCTTCGATGGCCAGTTCGTGCAGGTTGAACTGACGTTGCAGGTTGGAAAGCTCTTGAGCGTCCGGCTCTTCCAGACCGATCCAGACAAAGTGACCGGTTTTCGCGGCCCAGGCAGCGCCTTCGTCGAGGGAAATATTGGTGACTTTCTTGCCTGCGCTATACACCGCAGCAGCAACAACTCGACCCATGGTGGTGATTCACTTCTTCTTGGCAGGTGGCAGGGAATACAAGGCTTCAGCTTAGCCGTGTCGCTGCTTGAGAGTCAGTGAAATCTGTACAGTTCACTGGGCAAAAGAAAACCCGCACAGGGCGGGTTGTCTTCTTAGGCGGCTTGCAGTTGCCGGTCCATCGATTCAATGCACTCGCGCATCTGTTCGCGGCACTGATTGATGAGCATGGGCATGTCATCCATGGTCAATCCGGCTGTGGGAATTGCCGGCAATGAGCGTATGAGGATTTTCCCGCTGCGCCAGCGATTCAGACGCATGTGCTTGATGTAACTGCTGACGCAGACCGGAACGATCGGTACGCCGGCGGCGATCGCCATCTGGAACGCACCTTTCTTGAATGGCAGCAATTCTTCACCGAGGTTGCGCGTGCCTTCCGGGAACACCCAGATCGAGGTGTCTTCGTTCTGCAAGGTATTGGTCGTGGTGAGCATCGATTGGCGAGCCTTGTGCGCATTGCCACGGTCGATCAACACATTGCCGGCCAGCCAGAACAATTGTCCGAACAGCGGTACCCATTTCAGGCTCTTTTTGCCGATGCACACGGTACGGCGTGGCACTACGTTGCCAAATACGAACAGGTCATAGTTCGATTGGTGGTTGGCGATGATCACGCAGCTGTCGGGTTTGTTCAGCAAACCGCTGACATCGGATTTCACCCGTAAACGCAAAATACACATCGCCGGCAATGCGTAGAGGCGGGCGCACAAACGGCTGTTGTCCGGATTGAACGGGCGGCATATCCCGAGGATCACCCCGAGCACACCCGCTAAAATAAAGTGCAGGCCCATCAACAACATACGAAACAGGAACAGCATTTTCAGGCCCCACCGGGACAAAAGGTGGCGCAGTGTACGGATGTGCACTGTTTTCGGCAATTGCCGCTATAGAGTCCGGAGATGACCGATGTTTAAGCGCATGTTTCCAAATGGAGGGTCAGACCTGTCCTAGAGCTGTCGCAGACTTTTAAACCTTGCGCGTATGAAAAAGCCCGACACGACGGTCGGGCTTTCTTTACGTTCTTGAATCCAGGCTTAGCCCAGATGCTCCTGATCCTGGATGATCGCGTTATCCAGCGCTTCCAGCAGTGCCTTACGGACTTTCAACTTGGTGTTCTTGTGCGCGAGCATGTTGATCTTCTTAAGTTGGCGCGCAGCGGCGAGGGCGGCACCTTGCAGCTCCTCGGCGGAAACCACCTTGTCGAGAAAACCGGCATCCACGGCGCTTTTCGGATCGAACATCTCGCCGTTGATCACCGAGCGGTGGAACGCCGAGCGACGCAGGCGATCACGGGCGAGCTCGATACCGGCGTGGTGCATGGTCATACCGATCTGCACTTCGTTCAGACCGATACTGAACGGGCCGTCGACACCGATACGGTAATCGGCAGACAACAGAATGAAAGCGCCCTTCGCCACGGCATGACCCGGGCAAGCGACGATCACCGGGAACGGGTGAGAGAGCAGACGACGGGCTAGCGTCGAACCGGCAGTCACCAACGCTACCGCTTCTTTAGGGCCGGCGGTCATGACTTTCAGGTCATAGCCGCCGGACAAAATCCCCGGCTGACCGGTAATGATCACGATGGCACGATCCGTCACCGCCTGATCCAGCGCCGCGTTGAATGCCGCAATCACGTCCGGAGAAATGGCATTGACCTTGCCGTTGCTCAAGGTCAGGGTCGCGATACCGTCTTCGAGGTGGTAGGAAATCAACTCACTCATGACGCTATTCCTTGTAAGAAAGATGGGCAGACGTTACCCACCGCCGCAGGCCAGGTAAAGCGCCGTGACTGACCCGCCAGTCACCGTTTCACGGCCCATCCAGCGTGGCGAGGCATTGCGCTTCTATATAGAAGGGCCGCGCCCACCGAAGATTGGCCGGTTTGCCATGGCCTGCCAGCGGGCAAAACGACTTTTTCTCTTAACCGCATGAAAATTCTGAAAAAAAGTTTGCCATCGCAAAAGCTTTCGACTACATTAGCGCGCCTCGACAGACAGAACATGTTTGAAGAGATACGGTGAAGTGTCCGAGTGGCTTAAGGAGCACGCCTGGAAAGTGTGTATACAGGAAACTGTATCGAGAGTTCGAATCTCTCCTTCACCGCCACATTCAGTACACAAAACCCCTGATTTCGAAAGAAGTCAGGGGTTTTGTGGTTTCTGGCGTCTGGATTTTATTGGCTGTGCAGTGATGTCTGCTGTGACCGAATACAATTGCGGGCTTATTTATCAGTAAAGGGACGACATTTCATGATCATTTCCAGCACTCACACCATCGAAGGCCGGCAGATCACTGCATATCTGGACATTGTCAGTGCCGAGTCGGTGCAGGGGGTCAATGTGATCCGTGACATGTTTGCCGGTATGCGCGATTTTTTCGGGGGGCGTTCGCAGACGCTGGAGCGGGCGTTGAAGGAGGCGCGTATTCAGGCGACTGAGGAAATCAGGGAGCGGGCGCGTGCTCTGCAGGCGGACGCGGTGGTCGGAGTGGACTTCGAGATCAGCATGCCCGGTGGCAAGGGCGGGATGGTTGTGGTGTTTGCGACGGGGACGGCCGTGAAGTTGCGCTGAATGTTGATCGCCAGGCAAGTGAGCCCATCCAGATAATGAATGGGCTCTTTTTCTATGCCATCAGCCCTGTGGCTTGAGGGTCACAGCGCCTTTAGCGTCATAGGTCAGCGGCGTGTCGATGGCGACAAGCGCAGGTGTGTCGGAAGGTTGACTCGGTTGCACCGGCTGGCTTGGATGGTAAATGACGCTAGGCTGCAGAACCGGCGTATCGGGGCCCGGATATTTGATGGTGATTTCACCGGAAGCGATCTTTTCCTTGAGTTTTTCCGCCCCGGCTTTGCCGGCTGCGATTTGTTCGTCCGTGAGCTTTACGACGGGTAGATTCGGGAATCCGTTGATTTGCATGTTCTCTCCTTGAGATTCATTTGTATGAAGAAGGGCAACGGCCTGCCTCCGGAATTCTTTAGTAATGCGGGACCAACGGTTCATCGTCGAGTTTGATTTTTGTAGGCCATTCGTCGGGCTTCAGCTGATATGAACAACAAGTCCAGGAATGACCGACTAGTCTCAAAAACCATGGAGGTCGATATTTTTTCAGGCAAAAGGTTTTTTGCCGGTCTCGGCCTGTTACGAAGGGGCGAAGATATGACTGATCCGTATATCGAAGACGATGGCGCTGAGTTTTCCTTCAACAACTGCGTACGGTGCGGCCAGACCGAGTACCAGTCAGGTTTTGGCGAGGATCCGGTGCAGATCGGCAAAATCAAATCCACGGCACCGAAAGGACCGAAGGCGAAATTTCTCCCCAAGGTCACCCCGCGAGCCAGAAAATAATCTTTGTCTGAATAACCCCGTCATCGAGCGGGTTTTTTTATGACTGTGCGTGTGAAGAAATTTCTTACAGTTGATGACGGCAAATCAATTTGCTTTCACAAACTTTTCACGTCTACCGCAGTAGGGTGAAGCCATCCGTTAGAAAGCAAGTCTCCAGCCCGTCTCCCCAGCGGGCTTTTTTTTGCCTGTCATAAAACCTTTTCCGGAATCGCTGTCCAATCGGCGCCAAGTGCGCGAAGCCACTGATTTCGGCTGGACTTTTTCGCGGCGACGGCATTAAATCCCGGCCCTTTTTGTCATCCCAATTTTTGAGGTTTTCGTCATGCGTTTAACACTGCCTGCTCTGGTTCTGGGGCTTCTGGTTGCTCAAGGTGCAATGGCTGCTGGCGATGGTACTGCGGCGCTGGGCGGTGGTCTGGGGGGCGCGCTGGGTAATGTCGTCGGCCAGAAAATGGGCGGCAGCACTGGCGCGGCAATCGGTGCTGGCGTAGCAGGCGCGGCGGGCAGCGCTATGGCGGCGCGCAAGGGTAGCCGGACCAAAGCGGCGATTGGCGGCGGTGTTGGCGCGGCCGGTGGTTCAGTGATCGGCAACAGCCTGGGCGGCAAGACTGGCGCCACGATTGGTGCAGGCCTGGGCGGTGCGGCTGGCGGCGCAGTGGGCAGCAACTTGTCCAAAGGTCACAAGCGTCACTGAGACTGATCGTTTGTCCGAAAAAGCCCGGCTCGATGTCGGGCTTTTTCATGGCTGAACGTTTTCCCCGTTCGACTCTCCAATCTCACATAGGCCCATGTCTGGGCGGACTGTCCCGCTTCGGGAACTGTGAGGTTCATATGCGCTTGTCATTATCTGCACTGTTTTTCGGTTTGCTGGTAGCACAAGGGGCGATGGCCGCTGGTGATGGCACCGCCGCTGTGGGTGGCGGCCTGGGCGGCGCGCTCGGTAATGTGGTCGGTGGACAACTCGGTGGCAGTACTGGCGCGGCGGTAGGTGCAGGCGTTGGCGGCGCGGCCGGCAGTGCCGTCGGGGCGAACAAACGCAATCGAACCGAAGCTGCCATTGGCGGTGGTCTCGGCGCGGCGGGCGGCTCGGTCGTCGGCAACAGCCTCGGCGGCTCTACGGGTTCGACCATTGGCGCAGGGTTGGGCGGCGCGGCGGGTGGTGCGGTCGGTAATAACCTCGGTGACGATGGTGGATCTCATTCGGGCGGCGGTCATAAGCACAAGAACAAACATAAAAACCGCCATCATTGATGGTGGGTTAAACGGAAACCCGGCATTTGCCGGGTTTTTTGCATTTGCTCGTCGGACTCCGGAACGATTGGCTGTAGGGCTTTTCGAACGTTTTACACGCCACGAGATGATGAGGTTTGCCATGACTCCTGAAACTGAAGGCAAGGAAGAGAAAGGCTCAAGTGGACTGCCGTTTATCAATGATCCGGGGAATGAGGATCCGGGGTCGTTGATGGATGATGCGACGGTGCCGTTGAATGATTCGGATGAGGCGGATATGGAGTATGAAGAGGACGAGGATGAGCAGTGAGGGGGAATAGGTTGGGTTGAAAGCCTGGAACTGGTTTTAAGGGCCTGAGTGAGCAGGCCCTTTTTGTGGTCGTGTCTAATTGGTTTCTTTTGAGTCAACCAATACATATAGGTTACTTATGCCAGACATTTTTTTGATTTTTTTAAGCTTTAAATATTCTTCGAGTTCTTTTTTAATGGTTTCTTCATCGCAATATTTTCTATGTTTCGAGGGTCTGTCACGAGCGAAGTTGTATAGGCGCCAAGTATCAAACCCATTGATTTCACCGTTTGGGCCATAGTCAAAATCTACGCTTCCTGTCGATAAATTGATGCGGCAGCCAATACCATGCAATTCATATTTAACGCCTCGAGTAATTCTCCCGCATCGCTTTATTGCCTTGGTGCGCCAAAGCCTTCGAATGTCTCGAGTGCCAAATTTGCGCTCAAATATCAGCGTGCTGGACTCCACCATGGAGATGAAATCATTTATCAGGATGTCCAAAGTTTCATTTTGATCGCTCATCTTCTTCTCCGATGCTCCAATCTGTCTAAACCTACGTTGTTCGCGGACTCTATTACATCTTCAATACTGTTTAGAGTTCTGTCGTATTTTATAAGATCGGTTATGAGTTTGATTGTCACATTTGTTGAGGTTTGCCGTGCGGCTGCTGCGCGATGGTGTCCGTCCAAAATATATAGGTTGCCGTCATGTTCTATGACATCGATGGGATCTTCTGGGTCGTATCCGTTGCGCATTTTATTTTTATAATCCTCGACTTTCTTGGTTGAGGTCTTTCCCTCTATTGTATGTATTCGCTTCAAAGTTTTTGGATCTATATTGTGAGCAATTTCCGGTAGTTTCGGCTCTCCTTCATCAACCTTAACCCCATCACTTCCACCCGGCACCTCACACCCAGGCTTATTCGGCGGCGGGCAGTTGGAGTTCAACCCCAACGGATCCACCCATCCCGTCGGATTCGGTACGTACTGGTACTGGTTCAGCCCACCGGCCAACTTGATCGGGTCCGGCGTCAGATACCGCCCCAATCTCGGGTCGTAATACCGATGCCGGTTGTAATGCAGGCCGCTTTCCCCGTCGAAGTATTGCCCCTGAAAGCGTAGCGGCTGGTTCAGGTAGTCTTCGCCGGCCAGGGTCAGCGCGGCGACTTTGCCGTAGGCGTCGTATTGCGCTGACCAGACGATGTCGCCGCTGTAGTCGGTGAGTTCCTGCGGGGTGCCGAGGTGGTCGAGTTGGTAGTAGAACGGGCAGGCCTTTTTCGGGCCTTTGCCGTCGAGCAGCGCGAGGGGGCGGAAGGTGCCGGGTTCGTAGACGTAGCTGCGGTATTCGTTTTCGCTGCTTTCGGCGACGAGGTGGTCGCCTTGCCAGAAGAACTCGGTGGTCTCGCCGTTGACGGTTTTGCGGATGCGTCGGCCGAAAGCGTCGTAGGCGTAAGTCGCGGTCTGGCCGTCGGGGCGGGTCAGGCCGATCAGGCGGTGCTGGCAGTCGTAGCGGTATTCGGTGACGAGTTTTTGTCCGCTGCCGCGGCGTTCGCGGATCAGGTTGCCGAAGGCGTCGTAGTCGTAATGGCGGTCGCCCTGCATCAGCAGGCGGTTGCCCTTGATCTGGCTCGGGCCAGGACGGTCCTGCATCAGCAGGTTGCCGGCCGGGTCGTGGGCGAAGAATTCCGGCAGTTCGTCGCGCGAGTGACGTACGCGGATCAGCCGATCGAGGGCATCGTAGCCGTAGGTACGCTGGCCGTGGCGGGTGTCGGCGATGTGCGCCAGATTGCCGTTGGCGCTGTAGGCATAATCGCGGCGGTACAGTGAATCGTGCTGATGGCCTACAGTGTGGGCGAGTAATCGTCCCTGGTCGTCGTAGGCATATTCGCTGAGCAGCAGACCTTGCTGGCGTTGTTGTTCGCGGCCCGACTGGTAGACATGCCGGGTCAGCGATGCGCCATTGAGGTCGATGGCGGCCAGCGCCCCGCCCTTGGCGTAGTGATAGTCGAGTTTGCTGTTGTCCGGCAGGCGCATGCGCTGGAGCTGGCCGCAGGCGTCGTAGCTGTAGCGCAGGGTGCCCCAGCCCTGATGTTCGGTGATCAGCCGGTCCTGACGGTCGTACTCGAAGGCCAGCGGGTGTTGCTGACCGTCGTCGACCCCAATCAAACGGCCGAGGCGGTCGTATTGATAGCTGACCTTGATGCCGTCGGGCAGGGTTTTGGCCAGAAGACGCCCGGCAGCATCGCGCTCATAAGCGGTGAGCAAACAAGAGCCGTCATCCCCGAACTCGGTCTTCTCCAGCAGATGGCCGTTGAGGTCATAGGCGTACGCCGTGAGACGGCCATCAAAACCGCTTTCCTGACGAATCAACCCGGTCGGCGTGTAGTCCAGCCGGTACTTTTCCCCGGACTCGTTTTCGATCTCGGTGAGCAGCAGTTGCGCATGGTCGTAGCGGTACTGCACCCGCGTGCCGTCGGGGTTGATCCGCCGCGAGACCAGGTGCAGGTCGTCGTCGTATTCGTAGCGGGTGATGCGCCCCAGCTCATCGCGCTCGGCGGTGACCTGACCGTAGGCGCCGTAGCTGTAGGCGCGGGTGCTGCCGGTAGGAAATATCGTCTGAATCAGTCGGCCAACGGCGTCCCAGTGCTGACGGGTGACCGCACCGTGTTCGTCGGCGGTTGTGGTCCGTCGCCCCAGCGCGTCGTAGGAAAAACGCCGCACGCCACCGTCGGGCAAGGTCTCTTCGATGAGTTGGCCGAGGGCATTCCAGACCAAGCGATGCCGACTGCTGTCCGGGTAGCGGATCGACAGCAACTGACCCCGGGTGTCGTAGTAGTAATGGGTAACCTGACCGTCAGGATCGACCGCTTCGGTGACATCGCCCTCGGCATTGCGTCGGTAGATCCACACGGCGTCGCCGCGAGAACGTTTGTGCAGGAAACCGTTGCGATACTCGTAGGACGTGGGGGCCTCGTCCGGCGGAATCAGCGCAATCAGCCGTCCGACCTCGTCGTAGCGGTATTCGGTGACCGCGCCCAAGGCATCCTGCTCGGCAATCAAGCGCCCCGAGGAGTCATAGGCCTTGAGCTGTTCACCGCCGTCAGCCTCGACCTTGCGCACCAGCCGCGCACGCTCGTCGTGGACGTAAACCTCTTCGGTGCCATCGACGTAATGCACCGCGACACTGCCGTCGTCGTTCCAGACGTAGCGCGTGTCCATCTGCGAAAACGACGCCCAGTGGCGCACGCACCGTGCGGCTTTCCCCGAGCGCTCCCACTCCCAGAAGAAACTCGCGCCGCCGGCCAGCTGCCGCTGCAGGATTACGTGGGCGTCGTCGTAGTCGTAACGCTCGCTGTCACCAACGGCGTTGCTGGCCTCGATCAGGTGCTGATAAGCGTCGTAGCGGTAACTGACCAGCGCTTGTTCAGTTACCCACTCTGCGTTCTGAAAAACCTGGTAATCCACACCCAGCAACTGCGCCCGGTCATAGCGCAACAGCAGCGAACGCCCGGCGCCGTTGTCCAGCCGCTGCACCCGGTCAGAGCGATCGCGCTGCACCGTCAGACGATTGCCATAGGCATCGCTGATCGCCGTCAGTCGTCCTGCGCGAAAGTGATAGAACCGCGCCGTTTCCCCGGCCAGCGCGAGGATCAGTTCTTCCGGCTCATCACCCAGAAAGATCGCCGCCCGCGACAGGCTGTTGTGAATCGACGGTCGCTCAATACTCGGCAGCGGAAAACGGGTACGGCGGTTTTCATGGTCGACCCAAACAACCACATCAGCGAAAAACTCCAGCCGATGCGCCAGCGAATGGCTCCAGCCAAACCCCAACCCGACATCAATCTCGACGGCGCTCGAGCGATACAACCGCGTGAACTCAAACGGCAACACGCCATCGAGCACGGCATCAGTCAGGGTCAGCAGTTCCTCGCCAGTGACCATCGACACCGGACAACCGTTGGTGCAGGTACGCGGCACGCAATCAGCGCTGTCGCCGTTGGGGTTTTTCGACTGATCCGGCGAGTCGTCATGCGGCTCATGCCGCTCGATCCGGCTCGAACCGCCAGACTTGTCCCGCACAACAGGCGCCGGATTCGGCACAGTCAACACCAGCGAATCGGCCTGACGAATGTTCAGCGGTATCGCCGGTGTCGGTTTCAACTCAACGTCACGCACATTGAGCATCAGCGGCTTCAAAACGCTGGCATGCCGCGTCAAATCCGCCGAGGACGTCAGTTCGGCCAAGCGCAACGCCGACGCCGCCAGCCATTCTCGAGCCCGGGGGGACTTGATCTTCGCCAGCACCTTGCTGCTCAAGCGCACCGGCACGCCGATGCCACCCGACAACCCCATCAGCAGAAAACTGACCAGCAGCTCGGCCCGAACCTCGGCCACCACTTCGGCCAGATACTGCGGCGGCAGCATCTTCAGCCAACTGGTAAACGCGGCCAGATAAATGAACAGCAACGGTTCGTCACTGAGGACCAGCAAGCCGTTGGCAATGGCGTCGCTGGAGGCATTCAGTAACGCCTCAAGCTCGGCCTCGCTGAGGTATTCCAGAAGCTTTTCGCTGTTGGCCTGCAGGTCGGCGAGGAGGGCGAATACCTGTTTAATGTCGTCCCAGACTCCATTCAGGGCTTTCTCGAACCCGCGCCAGTCGGCCTGCTGCAACTGACCGTACCGGTCAAGAAACCCGGCGCTGGAAAACTCCGTCCACTGTGGTTGAAACCCTGCCCACTCAGCGCGCAGCCAGCCTTCCAGGCCTGCAATGACGCCTTCATAAGAGGCATACAGCGCACGCACATGGTCGGTGGACACATCGGGAAAGAAGGTGATGCGATAACGCTGGCCCCGATCGCAATCAGTCACCTGCAGAATGCCGCTGGGGCCAATGGTGTACTGCAGTGGTTCGCCGAAAGTCAGCACGCCGCCGACGTCGGCAAGCACCGGTTCGAGCGTCACCGGCGTATCGCCGATCGGCACGAACCGCGCGGCCTCGAACATATGCACCAGCGTCAGCGACCCGCTGGCCGAGCACATGACCACCGATGAACTGAGCGGTTGGCGCGACTTGATCGGCGCGCTGAGGCGCACGTCGTTGCCGACGGTGAAGACCTGCTCGACATCCAGCGCGGTGCCTGTCCAGAACTGCTCGGCCCAGGCGTCGTAGTGGTTCAGGCACAGGCGGAATTCGCGGATCAGGTGTTCGAAGTCCGGCTCGTCCGGGTTCAAAGCAGCAACAACGAGCAGGCCGATGCTGTTGTTCAGGGCCAGCAGCCGATCGGTTGGAAGCATTCGCAGTTCTCGCGCACATCAAAAAGGTGCGAGGACTTTGCGGGGGATCAATCAGGAAAGAAGTCGGGCGAGTAGGCGATGTCTGTAGGATGTTTCGCTAAATACTTGCGAGTCGTTCATCGCTGCAACGGACATTGCCCGTTGCTCAATGTCCGTCGTGCTCGTTATGCTGCTGAACCCTTTAATCAGATCCGCGTAGCGGCGCCAACCGTGCCGCCCGGGATGTCTTTGTTAACGGATCCGATGATGAATGCACCGCTGAAGGCGTTCGGCCCGATCAAGGCCGTGATTTTCGATATGGACGGTTTGCTGCTGGATACCGAGGGCATTTACACCGAAGTCACCTCGCTGATTGCCCAGCGTTACGGGCGCACCTTCGACTGGAGCATCAAGCAGAACATCATTGGTCGTGGGGCCAACGATCTGGCGAACTACGTGGTGCAGGCGCTGGATCTGCCGATCACCGCCGAAGAGTTTCTGGTGATCCGTGAGCCACTAATGCGCGAGCGTTTCCCCACCGCGCAAGCGATGCCGGGTGCCGAGGAACTGATTCGCCATCTCAAGGCGCACAACATCCCGATTGCCGTGGGTACCAGTTCCTCGCGTCAGTCGTTCGGCCAGAAAACCACGCTGCACCGCGACTGGTTCGCGCTGTTCGATTTCATTGTCACGGCAGACGATCCGGAAGTCGGCGCGGCCAAACCGGCGCCGGATATCTTTCTGACCGCTGCCCGACGCTTGGGCGTGGCACCTGAGGATTGCCTGGTGTTCGAGGATTCACCGTTCGGTGTGACCGCCGCGAAAGCCGCCGGCATGACTGCGATCGCCATCCCCGATGCCGCCATGGCCGATGAAAAGTACGCACACGCTGACGGGATTCTTCGCACGCTGAAAGCGTTTACCCCGAGTGCTTGCGGCTTGCCTGCGCTGGAATGGGCGTAAACATCTGACACAAAAAAACGCCGCCCCTGGGTAACAAGAGGGGCGGCGTTTTTCGTTCAGTCGACTCAGATAAATCAGGCGCCGAAACCACCGTCGATGGTCAGGCTGGCACCGGTTATGTAGCCGGCTTCCGGACCTGCCAGATAGGCGACGAAACTGGCGATTTCTTCGGCTTTACCGTAACGACCGACGGCCATCAGCGGAATCAGGCTTTCGGCGAAATCACCGTGCGCCGGGTTCATGTCGGTGTCGACCGGGCCAGGTTGCACGTTGTTGACGGTGATGCCGCGTGGGCCGAGGTCGCGGGCCAGACCTTTGGTCAAACCGACCAGCGCCGATTTGCTCATCGCATACACACCGCCACCGGCGAAGGGCATGCGGTCGGCGTTGGTGCTGCCGATGTTGATGATGCGCGCGCCTTCGCCCATGTGCTTGGCAGCTTCCTGCGAGGCGATGAAGACGCTGCGAATGTTGATCGCTACGGTCTGGTCGAAGTCTTCGAGTTTGAATTCTTCCAGTGGAGCAACGGCCAGCACGCCAGCGTTGTTGACCAGAATGTCGAGGCGGCCAAAGGCTTCAACCGTGGCGCCGACCGCGTGGCGGATGGCAGCGGCATCGGCGCTGTCAGCCTTGATCGCCAAGGCTTTACCGCCGTTGGCGGTGATGCTGTTCTGCAACTCTTCGGCTTTCGCGGCGGAGCTGACGTAAGTGAAGGCTACTGCAGCGCCTTCAGCGGCCAGACGTTTGACGATGGCAGCGCCGATACCACGGGAACCGCCTTGAATCAGAGCGACTTTGCCGCTGAGGTGTTGAGTGGTCATGTTCGATCTCCAAACTGTTCAAGGCGAAATGCCTTGGTATTGGTGCCGAGTATCGGCGTGGTATCGACAACTGTGTAGACCATGATTGCTATAGTCTGTGTAAACCAGAAGTTTATAGTGACGATCATGGAAACCTTCAGCAGCATTGAATGCTTCGTGCGCAGCGCCGAAGTCGGCAGCTTTGCCGAGGCCGCGCGACGCTTGAGTCTGACCCCGGCGGCAGTCGGCAAAAGCGTGGCCAAACTCGAGGTTAGGCTCGGCGTGCGGCTGTTCCAGCGTAGTACACGCAGCCTGACGCTGACCGAGGCCGGGCAACTTTTCCTCGATCAGGTGAGTGGCAGTTTGACGACCATTCAAAACGCCGTGGCCAATCTGTCCAGTGTTGAAGGGCTGCCGGCGGGAACGCTGAAAGTCAGCATGGGCGCAGCATTTGGCTGTCTGCATATCGTGCCGATGCTCGGTGAGTTCCTGCGACGATATCCGGCGATTAATCCGGACTGGCATTTCGATAATCGACAGGTCGATCTGATCGCCCAGGGCTTTGATGCGGCCATCGGTGGCGGTTTCGAATTGCCGCAAGGCGTGATCGCACGCAAGTTGAGCCCGGCGCACCGGATATTGGTCGCGTCCACCGACTATTTACAGGCCAATCCCGAGATCATCGAACCGGACGACCTCAGCCATCACGACGGCATTCTGATCCGCTCGCCGCAAACCGGACGCGTGCGTTCCTGGCAATTGACCGGACGTAATCCACAGAACTGTCAGCCGTTGATGCTCAAGGCGCGAATGACCATGAGTGATTCCGAGGCGGCTTGCAGGACGGCGGCACAAGGCTTGGGGATTGCGCTAGTGAGCATGCCGTTTGCGGTGGGCTATCTGGAGGCGGGGACGTTGCAGCGAGTGCTGCCGGACTGGTTTGTTGATGATGGCAATATTTCGATTTACTACGCCGAGCATAAATTGTTGCCGGGCAAGACTCGGGCGTTTGTGGATTTTTTGATTGAGCAGTTTGCCGAGAGAGGGTTGGCGCGGCGGTTCAGTGCGATTTGAACAAGGCTTTAGACCGAGTCGCTGCCTTCGCGAGCAGGCTCGCTCCCACATTTGGAATGCATTTCCCCTGTGGGAGCGAGCCTGCTCGCGAATGGAGCGACTCGGTCTCCGATGATGAATTCAGCGGGCAAACCGCCCCGGCCAGCCAATAATGTTCTTCGGCCGTGGCGTCGCGTAAGTCCGCACTTTCGAGGTTGATAACTTCAGTCGAACCAGCGATTCCGCAATCGTCACCGCCGCCGTCACCCCATCCACCACCGGCACGCCGGTACGTCGACGAATCTGCTCATCGAGCCCGGCCATGCCACCGCAACCCAGGCAGATCACCTCGGCTTTGTCCTGCGTCACCGCCAGTTCAGCCTGATGCACGATGGCTTCCAGTGCGCGCTGCGGTTCGTGCTCCAGCTCCAGAACGGCCAGCCCGCTGGCCCGTACCGAGGCACACCGATCCCACAGACCGGACAATTTCAGCCGATCCTCAATTAACGGCACGGTGCGATCCAGCGTGGTCACCACCGAATAGGCATGGCCGAGAAACATCGCCGTACTCGCTGCTGCATCGGTGATATCCACCACCGGCACATTGAGCAATTCCTGCAAACCTTCACGACCATGCTCGCCGTAACCGGCCTGAATCACCGCATCGAACGGCTGATCGTAGGACATCACCCGATCCATCACCGCGATGGCCGCCAGATAGCTTTCGAAGTTGCCTTCAATCGAATCGGCGCCGAAGTACGGCGTCAAACCGACGATTTCGGTTCCGGGTGAAGCGACAGCCTGCGCCGAGCGGGCGATGGCCTCGGTGATGGATTCGGTGGTGTTGACGTTGACCACGAGAATACGCATGGGGAAATCCTTATAGCGGGCAGTTCGGCGGCCCGAAGTCCGGGCCGCGAGGGAGTTAATGGCAGACGTTGTCGACAGCGATCGATTCGCCGCTGATGTCGGCGTAGTGCGGCTGGCGCTTGGCGATGATCAGGTAGAGCATTCCGGCGATGCCGGCACCGATCAGCCAGGAGAACGGCGAGACGCTGTGGAAACCGGGAACCAGTGCCAGGACGATGGCGATCAGCGCCGCAGGAATAAACGCCGCCACCGCACGGAAATTGATTCCTCGGCTGTAGTAATAAGCGCCGTTGGGATCTTCGCTGTAGAGCTGCGGTACGTTGATCCGACCTTTGCGGATCAGCCAATAGTCGACCATGATCACGCCGTACAACGGGCCGAGCAGGGCGCCGAGGCCGGACAGGAAGTACACGATCACCAGCGGGCTGTTGTAGAGGTTCCACGGCAGGATCAGCACGGCGATGGTCGCGCTGATCAGCCCGGCGCGGCGGAACGTCAGGTACTTCGGCGCCAGGTTGCTCAGCACGAAGGCCGGGGCGACGAAGTTGGCCATGATGTTCACCGCGACGGTGACAATCAGGAATGCCAGGCAGCCGAGCACCAGGAAGAAGGTGTTGGGAATCGAGGCGATGATCTCGGTCGGGCTTTCGATGATCCGGCCATTGATCTGAAATTGCGCACCGCACAGCAGGACGGTAATTGCGGCGAACACCAGAATATTCACCGGCAAACCCCAGAAGTTTCCTACCTTGATGGTCTTGCGGCACGGCGAAGAGCGGGCGAAGTCGCAGAAATTCAGAATCAGCGTGCCGTAGATCGCCAGCCACAACGCGCCGCCGGCAAAGATGTTGCGCCACATCTCGCCTCCGGTCAGTGGTTCGCGAGTCGACCAGGCGATGGTCGCGTTGGCCTGGAAGTACATCCACGCGGCCAGCGCGGCGACCGTCAGTAAAATCACCGGCCCGGCAAAGGCTTCGTAACGGCGGACCATCTCCATGCCGTAGGCGAGAATCGCCAGCTGCACGAACCAGATTGCCACGAAGCACACCCAGCCCAAGGTCGATAGCCCGAGAATCGAATCGTGGTCATATTCGGCGAGGCCGGGATGCACTGCGGTGAGCAGTACACGGAAAACCACCGACGCCAGATACGTCTGAATGCCGAACCAGGCGATGGCGATAACCGCCCGGATCAGTGCAGGAATTTGCGCGCCGTGGATGCCGAAACTGATCCGGCTGATCACCGGAAACGGCACGCCGGTTTTCTGCCCCATGTAGCCGGACAGGTTCATGAAGAAGTACACCAGCGCCGCGCCAATCCCCAGCGACAGCAGAATCTGCCAGCCACCCAGGCCAAGGGCGTAAAGGCCGATGGCGAACGAGTAGTTAGCAATGTTGTGCACATCGTTGGTCCACAGGGCGAAGATGCTGTATTTGCCCCAGCGCCGACCTTCGGCCTTGGTTGGCGCCAGGTCGCTGTTGTGCAGGCGGGGGCTCAGTTGTAACGGCTCGGTAAGCCCTTCATCGGGTAACGGCTGGTCGAGGGCAGAGGCGGGCAGATTCAGCGCGATGTTATTGGAGAGACTTGTACGCATTCCGGCAGGCTCCTGATGTTCAGGGCCGCGATGACTGTGCATGAGCCGTCAGGCTCGACAAATCTTCGTCGCGGCCAGCAAACATCACTGGTTACGGGGCATCTGCAGCCTGTACGGGATAGGGCGCTTCAGGCTTGCGGATCGAAAGTGTTTATGTTTTGCAGTTTTGTATACAAAACATGTATGCACTAAAGCCAGATTTGTGCCAATTGCTGATCTATGCGCAGCGCTACTCATTTCGAAAAGTTATCGGAGCGTGTTAAGTCTTTGAAAATAAGTGCTTAAAAATTGACCGGTCGAACAAGTATTTATTTTTTGGTGGGGGATTTTGATGGCGGGCGGAGGCGAGGGGTTTCTGGCGGCGATGTAACTTTTCAGGGCGCTGAAAGTAAAAAGTGCACACATAAATGGCACTGATGGTGACATTCGTGTGTACACCTTTTTAAGGTCGTGCATGTGCAGAATGTGGGAGCGAGCCTGCTCGCGAATACGTTGGATCAGTCAACGAAGATGTCGATTCAGACTACGCATTCGCGAGCAGGCTCGCTCCCACAGGGGGGGGCACTGGAATTGGTTATCAGGCCTTGCTAATGATATTCCCCGCATGCAACCCGCATTCTTTCTGCGTCGCTTCTTCCCACCACCAGCGACCTTCGCGCTCGTGCTGATTCGGCAGGACCGGGCGGGTGCACGGTTCGCAGCCGATGCTGATAAAGCCGCGCTCATGCAGGCTGTTGTACGGCAGCTCGAGCATGCGGATGTAACCCCAGATCTCTTCGCTGGTCATCTGCGCCAGCGGGTTGAACTTGTACAGTGTGCGCTCCGGGGTGGAGAACGCGGTATCGATTTCCATCACCGCCACGGCGCTACGAGTGCCCGGGCTCTGGTCGCGGCGCTGGCCGGTTGCCCAGGCGTTGACGGCGGACAGTTTGCGCCGCAAAGGTTCGATCTTGCGGATGCCGCAACATTCGCCATGACCGTCCTTGTAGAAGCTGAACAGGCCTTTTTCCTTCACGAACGGTTCGAGTTTCGTGTAGTCCGGCGACACCAGCTCAATGTCGATCTTGTAGTGCTCGCGCACCTGATCGATGAAGCGGTAAGTCTCCGGGTGCAGGCGGCCAGTGTCGAGGCTGAACACCTTGACGTTCTTGTTGAGCTTCCAGGCCATGTCCACCAGCACCACATCCTCGGCGCCGCTGAAAGATATCCACAATTCATCGCCGAACTCGGCAAACGCGAGTTTGAGGATGTCTTGCGCGGATTTATTGGCATAGGTCGTGGCGAGTTCCACGACGTCGAACGTTGCACTCATCAGGGCGGCTTCCTACAGGTCGGTGGCGCTGGGCGCTCTATATGGGGCCGATGGTAACAAAAAGCTGCGAGGCTCGGGGCGCGCTGTGCGTTGCGCGCCTGCTTTTGAGTCGCTAGAGTTCGGCCTCGCTCGACTCAAATAATCAATACAAACGGGAGTGTCTTGTGGAAATTGCTTGCCTGGATCTTGAAGGGGTGTTGGTGCCGGAAATCTGGATCGCCTTCGCCGAAAAAACCGGAATCGAATCCCTCAAGGCCACCACCCGGGACATTCCCGATTACGACGTGTTGATGAAACAACGTCTGCGCATCCTCGATGAGCACGGTCTGAAGCTGTCGGATATTCAGGAAGTGATCGCCACGTTGAAGCCGCTGGATGGCGCGGTGGAGTTCGTCAACTGGTTGCGCGAACGCTTTCAGGTGGTGATTCTGTCGGATACGTTCTACGAGTTCTCGCAGCCGCTGATGCGCCAACTGGGCTTCCCGACCTTGCTCTGCCATCGTTTGATCACTGACGAGACCGGGCGGGTGACCAGCTATCAGTTGCGTCAGAAAGATCCGAAGCGTCAGTCGGTGCTGGCGTTCAAGAGCCTGTATTACCGGGTGATTGCGGCGGGGGATTCGTATAACGACACGACGATGCTGGGCGAGGCGGATGCGGGGATTCTGTTCCATGCGCCGGAGAATGTGATTCGGGAGTTTCCGCAGTTTCCGGCGGTGCACACCTTTGCCGAGTTGAAGCAGGAGTTCATCAAGGCCTCGAATCGGGATTTGAGTTTGTAGTCGTCTGCAAAGGCCCCTTCGCGAGCAGGCTCGCTCCCACATTTGGAATGCATTCACCCTGTGGGAGCGAGCCTGCTCGAGAAGTTTTTAAGCTTTTAAAGGTGCTGCAGGGTTTCGAGGAGGATTCTGACTTTGGTAATTGACTCCTGATACTCAGCCTGCCAATCCGAATCGGCGACAATCCCGCCGCCGCCCCAGCAGCACACTTGCCCATCCTTGACCAACAGACTGCGAATCGCGATGGAGCTGTCCATCTCGCCGCGCACGTCCAGATACAGCAACGAGCCGCAATACAAGCCGCGCCGGGTCGGCTCCAGTTCATCGATGATCTGCATCGCGCGGATCTTCGGTGCGCCGGTGATCGAGCCGCCGGGGAAACTGCCGGCAATCAAATCCAGTGCATCACGATCATTCGCCAGCTCACCGGTGACGCTGCTGACCAGGTGATGCACGTTCGGATAGCTTTCCAGGCTGAACAACTCCGGCACCCGCACCGAGCCGATGCGGCAGGAGCGGCCGAGGTCGTTGCGCAGCAGGTCGACGATCATCAGGTTTTCCGCACGATCCTTGGGGCTGGCCAGCAGTTCGGCGGCGTTGGCGGCGTCTTCGGCCGGGGTCAGGCCACGCGGGCGGGTGCCTTTGATCGGGCGGGTTTCCACCTGACGCTGGCTGACTTTGACGAAGCGTTCCGGCGAAAGGCTCAACACCGCGCCGCCGTCGGGCAGGCTCTGGAAACCGGAGAACGGTGTCGGGCAGGCTTCTCGCAACTTGCAGTAAGCCAGCCACGGATCGCCCTGACACTCAGCGCGGAAGCGCTGGGCGAAGTTGACCTGATAGCAATCGCCGGCCTGGATGTAATGCTGAATGCGTTCGAAGGCTTGGCGGTAATCGTCGGCCGAAAGGTCGGCGGTCATCGGGGCGTTCAGTTTGAACGGTGTCAGCGCGTCAGCCTGCGGCTGAGTGAATAACTCAATCAGGCGTTGTTTTTCGCCGTCGATCACGGACGGATGGAAGACCAATTGGCTGGTGGCCATCTGGTGATCGCTGATCAGTGCCCAGGCGTACAGGCCAAAACGCGCGTCCGGCAATTGCAGATCATCGCGCGCCTGACTCGGCAGGTTTTCCAGATGACGACCGAAGTCGTAGCTCAGATAGCCGATCAAGCCGCCAGCGAATGGCAGTTCGAAACCCGCTGGCAAATCAGCCTGACCGAGGCGATTCAGATTGTCACGCAGACGTTGCAGGAAATGATTGCCGCTTTCGTCGGGCAACACCGCCAGTTGTTCCAGCGGCCAGGCGCTGAGCAGGTCATAACGGCCACGGTCGGCACTTGGCCGGCCGCTGTCGAGCAGCACGGCGCCGGGAGCGTTGCGGATGGCCGCGAAGTAGTCGGCGGGATTGGCGCGGTAGGGCAGCGGGTGTACGGAGCAGTTCAACATGGGCGGGGCAGATCGGCCGTTGAGGCGGGGTGGGGATTGTAGTCCTCTCCGATGCCAGATCAAAGTCAAAAGCCTCCCCCTCACCCCAGCCCTCTCCCCCAAGGGGGCGAGGGGGAAAGGGAGCAGATCTTCATGATTTTCAAGATCCAGGTTCGGCTCGATATCTCAAGCTGGCGAGGGGGAAGGGGGCAGATCGGGGGCTTTTCAAGACCTGAGTTCGACTCGATATTTCGAGTGCGGGAGCAGATCTTCATGCTTTTCAAAGCCTGAGTTCGACTCAAGACGTTCAGGTCGGCGTACCTCGAACATCCACCACGGTCAGTCCCCTCTCCCTCTGGGAGAGGGCTAGGGTGAGGGGCTTTTAGTTTTTCAGCTTTTAGCCTTCCACAGCAGGAATATGCCCAAACATCTCCTGAGTAAACGCCACCCGCTCCTCAACCGTCTCCGTCACCCCACGCGCCTTCAGCTCTTCCAGCCGCGCTTCAACCGCGTGCGTGCGCAACGTCAGCCCGCAATCATTGGCGATCTGAATATTCAGCCCCGGCCGCGCATTCAACTCCAGAATCAGTGGGCCTTTCTCCTGATCGAGCACCATATCAACGCCGATATAGCCCAACCCGCACAGCTCATAACAGCCCGCCGCGAGTTTCATGAAACCGTCCCAGTAGGGCAGTTGCACGCCGTCCACCGCGTTGGTGGTGTCGGGGTGTTTGGTGATGATGTTATTCAGCCAGGTGCCGCGCAACGTCAAACCGGTCGCCAGATCGACACCGACGCCAATCGCGCCCTGGTGCAGGTTGGCTTTGCCGCCGGACTGCCGGGTCGGCAGGCGCAGCATCGCCATCACCGGATAACCCATCAGCACGATGATGCGAATGTCCGGCACGCCTTCATAACTGATGCTCTTGAAGATCTGATCCGGGGTCACCCGGTATTCGATCAGCGCGCGATCACGATGGCCGCCCAGCGAATACAGACCAGTGAGGATGCTCGAGATGTGATGCTCCAGCTCTTCGTGGGCAAGGATCTTGCCCGACACCGTGCGATAGCGACCTTCAAAGCGGTCGGCAATCACGATGATGCCGTCACCGCCAGCACCCTGCGCCGGTTTGATCACAAAGTCGCTGCGCCCGCCGATGATCTCGCCGAGTTTGTCGATTTCCTTCTCGGTGGAGATCACGCCATACAGCTCCGGCACGTGAATGCCGGCCTCGATCGCGCGCTCCTTGGTGATGATCTTGTCATCGACGATCGGGTACAGGCTGCGCTTGTTGTACTTGAGCACGTAGTCGGCGTTACGCCGATTGATGCCCATGATGCCCCGCGCCTCGAGGGCCTTCCAGGTCTTCCAGAAACCGAACATCAGGTGTCAGCCTTCTTCAGGAAAGCCTTGAAACGCACCAGCTCAGTCAGGCGGTAGCCGCGATAACGACCCATGGCCAGCATGAAGCCGACCAGAATCAGCAGGATCGCCGGAAAGGTGAACACGAAGTAAACCAGCTCAGGCACGGTCATGATCAAGTGCGCCAGAGAAGCGGCGAACAGCGTGCCGATCGCGACTTTCATCGCATGGCTGGCGCCGCGCTCTTCCCAGGTGATCGACAGGCGTTCGATGGTCATGGTCAGAATCACCATCGGGAACAGCGCCACGGACAAGCCGCGCTCCAGGCCGAGCTTATGACTGAACAGGCTGATCGCCGCGATCAACACCACGACAAAGGTCAACACCACCGAGAGTCGCGGCAGCATTTGCAGCTTCAGGTGTTCCAGATACGAACGTAGTGACAGGCCCAGCGCGGTGATCACGGTAAACAGCAGAATGCCGAAGCCCAACTGCGTCTCGCGGAAGGCGAGGGCGATCAGCACCGGGGTGAACGTGCCGAGTGTCTGCAGGCCGATCAGGTTGCGCAGAATCAGGATCACCAGCACGCCGATCGGGATCATCACCATGATCATGAAGGTCTGCTGGGTCTGCAGCGGCAAGCCGTACAGCGAGTATTCGAGGAAGTTGGCGTCGGTGTTCTCGTCGGTCAGCTTGGCCAGACGAATCGCGTTCATCTCGCTGTTGTTCAGGCTGAAGGTCACGTTGGCTTTCTTGCCGCCGTCGACGGTGATCAGGTTTTCATCGCCGGTCCACCACAGCAGGCGGTCGGTCGGCAGGCCTTGCTCGCCGGTTTCCGGGTTGAAGTACAGCCAGTCGTTGCCGTTGAAGCTGCGCAGCCACAGTTCAGGCATTTGTGGCTGATCGGCGACGAGACGGATGGTGTGGACCTTTTCCACCGGGACGTGGGCGATGGACAGCAGCAGTTCGACGATTTTGGCTTTGTGCGGCGTCGACGGATCGCCGGCCAGCAGCAGTTTCACGTTGTCATCGTTGACGTTGTTGACGCGTTTGATCGCTTCGCCGATGAAGGTTTCGACGTCGGCCGAATGCTGGCGAATCGGCGCGAGCAGGGCTTCGGCGGCGATTTTCTCAGGGCCTTCGATGGCGATGCTGTCGCGGAAGGTCGGGCCTTTGATCTTGGATTTTTCGGCGGTGTAACGCTTGGTCAGCACCAAGCGGTAATAAAGCGTCTGGTTGCCCTTGGCCCGGCGCGCCGACCAGGTGACCTTGCGGTTGCCGTCGACGCGGTTCACAGCGACGCCGTAGTTATTGGAGATAAAACTCTCGTTGAGGCTGACGTAATCGCGGCTCAACGGTGGCACGAACATCTGGATCTTCACCGGATCCTTGGTGCTGGCGACGAATTCGACCTTGGCGTCGATGTTCCACAAGTCGTCGGTCGCATCTTCGGTCACCGGGATGCCGAGCACGAAAATCTGATAGGCCGTAACCGAAACGCCCAGGAGCACCAGAATGGTGATCAGGATTTTCAGGTGGAAGGTTAGAGAACGCATGGAAATTACTCGGCGGTATGAGCGGCGATGGTGCAGGCAGGTTTGCCGGCAGCGTATTTAAGACTGGGGTCGACCAGCGCGTCGAAGCGTTTCAGCGCCTCGGAGCCGATCAAAAGCGGATATTGGAACGCACTTCGGTCGGTCAGGTTCACTTCGATGCTGCGCATTGCCGATCCCATGCAGATATCCAGCTCGATCACCGGACGAGCGGTGTACTTCTTGCCTTCTTCCGGGTCGTAGTCGCCGGCGCGGCGCTTGATCTTGCTGACCCGGGCCAGCGGCCGTTCGATCGGGTGCGAGTGCGCGGCGTCGATGGCCAGGTAGAAACGAACCCAGGACTCACCGTTGCGTTTAAAGCGTTTGATGTCGCGGGCACTCAGCGAGGCGGTTTTCGCCCCGGTATCGAGTTTGGCCGCGACTTCGAGATTGATGCCGTCAAGCGAAGCGTATTCGTTGAGGCCGTACACGGTTTTTTCCCCCGCGGCGGCGAGGCCGGGCAGGCAAAACAGGGCAAAGAATGTGGGAAAAGGCTTGAGTCTCATAAATCCTGGTGCGCAGCGTTCCGTTTTCGGTTCAGGTCCTTGGCAAAACTTGCGCAAGGCCCTTCGTGTGCCTGGCAGCTTTATATGACAAGCCGTACAAATGGCCAGCAAATGCGGGCGGCATTCTAGCACGGTGGTTTTATGGCGCCAGCGCCGGGGGCGGTCTATAAAAGATCAAAAGATCGCAGCCTTCGGCAGCTCCTACATAGGATTTGCGTGCGCCCTGTAGGAGCTGCCGAAGGCTGCGATCTTTTAAGGTTATTAGACGATTGTCGACAATGCCTATTTATCCTTTGACTGATTCGGGCTAATTGGCTAGTTTTTGCCGCATTGGATTTAAAGGTGTCGACAATCATGCTGGATCAACTCGATCCCCCAGTCATCAGCGGCGACGATTCCGAGACACTCTCGGAAAACGTTTTCCGGCGCATTCAGGCGGCTATCGTCAAAGGCGAGATCGCCCCGGGCAGCAAGATTTCCGAGCCTGAGCTGGCGCGCACCTACGGCATCAGCCGCGGGCCATTGCGTGAGGCCATCCATCGGCTCGAAGGCCAGCGTCTGCTGGTGCGTGTACCGCACGTCGGCGCACGGGTGGTCTCACTCAGCCATGCCGAATTGCTCGAACTCTACGAAATCCGCGAATCCCTCGAAGGCATGGCCTGCCGACTGGCGGCCGAACGCATGAGCGTCGAAGAAATCGACGAACTGCGCCGAGTGCTGGAGACCCATGAGCGCGACGCCGCGTTTCAGGCTGGCGTCGGCTACTACCAGCAGGAAGGCGATTTCGACTTCCATTACCGGATCATCCAGGGCAGCGGCAACCGCACGCTGACGCAGATGCTCTGCGGCGAGCTGTATCAACTGGTGCGCATGTACCGCATCCAGTTCTCGACCACGCCGAACCGCCCACGCCAGGCCTTTGCCGAACACCACCGGATTCTCGATGCCATCGCCGACCGTGACGGCGAACTCGCGGAATTGTTGATGCGCCGTCACATCGGCGCATCGAAACGCAACATCGCCCGTCACTACCAGGACGGCGCCCACAATAAGACAGCCACTGAACGAGGTGAGTCATGAGTTCCAAGCACAGCACTCCAGGCCAGCGTTTCCGCGATGCGGTCGCCAGCGAGCACCCATTGCAAGTGGTCGGCGCGATCAACGCCAACCACGCGCTGCTGGCCAAGCGCGCCGGTTTCAAGGCGATCTACCTGTCCGGTGGCGGGGTGGCCGCAGGTTCGCTCGGCGTGCCGGATCTGGGCATCACCGGTCTGGATGACGTGCTGACCGACGTTCGGCGCATCACCGACGTTTGCGATCTGCCGCTGCTGGTCGACGTCGACACCGGTTTTGGTTCGTCGGCGTTCAACGTCGCGCGCACGGTCAAGTCGATGATCAAGTTCGGCGCGGCGGCGATTCATATCGAGGATCAGGTCGGCGCCAAGCGCTGCGGCCACCGTCCGAATAAAGAGATCGTCAGCCAGCAGGAAATGGTCGACCGCATCAAAGCCGCCGTCGATGCCCGCACCGATGACAGCTTCGTGATCATGGCGCGTACCGATGCGCTGGCGGTGGAAGGTCTGGAATCGGCACTCGATCGCGCGGCGGCGTGCATCGAGGCAGGCGCCGACATGATCTTCCCGGAAGCGATCACTGAGCTGGAAATGTACAAGCTGTTCGCCAACCGCGTGAAAGCGCCGATCCTGGCCAACATCACCGAGTTCGGTTCGACACCGCTGTACACCACCGAGCAACTGGCCGGCGCCGACGTGTCGCTGGTGCTCTATCCACTGTCGGCGTTCCGCGCGATGAACAAGGCTGCCGAAAACGTTTACACCGCGATCCGTCGCGACGGCACGCAGCAGAATGTCATCGACACCATGCAGACTCGCATGGAGCTTTACGATCGCATCGATTACCACACCTTCGAGCAGAAGCTCGATGCGTTGTTTGCCGCCAAGAAATAAAGATCAAAAGATCGCAGCCTGCGGCAGCTCCTACATGAACCGCATTCCCCTGTAGGAGCTGTCGAGTGCAACGAGGCTGCGATCTTTTCGCCACACTCCCTAACAAATTCAAGATTGGAGATAGAAATGGCTGAAGCAAAAGTACTCAGTGGCGCCGGGCTCCGTGGCCAGGTTGCCGGGCAAACCGCACTGTCCACCGTGGGCCAGGCCGGTGCCGGGCTGACCTATCGCGGCTACGACGTGCGCGAACTCGCTGCCGATGCGCAATTTGAAGAAGTCGCGTACCTGCTGCTCTACGGCGAGCTGCCAACCCAGGCGCAACTCGACGAATACCAAGGCAAACTGAGCAAGCTGCGCGACCTGCCGCAAGCGCTGAAAGAAGTGCTCGAACGCATCCCCGCCGACGCCCACCCGATGGACGTGATGCGCACCGGTTGCGCGTTCCTCGGCAACCTCGAGCCGGAGCAAGACTTCTCCGAGCAGCGCGACAAGACTGACCGCCTGCTCGCCGCGTTCCCGGCGATCATGTGCTACTGGTATCGCTTCAGCCACGACGGCAAACGCATCAATTGCGTCAGCGACGAGCCAACCATCGGCGGCCACTTCCTGCACTTGCTGCACGACAAGAAGCCGAGCGAACTGCACGTCAAAGTCATGAACGTCTCGCTGATCCTCTACGCCGAACACGAATTCAACGCCTCGACCTTCACCGCCCGCGTTTGTGCGTCGACCCTGTCCGATCTGTATTCCTGCGTGACCGCCGCCATCGGTTCGCTGCGCGGCCCGTTGCACGGAGGCGCCAACGAAGCGGCGATGGAAATGATCGAGCGTTTCGCGTCGCCGGAAGAGGCGATCAAAGGCACCCTCGGCATGCTCGAGCGCAAGGACAAGATCATGGGTTTCGGCCACGCGATCTATAAGGACAGCGATCCGCGCAATGAGGTGATCAAGGGCTGGTCGAAAAAACTCGCCGATGAAGTCGGTGACAAGGTGTTGTTCCCGGTCTCGGAAGCCATCGACAAGACCATGTGGGAACAGAAAAAACTCTTCCCTAACGCCGATTTCTACCATGCCTCGGCGTACCACTTCATGGGCATCCCGACCAAGCTGTTCACGCCGATCTTCGTCTGCTCGCGCCTGACTGGCTGGGCTGCGCACGTGTTCGAACAGCGTGCCAACAACCGCATCATCCGTCCAAGCGCCGAGTACGTCGGCGTCGAACAGCGCAAGTTCGTGCCAATCGAACGTCGCTGAAATGGTGAGTGCCAGCTGCTGATCCGAGATTCACCGAAATCCCTGTAGGAGCTGCCGAAGGCTGCGATCTTTTGATCTTTGTTTTTAAGATCAGGATCAAAAGATCGCAGCCTTCGGCAGCTCCTACAGGGGCGTTGTGAATTTTGAGGTCGGTGTCTGGCCCCACCCTTTGAAACTACCGTGACCCGAGTCCTGACCCGATGAACACAGAATTCCGCAAAACCCTGCCCGGCAGCCCTCTGGATTATTTCGACGCCCGCGCGGCTGTCGAGGCGATTCAGCCCGGCAGTTACGACACTCTGCCGTACACCTCCCGCGTGCTGGCGGAAAACCTCGTGCGTCGCTGCGACCCGGCCACGCTCACCGATTCCCTCAAGCAACTGATCGAACGCAAGCGCGACCTCGACTTCCCATGGTTCCCGGCGCGTGTGGTCTGCCACGACATTCTCGGCCAGACCGCGTTGGTCGACCTCGCCGGCCTGCGCGACGCCATCGCGTTGCAGGGCGGCGACCCGGCGCAGGTCAACCCGGTGGTGCCGACGCAATTGATCGTCGACCACTCGCTGGCGGTGGAAGCGGGCGGTTTCGACAAGCAGGCGTTCGAGAAGAACCGCGCCATCGAAGACCGTCGCAACGAAGACCGTTTCCACTTCATCAACTGGACGAAAAAGGCCTTCAAGAACGTCGACGTGATCCCGCCGGGCAACGGCATCATGCACCAGATCAACCTGGAGAAAATGTCTCCGGTGATCCAGGTGCGCGAGGGCGTCGCGTTCCCCGACACCTGCGTCGGCACTGACAGTCATACCCCGCACGTCGATGCGCTGGGCGTGATCGCCATTGGCGTTGGTGGCCTCGAGGCCGAGAGCGTGATGCTCGGTCGCGCGTCGTGGATGCGTCTGCCGGAAAGCGTCGGTGTCGAACTGACCGGCAAGCTGCAACCGGGCATCACCGCCACCGACATGGTGCTGGCGCTGACCGAATACCTGCGCAAACAGAAAGTCGTCGGCGCATGGCTGGAGTTCTTCGGCGAAGGCGCGGCGGCGCTGACCCTCGGCGACCGCGCGACCATCTCCAACATGGCCCCGGAATACGGCGCCACGGCGGCGATGTTTTACATCGACCAACAGACCATCGATTACCTGAAACTCACCGGTCGTGAAGACCAGCAAGTGCAGTTGGTCGAGCAGTACGCCAAGCTCACCGGCCTCTGGGCAGACAGTTTGAAAGGCGCGCAATACGAGCGCGGCCTGACTTTCGACCTGTCCTCGGTGGTGCGCAACATGGCCGGCCCGAGCAACCCGCACGCCCGCGTCGCGGTGTCGGATCTGGCCGCCAAAGGCATCTCCGGTCAGTGGGATGACGTGCCGGGGCAAATGCCCGACGGCGCGGTGATCATCGCCGCCATCACCAGTTGCACCAACACCAGCAACCCGCGCAACGTGATTGCCGCCGGCCTGCTCGCGCGCAACGCCAACAAGCTTGGCCTGACGCGCAAACCGTGGGTGAAATCCTCGCTGGCACCGGGTTCGAAAACCGTGGCGCTGTACCTCGACGAAGCGGGACTAACCACGGAACTGGAACAGCTCGGTTTCGGCGTCGTCGCCTTCGCTTGCACCACGTGCAATGGCATGTCCGGCGCGCTCGATCCACTGATCCAGCAAGAGATCATCGACCGCGACCTGTATGCGACTGCCGTGCTTTCCGGCAACCGCAACTTCGACGGCCGCATTCACCCGTATGCCAAGCAAGCGTTCCTCGCGTCGCCGCCACTGGTGGTCGCATACGCCATCGCCGGGACCATCCGTTTCGACATCGAAAAAGATGTGTTGGGCGTGGTCGATGGCAAGGAAATCCGCCTCAAAGACATCTGGCCGAGCGACGAAGAAATCGACGCCGTGGTGAAGTCTTCGGTCAAGCCTGAGCAGTTCCGTCAGGTCTACATTCCGATGTTCGCCGTCCACGAAGACACCGGCCCGAAAGTCACGCCGCTGTACGACTGGCGCGAAATGAGCACTTACATCCGCCGTCCGCCGTACTGGGAAGGCGCGCTGGCCGGCGCACGTCCGCTCAAGGGCATGCGCCCACTGGCGGTGCTGCCGGACAACATCACCACCGATCACCTGTCGCCATCCAACGCGATCATGCTCGACAGCGCCGCCGGCGAATACCTGGCGAAAATGGGCCTGCCGGAAGAGGACTTCAACTCGTACGCCACCCACCGTGGAGACCACTTGACCGCACAGCGCGCAACCTTCGCCAACCCGAAACTGTTCAATGAAATGGTCGTGGAAAACGGCAAGGTCAAACAGGGTTCGCTGGCGCGTGTCGAGCCGGAAGGCCAAGTGATGCGCATGTGGGAAGCCATCGAAACCTACATGGAACGCAAGCAGCCGCTGATCATCATTGCCGGCGCCGATTACGGTCAGGGTTCGTCCCGCGACTGGGCGGCGAAAGGCGTGCGTCTGGCCGGCGTCGAAGCGATTGCCGCTGAAGGTTTCGAGCGCATTCACCGCACCAACCTGGTGGGCATGGGGGTGTTGCCGCTGGAGTTCAAGCCGGGCACGGACCGTCACACGTTGGCCATCGATGGCAGCGAAACCTATGACGTGATCGGCGAGCGCAAACCGCGTGCGGATCTGACGCTGGTGATCCACCGCAAGAACGGCGAGCGCGTTGACGTGCCGGTGACTTGCCGTCTGGATACCGCTGAAGAAGTGTCGATCTACGAGGCCGGCGGCGTGTTGCAGCGCTTCGCTCAGGACTTCCTCGAAGAGTCGGCGGTTGCCGTTTAAAACAAGTTAGGGACCAAGGGATGATGAGTCCCTTGGTCCTTTGAGGAGCAACCATGGCTCACGCACCACAGATTAAAATCCCCGCCACCTACATGCGCGGCGGCACCAGCAAAGGCGTGTTCTTCAGCCTCAAGGATCTGCCCGAAGCGGCACAGATCCCCGGCCCGGCTCGCGACGCTTTGCTGCTGCGCGTAATTGGCAGCCCCGACCCCTACGACAAGCAGATCGACGGCATGGGCGGCGCCACCTCCAGCACCAGCAAAACCGTGATCCTGTCGAAAAGCATCAAGGCTGATCACGACGTCGATTACCTGTTCGGTCAGGTCTCGATAGACAAGCCCTTTGTGGACTGGAGCGGTAACTGCGGCAACCTTTCGGCTGCGGTCGGTTCGTTTGCCATCAGCAACGGTCTGGTCGATGCCAGCCGCATTCCGCACAACGGTGTCGCGGTGGTGCGCGTGTGGCAGGCCAACATCGGCAAAACGATTATTGCCCACGTGCCAATCACCAACGGCGAAGTGCAGGAAACCGGTGATTTCGAACTCGACGGCGTGACCTTTCCGGCCGCTGAAGTGCAGGTTGAGTTCATGGATCCGGCGGCGGAAGAAGAGGGTGGCGGTGGTTCGATGTTTCCTACCGGCAACCTCATCGATGAGCTGGAAGTCCCGGGTGTTGGTACTTTCAAGGCGACCATGATCAACGCCGGTATCCCGACGATTTTCGTCAACGCCGAAGACATTGGTTACACCGGCACCGAGTTGCAGAGCGCGATCAACAGCGACTTGAAAGCGTTGCAGATGTTCGAGACGATTCGGGCTTATGGCGCGTTGCGCATGGGGCTGATATCGAATCTGGATGAAGCGGCCAAGCGGCAGCACACGCCGAAAGTTGCGTTCGTTGCCAAGCCTGCGGATTACGTGGCCTCCAGTGGCAAAGCGGTTGGCGCTGGTGACGTGGATTTGCTGGTGCGGGCGTTGTCGATGGGCAAGTTGCATCACGCGATGATGGGTACGGCGGCGGTGGCGATTGGTACGGCGGCGGCCATTTCCGGCACGTTGGTAAACCTTGCTGCCGGTGGCGTTGAACGGAATGCCGTGCGTTTTGGGCATCCGTCCGGGACGTTGCGCGTTGGTGCTGAAGCCAGTCTGGAAAACGGCGAGTGGGTGGTGAAGAAAGCCATCATGAGCCGTAGCGCGCGTGTCCTGATGGAGGGTTACGTACGCATTCCCGGAGATTCCTTCTGATCCGAGAGCTTTTACCCTCACCCCAGCCCTCTCCCGGAGGGAGAGGGGGCCGACCGAGGTGTCCGGAGATGTACATCGACCTGAAAGATCGAGGCGATTATGGATTCAGGGGCCGACCGAGGTGTCCGGAGATGTACATCGACCTGAAAGATCGGGGCGATTATGGATTCAGTGAGGGCGGATCGGGCGGGCTGAAGTTTGATATTCACCTGCTCGATTATGGATTCAGCGCAGATCGTTCACTTCGGTGAACCTCTACAGCATCCCCCAATCAGTCCCCTCTCCCTCGGGAGAGGGCTAGGGTGAGGGGCCCACCCACTGAAGAAACCCAAAACAAGCAGGCACCCCAGACCTGCAATCAACCCGACCAAACCCGCCAAGCCCTGAGGAAGACCGCACCCACTCATCATTCCCGCACAGGAGAACCGCAATGAGCGCCAACGTCGACCTGAACAACCGCCCCGACTACGATCATGTCCTGCAGGACATCGCCGATTACGTCCTCACCTTCAAAGTCACCTCCGCCGAAGCTCTCGACACCGCCCGCAATTGCCTGATGGACACACTGGGCTGCGGCCTGCTGGCACTGCGTTTCCCCGAATGCACCAAGCACCTTGGCCCGATCGTCGAAGGGACAGTGGTTCCTTACGGTGCGCGGGTTCCCGGCACCAGCTATCGCCTCGACCCGGTGAAAGCCGCGTGGGACATCGGCTGCATCGTTCGCTGGCTCGACTACAACGACACCTGGCTCGCCGCCGAATGGGGCCATCCCTCGGACAACCTCGGCGGA